>NZ_JAJFZK010000009.1:95296-230967 GCF_020731355.1 Bacillus sp. REN16 | reverse complement strand
TCCTTTACCCAGTAAGGGTTCAGTCTGAATCCAGTGCTTTTTCAGTTGCCCCATGTATTCTTCCTCAAACTCTTGGAAAAAATAGTTGACAATGTCAATTGTTGTTTGTGTCATTTACTGTGAGGTGACTGAAAAAATGAGTGTTAAAGAAGCAATTGAGATCAGAGAAATTCTTCAACAATTGGTTCGTGATTTTGGTTTGTTACAGCGTAAAGGTTCAGAATGCTGTGGAATAACAGTCCTTCAAAGTCACATTATATATGAATTGGGTAAAAGTCCTCGCATTTCCTTAATTGATCTGGCTGAGAAATTATCTATGGATACCGGAATGCTAAGTAGGCAAATCAATAAAGTGGTGGAATTAGGGTATGTTTCTCGAACCCCTGATCCTAACGATAGACGTTATGTTGTTTTATTGCTTACTGAAGAAGGGCAATTAAAAGCAAACGAAATCTCCGGTCAAATGAATCAATACATTGGGCAGATTTTAGGGTTCATTCCAAATGATAAAAAGAATCAGGTTATAGATAGTTTACAGATCTTATTGAGTGCCATGAGGATGAATGATGGAGATGGTTCTGGTTGTTGTACCACTAAATAAATAGTGGTTTTCTTTTGGAAAAACATTTGACTTTATCAAGTATTGATAATAACAATTAAAGGAGGGTGCTTAATGATCATTAGAAAGGTCGAAATCAAAGACTTGTTAGAGGTTCTCGAGATATACAATCAAGGAATAGTTGACAGGGTTGCCACACTCGAGACTAGAAAGAAAGATCGAGACTATATCCATTCTTGGTTTAACAATCATCAAGGTAGATACGTTGGGTTAGTCGCAGAGAATGAAGAAAAAAACATCATCGGGTGGGCAGCCATAAGTCCATATAATCCTAGAGATGCCTATAAAGGAGTAGGTGAAATTTCTGTCTATATCCATCGTGACTTTAGAGGTAAGGGAGCGGGTCAAAAATTGCTAAAACAACTTGAAATAGAAGCATTGAATAACAATTTTTATAAGTTGGTTTTATTTACTTTCCCATTCAATCTTTTAGGTCAAGGCTTATATAACAAATTGCAGTACCGCCAAGTGGGGGTATTTAAGAATCAAGGAATTCTTGATGGCAAATTTGTAGATGTAATGGCAATGGAAAAAATATTAGGTACAACGTGTTAATTTATGCTTCTGTGTTTTACATACAGCAAATATCCAAATTACAAAGTCGAAGTAATCTTCTTTAACATACTTAATGAGAGGAAAGATGAAAATGGAATGGATTGAAATCAAACCTCATAATTAATTTTAGATATGCTATGAAGTATTCTTTAGTAGACAATGCACCTTAGAAAAGGCAAAGGAAATCACGTTCGAGCGTCTATTTCAGAAAAATAAAAGTACACTTGGGAACATTTCATTTGCACGTTTTACAAATGCGTATAAGGATTTAAAAGAGGAAGGAAAGTTAGTTTGATACTTTTTTTTCTTGAATATATAAGTATATAGTTATATGATTATGTGGGTTTTAGAATTTCAAGGGGGGAATTAGGTGTTGCATACAACCATTGAAATGGAGAATGCTGCTGTAATTTTAAAATTGCTTGGCGATAAAACAAGGCTGACAATGATGAAGTTAATTGATAATCAGGCTTGTTGTGTTTGTGAATTTGTTGAGATATTTCAATCTAGTCAGCCATCTATCAGCCAACATTTACGTAAATTGAAAGATTTAGGATTAGTTACGGAAGAAAGGAGAGGACAATGGATATTTTATTCAGTAAATAAAGGAAATGAGTATTATCCATTTATTAAACCCATTCTTGATCAACTACCTAATCAAGATTATAAATTAATATCACTTGAAGAAAACGGTACTCGAATTTCTTGTTGTTAAATTGGAGGAATTATTTTGTCAACAACGCTTTTACTTGCAATCATAATCTTTGTAGCAACTCTAGTTTTAGTAATATGGCAGCCTAAAGGGTTAAATATCGGTTGGTCTGCTTGTGGTGGTGCAATCGTCGCTCTTTTAGTAGGAGTTGTTAGTTTCAGTGATGTCTTCGAAGTGATAGATATTACTTGGAACGCAACATTATCGTTTGTTGCAATCATCCTTATTTCATTAATACTCGATCAAATTGGTTTGTTTGAGTGGGCAGCTCTACATATGGCGAGGATTGCAAAGGGAAATGGAATTAAAATGTTTGTCTACGTAAGTATTTTAGGTGCCATTGTTGCAGCTTTATTCGCCAATGATGGAGCGGCATTAATATTAACACCAATTGTACTTGCAATGGTTCGAAACTTGAATTTTAAAGAAAAAATGGTATTTCCGTTTATTATGGCTAGTGGCTTTATTGCTGATACAACCTCACTACCATTTGTAGTAAGTAACTTAGTGAATATTGTATCTGCTGATTTCTTTGGAATTGGATTTCTTGAGTATGCTTCAAGAATGATTATTCCAAACATATTTTCGCTAATTGCAACGATTGCAGTTCTACTTATTTATTTCAGAAGAAATATACCTAAAACATATGATCTATCAAAATTAAGAAAACCAGAAGAAGCGATTAAAGACAAAAAGTTGTTTAACCTTTCATGGTATGTTCTAGTGATGTTACTAATTGGTTATTTTACTAGTGAATTCGTGAATATCCCTGTATCCATTGTAGCAGGGATTATTGCGGTTCTCTTTATTCTAATGGCTGGAAGAAGTAAAGCCGTTAATACGAAGGCGGCAATTAAAGGGGCTCCTTGGAATATTGTATTTTTCTCGATTGGAATGTATGTGGTTGTTTATGGGTTAGGGAATGCGGGACTCACTTCTGTCTTGGCAAGTGTGATTGAAAATGTGGCTGAGGAAGGATTGTTTATCTCTACTGTTTCAATGGGCTTTATTGCAGCTATATTATCTGCGGTTATGAATAATATGCCAACTGTTATGATTGATGCCTTAGCAATTGCAGAAACGAACACGTCAGGTTTAATAAGAGAAAGTCTTATTTATGCAAATGTCATTGGATCCGATCTAGGTCCCAAAATCACTCCAATTGGTTCCCTTGCCACATTAGTATGGCTTCACGTATTATCACAAAAAGGAGTAAAAATATCGTGGGGAACATACTTTAAAACGGGGATTGTCTTAACAATACCAATCCTATTCTTTTCGTTAATTGGACTTTATATTTCATTACTATTTTTCTAAGGGAGAATGAGCTATGGCCAAAAAAACAATCTATTTTCTATGTACTGGGAATTCTTGCCGAAGCCAAATGGCTGAAGGATGGGCAAAAAAATGCTTAAATCCAGATGAATGGGAAGTTAAAAGTGCTGGAATTGAAGCACACGGACTAAACCCGAATGCGGTTAAAGCAATGAAAGAAATAGGAATTGATATTTCAAACCAAACTTCTGATATTATCCAACCTGAAATACTAAATAACGCAGACCTAGCTGTTACTCTTTGTGGTGATGCAAAGGATAAATGCCCTGTTACACCGCCTAATGTAAGACGGGAACACTGGGGATTTGATGACCCTGCAAAAGCAGAAGGAACGGAAGAGGAAAAATGGGCGGTTTTTCAGCGTGTTCGTGATGAGATTGGTGAAAGGATTAAACGATTTGCTGAAACAGGGGAGTAATAGTTAAGGCTTTATCCTCTTGCTTCCTTATTCTTTCTTCTATTATATATAGCTGTTACTTTCCTCTTCCCCGCGCTAAAAAATTGGTTCCTACTGCTAAATAGAAGGAATCTAAACGGCAAAGGGGACAGGAAGAGCAGTGGGTAGTCTTATTCAATCGTAAAATCAATACGAAACCAGGCTGGGTCTAATAGTGATCCAGTCTTTTTGATTTAATAATTACTGGTCTAATAATGCTTCAAATATCCGATATAATTGTTATCCATACTGTAAAAATTGCTGTATTAAGAGCAAAAAGCGTTATTTCCACTTGGAGTAACGCCATTTTACTGAAAAGAATCTACACTATTTCATTCTTTAACAACTTTCTAATAGCCAAACTTGCATCTTCTAAATACCCTTCTGGTGATTTACTACTGTTCTGTTTCCAATCTATTGAAGCTCCGTATATCATCCAACTTAACATCGTGGCCAGTATGCTTAGCTTTTCATTACTCACATCCTGATACTTCTTTAATAGAGATTGTAAGATAATCTGTTCAAGCTCCTTTTTTAATATGGCTTCGATATTCACGCTCATATCATGATAACTTTTTTGACATCGGGTTGATAAGCCCATATGGAATGTAGTAATAGATAAGAACAAACTCTTTAGCATTTCCTCGCTGAAATCTTCATTATTCGACAATTCCTTTAGTACATTCTCCAGTAAATCTTCTTTTATCACTTTTTCCAGCAAATCATATTTATCGAGAAAATGACGATAAAAAGTTGCCCGATTAATCATGGCTCCTGTTGTAATATCACTGATTTTGATACTGTTGAACTCCTTTTTTTCCAAGAGCTCTACAAAGGAATCAAAAATGAATTTCCTTGTTCGAATGGAACGCAAATCCGTGTTTTCCTCAGTCATTAAAATACCTCCATTTCAGAATGATAAGACATTTTTCGTGATTTGTGGCTTATGCAACAAAGTGAAGATTTTGTTGCTTGAGGGGTGAACAGATCATATCTATAATTTGATTATACAACAAGTGTTGCGTATGCAATAGTTGTAAAATTAATTCCCTTTTATTGTGGGAACAGGAATTTAGGAGGATTTATTAAATGAATTTATTAGTAGTTAAAGCAAATAATCGCCCGGCATCTCAGGGTGTATCTAGTAAAATGTATGAAACTTTCATGGAGTCTATAAAAGAGGCAAATAATCTAAATGTGACTGTCTATGATGTTTTTGAAGAAGATATGCCATACTTTGGGCAAGAATTATTTGATGCTTTCGGAAAATTACAAAGTGGCGAAGAACTATCGGAATTAGAACAACGTCTTCTAGCTGCGAAACAAAAAGCGAAAGATGTGTTTGCTACGGCAGATGTAGTTGTATTTGTTTTCCCATTGTGGAATTTAACTGTCCCTGCAAAACTTCACACATTTATCGACTATATTGATGAAGCGGGTTACACATTCAAATACGGTCCAGATGGTTCACCAGTCTACTTAATGCCGGAGAAAAAGATTATTCTAATGAATGCAAGAGGTGGGTATTATTCTTCACCGGAAATGCAGAAGATGGAACATGCTGTGAATTATATGAGAAGCATATTTGCTGGAATGTTTGGTATGCAAGTTACTGATGAGGTTGTTATTGAGGGACATAATGCAAGTCCTAATAAAGCAGAGGAAATCATTGAAAATGGAATGCGTAAAGTAACTGAAACAGCAGAGAAATTGGTTTATCAATATGTTTAATCGCACGGTGAAATAGATCCAATCAAGGAGGAGTTGAAATGTCTAATAAATCAACATTTAGTAGAGAAATAAGAGATTTTTGGTATCCAACATATAATAAAAATGGTTATCCACATGTCCAACAAGGAGTAATTCTTAATCCTGAGAGGAATCAAGAATTTTCTCCCTTTATTCTTATGGCCGAAGACTGGTATAAGCGTGGAGTCTTTGCCGATCATCCTCACCGAGGCTTTCAAACTGTAACATATGTTGTTGATGGAAGGCTTGAACATATAGATAATGCGGGTGGCTATAGCCTTTTAAATGCAGGTGATGTTCAATATATGAATGCTGGATGGGCAGCTAGACATGCGGAAGAGGCTTATGATGATGACTTGATTCATACATTACAGGTATGGCTAAACCTTCCAAAAAGTTTGAAGCGTACAGAAACAGCTTATCAAAACATCTATGTTGAAGATGCTCCTGTAGTGAACCTTGAAGGTGGTTCGATTCGAGTGTATTCAGGGGATATTGCAGGGGTAAAAGGACCAATGAATAGTTTGGTACCTATTACAATGGCGGAAGTTACCCTTCGTGAAGGAACTGAGTATACACATATTTTACCTGAGAATCACAATTCATTCTTGTACATGTTGGCAGGAGAGATGGAATTCGGAGAAAGTAAGACAAAGATAGGTAAAACAGGAGCAGCTACAATATCCTTTAATGAAGAAGGCTCAGAGTCTAACCAAAGTGAATTAAAAATAAAAGCAAAAACTCGTTCTAAAGTGTTGATATATTCAGGTGTTCCTATTCGGGAAGAAATTGCATTTGGTGGACCATTTGTAATGAATACAGCAGAAGAAATCCGGAAGGCATTTCGAGATCTTCAGCGAGGAGTATTTGGACCACCAGCAGTAAAAGAGTAAGGGGAATTTTCATAGGAAAGAAACTACATTGAGTGGAAGGCTGCACTTATACAATGAAGTATTTTAAATGAGTGATGGACTAGAATCGGGGTTTCATTTTTACCTCTTTATTCTTTTTTCTATTATATCTCCTTGCTAAAAAGTTGGTTTCCATGCTAAAAAGTCGGTACCTGCTGTTAAATAGTTGGTATCCAAATGGCAATTGAAGCGGGAAGAACAGCGGGCAGTCCGACATTTAATCAATCGGTTTATTAAATAAAAAATCAATCAAAATTCGGGGCGGGTCCGTCCAGTAGGACTTCGTCCCTTTTCTTTTCTAAAAGGCAAAGTAAAGGGAAAACAGCGGAAGTGGTGAGAATTCCTCCGCTGTAGTGTAAATTTGTACATTTTAATTTTCACTTTTAGTAGAGTCGTCTTTTTTACGAGATGCTAAACCTATGACCCCGCCAACTATAATAAATACAATGTTTAAAATGATTTCAAATCCTTGAAAGGCATCAACATAATTAACTAAAAACCAGCTTTTACCTCCATTTGTTAGATGATTAATTAGCCCTCCTACTCCTTGGATAAGGAATAGTAAACTAAGTCCACTAATAATTTCTTTCATGATGAACACCTCATTAAAATTTTTTTAATTTAATATGCCTCTAAGACCGATGTTGAAAAAAACTGCACCTACTACTCCTATCGCTACTAAGAGTGAAGAAATTGGAGCTTCATTTAATTTTGACCTGATTTTATTTAGAAATTGATGTAGTTTGTCTTTAAGCACAATATTAACTCCTAAAAGCAGTAGTGAAGGAAGCACCATTACAAGATTGTACCCAGTTATAATTAAGATAGAAGGAGTAGGCTCTATTGCTAGGTGATCCATTAATAAAATTGAATAAAAGTAAGGCAATGCAGTTACAAATTCAATTAGAAAAACAATGCTTCCTAATATGATCATCCCTTTGATAGTTGTGTTTGTGGGTATAATTGAAATTAAACGTTTTTTTGTAGTATCTTTTGGTTTACTGAAGCTAATTAGAACAAGAACCATTCCAAAAAGGATATAAAACCAATTGATGAAGTCAATTTCAGATAATTGTTCGATTCTCGTCAATAGTGATTCTCCACCAAAGTATAGTAATAAACCCATTACAAAGTAGCCTAATTGCGTAATAGATAGAAAAACAAGCAAGCGAGAAGATAATTGATTAGGTTGTGTCAATAATAAATAGGCTGTTACAGCGAGTACACCAGGACTAAATATGTCAACTAAGGCACAAATGGAAATAATTATTAAGGCTGTTGATATGTCTATTAATGAAGATGGCATCATTGCTTCAATCGTTTCTATCAATTAAATAGTACCTCCTTTTTAATATGTGGTATTATTATAGTACAATGTGCTAAAAAGATAATAACACACTGTGTTAAATAAGGGAAGTGGTTTTAATAATGCCAAAGATTGTTAATCATGAGCAAAAGAGGAAGTCGATTGCAGAAGCTGCATGGAATATTATTAAGCAAGAAGGGTTTGAGAAAGCATCAATACGCAGAGTTGCAACTGAAGCAGGGATGTCCTCTGGTGCGTTAAGACATTATTTTTCAACACAGGATGAAATGTTATTATTTATCATGAATTATTACCTGGAAGAAGGAAAAAAACGTTCTCAAAGTAAAAATTGGTCAGAAAACCCATTGCAAGCAGTTGAGGAAGTTCTATTAGAGCTTGTGCCAATTGACGAAAAAAAGAAAATTGAAACGAGTGTTTGGTGGATTTTTGCACTTCGCTCACTTACAAGTGATACATTAAAAGAAAAAAAAGATGAAATGACTAACGGAACGTATGAATTAGCGAATTCTATGATTCAGATGTTAGTTTTACAAGGGCTTTTACCCGAGTCAATTAATGTAGAATTAGAAACAAGTAGGCTATCAGCATTGATTGAAGGTTTGTCAATTCATGCTCTATTAAGACCTGATGTGTACTCCTCAGAAAAGGTTAAGGAAGTAATCCGTTATCATTTAGAAACACTTTGCAAAGTATGTAATTAGAAAGTTAATAAAATGAGTGCTCAATCAAATTGGGGGTGATTATGATTGAAAATAAAAAACTGAATCAATTTACATTGGTAGATGTTATTGAAAGGAAAATACATTTCACAAATACAAATACTATATTCGAGTAACGAGGGCTTTTCCTAATAAAGGTGGGATCAATACCATGCTTCTTAACGGGAAAGGAAGCGGGAAGAGTAGCAGGCAGTCTATTATGTAATCAATCGTTACTCAATTGGTTTTTCAATAAAACATCAATATTATATCGGGGCTGGACTCAATACGATCCAGTCCTTTTTCTTTTGTTCGATATCCCTCCAATCCCTTGTCCGTAGCGTGGTTCAGTTCTTGCCCAGAACATTTTCTATACAGTTCGAAAGTACACGGGAAAGAAGAAAGAGAGTGCTGAGAAAAGAGGGTTTTTCAGTATCTTTTTCAATTTTTTTCTTATTTGTTCCCGTTCAGGGAACATCTATTTAACGTTGTCCGAATATTCGATACAAGCCAGAACAGAAAAAGGAGGGCGAAAATGGGGGTTTTGGGGAAGAACTATGTAGCAGAAGGAAGAGTGGCGGAATGAAGTGTTAGGAGGTAAGAGTCCAAGAGCCGCAAGGGTTTGAGGGGAGTGTGAGGGGGAAGAAGGCGGGGAAGGACTTTTTGGCAGGGCGATAATAATGTTGAAAGACAACAAAGTCGGGTACTGACGTTAATAAAAAAAGACTAAATCCTGAATTTGGATTGAGTGGACATGAAGCATTAGGGGAGTTGGGTTTGAGAGGGATCGGAAGTGAGAAGGTGGAAGGAAGGACTTAATAACAGGTGAATAAGTACGTAAAACAGGGAAATAACTTTGTTATTTCCCTGTGAGAAACTATATTCTATCCCAGAAACGCATCTGGGCAATAGCAGTAATAAAATCCTTCCCAAAGTTAGGATTGTTTGCAGAAAAAACGACTCCAGCTAAGTTATTCTGTGCTGATGTGGTAACATATGACTGACCAGTTGTTGCCACCCCAATCGGTTTGTAATGCTCATATGCTACAACAAAGAATTTATTAATACTTTTATTAAGGTTAACGTTCGTTTCACTTCCCCCAACAACATATAACGAGTCAAACAAAAGAGGATCTGATGTTATAAACGTTTGATTCACCTTAATTTGTGTGCCGTCACTTCCTGTCACTATGCCCATTTTATCACTAACAATCACGATAAGAACTCCATTTTGCTGCAGTAAGTTAAGTATATTTGTAACCTCGGCACTATTGAACCCATTGCCAATCAACACGCCTACTTTTTGTGTAGCTGTGTATTTAGGTGTGCTGGCCTGACTCAGTGAGGGGTAGCTTGTAGAAACTGAAACGTGGCTGCCCTTTGGACGGTCGACACCAATATTATCAGCAACGATGCTTGCTAAGTCCTTATCTACAATGACCAGTAAATTAATATTTTGCTGACGGACAGATTCACTAATAACTTTTCCTAGTTGATAGGTGAATCCTTCAATCGTGTGTTGCTTTTCAATAGGTGTCAAGCTATTCCAAAAAATTCTCGTTTGCGAATAAAAATCGTTAAATGATTCACTCCGGCCACGGATCGTATGCCCATCTACCTTTTTAGGATAATGTTCATATCCGCCTTGTTCTGGGGGAGTCTCAAATGGTGTATTATTTGCCAGCGAATTTTGATGATAATTCACTTGATCAACATCAATTCGATACCTCATAGGGCCACGTCTTTGATTATTATGAAATGGGCAAATCGGTTTATTAATAGGTAATTCTTCGAAATTTGGTGTTCCCAATCGATGTACTTGTGCAGTATGATAAGCGATTAACCTTCCCTGCAATACGGGATCATTGGAAAAACCAATACCTGGAACAACATTAGCAGGATTAAAGGCTACTTGTTCTGATTCAGTATGGTAATTTTCGATATTTCTATTTAATGTCATCTTCCCGATTAGTTGAACAGGAATGAGTTCTTCTGGCCAAAACTTTGCAGGATCAAGAATATCAAAATCGTATTTAAACTCATCTTCAAGCGGAATCAGTTGTACACCTAATTCATATTCTGGATAAAATCCCTTGTCGATTGCTTCTCTTAAATCCTTGCGGTGAAAGTCTGGATCAATTCCCCCTAATTTAATTGCTTCATCCTGAAGGAGGGAATGAACACCAAGAACAGGCTTCCAGACAAATCTAACAAAGGTTGCGACATTCTTATCGTTAACAAATAAATATGTATTAATGGACCACGATTCCATCATTCGGTAACTTCTTATAAGGCCCCGGTCAGACATGATCCACGTAACCATATGAATTGATTCTGGATTATTGGCCACATAATCCCAAAAACGGTCATGTGCACCGGTAGCTGTTGGAATATCATCATCGGACTTAGCTTGATAAGCGTGCATCACTTCTGGGAATTTCATTGGATCTTGATTAATTAATACAGGCATAGCAATGGTAGTTAAATCATAATTTCCTTCTCAATGGTAGTTAAATCATAATTTCCTTCTTCTGTATAAAACTTAACTCCCTGACAACGTAAGTCCCTTGCTGTGTCATAAGACCCTCTGGGTCCTTGTACGGTAGAAAAACGGATAGTTAGAGGGGTCTTTTTCCCAGGTTCCTGAAAAAGGCAGGCCTTTGTCACGTGCCTCATCGACTGATAGCATTCAAACTCTCCATGGGCACTGTAACCTCTTGCATGAACCACTCTTTCTGGCTGCTCTTCCTGCGTAAAATGCGTCATTTTTTCAAAGTAATGCCAATCCTCCTGTAAGGAAGGGCCACGTTCACCGGCTTTTAAGGTCTGACGATCGTTTGATATTTTTCTACCTTGATTTGTAGTTAGTGGGTTTCCTGTATTTTTAATACGGTATTCATCTAACTGCTCCTGTTTAATATCTTTTCCTATTGGTTTTTTATTTCTATCGTTATCCACTTAATCACCCTTTTTAACGTCTAAATTATTTCCAATTTATTAATATGTAGTTCAGGATATTTTATACAGTAACCTTCAATTTATATATTCAACTGTCTAAAAAAGATGATGATGGGTTATTATCTATAATCATAAAAGGGGGTTAAAAGCCGATTATTCCCTAAGAATAATCGGCTATGAACAATTGATTAATGTTTCACACTACATACAGTTTTGCGGGTAGTCAGGAATGGAAACTTTGCCAAACTCATTAACTAACTTTTTAAGATTGCTTGATAATATCTCGCCTGAAATCGGAATCCCGTGGCCAGTCATGGCAGATGATCATTATTTGGGACTTTATTATTGGGCTTGGATCGAGTCTTTTTTTAACAGTAGTAAGTCCAGTATGTAGCGAATCAATGGTTTGAGAAAAGAAGAGGTCTTGCTGTAGGAATATTAATTGCAGCAACTGCAACAGGGCAGTTAATTTTACTTCCTATCTTAGCGGCAATTATAGAACATTATCATGGCGACCCAGATAACCGTAGTACGCCAACACTACGGTTATCTATATAAATGCGATGCATAAAGTAAGTGATTAGCAGTAATAAGGTTTTATACTAGGGAGTACTCACCCGTGTCGCCAAACAGCAGGGTGGATTACTCTTTTATTTTATCGATTAATAGGACGATTAAAGTTATTAATGCTATCATAAACATTGCTGTACTCATGTCCATCAGTTGCACCTCCCCCTATGAGAGGCTTAATCGCAAACCCTCACGCGACTGTCTTTTTGTCATCGCAGAAAAGTAGACCTGTCTTCCAAATCATGAAATAAATAGAACCTATTCCATTTTCCATTTAAACCCACTCCCTTTGGTAGCTATGATCTAGGATATTGAGTTAGGTGCGTGTCTTATGACATTTTATTAAAAATTATTAATAAAAGTTAAAAATTTTTAACCATGATGCAAAAAAAGAGATGCTTAAGCATCACAAGGTTTTTCTCTATATAAAATTTGGTTAAGGGGCGGATAATCAAGGGCATGCCAAATTCTAAGAAAGAATTCTATAGATGGTTGTGATTTATTATTCATATAAATTGATAAATTACTTTTATCGATGCCTGTCATTTCTGAAAGTTCTTTTTGAGTAATTTTTCGTTCTTTCATTATTTTCTTCATATTATTTTTAATCAAGCCATCATGATAATTAATAAGCGGTTCAACATTTACCTTTGGAGTATTTCCCAGTTGTTTGGCTGATTCATTTAAAATGGGAAGAAACTCAGGAAGAGATTCATACAATTTTCTGGTTATTTCTTTAGGTTGATGAGCATCAATGTTGTCTAGCATGGAATCGATAAAATACATGGTTGCCCCCTTGATGAAATCTTCCGGGGTATATTCAACATTTATTTTATCCATTATAGCTTCCACATTGGCATATGTTGTATAGGACTGTATCTTTTCAAAATTCTCCTTTTTAAAGCCTACTTTAACATATACATATCCATCATTTTTCGGTGTACCTTCTGTTTCCGTTGTGTAATTGTCGTCAAAGCCCATATACACAACCTTAGTATTATTGGCATTATTCTTTTTTCCCGTGTTCATGTATATCGCCTCCTATACGTGGACAAGATATGTTTAACAAAATAAGTGAGGTGCTAAAAATGACAAAAGATGAAAGAAAAGATGTAACTAGAGATGTAGGTGGCACTGGAAAGCGTTCGTAATCTTATTCTTATAGGAACTTGGTTTTCTTCAAACCTGAATGGGAGTCGAATTTAGATTCCTTGACTAATATAAAGTTAACCCTATTCTCCCCTTGATCCTTATAGGCTCGCAATTAGCGAGTTTTATTTATTATATGTCAGTTTGATGGTTCTTATTATCTTTCGATTGAAAAACTTCAACTTTTGTTAAAAATGTTATTTTTTAATAGTGATGGAGTTAACAAAAAATCAATATCAATTTCAGACTGGGTCCATTACCGATCCAGTCTTTTTGTTTTGAACAATATCCCCAAGACCCTTCAGAATAAAATTACACGCAAATGAACACATTAATATATTGATTTCATGTTTTTTTTAATCAAAAAAAGGAGGATTCTCACTTCGAAAAAGTTTTGACGCAGTGAAGTAAGACAAAATTAGTTCTACTATTCATTGTTTGAAAGCGGTTTATATCTTAAAATTTATTTATAGGATGTATGTTTTTGAAAGGAAGTGGGTCAAAATGGCTCAACAAGAAAAAGGAATTAAAGTTGGCGTTCAGAAATTCGGCAACTTTTTAAGCTCAATGGTAATGCCAAATATCGGAGCGTTTATAGCATGGGGATTAATTACAGCTCTATTTATTGAAGCAGGATGGTTTCCGAATGAGGAATTGGCTTCATTAGTAGGTCCAATGGTAACATATTTATTACCATTACTGATCGGTTACACAGGCGGTAAACTTATTTATGACACTCGCGGAGGGGTCGTAGGTGCGATTGCAACAATGGGTGTCATTGTTGGCGCAGATATCCCAATGTTCCTAGGAGCCATGATCATGGGTCCGATAGGCGGATGGGTCATTAAAAAGTTTGACTCCTTAATAGAAGGAAAAATTAAAACTGGATTCGAGATGTTAGTCAATAACTTTTCATCCGGAATCTTAGGTGGAATACTTGCTATTCTTTCATACTTGTTAATCGGACCTGGAGTAACTGTGCTTACTGGATGGTTAGTGACTGGTGTGGAGTGGATGTTAGATGTAGGTGTTCTTCCATTAACTAGCATTATCATTGAACCAGCAAAAATACTATTTTTAAATAATGCAATTAATCATGGAGTATTATCACCAATTGGACTTGAACAGGCAAAACAAACTGGAAGTTCAATTTTGTTCCTGCTTGAAGCAAACCCTGGACCAGGTATGGGGGTCCTGCTGGCCTATTGGTTCTTTGGAAAGGGAACGGCAAAACAAACTGCTCCCGGTGCGAGTATCATTCATTTCTTTGGTGGAATTCATGAGATATACTTCCCATATGTGTTGATGAATCCACTTTTAATAATTGCCGTTGTCTTAGGAGGAATAAGTGGAGTATTTACCTTAACTGTCCTCGGTGGTGGTTTAGTAGCTCCATCTTCACCTGGAAGTATTCTGGCGATTCTTGCTGTAACACCTGCCGGGAACTATTTTGCTAATATCTCCGGTGTAGCAGTGGCGTTAATTGTTTCATTTATTGGTTCTTCTCTTGTATTAAAAACAAGTAAAGCAAAAGAAGGAAATATTGAAGAAGCTTCACAAAAAATGCAAGAAATGAAAGGCAAGAAAAGTAGTGTAGCAGGTGCGTTAGCTGCTAATAAGGAATCAAATGGAGAATTCGACACTACTGATATCAACCATATCATTTTTGCATGTGATGCTGGTATGGGTTCAAGTGCAATGGGTGCTTCACTTTTAAGAAAAAAAGTAAAAGAAGCTGGATTAAATATGAAGGTTACCAATACTTCTATAAGCAATCTTCCAAGTGATGCAAAACTGGTTATTACACAAGAAGAGCTAACACCACGCGCAAAACAAAAAGTGCCAAATGCTCATCATATTTCAGTTGAAAACTTTTTATCCAGTCCAAAATATGATGAATTGATTAATCGATTGAAAACGGAGGATGTTATTGAAGAGAATCCCAATGATGAGATAGTAGTTGATTCAACACCAACCAATGAAGGTGTTTTAAGAAAAGAAAATATCTTCTTGAACAAACAATTCTCATCAAAAGAAGAAGCGATTCGTTTTGCTGGACGGGTATTGGTAGATGGCGGTTACGTAGAAGAGTCTTACATTGATGCCATGATTGAAAGAGACCAAATGACAACCACCTATATGGGTAATGATGTAGCGATACCACATGGTACAGATGAGGCGAAGAAAAGCGTCTTAAAATCAGGTGTTACTATCATTCAAATTCCAGACGGTGTAGATTATGATGGACAAAAAGCTCGTTTGATTTTTGGAATTGCTGGTAAGGATGGCGGACATTTAGAAATACTATCCGCAATTGCGATTACATGTTCTGAAATGGAAAATGTTGAAAAAATGGCAACTGCTAAAACAGTTGATGAAATCTTAGATATTATTGGGGCTTCATTTGATAAGTAAGTAAAGTAAGAAAGATGCAGAATGCATCTTTCTTCTTCCTTTTTATTTGATATGTTAAAATCAATCATTTAGTAAATGAAATTGTTTGAAATGAGTTGATGGGCATGATCATGACAACACGAGAGAAGGCAATAGTTGAATTGATGGTAAAAAGTAGTGGAAAGCATACAATCTCTTCTATTGCAGATTTGTTGCATGTCAGTACAAGAACCATCCAAAGGGATTTAAAAAGCATTGAAAAGCTCCTATATGAATTCGATTTAACAATAGAAAATAATAATGGGCTATCGATTATAGGATCCAATCAAAACTTTTATCGACTGATTCAAGAATTAACGAAAATTAATCCAATTGATCTTTCATTAGAGGAAAGGAGACTTCTAGCCTATATAAAATTAGTAGATGCAGATGGACCGATCAAGTTAGCACCATTAGCTAAAGAACTTGGCATCTCGATTACGACATTAGGAACAGATTTAGATGATCTGACAGAGTGGTTGAAAGACTATGAAATATCTATTAATCGAAAAAAAGGCGTGGGAGTCGAAATCATTGGATCAGAAGAAGCGAAAAGAGAGGCTTTAGTTAGTTATTTACTTATTTACTTTAATGATGAATTAATCGAAAGTCTATTTCTTCTTTCAAACGACAAGTTACAAAATAACATCATCTTATTTTTCATAAAAAAAGATTATTTAAAAATGATCGACAAGATTGTTTATCCATATATAAATCAAATACAGCTTAAATTAGCTGATAGAGATTATATTGCTTTCATCATTCATATTTGCATATCCTTGCAGAGGATTGAAAAGGGATATTCTCTATCTGAAGTGAAACTTGATATAGGCCTTCTAAAAAATTCCGAAGAATATTCACTCCTCATTAAGATACGGGATGATTTATTTGAAACTTTTTCAATTAGGTTGAATGATAAGGAAATCACATATCTTGTATCTGTTTTAAGAGGCTCTAAACTAATAGAACCAGAGGATTCTTACTATGATCAGATTCTCATTAGCCGCTCCGTTAAGAAAATGATTCGCGATGTTTCCGGGCAAATGAATGTTGATTTATCAGCAGATTTTTCTTTGTTTCAAGGGCTTATGGCCCACATGGAACCTACCATTTATCGAATGAGTAAAGGGTTATCTTATTTTAATCCTTTAACAGAAGAGATTAAACAAATGTATCCTCTTTTGTTTTTAGCGGTACATACCAGTATTAACAAGGTTTTTACTCACCTGTCATTTTCAGAAGACGAAATTGCTTATATTGTACTTCACTTTGGATCTGCATTGGAATTGAAAAAAGAGGAAGTTCAAATACATGCTTTAATCGTGTGTCCTACGGGAATCGGTACTTCAAAAATGTTAGCAAGTCGAATTAAAAATGAAATTCCTGAGATTACTTCAACTGATATTGTTTCTCTAAAAGAAATCAAAACCATTGATTGGCGTCAATATCAAATTATTATTTCGACTGTCTTGTTGCCTATACAGGATGATTTCGATTACGTTTTTGTAAATCCATTACTCTATGAAAAAGACATTGAGTCAATTCAAGCCTATTTAGGCACACATATTCAACAAATTACAAGGGATTCCGGCCATCCGCCTGTGAAAAACAGCAGTGACGAAAAGAAGGTTAATAAAAATAGTACGAACCTTTACACTTTTATGGAGGAAGTAGATATATGCCAAAACAGTATCCGTACCATCTTACGCAATTTTTCCGTCAGTCATTGGGAAAATGAACCTACCTGCGACCTCCTCATTAAGAAGATGCTAGGAATAGAAACGCAAAAAGGAAGCGTAACGAATGCAGATGATGTCTTTCTGCAACTCAAGCAACGTGAAGCAAAAGGGGGATTGGGGATTCCCCAAACGGATATGGCCTTCTTTCACTGCCGGCACGATCAGGTGGAGGAAGTCACTTTTCAAATAGCACATGTAGAGTTTCCATACAGATTATTGGGTATGGATGGTAAGGAAATGGATGTCCATACGATTCTTTTGCTGCTTGCACCGCAATCGTTAAATAATCTTGAATTGGAAATTATAAGCATGGTAAGTACGATTATGGTTGAAAATAAAGAGACCATGATGATCTTTACTTCTGCAAATGAACAGATGATCCGAACAAAGTTAGAAGAAGCATTTTTACGTTTTTTATACGAAAAATTTGAAAAGGAATGATTTTTTATGAAAAAGGTCGTACATTTTGGTGCTGGAAATATAGGAAGAGGTTTTATTGGAGCATTGTTCTCACAAGCGGGTTATCATGTAACATTTGTGGACATTGCAGATGTGATTATCGATAAATTAAATACAGAAAAAGCGTATAAAGTTATAACAGCAGCTGATGAACCAGAAGTGACAGAAATTCATAATGTTTCCGGATTGAACAATATGAAACAAGAGGATGACGTCATCAAGGCAATAGAAGATGCCACTTACATAACAACTGCAATTGGACCAAACATCTTACCTCACATTGCCCCATTAATTGCAAAAGGCCTGCAATCCAGAGTAAGTGTATCGGATGAAAAAGTATATGTAATTGCTTGTGAAAATCAAATTTCAGCAACTGATCTATTGAAAGGCTATATCCAAAAAGGATTAGATCAAGATGAGATTAAAAAAATGGAGGGTAATGTATTTTACTTTAACTCGGCGGTTGATCGAATTGTACCTATTCAAGATAACAAGAATACGCTTGATGTACTGGTTGAGCCCTATTATGAATGGATTGTTGAAACCACAATGGATATTCCAGCAGTAGAAGGAATGACGAAAGTTGCAGATTTAGCGCCTTTTATTGAGAGAAAATTATTTACGGTTAATACCGGACATGCTGTAACAGCTTATTTTGGCTATTTGGACGGTAAAGAAACCATTGATCAAACATTGAATGATGCTGCTATCTATGAAAAAGTTAAATCAACAATAGAAGAAACTGGAGCATACTTAACAACACGCTATCAATTAAATGAAACAGAGCATCAAAAATACATTGAAAAAATATTGGGTCGTTTCCAAAATAAACACTTACACGATGATGTAACTCGCGTAGGCCGTTCGCCAATCCGTAAACTTGGACCTAATGATCGATTAGTAAAACCGATGGTGGAAGCACAAAAGCTGGGATTATCTTTCCAAAACTTAGCAAGTGCAGTGGCAGCGTGCCTCTTATTTGACGTGAAAGAGGATCCAGAATCAGTTGAATTACAAAAGATGATTCAAGACCAAGGTGTACTACATGTATTAAAGGAAATTTGCCAACTGGATGAATCAAACGAAATCACACAAGTGATAATCGGAAAATATGAGGAATTTAAGGCGAAGTATCAAAAATAGGTAATATAAAATAGACTGAAACAAATATATGTTTTGAGCCAAACTCAGGTTTGGCTCATTAAGATTATACTTTATCAAGCTCTTTTTTTTTCTATAAGACCTTTAATCGAACAATCTGTAATCCGCACTTAAATGGCAAAATGCACATTTGCATGTGGTCAATTGTTCTTGATTATCATTTAGCTTGGCTACATGTGGAATATCAAGGGTATGTAGCCCATCTTTCACATGTTTTAGACAATCTGTTACCATTTATTAAAATCGCTCCTTATTTTTGTGATTCGTCAAAGTTTTTCTATGGAAAAAATTAGGTGAACATGCGAACCGTCCCCTCGTTTCTCCGTTTCTCCCCCTCGTTTCTCCAAATTTCCACACAAAGTAGGGCTGGATCCAATCAGGTTCCGGTCTTTTTTTGCATCCAAGGAAGAACTAATGGATATATATGATAAAGTAGGGTTTAGAAAGTTTAAAATCACAGTACTAATTAGAAGGTCTTCTATTTTGGAGGTATATTTTGGGAAGTATATTCATTTTTATATGTATTATCTTAGTGGCTTCTATCTTGCAAACAAGTACAGGCTTTGGCTTTTCTATAATGGCGACACCGTTCCTGCTTATGTTGTTTTTACCGCAAGAAGCTATTCAACTAAATCTTATTTTATCTTTGGTTATTTCAGTATCACTCATTTATAAAATAAAAAAAGATATCGATTTTATTCAACTGAAAAGATTTTCTTTAGGAAGTATCGTTGGTGTTCCTTTTGGCATTTTAATCTTTCTTTCTATTGACGCAACTACATTTAAATTAGGAGTTGGCATTCTTCTCTTACTATTAACCCTACTATTGATATGTAATTTCAAAGTTCGATCAACAAAACGGAGGGATTACATTGTCGGTGGATTTTCAGGTTTATTAACAACAAGTATCGGTATGCCTGGGCCACCATTGTTACTTTATTTCACTGGAACCGATACAGAAAAAGGAAAACTAAGAGCAACGACATTAGCCTATTACCTGTTTATATATTTCGTTAGTCTGTTAACACAGATTTATTTTACAGGAACTAATAAAGAAGTTTGGGAAGCAAGTTTTTATGCGATTCCAATCGTATTTCTGGGATTGTTAATAGGGCAAATCATTTTCAAATATCTTAGTCAAAGAATTTTTACGGTATTTACATATATACTTTTGATCTGTACAGGTATCTTTCTTCTTCTTGAAAGTTTAGGTTTGTTTTAGGGGAAATTCGTCTTATTAGTCTGCTTTTGGGACACATTTTTTAATAAGACAGGAAGGGTGATTAGCGTTGAAAAAGATTATAACTGTATGCACGGTGCTTATTCTCTTATTAGTTGGATGTTCATCAAATAATCAGCAAGATGCGGTGCATAACAATAACGAGCAAAACACTACACCGAATCAGCAAGAAAATGATGAATTGGAAGTGGTTGCGGAAAATCTCGATGCTCCATGGTCAATTGAAAAAATTGATGATATTTTCTATCTGACAGAAAGATCTGGTTCTATCGTGAAAATAGAAAATGGAGAAATGGAGAGGCAACGTGTAGAATTTGAGAAAGATCTAGCAACAGCTTCGGAAGCGGGGCTATTGGGGTTTGTGCTTGCTCCTGACTTTCAGGAATCGAATTTAGCCTATGCCTATTATACATATGAAGACAGTACCGGGCAGTTCAATCGCATTATTACACTTCATTTGGAAGATAATGTTTGGATGGAAGAGGGCATGCTTCTTGATAAAATTCCAAGTGGCTCTTACCATCATGGAGGAAGGCTTAAAATGGGGCCCGATGGGAAGCTCTATGCAACTGCTGGTGATGCGTCTGAACCGGATCTAGCACAAGACCCTAGTTCATTAGGCGGAAAAATTTTAAGGATGAATCTAGATGGTTCGACTCCAAATGATAACCCGTTTTCAGATTCATATGTATACAGCTATGGCCACCGCAATCCTCAAGGAATGACCTGGTTGCCTGATGGAACGCTATATGCCAGTGAGCACGGAAACAGTGCAAATGATGAAATAAATCGAATTGAGGCCGGTCAAAATTACGGATGGCCAATTATCGAGGGGCATGAAGAACAAGATGGGATGGTTTCACCGCTATTCACTTCTGGTGAGGAATCAACCTGGGCACCGTCTGGAATGGCCAATCATAATGGTAAATTGTATGTTGCAGCATTAAGAGGAACTGCTGTCTTAGAATTCGACCTCAAAACAGGTGAATACCGTGAAGTTATCACTGACCTTGGTAGAATTCGCGATGTACGGATTGAGGATAACTATCTTTATTTTATTAGTAATAATTCAGATGGGCGTGGAAATCCAGAGGATAATGATGATAAGCTATACCGTATATCACTATCGTAATGCCACACGCCGTAACGGGATCCTTGAATACGATTATGGCAGGGTTAGCATGTGGGGAACCAAGTAAATCTTCTTGGGGTATTTTACGGGATTATGCGGAAGCTTTTGTTTCTTGCCCGGATTACACGGCTTCACGTGGTATGCGTGTTCTTGCAAATCCACTAGGTTGTGACCCACGTATTGTCTCAGGCGAGTCCGGTGCAGCAGTAGGGATAGGATTAGTGAGTATATTAGCCAAAAATCAAATGCATAAGGATATAAAAAACAAATTGAAATTGGACCAAGATTCAAAAATTCTAATCATTAGCACCGAGGGTGACACAGATCCAGATCATTATCGGAAAGTAGTGTGGGATGGGGCTCATCCATCTGTTTAATCATAGTAAAAGTCCAATCAAAAGTTTAGATTGGGCTTTTGGCTTATCACTATTCAGTGGTACAATCCGATATTCGGGTCGTCACTGTAAGTATTGGAACGTGTTGGATTTAAGATTGTAGGTGGCTTAGTTTATGAAGTTTTTTCTCGTGTTGAATGATTTTGGAGTGTAAAAATTGAACGGTTTCCTTGATTTCCATTATATCTGCTTGTGTACCATCTTGTCTCGCGGTTAATCGATCTAGTCTATTATTAACATCAGCAAAGCCTGTTTTCATTTCTTTTCCTATATCATTCAACTTCATATCCATATTTCCAATCTTCATATCCATCTTCTCTAACTTCCCATCTATCTTCTGAGAGTAGAGATTAAATGCATTTAGTATTTCCTTAAGCATTGTTTCATTTTCCATCTTGTTTCACCTCCTTCGTTACCTATTATAAATAACTTTAAAATCAATTGGAAGAGTTATTATTCCGGTCATCTCAGTTACGCAATGTTAATCAGGATAATAGATAATAATGTAGAATCTTACCACTTCATCTGAAGAATTTTTATAGATATGTTCAGTATTCGCGTTAAATTTAATTGCTTCGTCAGGACTTAATTCAAACTTCTCCCCTTGTATATCAAGAGTAAGTGTTCCTTGCTGTATGAGTACATATTCTTCACCTGTATGCTTTTCGGATACATGTCTAAATCCCGGTTTTAAGTCGACAGTGAAGATTTCAAACTTCTTTTCTGGATGAAAGGGAAAGACCGAATATACAAAATAGTTTCCATCATCATCAATGACCGGATTAAGTTCATTTTTATTGATCTTTTCAATTTGTGGCTGTTCGTTTTCTTTTAAAAATCCCGAAAAAGATACCTGCAATCCATTCGCAATTTTCCAAAGCGTAGTGACAGTTGGATTTGATTTTCCGTTTTCAATTTGAGCTAACATGGCTTTACTAACTCCAGTCAGTTCAGACACGTTATCTAGGCTCAACCCACGACTTTTTCTTATTTTGGCAAGATTATTAGCAATAACCCCTTGAATGAATTCCATGAAAATCTCCTTGACTCTTTTTTGTATTCATCATAACATACAAATAAACAACATAACAGACACGGGTTTTATTGGTGAACAAAGGTGGTGCAACAATGGTCGAATTAGCAAACAAATTATATAAAGAAGAAAGTCTCCCAACATTTTCTCAGGGAGTAAAAGATTGCGTTCCAACTTTAATTGGCTACATCAGTATTGGAATTGCGATGGGGATAGTCGGAGCTTCGTCCAATTTAAGTATAGTAGAAGTTGCTCTTTTATCAATCTTAGTTTACGCTGGAGCGGCTCAATTTATCATTTGCGCTTTGTTAGTATCAGGAAGTCCAATTTCAGTCATCGTATTTACAGCTTTTATTGTGAATTTGCGTCATCTTTTATTATGTACCACATTAGCTCCCCACTTTACGACTTATTCATTAATGAAAAATGTCGGGATAGGGGCTCTAGTAACCGATGAGTCATTCGGAGTTGCTGCTAACAAGATTGCACGAAAGGAAACAATTAATGCTAGCTGGATGAATGGATTGAATATTACAGCTTATTTTTTCTGGATTTTATCTTGTGTGTTGGGTGCTATCTTTGGCAAATGGATTTCAAATCCAGAGGTTTTAGGATTGGACTTTTCTTTAACAGCTATGTTTCTAGCATTGCTAGTATTGCAATTACAAAACATCGATCATCGTAAATTGAAATTTTATCTATCATTAATTTTATATGTTGTTATATTGATGTTGGTACTATGTATGTTTGTTCCATCTTATATAGCTATTCTTTTATCAACGGTAATTGTGGCAACGATTGGGGTGGTAAAAGACAAATGAGTTTAAATCTATCGATATTATTAATTATTGTAGGGTGTGCCCTTGTAACCTTTGTTCCAAGAGTTATTCCATTTATCGTCATAAGAAATGTAAAACTGCCGAAAATTGTAATTAAATGGCTTTCGTTTATCCCCGTTTGTATTTTTGCAGCACTTATTGTTGATAGCTTTATCATACAAGATGAATCATTACTATCAATTGATTGGAAAGTTCTTACAGCTATTATTCCGACACTTGTCGTAGCCCTATGGACAAAGAGTTTGTCCATTACAGTAATAGTAGGAATAGTTAGTATGGCTTCAGTTAGATTTTTATTTTAGATTCAGTTTTTTATACTAATTCAATGATGTGCAGAAATCTCTTACTGATTAAACGGTGAGAGATTTTTTTGAAAAAATTATCTTGAATTCAAGATAATTTTCTTGACTATAAATTACTTGAGGAGTATTATTGGTTACATAAAGTTACTCAGGTTACTAATAGTCACCCATTATAAAAAGATATACTAGATAGATATTTTATTGATAGGAGTGAATCATATGGTTGAGGTAACCTTGAATCTTGAATATAAGGGCAAAAAATATTTAACAAATGTCATTGTTAAAAAAGACACACCTCAAAATCAAATAATCCGTATTGCAGAGGAGCAAATTAAGAAACAGTGGCAGAATTAATAAAAGTGTAATCTCCAGTTTAACTATGAAAGGAGAAAAATCCTTTGAATGAGAAAAAAGAAGTTGGAGAAAAAGCTTTAGATTATATAAAAGATGGAATGGTAGTTGGTCTAGGGACTGGATCGACAGTGTTTTATACCATTTCTAAACTTGGGGAACTCGTGAATAATGGACTTTCGATTAATGGAATTCCCACTTCAAAACAAACTGAAAAACTGGCTAAAGAAGTTGGAATTCCACTTGTTTCATTTAATGAGGTTGAACAAATAGATGTGGCAATTGATGGTGCCGATGAGGTAGATCCTGACTTAAATCTCATAAAAGGGGGCGGTGGTGCCCTATTAAGGGAAAAAATCATTGCAAATGCAGCTAACACTTTTATTGTAATTGCTGACCCGGAGAAAAACGTTGCAGCATTAGGATCGTTCCCACTACCAGTTGAAGTGCTGCCTTTTGGATTTGAAATGACAAGGAAAAAGATACAAGAACTCGGGATCGTGCCTCAATTAAGAAAAGCACAAGGTACACCATTTCGAACGGATAATGGTAACTATATTCTTGACTGTCGTTTTCCAGATATGACGAATCTTAAAGAATTAGAAAGAGAGCTTAACCTAATACCTGGAGTTATTGAGAATGGGTTATTTCTCAAAATGACTGATATATACATTTCCTTGGATCGTGACAAGGATAACTCTATTGTCGTCAGACATAGATATCATGTGTAAAATGATTTGCAACAATAGAATGAATTTGACTAGGTTCATTTACATGTACTAGGAGGACTTAAATTGGAATCAATGTCTTTTGTATTATTTGGCTCAACAGGTGATTTAGCAAAAAGAAAGATATTTCCTGCTTTGTATAACTTATACGTTGATAAAAAACTACCACAACCCTTGTCAATAATTGGACTAGGAAGAGGAGAACTGTCTCATAGTGATTTTCAAGAAAGAGTGAAGGAATCAATCTTTACTTTTTCACGCCGCATTGAACATGATGCAACTGAAATGGGAGGTTTTCTTGATTCATTTCGATATATGGCCTTAGATGTTAAGGATAAAGAGGGTTACAAAGAATTACTTCAAATGGTTGAGCAAAGGGAAGCGGAGCTCAAAATTAAAGAAAATCGAATCTTTTATCTTTCAGTTGCGCCTGAATTTTTTGATGTTATTGCTTTAAACATTAAAGAAAGCGGACTAGGTGCAACGGATGGTTGGAAACGATTGATGATTGAAAAACCATTTGGCCATGATCTCCAATCAGCTCGAATATTAAATGAAAAACTAAGCGGTGCATTTGAGGAAGAAGAGATCTACCGGATTGATCATTATCTAGGGAAATCAATGGTTCAGAACCTTGAAGCTCTTGAATTTGCAAACCCAATCTTACAATCCATTTGGAACAAGGATCACATTGCAAATGTACAAATTACAGCGAGTGAAACAGTTGGAGTAGAGACAAGAGCAGGCTATTACGATCAGGCGGGAGCCATACGTGATATGGTTCAAAATCATATGCTTCAACTGTTAATGATGACAGCCATGGCCTTACCTAAAAAGATGAATGCTTCGGAAATACGTAATGAAAAGCGTAAGGTAATGGAGGCTATTCGTCCACTGAAAAAAGAAGATGTTCGTTTAAATATCGTTCGTGGGCAATATGGTTCAGGTGGGAGTAATGGTAAGCAAGTGCCAGCCTATAAAGACGAACCAGGCGTAGATCCATCATCTAAAACAGATACATTTATCGGAGCTCGTATTTGGATCGATAATCCATTTTGGAAAGGTGTTCCTTTCTATATACGAACTGGAAAGAGAATGAAGGAAAAGTCAACACGTATTGTTATTGAATTTAAGAATACATTGGCGAATCAAGAAATAGAGCCCAATTTATTAATCGTTGAAATCAGCCCAAATGAAAATGTCTCTCTTCAATTAAATAGTAAAAACCCAACAAACAATGGGAATATCGAACCTGTTCGAATTAATTTTTCGTGTGAGGCCACGGGAATTGGGGTGCCGGAAGCATACGAAAGAATCATTCATGATGCTTTTGTTGGTGATTCAACATTCTTTGCCCATTGGAAGGAAGTTGAGTTGTCATGGGAGTGGGTTCAACCAATTCTAGATGCATTTGAAGAGGACCTTGTTCCGCTACATGAATATCAATCCGGTTCAAATGGTCCGATAGGCTCTGATTCATTGTTAGAGGAGAACGGATTTAAATGGTGGTTAGATGAAAAGATCCCAAAACAAGAAACAAAAGAATTAATAGGAATGAAATAAGGAAAATCAGGGGGAAAAGGAAAAGTCATGACACAAAATATTGAGAACTTAGCCGTTACAACAATACGAACATTATCTATTGATGCCATTAATGCAGCAAATTCCGGTCACCCGGGATTGCCAATGGGCGCAGCACCAATGACCTACGCATTATGGTCAAAACATATGAACCATAATCCTGAAAATCCAAAATGGTTTAATCGTGACCGATTTGTTTTATCAGCTGGACATGGTTCTAGCTTATTATACAGCATGCTTCATTTAGCGGGATATGGCGTTTCAATCGATGATTTAAAGAATTTCAGAAAATTAAACAGCAAAACGCCAGGACATCCTGAATTTGGGCATACTTCCGGTGTAGAGGCGACAACTGGGCCATTAGGCCAAGGGATTGCCAATGCTGTCGGAATGGCAATGGCAGAAGCACATCTAGCTGCGAAATTTAATAGAGAGAATCACGCCGTTATTGACCATTATACGTATGCTTTAGTGGGTGATGGTGACCTTATGGAAGGTATTTCTTATGAGGCGATGTCAATGGCAGGACATATGAAACTCGGTAAGTTAGTCGTCCTCTATGATTCTAATGATATTTCCCTTGATGGTGATTTGAATGTATCCTTCTCTGAAGATATTAAGAAAAGAGCAGAATCGGCAAATTGGCATTATGTACGAGTGGAAGATGGAAATGATCAAGAAGCGATTTCTAAAGCAATCGAACTAGCAAAACAAAATCCAAATCAACCAAGCCTTATTGAAGTCAGAACCATCATTGGGTATGGAAGTCCGAAAGTAGCGGGCAGCAATAAAGCCCATGGTGCACCGCTAGGACCTGAGGAAGGAAAGGCAACGAAGCAAGCTTATGGCTGGGATTATGAAGCGGATTTCCATGTTCCTGAAGAGGTAAAAGCCCACTTCGAGGATTTAAAGAGTAAGGGAATGGATGTTGAACAAAATTGGAATGATTTATTCCGTTCCTATCAACGAGAATACCCAGAACTAGCAGATCAACTAACCAATGCAATACAAGGAAAAGTTCTAATAGATGCAAACGACATTTTAACGTTTGAAACAGGGAAAGCTGTTTCAACTCGTGTTGCAAGTGGAGAAGCGATTAATCATTATGTTAAGTCAGTTCCTTCCATTTTTGGAGGAAGTGCAGACCTTTCTGGATCTACAATGACAGATATAAAGGGAGAACAAAAATTTGCTGTGGAATCTTATGGTGCCAGGAATGTGTACTTTGGTGTAAGAGAGCATGCCATGGGTGCGGCTGCAAATGGTATGGCCTATCACGGCGGTGTGAAGCCTTTTGTAAGTACATTCTTTGTATTTAATGATTATCTTCGTCCGTCCATCCGTCTGGCGGCACTATCGAAACTTCCAGTCACCTATGTATTTACACATGACTCAATTGCTGTAGGTGAAGATGGTCCTACACATGAGCCAGTTGAACATTTAGCAGCACTTCGTTCAATACCTGGGCTTACAGTGATAAGACCATCTGATGCGAACGAAACAGCAAGTGCTTGGGCATATGCGCTTCAACAAACAGAAGGACCTGTTGCACTAATTTTAAGTCGTCAAAACCTACCAGTATATAACGAAACAAAAGCAAATATCGAAAATGTTTCAAAAGGGGCATATGTTCTAACCGAAACAAATTCAGCACCCGAGGTTATTCTAATTGCGACAGGCTCCGAAGTGTCATTAGCTGTTAGCGCAAAAGAAGAGCTAGAAAAAGAAAATAGATCGGTACGAGTAGTTGCAATGCCGAGTTGGGAACTATTTAATAAACAATCATCTAATTATAAAGAGTCTATTTTACCATCATCGGTTTCAAAACGAGTTGCAATCGAATCAGGAATCTCGATGGGGTGGGAACGATTTGTTGGTACGGAAGGAAAAATAATATCGATTGAAACATTCGGTGCTTCTGGAACAGGCTCTGCCGTTATGGAACAGTTTGGATTTACTACTGAAAACCTTGTACAAACAACTAAAAGCCTTTTAAATGATTAAAAAATACAAAACAATTGGAGGAACACAACATGAAGGTCGGATTAGTAGGATTAGGAAAAATGGGTTTAAACTTAGGACAAAACCTTATCGATAATAAACACGAAGTAGTTGCATATGATGTGAACCCAAGTGCTGTTGATGAAATGAAGAAATATGGAGCTTTTGGAGTATCAAGCTATAAAGAACTAGTTGAGTCTTTAGAGAAACCAAGGATTGTCTGGATCATGGTTCCTCAATCTGTTGTGGATCCAGTTATTGATGAAATTGCCCCCTTTTTAGACAAAGATGATATTGTAATCGACGCTGGAAATTCGCACTATAAGAAATCCATTGGGCGCTACAATGATTTAAAGAAAGTCGGCGTACGATTCATGGATGCCGGTACTTCAGGCGGAATGGAAGGGGCACGAAATGGTGCTTGCTATATGATTGGCGGCGATCCTGAGGCTTGGGAACAGGTTGAACCTATTTTTAAAGATACTGCCGTTGAAAATGGTTTCTTGTATGCAGGAAAAGCAGGAAGCGGCCACTTCTTAAAAATGGTTCATAATGGCATCGAGTATGCAATGATGGCTGCAATCGGAGAAGGTTTTGAAGTACTTGAAAAAAGCGAGTTTGATTATGATTATGAAAAAGTAGCAAAAGTGTGGAATAATGGCTCCGTGATTCGTTCTTGGCTCATGGAATTAACAGAGAATGCATTTTCGAAGGATGCCAAATTGGATGAAATTCAAGGAATCATGCAATCCTCAGGTGAGGGGAAATGGACAGTTGAAACAGCATTAGACCTACAAACAGCTACTCCTGTTATTGCGATGTCGCTATTGATGCGCTACCGCTCATTAGAAAATGATACCTTTACAGGGAAAGTTGTAGCTGCATTACGAAATGAATTTGGTGGACATGCTGTCGTAAAAAAATAAGGGTTTACAAATACACCTATATAGAATGACTTCACATAGGGATAGTCTTCTATACATGATCTTAAAGGAGGGTACTATTAATGGATAGTACTCTCTTTTTAATTCAAAAAAATACTGCTTGATCATGACAAGAAGCATGAACCAAGCAGTAGGAGTTTAGAGATCATTATAGCCATGTATTCGCCCAATCCTCAACCGTTTTTAATGCCTTTCCCAATTCATGTCCCTTTTTTGTTAGGGAATATTCTGTTCGTACGGGACGTTCTGTGATGACATTACGAAGGACTAATCCGCAATCTTCAAGTTCTTTTATCCGTTCGTTAAGCATCCTTTTACTTAAATCAGGAATAAAACCATGTATTTCACTAAATCGTTTTGGTCCTTCCATTAGTGTATGAATGATTAAACCCATCCACTTTTTACCGATCATATGATACGATTCTTCAACCTTTGAACATAATCTTTCTTGACCTTCTTTTTCCAACATGAGTAACACCTCCAATAGCAAAAATTTAATAATATGCACAAAAAGTAACAAGGTAATATAATGTATATTAAAATTATATCCTATACAGACCATTTTAAAAAGGGGAATATTATGGAGGAATTGTGACAATAATAAAGGATTACTCTTAGAATAAGTATAATTTGTTAGTTTTTAAATAAATTATTATTTGTTGACTAAAAGTAACCTGTGGGTTATTATTGGTTACATAAAGTAACCTAAATATTAAACAAAAGATATCAAAGAAATAAAGGAGAGATAAAAATGATGCAAGTATTAGATGCAAAGATGATTGATACGAAGTATGGATTAGAAACGTATTTAGATATCCAAAAAAATGTCCATGTTGCGGATCTGCACATCCCAACAGTAGAAAGTCCTTTTTTTGATATAAAGATAGGAATTGAATATTATCGTTTGATCGATCAAAATTATTATGATAGCCAGCTCAACTACTTTTGGATAAGAATACATCCAGAAATGAATACAATTACACTTTTAGAACCTGAAGTACAAAACATCTTTAGTATTAAAGATGTGAATGAAAGAGTAGCTACCAAGAAATTAATAGGAGAATGGATAATCAATACCAATGCTTTTAAGTCTTCTATTAAAAATCTAATTAAAGAAAAGAAATCTGAAAATGTAGTAACAGAAAAAGACATTCGAGAAACCGTACGCACCATCGAATTGTTAGAAAAAACACTCGAGCTAAAAACAGAGGATATATTAAAAGCGGAAGTAAAAAAAGCTGGTTAAGTTATTGACACATTACTCTTTTTGTTATAATATTATCTTGAATTCAAGATATTTTAATTTAAGATATCTATTGAGGAGGTGTAAGTGTGGGAAAAAAATGCACCAATCAGCCGTTTTTGCTTTTAATGCAAACATCTAGAGCGCTCCAAGAAAGAATTAGAGACGATATGATGAAAAACAATATAAGCATAACTGAGTTTTCAGTACTAGAAGTACTTTTTCACAAGGGAATTCAAACCATACAACAAATTGGCAAGAGTGTTCTGATTACAAGTGGTTCAATGACCTATGTAATCGATAAATTAGAACAAAAAGGATTACTAAAGCGAAGTGCTTGTCCTGATGATCGACGTGCTATACATGTATCGTTGACTGATGCAGGAATTGAAATAATGAATAAAATTATGCCGGAACATGAGGATTTTGTAAATAGTGTTTTTGATTCACTAAATTCCCATGAGGTAGATACTCTATTAGACCTTTTGCAAAGAGTTAAGGACAAGGTGAATAATTAAATATTATTTTTTTGGATGTATATCTCGAAACAAAGATACTTTAATTAGAGATAAAAATGAATGGTTTTATTTATTTGGTAAAACCTGAAAGTAAAATTGTAAAATTTAAAAACACAAATGGGAGTGAGCTAAAAATGAGTAAAAAAACAATGGGCATTCACCACATTACAGCAATAGTAGGTCATCCACAAGAGAATGTAGATTTTTATGCTGGAGTATTAGGATTACGTTTAGTTAAACAAACAGTAAATTTCGATGATCCGGGAACATACCACTTATATTTTGGGAATGAAGGAGGAAAACCAGGAACAATTATTACATTTTTCCCTTGGGCAGATGCCTATCAAGGAAAAATTGGTGATGGTCAAGTAGGTGTTACTTCCTATGCTGTTCCTAAAGGAGCATTGAGTTTTTGGGAATCGAGATTAGAAAAGTTTGATATTCCTTACACTAAGATCACACGATTTGGAGAAACCTATTTGGAATTTGATGATCCGCATGGTCTTCACCTAGAAATAGTTGAGAGAGAAGAAGGCGAAATCAATAATTGGACATTTGGTGATGTAACTCCCGAAGTTGCAATAAAAGGTTTTGGTGGGGCAACCTTATTTTCATCTCATCCTGATAAAACGGCGGAATTACTAGAAAAAGTAATGGGTCTTGAAAAAGTAGACGAAGAAGGAGATTTTGTTCGTTACCGTTCAACAGCAGAAATTGGAAACATCATAGACCTAAAGGTGGTTCCATCTGGAAGAGGACAAATGGGCGTTGGAACAGGCCACCACATTGCATGGAGAGCAATTGATGATCAAGACCAACTGGATTGGCAAAAGTATGTTGCGGAAAATGGATATGGTGTAACCCCTGTACAAGATAGAAACTATTTTAATGCGATTTACTTTAGAGAACACGGAGAAATTTTATTTGAAATTGCAACAGATCCTCCTGGATTCGCTCATGATGAATCACACGAAACAATGGGAGAACAATTAATGCTACCAGCGCAGTATGAGCAATATAGAGAGCAGTTAGAACGCAGTTTAATTCCAATTAAGGTGAGAAACTTAGATTAATTTGTAAAGGAATGAATCCGATGCTTTCAATTGACCCTAAATCTATTTCTGAAAGAGAAAATTATAAGTTTTTAATCGGAAGCATTATTCCGAGACCAGTTGCATTCGTTACAACTCTTTCTGAAGAGGGAGTCTTAAATGGAGCACCTTTTAGTTATTTTAATATTGTATCTTCAAATCCGCCAATGATTTCATTGTCGATACAGCGCCCCGACGGAAGACAAAAAGATACAGCTAGGAACATACTTAAATCGAAGGAATTTGTGGTTCATATTGTGGATGAGCAAAATGTTGAAAAGATCAATAAAACTGCTGCAACCTTTCCGTCAAATCAAAGTGAAGTTCAGTTGGCGGGACTAACTCAGGTTGAAAGTATAAAGGTCTCCGTTCCTGGAGTGAAGGAAGCAAAGGTTCGATTGGAGTGCGTATTAGAACATTCATTAGAATTGGGAGAAACCGTTTCTCCTGGCTGTGATTTTATCATAGGAAGAGTCATTCAATATCATATTGAAGATGACATCTATGAAAAAGGAAGAATTGATCCTAGAGGGTTAGCTGCCGTAAGCCGATTGGCGGGTGCCAATTATGCGAAAATCGGAGAAATCTTTGAGATAGAAAGACCAAAATAGCCAAAAATAGAGGTCATCAGCTGACAGCGACAGAAGTAGAAGCTGCTAGTAATTGGTATAAAAACTTATAGTTCTAAAAAAATATAGGTGAACAGAAAAAGTTCCTTTAAAGGAATGGAATTTTTTTAGAACGGAATAATAGGTGGTGTACGAAATGGGTTTTTTATCAAAAGTATTTGGTAATTCAACAAAAAAGGAGACAGTACAAATGTCAAATGTTAAATTAGCAGTTATTTTTTACAGCATGGGTGGTACAAACTATCAGTTATCAAAATGGGCAGAAGAAGGGGCCAAAGAAGCTGGTGCTGAGGTTAAAGTATTAAAAGTCCAGGAATTAGCTCCTGAATCTGTAATTGAGGCAAACGCAGCTTGGAAAGCAACTGTTGATGCAACGAAAGACGTTCCGGTCGCAACTTCTGCTGATGTAGAATGGGCAGACGCGATTATATTCAGTGTTCCAACACGTTTTGGTAATATGCCATCACAAATGAAACAATTCCTTGATACCCAAGGTGGACTATGGGCTACTGGAAAAACGGTTAATAAAGTTGTAAGTGCAATGTCTTCAGCACAAAATCCGCATGGTGGACAAGAGGCAACAATCCTTTCATTATATACAAGTATGATGCACTGGGGAGCGATTATTGCATCTCCAGGTTACACGGATCCTGTATTATTTGGAGCAGGAGGAAACCCATATGGAACAAGTGTAACAGTCGGTCAGGATGGGAAAATGATTGAAGACGTACAAGCAGCCGTAAAACACCAGGCAAAACGTACTGTAAATGTAGCTGAATGGGTGAAAAAAGCAAATCAGTAATGTATAAATCGTGTGAGCTAATCAGGCATAGCTGATTAGCTCTTTTTTAATACGTATTTAAGCACGGGGGGAGAGTATATAAATGGGGAAATGGATTGTAGACAAAGGACATTCCACAGTTGGTTTTGAAGTGAAACATATGATGGTTTCAAAGGTAAGAGGTCAGTTTGATTCATTTACAGCCGAAGTAGAGGCTGAAGATTTAACTGATTTAACAAATGCACAAATTATATTCAAATTTGATGGGGACAGCATAAACACTCGTAACCAAGAACGCGATACCATATCTATTTTAAAGGAAATTCAAAAGCTAGGCATCCAAATTTCTGTCGATGATTTTGGAACAGGTTATAGCTCTCTAAGTTATATTAAAGAACTACCGATTAATACATTAAAAATTGATCAATCATTTGTGAATGATATTCATACGAATAAAGAAAGTAAGGAAATTGCAAAAGCGATCATTAACTTAGCAAATTCTATTGGATTAAATGTTATTGCAGAAGGAATCGAACTAAAGGAACATGTTGATGAACTAAGTAAAGGTGGTCTTATTCTTGGACAAGGATACTATTACAGTAGACCACTGAAGGTGGGGGCATTTGAGGATTATATGACAAATGTTCATGAAGCATCGTAAACCCCGTACAGAATTGGTACATGAAGGAATCATCTTTGTGGTTTTTTGTCATCTGCAATAAAAATATCTTGGATTAGAGATATTTTTATTGCGTTTATATCAATTGAGTGGTAAAGTGATAGTAACGAAAGGGAGTGACGAAGTGTTATGCAAAATAATACTCGTGGTTCATTAATCTGGTTACGACTTACACGATTCACACATCAAAGTAACTTGTTATCGAATGATTTTTTAAAGAAGTTTGATTTAACGACTGCACAATTTGATGTTTTAATGCAAATTTCAACATACGAGCCATTAACTCAAAGTGAGCTTGCTGAGAAAGTTACGGTGACACAAGGCGGAATTTCTCGGATGCTGTCACGCCTTGAAAAGGAAGGGCTCATTGCACGAAAGCAAGACTGGAAAACAAAAACAATTTCGTTAACTAAAAAAGGTTGTGAAAAACTAGAAAATGCTTTTAAAGATCAGCTTGCATTTCAATCCTCTTTCTTTGATGAATGTTTATCTAAAGAAGAACAAAAAGTCCTGTATACCCTCATGTCTCGTGTACAAAAAAATAGCGAAAATAAGAAAAATGACATATAAATAATTCTTTTACCTTATCACTTGATTAGTAAATTGATAAAAGGAGAGATAAACAATGGAAAAATACCGCATTGATCAAACGAAAGGCTTGGAATTTGGACTATATTCATTGGGGGATCACATTCCCAATCCATTAACCGGTGAGCGAATTTCAGCACAGCTACGAATCAATGAACTTATAGAAGCAAGTAAACTAGCAGAACAAGCAGGTATTGAGGTATTTGGTGTCGGTGAAAGTCACCAAACGTACTTCACAACACAAGCACATACCGTTGTTTTAGGAGCTATTGCACAAGCTACAAAAAAGATTAAAATTGCAAGCTCAGCAACTGTATTAAGTGTTTCTGACCCAGTTCGTGTGTATGAGGATTTCGCCACAATCGATTTAATATCAGATGGCCGGGCAGAAATCGTTGCTGGTCGCGGCTCACGTGTAGGTGCCTACCATTTACTTGGAGTTGATTTGCAGGATTATGAAGAAATTTTTGAAGAGAAATTAGAACTGTTAAAACTAATTAATGAAGAACAGCTTGTGACATGGCAAGGTGAATATCGTCCTCCGCTTCAAAATGCAGAAATACTGCCACAGCCAAAAAATGGTTCGATTCCAATTTGGCGTGCTGTTGGAGGACCACCTGCAAGTGCGATTAAAGCGGGTTACATGGGTATTCCGATGATGCTGACTACATTGGGTGGACCGGCAATTAACTTTAAGCCTTCTGTTGATGCATATCGTGAAGCAGCTGAACGCAGTGGCTTTGATCCAAAAGCTTTACCAATTGCAACAACGAGCTTATTTTACGTAGCAGATACAACACAGGAAGCTTTACAAGGAATGTACCCGCATATAAGCGGAGGATTCCAAGCCATTCGTGGTAGTGGCTATCCAAAGCAACAATTTGCTCAAGCACCTGATACTCGTGATGCATTAATGGTTGGCAGCACACAGCAGATTATCGAGAAAATGCTTTACCAATATGAGCTTTACGGCATGCAACGTTTCATGGCGCAAATTGACTTTGGTGGGGTACCTTACGAAAAAATCATGAAAAATATTGAAATCATCGGGAACGATATCATTCCTGCCATCAAAAAATATACAGCCAAATCAGAAGGAGAGAATAACCTATGAAAATAGTAGCGCTAGCAGGCTCAATTGTCGGCTCAAAAACAAAAACTGCAATGCTGAAAACTGTGGAAATACTTGAGCAAAAATTCCCTGAAAATGAAGTTACATTGCTTGATTTAGCTGACTACAAATTGGAATTTAGCGATGGTCGTAATTATTTTGAATATGATGGTGACACAAAATATGTTACAGGGACAATTATGTCAGCGGATGCCATTATTATTGGAACACCAACGTTTCAAGCATCGATTCCTGCAACATTAAAAAACATTTTCGACTTACTACCAGTTAATGCTTTCCGCGATAAGGTTGTAAGTGTTGTTGTCACAGCTGGTACAGCGAAGCATTATTTAATGGTCGAGCAACAATTAAAGCCAATTTTAGCTTATATGAAAGCACACATTGTTCCAACGTATGTATTTATTGAAGAAAAAGATTTTTTACGTAAAGAAATCATTAATGATGATATTCTTTTCCGCTTGGATCGTTTAGCCGATGATACAGTTCAAACATTTCAAGCAGTGGAATCGATAAGAAAGGCTAAAGAGGAAGAATACGGTTTCTGATTTTTAATGAAAGCATCTTTTAAACCTGAGGATGAAAAAAATATAATTACTATTCTAGTAAAATGAAATCGGAGGGAATATCAATGTATAAAATTCCAGGACATCATCACATTTCCATGATTACAAAAGACGCAAGCCGAAATAATCATTTTTACCGACATGTGCTTGGTTTACGTCGTGTGAAAGTAACAGTGAACCAAGACGAGCCATCGATGTATCACTTATTTTTCGGTGATAAAACAGGTAGCCCAGGTACTGAACTATCATTTTTTGAAATTCCACCAGTTGGAAAAACGCATCGTGGGACAAATGCCATTACTAGAATCGGTTTACTTGTTCCTTCAGAGGACAGTCTTCAATATTGGAAAGCACGTTTTGAGGAACATGGTGTAACCAAAAGTGATATAACAACGTATGCCAATCATCCAGCTTTACACTTTGAAGATACAGAAGGTTTACAGATGGTCCTTCTTGCTTCAAACGGTGCTAAGCAAGCGCACTGGGAAACATGGGAAAAATCCGATGTACCCGCTGAACATCAAATTCAAGGAATGGGCTCTGTGGAAATGACGGTTCGAAGACTTGATAAACTAGCTAGCACACTAACAGATATGTTTGGCTATACAGAAATTAGCCGTACAGATGACGAAGTGATTTTTCAATCCATCAAAGGAGAGGTTTTTGGAGAAATCGTAGTGAAATATTTAGACGGTCCTACTGAACGACCTGGACGAGGAAGTATTCATCATTTAGCGATTCGTGTTAAAGATGATACAGAGCTTGCCTATTGGGCTGAACAGGTACGAGCACGTGGCTTCCACTTATCTGGTATTGTGGATCGTTTCTATTTTAAAAGCCTTTATTTCCGTGAATCAAACGGAATTCTATTTGAAATTGCAACCGATGGACCGGGATTCACCATCGATGGGGATGTCGAAACTCTGGGTGAAAAATTAGATTTGCCTCCATTTTTAGAAGACCGTCGAGCTGAAATTGAAGAAAATCTAAAACCGATTGAAGAGTATTAAGGATGTCTTGTCCTTAATAAGTAACCAGTAAATATAAGCGGAAATTTTTCGGTTAAAAGTAGGACGGAGTCGGATTCGGGTTAAATAAGGGAAGGTTTTCCGATTACGCAAAGCAAATTCCCTTGTTTTCGAACTTTTCCAGTCAATAGGCGGAATCTCTCCATCTATATAAGCCTTTTTTCATAATTATTACGAATTAGGCGAAATTTTTTCGTCTATTATACAGCTTGTCGGACATTAAAAGCCTAATTCAGACGGAAATTAGGCTTATTATTATTTATTTTGGAAAAAATATGATTTGACGGGCTACCAAATGGTGTCATATAATTAGGACACTAAAAGGTGTCCAATTAATAAGGGAGAAGGGGCTATTGAACGAGAAGAATCAAGAGCGGGATGTTTATGAAGCCATTGCTGACCCAACAAGACGTAAATTGCTGCGTTTGTTGGCAGAGGAGGAGGAGTTACCTCTTTACAAGCTAACTGCGCAATTTCAAATGGGGCGAACTGCTGTTTCGAAACATTTGGCTATCCTCAAAGAAGCTGGTTTAGTAGATGACCGAAAAGTGGGTCGTGAAACAAGGTATCGAATAAATGCTGCTCCATTAAGGGAAATTAAAGATTGGGTATCCTTTTACGAGAAGTTTTGGACCGACAACATATCAATTTTAAGAAGCATATTAGAGGAGGAGTAAATAATGGCAGAGGTTTCATTAGACTTTCAATTTAAAAGCTCAATCAATAAGGTGTGGGATGCATTAACAGATTCAGACACACTTGCAAAATGGATTATGGCAAATGACTTTAAACCAATCGTAGGACATAAATGTCAATTCCAAAATTCGCAGTGGAATTTAATTGTCGATTGTGAAGTATTAGTGGTGGACGAGCCTAATAAGCTATCTTACACATGGGTAGGTGGTCCAATCGATACTATCGTCACATGGACATTGAAGGAAGAGGATGGAATAACCTATTTACATCTTGACCAAACTGGATTCGAAAAAGAAGACCAAGCGTACAACGGTGCGAAATATGGTTGGGGCGGAATGGTTGATGAACTTAAAAAAGTATTGGGAGAAATGTAAGGCCTTATACGAGGCGGTTTTTAGGAGGGAATCACATGGAAGCTTTTGCTGAATTTTTAGCGGGGATTGATGACCCTATTCACCTAGAAAGAGTGGGAGAAGTGTTTACTTGGGTAAACAATAAATATCCAAATTTAAAGACAGAAATCAAATGGAATCAACCAATGTTTACAGATCATGGCACATACATTATTGGCTTTAGCGTATCGAAGAAGCATTTAGCTGTTGCCCCTGAAAATGTAACCATCTCCTATCTGGAGGATGAGATTAAAAAAGCAGGTTATGACTACACAAAAGGGATGATACGTATTCCTTGGAATAGTCCGGTTGACTACTCACTCATTGAGAAAATGATTGATTTTAATATTTCGGATAAGGCCGACTGTACCACTTTTTGGCGGAAATAACAGAGGAAAGCCCTTTCGAAAGCATGGAGGGCTTCTTAATGGACTGGTTGCAGGTGGAATTGGAATTACACCATTTCGGGCGATCTTAAAACAAATATAAGCAGAAGGCAACGGAGTCGAAAAACAAATACACCTACTCTATATGGAAAGTAAAAAGTCATTTCTAATTAAAGATGAACTTGATGCGATTGCGAATAATCCTTCTTTAAAAGTAACTTACCTTAATTCAAGGGATGATCTCCATCAAGAAATAGACAAGTTTACTAGCTTAAATAAAGAAAATGGAAAATACTATATTGCAGGTCCGAAGTCAATGGTAGAATCTATTTCTACTTATCTACAAAATCAAAATGTTTCAAAGCGCAAAATTAAAAAGGATGCCTTTTTTGGGTATTAATATAAAAAATCATCAAAAATCAGGTTGGTTTCGATACGGGACCAATCTTTTTTTCTTTACCGATGTAAGATTTCGTTTACGAAAGGGTATAATAAAAAATGTTGGTAAAATACGAACATTATTTTATTTTATTTGTATATCATTCGTTATTAGATTGACTTCTCTTTATATTTACTGATAGAATTAACCTGCTAAAAGGAAAAAATGTTTGTTTAACCTAATGGAGGTGCGTTATAAAATGTCATCAGTTGTCGTTGTTGGGTCACAATGGGGAGACGAGGGAAAAGGAAAAATCACTGATTTTTTATCGGAAAATGCCGAAGTGATTGCACGTTATCAAGGTGGAAACAATGCTGGACATACGATTAAATTTAACGGTGAAACATATAAACTGCATTTAATTCCATCCGGTATCTTTTACAAGGAAAAAATCTGTGTCATCGGCAATGGTATGGTTGTAGATCCCAAGGCACTTGTGATGGAGATGGATTATCTACAGGACAAAGGAGTACCCCTCGATAACTTGAGAATCTCTAATCGCGCTCATGTTATATTGCCTTATCATATAAAATTAGATGAAGTGGAAGAAATAGCAAAAGGTGAAAATAAAATTGGTACGACGAAAAAAGGAATTGGACCAGCTTATATGGATAAAGCTGCCCGTATTGGGATTCGGATTGCTGATTTAATGGACCGTGAAGTTTTTGAGGAAAAATTGACTCGTAATTTAGCAGAGAAAAATCGAATGTTTGAACGGCTTTATGAGACTGACGGCTTTAAACCGGAAGATATTCTTGATGAATATTATGAATATGGCCAAACGATTGCGAAATATGTCTGTGACACTTCTGTCGTCTTAAATGATGCTTTAGATGACGGACGTCGTGTCCTCTTTGAGGGAGCCCAAGGGGTCATGCTTGATATTGACCAAGGGACCTATCCATTTGTTACTTCATCTAATCCAGTTGCAGGAGGCGTAACGATTGGTTCAGGTGTTGGTCCAAGTAAAATCACTCATGCCGTTGGGGTATGTAAAGCGTACACTACAAGGGTTGGTGACGGACCCTTCCCAACCGAACTTACGAATGATATTGGCCATCAAATACGCGAAGTTGGCCGTGAGTATGGAACAACGACGGGTAGACCACGTCGTGTTGGTTGGTTTGACAGTGTTGTCGTCCGCCATGCCCGTAGAGTTAGCGGCTTAACTGACTTATCACTGAACTCAATTGATGTGTTAACAGGAATAGAATCGCTGAAAATTTGCGTCGCTTATCGTTATCATGGAAAAGTGATAGAGGAGTTCCCGGCAAGCTTAAAAGTTCTGGCCGAATGTGAGCCGGTATACGAAGAGCTACCGGGCTGGAAAGAAGATATTACAGCCTGCAAAACACTGGGTGAACTGCCAGAGAATGCAAGACGCTATATCGAAAGGGTTTCTCAACTGACAGGTATACCTTTGTCAATCTTCTCTGTTGGTCCAGACAGAAATCAAACAAATGTCGTCAGGAGTCCATGGCGTCAAAACTAACCTGAATGAAAAGGAAGCTTTTGTGTCTAAAGCTTCCTTTTAATATTTGCTGCATTTTTTGACAGAGCTAAAGAATAAGTATCCAAAGTTGCTACATCGGACATTTTACAATTAAAATATAAAGTAGTCATCCTTGAAGGGAGGGAGCTAGGTGCTTTATCTGAATCCAGAAGATTTTAAATTGAAACCAGCATTAGCTACCATTCATTGTGAGCCGAACTGGACGTGGCGAAAAAGAGAGCACCCCATGCCGAATTATGATTTGTTTTATGTTTGGGGTGGCGAGGGAACTGTAATACTTAACAAAAAAGCTTATCATGTGGAGAAAGGTCATTGCTTTCTGTTTAAACCGGGTGATTATACAGAAGCAACACATAATCCACAAAATCCCCTGGTTTTAACTTATATTCATTTTGATATAGCTGAAGTAGAAACACCTAGAATGATCCCCTCTTCGCATCGAATACTTGAAAATGCTTTAAGCTTTGAATCACTTTTGACTCAGTATGTTCGTCTGTTTTTAGTCAACACATTTGGTGCGGAAATTGAAGGAAAGTTAATCTTGAAGCAATTAATGATTCATTTGTTAAGAGAAGAACAAGAAAAGAAAAAAGAGCTGGGTCGTACAAGTAATAGTTTATTAGAAACGATTCGAGAAGTAGCCAATTATATTCAACAACACCCTGGAGAACCACATACAATCGAAAGCTTATCTGAACGTGCTAACCTTTCTCAACGATATTTTTCCCAAAAGTTTAAAGAAATTATAGGACATAAGGTGAAATCTTATATTGTTTATTCCAGAATAAAGCGTGCAGAACATTTACTCCATTTTACAGGGATGTCTGTAACAGAAACTGCATATGCCCTCGGCTATAATGATTTGCATTTTTTTAGCAGGCAATTTAAACAATACACTGGTAAAAATCCCTCTGAAATAAGATGAAAAACTTCATATTACTTGAATTAGGTTGCTGCGGATTTGTTAAAAATCCCTAGCAACCTTATTTATTGTGTACAGATAAATTTCCCGCAACAATAAATCCAAATGATTCAACAAAACATCTAAATATAAAAAAATGAAACAATGGTAGTATAAAAAACAAGAAAAGATCGGTAAATGCGAACATTATTACTAAATTATTCATAAATATTTGTTTATTTTACTATCTAAAAAGTGCAAATCTTCGGTTAAATACTCTAAATACATTCACATCTCAAAGTATTAACATTAAAACTAAGAAAATCAAAGACATAAAGGAGGATATGAAATGCATCGGACATGGACACAAGATAAACAAGGGATGTATGATCCTCAAAATGAACACGATGCCTGTGGAATTGCTATGCTCGCCAATATAAATGGAAAGCAAACACATTCAATAGTATCTCAAGCTTTAATTGCACTTGAACGGCTTGATCATAGGGGAGGGCGCAGTAAAGACAATTTGTTAGGGGATGGAGCTGGGATTTTAACACAAATCCCTCATAAGTTATTTCAAACGGAGTGGAAGAAAGCGGGAATTCCGCTAATTGATGCAGGAAAATATGGTGTTGGAGTGTTCTTCCTTCCACAGCAAGAAAGTCCCAGAAAACATTGTGAAGAAATCATTGAAAATATTATTAAAGCGGAAGGAATTGAATTATTCGGTTGGAGGAATGTCCCAACAAATGATAAGAATCTACATCAACAAGCAAAAGAAACCCAACCAGTGATAAGGCAATTATTCGTGAAATCTCCTTTTAACGAATCATGGGATATAAAGTTTGAGAGAAAATTATATCAAGTTCGCAGAAAAATTGAAAAAGCATTTAAACGTGCTGATTCAATAAAGGGTGAGCAATATTATATAGTCAGTTTCTCGGCAAGAACGATTATCTATAAGGGCTTATTACTACCTGAGCAGTTGAGCGATTATTATAGGGATTTACACAATGAATTATATGAGTCAGCGATGGCATTGGTCCATAATCGCTTCAGCACCAACACTATACCAAGTTGGCAAAGGGCGCAGCCGAATCGTTTCATGATGCATAATGGTGAAATCAATACGATAAACGGTAATGTGAACTGGATGAAAGCTAGAGAAGCTGCATTCAAATCAGATGTAATAGAGGATGTTGACAGTCTGCTTCCTGTTGTTGATACAGATGGTAGTGACTCAGCGATGTTTGATAATACACTGGAATTTCTTGTGTTAGCAGGATGGTCATTGCCACAAGCCATGATGATGATGATTCCGGAACCATGGGAAAAAAATAAGGTTATGGGTGAACAAAAAAAGGCATTTTATCAGTTTCACAGTAGCTTTATGGAGCCGTGGGATGGACCAGCAGCAATGGCATTTACAGACGGTAAATTACTTGGAGCGTGTCTTGATCGAAACGGATTAAGACCGGCTAGGGTTATTTTAACGAAAGATGACTTTATCTGCGTTTCATCAGAAGTGGGGGTTGTTGATATCCCAGAAGAGAAAATATTGTGTAAAGATCGTTTGAAGCCAGGACAAATGCTTCTAATAGATTTAGAAAATAAACGCTTAGTTACCGATGAAGAAATCAAAGAGCTTGTCATCTCCCAAAGACCTTATCAGAAGCTTGTAGAAGAAAACATTGTACCTTTGGAAAGGATTGCCGAAGATATGACCCACACCGAGGAAGTATCGGAAGGAGAAACCCTTCGCAGACAGGTGATCTTTGGTTATACAGATGAAGAAAGGGAGAAGGTTTTAAAGCCGATGGCCATGGATGGTAATGAGCCAATTGGTTCAATGGGATATGATGCGCCTTTAGCGGTATTATCCAGTAAGCCTCAACTTTTATTTCATTATTTTAAGCAGAAATTTGCTCAAGTCACAAACCCGCCAATAGACGCCATTCGGGAGGAATTTGTGACTTCATTAGAAGTCATGTTAGGGTCTAGCGGTAATTTACTTCAACCTACACAAATGGGCCTTAAAAAAATAAGTTTGAGAACACCAATTTTAGTAGAAACCGAGATGAGGAAAATAAGGAATTTACAAACAAAAGACTGGTCAACAGGGATTGTTTCAACTTTATTCTCGGTTCAAGGAAATTTAAGAGAAGCAATAGATGAAATGATTCAGATGGTGGATAAGGAAGTTGAAGCGGGGAGCAATATTCTTGTCCTCAGTGACCGACATGTAAACGAACAGCATGCAGCCATACCTTCATTACTCGCCGTATCAGCCGTTCATCATCATTTAATACAAACAGGTAACCGAAATAAGGTTAGTTTACTAGTTGAATCGGGGGAACCGAGAGAAGTACACCATTTTGCAACTCTGCTTGGTTATGGTGCGAATGCGATTTACCCTTATCTTGTCTATGAATCTCTGCCTTTATTAGTTCAAGGTCTTTCCATTGAGGATGCATCCGGAAATTATGTGAAATCCGTCACAAAGGGAATCATGAAAATTATGTCCAAAATGGGCATTTCAACAGTTCAAAGTTATATAGGGGCACAAATTTTCGAAGCTTTAGGAATTAGTCATGAAGTGATAGACCGTTATTTTCCAAATTCAGCTTCGAAACTCAGTGGGTTGGGGATAGATGATATTGCAAAGGAAGTCCGTTTGCGCCACGAAGCAGCATTCCAGTCAGAAGCCGTATTAAATACGGGATCGGATTTCCAGTGGCGTTATGGAGGGGAGACACATCTATTCCAGCCGAAAACTATTCATTTATTACAGCAAGCCGTTCGTACAGGAAAATATGAAATATACAAGGAGTATAGCAGTCTGTTAAACAAAGAAATCAGTCAGCAGACGACATTGCGTGGGTTACTAGAATTCAATTATATAAGAAAACCCGTACCCATCGAGGAAGTTGAACCAATTGAATCAATCTTTAAAAGGTTTAAAACAGGTGCAATGTCATTCGGGTCAATTAGTAAAGAGGCTCATGAAGCGATAGCGATTGCGATGAATCGAATAGGTGGAAAAAGTAATAGTGGGGAAGGTGGAGAGGATCCTGCACGATTTACACCAATGGAAAATGGCGATTCAAAAGGTAGCAGAATAAAGCAAGTAGCATCAGGAAGATTTGGGGTTACGAGCCACTATCTCGTGAATAGTGATGAAATCCAAATTAAAATGGCCCAAGGAGCCAAACCGGGTGAAGGTGGACAATTGGCAGGCCACAAAGTGACCCCTGAAGTAGCCAAAACAAGGGGATCAACTCCAGGAATTGAACTGATATCGCCACCGCCCCATCATGATATTTATTCCATTGAAGACTTGGCACAACTAATTTACGACCTAAAGAATGCAAATCCCAAAGCCAGAATTAATGTGAAACTTGTATCAGAATCGGGTGTTGGAACGATTGCCGCAGGTGTAGCAAAGGCAAAAGCGGATGTCATTCTAATTAGTGGGTATGATGGCGGGACTGGAGCAGCAACGCGCTCAAGTATCAAACACGCTGGTATGCCTTGGGAATTAGGGCTTGCTGAAACTCAACAAACATTAAAGCTAAATGGCTTGAGACATAAGGTGACCTTGGAGACAGATGGAAAAATGATGAGTGGCCGAGATGTGGTCATAGCAGCACTTCTTGGTGCAGAAGAATATGGATTTTCAACATTGCCACTTGTTTCACTTGGCTGCATCATGATGCGAGTTTGTCATTTAGATACATGTCCAGTTGGGATTGCGACTCAAAATCCGCTCCTTCGTAAAAATATGGTAGGCACAGCAGACCATGTGGTTCATCTAATGCATTTCTTTGCTCAAGAAATTCGCGAATATATGGCTGAATTAGGATTTAGAACGATGGATGAAATGATCGGAAGGACCGATTTATTGATACAAGCTCAATCAGACCATTGGAAAGCTCGAAAACTTGATTTATCACCAGTTTTATATGATCAGCTGGGCGATAAACAACCTAAAGAAGAGCAGGATCATGGAATCAATCAAACATTGGACAGTAATGAACTTCTTCCTTTATTTCTACAAGGTTTGAAAAATGGGCAGCCAATTCGTGCGGTACTTCCTATTCGTAATATAAATCGTTCTGTCGGAACTCTGCTCGGGAGTGCAATTTCGAGTAAATACGGTGAAGCAGGGTTAAAGGAAGATACGATAAAACTTCACTTTAAAGGTTCAGCAGGTCAGAGCTTTGGAGCTTTTATACCAAATGGGATGACGCTAACTTTAGAGGGAGACGCCAATGATTACGTCGGAAAAGGATTATCAGGTGGGAAAATTGCAATCTTTCCTTCAGCAAAATCAACCTTCTTAGCTGAACAAAACATCCTTATCGGAAATACTGCTTTTTATGGAGCTACAAGAGGAGAAGCATATGTCCGAGGGAAGGCAGGAGAAAGATTTTGTGTAAGAAATAGTGGTGCACATGTAGTTGTCGAAGGAATCGGTGACCATGGTTGTGAGTATATGACAGGAGGCAGTGCTATCATCCTTGGAGAAGTAGGCCAAAACTTTGCTGCCGGAATGTCAGGTGGAATAGCCTATGTTCTAGTCCGAGAGGCTGGAAGATTCAATAAACTATGTAATAAAGAACTTGTTATCATTGAATCTTTGCAAGACCGAGAAGAAATGAACTTTATTAAAGGTCAAATTAAACAACATTATCAATATACAAAAAGTACGATCGCAGCAGAAATTCTAAAAAAATGGGACTACTTCGCATCTCGTTTCGTGCGGGTTATCCCAAAGGAATATAAAAGAGTTCTTGTTGAATCCAAACAGAACGATATTTACAATACAGTTGAAATTTAGAGTGGGGGTTAGATAGATGGGAAACATATCAGGGTTTATTAACCATGAAAGGAGTTCAGTACTCTATCGTGACCCGTTAGAAAGGGTTAAAGATTGGAAAGAAATTGCTCAGCTGCCCTCTGAAAATGTTTTACGCACGCAGGCTTCTCGATGTATGGATTGCGCTGTACCCTTTTGTCAAAATGGCAGTCAGCTAGCGGGGATGACGACAGGATGTCCAATTTATAACTTAATTCCAGAATGGAATGACCTCGTTTATAAAGGAAACTGGAGGGAGGCATACGAGCGTCTTAGCGTGACGAATCCTTTCCCGGAATTTACTGGACGTGCTTGTCCGGCACCATGTGAGGGTGGGTGTGTTGCCTCGCTCGCCAATGATTCAGTTACCATTAAAAACATTGAACGGGCCATTATTGATAAGGCATTTGAAGAAGGATGGGTTAGGCCACAAATTCCTGTACATCGGACAGGTAAAAAAGTGGCTATTATCGGCTCCGGACCTGCGGGACTCTCATGCGCGTCCATTTTAAATCAACATGGTCACACAGTGACAGTGTACGAACGTGCTGACCGGATTGGCGGCTTGCTAACATACGGGATTCCTAAAATGAAGATTGAGCAGCATGTTGTTGATCGCAGAATTAATTTGTTGAAAGAGGAAGGCATCCAGTTTGTTCCTAATACGGAAATAGGAAAACAACTATCATTGGAGCAATTGCGTTCAGAAAATGATGCGGTAATCCTTTGTATAGGTTCTACTCGACCACGGGACTTAAAGCTCTCGGGAAGAGGGCTTGGAGGAATCCACTTTGCAATGGATTACTTACATGTAAATACGAAAAGCCTTCTTGATTCTGAATTAGCTGATGGAAATTTTATTTCCACAGAGGGGAAAGACGTCGTTGTCATTGGAGGTGGGGATACAGCCACAGACTGCGTCTCCACTGCGATACGACAGAACTGTAACAGTCTTGTTCAGTTTGATATTTATCCGATTCGTCCAAATAACCGCGCTGATGACAACCCGTGGCCACAATATCCAATTATTCATAAAGTGGATACCGGTCAGGAAGAGGCAGCTAGTGTATTCGGGCATGATCCAAGAGAGTTTGCTACAACTGCACTTGAATTTATTAATGATGAAAATGGAAGGGTAGCGGGAGTTAAAAGCGCCGAGATAAAAACAAGGATAAAGGAAAATGGCCAAAAAATAAGGGAAGTAATTCCAGGAACGGAAAAAACGTGGCCAGCCCAATTGATATTACTAGCGATCGGTTTTGAAGGTCCTGAAACAGACATGTTCAAAGATAGCAAGGTCACAGTAAATCGACGCTCTACGATCGAGGTAAACAAGGGAAAATATCACACACATGAAGAAGGCATATTTGCTGCTGGTGATGCTCGAATAGGTGCAAGCTTAATTGTTTGGGCGATTCAAGAAGGAAAAGAAGCTGCTTTGGAGTGTCATGATTACATCATGGGAAAGATGGCGTAAGAATATGGGGGAAACGGTATGTTGGAAATTGATTATATGCAGCAACTATTTGCAGACCGTATAGGTGGATCACAATTTGGCTTAAAGAATGAAATTTATAAGTTTGAAAAAATCAAAAGAGCAAAGCGTGAGGCATTGCAAAAAAATCCTGGTAAGACCTTAATCGATCTTGGGGTCGGTGAACCAGACGCTATGGCAGATGAGAGGGTTGTTAGAAAATTGGCAGAAGAAGCGGAAAAGGTAGAGAATCGCTTTTATGCCGATAATGGAATACAAGAATTTAAGCAAGCAGCAGCTGATTATATGGAAGAAGTATTTGGGGTTGGTGGACTTGACCCTGAAGCGGAAATCAATCATGTTATCGGCTCAAAATCAGCGTTGGCTATGCTACCAACAGCATTTATCAATCCGGGTGATGTGACAATTATGCCATCACCAAACTATCCAATTTTAGGTACACATACAATCTACCTAGGTGGAAAGGTTGTCCATCTACCGCTCTTGGAAGAAAACGCCTTTCTTCCAAGACTAGATTCATTGTCTGATAGTGTGTTGAAAAAATCTAAATTACTCTATTTAAATTATCCAAACAATCCAACAGGTGCAGTGGCAAGCCGGGAATTCTTTAAGGAGGTTGTACAGTTTGCTAAAAAGCATGAGTTGATTGTTATCCATGATGCTGCTTATGCCGCACTTGTATTTGATGGAGAAAAACCGCTTAGTTTCTTATCTGTACCTGGAGCAAAAGAGGTTGGTATCGAGCTGCATTCTTTATCAAAATCCTTCAATATGACAGGATGGCGCATTGGTTTCATAGCAGGTAACGCTAAACTTGTCTCTGCATTTGCAGCCATAAAGGACAATTGTGATTCTGGTCAATTTATACCGATTCAAAAGGCCGCGGCCTTTACCTTGTCACATCCAGAAATAACGATACAAACCGCAGAGAAATATTCACGACGCCATGAACGTTTATCAGCCATTTTGCGAGAGTGTGGATTTCATGCAAACAAACCAAAAGGATCTTTTTTCTTATATACAAAGGTTCCAAGTGCAGTAGAAAATGGACCGAAATTTCAGTCCGCAGAAGAGTTTAGTTCCTATTTAATTCATGAGCATTTAATTTCGACTGTTCCGTGGGATGATGCCGGCACATATGTACGATTCTCTGTTACCTTTCAAGCTGATGGATTAGAAGAAGAGCAGCGAATATTCGATGAGATAAGAGCAAGGCTGACTAGTTCCAAATTCATCTTTTAAAAGGAGGTGGAAACAGATGAATTTTACGAAAATGCATGGATTGGGAAATAATTATGTGATTTTTAATCAACTGGACGATCCAAATAATGTTCTAGAGGAACAGATATATTCTGAGCTTTCAAGAAAGGTCTCCGACGTAAACTTTGGAATTGGTTCTGATGGTATCATCCTTATCTGCCCTTCAGAGATCGCTGATTTTAAAATGAGAATTTTTAATGAAGATGGCTCTGAAGCTAAGAATTGCGGGAATGGCCTTCGCTGTGTTGCTAAGTTTCTGTTCGATCACATGTATGCAACCCGTCAACGCTTTACAATTGAAACGTTGGGTAGTGTTGTCAACGCTCAGGTAGAGGTGGAGCAGGGTAATAAACAATCTGTTCGATACGTTAACGTCGATATGGGCGAACCGAAGTTATTAAAAGGCATGGTTCCTATGGAGGGTGATCCATTTAATACGGCAATTAATGAACCCTATACCTTTGCAGAAGAGGAATATCATCTGACCTGCGTCTCGATGGGCAATCCACATGCAATCATCTTTGTGGAAGATGTAAAGTCAGTTCCGTTAGAAAAAATAGGACCTGTGATAGAAAGTGCCAGTCTATTCCCAGATCGGGTGAACGTAGGAATCGTTCAAATTAAAGGTTCTCAGGAGATAGATTATCGGGTGTGGGAGCGAGGTTCAGGAATCACAATGGCTTGTGGTACAGGTGCTTGCGCAGCAGTAGTTGCTGCTACATTGAATCAATTGCTTACTAAATATGAGCCAATAACCGTTCATCTTCCTGGAGGAGATTTGACCATAAGGTGGGATGAACAAGGCCATGTTTGGAAAAGAGGAGAAGCTGCTTATATATGTCATGGAGAGTTAGAAATTTAAAAATTAAGGAGTGCGAATGAGATGAACAGAGAGAAAGTAATGGAAATGGTAAAAGAACATAATGTACGGTACATTCGCTTACAATTTACTGATTTATTTGGAACGATTAAAAATGTAGAAATTCCAATAAGCCAGTTAGAAAAAGCATTAGACAATAAAATGATGTTTGATGGTTCTTCGATTGAGGGCTTTGTGCGAATTGAGGAGTCTGATATGTATTTATACCCTGATCTAGATACATTTGTTATTTTTCCTTGGACAGCAGAAAAAGGGAAGGTAGCACGATTTATCTGTGATATTTATCATCCAAATGGAACTCCCTTCGAAGGAGATCCCCGTAATAATCTGAAAAGAATTTTAAAAGAAATGGAGGATCTAGGATTTACCGATTTCAATGTGGGTCCTGAACCTGAATTTTTCTTATTTAAACTTGATGAAAAGGGTGAACCAACACTTGAATTGAATGATCATGGCGGCTATTTCGACCTTGCACCGACAGATCTAGGGGAAAATTGTAGACGTGATATTGTATTGGAACTAGAAGAAATGGGCTTTGAAATTGAGGCTTCTCATCATGAGGTAGCACCTGGTCAACATGAAATAGACTTTAAATATCAAACCGCTTTAAAAGCTTGTGATGATATTCAAACCTTTAAACTAGTTGTAAAAACAATTGCGCGTAAACATGGGTTGTTAGCGACCTTTATGCCAAAGCCATTGTTTGGAATAAATGGCTCAGGGATGCACTGTAATCTAAGCTTATTCAAAGGTGAAGAGAATGCCTTTTATGATCCAAATGGTGAATTGGAAATGAGTGACACTGCGAGAAGCTTTTTGGCAGGAATCTTAAAGCATGCTCCAAGTTTCACGGCAATTACTAATCCAACAGTTAACTCTTATAAACGGTTAGTTCCTGGATATGAAGCTCCATGTTATGTGGCATGGTCGGCAAGAAACAGAAGCCCGCTGATCCGTATACCAGCTTCACGTGGCTTGAGCACTCGTGTCGAAGTTCGTAGTGTTGACCCTTCTGCAAATCCCTATCTAGCAATGGCAGTCTTACTCGCTGCTGGATTAGATGGAATCAAAAATAACATTATAGCTCCAGAACCAGTAGACCGAAATATATATGTGATGTCTAAAGAGCAACGTGAGGAATTTGGCATTATTGATTTGCCAGCCACATTGGCACAAGCTCTCGAACTATTAAAGACAAATGAAGTCGTCATCAATGCTTTAGACAGTCATTTGTTTGAACATTTTATAGAAGCAAAAGAAATCGAATGGGATCTATTTAGAACTCAAGTTCACTCTTGGGAACGCGAGCAATATTTGACACAGTATTAAGGGAATCGCTGATGTGCCTTGAACATTTAAATCTTACCATTGGAGACAACTAACAGTGTAACAGGGGCTTGTCCCCTGTTACACATAAAAAATGAAAAAAAGGGAGGAACGGAAATGGGTGAGTTATTTTACCTGAATAGTGTTTGGATTATGATAGGAGCTATCTTGGTTATTTTCATGCAAGGTGGATTCATATTACTAGAAACGGGATCGACTCGAATGAAGAATGCTGGCCATATTGCCGGAAAGACCATCTTTTCGTTTGGAATTGCATCTTTAGTTTTCTGGGCAGTTGGCTACGGATTTATTTTTGGAGGAAATGGAAACTTTTTTGCAGGCATGTCAGACTTTTTCTTTTCTGGTAGTGAGGTAGAAGGAAGCCCCTATTCAACAACTGCTTTCTTTGTTTTTCAACTTGCTTTTGCTGGAATTTCTTTAGCGATTGCCTTTGGCGGTTTTGCAGAAAGAGCAAAGCTTTCTGTGTATCTTGTATTTGCGGTGCTATTTTCAGCGCTTGTTTATCCAGTAATAGCTCATTGGATTTGGGGTGGCGGTTGGTTAGCCGAGCACGGGAAACAAGATTTTGCGGGATCCACAGTCGTTCATTTAACAGGTGCTATGGCGGCCCTAGCGGCTACAATATTATTAAAACCGAGAATTGGTAAATATAATGCAAATGGCACTGCCAATATTTTAAGTGGACATAATCAGGTGTACACAGCTTTAGGTGTATTAATTTTATTTATAGGTTGGTTTGGGTTCAATGCAGGCAGTACGTTAGGAGTAGAGGATGGGTTCTTTGCCTTTGTTGCTTTAAATACAGCTTTAGCTGCAGCAGCTGGAGCAATTAGTGCGTTACTGATCTCATGGATTGTTTTAGGTAAATCTGATATCCCGACGATGTTGAATGGAACATTAGCAGGGCTCGTCGCTATTACAGCATCATGTGCGTTTGTAGAAACTTGGGCGTCAGTAGTCATTGGATTTATAGCAGGAATTATGGTTTTCTATAGTGCTAGATTTTTTGAAAAACGCAAAATAGACGATCCAATTTTCGCTCTTTCCGTTCATGGAATTGCAGGGATATGGGGAACTTTATCAACGGGATTTTTCGCCACTCCAGAATTAGCAACAGTAGGTCAGGCAGGACTATTTTATGGTGGAGGTTTCGCACAGCTTGGAGTTCAAACGATGGGAATTGCTGTATCAGCAGCCTATGCATTTGCTATGTCCTTTTGTCTAATACTCATCATGAAAAAAATATTGAATGGGCTTAGAGTAACAGAAGAACAAGAGTTGATTGGGTTGGATTTAAGTGAACATGGAAGTTATGGGTACCCTGAAGCATTTCCGAATAAGGACCCCAAAACAGTCGTATTAACCAATGTATTATCTTCCCAACCATTAAAAGAGTAAAGGGATTCTAGCATCCTTTCAATAAAGTGAAACTTCATTTTACGGGGGGATTATCCCCCACCTATCCTTTTTGATTCTTTGAAGATATACTGTTTTACCGTTTGTATCAACATTTCAGGAAGCAGTAAGGATGTGTAATAACATGCAAGGGTTACTTGAACCTTATCAATCTATAAAAAAATGGCATAATGACAACGTGTTAGCACAGCAAATAAATACTGATAAGTTACATCTTATTCATGATTTTGTCATGAAAAATGTGTGTGAGATCACATTAAAGGAAATGATGAAAGACTACGGAACCCCGCCTTGTGAATTTTCATGGTTTGTTATGGGAAGTGCGGGAAGATGTGAACAGGCTGTAATTAGTGATCAGGACCATGGCATCATTTATGAAGAGGATAATGAGTCTGCAGCTTCATATTTTTTCATTTTTGGGAAGAGGCTTGTTTCGGCGTTGGATTATGTTGGTTACCCTCTTTGTGAAGGGGATGTAATGAGCTCCAATCCATTATGGTGTCAATCGAAAAGAGACTGGGAGATTCAAATAAAAAAATGGATCCATGATGATACGTGGAAATCCTTAAGGTACTTATTAATTTTTTATGATGCTAGAGTAGTTGTTGGAGAAGAGAAAGGGGTACAGACATTAAAAAATATCATTTATCAAACCATCGAGAAGCAACCATCTGTTTTGGTGAGATTATTAGAAAACACAAAGCACACTGTAAAAGCAATTGGTTTGTTTAATCAATTTTTGACTGTCTCGTCAGGTCCATATACGGGGTATATTGATCTAAAAATGACCGCCCTTTTTCCTTATGTTAACGCTGTTCGTTTACTGTCAATAATAGAAAAAATTGATTCAACATCGACACTGGCTCGAATGGAATCCCTTTGTTTGAGTGATATGTACGTGAAGATAATGGATACTCATCACTCAAATTTTAAGAAGCTAATGTATTACAGGTTATTGCATGATGATGCAAAAGGTTATGAGTCTGGACATTATCTCAATATAAAAAGGCTGAATAAACTAGAAAAACTTGAGATAAAGCAGATATTGAAAGATGTAGGAAAAATTCAAAGGTTTTCAGAATGGATGGTACAAGGGGCAATAAAGAATGAAAGATAACCTTTTGTTTCAGTTTGTAAAGCAGTTTCGTGGCAAGATTTCCTCAAATATTTATACGCCATTGATCGGCAAAGCCGATCCAAAACATCTAGCTTTTTTAAGAAATTTGGAAAAAGAGCTGGAGACCGAAAAAAGCTTATATATCCCCCTACATGAACTGAATGTTGTCGTATTTGATTTTGAAACGACAGGATTTTACCCCGGGCGAGGCGATCAAATTCTTTCAATTGGTGCAGTAAAATGTAAAAATGGAAAAATGTGTGATGGAGAAACTTTTTATTCACTTGTTCACAATAACGGAATCCTTTCTCCCGATATTAAGACCTTAACAGGACTACATGAATCAGATTTACAAGCGGCTCCAGACCTGTCGGAAGTACTTATCAGTTTTTATCAATTTGTTCAAAGCGATACACTTGTTGCGCACCATGCTAGTCATGAAAAGCAGTTTTTGCAGCATGCCAACTGGAAAGCGTTCAAAAAACCATATCAACATCGAATAGTTGATACATCATTAGTATTTAACATAGTTGTTCCAGATAAAAACATTGTGAGTCTTGATGATTATTGCACCTTATCTGGGCTTGGGATTCGAAATCGGCATCATGCTTTAGGTGATGCGATTATGACTGCAGAGCTGTGGGAGCTCTATATTAAGAAACTTAGTAATGAAGGCTGTTGCAGTTTAAAAGATGTGTATGAACGGATAGCAAGGTTATAAAACCCATGTAGTAATTAGCTGAAAATAGTAAATGGAAGATTCTATTTCTCCTTATTTACAAAGTACCCGTCCGCCCTGTGTAAGAGAAAAACAAATAGAATTTGAACCTAATAAAAATCAGTTGGGGTTTCTTTGCCCCAACTGAAAAAAATGACTAGAAATAATAAAAAGTACTCCCAAAGCGTATCCATTGCTTTGGCATTATCAAACTATTCGTTCCAGTCGGCGTAAAATTTCTTCATATACCTCAATTAAATCCCCTGTACCTTGACGAAACACATCTTTATCCAATTTATCTTCTGTCTCTTTATCCCACAGGCGACATGTGTCTGGTGATATTTCATCCGAGAGGACAATAGCATCTTTTATTTTTCCAAACTCTAACTTAAAATCTACTAATACCACATTTACTTCTAAAAATAATAACATTAACAACTTATTTATTTGAAGTGCCTTAGATTTAATTTCCTGTAATTCTGTTGACGTAATCTTCGTTAATAATAGAGCATGCTCGTCATTTATCAATGGATCACCTAGGTCGTCATTTTTGAAATATAATTCCACGAGTGGCGGAATGAAGGGAGTCTTCTCTTTTATTCCTAAACGTTTGGTGATATTTCCCGCTGCTATATTACGAACAACTACTTCAAGTGGAATGATATCCGATTTCTTGACAAGCTGGTCGTTCTCATTTAATTGCTTGATAAAATGAGATTCCATTCCTTTTTCGCGAAGGTATTCAAAAATTTGTGATGAGATTTTATTATTTAAACGACTTTTTCCAGCAAAGGTAGCTTTCTTTTTTCCATTAAATGCAGTAGCATCGTTTTTATAGGATAAAACTAATTTATCTGGTTGGTCAGCTGCTTGAAACACTCTCTTCGCTTTCCCTTCATATAGGAGCTCAGCTTTCATATTATTCTCCCTTTCGTAAACCCTAAACGATCAAAAATAACATCAACATTTTTCAAATGCCATGTATAGTCAAAGCAGTCATCAATTTCTTCCTGGGTAAGGGTTTGAATGATTTTTTTATCTTGTTCGACGAGTTGTTTAAAGTGGGTTTCTGTTTCCCATGCTTCCATAGCTTTTGGCTGAACAATGTCATATGCAGCTTCTCTTGCCATACCCTTATCAATTAATTTAAGTAAAACACGTTGGGAGAAAATAACTCCATGGGTTTTATCCATGTTACGCTTCATGTTTTCTGGGAACACTGTTAAGTTCTTCACAATATTACTGAAACGATTTAGCATGTAATTAAGTGCAATCGTAGCGTCTGGTAAAATTACACGTTCTGCTGATGAATGAGAAATATCACGTTCATGCCATAAGCTAACATTCTCGTAGGAAGTTACCATATATCCGCGCAAAACACGTGCCATGCCTGTCATGTTCTCTGAACCAATCGGATTACGTTTATGTGGCATCGCTGAAGAACCTTTTTGGCCTTTAGCAAAATGTTCCTCCACTTCCCGAGTCTCTGTCTTTTGTAGCCCTCGAATTTCGGTTGCGAATTTTTCAATGGATGTTGCGATTAATGCAAGTGTTGAAATATATGCAGCATGGCGATCACGCTGTAAGGTTTGTGTGGAGACAGGTGCAGGTGAGAGACCGAGCTTTTCGCAAACATACTTCTCAACAAATGGATCAATGTTTGCATAGGTGCCAACGGCTCCAGATAATTTACCAAAAGCCATATCTTTGGCAGCCAATTCAAAACGTTCTAAATTACGTTTCATTTCTTCATACCAAAGAGCGAGTTTGAGTCCAAATGTGGTTGGTTCCGCGTGCACTCCATGTGTCCGTCCCATCATAACGGTATGTTTATGTTCGATGGCTTTGTTTTTTAAAATTTCGATGAAGTTGTGTAAGTCTTTACGAAGAATTTCATTTGCTTGTTTAATAAGATAAGAAAGAGCTGTATCGACTACGTCAGTGGAAGTTAATCCATAGTGAACCCATTTACGTTCCTCACCTAGAGTTTCTGATACTGCGCGAGTAAAGGCAACCACATCATGACGGGTGTCTTGTTCTATTTCATATATTCGATTAATATCAAAGGACGCTTTTTTACGAATTTCTATTACATCTTCTTTGGGGATGATTCCAAGTTCACTCCATGCTTCACATGCTAAGATTTCAACTTCTAACCATGCATTGAACTTATTTTCTTCAGTCCAAATCTTTCCCATTTCTGCTCTAGTGTAACGTTCAATCAAAATTAATCCTCCTCGAATATTTCAATTTGCACTAATAATCTTCCCTTTGTAGCGGTATACTACACAAATTATTAATGTTTCAATACCTGTTAAAGATCGGTAATTCCACTCACACAAATTATTTTAACAATAAAACGAACTGATATCAACAATAAACACGTACGTTATTAATAATTTTATTATTAATGTTCGGTAAATGAACCAGAATTTAATTATTGGGAAAATCTGAGGACCAACAATAAAACTATCTAGGTAGAATGGAAGGTCAAATAAAAGAATTGGTAACGGTGTAAAGTCAATTCGAAATGATATTCCCAATTGAAATATTGACAATCTATATGATATATTGTCAATATTTGTAGCGATTATCAATCCACACACTATTATTTATCTGGATTACAGAGGCTTGGAATTGAAATTATGTTGAATGAAACACCGATTAACAAAAGCGAGGTTTAAATATGACAACAATCCTTTTAATCATCATTTATTTGGCTTTTATCAGCTTAGGACTTCCTGATTCATTGTTGGGGGCAGCGTGGCCGGTAATGCAACCGGATTTGGGAGCTCCACTTGAGACAGCTGGGTTCCTGTTTATGACGGTTGCAGGCGGTACAATTATCTCCAGTTTAATTAGTGGAAAGGCCCTGAAACGGTTCGGGACAGGAAAAGTCACATTTGTGAGTGTCTTAATGACAGCCTGTGCTCTACTAGGCTTTCATTTTGCACCATCAGTTGGTTGGTTAGTTGTATGTGCAATCCCACTTGGATTAGGAGCGGGTGCAGTTGATGCGGGATTAAACGATTATGTGGCTACACATTATAAGGCACATCATATGAGTTGGTTACATTGTTTTTGGGGAGTTGGGGCAACTCTTGGTCCCATTATTATGGCTCAGTTTTTTGTAGCCGGGAATTCTTGGAGAAATGGATATTTTGCTATTTCTGGAATTCAGTTTGCGTTGGTGATCATTCTTCTTTTCACCTTGCCTTTATGGAATAAAGTGAATAAAAATAGCAATATTGTTTTAAATGAGAATCAGGAAAATGAATCTGTTAATGAAGGTGCTAAGGATGTAACTCCTTTACGAATTAAAGGGGTTAAACTAGCTCTAGCCGCCTTCTTGTTTTACTGTGCGGTCGAAGCGACAGTGGGGCTTTGGGGGAGCAGTTTCTTGGTAAATGTAAAAGGCGTAAATGCGGCTATGGCTGCGAAGTGGGTTTCTTTGTATTATGCGGGAATAACAATAGGTCGGTTGATAACAGGCTTTGTTACCTTTAAAATGACGAACCGTACGCTTATTCGCACAGGGCAAATAATTGCCTTAACAGGTGCCATTATTTTATTTTTACCATTACCGACAATATTTTCGCTTGTAGGTTTTATTATTGTGGGATTGGGATTAGCACCGATTTTTCCATGTATGCTTCATGAAACGCCAACACGTTTTGGGAAAAAACATTCCCAGACAATCATGGGCTATCAAATGGCGGTTGCGTATACTGGCACTACCTTCATGCCGCCACTACTAGGATTCATTGCGTCTTATTCGACAATAGGAATCTTCCCTATTAGTATCGTTCTTTTTGTTGCGGCAATGGTTCTAAGTTCGGAAAAATTAAATAGCTTACTAAAACAGAAAGTTTTACTAGGAAACACTTCTCTAAAATAATGTAATCACTTCTTGCACAAGGTATTGTTTGGTTCCAGGAAGTATAAACCCAAAAAATCCCCTTGACAAAAATATTTACAAAATAGTAAAATATATTACACAAATTAAAACTTGTTCTTTTTCTATAAATATACAGATTACTTTAGCATTGGGTTAATAATTTTTATTGATTTTATGAAAAAGTTAATCTATGAAAATAGGAATATCAAGCAAGTTAAGAACGGTTCAAAAAATGATATAAAGACGGTAGACTGTAAAAAAACCAATATGGTTCGTTTAAAAGTAAACCGACAATTTTCAACGTTTAATGGTCAAAGTGCCATTAAATCCTGAAATTGTCGGTTTTTTTCTTTTTCTATAAATAGCGCACTTGATTAAGGGAGAGAGGCTAAATGTTCGGTTCATTTAATCTTGTTAACATGCATGAGGCATTTTACATATTGCTTGCACTTTCGTTGCTTAGCGGATTCGTTTTTTTACATCCAAAGGTTCCTATAAGTTATATTCGGATTCACATTGGCATCATCTCACTGCCACCAATAATGGCTATAATCGCGCTTATTGGAAGTAATGGCAACGCGATTGTAGGGCCTTGGCGCATTGATGCCCTATCATGGCTATTGGCGGCATTTGTAATGACGGTTGGATTAATTGTCCAGCGATTTTCTGTTCGCTACTTACTGGGTGACCGCTCGTATCGGAAATATTTTGCATTATTAACACTTATCACGGTTGCTAATTCACTCGCATGGTTTAGTGATGATCTTCGTTTGCTCCTGATTTTCTGGGGCGTGACACTTCTTGGATTGACGCTATTAATCGGATTACGTAAGGAATGGCAGGTAGCTAGAAATGCTGCAAAAATTTCTGGTCAGCAATTTTTATGTAGCTGGCTTATCCTGTTAGTTGCGATTATTTGGGTCTCGCAATCTACAGGTCATTGGAACCTTTCACTCTTACTTACTGAAGATAGCATGAAACAGCTAGATTCATGGGAGAAAACCTGTATAAACCTCCTTCTTATTGTAGCCGTCGTAATTCCCGCAGCACAGTGGCCATTTCAGCGTTGGCTATTAGACTCGGTTGTTGCGCCAACGCCAATTTCTGCTGTCATGCATGCAGGGATTGTGAATGGCGGAGGAATGATTTTATCACGATTTGCACCTCTTTTTAATGGCGATCCAGCTCAGATTATCCTCCTTATTTTTGCCAGTATTTCTGTATTGATCGGAACCGGAATGATGTTGGTTCAAGTTGATTATAAACGGCAGCTTGTTGGTTCTACGATTGCCCAAATGGCTTTTATGCTCATTCAATGTGCATTGGGCGCTTATTGGGCAGCCATTATTCATGCGATTTTACATGGATTATTTAAAGCTACCCTTTTCTTGCAGGCAGGTAGTGCTATTCAACAGAATGGACCAGTTTCCCGTTCATCTCAATCAACGTCATTATTATGGACGATTACCGGAGGCGCCTTAGGCGTATTCGTTGGCACTTGTTTTTGGTTGACCTCTCATGGGGGGACGTATCAGCTAATAAGCTCTGTCATTATTGGGTGGTCAGTGTTCTATGCTTGGAAAAAGCTTGTAGCATCGGGTTTTGGCCAAATCGGGCGTATTGTTGGTTTTTCGATGTTACTAGTAGTAGGTGTGGTGTTTGTTCTTGTCCACTTCGCTTTTGTTAATCTGTTGGATGAAACAATTCAAATGGGGAGTCAGCCCCCCCTAATCTTAGCCGTTGTCCTACTTGTGATTTTATTGGCTGGAAGTGTGATAGGTATGTGGTCAGTTCGTCATCGGTCAACAAAAGTTTATGCTTTTATCTATCTTTGGCTTGTCAAATTGAGTGAACCTCGACACGACTCAATCGATAGCCATCCAACGTATTTAACACTCAAGGGAGGAATGTATGATGAGTACCATATTAGCTAAAGATCTTTACGTGGAAAAGGAACTCGATGCCTTTCATCTCGGCATGAATGATTTGGTGGATGAAGCAAGTAAGGTAATTGTACCGATTGGCCCTATTCATACGTTTGCAGCTCGCAGTCCTTGGGCAGGCTTAGAACAGCGATCATTCGAACAAGTTGCCCGCCGTCTGAATGATGTTAACAATCTAAACATTTATCCGAGTGAAACCATGTTACAGACGGCTAGAAATCAAGGAGAGATCGACTTAAATTTTTTAGAAATCGGGCTTAACAAGTGGCTTGATTCACAGTCGTTAGAATTGTCACGAGAATCAGCTGAGCAATACTGCAAAGCAGTTCTCTTCAATGAAGCAACTTTCAATCAATTAGAGGCTTCTGAATTAAAGAGACTTGTAAAAAAGGCTGGCCAATTCAAACTCCAATTTAAAAATGACCATACTGTTCGTACATATAGTCAGCGTTTGGAACAGTTAGGTGAGGTGAGAGTAGCTAAAGAGCTTGCCCATCATGTCATTAAGTGGTGTAAATTGTATTTAGACGAGTCACAGGATGCCTGGTCTATGCCGAGTCGGGAAGAAGGCTTTTATCATGCGTGGCGAAAACTTGTTAAGTTGGATCCAGCACTGAATGCTAAAGTTCGCAAGCAGTTGGATGGTTTGCCTTTTGATGCAGAATTTGCATTAAAAGAAGTATTGAACAGACTAGAAATTCCTTTTCCAGACATACAAGAGTATTTAGAAGCCCATCTGCTAGCTATGCCTGGTTGGGCGGGTATGATGCTTTGGCGTTCTCAGCAATCACCTAAGGATACAGACCTCCTTATGGAGTATTTAGCTATCCGGGTATCGATGGAGTGGGCGTTAACCCAACCCTATTTGCCATTAAAAGAACAAAACAACGAAGATAAAATAAATTTAGAAACCTTGATTACAGCATGTGTTCGTTATAGTAATCTATCAGCTCATGAATGGAACAAGCTGCCTTTATCTGAATTAAAAGCACGAATTACGCTTGGGATAAATTTTGATGAAATGACCTGTCAGCGCCTTTGGATGGAAGCATGGGAAAAAACCTATGAACATCGATTAATGAATCTAGTAGGAGCAAAACAGAAATCGAAAAAAAATGAAAATCAAATTCTAGCACAATTCGTCTTTTGTATAGATGTGCGATCTGAGCCTTTTCGTCGTAAACTTGAAGAAAGTGGTCCTTTTGAAACATTTGGCACAGCTGGATTTTTTGGCTTACCGATTGAAACGAAGAAGCTTTGCAGTAATCATAGTCATCAATCTTTGCCGGTTATGAATAAACCGCAGCTTAAAGTAATTGAATCTTTACCTGAGATTGATTTGAAGCATTATGAACAACGTGTTCACTCAACACATTCACCTGAGGCTGCTTTTCAGACGATGAAACATAATTTATTTTCAAGTCTTGTATTGCCGGAAATTAGCGGTCCGTGGCTTGGGTTGCAGACATTAGTTCGCAGTTTTATTCCACGGAGTACGAACTCTGTTTTTCGTAAAGCGCGTAAAAAGTGGCTGCGTAAACCTTCTGCTAAACTTTCATTAGACCATGTTCACCATGCTAACTCAGAGTTGCCAGTCGGATTTTCAGAAGCTGAGAAGGTCCATTATGTTGAACAGTCCTTAAGAATGATGGGGCTTACTGAAAATTTTGCTCCATTGATTGTGATTTGCGGACACGGAAGCCGCAGTATGAACAATCCATATGCTTCTTCGCTAGACTGTGGGGCATGTGGGGGAGCATCAGGTGAATTTAACGCGAGGGTGCTTGCTGCTCTATGTAATCTGCCAACCGTAAGAAAAAATCTTTCGGACCGGGGAATTTATATTCCGAATGATACCGTTTTTGTAGCTAGTGAGCATATTACATCACTCGATGAGCTTCACTGGGTTTATGTTCCTGAGCTATCAGAATCAGCAAGGGGGGCGTTTGAGAATATTCAGAAGGCTCTTCCAAAGGTAAGTCAACAAGCAAATGCCGAACGGATGCAGAACTTGCCAACGATCACCTCAAAATGTAAAAATCCTAGTAAGGAAGCTGTGCGTTTTGCAGATGATTGGAGTGAGGTACGCCCAGAGTGGGGACTTGCACGAAATGCCGCATTTATTATCGGGGAACGTGAACTTACGAAAGAGTGCAATTTGAATGGGGAAGTTTTTCTTCATAACTATTCTTGGAAAAAAGATAAATATGGCGAGTTGCTTTCAAACATTATTGCGGGTCCAGCAACCGTTAGTCAGTGGATTAACTTGCAATACTATGCATCCACTATTGCCCCCCATTACTATGGCAGCGGGAATAAAGCGACCCAAACCGTCACATCTGGAATAGGAGTCATGCAGGGGAACGCTAGCGACCTGTTAACCGGTCTTCCTTGGCAGTCAGTAATGAAATCAGATGATGAATACTATCATAAACCAATCCGATTATTAGTAGTCATCCAAGCTCCAAAGAAATATGTGGAAAAGCTGCTTGGGCGTGATCCATTATTTCACCAAAAGGTTCAAAACGGATGGATTCGTCTCGCATCTATTGATCAAGAAGGTCACTGGGAGAGTTGGTCTTAACCACCCTTTGAGCGAAGGAAATTTTGCTAGGAAAGAAGGAAAGAATCATAATGGAGAAATCAAAAGGAGCAATCGAAGCTGAAATTAGCAAAGAATTAACACATTGGGAAAAAAGTTATCTTGGCCGCGGCTCAGTGTCGGTTAAATCGGACATTTTACGAGATATGATTATTGTAGTCTTACGAGGAATTTTAACCCCTGCTGAGTATTCACTTTGTGAGGAAAAACGAGGAATTTTAGCTGTGAAACAAAGCCGAAATAGCCTGGTAGAGTCTGGGGTGGAAGAATTAAAAAATATTATTCACACAATTACTGGCAATGTAGTAACTAGTTTTTACACGGATATTAGTACACAGACAGGAGAACGGGTCATAGTCTTTAAACTTTCAGCTGACTTAGAAAGCCAATTAAGCTAAAGAGGTGAGTGGAATGTATTCAAACGAAAAAAGAAAAGTGCTATTTGTAACTGAAACAGAATATAAACCTCAAAATTTAACGCAATATGTAAATGATATCAACCCGAAGGATATGATCATCCTGACCAGCTATGGACGGGAAGTTTTACAACCCTTCGGGGATCTCATGAGGGATATCATTGTAACAGTTTACCACGAAAATATTAAAGATATAGTTGTAGTTGGGGACAAGGGGACAGGTACATCGTCTCAGCTTGGCCGATGTACCTGTCCCTCTGTCCCGCAGGAAAAACTTGAAACACTGGAGTATCTTTTCAAGAATTGTAAGCCAGAATTTCATGGTATAAGTTTGCGTGAATGGCTAGAGGGAAACAAAACAGCAACCGATAATGTGCAAAAAAGCGCCGATACCATCCGCAACCACCCACTCATGCCATCAGATGTAAACGTTCATGAGTTATTTATTAATACGGATACTAAAGAAGTGTCTGAAGAGGCGGTTTTTTAAATTAGTGAAACTAAACCCGTAACGGAAAACAAAAGAAGCAAGGGTGTTGAGCCCTTGCTTCTTCTTTTCTATTAAATCACACGTGCTGAAACGATTCCGCTAATTTGCTGGATTTTTTCTAGTAAACTAGGAACGATCTCACCGTTCACTTTATTATCGATATCGATCATTGTATATGCGTATTCTCCGCGGCTTCTGTTCACCATGTCCGCGATATTTAACTCGTAGTTTGAGATAGCTGATGTGATTTGACCCACCATGTTTGGTACATTTTTATGGAACGCTGTTACGCGAGTTTTTCCTGTATAAGGGAGAGACGCGTTTGGAAAGTTCACTGAGTTTTTAATATTTCCTGTTAGCAAAAACTCTCTTGTTTGACGGGCTGCCATGATTGCACAATTTTCCTCAGATTCATTTGTTGAAGCTCCAAGATGTGGTGTGCAAATGGTATTTTTCATTTTTAAAACATTTTCATTAGGGAAGTCGGTCATATACTTTCCTACGATTCCATCTTCAAGAGCAACCGCCATATCAATTTCGTTCACAAGCTCTCCGCGTGAGAAGTTAATAATGTAGACACCAGGCTTCATGATGCTGAACGTTTCTTTATTAAACATACCTTTTGTATCGTTTGTTAATGGAACGTGTACGGTAATGTAGTCGGACTCTGCAAAAAGATGTTCAAGTGACATTGCTCGCTGTACATTGCGTGATAAGTTCCAAGCTGTATCAACAGAGATGAATGGATCAAATCCGATTACATCCATATCGAGATCAAGCGCATCGTTTGCTACTAGTGCTCCAATTGCTCCTAATCCAATAACCCCTAACGTTTTACCTTTAATTTCTTTTCCGACAAATTGTTTTTTGCCTTTTTCAACAAGCGCTGGAATTTCATCGCCTTTGTCTTCTAAAGTTTTTGTCCAAGAAATACCAGCAAATACATTACGGGATGTAGCCATTAAAGAGGTTAAAACCATTTCCTTTACAGCATTTGCGTTGGCACCTGGTGTATTAAAAACAACAATCCCTTTCTCCGTGCATTTTTGAACTGGAATATTATTAATACCAACACCCGCGCGTGCAATTGCTTTTAAGTTATCACCAAGTTCAAGGTCATGCATATTGAAGCTGCGAACTACAATTGCATCAGGGTTCTCACTTTGATCATCGATTGTGAAATGCTCATTCTGGAACACCTTTAGCCCGCTTTCCGCGATATTATTTAACGTTTTGATCGTTTTTACTTGATTTTCAACAAGTGTGCTCATCTCGTCTACCTCTTTCCTAATCATAGATATTAATTATATAAAACATACAATATACGAATTTATGAGGTCTGGATCTGTTAGGGTTTTGGAAGTTTATCTTTACCCAAAATATAAACAGAAAGAGGCAAGGGACTTTCCCTTACCTCTTGCCCAGGCGAACGGCTCCGACACTATATGCTCCCTCGCGGTTATCCGCGTGCGCCAGTCACATACAGCCTTTTTGATTTGTAAGTATGATACCAAGTTTTCCGATAAATTTCAAGTTTAAATTAGTTTAAATTTTGGAATAATGAACCTGTCCCTATGATCCTATTTTGATATAGTAAAAGGGAATGATTTTCCGGCTGTTACTGGATATAATTGGTTGGCTCCTGTTTCTTCGTCAAATTTACGAAATAGTTCAACACCTACTATTTCAGATAGGATTAGATCGACGGTGATGACTGGATTTTGACCTTTGACGATGTGGCCACCATATACTTTTCCTTCTTTGTCACAAAAAGTTCCGTGTAAATGGGTCTCGAAATCTCCATCCCGTTGGCATACTACCCCTGTACCATTTAAAAATTCAATGGGTCCATTTAAAACAGTCAAATCCCCGTAACCTGCACCAACATTACTTTCTGGCTTGGGAACTAGATAAAAATAAGCAGCCTTTTGAAAGCTTCCAAAACAATTTGCCACTGAAGCGTATGTAATCCCAGCTTCCTTACAAAGTTCCTCGATTCCCGTTATTAAATCTGTTCCTGGTAACAATCTAGCAGCAATAACTTTTCCTGTGTGTCCGGTTGCGTAATTGACCCTAATAGAACTATTCATTAATTTACAGCCTCCTTATTCAGTTCGAAAGATATCATCCTAGTATAATTATTTAAAAGTTTCAAAAAGTTATTGACAATAATAACATTATCCTGTAAATTTTTAAATCATAAGTAAAAAAATTTTATATTTGAATTTCCTTTATCTAGAGTAGCGGAGGGACTGGCCCGATGAAGCTCGGCAACCGTTCATGTATCGACATGAAAAGGTGCTAATTCCAGCAAAACATTTATGTTTTGAAAGATAAGGGGGGACGACTCATTTTTATGATGTGTAAAATCGCCTCTCTTTCTTTTGAAAGAGAGGCTTTTCGTTTCTATGATAAGGATTTTCAAATCATTTTTACTAACTAAGGAGGAAAACAAAATGAAAAAACTAGCAATCTTATTTTCTTTATTATTATTGATTGGGGTATTAGCGGCATGCGGAAGCAGTAAGTCATCAAGTGAACATGAGGAGTTAGATAGTAAGAAACTAGTAATTGGAGTAACTTCCGGACCTCACGAGCAAATTGTGGAAAAAGCGAAAGAAGTAGCAGCAAAAGATGGTTTAGAACTCGAATTAAAGGTATTCTCCGACTATGTAATGCCAAACACGGCGTTAGCTGAGGGAGAAATAGATGTGAACAGTTATCAGCACTTACCATTTTTAGAAAAGTTTAATGCTGACCATGATACAAACTTAGTGACTGTCGGGAAAACGATTTTAAATCCAATGGGTGTATATTCAGACAAATATGAAAGTCTAGATGACCTACCAAAGGGTGCAAAGGTTGGACTTCCAAATGATCCAACAAATGGATCACGAGCATTATTCGTGTTTGAAAAAGCTGGATTAATCAAAATTAAGGAAGATGCTAAGGAAACCGCATCAATTTACGATCTGGCAGAAAACCCAAAAGAAATTGAGTTTATCGAATTGGATGCGGCACAAATACCTAAGCAGTTAAGTGAATTGGATGCGGCAGCTATCAATACAAACTTCGCAATCGAAGCTGGCTTAAAGCCACGGGAAGATTCCATTGCATTAGAATCAAGTGACTCTCCATACGTCAATTTCCTTGTTGTAAGAGAAGAAAACAAAGACGATGCTGTCCTTGAAAAACTAAGAAAAGCATATCAGTCAGAAGAAGTTAAGGCGTTTATTGAGGAAGAGTTCGGTGGAGCAGTTATCCCAAGCTGGGATGAATAATAGCAATTAAAATTTCTGAACCATATGTCAACATGCATATGGTTCAGAACCTATTAAAGAGGGGAAGTGACACCATGATAGTATTAGAAAATATTTCAAAGGAATTTAAAACAAATAAGGGCAAGGTTGAAGCCGTTAAAAATGTGAGTCTCCATGTAGAAAAAGGCGGCATCCATGGTGTAATAGGGTATAGTGGAGCAGGAAAAAGTACATTGATTCGATGTGTAAATCTTCTTGAAAGACCAACAAGCGGGAAAGTGTATATTAACGGCAAGGAAATTACTTCACATTCAACAGAGCAGCTTCGTGAAACAAGACAGAAAATCGGGATGATTTTTCAAGGCTTTAATTTATTAAAAACCGCGACGGTACATGACAATATTGCGATTCCCTTGAAATTACAAGGTGTTTCAAAAGATGAAGTGAAAAAGCGTGTTAAAAAATACTTGGAAATCGTTGGGCTATCTGATAAGTCGAACTCATTTCCTGGCCAGTTATCTGGTGGTCAGAAGCAGCGTGTAGCCATAGCTAGAGCTCTTTCGCAGGAACCAGAAGTTTTACTTAGCGATGAAGCAACAAGTGCGTTAGACCCTGAAACAACCGATTCGATTCTTGAACTGCTTTTAAAAATTAATAAAGAACTTGGAATTACGATCTTACTGATTACGCATGAAATGCATGTGATTCAAAAGATTTGTGACTATGTGTATGTTATGGAAAATGGTCAAGTTATTGAAAAGGACACGGCGATTGAGTTATTCACTAAGCCAAAACATGAAACAACGAAGAAGTTTTTAAATACAATTGCTCAACGAAAGCTATCGGATTCACTCATCAAACAATTAAAGGTTTCAGGTGCTGTAACAAGACTTACATTTATCGGAGAGTCAACAGGACAGCCTTTATTAGCTCAGGTTAGTCAACAATTTAATGTGAAGCCGAACATTTTAACGGCTAATATTATTGAGTTAAAAAACGGAATTGTAGGAAATCTCGTCATTCATTTAACGGGAGATCAAACTGAAATTGACGCTTCTATTCAATTTTTAAGAGAAAATGGAGTAGGGGTCGAAAATCTGGAGGGATAAAACATGGATCGGTTTACAGAATTTACACAATGGTTACCTGTGATTGGAAAAGCAGTAGTAGAAACCTTCCAAATGGTTGGAATCTCTTTGTTGTTTTCAGTTATTATTGGAATCCCACTCGGAATTTTCCTCGTATTAACCCGCCCTGGACAGTCCCTTGAAAATAAATGGGTCTATGAGGCTCTGAATTTACTTATCAATATTATCCGTTCAGTCCCATTTATCATTCTATTATTCTTTATTCTCCCATTTACAAAGCTTGTTGTCGGAACAACAATTGGGGTAAAAGGGGTTATTGTGCCATTAGTTATTTACACAGCACCATATATTTCAAGGTTGATGGAGTCTGCGTTATTAGAGGTTGATGCAGGTGTGGTTGAAGCCTACCAAGCAATGGGGATTAAAACAAGAAAAATCATTTGGAATGTCATGCTGCGTGAGGCAAGACCATCTATCATTCTTGGACTTACAATTGCAACGGTGAGTTTAATAGGTGCTACTGCTATGGCAGGACTTGTTGGAGCAGGAGGCCTTGGCGATATTGCCTATCGATTCGGTCACTTACGCTATGAAGTAGATGTGATGTATGCGACTGTCTTTATCCTAATTGTCCTTGTCCAATGTATCCAGACAATCGGAAATAAATTAGCAGCAAACTTGAAAAAGGATTAAAGGGGTGAGGTATGGTGTCAAATGAATTATATATTGAACAGGATGGTCCAATTGCTACATTAATCATTAACCGTCCTGAGAAGAGAAATGCATTTACATTAGCGATGTTTGAAAGATTAACCACTATTCTGGAAGAAATCGAAAACGACCCTAGCATTAAGGTCTTACTTGTACGTGGTGTCGATGAATCTGCTTTTGCATCAGGTGCGGATATTAGTGAATTTATGGACAATCGTTTTTCTGTTGAAAAGGCAAAACATTATAATGACAAAGCACTTGAGGGAATTGATAAACTTACCCGTTTTAAAAAGCCGACGATTGCTGTTATACGATCATTTGCAATCGGTGGGGGCCTCGAATTAGCAAATGCCTGTGATTTTCGTTTTGCTTCAGAAGACAGCCGGTTAGGCATTACAGCTTCAAGGGTTGGGATTGTCTATAACTTAGCGAGCACAAAACGGCTTGTGGATATCATTGGACCGGCAAAGGCAAAGGAGCTCCTTTTTACAAGTAAATTAATCAGTGCGAAGGAATCACAAGAAATTGGTTTGGTTCATTATATTTATTCAGGAGAAACGGTGCTTGACGAAGCGACTGCATTTGCATCCCTAATCTCTTCAAGGTCTTCGGTTGCAAACAATGGGATGAAGCAAGTCATACGGGCAATCTTGGATGGCGCTAATGAAGAAGACGAAGAACTTTCTAATTTAATTTTAGAATCCTTCCATTCGGAAGATTACATCGAAGGCATTAATGCCTTTTTAGAAAAAAGAAAACCTAATTTTAATTAATAGGAAAGAAGGCTTGTACGAATGAGTACATCAAAGGTAAAAGATGCTTACATTGAAAATATCGTAAAGGAAGAATACTTTCCGATTTCTTATGAGGAGCTGGAGCAGGAAGCTAAAGCGAAAATGTCTGTTGGGGGCTTTGGATACGTACGTTCAGGTGCTGGTGGTGAGGAAACATTACGGAAAAACCAAGAATCATTTTCGAAGTATTCCATTGTGCCGAGAGTTTTACGTGATGTATCAAATATTGACACAAGTATCAATTTATTTGGAAAAACCTATCCTTATCCATTTTTACTCGCTCCGGTTGGAATGCTAAAGCTGGCACATGAAGAGGCAGACTTAGCTGTTTCAAGGGCAGCCGCTGCTTATAAGATTCCCTTTGTTCAAAGTACGGTATCAAGCTATTCGATTGAGGAAGTGGCAGAGGTATCTGGTAATAGTCCAAAATGGTTTCAGCTTTATTGGTCTAATAACAAAGATGTTTCTTTTAATATGGTAAAACGTGCGGAGGAAGCGGGTTACGAAGCCATAGTTTTAACCGTAGATACTGTCATGATGGGCTGGAGAGAAGAAGATATGCGGAATCGCTTTTCACCATTAAAACTTGGGGTAGGGAAAGCGAATTATGAGCAGGATCCAGTTTTCTTAGCATCACTTGAAAGTCAGGATCATGAATCGATTGTTCAAGGGATCTTGGATAATATCCACCACCCAACGCTTAATTGGAATCATGTGGCGGAGTTAAAGGAAAGAACCTCATTGCCAATCCTTTTAAAAGGAATATTAAGTCCGGAAGACGCTAGATTAGCAGTGGATAATGGAATTGATGGTGTTATTGTTTCTAATCATGGAGGCAGACAGCTTGATGGCGTGATCTCAGCCATTGATGCATTGCCATTGATTGTAGAAGAGGTAAAAGGTGAGGTTCCCGTCTTATTTGATAGTGGAATCCGCCGTGGTTCTGATATTGTGAAGGCACTTGCTTTAGGAGCGGATGCGGTCTTTATTGGTAGACCATTTGTATATGGCCTTGCAGTCTCAGGACAGTCAGGTGTAGAAAAGGTAATTGGAAATTTCATTCAAGACACAAAGGTTTCGATTGCATTAGCTGGTGCCACAAATGTAGGGGAACTTTCCGGAATCCGACTTGTTAACTTTATTCAGCATAAGACTGAATAAAGTTAACGCCTCCGGCGGATGCCACAGATTTTCAGAGGAAACTTTTCGAGCACGCTCGAAAAAATCTGGGCGCAAATACGCTAAGGCGCATTTGATACTATATAATGGGGAGGTTGCCACAATGAAAAAAGCGTTAGAAGGAATGAAGATTCTAGACCTTTCACAAATTTTAGCAGGTCCCTACTGTACAATGGTGCTCGGTGATATGGGTGCAGATGTGATTAAGGTTGAGAAGTACCCAAATGGCGACGATACTCGTGCAATGGGTCCTTTTATCGATGAAGAAAGTTATATGTATATGATGGTGAATCGAAATAAAAGAGGAATGCGTTTGAATCTGAAAGAGGATGACGAACGTGAAATTCTTTATAGGCTAGCGGAAACGGCAGACGTGTTTGTGGAAAACTATCGTCCTGGGGTTACCAAAAAACTAGGGATCGATTATGAGACATTAAAACAAATCAATCCACAGCTTATTTATGTTTCAATTTCCGGCTATGGTCAAACTGGTCCTTATTCCAAAAAAGGCGGCTTGGATATAATGGCACAAGGACTTTCCGGAATTATGGCCATGACGGGTGAAAAGAAAGGTAAGCCTGTTAAAGTAGGAATTGCGATACATGATATAGCAGCAGCCCAAACAGCGATTCAATCGATTTTGATGGCTTATATTCATCGACTAAAAAGTGGTGAAGGACAATATATTGATGTTTCGTTGGTTGATTCAGGGCTAGCATGGACGGTTTGGGAAGCAGCAGCTTATTTTGGGAATGGGAGTATTCCTGAAAGAAATGGAACTTCCCACCGTGCAGCTGCACCATATCAAGGATTTCAAACGAAGAATGGGTTCATTTTAATAGGAGCTGCAAATCAGAAACTCTGGGAGCAATTTTGCTTACATGTTGTCGCTAAACCAGAATGGTTAGAGAATCCGCGCTATGCGTCTAATAGCCTACGGAAGGAACATGTGGATGAACTTGAAAAAGAAATCGAGGTAATCTTAGTCCAAAATACCTCGGAATATTGGCTTGATCTATTGGAAAAACAGGGGATCCCATCAGGCCCCGTCTATACTTACGATCAGACAATGCAGGACCCGCATATAAGAGCGAGAGAGATGGTTCTGGAGATAGAGCATCCGATTGCCGGGAAAACTCAAACATTGGGTTTCCCAGCAAAATTCTCCGAAACACCTGGCCAGTTGGGGAAGCCTGCACCGTTACTTGGTCAGCATAATGAAGAAATTATCAATGAACTGGAAGAACGGTCACGGGCCGGGATCCGATAAGAAAACACCCTTCATGAAGGAAATGAAGGGTGTTTTTGTCTTATTTGAGAAGTAGGTAAAAAGAACTTTTCAGTTGTCTCAAATAGTACTTTCGTAACTATCAAGAAATGCTCTTAACTGGTAAAATTTAGAATTGGATTTATGGTTTGAAATTACTTATCTATTAAAAAGTTAAGGGGTATTTGATATTGGAAATAATTAAAATAAATGTATCAACGGTCCAGCTTTCTATACCTTCATTACATAGATGTTCGAATACGGTATCTACTATTAGAGGTACTGTAAGGGGATTGAAATCAGGTGTTGATTATAGAATTCAAAGCCGAAGAGGGATTGGAGCAAGCTTGAATCAGGCCGTTAGCTCTTTAAATGAAATAGAAATAAAAATAAAAGAGCTTGAGAGATTTATCCAGAATTCGGTCCAACAGTATCGAAACGCAGAAAGAACAATAGAAAGCAAATACCGTTCGTTAGAATCGGTTCATTCCAAAACAGCTTTATCCTTGGGTTTCATAAAAGGATATGATCCTTTTAGAAATAATAAGGGTACCATTGATTCCGCAAAGATGGTCTATATGGATAAGGCTGCAAGTTCAGCTGCTGAAAATTTGAAAAATGTACTTGGGCTTGGTCGTGATACCATGAATTATATTGGGAATGAAGCAAATAAAAAAATAGATGCCATAGAATCTGGTTGGAAATATGCAATAAGCCAAATCGATAAAAAACGTAAACAAATGGTGGACGCATTCGAATTTGTAAATGAGAATAAAAAGGATGTTTTTAATCATTTATTGGAAACGGGCGTCAGAGAAGGCCTCGATATGACAAGCACAGGTAGGGCATTCAGGAAGGATTACGAATACTTTCATTATGAGCAGAGGGATCAAATGAATGGGCCACATCCAACATATCAGGAAGCAAAGGATCCTGGCTTAGGCTGGATTGAACTCCCTGAAAGCATGTCAATCTTTCATGACGATAATAATGGAAAACCAGAAAGGAAATTTATCCATCCTGATGGCAGGGAGGCTGTATTTGACGGTGATACACTTGAACCTGTTACCGATGCACGTTATAAGGGAACATATAATTATATTAATCCAACCATAGCACCAAAAGGTTTCCCAAATAGTAAGCAAGACATACTTGACTGGGTCGAATACGGGAAAGCTGGATTAGGCCATGTTGTTACAGATGTAATTCCGTACTACATGGTTGGACAAAAGAATGAGAGAGATCAGCAGAGATTTCAAGACTAAATTGAGGTGTATGGAATGCTAAAGAGGTTACTAAAAATAGTAGGCATTGGAGTTCTTGTAAGTAGTCTTATAGGATGTGAAACAGCAACGATTATCGATTTATACCATGCCAAAACGGAAAAATTGAAAATGACTGATGAAGTTTTTAAGGATTCTGCATATGATTCCTATATTGTTGGCGGGGTCTTCATTAAGCCATATATGGTTCAATCCACGTTTGGTGAATCTAGCACGGAATATTCTAGATATACCTTATACCTTGGTGCGTATAGGAAAGAAGATAATTCAAATCCGGTAGTCTTAAATCATATAAAGGTTATTGGAGAAAATGATGTAATTTTTAAAGAGATTAATAAGGAAATAAACCTTCCTTTAGAATTTTCCGATGATAAGAACCGTCCATCCTTCCACTCAAGTGACGATCTGCTCATTGAGGAGACTAACAATTATGATATGAAATTAACGGAAAATAGTGTAATTTCCGTTCTAATTAATGTAACTGTGGAGGTAAACGGTGAAAAGATTACCAAGGATTTAACATATGATTTTACGACAAGATTTCGGACTTATAATGTCACGAGATAAAAAAGTTGTCTAATGAGGTGAAACATGGATTCTTTAGAGGTCTGCCTCTCATCGAAGGAATTATATTTCTTAAGTGAGTTATTAAAAATAGAGGTTATTATTGGTTTGAAAGACCCTTATGAGGGCTTTACCGAAAGTGAAATACAGGAAGATTGGCTAAAAGTAAAAGAGGGTCTACTTGAAAGAGAGATACTTTTTGAAAGAGAAACATATCAAATAGAGCGGAAACACGCAATTTTAATAAATGCTATGAGACCAGAGTCAATATGTTGCTGGTTTAGTCTTATCGAAGGAAATCAACAAGTGGGTTCCCATTACTACTTTACACCTAAACTAGTAGTTAAGAAATCGATGGACTCAAATCATGATTTATTTAAAATTGAATTAGTTGGAACTCCTAAAGAGGCTCTAGTAGAGATAATCAATCGATTTTCCATCTCATCTGCAAAGGTGAGTTCGGTGAACTCATCCATACCAAGGAATGTCTTTGAAGACATTTTAGCTCTGAAGGAAAAATTGGATTTTGATAGTTATGTAAAGACTAATTTGAATTCTGAAGAAAAACAGCTAGAGGAGTTCATTACTAGTATTAAAACGTTTCAAAAAGCGGGGCAAGTTGAAATTATGACATGGGATGATCGCGAACAAAAATGGGATTATGAAGATCTGCGTTTTATTCAAGGTGATAACGGAGTATGGCTAACAGCTCCCGAAACGGTTGATGATGTGGAACTAGTACAAATCAAATCGACTTCATTAGGGGAAATTGAAGGACAACTTAAAGAGATGATAATTGGAAGATTAAATTTTATAAAATAAAACAAATGCCTAAGTTCCGTTTCTAATAAATACGGGATTTAGACATTTTATTATTTCTTATGATGGATACAGATTCTGTATCAGCGGTCTCGAACCTGTCCAACATCTCTTATTTATTCGGTCCATAGACACGGCTATCAATGGATTTTGATTCTCCCTTAAGCCGCTTGGTTAATGTTTCTTTCCAATTAGATGCAAGGTATTCACATGCGGCTAGTTTTGCAGCTGATTCCAAATCATCTTTCTGTTCATGCATGATCTCATTGCAGCGGGCAATTGTCCATTCAGGATATGGGCGTTCAACCAATTTAATTGAATCATGTTCTTTTACCATGCCTTCTTTGACAACACGGAAGTACCATCCGGTTCGGCCGCTCTTTTGAATCTGTAGCGCGAAATCTAGTATTTTGTAACGTCGAGCAGGCTTCCAGCACGGCTGACGAGGTTGAGATACTTGAACCAAGGCTTCGCCAACCTCATATATATCTCCAATGCACACATTGTTTTCATCCAGCCCCACCACAGAGAAATTTTCCCCCATTGCTCCTGCTTGAATCTGGTCATTATTCAATTCATTTTGCCATTTTTCATAATGGGTTGCTGCATAGGCAAGTACTGCTTTTTCTGGTCCGCCATGATTTTTTAAATCAGCTTGCCCGTCTCCATCTAGGTTCTCCTTGCCAAGCCAAAGTGGTGTTTGAATAGGTTCTTTAAAAATTCCGCTTGTCCATTCTTTTTCCATGAGTGTTTTCGCATTCGGGTCACCCGCTGTTATGGGCTTGCCGATAAATAATTGATCTATGTAAGGTTGTTTATCCATTCTTCCCATCTCCTTTCGTTTTAGTTTACCACGAAGTAATACGCAGGAACTATCCTTCTGACCCGCTCAATCTTCAAATATTATCCTGAGCCACGTTAAGAGGGGGTATCGAGTGGTTTGGTGTGATTAGCTTCCTTTGGTAGCGTTTACACTAACTAATTGAAACATATGCACATGACTTTCCGTGAAGTCCTTGATAATGATTTTAAAGATGTTACGATAAGGACTATGTTTTAAATTAACCGCAAGGGAGACATTAGATGTTACATGAAAAAACAATTGCTTTTATAGGGGCAGGATCTATGGCAGAAGCAATGATTTCAGGAATTGTTGCAGCTGGAAAGGTACCGTCTAATCAAATTTTTGTAACCAACAGAACGAACACTGAAAGACTACAACAGTTAGTCTTAGAGTATCAGATTAATGGTTTAGCAAGCCAGGATCTAAGTCTGAAAAATATTGATATCATCGTCCTCGCAATGAAACCTAAAGATGCAGCAGCTGCATTACAGTCCATCAAAGATTCACTTCAACCGAACCAACTCGTGTTATCCGTGTTAGCGGGTATTACCACAACCTATATGGAGCAGCATTTGCCAGCGGGGCAACAGGTGATTCGGGTAATGCCGAATACATCCAGCATGATTGGAGAATCTGCAACGGCCATATCAGCCGGTTCTTATACCACGAATGAAAATATGTTACAAGCCAAAGAGTTACTGGAATCCATTGGAGAAGTTTACAAGATTTCGGAAGACCAAATGGATATCTTTACTGGAGTAGCCGGCAGTGGACCCGCCTACATTTATTATTTGATGGAGCATATGGAAGCAACCGTGAAAAAGGGTGGCCTCCCGGAAGAGCTATCGAGAGACATAATAGCGCAAACGATTGTCGGCGCAGCCAAAATGATTCAGCAACAAGGGGAGACACCTGCAACATTACGGGAAAATGTAACTTCACCAAATGGAACAACAGCTGCTGGTCTAGCGGCATTAGATAAAAACGGTGGCGGTAAGGCAATTTCTCAAGCTGTTAAACACGCGGCAAAGCGTTCACAGGAGATAAGCTCACAGCTTGAGGGCACTTCAACCAAAAAAGTGCAGGCTGTCTAGCATAAATACATTTTTTTACCGGCGATAAGCCTAATAAATTAACATTTATCGTCCGGCGATCAAAAACAAAAAAGATAAGGATTGATCGGATGTCCATAGAAAAGAGAATCGTCATTAAAATCGGAAGTAGTTCATTAACAAGCCGCCATGGGGAAATTAGTAAGATTAAGCTAGAAAAACTAGCGACAGAGATAGCACATCTGAAGGATGCAGGGCATGAGGTTGTCCTTGTTTCATCAGGTGCGGTTGCTGCTGGTTATCGAAAATTAGGCTGTCTTAAACGTCCAGATTCCTTGCCGGAAAAACAAGCAGCAGCCTCAATTGGCCAGGGATTATTAATCGAGTCCTATTCCCACCTGTTTTTATCGCATGGGTATGTGGCATCACAAATTTTGATTTTAAGAAGCGACTTTTTAGATCAAACACGTTACCAAAATGTTCGCAACACCTTAAATGTTTTATTAGAACGAGGGATTATTCCAATCGTCAATGAAAATGACACGCTTTCGACGGAGCGTTTGAACTTTGGTGATAATGACACATTGGCGGCTAAGGTTGCTGGATTAGTGGATGCCGACCAGCTGGTCATTTTATCTGATATAGATGGACTATATGATAAAAACCCAACAACCCATGGGGACGCAAAGCTAATTGAGCGCGTCACTGAAATTACCGATGAAATCGAGAGCGCTGCAGGCGGGTCTGGAAGTTCGGTTGGCACGGGTGGTATGAAGTCAAAAATTGAGGCCGTGAAAATTGCGATGGCATCAGGCATCTCCACTTTTTTAGGGAATGCAAATGCTGAAAATATCATTGTGGATGCCGTGGGAGAAAAAGCGGTCGGTACTTACTTTAATTGCAAAAAGTCCGTAACCGCACTTAACCAAAAGAAAAAATGGATTGCATTTCACTCAGGTTCAAAAGGTGAAATTATCTTAAATCCCGATGCGGTAGATCGAATGGTGAAAAAAAGAGAAAGCTTACGGCTAAAGGAAATTTATCAAATCGATGGCAGATTTGAAAAAGGTTCTGTTGTCCGTGTAATGGATACAGATGAGGAGGAAATAGCGCGCGGTGTTGTGAAGGTTTCTTCGGTAGATTTGCAGCGATTATTAAAGGCTGATAAGGATCAATCAATTGATTCCACAGTGATCATGGAAATGGGCGATTTTGTTTGTCATATTGATGCTCCGATATCAGTTGGGGTATAGAGGGAGGAATTTCGTGACTTTAGTACAAGAAAATCTCGACATTAAATCACAAGCACGTGCAGCAAAAAAGGCTTCAAAAAAGATTAGTATTTTACCAACAGAGGATAAAAACAGGGCTTTATATATATTGGCTGAACATTTAGAAGCAGGCTATGAGTCCATTATAGAGGCAAATAAAGTAGACTTGCAAAATGGGATAGAAGCTGGATACACGCCTGCATTTATGGACCGATTAACATTAACGAAAGAACGTATCATTGAGTTTGCAGAGGGTCTTCGCCAGGTTGCTGGTCTAGAGGATCCTACAGATCAAGTGATTTCAGATTGGACACTGGAAAATGACTTACAGGTGAAAAAGGTAACTGTTCCATTGGGTGTCATCGGGATGATTTATGAAGCGCGCCCGAATGTGACCGTTGATGCAACGGGGCTTGCATTGAAATCAGGGAATGCAATTATTTTAAAAGGCGGGTCATCTGCCATACACACTAATAAAGCGATTGTTGACGTCATTCAACATGCGCTTGAACATACGAAAATACCAAAAGAAGCAGTTCAGTTTATCGCAAGCACAGATAGAAAAGCAACCCAGCAATTGTTTACGATGAAAGAATACATTGATGTACTTATTCCTCGCGGCGGGGCTTCTTTGATTCAAACGGTTGTTCAACATGCAACAGTTCCTGTACTTGAAACAGGGGTTGGAAATTGCCATGTGTATATTGATTCTGAAGCAGATGTCGAAAAGGCATTACCAATCCTTGTGAATGCAAAAACTGATCGTCCAGCTGTTTGTAATGCTGCAGAAACAGTCCTTATCCATAAGGATTGGCTGCAAAAGCATAAGGATGAACTTGTGGAGACATTGCAGAAACATTCTATCACGGTGCATGGGGATGAAGTGGCACTTTCGGCTATCCCGAATGCAATCCCGTCAGGTGAAGAGGATTGGGCGAATGAATACTTAAGCTTACACATTGCAATGAAGATTGTGGATGATGTGCACGAGGCAATCGACCATATTGACCACTACGGGACAAAACACTCGGAAGCTATCATTACTGAGAACCAAGAAACGGCGGATGTGTTTATGAAACTTGTTGATGCATCATCTCTATACCATAATGCTTCTACAAGATTTACAGATGGTGGGGCCCTTGGGTTTGGCGCAGAAATCGGCATTTCAACCCAAAAACTTCATGCCCGCGGACCAATGGGGTTACCAGCCTTAACAACAGTAAAATTCTTAATGACCGGAAATGGGCAAATACGATAACAACGAAACACGGCGGAAACTTAATGTTCTGCCGTGTTTTTTTGATCAAAATATCTCCCCAGCAGATAAGCAATCCACTTACAGTGGGGATGGTTTCGTATATTTTCGAGGAGTCCTTTGATAATAGCAAGGCTGTACGTTTGGTCAAGAGTCTGTTCTTGTAAAAGAAGTAATGACTCTTTCACAATGGAGTCATCCATTTCTTTTACTTTTTCCTCAATCAACGATACGATTTGTTCCTTTGTTACTTCACTTTGCAATTGAAACCCGGAAAAATCCATATGCTCTTGATTTAGAAAAGAAAGGGTCATCCCCTGAGCCAATAGGTTGGTCTTTTCCACAAGGGATCTGCAGAGGAGGTTCATATCCAAATCAAACGGTATACCCTGAAATAAAAAGAGCTCCGAATACATCCTTGTGAAACCTTTTATGCAATAGAGTAAGTCGTATTTTGTATGTTTTACTTTTTCTCCATAAATGCGGTCAATCAACAAGAGAATATCGGAATTAATAAGTTTGTCGAAATAGTGCATTTTAAGGATAAGCTTTTCGTTAAGGGACTGGGTGTACTCTTTCATCAGGATATTAGCAAAGTCTGTATGTTGTTTAAATGATTGAAAACTTACATAGTAATATTCATATAGAAGATTTTTCTTACTATTTTTACTTCTGACTACTTGGTCAATATCAGTGAAAATTTGTTCAATAAATTGGTCAATTAAGGCGATGATTAATTCATCCTTTGATTTAAAAGAAAGGTAGAAAGCTCCCTTTGAAATCCCACATTGATCGGTTATTTGCTGAACGGAAGTTGCTTCGAATCCTTGCTTTGCGAAAAGCTCTAGCGCCTTTTCCATGATTAGTTGTTTTTTCACCATTTCGTGTTTCTCTCCCATAGTCTTTCATTGACAAATGACTGAATGGTCATTATTATAAATAAATGGGTTAAATAAGTCAATCTAGGGTAGGTGTAAGTGTGAGAGGTATAGCCAATTTTGTACTAAAAAACAAACTCGCGGTTTGGTTATTAACAATTATTATAACGGTATCTGGAATTTATTCAGGTACACAAATGAAGACAGAAACAATTCCGGATATATCCATTCCTTTCCTTATGGTCATGGATGTGTATCCTGGAGCAACTCCTGAACAGGTAATGGAAGATGTCTCGATGCCGATTGAAAAAGCAGTTGAAGGACTTGAAGGGGTTAAATCGGTCTATTCGAATTCTTATTCGAACATGGCCAATATTCAAGTTGAATATAACTATGGTGAGGATATGGACGAAGCTAAGCGGGCCTTGCAGTCCGCGTTAGATGCAGTTTCTTTACCAGAAAATGCACAAGAGCCTATGATTACGGCGATTAGCATGAATATGATGCCGGTCGTAGCACTTAGTGTTAGTAGCACAACTGAAGATATTGTAGATTTAACATCAACAGTTGAAGATGTTTTACTTCCGAAAATTGAAAAACTTGATGGGGTTGGTTCTGCATCAATCACAGGTCAGCATATTGAGGAAGTTGAACTTACCTATAATAAAGACAAAATGGCTGAACTTGATCTTACAGAAGATACGGTTAAGCAAATGATTCAAGCCAGTGATATGGCTGTATCATTGGGACTATTTGAGTTTGAAGAAGGCGAACAAGCTGTTTCGGTTGATGGGAAATTCATGACAGCTGCTGAATTAAAGGAAATGGTAATTCCGGTTACACCTTCTGAAAATAATCCAGTACCGTTCGTGGAGCTTGGTGATATTGCAACAATTAAAGAAGTTGGTCGCGTTCAATCTGTTTCACGTACGAACGGTAAAGACGCCATTGCTATACAAATTGTAAAAGAGCAGCAAGCAAACACAGTAGATGTTGTAAACGAAGTAAAAGACTTAATTAAAGATGAACAGGATCGAGTTGAGGGTCTTGTCATTGATGTATCGCTAGACCAAGGTAAGCCGATTGAAGAATCAGTGTCAACAATGGTGGAAAAGGCCCTTTTTGGTGGCTTGATTGCGGTATTAATTATTTTGCTTTTCCTGCGTAACTTTAAATCAACGATTATTTCGATTGTCTCAATTCCAGTCTCCATTTTTATGGCATTGTTGTTGCTGAAATGGATGGATATCACATTAAACTTAATGACACTAGGAGCCGTTACCGTAGCAATTGGACGGGTAATTGATGACTCTATCGTTGTTGTAGAAAATATATATCGAAGACTGCATTTAAAAGAAGAAAAATTAAATGGTCGTGCGTTAATTCGTGAAGCAACGATTGAAATGTTTAAACCAATTCTTTCATCTACATTAGTTACGGTCGCTGTTTTTGCACCACTTATTTTTGTAGGCGGAATGGTTGGAGAATTGTTCATGCCATTCGCGTTAACAATGACGTTTGCGTTAGGAGCTTCATTACTGGTTGCAATCACAATTGTACCAGCGTTATCACATACGCTATTTAAAAAGCAGCTTTATGTTGAAAAAACAGAAGCAAAACATAAAGAAGCAGGTAAGCTTGCAAACTGGTACAAAGGTATTTTAAATTGGTCTCTGAACCATAAAATTATCGTGTCTGTGCTTTCAATTTTACTATTAGTTGGCAGTTTAGCATTAACACCACTTATCGGTTTTAGTTTTATGGGGAGTGAAGAAGAAAAGGTTATGTACTTAACCTACACACCAGGTACTGGTGAGTTAAAGGATGAAACACTTGAAAATGTAGCGGCAGTTGAAGAAGAGCTATTAAAGCGTGAAGATATTGATATCCTTCAAGTATCCGTAACAGAGAGTGGAGATCCGATGGCTGCGATGATGGGTGGCGGCGGTGACGGTGCATTGATGTACCTCATCTTTGACCCAGACATGAAGGATTTCCCTGAAGCTCGCGAAGAAGTTGAGGAGTATGTGTTCAATATTGGTCAATCCGGTGAGTGGAAGAGCCAGAACTTCTCATCAATGTCGATGAGTACAAGTGAAGTAAGCTATACATTGTATGGAGAAGATTTAGATAAGCTTAATGATGCAGTAAATATGGTTGAAGATGTCATGAAGGATGCAGACGGCTTGGAGGATGTTTCTTCTAGTACAGAAGATGCGTACGTTGAGTACACCTTCAATGTGGAACAGGATGATTTATTACAATACGGACTAACAACTGGTCAGATTGTAATGATGTTAAATCCTAATCGTTCAAAAGACGTCTTAACAACAGTTGAAAAAGACGGAAATAATCTAGAGGTTATTGTTCAGCAGGAAGAGGTAGCTGAACCTAAATCAATTGATGAGCTTCTTGCAACTCAGATACCAACAGCAATGGGTACAACAATGCCACTATCTGATTTAGTAACAGTGACAGAAGGTACTACCTTAAATACACTTTCCCGCAGTAAGGGCGAGTACTATGCTTCCGTTTCAGGAAACATTCTTGGCGATGATATTTCAAAGGTCACATCTAAAGTTGGGAAAGAAGTTGAAAAGCTTGACTTACCAAAAGGAGTAACACTTGATGTTGCAGGTGTTCAAGCAGACATGGTTGAAACATTTACTCAGCTTGGTCTTGCGATGCTTGCAGCGATTGCAATTGTGTACTTCATCCTTGTTGTAACCTTCGGTGAAGGGGTTGCGCCATTTGCAATTCTGTTCTCCCTTCCATTTGCGATAATTGGTTCGTTTGTCGGATTATTGATTGCAGGCGAAACCATTTCCGTTTCGGTTATGATGGGTCTCTTGATGTTAATTGGTATCGTAGTAACGAATGCAATTGTCCTGGTTGACCGGATCATTCATATGGAACGTGATGGTATGACAATGCGTGAAGCTGTTCTTGAAGCAGGATCTACCCGTTTACGTCCAATCCTAATGACGGCAATTGCTACAATGGGTGCGTTAGTTCCATTAGTTTTAGGTGCAGGCGGTGGCGGATTAATTTCCAAAGGACTAGGTATTACCGTTATCGGTGGTCTGGCAAGTTCGACACTATTAACACTTCTAGTCGTTCCAATTGTCTATGAAATTTTATCTAAAATGTTTAAGAAAGACCGTAAAAACATTCAAGAAAACTAATCAATTACGCCCTACAAGGTTTACATATCTTGTAGGGTTTTTTTAATAAAAATATTTTTTAAAAGATGTGTTGACCTTGACGTTACGTCAAGGTGTAAAGTGAACATATCAGGGGGTGATAGGGTGGAATACACGGTACAAAAATTAGCGAAACTAGCGGGCGTAAGCACCAGAACATTGCGGTATTACGATGAAATTGAGATTCTTAAGCCGGCAAGAATTAATTCATCAGGGTACCGAATCTATGGCCAGGACGAGGTCAACCGCCTTCAGCAAATCCTCTTTTACCGTGAGCTCGGAGTCAATCTAACTGATATTAAACAAATCATGACGAATCCTGCCTTTGATGAATCTAAAGCATTGGAAGAACATCGGGAGCAGCTCCTTGATAAACGAAAGCAAATCGATCAATTAATTGCCAATGTCGAAAAAACCATTGCGCAAAAAGAAGGGAGAATAACCATGTCCGATCAAGAAAAATTTGAAGGCTTTAAAAAGAAAGCCCTCGATGAAAACGAGAAGAAGTACGGAAAAGAAATCCGTGAAAAATATGGTGAGGAAACGGTTAAGCAATCAAATCAGAAATTTATGAACTTGTCTAAAGAAGACCATGAAGCGGTGACACGTCTTAGTGAAGAATTGATGGAAACCTTAAGGGATGCGATGCTGACTGGAGACCCAGCTGGCGAATTGGGGCAAAAAGCAGCTGAGACGCATAAGAAGTGGCTCATGTTTTTCTGGCCAAGCTACTCAAAAGAAGCACACGCAGGTTTAGCTCAAATGTATGTTGATGACGAGAGGTTCACGGCGTACTACGACAAAGAGCAGCCTGGAACCGCAGAATTCTTAAGAGACGCGATTCATGTTTATACGGGGCAAAAGAGTGAATAGAATTATGGGGCGAGATCTTATCTAATGGGTCTTGCTCTTTTTTTATGGAGGAGGAAAAAGAAGAAGGTTGGATGAAGGACATTCCGGAAGTGCTCCGGCCCCATTCGGTCCTTCATAAGGTCGATGAAGGACATTCCGCGAGTGCCCCGGCCGCGTTCGGTCCTTCATAAGGTCGATGAAGGACATTCCGCGAGTGCTCCGGCCGCGTTCGGTCCTTCATAAGGTCGATGAAGGACATTCCGGAAGTGCCCCGGCCGCGTTCGGTCCTTCATAAGGTCGATGAAGGACATTCCGGAAGTGCCCCGGCCCCATTCGGTCCTTCATCAGGCAGATGAAGGACATTCCGCGAGTGCTCCGGCCCCATTCGGTCCTTCATAAGGTCGATGAAAGACATTCCGTGAGAGCTCCGGCCCAGTTCAGTTCTTCATCACTTCCCCCATAAAGTAAAACACCAATTCCAGCTCCATCCCCCTCAAACGAATTCCTTATATTCCGGAATACTTCTCTGCCAAGCAACATAGGGTGTAATAAATGCGGAAGACTTCTAGTCTACTAGGAGATCTTCAAAAAGGAGGGATTAGGTGGCATATGTAATCACGTCTCCTTGTGGAGCGGAGAAAGCAGCAGAGTGTGTAGAGGTGTGTCCTGTCGACTGTATCGAACCTGGTGATGATCAGTATTATATCAATCCCGACATTTGTATTGACTGTGGGGCATGTGTATCTGTTTGCCCGGTTGACGCGATTTATCATGAGGATGAAGTACCTGATGATGAAATTGGATTTGCTGACTTAGCGCGAGAATTTTTCGGAGTATAAACCAAAACATACATAAAAAATACTAATCTAATTAAGTAACTGCACCTGTGGTTACTTTTATTTTTTTGTCCAAAAGGTGGCAATCCCGAAAGTACTAACTTTGGAGGAAAAGGAATTACTACCAGATTTTAACTGAATATATTAAAATAAAATGTAAGGGATTTCTAAATATAAATTCAAGGGCTTTTAAAGGGGAGAAAGAAATGGAGAAAGTGAAGCAAATTCCAGGTGCACTGATGGATTGGATTATTAAAACCCTTAACAGCGGCGTGAACCCTGAAACGATTGTAGATGCAATGATTCGTAAAGGTTATGACCCTAGACTTTCTTATACAACTCTGTTTCGAATAGTAGGAAATAAACCGATAGACACACAAAGTGTACAAGCTCCATATGAATATGAACAGCCAGAAATCGCGAAAAAGGGAAGTGTTTTACGTACTAGTGACCGAGAAATAAGGGTCCTGTCAAAGGTAGAGAAACCATTTATTATACATTTAGATAATTTCTTAAGCGTTGAGGAATGTGACCGGTTGATTGAGTTGTCAAGAAGCCGTCTCAAGCCTTCTACTGTTATTGATCCAAAGACGGGTGAAGAAAAGGCAGCTACCGGAAGAACGAGTAAAGGAATGTCTTTTTATTTACGAGAAAATGAGTTTATTAAAAAAGTAGAAGAAAGAATTGCAGAATTAACCGAATTTCCTGTTGAAAATGGAGAAGGGCTTCAGGTATTGAATTATGGGATTGGCGAGGAATATAAAAGCCATTTTGATTATTTTCCGCCAAGTAAGGTAAACCCGGAAAAAGGTGGTCAGCGTGTAGGTACGTTCCTCATTTACTTAAATGATGTACATGCCGGGGGAGAAACTTTTTTTCCGAAGGCGGGCGTTTCGATTGTTCCGAAGAAAGGTTCTGCAGTGTATTTTCAGTATGGAAACAGCGAAGGTGGGGTAGATCGAATGTCCCTTCATTCAAGTATACCTGTATCTGAGGGTGAAAAATGGGTCGCAACGAAATGGATCCGCCAGAACAATATATATAGGTGCTAATCTCAATGCTTTGAAATAGAATTGTCGATGTAATCATGATATAGTTATACTAACGATTTTGGTAAGTCAAAAAAATAAGATTATTTTTAAATAGTAATTAAGTGTGTCATCGTGTAGAAAGGTGTGTGAACATTGGATAAAGTACAGACTTTTAAAGACGTCATGGGGAATTATCCAACGGGTGTAACGGTTGTTACAACAACTGATGAAAACGGGGTTCCGCTTGGACTGACAGTAAATTCATTTGCCTCTGTATCGTTGGATCCGTTATTGATTTTATGGTCCATTGACAAAAGAGTATCCACTTACGATAATTTTACAAAAACAGATAAATTTGCAGTTCATGTACTAGCTGGTGATCAAGGGGATATTTGTGCCCTGTTTGCAAGCAAGGGGATAGATCGATTTGCGAACTGCGAATGGGAGATGTCTGATAATAATCTTCCAATCCTCAAGGGAGCTTCAGGGGTTTTACACTGTAAAACATTTAAGACGGTTGAAGCGGGTGACCATACAATTTTAATTGGTGAAGTGGTTGAAATTACAAATGACAGCAAGCCGCCACTCCTTTATCACAACCGTAAATTCGGCAATATTCCTGACGAATTTTATAAGTAAGATTGACGGATACCTTTCCTATTATGGAAGGTATCTTTAAATTACGAATTTTTTAAACGAAACGAGTGGCTTTACGTGAAACTCATGTCAACATTTATGGATAGTTTGCGATTACCAAATAAGGCAGCGATGAAACGGCTCAATAAGCTGGAAATGAGAAATACGATTCTTTTCCTCCTTTTATTATTGTTTATCATCGCACTTCCGATTGAAATCGATTTACTATTGGATGACTCTTATAAGGAAAGTGAGATCCCTCAAAATATTTATGTCATTCAAGTTCTCTTGTTTTATCCGTTTTTGATGCTGTTTTTAGGGATTGCTGGGATTTCTGTGTTAGCAGGATTAGGAGTAGGGGTCAGCAAGCTTACACGCCGCCAGTTGAAATTTCAATTTTTGTGGAAAATGTGTGCTTTTGCGTTAACAAAACCGATTCTAATTTTTGCGGTTGCTAACTTATTAATTGGCACCCATTGGATCGTGAATACAATCGTATTTAGTTTGTTATTTTACACGATTTTACGGATGATTTTTCATTATCCAAAACGAATTAAAAAACAGTAATGAACGAACCGGTACGCCGGTTCGTTTTATTTGAATTGAAACTTTTTAAATAAATAATCGTACATACATGAAAGAGATCGTCAAAATAAATTACAACAAGCGAATGGAGAAATGGGAGTAATCCAAAAAATAAATTATAACAGTGGGTGTCAAACCTCGGTGAATAACATATGGTCCTTCTCAATAAATAAAATACAGATCCTGTGAAACACTAATCCTAAGTGTTTTATGTTAGGAGGATTTTTATGGAGAAAGACATGCAGTATGGAAGTGATTATAAATTTATTCCTGCGACTTCTATTGCTAGTGGGATGGGGATGCAGGTGCTGCCAGATCTATATTGTCATACCATCCAGATTGTGAATTTTGTCTTAATTGGTGAGCCAGGTACATCCGATTTTGTCATGGTAGACGCGGGTATGCCGGGATCTGCTAAAGAAATAATAGCAGTTTGTGAGGAACGCTTTGGTACGGAAAGCCGCCCGAAGGCAATTCTGTTAACACACGGTCATTTTGACCACGTGGGTGCAATCCTTGAATTGGTTGAGCATTGGGATGTTCCTGTATATGCACATGAACTGGAAATGCCATATTTAACAGGTCAACAAAGCTATCCTGAACCAGATTCAACCGTAGAAGGGGGAATGGTTGCGAAGATGTCCCCGCTTTTTCCAAATGAGCCCATTCAGTTAGGAAGCCATGTGGAAAAGCTGCCTGCAGACGGAACCGTTCCACACTTGCCGGAATTCCGGTGGTTACATACCCCAGGACATGCGCCAGGACATGTTTCCTTTTTCCGTGAAAACGATCGTTCCCTTATTGCTGGGGATGCATTTGTGACTGTTAAGCAAGAGTATCTGTATAAGGTGATTACGCAAGAACAGGAAATTAGTGGTCCGCCAAGATACTTAACAACAGATTGGCAATCCGCAAAAAAGTCCGTTGAAACATTGGCGACGCTTAAGCCAAGCGTAGCGATTACAGGACATGGTTTGCCAATGACAGGTGAGTTATTGGAAGAATCCTTAGATAGATTAGTGAGAGAGTTTGATCAAATTGCGATTCCGGACTACGGACGGTACGTAGATAAAAATATTCATTAGGTAAGGAACCTGGCCATTAAAAAACGGCCAGGTTTCTTGGTCTTATTCATTTTTGCTTTCTAAAAACCATAGTATCAAAATAACATGTATAGAATAGAAATAGAACCCCTATTAGTAAGCCAAGGCGTGAAAATAGCGATTTGTTTTATAAACATTCTGAAATATAGTATATTGTAATGTAGAATGAATCGGGTGAGAGAGGGAAATATGGTAAATATATCATCATTATTATTAGGGTTGGTTTTGGTCTTGAACATTGTATTTGCCGTTGTCGTCATCTTTCGTGAAAGAAGAGATGCGAGTTCAACTTGGGCATGGTTATTAGTCCTTTTTTTCATTCCAGTAGCTGGCTTTATTTTGTATTTGCTCCTTGGCCGTAATTTAACACGTGACCATCTGTTTCAGTGGGATGACTTAAAAAAGAGCGGAATTGAAGAGGTGCTTGAGAGGCAAAAAGAGCTGTTGCGCACACAAAAGTTCCTATTTAACAATCGAATTACACAGGATAATCAAGACCTCATTTATATGAACCTTGTCAATGCGAATGCGTTGTTTACGAAAAATAATGCAGTAGAGGTTTTTACAGATGGGCAAGAGAAATATCGACGTTTATTCGAAGATATTGAGGCTGCAAAAGAATCCATTCATTTGCAATATTATATTATTAAAAATGATAACCTTGGCCGAAAATTAATAGCTCATTTAACAAAGAAGGTAAAAGAAGGCATTACTGTCCGCGTTCTGTATGACGAGTTAGGTTCTAGAACGTTAACGAAACGGTTTTTCAAAGAATTTCGTGAAGCAGGTGGCCTTGTCGAGGTATTTTTTCCTTCAAGATTAAGGTTTATTAATCTGCGGATGAATTTTAGAAACCATCGGAAATTGGTCATTATTGATGGAAAAGTTGGCTATGTCGGCGGCTTCAATGTAGGGGATGAGTATCTAGGCCTAAATTCCAGGTTTGGATATTGGCGGGATACCCATTTGCGCATAAGGGGAACGGCTGTTGACACGATGCAGGTCCGTTTTATTTTAGACTGGAATCAAGCATCTCGTGATTTTGATATTATGTATGATCCTGAACTTTTTCCAATTGAAAATGTCAGACTTGGCAATGTTGGGGTTCAAATTGTGACAAGTGGTCCAGATACAGATTTTGAGCAGATTAAAAATGCTTATATTAAAATGATCTATTCAGCTAAAAAATCAATTTATATGCAGACACCGTATTTTATTCCTGATAAAAGCCTATTGGATGCGTTACGCGTGGCATGCCTTTCAGGGGTGGAAGTGAATATTATGATCCCGGATAAGCCGGATCATCCTTTTGTTTATTGGGCAACCCTTTCGCATATTGGGGAATTGCTTCCTGTTGGGGCAAATGTCTATATTTACAGTAATGGTTTTATCCATTCAAAGACACTTGTGGTCGATGAGGAGATATCTTCCGTCGGTACAGCAAATATCGACGTAAGGAGCTTCCGACTCAATTTTGAGGTAAATGCCTTTTTATATGATGAGAACATTTCAAAGGAGCTAACAGCCATTTTCAAAGACGATATTAAGCTGTCGAAACTGCTAACATATGCGGAATATGGAAAAAGAGGAGCTTATATTAAATTCAAAGAATCCATCTCAAGGCTTTTGTCCCCCATTTTATAGTTGATAAATAGTCGGTGTGGCTTACAAAATTGTAATGTTCAGTAAGCTGCATCGATTTTTTTATGTTTAAAATAAATGTATAGTCTAGGTATGTTTTTTTAAAGGGGGAGTTATTTTGGATGTAAATACGGATATTTTTTATCGAATTAATGGGTTAGGTAAGGAATTACCCTTCTTGGATGTTCCAATGATTTTAATCGCAAATTACACTTTGTATGTCCTTATCCTTGTGGTGCTTATCTATTTCTTTAAAGACCGAGTCATGGTGATCAGCTCCTTGCTTTCAGTAGGTATAGCCATACTGCTTGGAAGAGTAGCAGGAATGTTCCATTCCAATAACCAGCCATTTGCGGAACTGCCAAATGTAAATCAATTGATTGAAAAGGCAGTCGATAATTCTTTTCCCAGTGATCACACGATGATCTTCTTTGCCATTTGTTTTTCCCTTTTCTTATTTAAGAAGCCAGGCCGATATCTTTGGATGGCACTTGCATGTTTAGTTGGCCTTTCCCGTATTTGGGTGGGTGTGCATTATCCTGGAGATGTTTTGGTAGGTGCAATACTTGCCATGCTGTCCGCGTTTCTTATGTATGTGATTGTGTCAAAAATAAAATTCCTAAATCGCAAAAAGCAAATTGAATTACCGACAACCACAGAAAGAGACGTCTAAAGAGAATTGGTTCCATAGGGGCCAATTTTTTTCGCTTTCCTTTAATTTCCTAATTCGATACAATTTTAAAAAAGGCTTGGAGGAGAAATCGGATGTTTAAAATTTTCATTGTTGAGGATGATCGGCAGCTGGTGCGGTTACTTGAAGATCATTTGCGACGCTTTGGGTTTGAAACGAGGTCGGTTGAAAAATTCGACTCAGTCTTGGCGGAGTTTAATGAATTCGCACCACATCTCGTTTTATTAGACGTGAATTTACCAAGTTTTGATGGGTATTATTGGTGTCGCCAGATTCGCAGCAAATCAACCTGTCCGGTTTTATTTATTTCGGCACGCGATGGGAAAATGGATCAAGTAATGGCGCTTGAAAATGGAGCCGATGATTATATTACAAAGCCTTTTGATTATGAAATCGTGACTGCAAAAATCAACAGCCAGCTGCGAAGGGCATATGGTTCATATGCGAGTCCCGGGAGCGACCGTACAGTCACAATCGGTGAATTAACCCTTGATGTCGAACGATTGACTCTTTCTTTAGCTGAAAATCAGGTCGAACTAAGCCATACGGAGGCAATTATTTTAGATGAACTAATGAAAAAGCTGGAACGAGTCGTTAGCAGAGATAGTTTGTTAGAAAAGATTTGGGATGACCAAGCATTTGTCGATGACAATACTCTAAATGTATATATCACAAGGGTCCGGAAAAAGCTTGCTGCCTTACATATTGATCGTGCAATCCAAACGGTTAGAGGGCAGGGGTACCGATTATTACAAACCTGGGGGAAAGGAGAATGAAGCTTTTTTTACGAGATCACATTCCTCTCCTTTTTTTATATTTCGCACAATTAGTACTCATTTTTATCGTTTATTGGTTGGATGGCTATCGAAATCTAATGGTAAGCCTTTATGCAGCAATGCTAAGCACCGTATTGTTGATTGGGTATTTAGTATATCGATTTTATTCCAATCGAAGTTTCTACAAACGCTTAGAAGAACCATTCACGTCACTTGATGAGTTTGCTCCCCTTCCTCAAGCGTCACTGTTGTCAGAAGAACTAAATCAGCTATTGGATAGTCAATTTCGTCTTTATCGTACAGACTTACATACCTATAAAAAAAGACTAGACAATCATATTCAATTTATCAATCAATGGGTGCACCAAATGAAGACGCCAGTCTCTGTGATTCATTTGCTGGTTCAGGAAGGGGATGACCCTCGTTTTGCAGCGATTGGTGATGAGGTGGACCGGCTTCGGAAAGGATTAGAGATGGTCCTTTATACATCTCGATTAGACACCTTTGAGCGGGACTTTTTCGTCGAAACCTTACCTTTAGAAAATGTAGTTCGTTCCGTTACTTCAAGCCAAAAACGCTTATTCATTCGTAATCGGGTATTTCCGGTGATTGAAGTAGACAAGGAAATGATGATTTCATCTGATGAAAAATGGCTGTCATTTGTCATTACGCAAATCATTACAAATGCCATTCGTTATACAACAAAGGAAAATGCGAAGCTATATTTTAAAAGCTATACACATGGGGTTCATAAAGTACTAGAAATTCGGGACGAAGGTGTTGGCATTCCATCTAGTGATTTACCACGCGTATTTGATCCGTATTTTACTGGAGAAAATGGTCGCAGCTTTCAAGAATCAACTGGAATGGGGCTCTATCTTTCGAAGCAAATATGTGAAAAGCTTGGCCACCAGATTGAAATGGATTCCGTACATAACGAAGGCACTACTGTACGTATTCTCTTCTAACCTTACAAAACTGTAAGCGAATTGTAAGTCTATCAAATGGTTTGAGGTGATGGACATGGTTAGAATAAAGCTATAAGTTCCATTCAGGGAGTGAAGAGAATGCCAGTATTAGATGTAAAGATGATAGAAAAAGTATACGGTGGAAAGGTTTCACATAAAGCGTTAGAGACGATTAACTTCTCTGTTGAAAAAGGGGAATTTGTTGGGATCATGGGTCCATCGGGGAGCGGGAAAACAACCCTATTAAACTTAGTTGCAACGATTGATAAGCCTACTTCTGGAGAAATTTTTATCAATCAAAAAAATCCCCATACCTTAAATCGAAAACAAACATCATTGTTTCGACGTCATGAACTAGGGTTTGTGTTCCAAAACTTTAATTTGCTTGATACGTTAACGGTCGAGGAAAATATTGTATTGCCCCTTACGCTTGATGGTGCAAGTGTAAAAGATATGGATCGGAAGCTATTGGAGGTTGCAAAAAAGCTTGGGATTGACCAAATTTTAAAAAAGAGAACCTACGAGATCTCAGGTGGTCAAATGCAGCGTGCAGCAATCGCAAGAGCCATCATTCATGGTCCATCACTTGTACTTGCCGATGAGCCGACTGGAAATCTGGATTCAAAATCATCAAAGGATGTCATGGAAACTTTTTCGAGAATTAATCAGGAGGATAAGGCTACGGTTCTAATGGTGACACATGATGCTGTCGCCGCTAGCTATTGTCATCGCGTGATTTTTATCAAGGATGGCAGACTATATAACGAAATTTACCGTGGTGATAACCGTCAGGCGTTTTTCCAGCGAATTATTGATATGCTTGCATTGTTAGGAGGGGACAGCCTTGACCTTTCCACAGTTCGTCTTTAAAAATGTTGTTCGGAATAAACGAACCTATGCAGCGTATTTTTTTAGTAGTGCTTTTTCCGTTTTGATTTTCTTTGTCTATGCACTATTTATTTTCCACCCTGATATTAAAGAGGGTGTAACTGCTGGGCTTGCAGTTCAAATGATGATTGCTGCCGAATTTATCATGTATGTGTTTTCGTTTTTATTTGTGTTATATTCTGTGAGCACCTTCTTAAAAACGCGTAAAAAAGAGTTTGGAATCTTAATGATGCACGGAATGACCAGACATCAATTAAACGTAATGGTCTTTTTAGAAAATATGTTAATTGGCATTGGTGCGATCATCGTTGGAATTGGGCTTGGCCTCATTACTGGAAAGCTCTTTTTAATGGTTGGTGCCAACATGATCGGGATTGAGCAGCTTCCATTCTATTTTTCCGGAAAGGCATTAGCGTTAACAATCTGTGCATTTTTGGTATTGTTTTTCATAATCTCACTATTTACAACCTTCCTGGTAAGATCAAATAAATTAATTGATTTATTTCAAGCAGGGCAAAAGCCGAAAAAAGAACCGAAGGTATCTATTCTTTTGTCCATATTGTCTGCGATCCTACTGATTGTAAGCTATTGTTTAGCGGCAACTGCTACACCATATACATTAATTTTCCTAATGCTCCCAGTTATCGCAATGACAATCGTTGGTACGTATTTCTTTTATACTCAGCTTTCCGTATTTTTTGTAAAGCTTTTAATAAAGAATCGTATCTTTTTCTGGAAGAAAACCAATTTGCTAACTGTATCAAATCTTGCTTATCGGATTAAGGACAATGCTAGAATGTTCTTCATGGTTACCATTGTTTCGACAGTTGCGTTCTGTGCGGTGGGGACCCTTGCTTCGACAAAAGTATTTACTGAACAAACACAAATGGAATATCCCGCAGAGGTTAGTTATCTTGCGAAAAATGAAGATCCCGTTCACAAGCAAAACCTTGGTCAAATCAAGAATGAGCTTAAAGAAAGAGGTTTGACCTATACTTCAAATGAGGTGCCAATTAAGGTAGTAAAGGTAGCTAAAGCTATATCTAAATATCCCTATCCTGCAGAGCAGCTTGAGGTGATTTCTTTTTCTAATTATCAAGCAATTTCGGAGTCAGCAGGTTATGATTTTAAAGAAAAATCACTTGTGGGGAATGAAACTCTGAGCTTAAGACAATCGACTATTGAAAATTTAAGTGAGGATAGGTACGTGCTCGAGCAGGATGGAATTGAGGTTAAGCCAATGGAGTTATCAGAGCATGTGGTTTTCCCATTTCAACTGGTTCAGGACACGGGGATTATTGTCAGTGATGAATTATATGAAAAGCTAAAGCCGGAAAGAGTGGAAATTTATACAGGTTTTTATACGGATGAAATTGGAAAGACAAACGGATTAATAGGAAATCTTGCAGAAGAAGGTTTTGCATTTGCGACAGAAGAAGACCCATTTGCAATCGTTGTAAGAGGAACAATCCATGAGAAGACGGTAAGTATGTATCAAATGATGTTCTTCGTTGCCTTACTTATCGGTGCAGTATTCTTTTTAGCAGCAGGAAGTTTCTTATACTTTAGGTTATATGCGGATTTAGAATATGATGCAAGACAATATTTAACGATTCAAAAGGTGGGATTAACCGACGGGGAGCTTAGTCAAATCGTGACACGACAGCTCGCGTTGCTGTTCTTTGTGCCAATTATTGTTGCTTTCGTCCATAGTGGTTTTGCCTTTATGGCCCTGCAAAGCTTCTTCCAGGTGTCCATTGCCACAGAAGTGATTCAAGTCTTAATCGTGTTTTTAATTGCACAAGTGATTTACTTTGTGTTAATTCGCCAACGTTATTTACGGAATTTAAAGAAGTCAATGATATAAGGAAATATTCTAAAAACTTTTCCTTGCTTTTAAAAAAAAGTTCAGATATAATTACTTTCAACATTAGAATACAACCTTAACTAAAGACGATGAAGAGAAAAAGTAGGATTTAGCTATTTTACACAGAGAGCTTCGGTAGCTGAAAAGAAGCGAAAATACAAATCTGAACAATGGCCTCTGAGTTTCGTGCTGAAAGTAACATTGGTTATGAGTAGGTTCCGGCGAGATTTGGTACTCGTTATCAATACCACAGTATACGGGCTTAAATAGACCTGCGTACTTGCAAAGACTGTTTGTGTGAGCAAACAGTGAATTAAGGTGGTACCACGTGAGATAAACCACGTCCTTATCGTAATAGATAATGACGTGGTTTTTTTATTTTCAAAAAAGGGTTTATCCCAAAAAATGGAGGAATTTATTGTGACAAATCATCTAGTTTTGCAAACAGATTTTGGCTTAAGTGACGGGGCAGTGAGCGCAATGTATGGTGTCGCAGTTTCAGTGGATCCAACACTTCGAATTTTTGACCTAACTCATGACATTCCGCAATATAATATTTGGGAAGGCTCATATCGACTGTATCAAACAATTTCCTATTGGCCAGAAGGCACTGTTTTTGTATCTGTTGTTGACCCAGGTGTCGGTTCAGATCGTCGCAGTATTGTAGTGAAGACAGAAAATAACCAATATATTGTGACACCAGATAATGGCACACTTACACATATTCAGAACAAAATTGGGATTAAAGAGGTACGAATCATTGATGAAAGCACAAATCGCTTACCTTTTTCAGGGGAATCTTATACATTCCATGGTCGAGATGTATATGTCTACACGGCAGCAAGACTTGCAGCTGGTGTCATTTCATATGACGAGGTTGGTCCGAGTGTTCCGGTTGATTCACTTGTCGCGTTACAGCTGTCAGAGGCAACGGTTGGAAAGGATAGTGTTTTAGGTACAATCGATATACTTGATATTCGTTTTGGTAACCTCTGGACGAATATTGAACGTGAGACTTTTAAACAACTTGAAGTAGAGCATGGGGATCATTTCGAAGTAACGATTGAAAACGATACACGTCAGGTGTATAAAAATATTATGACATACGGACGTTCTTTTGCAGACAGTCATTTAGGAGAACCATTATTGTTTATTAATTCCCTTGATAAAATGGGGGTAGCCATCAACCAAGGATCTTTCGCTAAAGCTTATCACATTGAAACAGGATCTAATTGGAAAATTAATATTCGCAAAGTTCCAAAAATCATTTATAATTAACATTTGTTTCAAACCAAAAAATTAGGGGGTATGAGATTTATGAAAAGTTTATCGATTAAAACCATTGTTGCAATCGGAATTGGGGCTGCTGTTTTTGTGATTTTAGCAAAGTTTGCAGCAATTCCAACACCAATACCAAATACGACCGTTCAAACATCATACGCATTTTTGGCTTTAATGGCCTTAGTGTTTGGTCCCATCGCAGGGGCATTGATTGGATTGATTGGCCATGCCTTAAATGATGCTATTTCGTATGGTTCTATTTGGTGGAGCTGGGTTATTGTTTCGATGCTTGTTGGATTTTTATTTGGGCTTGCTAAAAACAAGATTGATATTGAATCAGGCATTATTAATGCAAAGAAAATTGTAACATTTAATATTGTTCAAGTAATTGCTCAAGCCATTGGCTGGTTTGTTGTTGCGCCAACATTGGATGTATGGATTTATGCTGAACCGGCAAATAAAGTGTATGTCCAAGGAATTGGGGCAGGGATTGCAAACATGGTCACGGTCGGAATCATTGGTACAATTTTAATCGTGGCTTATGCAAAAACAAGAAGTCAAAGCGGAAGTTTAACGAAGGATTTGTAAAATAGAAAAGTAGTTTATGGTTTGTTTAGGAGAGTAGCATGATGAAAAAACCTGTTATCGAATTTATAAATTATAGCTTTACATATCGTAGCCAAGCAGAGCCTACTCTTCGGGAGATTAATCTTAAAATATTTGAAGGCGAAAAGGTATTAATTGTAGGGCCGTCAGGGTCAGGGAAAAGTACAATCGGCAATTGTATGAACGGGCTTGTTCCCTTTTCTTATAAGGGAAATATTCAAGGAAGCCTTAGGATTATGGGGAAAGAAGCAAAGGATTTGGATATTTTCACAATATCTAAAATGGTCGGCACTGTTTTACAGGACCCGGATGGACAGTTCATTGGTCTGTCTGTTGGGGAAGATATTGCCTTTGCTTTAGAAAATGATTGCTTGCCACAGAAGAGTATGTTTGAGACAGTTGGGGAAGTATCGAAAATGGTGGATTTGGAGGATTATTTACATTCCTCCCTCCACCAGTTATCTGGTGGACAAAAGCAAAGGGTCTCTTTAGCAGGGGTTATGGTTGATAAAGTAGATATACTCCTTTTTGACGAACTATTAGCAAATCTTGACCCCGCGACAGGACAGCATGCCATTGACCTAATCGATCGGATTCAAAAAGAAACGAACACAACAGTAGTTATTATAGAACATCGATTAGAGGATGTTCTATATCGGCATGTAGATCGAATTATTGTTGTGGACGAAGGAAGAATTGTTGGTGATATGAAGCCGGATGAGCTGTTGTCTAGACCAATTTTAGAGGAAAGACATATTCGTGAACCGTTGTATGTCAAAGCAGTAAAGTATGCTGGCTTTGAGATAACAGAGGACATGAAGCCGGCACATCTTTCTTCTTTTAATGTGGACGCATGTAAAGCTCGATTAAAAGAGTGGTTTGAAAAAGCAGAAAAACCGGAAAAGAGAGAGACGACTTCACCTATTTTAGAACTAGACCATCTTTCATTTAGCTATCATCAAGGAAGAGAAACGATTCGAAATGTATCTTTTACGATTGAAAAGGGTGAGATGGTAAGTATCGTTGGAAAAAATGGTGCTGGGAAATCCACCCTTTCAAAGCTCATTTGCGGATTTGAAAAGCCGAGCTCTGGGAATATCCTTTTTGCTGGTCAGGATATAACAAATGATACAATCAAGGACCGATCTTTACGGATTGGGATGGTTATGCAAAATCCAAACCATATGATCTCAAAGCATTTAATTTATGACGAAGTTGCACTTGGTCTTATGATCCGTGGTGTACCTGAGGATGAGATTAAAAAGCGGGTGGAAAACACACTTAAGGTTTGTGGTCTCTATCCATTTAGAAAATGGCCGATTTCTGCTTTAAGTTTTGGACAAAAGAAACGTGTGACCATAGCATCTATTCTAGTATTAGAGCCGGAAATTATTATTCTGGATGAGCCAACTGCCGGGCAAGACCTTCGTCATTACACAGAAATTATGGAATTTCTCATCGAGTTAAACATGCAGGGGATCACTGTTATTATGATTACACATGATATGCACCTTATGCTAGAGTATACGCCACGTGCAATTGTGATAGCGAATGGAGAGAAGATTGCTGACCAATCTGCTGCAAGTGTACTAACAGACTCCGAAATTATTAAACAAGCAAACTTAAAGAAAACGTCCTTATTCGATTTGGCAAAACGAGCGGGTATAGAGGAACCACTTGAATTTGTTGAACGATTTATTGTGTACGATAAGGAGGTACGCAGGACATGGCAGTAGAGATGCTATCCTATATTGAACGAAAGTCACCGGTTCATCAACTGACTGGTGCAACAAAGCTTATTTGCTTTATTCTGTGGTCGTCTGCTGCGATGTTGACATATGATACACGTATTCTCCTTTTTTTATTTGGGTTCAGCATCATTATTTTCCTGGTTTCTAAAATTCAGCTCAAAGAGATATCGTTTGTACTTCTGTTCATCTTATTCTTCTTGTTGATTAATAACCTTGCGATCTATGCTTTTTCACCTCAAGAGGGTGTGAAAATATATGGGACGAGCCATGTGTTAGTTGAGTTTGTTGGAAGATATAATATTACACTTGAGCAGCTGTTTTACCAGTTTAATATTACACTTAAGTATTTTACGGTTATTCCGGCAGCATTATTATTTATCGTCACGACCCATCCAAGTGAGTTTGCTGCATCCTTAAATCGCATTGGTATTAGTTATCGAATATCATATGCGGTTGCATTAGCATTACGCTATATTCCGGAGATCCAAAGGGATTTTTGGAACATCGCACAATCTCAGCAAGCAAGAGGGATTGATATGTCTAAAAATGAGAGGTTCCATAAGCGAATAAAAAATGTGGCTTCCATTATCATCCCTTTAATCCTATCGAGTCTGGACAAAATAGAAACAATCAGTAATGCGATGGAACTGCGTGGATTCGGAAAATACAAGAAGCGTACATGGTATAGTTTACGCGCTTTCCAAATGGCCGATTATGTAACAGTAGTTTTATTTATTGCCATATTAATAATCTCCATGATTGTGACATTCCATGATGGTAATCGATTTTATAACCCTTTTCTATGATACAAAAAAGGAATACCAATTAACGTGGTATTCCTTTTCCTGTTATTAGGTCAATGGAGTTTTGTTTTGCTTTAAAAGATTTGAAGCGGGAAGTGTAATGATTTTTCCTCCGATTTGCACATGAATGGAATCATTAAATATTGCTTTCACTATCCCTTTTAACTGGACAGTTGAATTAACCGTGATCTCTTTTTTGGATTCGTTATTGGCAGTCATGGTAATTCTCCTCTCAGGGTTTTATATTTATATAGAGGTTGAAAAAATTAAAAACATTATATCCTATATTTATGATAGTTATACGTGTAAATTTCGTTTGTTTTATTATTTTACCTTGATTCTTTTCACTGATGCAAGTTTCACGAACTAGTTATTTTTCCCTTTTCGGTGATCCACGGTAAACGGCTTCGCGAAGCTCCGCTGCATACATATCAAATGATGGCAATCCTGTTTCCGCTGCAATTTTTAATTCCTTTTCAACATCATATGGAAGACGAACAATTTCGATTGAAAGTGGTCCGATTTCTTTTGATTGATACTTCCCATGTAAAATCGCAAATGTGGCTTGTGTTGTATCAAGAGGGTTTCCAACACTTCCAACATTTAAAAGGGTTTGTTCCGTATCCATGGGTTCAATCAAGGCAGCGTGAATATCGCCAAACCCGATAATATCTGGTGTTCTCTCCTCTAACGGAGTAATCCATTCGGATAGATCAAACATGGCCCTTTTTTCATCATCGGAATGAATCATTGGGACAACACGGTGGTGGACGCTTTTTGCAGAGGCATGGTATAGCCGAATGTATTTCCCGCTCATATAAAAATCATAATGAAAGGGAAGTGTCCCTAAGTATGAAAGCCGTTCTTCACCAAGTTGTTTTTGATGCCATTTAATCCCTTCATCAGGATGCTCATTTTGAATAAAATCATCCCAATTCCCCAAAAGCACAACCTCACACACCTCTTGAATCCGGTCAACTGCCGAAGATGAGTTTGGCCCTTTTCCTACAAGGTCTCCAAGACAAAAAATCGTCTTGATTCCACGATCTTTGATATGTTCAAGTACAGCTTCAAGTGCTGTCATATTTCCGTGTATATCGGAAATAAGCGCAATACTCATGATTAGACCTCCTAGGTATTCATTTATTATTTTAATAATAAAATAGATTGAAAATTTTGTCAGTAATTATTTTAAAAAAGGCGCCCGTAGCAATGGGCGCTTTTACCTTATCGGATACTTGCTTTTCCGCTATTTACTTCAATATTTATCTTATGTGTTCCGGCACCGTGTTTTCCTACAATAGACCCTTTATCTTTTTTTGAGTCATCCAATGTGAAATCATTGGAAATGTAGCCGCTATTTGATTCACCTGTTAAGGTAAAGTCTGCATCATTTGGGAGATCAATATCCAGCAGTCCGGAACTAACACTAGCATCAATGGAATCTGTCAGATCTGAAATCGCTGCTTTTAATCGTCCAGAGTGGATTTCTGCCTCAAGTTTCCCTGTATAATCATCCACTGTCACATTACCGGATTGAACATCGATTTCTCCACTATTTGTGGTAAGCCCCTCAATTCTAGAGTTCCCTGAAGCGACATGATGTGTAAATGTTTCAGAGGAAAGGTTTTGCAATCTCATATTACCAGAATGAACATCCGCCGAAAGATTGTTTAGCTCCATTGGAGCACCATCAAATTCCAAGTGGCCGGAACCGACTCTAAGTGATAGATCTTGGTCGTAATCTTCAGGGATATACACAGTTAGCTTTGACTGATCTAAGAAAGGGATCCAACCAAAATTGAAAAATCCACGTTCATAGGTGACCTCTATAGTATCCCCGCTTTTGGAAACGAGCACTTCGCCTTTTCCTTTTAATTCGGCCTTCACGTTCTCCCGGTTTTCAGGGATGACAGTTGTGCTAATCGATGATATATCGATTTCAATCTCATCAATTTTGTCCGTAACCTTGACCGAGTCTCCAGAATTCCCAAATGGAAGCCCAGGAATACGGTACAGATTTGTCATCACAAGATAAACCCCAATTAGAATGAAAAATATAATGAATATTTTCTTCACTTTTTTTACCTGCCTTTATCATTTATTCTATCCTTATCATAAAAGAAGAAAGGGAATGATGTAACGCACCACCGATATATTTCCAAATAAGACCTGAGGCGTACAAATAAAGAAGCAGATTGCAATGTACACAATCTGCTTTACTCAGCTGTTTTATTAATTTCAACCCAGTCCTGCGACCATTTTTGGATTTCATCCATTAAAGGTTTTAGGGCCACCCCTTTTTCGGTTAAAGAATATTCAATACGTACTGGGGTTTCCGGGTATACATTTCGTATTATAATCCCTTGATTCTCTAAGTCCTTAAGCCTTTCCGAAAGAACTCTTCCGCTGATTCCAATTGAAGATTCAAGCGTGCAAAACCGTTGCGGGCCGGAAAGAAGTTGGTAAATGACAAGTCCTGTCCATCGTTGACCTATCAAATTCATAGCTTTTTCGAATTTAGGACAAATTATATGCGTATTCATAACTCTTTCACCCCTCTTAATATATTATAGCAAATTGTAAGAAATAATAAACATACTTGACATAATATAATTACAAAAATATAATTACTTACATAAAGTAAGTGAATGAACATTAGGAGGCACACGAATATGAAATTTCAACGCCCGCCATATACATTTGTAGGTCTTGTAGAATTGAAGGTAACTGATTTACAGCGTTCTTTAACATTTTATCAAAACACCATTGGATTTAAAGTATTAGAGCAGTCTGAAAAAAAGGCGCTTCTAACTTCGGATGGAAAAACACCATTATTATCAATTGAACAGCCAGAATACATTACACCTAAAGAGCCACGCAAAACCGGCCTTTATCATTTTGCTTTGCTTTTACCAACACGAGCAGATCTGGGTAAAGTACTTTATCATTTGGTTCAGAATAATGTACCGATTGGCGCATCTGACCACGCCGTGAGTGAAGCTCTGTATTTAGATGATCCAGATGGAAATGGAATTGAAATTTACGCAGACCGCCCCGACACAGAGTGGGAATGGGCAAACGGTGAAGTGAAAATGGTGACAGAACCACTTGATGGCCAAGGTGTACTTGCGGCAGCGAATGGTGAAAAATGGACCGGACTGCCAGAAGGAACAGTAATGGGACATATTCACATGCATGTATCTGAGCTAGCTAAGACTGAGGAGTATTATACAAAAGGACTTGGTTTTGATGTTGTAACCCGCTATGGCGGAATGGCATTGTTCATATCAACTGGCGGATACCATCACCATATTGGACTTAACACATGGAATGGCGTAGGGGCACCTGCACCATCTGAAAAAAGTGCAGGAATAAAGCAATTTACACTAGTACTGCCAAACGAAAATGCGTTACAATCAACCGTCGAAAACTTAAAGCAAATCGGCGCATATGTAGAAGAAGAGGATGGGGTCGTAGTTACAAAGGATCCGTCTGACAATAAAATAAGACTTGTCATCGCTTAAATTCTAAGAACACTTATAAGTGCATAAAGTCCACTTCTGTTTTCTGTGAAGAAATAGGAAGTGGATTTTTGCTTGTTAATTATCGAACTATCCGTTAGAATAACCTGTATATATTAAATAGTTAAGTGATGATAGGAATAAGTAGCAGTTTATCTCCCTGAAGCAGAGAGCCGGTGGTTGGTGAAAACCGGAACAAAGATAAATGTGAATTACCTCCTTGAGCTTTCTTTGTGAACGCCCAATTGGCAATTAACAAAGAACGGACGAGCCGTTATTCGAATGAAGCGGAAGATACATATCTTCAATCAAGGGTGGTACCGCGTGCAACCACGTCCCTTTTTTAGGGGCGTGGTTTTTTATGTTTTTTTGGGGGGGAATAAGGAAGCTCCGTAAAAGAAATGACACTTTAAATATATAATGACCAGGAGGAAAACCAAATGGAGAACTTTATCGAACAGTTAACAGATGAACAAAAACGAGAACTAGAAAGACAGTTTGACATCTATGCAAATGGTGTTCAGGAAATTGTTCCTGCACATGAACTAAAACAAAAGATTGCCAAATCCATTGTTACAAACCAACCATTAAAAGTAAAACTAGGACTTGATCCGTCCGCGCCAGATGTTCACTTAGGCCACACTGTGGTTTTAAACAAGTTAAAACAATTCCAAGAAAATGGACATGTCATCCAGCTTCTTATCGGTGATTTTACAGGTAAAATAGGAGACCCAACCGGTAAATCCGTTGCTCGAAAGCAACTGACAGATGAAGAAGTAAAGCATAATGCGACAACATACTTCGAACAGTTTGGAAAAGTGTTAGATATGGAGAAAGTAGAGCTACACTACAACTCTAAATGGCTATCTGCCTTAAACTTCGAAGACATTATCAACTTAGCGGCAAGTATCACTGTTGCTCGTTTACTTGAACGAAATGATTTCTCAGAGCGTTTAGCTACAGGGAAGCCGATTTCACTTCATGAGTTTTTCTACCCGCTTATGCAGGGCTATGACTCTGTAGCGCTGGAAAGTGATATCGAATTAGGCGGTAATGACCAGCATTTCAACGTATTAATGGGAAGACATTTACAGGAGCATTTTGGCAAAGAAAAGCAGGTTGTCATTCTTCTTCCACTTTTAGAAGGACTTGATGGCATCGAAAAGATGTCTAAGTCAAAGGGGAACTACATTGGTGTTGATGAAGCGCCAAATGATATGTACGGAAAAACAATGTCTATCCAAGATGAAATGATGGCAAAATACTTTGATCTTGTCACAGACTTATCTCTTGAAGAAAAGAATGAGATTAAAGCAAATATCGAAAATGGGACACTTCACCCGCGTGACGCCAAAATGCTTCTTGGAAGAACAATTGTGAGAATGTACCATGGTAAAGAAGCGGCCGGCCAGGCTGAAGAACATTTTAAAACCGTCTTCCAAAAAGGTGTCATTCCGGAAGATCTCCCAGAAGTGACATGGTCAGGAGAAAACTCCATTTCCATCATTGATTTACTTGTTCAATTGGAGCTCCAAAAATCCAAAGGGGAAGCACGAAAAATGATCCAAAATGGCGGGGTCAAATTGAATGGCGAAAAAATTGAGGATATTCATTTGGAAGTGGAAATTACAGATGATATGATCGTTCAGGTTGGAAAACGTAAATTTGTTAAAATTAAAAAGTAATCAGAAAAAAGGGGCGACACGTAGAATGTCTGCCCCATTTTTTTATTTGCCAATAAACATTTGTGACCAGTAGTTACCACTTGCTTGGTGGCCAACTCCGATATGGGTGAAGTTTGGATTCAGGATGTTTTTGCGATGTCCTTCACTGTTCATCCAAGCGTTTACCACAGCTTCTGGTGAAGCTTGTCCTTTGGCAATATTCTCACCGGCTGTCTTGAACGATACCCCAAAATCCCTCATCATATCAAAAGGAGATCCGTAAGTAGGGCTCGTATGGGAGAAATAATTTTTTTGCTGCATATCATTTGCTTTTGTCTTTGCCACTTTACCTAGCCCAGTATCAGCTTTAAGTGCAGGTAAGCCATTTTTCGAACGCTGTGCATTTGTTAAGTCGATTACCTGTTTTTCGAAATTACTAATTCCAGCGGTAGGTGCTGGAGTTGGAGCTGGCTGTTGTGTTGCAGGCTGACGATTTTGTTCAACAGGTTGTGTTTGGCCTGTTGGATAATTTGGTTCCGGAGCAATATTGTTGTTTGGCGCTGGTGCCGCATTATTTGGTCCGCCTGCCCAATGAAAGTTTCCATTTGGAACTACATTTGTACCATTGCCATTTGGAGTACCCACAACAATTTTTTTGTTGATGAAACGATAATACTTCTGTTCACCTTGTGCATGCTGAACACTCGTTGTATGTGGATATTTATCGCTGGACATTGTCGTGCGATAAGGGCGGTCTTGTTTCATTATATAGCCGTAATTTACACTTTCTACGTTTGCTGAATGGTTATTATCGTCTGCTGCATTGTTTGAATTGCATGCAGAAAGTAAAAGCATCGCAGACCCAATAATCGCTATCCCTGTTTTTGTAAATCTTTGCAATCTAAATTCCTCCTTTGCATAATTCGATTTACTCTTATATTTTGCTACCCCGATAAATAAAGTATTGGTGGTAATAAAAGAGAGTCTCTTGCTTGAGGGGCTTAACGGCAGCATCGATATCAAGTAAAATAAAAGAAGGAAAAAAATCCCTAAACATTTGAGGTGAAGGAAATGAAAATCATTGATATTTCACAGCCTTTAAGCGAAAAAACACAAGAATGGCCGAACGACACACCATTTCATTTCGAATTATCTTGGTCAATTGATAATGATTCAACAGTAAATGTAGGAAAAATTACGACAAGTACCCATATTGGCACGCATATTGATGCGCCTTACCACTTTGACAATGAAGGAAAAAAGGTGCAGGAACTAGAGCTTGACCTTTATGTGGGAAAGGCAAAAGTGATAGAAATATCCGGTAAAAAGGAAATTGGAATTGAGGACTTAGCAGGATTTGAATTATCTGGTGTGAAACGATTGTTAATCCGCACAAATTCATGGCTTAATCGAAAACAGTTTCCAAGCGCCATTACAAGCTTAAATCCAGAGGCTGCCTCATTTTTAGCCGAAAATGGAATTCAATTAATTGGTGTTGACACACCATCTGTCGATCAGTTGGATAGTAAAGATTTACAAGCCCATCATCAATTACATAAGAATGGCATATATATTCTTGAAGGGATTGTCTTAGATGATGTGGAACCAGGTGATTATGAATTAATTGCACTCCCACTTCCGATTGAAGGAGCAGATGGTAGTCCTGTTCGTGCAGTTTTAAAAAAAATATAGAAGAACAAAGAAAAATCCATTGTTAAAAAACAATGGATTTTTTAAAAAACATCTATTTAGGGAAGGAGGAATCACGGTTTTTAACAAGCAGCCCGAATGAGATCACACTCGTTTACAAGCTCGACCTTGAATAGGAATTCCATTTGTTTGATCTCATACATTCCGTTTTCATACACGTACAAAACTTCATACAAATCGTTCTTATAGACAACCATATCACCTTGTTTCATGGAATACCTCCTAATCAATGGTTTATTCTAAGTGTAATATATTGGAAACCCTTCATCTATACGCCTTTAGTAATATTGTAGTAGATAAAAATGATGATTTTTTGTAAAAGGTTCCTTTAGAGTGGTATAGACAACTAAACCCCTTGGTGTTAAAATGAGTACGGTAATTATTCTTCCTTTCTTTTGGTTACACTAACCTGTAAGCGTTGCCTATATTGTTATCATAAATGTTTTATTTCTGAAAGTTAGGGGACCAAAGAATAGAAGGAAAATACAAAAGCAGAAGGAGGAATTATCATCATGATGAAGTATCTTCAAAAACTTGGTCGTTCATTAATGTTACCGGTTGCAGTATTACCCGCAGCAGCAATTCTGATGGGTATTGGGTACTGGATTGACCCACAAGGATGGGGTGGAGGAAGCCCAATCGCTGCTTTCCTAATTAAAGCGGGTGGATCTATTATTGATAATATGGCCATTCTCTTCGCGGTCGGTGTCGCTTTAGGAATGTCAAAAGACAAGGATGGCTCAGCTGCATTAGCAGGTTTAGTTGGGTATCTAACAGTTACAACATTACTTGCAACAAACACAGTGGCAATGCTTCAAGGGATTGACCCAACTGAGGTAAATGCTGCATTTGGAAAAATTGAAAACCAATTTATCGGGATTATCTCTGGTATTATCGCTTCGATTATGTACAATCGTTTCAGTGAAGTACAATTACCGGATGCATTAGCTTTCTTTAGTGGTAAAAGACTTGTTCCAATTATGACATCTATTGCCATGTTATTTGGATCTCTACTGCTATTATTTATTTGGCCGGTGATCTACTCTGCATTGGTTGCCTTTGGTAAAGGTATCCTTGACTTAGGAGCAGTCGGTGCTGGTTTATATGGATTCTTTAACAGGCTATTGATTCCAACAGGCTTACACCATGCCTTAAACTCCGTATTCTGGTTTGATGTAGCAGGTATTAACGATATCAATAATTTCTTAAGCGGAGCAGGTGAAAAGGGTGTTACTGGTAGATATCAAGCTGGTTTCTTCCCAGTTATGATGTTTGGTTTACCAGCTGCAGCACTTGCTATGTATCACACAGCCAAAACAACAAGAAAGAAACAAGCAGCTTCATTATTAATGGCAGCGGCATTTGCAGCATTTTTCACTGGAGTTACAGAACCACTTGAATTTGCATTTATGTTCTTAGCACCAGCATTATATGTTGTTCACGCAGCGCTAACTGGTATTTCTTTATTTGTTGCTGCAACATTTCACTGGACCGCAGGATTTGCGTTTAGTGCAGGGTTTGTTGACTTTTTCCTAAGTCTGCGAAATCCAATCGCAAATCAACCTTGGATGTTATTAGTACAAGGTCTTGTAATAGGGGTTATCTATTATGTTTTATTCCGTTTCTTAATCGTGAAATTTAATCTTAAAACACCTGGTCGGGAAGATGAGGAAGTTGTTGAACAAACTACACAAGCAGATGGTAAATCTAGATTCGCGTCAATGGCTGCTCAAATTTATGAGGGCTTAGGTGGAGATGAGAACGTAACATCAGTTGATAACTGTGTGACTCGTCTACGTTTAGAAGTAAAAGACATGGATAAAGTCGATCAACAAAAAATTAAAGCAACTGGAGTTCCGGGAATTAATATTGTTGGTAAAAATAGCATTCAAGTTATTGTAGGAACAAACGTACAGTTTGTTGCAGACGAGGTCCATAAAATTCGTAACGAAAAGTAAGAATGAATAGGGCTGTCCATACGGGCGGTCCTATTTTATTTTACAAGGAAAACACAATAATTTTATAATAAGAAGGGTAAAGTAAAGTAAACTAATAAACCATATGGTGGTATAGACAACTAGTCCCTTTAAACTATATACTTAAAGGAAGTTACATAAAAGGAGTCTTTGACATGTTTATAACAAACCTAACCATTTTTTCTGAAGATGGAATCATAGAAAAAGGATTTATTGAAATCGAAGGAGAAAAAATAAAGAGGGTTGGCCAAATGGCTGATTTCCAAGCAAGTAAACAGGACGAAGTCATCACCTTTGATGAATCTTACTCACTGCTGCCAGGAATGATTGATCTGCATATTCATGGAGCAAGCGGTGCGGATGTGATGGACGCAACGCCTGACGCATTAGAGACAATGACCAAAACGTTACCAAAGGAAGGTACCACTAGCTTTCTCGCAACAACGATGACGAAATCAATAGAGGACATTGAGAACGCAATCGGTAATATTGCTGATTTCATTCCAGAGCAACATCCGGGACATGCGGAAATATTGGGTACCCATTTAGAAGGTCCATTTTTATCCCCGAAAAGAGCGGGTGCCCAACATCCAGGTAATATTATTAACCCAGATGTGGAGCTATTTAAAAAATGGCAATCCTTATCAGGTGACAATATCTGCCTTGTGACATTAGCACCAGAGGAACCAGGAGGATTAGAATTAACATCTCATTTAAAAGATACAGGCGTTGTTGCCTCCATCGGCCATTCAGATGCCGTATATGAACAAGTTGAAGCTGCAATAGAAGCAGGAGTTACCCACGCGACACATCTGTATAATGGTATGCGCGGATTACACCACCGGGAGCCAGGGGTTGCGGGAGCTGTCCTTTTACATGATGAGGTAAAATGTGAAATGATTGTTGATGGAATTCATATTGCACCTAAAATGGTGAAGTTTGCATATAAAAATAAAGGGAGTAAGGGTTCCATACTTATAACCGATGCAATGCGTGCAAAATGCCTTGGTGCAGGAATGTATGACTTAGGTGGTCAAGAGGTAATCGTGAATGAGGAAAGAGCTGTATTAAAAGATGGAACATTAGCTGGAAGTATTTTAAAATTAAATGATGCGGTTCGAAACATGATGGAATTCACTGGTTGTTCTCTTCAGGACATAACTGAAATGACAGCTGTTAACCCTGCAAAGCAAATCAATGTGTTTGATCGAAAAGGTAGTATTAAAGCGGGTAAAGACGCAGATATTGTGATAGTGAACAATCAATTAGAGGTAATCATGACATTTTGTCGTGGAGAACTTGCTTACTCAAAAAGGGAGGAATTATAGATGAAAGTAGTAGCTGTAAAAGATTTTGAAGAAATGAGCCGATTGGCAGCAGCCATGATTTCACATCAAGTAAAGGAAAAGCCAAACTCGGTATTGGGTCTTGCGACTGGCGGCACTGTGGTTGGGACATATGAGGAATTAGTCAAAGATTACAAGCAAAATAATACATCTTATGAGAATATCCGGACAGTGAACCTAGATGAATATTTAGGCATTGAAAAGGAAAATCCAAATAGTTATTACCATTTTATGATGGAGAACCTGTTTTCACATATTAATATTAATCAAGACAATACCCATGTTCCAAACGGGTTGGCAAAGGATTTTGAAGAAGAAGGTAAAAAGTATGAAAAAATCATATCTGATTTAGGTGGGGTCGATCTTCAATTACTTGGAATCGGAGTAAATGGTCATATTGGCTTTAACGAACCTGGTACGTCTTTCGATTCTGTGACACGTGCAGTCAAACTTGAAGAATCAACAAGACAAGCAAATATGCGCTTTTTCAATAGCATTGATGAAGTACCAACACATGCTGTTACAATGGGAATCTCTACAATAATGAAAAGTGTAAAAATCCTTTTACTTGTATCCGGAAAAGCAAAGGCTGAAGCCGTTGAAAAACTGATTAACGGGAATATCACTGAAGCGGTTCCAGCTACTGTTTTAAAGAATCATCCAAACGTAACGATTATTGCAGATGAAGAGGCACTTTCATTAGTGGATGATGAAAAAAAGAGGGGCTTTGCTCGTGATAAAGAAGAGTTCACCAGTACCTATTTACTTTCAAATTGAGCTGCAAATTCGGGAAAAAATTGAAAACAAAGAGTTAAAGCCTGGCGACATGATTCCATCTGAAAGAGAGTATGCAGAAAAATTCCAAATCAGCAGGATGACCGTGCGACAAGCCATCAATAATCTTGTGAATGAAGGTTATTTACAAAGGATTCGAGGCAAAGGAACCTTTGTGACAGTGAAGAAATTTGAAAAGAATGTTCAGAGATTAACGGGCTTTTCCGAGGACATGCGTTCAAGAGGGCTGGAACCCGAGACAAAGGTTCTTAGCTTTAAGGTCATAGAAGCAGACTCTTTAATCGCTTCCCGCCTTAACGTGGAAGAAAAGTCCAGAGTGTATCAAATTGAGCGGTTGCGGCTTGCAGATCAGGAACCGATTGCCTATGAAGTTTTTTGTATGTCAGCAGATCTTGTTCCTGACCTGACATGGGAAACAGCAGAACAGTCCATTTTTAAATATGTTGAGGAAATAGGACTCAATATCATATCCGGGACACAAGAGTTGGAGGCTATAACCGCCAATAAACGTGAGGCGTCTATCTTGGGGATTAAAGCGGGCGCACCAATCCTTTATATCCAACAAGTTTCACAGCTTGAGGATCAGCAGCCACTTGAATATGTAAAATCCTATTACCGTGCTGACCGGTATAAATATCGGGTAGAAATGGTTCGATCATAATATGAGGAGGACTCATCATGAAACGGCTTTTAGATTGTACGGCCTCAGATTTTAAAAAAATGAACGGACAAGATCTTAAACAATCCATTAAGGCTTCTGAAGGAAGGATTATTTTATCAGAGGTAATTGGTTCCTTTCAGCCTGTCTATCCTGCTGTAACAAATGCGGAATTGGCATCTGCATTTGGTGCCGATCTCTTGATATTCAATTACTTTGATGTTTTTTCTCCTTTTGTAGAAGGCTTTCAAGCCGCAGAGGGAGAATCTATTGTTGAAAAGCTTAAAGAGCTTACAGGCAGACCAATTGGCTTAAATTTAGAGCCTGTGGACCCAAATGCACAGCAGCTTGAAAAATTAAGTCAACTTCCAAAAGGACGTCTGGCAACAGAAGAATCCTTAAGTGAAGCGAAAAAACTCGGGTTTGATTTTGTGTGCTTAACGGGAAATCCAAAAACAGGTGTCACCAATAATGAAATTGTTGTAGCGATTAAGAAGGCACGTGAAGTTTTTGGAAGTGAAGGCCTTATTATTGCTGGAAAAATGCATGGTGCCGGAGTTGCCAATGAATCCGGAAGTGGAATCATATCAGATACTGCACTAGAAAGCTTTGTTGATGCAGGGGCGGATGTTATTTTAATGCCTGCACCTGGCACAGTTCCGGGAATCACTCTTGAAACAACAGAAAAGAATGTCCGTTTTGTTCATTCAAAGGGAGCAATGGTGATGCTAACAATCGGTACAAGCCAAGAGGGTGCCGATGAAGCAACGATTCGTCAAATTGCGTTAACAAGTAAAATGGCAGGTGCGGATATTTACCATATTGGAGATGCTGGCTTTCATGGCATCGCAATCCCTGAAAATATTATGACCTATTCAATTGCAATTCGCGGAAAACGCCATACATATGTACGGATGGCAGCATCAGTTAATCGCTAAAAGGAGACGAGGTTTCAAATACGCCAAAGTATTTAACCTCATCTCCTTTTTTTACGTCGATTTTTTAACCTGATGATCTGCAACAAGATATAACCAATCACAGCCCCAACCGTATTCAAAATAATATCATCCACATCAAAGCTTCCAAGCTTACTAATAAGCTGAAGGAATTCCAAGGAGAAAATTCCGAAGATAAAAGCAATAAAGAACAAAAAGAAATTTGAGAGCTTTGGAAAAAGGATTGGAAGCACAATCCCAAATGGTATAAAAACACCAATATTACCTGCAATATTAATGATCCAGATATAAAAAGGAAAATGATCATAATAGGTAAAGTAATTTTTTATTGTTGAGAAAGGTGTTAGGTTATACCGAAACTCCCCGCCCTTTGTCCGAAAATATGCAAAAAACATCCAATATAAAAGAAATAATGTATAGGTGATAAACACCAGACCAGCTAGGAACCGTTTAGCTTTCCCCAATTTTGTAGATTCTCCAATCACTAAAACATTTTTCTTGTCTACTCTACCGCAAAAAGGAGGTAATGTCACTCGGGATTTTTTGTTTCCTCCGTTTTCGATTATAATAAGGAAATGAAGCGTAGGAAAAAGGATGTTGAAAAATGGATACAATGACATTGGTGCAAATTGGATTAGGGATTATTTTTGTGATTATAATTTACGATTCATTTAGACCAGTAAAAAACCTTGAACAATTATCGGAAGCAGATTTTAAAGAAAAAATGAAAAAACCAAAAGAGATTGCCCTTATTGATGTGCGTAATCCTTTTGAATACCAAACAAACCATATTAAAGGGGCGATCAATCTACCTTTATCGAAAATTAAAAGAAGAAAGGTTGAAATTCCAACAGACAAGGAAATTATTTTATATTGTCAAACAGGAATACGGAGCAAGCAGGCTGCAAAAGCCTTACGAAGAAGGCATAAGGTTTTGAAACTATCCCACTTAAAGGGCGGCCTTTATAGCCTGAAAACCCAAGCTGCTCCGGGACAAAAGAAAAGTTAAATCGAGCAAACCGTACTTGTGTGAACCGTCACGTTTGACTGTACGGTTTATTTTACATATAATAGAAGAATAGAAGTCTGATAGAAGAGGTGATGTCGTTGGGAAGTTATACCGTATTGGAGAATTAGCAAAAGAAGCAAATGTATCAAAGCGGACGATTGATTATTACACACAGCTGGGTATTTTAACTCCTGAACGATCAGACTCGAACTATCGATTCTATAATGATGAAGCAGTAGAAACCCTTCATCTCGTTGCCCAGTATAAGGAATTAAATATTCCTTTACTTGAAATCAAGGAAAAGGTGGAGCTTTTTCAATCAAATCGTGTAGAGCAAGACAAAGTCTTAAAATACACACAGGCTCTTTCAAGGCGAATGGAATATTTGGAATCTGAGCTGAAGGAAATGAAGCCAATGATTGAGTCTCTCTCAAAAGAACAGCAGAACTTTGTGATGAACAAAATGTCCTCACAAAGTGTCGCACTTGCAAAATTAATTATGGTTCTGTTTACCTGAATCAAAGACTATTAAGTTATGAAACTTGTAGAATAAAAATTCATTCAAAAAGAATAAAAAATCATTGTCACAAATACCTTGTATAAATAACATTAAAAACTTACCTACCTAGGAGGTGTAATCCTTACTCGCCTATGGCGTGTAAGGAAACTATTTGGAGATATTTAATTTAGTCTTGGTTGCAATTTTGATTGCGTTAACTGCCTTTTTCGTGGCGTCGGAATTTGCGATTGTTAAAATAAGAAGTACTCGTATTGACCAACTCGTACAAGAAGGGAACAAAAACGCATTTGCTGCTAAGACTGTCATCTCAAACCTGGATGAATATCTATCCGCGTGTCAGTTAGGTATTACGGTAACAGCTTTAGGACTTGGTTTTCTTGGAGAATCAACATTTGAAGCTTTACTCCATCCGTTATTCGGTATGGTAAATATACCGGATTCTTTTTCAACTGTTTTATCTATTACGTTATCGTTCCTGATCATTACTTTTATACATGTAGTCGTCGGGGAGCTTGCGCCGAAAACCATCGCAATTCAAAAGGCTGAAAGAATCACCCTGTTTTTCTCTAGACCATTAATCCTTTTCTATAAATTGATGTACCCATTCATTTGGTTGTTAAATGGTTCTGCTCGTTTATTAACAGGATTATTCGGCTATAAGAGAATTTCAGAACATGATATTGCCCATACAGAAGAAGAGTTGCGACTTATTTTATCTGATAGCTATAAAAGTGGTGAAATTAACCAGTCTGAATATAAATATGTAAATAAAATCTTTGAATTTGATGATCGTGTAGCAAAGGAAGTCATGGTCCCTCGTACCGAAATCATCGCGCTTGATAAGGAAAAATCAGTTCAAGAGATATTGACGATTATGACGAGTGAGAAGTATACGCGTTACCCAGTTGTTGATGGGGATAAAGACCATATCATTGGATTGATTAACTTAAAGGAACTGCTCACGGATGTTGTGACAGGTACCGGTTCAGCTGAAAAAACAATCGAGGATTATACAAGACCGATTATCCATGTCATCGAATCTATACCAATTCAAGAATTATTGGCAAAAATGCAAAGAGAACGCGTTCACATGGCGATTTTAATCGATGAATATGGTGGGACTTCCGGATTAGTGACGGTTGAGGATATTATCGAAGAAATCGTTGGAGAAATCCGCGATGAGTTTGATACCGATGAAAAACCAGCAATCCAAAAAATTAATGAGACCACAACCATCTTAGATGGGAAAGTCTTAATTGGTGAAGTCAATGACCTGTTTGGATTACAAATTGATGATACAGATGTGGATACAATTAGCGGTTGGATTTTAACAGAGCAAATTGACATTCACCCTGGCGACAAAATTCCATACGGGAATTATGAATTTCGCGTCGTCGAAATGGACGGTCACCATATCAAATCACTTGAAATTAAAAAAATCATCAAACAAGAACAGATTATCGCCATTGGCCAGAGCGCCAGCGCCCTTGAATAAACATGTAAAAGCCTTGACGGTCATTCGTCAAGGCTTTTTGATTTGGATTTGGTGACGGAAAGTCCGTATCGCGCAATTATTGCTGGCTATCGCGCAATTAATGAAAATAAAGCGCAATTCTGCCTCGGGAAGGCGCAATTATCCAAAATAAAACGCAATTATGGACCATCATCGCGCAATTCCCTCATTCATCGCATTTTTATTATAAAACATCAACCCGAAATCATGTTCCACAGCCATTTCATAAATCAAAAATTTTAGATGCAAGCCTAGACAGACACTTTTTTAGACGGATGTAATAAATTATAGAAATGTTATGTAATTGTTATATAATATAAAAGCGTTAATGTTAAAATAAAGAAGATGTTCAAAACTACATTTAGGGTATATTGATTTTTTAGGAGGAAGCTTAATGAAAGTCAAACTAGGCTTGCTATACGGAGGGAAATCAGCGGAGCATAAGGTTTCCTTGCAAACTGCATTAGCTGTAATAAAAGCATTAGACCACTCAAAATATGATATTCATCCCATTTATATATCGGAAGAAGGCGAATGGATTCGGGGAAATCAATTAACAGGCCCTGTTGATGACGTAAAGAAACTAGTACTGAAGGAAGCGGGAACCCCGATTTCACCTGTATCTTTAAATTCGGAGCTTTTCCCTGCGCAGCAATCGGCAAAACAGGATACGATTGATGTCGTGTTCCCATTATTACATGGACCAAACGGAGAGGACGGAACGGTTCAGGGATTGCTTGAACTAGTTAACATCCCATATGTGGGTAATGGTGTCCTGGCTTCATCGGCAGGTATGGATAAAGTAATCATGAAGAACATCTTCGCCCAAGCAGGACTGCTTCAAGCAAAATATGTTTCCTATATTCGAAGCGAATGGAAACAAAATCCGGAAGAAGCGTATGATAAGGTTGAAGAAGAGCTAGGCTATCCTTGCTTTGTCAAACCTGCAAACCTTGGCTCTAGCGTTGGAATTAGCAAAGCGACAGATCGCGAAAGTCTTGAAAAAGCATTTGAAGAAGCATTCATTTTTGACCGAAAAGTCATCATTGAAGAGGCAATCATTGGTCGAGAAATCGAAATCGGTGTCCTTGGTAATGACAATCCAAGCTGCTCAGTTGTTGGTGAAATCGTACCAAAGAAAGACTTTTATGACTATAAAGCAAAATATGAAGATGGCGATACAGCTCTTATTATCCCTGCCGATATTACGGAGGAGCAATATGAAAACGTCAAGACAGAAGCTGTTAAAGCATTTAAAGCCCTTGATTGCTCGGGATTAGTTAGAGCGGATTTCTTCTTAACGAAAGAAGGAGAAGTCGTTATTAATGAGGTCAATACCATGCCTGGATTTACACCTTTTAGCATGTTCCCGTTACTATGGCAGGAGGCTGGTGTAAGCTATCCAGAGCTAATTGAAAAATTAGTTGAGCTTGCAATCGAACGCCATACGGAAAAACAATCGATCAAATACACCATCTAAAAAACTAGAAACACTATTCTCCCAACTGAATAGTGTTTCTTCATGAAAAGGGGAGAACCTTGTGATAAAAAAGACTTTAGCCCAAATCGAACAGATGGCAAATGGTGAAAAGCTCGACCCACAACACCAAAATGTTGTGATTGAAGGTGTATCCATTGATACAAGAACCATTTCACCAGGAAATCTGTACATACCGATCATCGGTGACACCTTTAATGGCCATCAATTTGTGAATGCAGCGATCGAAAATGGTGCAGCAGCAGTGCTATGGGAGAGTGATCAGCCAAATCCGCCACAGCAAATTCCTGTTATTTATGTGAATGACACTTTAGAAGCTCTTCAAACTCTTGCAAAAAGCTACCGTGATGAGCTATCCATAAAAGTCGTTGGCATTACAGGGAGCAATGGAAAAACAACCACAAAAGACATGGTAACAGCGGTGTTATCAACAACAACAAGTGTTCAAAAAACAGAGGGTAATTTAAACAATCATATTGGTTTACCTTTAACAATTTTACGACTAAAAGAAGATACCAAGGTCGCTGTGCTTGAAATGGGGATGAGTGCTTTCGGTGAAATCGAACTTCTAACAAAAGTAGCAGGGCCTGATGTCGCAGTGATTACGAATATTGGTGAATCTCATATGATGGACCTCGGCTCCCGCGAAGGAATCGCAAAGGCCAAGCTTGAAATCGTGGACGGCCTGTCAAACGAAGGATTACTCATTTACCATGGGGATGAACCTCTTCTAACAAAGCGAGTTCAATCAATGAACATTCAAACAATAACCTTTGGTGCCTCAAAGCAAAACGATCTTTATCCTTTAAACATCATACAGAAAAACGAGGGTACCTATTTTTCAATTAACGAGCAGGAAAAGAAAAAATTTTACCTGCCAGTCCTTGGAAAGCATAATGTGAATAATGCGATGGCTGCGATAGCTGTGGCGCGCCATTTCGGACTCTCTTGGGACCAAATTGAAAGTGGCTTAAAACAAATTAAAATCACAAATATGAGACTGGAATTAATTGAGGGCATCAACGGAATAAAATTAATTAATGATGCCTATAATGCAAGCCCGTTATCCATGAAAGCTGCGATTAGCTTAGTGCATGATTTAGAAACCCCGGGCAAAAAGATCGTCGTGTTAGGTGACATGCTGGAGCTTGGAGACAAGGAAAATGAATACCATGAGGAAGTGGGTCGCTTCATTCAGCCAGATAAGGTTGACTATGTATTCACTTATGGTGCCTTAGGCGAGTATATTGCCAGCGGTGCAATGGAACATTTTCCACAAGAGCGAGTAGATTCCTATCAGGATAAACAACAGCTAATTGAAGCATTACGAAAACTTTTATCAGATGGGGACATCCTTTTAGTAAAAGGTTCAAGAGGAATGAAACTTGAAGAAGTCATTTTTGCTTTTAAAAAATAAGAAAGCTCGGCGCCGATTTTGCCGAGCTTTTTCTAGTTAATAAAAGGCAGTATAAGTAACATCGTAAGTAAGATTCCTAAGGAGTAAGCGAATAATTCTTTCATAAAGTTGGATTTTTCATTGAATAGCTTGTCCATTTTAAAACCTCCTCAAAATACTTCTTACTTATTAGTACGTTTCAAAACAGAAAATGTTACAAAAAGATTACAATTATTTCAAAAATATTTTTACATGAAACATCAACAGAATGTATATACTAATCATTGGAAAATGCGATTTATTGCATTTCTAACATTGTAGTGGTAAGATTACATCTACAATGTTAAAAAGGGCATAGCTCGTCTAACCCATTGGGTCGCCCTTTTATTAACCTTTTGGACGTGAACCCTGAGGGCATTACTTCCGTTATTTCACGGAAAATGTCCTTTTTTTAAGCAGAATTCGATTCTGGTCTACTATAAATACTAGGCAGATGCCTACCTATGTCAAATAATCATCATGTGTAGGTTTTGCGGTCATGATGCAATCATTGGTATCCAGCATAAAAAAGTATTTTTTCGAGGCGAAAGCCCAGTGTCTATACAAGATTTCCCGTCTAAAAGTCAATTTTGTCATTGTACAAATAAGATTAACAAAAGGAGTATGAAAAAATTGGCAGCATTTAACGAACTAGGGATTAGTCAGGATCTAATGAAATCAATTAGTAAAATGGGGTTTGAAGAAGCAACTCCCATTCAATCACAAACGATTCCATTAGCACTCGAAGGGAATGATGTAATTGGTCAGGCCCAAACAGGAACAGGTAAAACAGCCGCATTTGGAATTCCGCTTATTGAAAATGTCGATGTAAAAAGCGACAACATCCAAGGAATTGTCATTGCACCAACTCGTGAGCTTGCGATTCAAGTATCGGAAGAACTTCATAAAATCGGTCACTTTAACCGCGTCCGTATTTTACCGATCTATGGCGGACAGGACATTTCTCGCCAAATACGTTCACTAAAAAAATACCCACATATTATTGTTGGTACACCAGGTCGTGTAATCGACCACATTAATCGAAAAACACTTAAGCTTCAAAATGTAAAAACAGTGGTACTTGATGAAGCGGATGAAATGTTAAACATGGGCTTTATTGAGGATATTGAATCGATCCTAAAGGGAGTGCCGGAAGAGCGCCAAACATTGCTTTTCTCTGCAACAATGCCAGGACCTATCCAACGCATTGCTGAGCGTTTCATGAAAGACCCTAAAGTAGTAAAAGTAAAAGCAAAAGAAATGACAGTACCAAATATCCAACAATACTACTTAGAGGTACAAGAGAAGAATAAGTTTGATGTATTAACTCGTTTACTAGATATCCAATCACCAGAACTTGCGATTATCTTCGGACGTACAAAACGTCGTGTTGACGAGCTTTCTGAAGCGTTGACTTTAAGAGGCTATGCAGCAGAAGGAATTCATGGTGATCTTACTCAGGCAAAGCGTATATCTGTCTTACGTAAATTTAAAGAAGGATCTATCGAAGTGTTAGTAGCAACCGATGTTGCAGCACGTGGTCTTGATATTTCCGGTGTTACACATGTCTATAACTTTGATATCCCGCAAGATCCTGAAAGCTATGTCCACCGTATTGGACGTACTGGTCGTGCTGGAAAAACTGGTATGGCGATGACTTTCGTAACACCTCGTGAAATTGGTCAACTCAAAAATGTAGAGAATATTACTAAACGTAAAATGGATAAAATGAAGCCACCTACATTAGATGAGGCTTTAGAAGGGCAACAAAAAATCACGATGGAAAAAATCGTGTCTACAATCGAAGCTAATAATTTATCTTACTATACACGAATTGCTGAAGAGCTTTTAGAAGAGCATGATTCAGTTTCTGTTGTTGCGGCTGCAATTAAGTTAATGACGAAAGAGCCAGATGCAACACCGATTAAGCTAACTGAAGAAGCACCTCTTCGCGTGAAGAGAGACAACCGAGACAATAATAACCGTGGCGGACGTGACCGTGGTCGTTATAAAGGTGGAAGCCGTGATCGCGGACGTGGAAACAGCGGGCGTGAAAGATCAGGCGGACGCGAACGTTCAGGCGGAAATCGTTATTCATCAAGTGGCGGTAATCGACGCGGCAACTTCCGTAAAAACGAAGAATAGTAGTAAAAAGCAGTGCGCGAGTTTGTGCACTGCTTTTTTATTTTATTAGCCGGGTTTAAATACCAGCTAATAAAATAAAAAGCCTCCAGCGGATGCCACAGATTTTCAATGGAAACTTTTCGAGCAATAAGATCAAAGACTAAGAACGCCACCTCCTGTGGCAACGTCTTTGTGACCCACATCGTGTGGGCCTAAAAAATCTGGGCGCAAATACGCCAAGGCGCATTTGATTGTTTAATATTTCGAAAAAATCATTTATACTGAGAAGGTTGATATGAAAAATATTCCAACAGGGGAAAGGTTGGTTGGATATGAGAGACATTCCACAAAATCGAATTAGTGAACGTGCCTTAACAGTATGGAAAACATCAGCAATTATCACATCGTTGATTGGCTGGGTCATGACCATTGCCGCTTTAGTACTTACGATCATTTTTGATTGGCCATATTGGATTTTTGCAATTCTTCTTGTCTTATCTATATTCGAATCGATTTTAACAATTATCATCTTGCCAAAGCTCAAATGGAAGCGTTGGAGATATGAAGTACATGAGCATGAAATTGATCTGCAACGTGGTGTTTTAATTGTTAAAAGAACGGTTATTCCAATGAACCGTGTCCAACACGTTGATACACAGCAAGGCCCGTTACTAAGAAAACATCATTTAGCGACTGTTACCATTTCAACAGCAGCAACCGTCCATTCAATACCGGCTCTTGATTTGGAGGAAGCGGACCAATTGCGTGATTCCATTTCAAGATTAGCAAGGGTGGATGAAGATGATGTTTGAACAACGTCGAATGCATCCAGTCGCGGGATTTTTAAGTTTCTTAAAGCAATTAAAGGAACTGCTCCTTCCGTTCATTTTTATTTTTTTTGTAGGACCTGGGGATGACTTCGGGAAGTATTATTTTTTAGGTGCTGCGGCCGTAATCCTGTTAATGTTAGTATTCGGAATCTTACATTGGTATCGCTATACATACCGAATCGAAAATGGAGAGTTGCGTATCGAATATGGTGTGTTTATCCGTAAAAAACGCTTTATCCCAATTGAACGCATTCAAACGATCGATGTTTCGGCGGGCATTATTCAACGGATTTTTGGATTGGTAAAGCTACAGGTAGAAACAGCTGGTGGGGGTATGCAGGCGGAGGCTGTGCTGACTGCCATCAAAGAAGAGGAAGCTAATCAATTACGTGAATTATTATCACGATCAAAAAACCATCAGGTAGAAGAAACTGAAACACTGCATACAAGGGTTACCTATCAAATTACATCAAAGGAGCTGCTGGTTCTCGCCTCCACGTCTGGTGGAATCGGAATTGTCATCTCTGGTGTACTGGCATTCCTGAGTCAATTTGCAGAATACTTACCATTTGAAAAATTATATAATACAATCGAAAAATATGTCAGTCTATCGATATTATTCTATATTATCGTATTAGTCGCTTTGTTTTTATTGATCGCGTGGTTTGTTGGTATTTTAATCATGACATTACGCTATGCCAATTTTACAGTTGTAAAACGTGATGATGAGCTATTTATTTCAAGGGGCTTAATTGAAAAAAAACAGACAACCATTCCGTTAACACGGATTCAGGCAATTCGCATTGGCGAAAATTTAATCAGACAGCCGTTAGGGTATGCAACAGTTTATATTGAAAGTGCAGGTGGTTCGCTGGATAAGGGGGAAGACTTTTCAACAGTGCTTTTTCCTTTAGTTAAAAAAGCAGCGATTAATGATTTATTAGGGCATTTTGTTCCGGATTATCAGATGCAAGAGGTTGAAAACTACGTACCATCAAAGGCAAAGTGGAGATATATGGTGAGGGGAATGCTGCCATTTCTAATATTCGTTCCAGCCATTGTTACACTGTCCTATGTTTTCAGTTCATGGGGTTACCTTGCTCTAGTCCTACTGCCAATTGGGGCATTATTTGGTCATAGCCGCTATAAAGTTGCAGGCTGGAAGATGGAAGACAATCAGCTAACCCTTCAGTTTCGCTTTTTTAGTAAAATAACCGTTCTTCATCATAAAAAAAGAATTCAATCCTTAGACAAAAAACAATCGTTTTTACAAAAGAAAAAAGAGCTTGGTTCAGTTAAAACCTTTATTAAATCGACCATAGCAGGCAAGGGGTTTGAAGTTAAGGATTTACATGAATCGGATTGCTGGATCATTTGGGAATGGTATACAAATCGCAGCAAGAAAATCACAGAAGATATTACGGTCGAATAAGAAGAGGAGCTAAAGATCACTTTAGCTCCTTGATTGTTGTTAAAGAAAAATTCCGAGAATCACTAAAATAATAATAATCAGCCAAAAGATATGCTTTAATTGAAACTGTCTTGGAATCCTCATTCGTGGTCGATAGGAGGAATCACCTGCCATGATGATTTGTGACCCGCTGGAGGTTTTCGGTAAAAAAAGTGGTGCAACAATTGCCCCAGCTAGAAAACCAAAGATATGGGCGATAATATTTACATTTGAATTGATAAAAGTCATGACTAAACCAATTACTAGAATAGTGATAATTAGTTGGGAGTTCATTTGGCTGATTAAGTCCTTACGGAACACAACCATATATAAGTAAATCCCAAACAATCCAAAAATTGCACCAGATGAACCGACATGGGCAAATTCCAATGGCTCAATGTAGAAGGTTGCCAGATTTGCAGCAATCCCGGTTAACAGATAAGCAATGACAAACTTGACTTTACCCAACATGCTTTCTAAAGCAGGCCCAAACAGGACAAGTGAGAATGAATTAAACAGCATATGCCCAAACCCACTATGTACAAATATTGGTGTTATAAGCCTCCAATATTCCCCCTCGGAAATCAAAAAGTTAAACCCGATCATTTGCTGCAATAGTGTCGTTCCGAATGGAAGCGACAAAAAGACCAATAGCCATAGAAAGATATGAATCGCAATAATAATTGATATAATAGGATATAATCGTAAAAATTGACGAAAACTTTCAGTCCGTATAAACATATTAATTTTATTCTCCTTTTAACTTTATTCATAATTTATCCCTGATTATTAGTGAAAAAATGCAACAAGAGTAATAATTCAGTGAGGTGGTCAGCCCCGACTGAATAAAGTTAAAGCCTCCGGCGGATGCCACGATTTTTCAAAGGAAATTTTTCGAGCTTGCTCGAAAAAAATCGAGCGCAAATACGCCAAGTCATATTTGATGGTTCTTTTTATCGTACTATATTCTTAGAAGAGTTTGTACCATCTTATGATTGAAAGATTGTATATAGAAGAAAGGATTTTTGAAATGATCATTGGTACAGGTATAGATATTGTAGAGCTTGAACGAATTAATAAAGTTTTACAGAGACAGAAAAAATTTGTGGATCGTATTTTAACAAATCGAGAAAAAGAAAAATTTCTTCGTTTATCAGAGTCACGTCAAATTGAGTTTCTTGCGGGGCGATTCGCTGTAAAGGAAGCATACTCAAAGGCTGTTGGGACAGGGATTGGCGGGAATTTAAGCTTTTTAGATATTGAGGCTTTATCAGATGAAAATGGGAAGCCAGTCCTTACCAAGCCCCTGAACCATAAGGCTCATTTATCCATTACTCACAGTAAAGAGTATGCCGTTGCACAAGTAATTCTTGAAAGCTTGTCAAGCTAGTCTGCATATTACTCAACCTTGCCTCATATATTTTATTGTGGTAGGTGAGACAAGGTGTATCAATCACTTTGTTTCAACCAATAGGCGATAAGAGGCAAAGGGGTTGAAGAAGGAATGAAGAAGAAAGTATTTTTGTTGTTATTAGGGCTGCTCATTGCCCTTGTGCTCGCGGCTTGTGGGGAAAAGTCACAGGAAGATGTGGTTAGCGCACTAGATGCAAAGGTGCAAAAAATGACAGGCTATAAAGCAGATGCAAAGATGACGCTTCAAACTGGTAATGATCCACAGGTGTACGAAGTGGAAATTTGGCATAAGGATCCAACTTTCTATCGTGTTAACCTAAAAAATGCAGAAAAAGATCAAAGCCAAATGATTTTACGTAACGAAGAGGGCGTGTTTGTTTTAACACCTGCACTTAATAAGAGTTTCCGTTTCCAAAGCGATTGGCCGGAAAATAGCAGCCAAGCCTATTTATTTGAATCCTTAGTGCATGATGTGAAGGAAGACCCAGAAGCGAAATTTACTGCTACAAAGAATCAATATATTTTTGAAACAAAAACAAACTACAAAAATAATAATATGCTACCCAAGCAAGAAATCACTTTCAGCAAGAAGGACTTATCCCCTGTATCTGTAAAGGTAATGGACCCAGATCGTAAAGTATTGTTGCTTGTGGAATTCACAAAGGTAGAATTTGATGCGAGCTTTGATAAATCCGCATTTGATGTAGACAAGAATATGTCTTCTGCTACATTAAATGAAATCCCAGTTATGGGAGAGGTTGATAAGCAGCCGCTTGAAGTTCTTTATCCATCAGAGGATGCACTTGCTGGTGTTGAACTACAAGAAGAAAAGAAAATCGAAACTGAAAATGGAACACGTGTGATCATGACATTTGGAGGGGAGAAGACCTTTACAATGATCCAAGAAAGAGCACGTGTTGCAGAGGTCGCTACAACAATTTCACTAAGCGGTGAACCTGTTGACCTTGGATTCACAGTAGGAACACTAACAGACAAAGCGATTTCATGGACGTACAATGGTGCGGAGTTCATGATTGCTTCTGATGAGTTATCACAAGAGGAATTAATATCTGTGGCACGTACAGTACAAGAGAAATCCGTGAAATAAATATTTGAACACAGGTCAGAATGATCGGACTTACAGGATGTTCCGCAAAAAAAGGCGCGCTTGCGCCTTTTTTTTTGTTCAAAATCTCGACAGATTCTTTAACTATTTATTTCATAAACCGAAGGATGTTGTCGGATGTAGTTGTGAGAAAGTAGAATTTAACGAACGAAAAATGTTCTAGATATTGAATTTCAACAAATTTTGGAGAAATTTTTTGGTACATTATTTAAGCCAGCTTGTCTAAATAAGTTGAAAGGAGATGGAATACAGGGGAATTATCAGACAAAAACCACGGTGAAAAGAAGAATGATTAGGAGGGGTATGAAATTGAAGAAACGAAAGATTTATTCCACAGCACTTGCTTTATCATTAAGCGTTGGACTATTAGCAGGTCCAGCCATTTCATCAAACGCTAACACATCAGATGTATCCTCAAAACTAGCTTCACAAGGTTCACCCGTCGATTTAGGAATCGCAAACGACGAAAAACTCATTGAAATGCTCAAGAAAAACGGAAAAATCGCAAAAAATGCTTCCCCCGCAGAAGCTGATAAGGTGTTGAAAAAATACCTGCAAGCAAAAGCAGCAAACTCTGGCAAAACAAAGGACAAGCTGCCAAAAGGGCTTGATGCAAATCTAAAATCTGCAAATAAAGTAAATGACAACGGTTTAAAAAATGGAAAAGGGAACAAGCTTGGACAAGCTAAGAAAAATACAGTGGATCCAGTCAAAGAAGAGGGCTATGACGGCGACGTGCGTCATGATAAGGTTCTAGTTCTCGCAATTGACTTCCCTGACTATGAAAAAAGCTCGATTACAAAAGAAGAAACGGATATGTGGTATGAAGATTATACCCATGATCATTTCCAAGACATGATTTTTGGTAAAAACGGATATAAAGGGCCAAACGGAGAAAATTTAGTATCCATGAAACAATACTATGAACAACAATCAGGTGGAAGTTATACAGTTGATGGAACTGTAGCGGGTTGGTATACGGCGGACCATCCAGCTGCTTATTATGGAGGAAATTATCCTACTCCAGATGGCAGTGATGCTCGTCCGCGCGAGTTAGTATATGAAGCACTAACAAAGGCTGGACAAGATCCAAATGTAGACTTAAGTGAATACGATGTTTGGGATCGAGATGATTATGATGAAGATGGTGTATACAATGAGCCGGATGGAATCATTGACCATCTTATGGTTATCCATGCAGGCGTAGGTGAAGAAGCAGGTGGTGGATCACTTGGTGGAGATGCGATTTGGTCACACCGTTGGAATCTCGGTCAATTAACCGCAGTTCCAGGTGGGAAGTCTAACAGTGATCGTTTTGGCGGACTATTAGGTGCTTACGATTACACAATTGAGCCTGAGGATGGAGCAGCAGGTGTGTTTGCACATGAATTTGGTCATGACTTAGGTCTTCCGGATGAGTATGATACTCAGTATACTGGTTCCGGTGAGGCTGTTGCTTACTGGTCTGTAATGGCAAGTGGAAGCTGGGCTGGAGATATTCCAGGAACAGAACCACCAGGAATGAGTGCATATGCTAAGGAACAGCTTCAAGCATGGCATGGTGGGAACTGGTTAAGTGGAACGACTCTACATTCCGATGATATTACAAAACAGGGTACTGAAGTACTTCTTGATGAGGCGGTCACAAAAGGTACAAACAATGATGCGGTACGTATTGATTTGCCCGATAAGCTAAATGTATTAAATACTCCTGCTGAAGGCTCTTATGAGTACTATGGTGGGAAAGGTGATGAAGCAGACCATAAAATGTTTGCTACAATTGATTTAACAGGAAAGACAAATGCATCTCTTGACTTCGATGCATGGTATAATATCGAACAGGATTGGGATTATGCAATGGTTCAAGTATCAACTGATAGTGGTGAAACTTGGACATCACTTTCAAGCGACAGAACATCAGATACTCTTGACCCAGACGGCTATCCAGCAATTAAAGAAAACCTGCCTGGATACACCGGTTCGAGTGATGGCTGGGTTCATGAAACGATTGACTTAAGTGCATACAAGGGTCAGGAAATTCAACTTCAATTCCGTTCAATGACAGACTGGGCGACAAACCTAGATGGCTTCTTTGCAGATAATGTAAAGGTAACAGCAGACGGAAATGAAGTGTTCTCTGATGGAGCTGAAGATGACCCATTGTTTACACTAGACGGTTTTGAAAAACATGATGGTAAATATACAACAAACCACTACTATTTATTAGAGTGGAGATCTCATAATGGTGTCGATGAAGGCTTAAAGAACATCCGTCGTGGTGCAAGCTTAATGTCCTTTGATCCAGGCTTAGTGGTCTGGTATGTCGATGAAAGCTACGACAACAACTGGACTGGAATGCACCCAGGAGACGGATTCCTCGGTGTAGTCGATGCTGACCAGCATACACTGTACTGGAGCGATAAGGCTGTTGCATCGTCTCGTTATCAAATCCATGATGCAGCATTTAGCTTAGATAAATCAGAGAAAATGTTCTTAAACTACCCGGGTCAATTTACAATGAAAGATAATTTCACACAACGCACACCATTATTTGATGACAGTACAGATTACACAAATGCGGGACATGTGGATGCGGGACGTAATATTCCTAAATACGGCCTAAAGTTCCGGGTTGTTGGACAAAGTGCTGATGGAACTGTAGGTAAGGTATTGATTTTTAAATAATCAATTTGTAAGACCCCTTTGACCACCCAAAGGGGTCTTTGTTGTACATTCAATTTTTCTTCAACATATTTTCTTTTTTCCGTCATATGTTAAGATGGGTATAATAAAAAAACTCCATTGACAAGGACACAATGAAAATAAATAATCGAATTAATATAAAATAGTCGGGTTTAAACCCAACTATTTTATATTAATGCCTCCGGCGGATGCCACAGATTTTAAAAGGTAATTTTTCGAGCTCTGGCTCGAAAAAATCTGGGCGCAAATACGCTATGGCGCATTTGAATTGATAGTAGCAATTAATCTAAGAAGGTGTATACTCATGGATTCTACCCATTTTTATCGCGATACGTGGGTTGAAGTTGATTTGGATTGCATTTTTGAAAACGTAAAAAATATGAAAAGCTTTTTACCAGAACAAGTAGATATTATGGCAGTCGTGAAGGCAAATGCATATGGTCATGGGGACGCTGAGGTAGCAAAAACAGCACTTGAAGCGGGTGCAACCTATCTTGCTGTTGCTTTTATCGACGAAGGTATTTCCTTGCGTCATGGAGGAATTGATGCACCAATACTCGTTCTTGGGGCCTCACGTCCAACTGATGTCATGATTGCAGCAGAACACGATCTATCGCTCACCATCTACAGTCAAGAATGGCTAGAAGAGGTAATTAAAAACTATCATGGCAGTGCCCCTCTATCCCTTCACTTAAAGCTTGATACAGGGATGGGACGTCTTGGTGTAAGAGAAAAAGATGAAATACAAGCAGTCCTTCAGACAATTGAGCAACATCCACAAGTTAAACTTGAAGGAGTTTTCACTCATTTTGCAACAGCGGATGAAACGGATACCTCCTATTTTGTCCAGCAGTATCAGAAATTCACGCAAATGCTTGAGTGGATACCGAACAAACCGAAAATGATCCATTGCGGAAATAGTGCAACTGGTTACCGTTTTCCAGAGAAAGTATTTAATGTAGTAAGACTTGGCATCGGAATGTATGGGATGACCCCTTCTCTAGAAATTGAAGACCAGCTCCCATACGGACTTCAACAAGCATTTTCTTTCCATAGCAAACTCGTCCATGTGAAACAAATTGCAAAAGGCGAAAAGGTAAGCTATGGGGCAACTTTTACAGCTGATGAAGATATGTGGGTTGGAACAGTTCCGGTCGGTTATGCGGATGGGTGGGTACGAAAATTACAAAATACTCATGTCTTAGTTGAGGGTGAACTCTGTCAAATCATTGGCCGTATTTGTATGGACCAATTTATGGTCCGACTTCCAAAGAAAATTCCGGTTGGAAATAAAGTCACTTTAATTGGAAGGCAAAACGATAAATTCATTAGTGTTGATGACGTTGCAAAGACCCTTGAAACAATCAATTACGAGATCACTTGTACAATAAGTTTTCGCGTTCCGCGTATTTTTTTAAGAAATAAGAGAATAATTGAAGTGAGAAATCCGTTATTAAGACATTAACTTTATTCAGCAGAGTCACCTGCCGAATAAAGTTAAAGCCTCCGGCGGATGCCACAGATTTTCAAAGGAAGTTTTTCGAGCTTGCTCGAAAAAATCTGGGCGCAAATACGCCGAGGCGTATTTGATTAGTAGGTAAATTAGTACATTGGTTGTACGAATTTGGTACATTCTTTTTTTTATGCATGTAATGGAATGTAGATTTTGGTAACATTGTAAAACATGTGCATAAAAACCATTTCTAAATGCCGATAATAAGTAAGAATTATTGGATTAAGCTTTGCATCCAATCACAATAATGGTATTATTAAGATTGGAATAGAATATGGTGGCAAGTTGGTGGAGGTGTATGTTTGTGTCTGAATCCAGCGCAACAACAGAAATTCTAGTACGATTACCACAAAACCTAATAAGTGAGTTGGATGGCCTAGTGAAACAAGAAAACGGTAACCGAAATGAACTTATTTATCAGGCGACAAAAATGTATCTGCGTGAAAGAAAGAAGCGTCAGATTACAGAATCAATGAGACGCGGTTACATGGAAATGGCGAAAATTAACCTTACTATTGCATCGGAGGCTTTTTTGGCTGAATCAGAGGCTGACCACACCGTAGAACGCTTAGTTAGCGGGGGGTAATCATTTGATTGTAAAACGTGGCGACGTTTATTTTGCAGACCTCTCCCCAGTTGTTGGCTCAGAGCAAGGAGGCGTTCGTCCTGTTCTTGTCATTCAAAACGATATCGGGAATCGGTTTAGTCCCACGGTCATTGTCGCAGCTATAACTGCCCAAATTCAAAAAGCAAAGCTTCCGACACATGTTGAAATTGATGCGGAGCGTTATGGATTTGAGCGCGATTCAGTTATCCTGTTAGAACAAATCCGTACAATCGATAAGCAGCGTCTAACCGATAAGATAACACATCTCGATGAAGAGATGATGGACAGAGTGGATGATGCCTTACAAATTAGTTTAGGACTCATCGATTTTTAATTCATTATTTATATTTGATACGTCTTTGAGAAGTTACCCCGTGGTAGCTTCTTTTATTTTGTAACCATTTAGACGTATGTTATATTACAAAACCATTTTACTTGTGTAACAAATATCCGAATGTGAAGGGGATCAAAGCTTTTCTATCGAAGTACATAAGAAGGGATTATTATCCTGAACAACCTTTCGTGACAAAATAAAAAGAGAGCGGTGGAAAAATGAGAAAGCAATCTACAAATCCGAAACATGAGGAAGTAGAAAGGCTGGTACAGAACTTCCAAAAAACTGGCTCAAAACAAACGGAAAGGGAAATCGTTGAGAGGTATGAAAAAATAATCCAGTCAATTGCCTGGAAGTACTCTAGAGGGAGAGCATTTCACGAGGATATCGTACAAGTTGGAAGAATCGGACTTTTAGGTGCGATTCGAAGATTTGACGAAACACTTGGAAAGAGCTTTCATACATTCGCAATTCCAACTATCATTGGTGAAATCAAACATTTTTTACGTGATAAAACGTGGAGTGTACATGTACCTAGAAGAGCTAAGGAGCTTGGAACAAAGATCATGAAGGCTGAAGAAGAGCTTACAACCATTTTGCAAAGAAAGCCAGAGGTACATGAAATCGCAAATCATCTTCATGTAGATGTGAAGGAAGTTTTAGAAGCAATGGAACTTGGACAAGCTTATCGTACACAGTCAATCGATATGCCGATAGATCCGGATTCAGAAGGAAGAACGATCATGGAATCCGTAGGTAAAAAGGAAAAAGGCTACGAAAAAGCGCTAAAAAAACTAGATGTAAAGAATGCCCTTCATGTACTGACCACATCTGAAAGAAGAATTCTTTACTATACTTATATAAAAGAGAAAAGCCAACGAGAAACTGGAAAAATCGTCGGCGTTTCACAGATGCATGTTTCCCGCATCCAGCGAAATGCGATTAAAAAGCTTCGACAAGCCGTACTTGGATGAAGTAATTTTGGTAAAATAGATAAGGGTTAGAAGTGAAAGTAGGAGGAAACAGTTTTGACACAGACATTGCAAACAAATGACATGATGGTGAAAACCATCGCCAAAGAAATCGGAATAACTACTAAGCAAGTGAACAGTGTAATCAACCTCTTAGACGAAGGAAATACGGTCCCATTTATTGCGCGTTACCGTAAGGAAATGACAGGGTCTTTAGACGAAGTGCAAATAAAGGATGTTCAGGAAAAATGGACTTATTTGCAAAACCTTGAGTCGCGTAAAGAAGAGGTCATCCGTCTCATTTCCGAACAAGGAAAGCTGACTGATGAACTTCAAGCAGACATCATGAAGTCATCCAAGCTTCAGCAAATCGAGGATCTATATAGACCATACAAACAAAAGCGACGTACAAAAGCGACCGTTGCAAAGGAAAAAGGGCTCGAGCCATTGGCGGAATGGTTATATACATTCCCGATGAATGTGGATGTTGGCCAATATGCAATACAATTCATTTCAGAGGAAAAGGAAGTTCTGAGTGCGGAAGATGCGATTCTTGGTGCAAAGGACATTATCGCCGAATGGATTTCAGATGATGCTGCTTTTCGTCAATGGATTCGTAACGAAACCTTCAAACTAGGAACAATTGAAACAGCCGTAAAAGACGAAGAAAAAGACGAAAAGAATGTCTACGAAATGTACTATGAATACAAGGAGCCGATTCACAAGGTCGTTCCACACCGCGTCCTGGCTATGAACCGCGGGGAAAAAGAGGAGATCCTTCGAGTGTCAATTGAACCGCCTCTAGACCGAATTTTGACCTTTTTAAATCGAAAAATTGTCAAAAAAGAAAATTCGCCGGTAACCCCTTATATCATTGAAACAATTGAAGATGGTTATAAACGACTCATTCAGCCTTCAATTGAAAGGGAAATTCGTAAAGAGCTGACAGAGAAAGCGGAAGATAGAGCGATTCATATTTTTTCGGAAAATCTTCGGAATTTACTTTTACAGCCGCCACTTAAAGGGAAAATTGTTCTGGGAGTGGACCCGGCTTACCGAACTGGTTGTAAGCTTGCGGTAGTCGACGAAACAGGAAAGGTCCTAAATATAGGTGTAATTTACCCGCATCCACCGGTGAATAAAAAGGATGAAGCGGTTAAGAAGATCAAATCCGTTTTACAAGAATATAAGGTTGAAATGGTGGCAATCGGTAATGGAACGGCTTCAAGAGAGACTGAGCAATTTGTTGCAGATATTCTGAAAGAAGTAAATCAAGAAATCTTCTATATTATTGTCAATGAAGCGGGAGCAAGTGTATACTCAGCTTCTGATATTGCACGTGAAGAATTCCCTGATTTCCAAGTAGAAGAAAGAAGTGCTGTTTCGATTGCTAGAAGACTCCAGGATCCTCTTGCTGAACTTGTGAAAATTGATCCGAAGTCAGTAGGGGTTGGTCAATACCAGCATGACGTATCCCAGAAAAAGCTAAATGAACAGCTTACCTTTGTCGTTGAAACAGTCGTGAACAAGGTTGGTGTGAATGTGAATACAGCATCCCCATCCTTGCTGCAATATGTAGCTGGCCTTTCAAAGACAGTTGCTAATAATATTGTAAAAAAACGTGAGGAGCAAGGGAAATTCCAGGATAGAAGTGAATTGAAGGACATCCCGCGTCTAGGCGCAAAAACATACGAGCAGTGTATCGGTTTCCTCCGTGTCATTGATGGAGACGAGCCATTGGACCGTACAGGGATTCACCCAGAAAACTATAAAGAGGTTAAAAAGCTACTCGCAAAATTTAGTCTAACAAGTAGTGATCTAGGAACAGAAAGATTAAAAGAAGCTATGTCTTCCATTGTCCCAGAAGAGGTAGCTGCTGAATTAGGGATTGGTGAAATCACCATTCACGATATTACAGAAGCTTTAGTCAGCCCAGAACGTGACCCTCGTGATGAACTAGCAAAACCAATCCTTAAAAAGGATATCCTTAAACTTGAAGATCTTGCAAAAGGAATGGAACTTGAAGGGACTGTCCGAAACGTTGTAGACTTCGGAGCATTTGTTGATATCGGAGTTAAGCAGGATGGCTTAGTCCATATCTCTAAACTGAGTAAAAACTTTGTCAAACACCCACTTGACGTTGTTTCAGTCGGCGACGTTGTGACCGTCTGGATCGATGATGTCGATGTGAAAAAGGGCAGAGTTGCATTAACAATGCTGCCGCCACAAAATTAAGAATGTAAAAACACTGCTTTTATGAGCAGTGTTTTTTTCTATAAAAATACCAGCATTGATTCAATAATTTAATTTGGTATCGATTTTTTTCATAATAGGCACGTTTCATTTGATTTTGAAGCCAAGTAGGCATAACCTAAACCTCCTCTATCAACTTTTATCCTCAGGAAAATCAAAAAAATGATACTATAATGATAAAGCTACCAAACTATACGTTTGAGTATATATAGTCTATGCAAACACAGTACGTCCTGTTCGAAAAGGATGGAAAGGAAGAAAAAAATGGAACAATTTGAGCTGCAAAAAATTGTCGAGGAAGTTTCCCTTAAGTTCTTTGGAAAACCATTTCTCCATCAAGCATCCTTCAATAATCGATTGCAAACAACCGGTGGAAGGTACTTGCTGAAATCTCACAATATCGAATTAAACCCTAAATATTATCAGGAACGTGGAATTGATGAGTTAGTGGGCATCATCAAACATGAACTTTGTCATTATCATTTGCACATTGAAGGGAAGGGCTACCAGCATCGAGACCGTGACTTTCGGAATCTCTTGAAAGAAGTAGACGCTCCACGATTTTGTAAACCATTAGAATCCATTAAAAGAAGAAAAACATCAAAACAATATTTGTATACGTGTAAAAGCTGTGGGTTAGGTTATGTTAGAAAAAGAAAGATTGATACAGATCGGTATGTATGTGGTAAATGCGCGGGAAAATTAGTAGAAGTAAAAAAATATTGACTCTTGTTCATTCGTGTGATAAATTATAAAAGTCGCCGCGAAAAACGGACAGACACAAAACATATAATTACAGATGCTCTTGACAACAAGAAACTCTGTTTTTATAATAAATAATGTCGTTACNTATCTAGTTTTGAGGGAATGAAAATTTTTATTGAAATTTCTTCAAAAGATAGTATAATATATCTTGTCTTTACCTTATCTAGTGACGATGGCGAGAAGGTCACACCCGTTCCCATACCGAACACGGAAGTTAAGCTTCTCAGCGCCGATGGTAGTTGGGACTTTGTCCCTGTGAGAGTAGGACGTCGCTAGGTTGGAGAAGACGGAGGATTAGCTCAGCTGGGAGAGCACCTGCCTTACAAGCAGGGGGTCGGCGGTTCGATCCCGTCATCCTCCACCATAAGTATTAACTTTAATTTGCCGGTGTAGCTCAGTTGGTAGAGCAACTGACTTGTAATCAGTAGGTCGTGGGTTCGACTCCTATCGCCGGCACCACTTAAGAGCCATTAGCTCAGTTGGTAGAGCATCTGACTTTTAATCAGAGGGTCGAAGGTTCGAGTCCTTCATGGCTCACCATTTAAATTAAATATGCGGGTGTGGCGGAATTGGCAGACGCGCTAGACTTAGGATCTAGTGTCTTTGACGTGGGGGTTCGAGTCCCTTCACCCGCATTATGCGGAAGTAGTTCAGTGGTAGAACACCACCTTGCCAAGGTGGGGGTCGCGGGTTCGAATCCCGTCTTCCGCTCCAGAAGTAATTTTAAAGTGCCGGGGTGGCGGAACTGGCAGACGCACAGGACTTAAAATCCTGCGGTAGGTGACTACCGTACCGGTTCGATTCCGGTTCTCGGCACCA
>NZ_JAJFZK010000009.1:0-95058 GCF_020731355.1 Bacillus sp. REN16 | reverse complement strand
AGAACACCACCTTGCCAAGGTGGGGGTCGCGGGTTCGAATCCCGTCTTCCGCTCCAGAAGTATTTTAAAGTGCCGGGGTGGCGGAACTGGCAGACGCACAGGACTTAAAATCCTGCGGTAGGTGACTACCGTACCGGTTCGATTCCGGTTCTCGGCACCATTTTAATTAATCGTAATGCGCCCGTAGCTCAATTGGATAGAGCGTCTGACTACGGATCAGAAGGCTATGGGTTCGACTCCTTTCGGGCGCGCCATATTACGGGAAGTAGCTCAGCTTGGTAGAGCACTTGGTTTGGGACCAAGGGGTCGCAGGTTCGAATCCTGTCTTCCCGACCATTTAAACATTTGGGGCCTTAGCTCAGCTGGGAGAGCGCCTGCCTTGCACGCAGGAGGTCAGCGGTTCGATCCCGCTAGGCTCCACCAATTAATTATATTAATAAGAAATTAGATTTAATCATGGCGGTGTAGCTCAGCTGGCTAGAGCGTACGGTTCATACCCGTGAGGTCGGGGGTTCGATCCCCTCCGCCGCTACCATTTTATTTTTAAAAATCTAGGACCTTTAGCTCAGCTGGTTAGAGCAGACGGCTCATAACCGTCCGGTCGTAGGTTCGAGTCCTACAAGGTCCACCATTTACAACTTCTTATATGTGGAGGAATACCCAAGTCCGGCTGAAGGGATCGGTCTTGAAAACCGACAGGGGTGTTAAAGCCCGCGGGGGTTCGAATCCCTCTTCCTCCGCCATATTATTTTTAGCATTATAATATGGTATAAATAAGTAATTTCTATTGTCGCAGGGTGGAGCAACAAGCGTTGCAACATCGAATTACTGCGAGTTGTCCCGACGGACTAGGCTTCTCGAATAAGCTAGCAGAGGAAGGGACAGTCTTGTGCAAACAAAGCGCATGACAAAAATTGTATATTTTCTATTGTCGCGGGGTGGAGCAGTCTGGTAGCTCGTCGGGCTCATAACCCGAAGGTCGTAGGTTCAAATCCTGCCCCCGCAACCAAAAAAAGTATTGACGAATAAGTAATATTATCGTAAAATAATATTTGTCTTCTTAAACAAAGGTCCCGTGGTGTAGCGATGAGCAGATCATCGTCGAATAAGCTGCGAGTTGTCCCGACGGATAAAGCTCCTTGAATAAGCTAGTAGAGGAAGGGACAGTTAACAAACGTAAAAAATTGCGTATGAAAGATTTTATTTTAACACATGGTCCCGTGGTGTAGCGGTTAACATGCCTGCCTGTCACGCAGGAGATCGCCGGTTCGATCCCGGTCGGGACCGCCATATGTTGTGGCTCAGTAGCTCAGTCGGTAGAGCAAAGGACTGAAAATCCTTGTGTCGGCGGTTCGATTCCGTCCTGAGCCACCTTACTATTTTCAAAAATTAAATTAATGGCGGTTGTGGCGAAGTGGTTAACGCATCGGATTGTGGTTCCGACATTCGTGGGTTCGATTCCCATCAGCCGCCCCATGTATGCGGGTGTAGTTTAATGGTAAAACCTCAGCCACGAGCAAAGCTTCAATGAATATGCTACGAGTTGCCTCGACGCATTAACTTCATGAAAAAGCGAGAAGAGGAAGAGGCATGTAAGGCCAATAAGACGTATTACTTAACTTCATAATACTAATAATTTATATGCGGGTGTAGTTTAATGGTAAAACCTCAGCCTTCCAAGCTGATGTCGTGAGTTCGATTCTCATCACCCGCTCCATTTTTTTATCTTAATGGGCCTATAGCTCAGCTGGTTAGAGCGCACGCCTGATAAGCGTGAGGTCGATGGTTCGAGTCCATTTAGGCCCACCATATAATTATTCCGCAGTAGCTCAGTGGTAGAGCTATCGGCTGTTAACCGATCGGTCGTAGGTTCGAGTCCTACCTGCGGAGCCATATTTGGGGAAGTACTCAAGTGGCTGAAGAGGCGCCCCTGCTAAGGGTGTAGGTCGCGTAAGCGGCGCGAGGGTTCAAATCCCTCCTTCTCCGCCATACCGATTTAAATAAATAATATATTCCGGCCCGTTGGTCAAGCGGTTAAGACACCGCCCTTTCACGGCGGTAACACGGGTTCGAATCCCGTACGGGTCATCAAGCGCTATGAGAATTTCTCATGGCTTTTTTATTTGCCTCCATTTCCTGTACTTTCCAGCCAAAATGAAAAAACACCTGTTACCAGGTGCTCTAATCTTTGGGCATGATGTCATCTTCAATTTTTTGTGCAGGATTGTCTAAATCCACATCGGAAAAGATACCCGGGGATATCCCGCGGAACATATCAAATGCAAGAATCTTATCATCTGGCGCATCAAATAATGGAGCTTCTCCGTTGAAATCTTCAACATCTTTTTTTCGATTCATCTTTCCACACCTCCATCTATTATCCTACCAGTTCCTAAAATAAATATTCTTGGATTAATCATCCCCATTTAGAAAATTACCCAATCCTCCTAGAATACTTCCTTCACCAGTGCTGCCGCCATTTCTAGGCGCACTCGCGAAGATTCGGTCTGCAAGGCGACTGAATGGTAATGACTGCACCCAAACGGTTCCTGGACCCCTTACAGTTGCGTAGAATAATCCTTCACCGCCAAAAAAGGCTGTTTTAATTTTGCCTACATATTCAATGTTATAATCTACCTCTTTTGTCATTCCCACTAAACAGCCTGTATCGATTCTGAGAGTTTCCCCTGCTTGGAGATCCTTTTTATGTATAGTACCGCCGGCATGTAGAAAGGCTAAGCCATCTCCTTCTAATTTTTGCATGATAAAGCCCTCTCCACCAAAGAAGCCGGTTCCTAATTTTCGTTGAAAATCAATCCCCACTGAAACCCCTTTTGCTGCACATAAAAAGGAATCCTTTTGACATACTACTTTACCGCCTAGCAAGCTTAAATCAACTGGAATAATCTTTCCAGGATAGGGGGCAGCAAAGGATACATGTTTTTTCCCCATATTGCTATTTGTGAAGACCGTCATAAATAGGCTTTCCCCTGTTAGAACCCTTTTACCCGCTCCTAATAGTTTTCCAAAAAGACCGCCGCCTCCAGAGCCTGACCCGTCGCCAAATATTGTTTCCATTGATATGCCATCCTCCATCATCATCATGGCACCAGCTTCAGCAATGACACTCTCACTGGGATCTAATTCAATTTCAACAAACTGCATATCATCCCCATAAAGTTTATACTCGATTTCATGTGCGTTCATTTTGTTCTTCCTTTCCCTAAAAAATAGATACAATGAAGTATTCGTCATTCATTAGTATCTTCCTTTTAAAATGCAAGAGAGAATGAAAAAAATGTTAATTCTTCTCGGAGATTTAAATGACAAACTTTGCTTTGAGTACTATAATATATTTAGAATTTTCTTGAAATAATATGTCTGAAAGGGGGATTATATGAGTTCGGAAGTCATTGTAAAAAGAAGGATATGGCCAAGAAAGAAACGTTGGAGAGTTGTTTTTCTGCTAGGATTCTTTATCATACTTCTACTTACATCAAGTATTGTTGCAGGCTATTTATTTTTGAGAAAAAGTTTACCGGTTATTGAAGGAAATCTTCAAGTTGAGGGGATTACCAAAGAGGTAGAAGTCATCCGAGATCAAAATGGTGTCCCGCATATTGTTGCAAAAAATCAGCATGATCTTTATTTTGCTCAAGGGTATGTTACGGCTCAAGATCGTTTATTTCAGATGGATTTAAGCAGAAGACAAGCATCAGGAGAGTTAAGTGAGGTAATCGGTGCTTCACTTGTTGATCAGGATAAATATTTTAGAACGCTCGGCTTAAGAAGGGCTGCTGAGTCATCATATGATGGATATTCCGATGAAGCAAAAGCTGTTCTCCAAGCTTATGCAGATGGGGTTAATGCTTTTATAAAAGAGGCAAAGGAAAAGAATAAATTACCTGTTGAGTTTACACTGGCTGGATATGAACCTGGTGAGTGGAGTCCAATTGATTCACTTACGATTGGAAAATACATGGCTTATGATTTAGGTGGACATTACAAAGGGCAAGCTTTTCGTTACTATATGGCCCAGCAAGTTTCGGAGGAAAAACTACTAGAATTATTCCCTGCTTATCCCGAAGATGGTGCAACCGTCATTCAAGCCATGAAGGATCATCCACTTGATATTTCGAAAACTATCGCTAAAGCACCTTTTCCAAATGAGTTTAATGGAAGTAATAACTGGGTTGTAAGTGCTGAAAAATCAGAATCAGGTATGCCCATTCTAGCTGATGATCCCCATTTAGCTTTGGCAACACCATCAATCTGGTATGAAACACATTTGCAGAATGATGAAGTAAATGTTAGTGGTGTTATTTTTGCAGGTGTACCAGGTATCATCATAGGGCGAAATGAACATATTGCTTGGGGTGTTACCAATGTGGGGCCAGATGTTCAGGATTTATATATTGAACGAAGAAATCCAGACAATCCTGCTCAATTTGAGTATATGGGGAAATGGGAAGAGGCAACATTCATTGAGGAGCCGATTAAAGTAAAGGATGGGGAGACAATTCCATATCAAGTTCAGGTTACAAGACATGGGCCAATTATTTCCGAATTTACTCATGATCACAAGGAAGAAACAGTTTTAGCATTAAGATGGACGGCACTAGATGCTTCGACTGAACTTGAAGCTGTGTTAATGTTTAACACGGCAAAGAATTGGGATGAATTTAAAGATGCTCTTACATATTTCCATACACCTGCTCAAAACTTTGTTTTTGCGGCAACTGATGGAACAATCGCTTATCGCGCTAATGGGTTAATCCCAATCCGGAAAAATGGGGATAGTTCTGTTCCTGTGCCAGGTTGGACGGATGAATATGAGTGGGAGGGGTATATTCCTTGGGATGAACTCCCGACCATTGTGAATCCTAAGGAAGGATTTATCTCTACTGCAAATAATAAAATAGTGCCAGATGAATATCCTTACCATATAACAAATACATGGGCACAGCCTTATCGTCAGCAACGCATTCGTGATGTTTTAGCTAGTAAGGATGTGATAACCGCAGATGAGATGATGAAACTGCAATTTGATCAATATAACTTACAGGCTGAGGAATTTGTACCGATTTTCCTTGACGTATTATCAAAAAATGCAGACCAGCTGAGAGAAATTGATAAAACTGTGATAAAGGAATTTAAGGATTGGGATTTTGTAGACCGAATCGAAGATGGAGAGCCATTAGTCTTTCATAAATGGATGGAGGAATTTGCAAATGTGCTGTTTGAGGAATCCATCCCAAAGGATATTGATAAATTGTTTGAAGGAAAATCGCAAATTGTAGACCAAATGATTCGTGATGCCAAAAAAGGACATGAAGGAATTTGGTTAAAAGATGCTGGTGGGTTAGAACAGGTAACCATCGAGTCTTTAAAAAGAGCTGTGGACTTTGCGGCGGAAAAGCAAGGAAAAAATCCAAGCAAATGGTCCTGGGGTGAATTTCATCAAGTGCCTTTTAATCATCCATTATCAGCAATTTCACCGTTGAACTATTTATTTAATAATAATGGTTCCGTCCCAATGGGGGGGAGTGGAATTACTGTAGCAGCTGCAAGTTTTAATTATAATTCAGGTGCAATAACGCATGGTGCCGCATGGAGGTCAGTTATTGATTTATCTAACATGAGTGAAAGCTATAATGTGGTCGGTCCAGGTCAATCTGGGCATGTTTTAAGTCCTTTTTATCATGATCAAATATCTGACTGGACAACAGGTAATTATCATATTACCTATACCGATAAAGAAAAATATAGGCTTAACAGTAATACGCTTATTTTACAGCCCGCCAAGTAACAGAAGAGCAGTGGAAAAACGATTCCACTGCTTTTAATTTTAATCCTCGGCTTCGTCCTGTGTATAAGGTTCTTTTTCATATGGGGGAAGGTCGCCGAACATTGTCATTATTCCTTCTTCATCTAGTACTTCCTCATATCGTTCATGTTGGTTATTTGGATAGATGATAATTTCTTTTCCTTCAATATCTGTTCCAACAAAGTTCTCATAATCCTCAACATAACCCACATTCTCGTCTGATTCAACAAACACTTCATTATAGCTATCAACAGGGTCTGCTAAGTCTGAAGGAGTTTCCGACGTACCATACCTTGCTACGTCCTGCCAGGAATCCTCTGCATCAAAGGATACATTGTCTTCCTCATCAAAAAACTTTCCGAATGGGGGCATTAAAACGCCTTCTTCAATAGGTCGATTATGGGAAACGACCTGGTTTGGACTATGTTCGACACAATATGTTGTAGTTGGAATCGCGTCCAGACGATCGACTGGGATGTCTTTACCGCATTTTTCGCACTTCCCATATCGTCCTTCATCAATCGCTTGTAGTGCATAGTCAATGTCTTTTAGCTCTTTTTCAATGTGCTCATTAAGTGCAACGTCCTTTTCACGTTCATATAGTTCAGTACCTTCATCCCCTGGATGGTTATCGTAAGAAGAAAGTTCCCCAACCGAACCATGGAAATGACCGCGTTCTAAATCAAAATGATCGCTATCCGTTAATTGTTCTTCGACCTCTTTTTTTGCGTTTATCAACTGTGAACGGAAGGTTGATAATTGCTCATTTGATAACATTGTAAGCACTCCTTCCAAAATGAATTTCGTAGCGAATCTTGTTAAGTATTATTTACAGAAACACGAAAATCATAAATGTAAAAAAGTTCATGTATGAGGACAAAGAAAAAACACGATATTCAATCGTGTTTTTAGAAGAAATAACTTATAAAGATCCCGATCGATAATAGGAATCCAAAAAATGTATTTGTTTGGGCGGTAGCCTTCATTGCGGGCATCATTTGAATTGGCTCTGATTTGCCAATAAATCCTTTTATCGCTGCAATAGCTTTTGGAACACTAACTAATACTAGAAGGCTCCAGAATGAAGCAATTCCGATAAATGCTAAAACGATGATCCAAATATATGAAATAATAAACAATCCTGCCAAGAACTTAATCGAATTGTCCCTACCTAATAAAATGGGTAAAGTGCGACGTCCATTCTTTTTATCGCCATCCAAATCACGTATATTGTTAGACATGTTAATTGCACCAACAAGAATCATAATTGGAATTGAGATTAACACAGTTGTTGTCGTAACGGTCCCAGTTTGGATAAAAAACGATATTAATATAATAATCATACCCATAAAGAAACCAGCTGCTAACTCACCGAATGGTGTTGACGAAATAGGAAGTGGACCACCAGTATACAAATAACCAACTGACATACAAACAGTCCCGACTATTGCCAGCCACCAGCTACTATGCATACAAATATAAATACCTAATAACAAGGCAATTCCAAAGAAAGTAAACGCAAGGTTTAAAATAACCTTTGGTTTAACGCCATCTCTGACAATTGTACCGCCAATTCCGACCGATTCAGCAGTATCAAGACCGCGCTTAAAATCGAAATACTCATTTATCATATTAGTTGCTGCTTGAATAAGAAGACAAGCCAACAACATTGTTAAAAACAGGAGCATATTAATAGACGTTTCTAATAATGCAAGAACAGTTCCTAAAATAACTGGAACAAATGATGCTGTTAGAGTATGTGGGCGCATAAGTCTCCACCATACCTGAAAACGATTGGAAGGCTTATTAGATAGCTTCTGATTTGTCTTAAGTTCAGTTTGCATTCGATTACTCCTCTCTCGACGAAGCTCAAGTATATCCAAAGTACAGTTTAGTGAATTGGTCAAGTACTGTCAATGGTTTAAACTAACAAAAAGGTTTCTCCAGATTAACACATCTTAAAAAATCGTATAATAAGGAAGTAAGTAGTCATTGTACGGGAAGGTATGGTAGAATCAAGTTTGTTGACAACTATACGCAGTGGGTATATCGTTGAGGCAGTTTTGAATAAGGTGCAATATTAAAGAATTATAACGTGTTAATGATATACTATTATAAGATAATAATTAGAATGCAATAAATTTTTCGGGGGGATAAAAGTTGGTCATGATACAACAAAAAGAATTGAAAGATTACATAGAGAAGGGAATAAGCCGTTCAAAGGAGATTTCTATGCCTGTTCTAATAAGTCAGGTAAAAGAAATCAAGAACATAGACCCCCTATTGTTCTTTTCCGCTGGAAAAAGGGAACCTTTTGAAACGCGCTGTTTTTGGTCTAATCCTACAAATGACACAATTATAGTTGGATTAGGGGAAGCCTATACAATTAGCGATAACGAGTCTATGGAACGTTTTGATGCCATTGAGGAGAAGTGGAAGAGACTCGTTCAACATATGATTATTGTTGATGATTTTTCCCCTTATTCGACAGGTCCGATATTAATGGGTGGGTTTTCATTCGATCCATTAAAAAAGAGAACAGAGCTTTGGGATCATTTCGATGATGCTAAATTTGTGTTGCCTACCATTATGCTTTCTTATTATAAAGGAAGCACTTATTTAACAACGAATATTATTTGCGAACCAACTGGTACTTCTTTTGTTGAATCTGACTTGGGAAACTTGGACGAACTGATTGAGGAAAATCATAAATTGCAAACAATCACTTCTTTTACAAAAGAGGAAGTTCAACCTAAGGAATGGAAGGAATCGGTACGAAATGCAACAATAAAGGTACAGTCCGGTGAAGTAGAAAAAGTTGTACTAGCCAGGGAAATTAAACTTCATTTTGACGAACGAATTGAGGCGGACGCTGTGCTGACGCGTCTAAAAGAAGAGCAACCGATGAGTTATTTATTTGCAATCGAATATGAAAATTCATGTTTTATTGGAGCATCACCTGAAAGGCTAATTAAGAAAAAAGGTGATGAGTTCTTAACGACATGTCTCGCTGGTTCAATTCGCCGCGGCAAGACGCCTGCTGAGGATGAGCAATTAGAAAATGAAATACTAAATGACCGGAAAAATCTGCATGAGCATGATGTCGTCGTCCAAATGATTAAAAATGCAATGAAAGAGTCGTGCACGAGTATCTCTACACCAACACATCCAGGGATATTAAAAATGCGTGATATTCAGCATTTATACACTCCTATAACAGGTGTTGCAAAAGAGGACGTATCATTGCTTACTGTTGTAAATCGTTTACATCCAACACCTGCACTTGGCGGTCAGCCAAAGCAAAAAGCCAACGAAATTATTCGTGAGCTTGAAGTTCTGGATCGCGGTTGGTATGGCAGTCCAGTCGGTTGGTTTGATACTAATGATAATGGGGAATTTGCAGTTGCTATTCGCTCTGGTTTATTAAAGGATAATAATGCATCCCTATTTGCTGGTTGTGGAATTGTCGGAGATTCGGAACCAGAAAGTGAATATACAGAAACGATGATTAAGTTTCGACCAATGTTATCTGCATTAGGGGGCTTAAACCATGAATAATCAAGCATTAACTCGGTATGTTGCATCATTTGTTGATGAATTAGTGCGGGTGGGGGTTACAGAGGCTGTCGTAAGCCCGGGTTCACGTTCCACCCCAATGGCCATTTTAATGGCAGAACATCCTCAAATGAATGTAACAATCAATATAGATGAACGTTCGTCAGCGTTTTATGCACTTGGGGTTGCTAAAGCAACGAAGAAACCAGTTGCCATTCTTTGTACATCCGGAACTGCAGCAGCAAATTATTTTCCAGCAATTGTGGAGGCCTATTATTCAAGGGTTCCACTTATTGTGTTAACAGCAGATCGACCACATGAGCTACGAGATGTCGGCGCACCGCAAGCTATAAATCAAAACCAGCTATATGGTAATCATGCGAAATGGTTTGTAGAAATGGCACTGCCGGAAGAATCAGAACAAATGCTATCCTATGTTCGCACAATGGCAGGAAGGGCTGCGGGAACTGCATTAACTGCACCAGCAGGACCGGTTCATCTAAACTTTCCTTTCCGTGAGCCCCTGATGCCTAATCTTGACTTGGACAACTTATGGGGATCTAATAGCGACTTACGGAAAAATGTGAACGTTCTTGTCGGAAAACCAAAAATGGATGAAGAGCAGATTCATCTTATCAGTGAAATAGTTAGCAGTAAAAAGAAGGGGATTATTGTTTGTGGTTCCCATTATGATGAAGAATTTGGACATGCGGTAGCAAGTTTAGCTGAAACACTTCAATTTCCAATTCTAGCTGATCCGTTATCACAACTGAGAAGTGGTAAACATTCAAAATCACATATAGTTGATGGATATGATGCTTTTTTACGAGATGAAGATTTCCGTGAAGCATTTTCACCAGAAATCATAATTCGGTTTGGAGCAATGCCTGTTTCAAAAGCACTTCTTCAATATATTCAAAAATATAAAAACACAACTCAAATCATTGTGGACGGAGATGGAGGATGGAGAGATCCAACCTTATCAGCAACCGATATGGTTTATTGCGATGAAATTGAATTTTGTAATGTGATTGGTAACCAAATAGAGAAACGAAATGATTCTAGTTGGGTAAATGATTGGTTAAAAATAAACAATCTCGTAAAAGAAAATGTAAATAAAGTACATACAGAGGAAACTTTATTTGAGGGAAAAGTATTTACTGAACTTAAAGAAATTATGCCAACCGGTTCAACCATCTTTGTTGGGAATAGCATGCCAATCCGTGATCTTGATACTTTCTTTACAAATAACGAGAAATCGATACATGTTCTAGGAAACCGTGGTGCTAATGGAATCGATGGGCTTGTATCGACGGCAATGGGCATTAGTTCACAAAATGAGCATACCGTGTTGGTCATCGGTGACCTATCCTTTTATCATGATTTGAATGGGTTATTGGCGGCAAAACATCATCATTTAAACATTACAATTGTTTTAATCAATAATGACGGTGGCGGTATTTTTTCTTTCTTACCACAATCACAAGAGGAAAAGCATTTTGAAACTCTTTTTGGGACTCCGATTGGTCTGAATTATGAACATGCAGTTCAAATGTATGGCGGTAAATTTACTAGTATTAATGACTGGGAAGAATTCCGTAAAGCCATTACTGCTTCGTTTCAAGAAAAAGGATTGCATGTTGTGGAGGTTAAAACAGACCGCCATGAGAATGTCATGATACATCGAAAAATGTGGAAAAATGTTTCCCGGGAAATACTTGAAACACTTAAAAGGGAACCATAAAAATGTATGTTTCGACAAATGGGAGTACTTATCATGTAGAAGTAGTTGGTGAGGGTTCACCTATCTTATTCCTCCATGGTTTTACGGGGAGTATAACAACTTGGAATCAAACAACTGACATACTTAAAACCAATTTTCAATGTATTTTAGTAGATATTATTGGACATGGGGAGTCGGACAGCCCAGAAGATTATTCAAGATATCATATTGAAAAAGTCGCAAAAGATATCATTCACATTTTAGATGTTTTGGAAATTCCTGTCGTACATCTAGCTGGGTACTCAATGGGAGGCAGAGTAGCTTTGGCAACTGCTATTCTAAATCCTTCTAGGGTTGCCAGTCTGATAGTAGAGAGCAGCTCACCAGGGCTAAAAACCGAAGATGAACGATTGGCTCGAAGAAAATCAGATGAACAGTTAGCTGATCGTATTGAACAAGAGGGGATCCTTAAGTTTGTAGATTATTGGGAGAACATTCCCCTATTTTCATCACAAAAAGCACTATCGCAGGAACAACAATTAGAAATTCGCAAGGAACGTCTCAATAACAATCCTATCGGCTTAGCAAACAGCTTAAGGGGGATGGGAACAGGTGCACAGTCCTCATATTGGGGCCGGCTAAATGAGATAGACTTCCCAACTTTATTGCTATGTGGTGAACTTGATCATAAGTTTTGTAAAATTGCTGAAGAGATGAGTTCGAGCATCCAAAATGCAACAGTGGTAAAAATAGTAGGAGCGGGACATGCAATTCATGTGGAACAACCGCATTTTTTTGGTAAAATAATAATTGAGTTTGTTTCTGATCATTTTTCTTAATGATCAAATATACATACAAACATACTAAAATGAGTGTTCAAAAAGGAGGATAAATAGGACCAAGAAGTTCGAGGCGGCGCAGTTTTGAGTAGCGGAACGTATGTAGTGAATACGTGAGCAACGGAAAAATAAGCCAACGAAGAAATTCGACGTGTCATTTTTACCGGACTTTTTGAACTTCCTTTAAAGGAGGACAAGCAAATGGCTGCAGTTGAATGGGTAGCAGAACGCAAGTATGATGAAATATTGTATGAAACATACAATGGCATTGCAAAGGTTACCATTAACCGTCCACATGTAAGGAATGCCTTTACTCCAAAAACAGTGGCAGAAATGATTGATGCTTTTGCATATGCAAGAGATGATTCAAACATTGGTGTTATCGTTCTTGCTGGTGCAGGAGATGAAGCATTCTGTTCTGGAGGGGATCAAAAGGTAAGAGGACATGGAGGTTATGTGGGAGATGACCAAATTCCACGTTTAAATGTTCTTGACCTTCAACGTTTAATCCGTGTTATTCCGAAACCAGTTGTTGCGATGGTTTCAGGATACGCGATTGGTGGAGGACATGTGTTACATGTCGTGTGTGACTTAACAATAGCTGCGGATAATGCGATTTTTGGACAAACAGGTCCGAAGGTTGGAAGCTTTGATGCAGGTTATGGTTCTGGATATCTTGCACGTATTATTGGTCATAAAAAGGCACGTGAAATCTGGTATTTATGCCGTCAATATAATGCCCAAGATGCATTAGACATGGGGCTTGTAAATACAGTTGTTCCGTTAGAAAAGCTGGAGGAAGAAACAATTAAGTGGTGTGAAGAAATGCTTTCAATGAGCCCAACCGCACTTCGTTTCTTAAAAGCAGCAATGAATGCTGATACAGATGGCCTAGCAGGTCTCCAACAAATGGCTGGAGATGCAACACTTCTTTATTACACAACAGATGAAGCGAAGGAAGGCCGTGACGCATTTAAAGAAAAGCGTAAGCCAGACTTTAAGCAATTCCCTCGTTTCCCTTAATATTCGATGCGCAGCTTGATGAAGATTTCATCAAGCTGTTTTTTGCATATTAGATTACGCTAGGAGACTTGAAAAAGATGAATTCAACAGAAATACCAAATTGGCTTAAGCAGCGAGCATTTTTAACACCAAATCGGATTGCCATAAAAACTGAATATGAGGAAATCTCTTTTTTAACATTGCATCAAAATGTATTAAAAAAAGCAAATCAACTATCTAATGCAGGGATTCAACAGGGGGATGTTGTCTCAGTCCTCATGAAGAATAGTGTGGAAATGGTAGAGATTATTCATGCATTAAAATATATTGGTGCGGTAACAGTACTCTTAAACATCAAGCTAACAGGTAATGAGCTAGAATTTCAAGTAAGCGACTCTGGGACGAAAATGTTGTTAACAGAGGATGCTTTAATTGAAAAAGCAAATGAAATCAACATCAAAAAAATGCTGGTTAAGGATCTGGAACAGTATCCTGAAAAAGATTGCTGCATCCAGGAATATTTTTCATTGGACCAAGCAGATACCATCATGTATACATCAGGGACGACAGGAAGCCCAAAAGGGGTCATCCACACGTACGGAAATCATTTGTGGAGTGCGATTGGTTCTAGTTTGAATCTGGGGCTTCACCAGGATGATTGTTGGTTACTAGCTGTTCCAATGTTCCATATAAGCGGATTATCGATCTTGTACAGGAGTGTAATTTATGGAATTCCTGCTGTGATTCATGAAGGATTTGATCCGAAAAAGGCAAATGCTGCAATCATTAATCAAGGTGTTACGATTATGTCTGTTGTGAGTATCATGCTCGCAAGGATGGTTGAGGAATTGGGGGATGAAACATATCCCGATCGTTTTAGATGTATGCTCCTTGGAGGAGGACCTGCTCCGAAACCACTGTTGGAGAATTGTCTAACGAAAAATATCCCTGTTTTTCAAACCTATGGGATGACTGAAACAGCATCACAGGTTGTTACTCTAGCTCCTGAGTACAGTATTTCAAAGCTTGGCTCAGCAGGAAAACCACTGTTTCCGGTACAAATCAAAATTGAAAAAGAGGGCTCACCGGCAATTCCAAATGAAGTAGGTGAAATTGTCGTAAAGGCACCAAATGTAACAAATGGCTATTTAAATCGAATGGATGCAACAAAAACATCGATTGTTGATGGATGGCTATATACGGGTGATATTGGATATTTAGATGAAGAAGGCTTTCTTTTTGTGATGGATCGTCGTTCGGATTTAATTATTTCAGGGGGAGAGAATATTTATCCAGCCGAACTTGAAGCAGTTTTATTGGCCCATCCGAGCATTATAGAAGCGGGAGTAACAGGTGTGGAGGATGACAAATGGGGACAAGTTCCGGCTGCCTTTGTAAGAATTGTGGACGGAAGCAATGCGAGTGAAGCGGAGATTATTGAATTTTGTTATGAAAAGCTTGCACGTTATAAAGTTCCTAAATCCATTCATTTTGTCGATCGTCTTCCACGTAATGCATCAAATAAATTGTTGCGCCGTAAATTAATTGAGCTGCTAAAGGATGAGAAACAATGATTAAAGTAAAACGGGTAACACTCCATCTCATTGAACAAAGTCTCCTTTCGCCATTTGTGACTGGCATAGGTAAAGTTGACAGAAGGGAGAGTATTCTCGTGGAAGTGGAGGATACGAATGGTGTTGTGGGTTGGGGAGAGGTTGTTGCTTTTTCGTCACCATGGTATACCGAAGAGACAATCAAAACATGCTGGCATATGCTCGAGGATTATTTAGTACCAAAACTTTTAGAAGTAGAGTATGAGCATCCGGAACAACTTCAGAATAGCTTTCAATATATAAAACGTAATAATATGGCAAAGGCAAGTCTTGATATGGCCATTTGGGATTTATATTCGAAGAAAAAAGGAATTTCATTGTCCAACGCAATAGGTGGCTCGAAAGCTATTATTGATTCAGGAGTTGTCGTAAGCATTGATTCCATTGACCGGGTTTTGCATAAAATAGAGGAGCATGTTAAATCGGGCTATAAACGTATCAAAATAAAAATTAAGCCTGAAGAGGATTATAACCTTCTTAAACAAATTAGACATGAATATCCTGCGTTACCGTTAATGGCGGATGCCAATTCTGCCTATACATTAAAGGATGTTGCTAAACTTCAAGCCCTAGATGAATTTGATTTAATGATGATAGAGCAACCTTTAGCCGAGGATGATATCGTTGACCATGCGAAACTGCAAAAAGAACTTTCCACACCAATTTGTTTAGATGAAAGTATTACTTCAGCTGAGGATGCTAGAAAAGCAATTGAATTGGGGAGTTGTAAAGTCATCAATATTAAAATCGGGAGAGTTGGCGGTATCACTGAAGCAATAAGGATTCATGATATTTGTAATTCATATGGTATTCCTGTGTGGTGTGGAGGGATGCTTGAAACTGGTATTTCAAGAGCCCATAATATTGCCTTAGCAAGCCTGCCTAATTTTACGATACCTGGAGATATTTCAGCATCTTCTAGATATTGGGATAAGGATGTTATTATTCCAGAAGTGAAGGTTGAAAATGGTCGCATTGCCGTTCCAGACGGGCCAGGAATTGGATATCAAGTCGATCATGAGTGGATTCATCAAGTAACGAAACATAAAAAGATCATAGAAATTAGGATCAAAGACTAAGAACGCCACGTACCGATGACTTCGTCTTTGTGACCCACATCATGAGGGCCCACGGCAATGCGAATTTTTCAATGGTTAAATAAATAATAGTAAGCTTAAGGCCATGACAGCCATACCGGCAATCAATCCGTAGATGGATAAATGTCCACTGTCATAACGTTTTGATGCTGGCAGTAATTCATCAAGTGAAATAAATACCATAATTCCTGCCACTGCAGCAAATATAATCCCGAACATTATATCATTTAAAAAAGGCATTAAAATCACAAAGGCTACGATTGCCCCAACGGGTTCCGCTAAACCAGATAGGAAAGAGAGCTTAAAGGCTCTTTTTTTATCACCTGTCGCAAAATAGACCGGTACGGCAACAGCAATGCCTTCAGGAATATTATGAATCGCTACGGCTATTGCAATGGCGATTCCAAGCCCTGGGTCTTGAAGTGCAGAGGTAAAGGTGGCAATACCTTCAGGAAAATTGTGAATCCCGATGGCAAGAGCCGTAAATGTTCCCATTTTTAATAATGCGGCATCCTCGACTTGAGCTGACGAGAGATTCATGTCCTCTACTTTTTTAACTTCATGAGGGTTACTGCTTTCGGGAACAAATTTATCTATTAACGCAATTAAGAGCATTCCCCCAAAGAAACCTGCTACCGTCATCCAGTTTCCCATTTGGTCCCCTAATTCCGATGTCAAGGCCACTTTTGCTTTAACGAAGATTTCAACCATCGATACATAGATCATAACTCCTGCTGAGAATCCAAGAGTCCAGGACAGAAATTTAGTATTTGTTCTGGATGTGAACAAGGAAATCAAACTACCTATCCCCGTCGCAAGGCCAGCAAGCAAAGTTAAGCCAAAAGCGAATAATAAATTTTCATACATCGCTTATTCTCCTCTCAAGCTTTTTTGTCTATATGAATAAATGTTTCCTTTGTGCAACTTTTAAAAGTATCATATGTTCATTTTTTTATTTTGTCAATTAATTTAGTTCAAAAAATTCGACATGTTAGAAAAAAATATGCGAACTAAACTAAAATGGTTCAGACAATATAAAAAAGACAGCTGAATTATCAGCTGTCTCGTAAGGATATTTTAAATTCCGCCTTCTTGGACGAAGGTTTTACAATCTGTTTCTGTTTGTTCAGATGCCGTTTTACCTGTATGACTAACGACATAGATGGATTCAGCGCTACATTTATTACCTTTTGCCCAGTAATGACAATTATTTACTTCACATAACACATCTTGAGCCATGTACTACACCTCTTTTTTAGTATTTGGTCTAGCATCCTTATTTTCTCCAAGGCAGAGGTGTAGATTCAAGCAAGATATCCCATGTATGCCTTAATTTAGTGCCTTTTTTAATGTATCTAAATTTTGCCTCATTAAGCTAAAATAATCTTCATTGTTTTCGATTTCTTGTTCAGTTACAGCTTCTAAATTATGAAGGGTTAATTTTTTTGTCCCGGTCTCTTTTTGTACTGTTTCCGCTATTTTTGATGTTATATTTTGTTCAAACAGAATATATTTAAGATTGTGTTGCTTTACCTCTTCAATCATATTTTTGAGTTCCTTTTGGGAGGGCTCATTCGTCGGGGAATACCCAGTGATACTTATTTGGTTGATTCCGTAACGTGCTTCCCAATAGCCATACGCGGAATGGGCTACTAAAATTTCTTTTTGTTTCTTAGTGTTAGCAACTTCCGTGAATTCTGTATTTAATGCTTCCAATTGCTCCTTTAATTCAAGAAAATTTGCTTCGTACAGGTCCTTTCCTGAAGGATTAAGTTCTATTAAGGCATTTTTTATGTTCTCAGCAATTTGAATCGAAAAAATAGGATCCAGCCAAATATGCGGGTCGATATCACCATGATGATGATCACCATCTTCATGGTGATCATCTTCCATGTGTAAAAAATCTACTCCAGCACCTGCTTCAATTAATGACACCTTTTCGTTACTAAGGGTTTTTAGGGCTGCTGTAACAAAGCCTTCTACTCCAACTCCTGTATAAATAAAGGCATCAGCACTCGCGATATCCGTCATGTCTCTTGGAGTCGGCTCAAATGAATGAGCATCTGATCCCGGCGGGTATACACTTTTCACTGAAACATCTTCGCCGCCAATTTTTTGTACGAAGTCTGTTAAAGGGAATACTGTTGTATAAATTGAAAGTTTCCCTTCCTCATTAACTGAATTATTTTGATCTGCTCCACAAGCTGAAAGTATGCTAATTAAAAAAAGGAGCACTAAATATCCTCTTGTTTTTTTCATGTATTGTCTCCTTTCAAGTACCAAAAAAGCGTCTGTTTGAAATCCATTCATATTATATCGTAATTATTCCGATTTGAGAACAAAAAACTTTTCTAACATTTTTAGTATCTCAGCCTACATAGAAATTAGTTGAACAATTAGATAAAAAGTTATTAATCTAGACCAGTTTTTGATAAAATATAATGAAATAAAGGAAAAAGGTGATTTAATGGCTCTCTTGGATAATATCTTGGATTTCAACAAAGAGTTTGTCGAAACAAAGGAATATGAAAAATATCATACAACAAAGCTTCCTAATAAAAGAATGGTAATCGTGACATGTATGGATACTCGACTCATCGAGTTGTTACCAAAAGCAATGAATATGAAAAATGGAGATGTGAAAATTTTAAAAGTTGCAGGCGCAATTGTTTCACACCCGTTTGGTAGCGTCATGAGAAGCATTTTAGTAGCAGTTTACGATTTAAATGCGGATGAGGTTTGCATCGTTGGTCATCATGATTGTGGGATGAGTGCACTTGATGCTGAATCGATTATACATAAGATAAAAGATCGGGGTGTGGCACAAGGGAAAATTGATACAATTAAATATTCAGGAATTAATCTTGAAGAGTGGTTTCAAGGTTTTAGAAGCGTAGAGGATAGTGTCCGTCACAGCGTTGAAATGGTTGAAAATCATCCGCTTCTTCCAGAGGGAGTGCCTGTTCACGGACTTATTATGAACCCTGAAACAGGTAAACTGGATGTAGTTATTAATGGATATAAATAAATGGATGCATTTGCAACAATGAAAAGGAAGGCTGGCATCAATGATGATGCTTACCTTCCTTTTTTTCCGGTACAAAATCTATCCCGCCCGGATGGAGGGGATGGCATTTTAACAATCGTTTAATGGTTAACCAGCCGCCTTTAATGGCACCGAAGCGTTTAATTGCTTCCAACCCATATTGCGAGCAAGTCGGGTAAAAGCGACAGGATGGCGGTTTTATCGGTGATATAAATTTTTGATAAAAACGAATAATTCCTATAAATAACGCTTGAAGCAATTTTTTCTACTTCCCTTACATGGTTTAGGTACTTATACTATACAATAGGATGTGGAAAAAAGCATCTTTGAGCGTTAATTCAAATTAAATAGATGAAAAAAATCGGAATTAGCGTTATGATAGATATAGAAAAGGTTAGGGAGTGAAGAGAATGCCATCAGTAGAAAGCTTTGAATTAGATCATAATGCGGTTAAAGCTCCATATGTAAGACATTGTGGTGTCCATAAGGTTGGGACAGATGGGGTTGTAAATAAATTTGATATTCGTTTTTGTCAGCCAAATAAACAGGCGATGAAGCCGGATGTTATTCATACACTTGAACATTTATTGGCTTTTAATCTGCGTGAGCATTGTGAGAAATATGACCATTTTGATATTATTGATATTTCTCCAATGGGATGCCAAACAGGCTATTATTTAGTAGTAAGCGGGGAGCCTACTGTTTCTGAAATCATTGATTTACTTGAAGCAACCATGCAAAGTGCAGTAGAAATTACGGAAATTCCAGCAGCAAATGAAACTCAATGCGGGCAAGCAAAGCTTCATGACTTAGATGGTGCAAAACGCCTCATGCGTTTCTGGCTATCACAATCAAAAGAAGACCTTCATAAAGTTTTTGGGTAATTAGTAATGCGAAAGGCTTCTAGAGTAAGACTCTAAAAAAGAACCTCAGCCAAAAGGGCTGAGGTTTTATAGTTTGGGTGGGATTCGATACTTTGTTCCTTGCTCAAAGGAATAAGCTAATTTAATCAAAGAATTTTCGGAAAAAGCGGTTCCGGTAAATGTAATGCCGACTGGTTCGCCTTCCGGGGTGTAACCGGCAGGAACTGTAATCGATGGATAACCAGCTTTAGCCGGAATGGCTGATCCAAGGTAATTTGGAAACACAATTGCATCTAATTGGTATTCTTTTAAAACATAATCAATTCCGTTTTCCGTTGAGTGATACTGATCATTTTCAAGTGCATCTAGATACGTTTTTTCCGTCAAAGTTCCACTCGTTTTTTCTGCTTCTTCTAATATGATTTGGCCGTATTTTAGCATTTTTTCTTCATTCTCTTTATTAAATAAGATAAGATCCTCTAAATTTCGTACTTTCACTGCCGGGTCCAATTTACGTAAATATGCGTTTAAGTCTACTTTAAATTCGTAAGTTAGGACATCATAGCTCCACTTATTTTTGGAAGAAGGGATTTTTACATCTTCTACAACGATTGCCCCAAGATCCGCAAGCTTTTTAACCGCTTCATCCATTACCGCAAGTTTTCCTTCACTAAGGTAGTCAAAATAAACTTCTCTTGCAATCCCAATCCGTGCGCCTTTTAATCCGTCCGCATCTAAATATTGTGTGAAATCGGTTGACGGCAAGGATCTGCTTGTATACGTGATAGAATCGCGCTCGTCTATTTCTGCTAGTGCTGATAACAGATAAGCAGCGTCCTTTACGGTACGAGCCATAGGACCAGCTGTATCCTGTGTATGAGCAATTGGAATGATGCCAGCCCGACTTATTAATCCAACTGTAGGCTTAATTCCAACAAGCGAATTTTGACTGGAAGGGCTCAGTATCGAGCCTGATGTTTCTGTACCGACTGCAACAACTGCAAAATTCGCAGCAATGGCAGCACCTGAACCAGCACTTGAGCCACCGACGTCAAATTTACCTGGTCCATAAGGATTTAATGTTTGGCCACCACGCGAGCTGTATCCGCTAGGCATTCCTTCCGTCATGAAATTTGCCCATTCTGTCATATTTGTTTTACCTAATATAATGGCGCCAGCTTCTCTTAAAAGATAAGCAACATATGAATCCTCAGGTGCATATGATTCTGCCAATGCAAGCGATCCGGCGGATGTGTGCATTTTATCATTTGTATCTAAATTATCTTTAAGTAACACAGGAATCCCATGGAGCGGGCCACGGGGACCGGTTTCCTTTCGTTCCGCATCCAGCATCATTGCGGTATGAAGGGCATCAGGATTGATCTCAATAACAGACTTTAATTCCGAGTCAAAGCTTGCAATTCTATGTAAATACATAAGTACCAATTGTTTGGCAGTTAGCTCATCTTTTTCATATTTTTCTTGGATGGAATCAATTGTAGCCTCAATTAACCAATCATTAGCTAAATTCTTAAGAATTTTATTTTCCATCTGACTTCTCCTTGTTTTCAGGATGATTTACATGTGGATTTTCTTCTAAGTCATCAACTGTATGTTTGTACTGATAGGCTTTTGATGTCGTAACAACAGCTAATAATATGACCACAATTACAATAATGATTGAAATAATTAATACTGTTAGCATAGCAACCCCCTCTTTTTCTCCTTCATTTTAACATGATACGAAGGTAGAAGGTATTGATATTCCTTTATAATGGCAAAAGAAAGAAATTTGCTGAAAAACAATTGAAAAAAGGATGTTTCACTGTGAGATAAAGGGGGTATGTTAACATTAAGGAGGAGATTTACCATGTCAACACAATTAAACGAACTCGTAAATAAGCAGGTTGCCAACTGGAGTGTACTTTACATTAAGCTACATAATTACCACTGGTATGTGAAAGGATCAAACTTTTTCACACTTCATGTAAAATTTGAGGAATTGTATAATGAGGCTGCTGTTCATATTGATGAATTAGCGGAACGCCTTCTTGCTATAAGCGGACAACCCGTCGCAACAATGAAGGATATACTTGATATGTCTTCCATTCAGGAAGCAAGCGGGAATGAAGATGCAGAAGAGATGGTATCAAACGTTTCAAATGACTTTTCAATTCTATCCGGAGAGTTAAAGGAAGGCATGAAGGTAGCCGCGGATGCGGATGATGAAACAACAGGCGATATGCTGCTTGCAATTCACCAATCACTTGAAAAACATATTTGGATGCTTCAATCCTTCCTGGGAAAATAAAGAGTTTTGTACCCTTCTTTCTTGTCGAAAGAGGGGTTTTGCTTTATTTTATAAGTAAGGAGAGTGAGAGATATGATCGATTTAAGAAGTGACACAGTGACAAAACCAACTGCAGAAATGAGAAAGGCTGCTTATGAAGCAGAGGTTGGGGATGATGTGTATCAAGAAGATCCAACAGTGAAGGAGCTTGAGCTAACTGCTGCCGATATGCTTGGGAAAGAAGCTGCCATGTTTGTGACAAGCGGAACGCAAGGTAATCAAATTGCAGTGCTAACTCATACAAGAATAGGAAATGAAATTATTGTTGAGAAGGACTCTCATATATTTAATTATGAAGGCGCAGCTATTTCTGCATTTGCAGGAGTTCAACCACGTACCATTAAAGGAAACAGAGGAGCTATGAATCCTGCTGAAGTAGAGGCAGCAATTCAAGGGGAGGATGTCCATAATCCTGAAACTGGCTTAATTTGTATTGAAAATACACATAACCGAGCGGGTGGGGCAGTTGTTCCACTTGATAATATGGCAGCCATTTATCGACTAGCATCTGCCAATCAGATACCTGTCCATTTAGATGGTGCACGTTTATTCAATGCTGCTGTGGCACTTGGGCGTCCGGTCAAGGATATTGCTCAGTTTACTGATTCTGTGCAATTTTGTTTGTCAAAAGGATTGGGTGCTCCAGTTGGCTCGATTATTGCTGGAAGCGAGGAGTTTATTCAACAAGCTAGAAAATGGAGAAAGCGACTAGGTGGTGGATTAAGACAGGTTGGAATTATTGCCGCACCAGGACTTGTGGCGTTAAGGACAATGGTTGACCGTCTTGCAATCGATCACGAGAATGCACAGTTTTTGGCGGAAGGCCTGAGAAATATTAGTGGAATACATGTTGTTAATCAGGTTGATACCAATATTATTTTGGTGAATGTAAGTGAGCGAGGATTAACCTCTAGTCAGTACGCAGCATTATTAAAGGAACATGGAGTACTAGTCTCAACATTTGGACCTAAGCTTGTAAGGTTTACAACGCATTATGATGTGAATCGGAAGTCAATTGAGGACGCATTACGGATTGTCAGTAAACTATAAATAGAATTTTTTAAAAGGATTGTCCGTAAGTGGACAATCCTTTTTTAGCAATAATATTGATAGTTAATGTATATCCCTTAGTTCATCTACCGTCATCATTTTTGATCGACCGATTCCATCCCGGGCCATCTTTGCTTTTAAGTTTTCAATCATGTAAAAACCGACTAAATTACGCAATTCTTGGTCAGTTAAATCAGCTAATAGGTCAATCAGATCCTCACGTTCAAATTGTTCCAGTACGGAGAAAGCAATTATGTCCGCATCTTCTTCATCACCTGTTAATTTATTTCGATACATTTCATAGATTTCATCAATTATTTTCATAAAAGTTTCCCCTTTATCTGCATTTTTCACAGGTTATCTTGGAAATTAGTATATGGGGTAATGGATCAAAAGATACTAATGGTTTGAAAAAGACAAACAATCCGTTTTCGAGTCGTGCATATTTTTTGCACTTGAGGAAAAAGCTAAACTTACTGCAACCACATCGTTAGGAGTGAAACATGTTGGAACATCAGCCTAGGAAAACCTTTTATGTCTCTGTTGGAAGTGGCGAAATTTCTCAAGTAAAGTCCGGATCAACTTGGGAGTACAAAATTGAAGCAACTGACGAAGAGGTTCGTCAATTACGAAATCTATTTGATGCAAACTACTCGAACGAAGTTGAAAATTTCTTACGTGCACATGTACCTTTTGTTGAATACCATTATGATTCATCCAATGACAAATATGACACGAATATGCTGAAGATTTATCAAATAATCAATCAACTGGGAGATCAGGAAGCTAAGGATTTCATCCAATCAGAAGGAATACTTGATGTTTTACGTACTATTGATTAAGCCACTTCTTCGTGAAGCGGCTTATTTTTATGTTATTATGTTATGATTATAACAAATTAAATTAGTAATGGAGATAAGACAAAATGATCGTTTTTCATGATATGTATCATAATGAAGTGAATTTAGCGTTTACTCCGGCTCCTTTTTCTACTGCCCCAAAACATGTTTGGGTCATCTGTCGGTACGAGGACCAATGGCTGTTAACCAATCATTCTGAACGTGGGCTTGAATTTCCAGGCGGTAAGGTAGAAGAAGGTGAAACACCGCAAGCTGCTGCTATTCGAGAGGTAATGGAGGAGACGGGTGCAGAGGTTTCAGCACTTGAATATATTGGGCAATATAAGGTCATAGGCAAAGGGAAAACCATTATTAAAAATATTTATTTTGCAGAAATTGAACGGTTACTTGAAAAAAAGGATTATTTTGAAACAAAAGGTCCCGTTCTGCTTAAGGAAATCCCTTTGAATACGGTTAAGAATGATCGTCAATACAGCTTTATTATGAAGGATGATGTGTTAACCCATACCATTGACTATGTAGTTAAATACATAAAAACAAAAAAAGCTCTCTAGCCATTTAGAAGAGCTTTTTTATTTTGAGTCCTTAATTAGCTTTCTCTCAAGGAATTCGACGCCTTGGTACATGAGTGTCGCACATATAGCGATTAATAATAAGCTAAGGAAAATTAATGTGAAATTAAACACTTGGAATCCATAGATAATCAAATACCCTAAGCCTTGTTTTGAAACAAGAAATTCACCAACGATGACCCCAACCCAAGATAATCCGACATTTACTTTTAAAGTGGAAATAAATGCTGGGAAGGAGGAGGGCAGAATGACAATGCGGAAAATTTGTTTCCGATTCGCTCCAAACGTCAACAAGACTTTAATATAGTTGTAATCTACTTCTTTAAACGAGGTGTATACGACAATCGTAGTGATAATGATGGAGATAATTGCTCCCATCGCAATGATTGAAATATATCCAGTTCCTAAAGCGACAATTAAGATTGGGCCTAATGCAACCTTTGGCATCGCATTTAGTACGACTAAATACGGATCCAGGATATTTGAAAGACGTTCTGACCACCACAATAACGCCGCAATTAATGCCCCTAAGACAGTTCCTAAAATAAAGCCAAGGACCGTTTCAAACAATGTAACCGCAAGATTATTAAACAGTGTCCCATCATTGATTTTATCTAAAAATAGAGTCCAAATTTTTGATGGGCGGCTAAAGATTAACGGGTCAATCCAATGAGAACGACTTGCGATTTCCCATAATCCGAAAAAGATGATAAAAATCAGAATTTGGTAAAAACGAACCAGTTTTTTCTCTTTTTTAATCGACAGTAAGTAACCCCTGTGCAGGTCATTAATGTTCAAATTTTGTTTCAAGTCTATCTAACTCCTCCCATATTTGCTGAAATATGTTCGAATACTCTGGGTGCTGTCTTGCATCAAAAGGAGCTTCATTCCGCAAGTTTTCTGGGATATCGAATATTTTTGCAACTTTTCCCGGGCTTTTCGAGAGGAGATAAATTCGGTCACTCATGGCAATCGCCTCGCCGATATCATGTGTAACAAGGATGGCTGTTTTGCGATATTCTTTTAGTGTATCTGAAACGAGATCTTCTAATTTCAGCTTTGTTTGAAAGTCTAATGCGGAGAACGGTTCATCCAGCAGGAGAATTTTCGGGTTTGTAGCAAGTGTTCGGACCAAGGCTGCTCTTTGTCTCATCCCACCGGAAAGCTGTTTTGGATACGCCTTTTCTACCCCTTTTAACCCGATTTCTTCAAGTAAGGACAATGTGTTCTTTCTTGTTTGGTTGGTTTCTTGATTCATAATTTGCAACCCGACAAAAATATTTTCCTCGATTGTCTTCCACGGAAACAAATAGTCCTGCTGCAGCATATAACCGATATCAGACCTTGCTTTTTCAATCGTTTTACCTTCTATCACTACCTCACCATATGTCGGCTTTAATAATCCAGCAATGATAGAGAGTAAAGTTGTTTTACCACACCCACTAGGGCCGAGGAGGGAGATGAACTCCCCTTCCTCAATTGTGAGTGAAATGTCTTCGAGCGCAGTCGTTGTAGTATCCTTTGTAAAATATACATGGTGTATATCTTTTACTGACAAAAAGCTCATAGTAACACTCCTATTTTGAAACTTTTTCTGCAATACTTGTGTTCACAAGTGTGTTGTAATCAATTCTCTTCGGTAATTCACCAGCTTCATCCATAATGTCCTGCAAGTTATTCCAAGCTTCCTCGGATAAAACAGGATTTGTTGCGTATGAGCCTTGGTTCTTGTAGCGTTCAATCGAGGATATGATTAAATCAAGCGGTGTATCTGGGAAGAACTCTTGCACTGACTTTGCAATTTCGTCTGGGCTATGTGAATCTACCCATGCCTGCGCTTTATAAACGGCTCGTGTGAATTTTTCAACCGCATCACCATTGTCATCAATAAAGCTTTGCTTTGTCATGAACGTAGTATATGGTACCTTGCCAGATTCTTCACCGAAAGAAGCGACAATATAGCCACGGCCCTCTTTTTCAAATAGACTGGCAGTTGGTTCAAATAATTGTACAAACTCTCCAGTACCTGAAGCAAAGGCACTTGAAATATTGGCAAAGTCGATATTTTGAATCAAATTTAAATCACCATGTGGATCAATATTGTTCTGTTTTAATACAAATTCTCCAACCATCTGAGGCATTCCGCCTTTACGTTGGCCGAGGAATGTACTATCTTTAACTTGATCCCAGCTAAAGTTTTCAATATTTTCTCTTGCGACTAAAAATGTTCCGTCCGTTTGAGTAAGAGCTGCGAAGTTAATAACAGGGTCTGTTGAGCCTTGTGCTTCCACATAAATGGATGTTTCGGAACCCACTAAGGCAACATCAGCACCACCGGAAATCAACGCAGTCATGGTTTTATCTCCACCTGGCACGGTTGTTAATTCAATTTCTAAGCCCTCTTCTTCAAAAAATCCTTCTGTTATCGCGACATACTGAGGTGCGTAAAACACGGAGCGTGTTACCTCGGCAATTCGGATTTTTTGAACCTGGTCATTATTACAAGCGGCTAATGGAATAATAAGCAGTAATGCAAAAAGGCTGGCAAGCAAACGACGCATATTTTCATTCCTCCTTGACAGATAATCTGTCTGCATTAGTCATTTCTAAGATAGACTATGAAACGTGACAAAAATGTGTGAATGCCTATTTTTCCTTTTTATCAGTAGAGTTTTTAAAAAAGTTTTTCGAACATAATGTTGTAGAAAGGATGAAAAAAACAAGTGGATGGCACAATTATCGAAAAGCAAAGGTTTCCATCTCCTAATCCAGCAATCAATCTTTATTTAATTACATATTGGAGTAAAGGATTAAAAATTAAAGGGTATCTTGCGGAGCCAAAGGAAGACGGAGTGTATGATGGATTTTTATATTTACGCGGTGGAATTAAAAATGTAGGTAAGGTTCGAATTGGTCGGATTATTCAATTCGCCTCTGAAGGCTTTGTCGTGATGGCCCCGTTTTATCGGGGAAATCAAGGAGGAGAGGGGAACGAGGATTTTGCTGGTCATGACAGATATGATGCGTTCTCTGCGGTTAAAGTGTTAGAGGAACATGAAAAAGTAAATCCAACTCGTATTCACGTTTTTGGTTTCTCACGAGGTGGAGTAATGGCGCTTCTTACAGCGATTTATCAGCCTCAGGTTTGTTCGGTTGTCACTTGGGGCGGAGTAAGTGATATCAGCTTAACCTATGTGGAACGCAATGATATGCGAAGAATGATGAAGAGGGTCATTGGAGGGACGCCTGCTAAATATCCGGAACGATACAAATGGAGAACGCCTTTGTATGAAATCGAGGAGCTAGAAGCAGCATTACTCATTATTCATGGAGAAAGAGATGAGAATGTATCGGTTGAACATGCTTATCGGCTTGAAAAACGAGTAAGAGAAGTAGGAAAAGAAGTAGAAAGCTGGTATTTTCCACACTACACCCATTACTTCCCGCCACATGAAAATCGTGAAACAGTGAGACGGTTAACTGAATGGATGAAATCAAGGGAACCAAAAACAAAAAGGCTCGAGGGATGATACCTCGAGCACTTACAAATATCTGCTTTAGATTTTAGGACCGCCTAGTAACTCAATTTCCTTTGGAACATTAGAAAACTTTTTGAAGTTTTCTTTGAATTTTACAGCTAATTCTTTCGCTTTTACATAGTAGGTACTTTGGTCTGCCCAAGTTTTTGCTGGCTGAAGCACATCATCAGGCACACCTGGAATGTGAATCGGAATTTCTAAACCAAAAATATCATTTTTCACCGTTTCTGCATGAGTGAGTTCACCTTCTAAAGCGGCTTGAACCATTGCCCTTGTGTATGACAGTTTCATACGGCTCCCTACCCCATACTCTCCACCAGTCCATCCAGTATTCACTAAAAATACTTGAACATTTTGTTCGTCAATCTTTCTTCCTAACATTTCTGCATACTCAGTTGCAGCTAGTGGAAGGAAAGGAGATCCAAAGCAAGTTGAAAATGTTGCTTCTGGTGCTGTAATTCCGCGCTCTGTTCCGGCAAGCTTACTTGTGTATCCACTTAAAAAATGATACATTGCTTGTTCTTTCGTAAGCTTACTAATTGGAGGCAACACACCGAAAGCGTCTGCTGTTAGGAATACTATTGTATTGGGATGGCCAGCAATACTAGGCACAATAATATTATCGATATTATCAATTTGGTAGGCAGCTCTGGTATTTTCAGTTAATGAATTGTCATCATAATCTGCAGTTCTTGATACTTCATCTACAATCACATTTTCTAAAACAGAACCAAAGCGAATGGCATCAAAAATTTGTGGTTCTTTCTCCCGTGTTAGATTGATGGTTTTGGCATAGCAGCCGCCTTCAATATTAAACACGCCAGAGCTAGACCAGCCGTGCTCATCATCTCCAATAAGACGGCGTTTTGGATCTGCGGAAAGAGTTGTTTTTCCTGTTCCAGATAGTCCAAAGAATAGTGCAACATCGCCTTCTTGGCCAACATTAGAGGAGCAGTGCATGGACAGAATATTTTGTTCAGGCAATACATAGTTCATGACTGAGAAAATTGATTTTTTTATTTCACCAGCATACTCAGTTCCTCCGATTAAAACAGTTCGTTTTTCAAAGGAAATAATAATGAAGGTTTCAGAGCGTGTTCCATCTATTTCAGGATCTGCTTTGAAATTCGGAGCACTAATGACTGTGAATTCAGGTTGATGTGTTTTTAGATCCTCTTCAGTTGGTCGAACAAACATCTGTTGGGAAAATAAATTATGCCATGCATACTCATTAATGACTTGGATTGGCATACGAACTTTTTTATCAGCACCTGCATATCCATTGAATACATAAATTTCTTCTTTTTCATTTAAGTATGAAAGGACCTTCTTGTAAAGGTTTTCAAATGCGGCTTCAGAAATGGGTTTGTTCACTTTACCCCAATCAATTCTATCCTTAGTAGATGCTTCTTCTACGATGTATTTGTCTTCAGGTGATCTTCCTGTATATTTCCCAGTTGTTGCACGTACAGCCCCAGTCGAAGTAAGAATTCCCTCTTGTCTAGCGAGTACTTTTTCAACTAAAATAGGAACAGATAGGTTATGAAGTGCATTTTTTCCATTCACTAATTCTAATAGCTGCTCATTTGAAACTTCAACTGAATTCATGTAAAACCATCCTTTATAATTTTTTATATTTTATAATCTGAAATTTACAATTAGTATAACACATTAATAAAAATAGTCTATACTATTTAACGAATTTTACGTTCCATATCTTGAAAAAGTGCGCACAGATTCTTAAATATTCCTTTATTATCGCTTTCATTATTGAAATTTGTCATTTTCGTGAAAAAGGTGTGACACACTTTGACCTCATTTTTTTTTGAAATTAGGTTGACACGAAAAGGATGAAACGATATGATATTTCATTGAACGGATACTCTCTTATCCCGAGCTGGCGGAGGGACAGGCCCAATGAAACCCGGCAACCATCACTTTTTTTTTACATATCAAGTGAGCTATTGAAACCTATACGTTAATGTAGGTCTCCCGTTGATAAAAGTGATAAGGTGCTAACCTGAGCAAGGGCATGACCTTGATCGATAAGAGTGAAAGGCGAGATAAATGTTATAACCTTTCCTCAAAATGCAGGGAAGGTTTTTTATTTCTTTAAAGAGAACCATTCATGGTTTCAAGCATGTTACTTAAAGCGTTTATATGTGTTAACCACAGATAACTAGTCAATAAGGATAGAAAATCGTGAAGGTAACAATACTAAGGGAATGAGTACCGTATCAATGAATATCAGAATTTGAGTATGATCGTTGGATTCTGATGTAGCTAAAAAAGGAGGAAGCGTTTGTGACAAGTAGACGCCGTTTATTTACTTCTGAGTCTGTTACGGAAGGACATCCAGATAAAATCTGTGACCAAATTTCAGATTCTATTTTAGATGCCATCTTAGCAAGTGATGCAAATGCACGCGTAGCGTGCGAAACTTCTGTTACAACAGGTCTTGTACTGGTTGCGGGAGAAATTACCACTTCTACATATGTAGATATCCCAAAGATTGTCCGTGAAACGATTAAAGGAATTGGTTATACTCGTGCTAAATACGGATTTGACTATGAAACATGTGCCGTATTAACATCCATTGATGAACAATCACCAGATATTGCGATGGGGGTTGACCAAGCGCTAGAAGCTCGTGAAGGCCAAATGACAGACGAGCAAATCGATGCAATTGGTGCAGGGGATCAGGGCTTAATGTTCGGGTATGCATGTAATGAAACAAATGAGTTAATGCCACTGCCTATTTCATTAGCACATAAACTGGCACGCCGATTAACAAAAGTTCGTAAAGATGAGATTCTTCCATACTTACGTCCAGATGGGAAAACACAAGTAACAGTAGAGTATGATGAGGATAATAATCCTGTTCGTATTGATACAATTGTTATTTCGACTCAACACCATCATGAAATTTCATTAGAACAAATTCAGCGAAATCTTAAGGAACACGTCATTAATCCAGTTGTTCCAAGTGAACTTATTGATGAAAATACAAAATACTTTATTAACCCAACCGGGCGTTTTGTAATTGGCGGTCCACAAGGGGATGCTGGTTTAACTGGCCGTAAGATCATTGTTGATACGTATGGTGGTTATGCACGCCATGGTGGTGGTGCATTCTCAGGGAAGGATCCAACTAAGGTTGACCGTTCTGCTGCATATGCTGCACGTTATGTTGCGAAAAACCTTGTAGCAGCTGGCTTAGCTGATAAATGTGAAGTACAGCTTGCGTACGCAATTGGTGTAGCGCAACCAGTTTCTATATCTGTTGACACTTTTGGTACTGGAACAGTATCTGAGGATGTTCTTGTAGAATTGGTTCGAAACAACTTTGATTTGCGTCCAGCTGGAATTATTAAGATGCTGGATCTTCGTCGCCCAATTTATAAGCAAACTGCTGCATATGGTCACTTTGGCAGAAACGATCTTGATTTGCCATGGGAACGTACAGATAAAGCAGAAGCACTTAAAGCTGAAGCTGCAAAATAAGACAGAAAAAGCTCGCCGATTAGGCGGGCTTTTTCTGTCTTATTTTGTTTTCGATGTCTAGCTCCAGCGCCTAGCCCCTCGAGGTCATAAGCAAATCCGTCAAGAAGGATAAAAGGCATCCTTCTCGCCTGCTTTTCTTATGCTTGTCGGGGCTGATCAAGGCGCTTGCGCTTTTCTTCTTTATAATGCTGCCCTTTTTCCACATATTCTCTTCGAATGCGAGCCATGTCTTGTTTATCTTCTTCAGTAAGTTCACGGATTATTTTAGCTGGTCGCCCAAACGCTAGTGTGTTGGGGGGAATCTTTTTACCCTGTGGAACAAGGCTACCAGCACCAATGAAAGCACCTTCGCCAATTTCAGCTCCATCCAGAATAATTGATCCCATTCCAATTAGGGCATTTTTACGAATAATCGAGCTATGTAAAATAACCTGATGGCCAATTGTGACATCATCTTCAATGATCAATGGATTGTTTGGACTTTGGTGCAAGGTTGAATTATCCTGGATGCTCACTCGTTTGCCAATGATTGTCGGTGCCACATCACCTCGAATTACGGTATTAAACCAAATATTTGTTTCCTCGCCAATTTTAACATCACCTGTAACAGTTGCATAGTCCGCAATAAATACAGAATCCGCAATTTCAGGATATTTCCCTTTGTATGGATAAATCATAATAGCTACATACATCCTTTCCTAATTATTTGATATTCGCAATAAATTCATTTAAGGTAAGTGTATCAACATTCACAAGTATCGTAAATCAACATATTCGATGTTTTTAAAGTAGAGGTGATATCTATGGTGCCTACACAACCCATTAGTCTAATGAAGAAAGTATATCGTGAGGTATTTCCGATTGTACATCGTGAATTAGCAGTTTGGAAACGGAAAGCGGAGGAGATCCCGAACGAAGAGCTTCGAAAGCAGGCGTTAGCAAGTATTCAGTCAAAAGCGTTTCACTGTGAGGGTGGATCTATACTTGCCTTATTGTCGGAAGGAAAAATGGAAGAGTGTATCCGTTTTATCGTTGCTTATCAAACAATTAGTGACTATCTAGATAATCTATGTGATCGCAGTACCTCATTAGATCCTGACGATTTTCGCTCTCTGCATGGTTCCATGCCAGATGCATTACAACCGGGTCAGCCAACTAAAAATTATTATCAATTTCGTGAAGAGCAGAATGATGGCGGCTACTTAGAAAGTCTTGTCAAAACCTGTCAGGGTGTTCTTGAAAACATCAATCATTATGATAAAATAGCTGATTATTTACAGGAGTTAGCAAGTTATTATTGTGATCTGCAAATACATAAGCATGTCAAAGTAGAAGAACGTGTCCCAAGGCTTGAAAATTGGTTTAAAAGCCATCAAGATCGTCTGCCAAGAATGGAATGGTATGAATTCTCAGCCTGTTCAGGCTCAACATTAGGCATTTTTTGTTTAGTTGCCTATGCGTTTCATGAAGAATTTAAAGAAGAAATTGCAGCTAAAGTTCGAAATGGGTATTTTCCATACATTCAAGGTCTCCACATCCTGCTTGATTATTTCATCGATCAAGAAGAGGATCGTCAAGGCGGGGACTTGAATTTCTGTTTTTACTATCCCCATGAAAATGAACTTGTGGATCGGCTTAAGCATTTTATTCTCGAAGCTGATAAACATACAGCAGGTCTGCCAAATGAGAAATTCCATCGAATGATTAACCGTGGCTTATTAGGCCTCTATTTATCAGATGAAAAGGTCCGCACACAGCGAAGTGTCTTAAAAATTGCTAAGAAAATGATTAAATTAGGCGGGAAGACATCCTTTTTCTTTTATGTAAACGGACGAGCGTACCGTAAATTTCAACATGTATTTGGATAGGAAAAAGATAGAGCAATGGTGATGCTCTATCTTTATTTTATGGATAACCTTTGAATTATCCTTCCAGACTGACTTGAAAACGCTTGTCAGAAAAGGCGCGCTGCCGAGCGAAGACGCAAATAGAAGTTGCCTTCATGAGCGGACAAGGGAGGCAAGCAACGAAGTATGCGAGCGTTTTTCAACAGTCTGGTCTCTATCTTTTTTCAATGGCAATAATAAAAGGAGGATTGTTCATTTGATTCATAAATCGATACATTAAAACATGGGCACGGTTTTGATCAAGTGTTGAACAGTACTCTAACAATTGATCACGCTCAATGGCCCCTTCTTCATGTCCATGATACACAACAAGGACAATAACTCCTTCAGGTTTCATAAGAGATAGTAATTGTTCAATCGCATCAATTGTGGAATCGGGCTTTGTGACAATTTCCTTATTCCCTCCAGGAAGATATCCTAAATTAAAGACGGCACCTGAAATCTTGCCGTGTGCTTCAGTTGGAATTCTCGTTAAAAGTTGATTATGGCTCTCATGAATTAAGGTTACACGACCAAATAATTCTTGCTCTTTCAGACGAGTAGTCGTATTTTCAATGGCTTCTGTTTGGATATCAAATCCGAAAACATGTCCATTTTCTCCAACCAATGAAGCAAGCATTGCGGTATCATGCCCATTTCCAACCGTAGCATCAACGGCATAATCCCCTTCATTAATCGCAAGTTTGAGTAGATTTCGGGCAAATGGAAGGATTCGATCTAATATCATACGTTTTTTTGCATCCTTTTAACATATTTTCCTTGATAGCTGTCTCGGCGTTTCAGTTCGGCATCAATTGTATTTAGAACTTCCCACTTATTTACACTCCACATCGGTCCAACCATTAAGTCAATTGGACCATCCCCTGTGATACGATGAACAATCATTTCAGGGGGTAAAATTTCAAGCTGGTCACAAACTAATTGGACATAATCATCAAATGAGAGAAATTCCAATAGCCCTTTTTCATATTGCTTGACCATTGGAGTACCTTTTAACAAATGAAGCAAGTGAATTTTTATTCCTTGTACATCAAGTTTTGCAACCTCTTGAGCTGTTTCCATCATCATCTGTGGAGTTTCCTGTGGAAGTCCATTAATAATATGGGAGCAAATCCGAATATTGTGTTTGCGAAGCTTATTGACGCCATCGACATAGCATTGAAAGTCATGAGCACGATTGATAAGCTGGGCTGTTTTTTCATGAACGGTCTGCAAGCCAAGCTCAATCCAAAGATAGGTACGTTCATTAAGTTCGGCTAAGTATTCGACAACATCATCAGGAAGACAATCAGGTCTTGTTGCAATCGAAATGCCGACAACTCCTTCTTGGTTTAATACGGGCTCGAATCGTTCACGTAAGACATCAACAGGCGCATGTGTATTTGTGAAGGCTTGGAAATACGCCATGTATTTACCGTCTTTCCATTTTTCATGCATCTTATTTTTAATCGTATGGAACTGTGTGAGGATATCCTCTGTACGATTTCCGGCAAAATCACCTGATCCAGCTACACTGCAAAAGGTACAGCCGCCATGTGCAACCGTACCATCCCGATTCGGGCAGTCAAACCCTCCGTCAAGTGCAACCTTAAATACTTTATGTCCAAAAGTATTACGTAAATGGTAATTCCATGTATGGTATCTTTTATTATCGGTTGAATAAGGGAACGAATTAACCTGAGGCATTTTTTGCCCCTCCTAACTATGAAAAAATTCCTACATTAGATTTTAGCATGTGGGCATTCAAGAACTCAAATGAAAACTAGAACGATCAATAACTAATAACGCCGCTTTCTAATGTCTTGGTCTTACGCAACGCATCAGCCGTGCCTCATAAATTGGTAATAACTTTACTGAAAGAAGAAATCACGGATGAACACACTATAAAGGAGAAAGCTTTAGCTTCTCATTTCGAATGTAGGAGGGGGAAGAATGGCTACTCGACAATCCGTTGAGGCATTTTTGCAACGTTGTGAAGATACTCTTCGTAACGCCCAAGAACAAATTACCACGGCCAGAAGACAGGAAGCTTATAATGAAACGGAATATACGGATGCACAAATGCAATTGGAGGAAGTCACAAACGAATTGGCTAAGCTTGCGATGAGTTGTAATGGTCAGCAACGTGAGCAACTGCACCGAATGAGACTTCAATTGCAACAACTCCAAAATGATATGACGCTGGATGCGAATGTCATTGAACAGTATAAGATGTAGGGGATGAGGCTATGAAAAAGCGTTCAGATCAAAACAATCCCGAGCAAAAAACGAAAAACGGGATAAATAGCAATGATGTGGAATTCGGAAAGGATTTTGATCCTGTTAAAAAATCAAAGCAAAATTATCTTGAAAAGGGACAACCTATTAAATCTAAACAACGTCCTGAATAAGGATAAAGCGACAAGTGGTACTAATCCACTTGTCGTTTTTTGTTAGGTGGGTTTGATTAATCATAATTTTTTAAAAATACAACCTATTACTTATTGCAAATTAACTGAAAAAGATGTTATCCTTACTAAGTAATGACTAGTGCAAACGTTTGCGCATACATGTGTATCATAATCACATTCTAAGTATCTTTCATTTTTTACATATTTGTGCAAACGGTTTCACTATAATTGTAAAGGGAGGGGAAGCTAATGTTAAAAAAATCAAAAATGAAAACGTTATCTATGTTGATGATTTGCACACTTGTTTTGCAGTTGTTTTCAGGTGTTGTTTTACCTGCAACAGGAAATGCGGAATCTGTCAGTCCAGTAATCAATGGTGACGGAAGTGTTTCATTCAATTATGCAGGTCAGGGGGAAAAGGCATTATTTCTTATTGGTAATTTTACAAACAATTGGAACTTAAATGATGCAATTGAAATGAATGAGAAAGATGGTATTTTCTCTGTAACGGTCTATGATCTAAAACCGGGGGAGTATCAATATAAATTTGTAAAAAACAACCGTACCTGGGATGAATCTACAACTGACCCATTAAACCCAAATCAAAAGGATGGAAATTCTTTTTTTTCAATTACAATGCTTGAAAGTCCTATCATCAATGAAGATGGAACTGTCACATTTAATTACAATAAGACAGATGAAACTGCGGCATATGTAATTGGAAGCTTTAATGATTGGAATTTAGAAACAGCAGTAGAAATGACATTGAATGGAGACATTTTTTCTGCAACCCTTTCGGATTTGAAACCAGGGAGATATGAATATAAGTTTGTTTTAAATAACCGATCATGGGACCAATCAACTACTGACCCATTAAATAAACAATCAGCAAATGGTAACTCAGTCTTTACTATTGAATCACCGGAACCAACAAAAGTACAGTCTGCCCTTATGGATTCAACAACTGAGATGTTAGTAACTACAAATAAAGCATACGGAGAACAGCAGTTTACTGTCATTGATCAAGAAACTAATGAAAAAATTTCAACAACAAAACAAGTTATTGATGATTATAAAGTTATCCTAAAGGTAGCAGAGGATGAAGAAATTGATGTAAGAAAACAATATAAGGTTTCAATAGACGAAACTGAGGGAACACCTCTAATAATGCGTAATATACTAAATGACGACCACTTTTACTATGAAGGAGATGACTTAGGGTACACATTTACATCTGAAAAAACCAGTTTTAAATTATGGGCACCGACTGCAACTAAAGTAAGTCTAGCAATCTATGACAATGCTGGCACTTATAAAGGAGCATTCGTTACGGACCACACAGACGGCAAAGAAACTGAAATGAACCGTGCAGACAATGGTGTATGGTCAGTAGAAATTCCCCAAGATCTAAAGAATAAATTTTATATGTACAAACTAGAATTTTCAGATGGTACAGTGAATTATGCAGTCGATCCTTACGCAAGTGCTACTTCAGCAAATGGGCAGCGAGGAGCGATCGTTGATTTACGCAGTACAGATCCAACTGGATTTGATCCAAATGATAAACCGGCAATTGTTTCACCAAATGATGCAATTGTCTATGAATTACATGTAAGAGATTTCTCAATTGATGAACAATCAGGAATGAAGAACAAAGGAAAATACCTTGCGTTTACAGAGAAAGGGACAAAAGGACCTAATGGTGTGAAAACGGGTATAGATTCACTTAAGGAATTAGGTGTAAATTATGTTCATCTACTACCAACCTATGATTTTGGCTCAGTGAATGAATTAACAGTCGATGACCCTTCTTCTACAGAAGCTAAGTTTAACTGGGGGTATGATCCTGTTCATTTTAATGTACCGGAAGGCTCTTATTCTACTAATCCACAAGATCCAACAAATCGCATTAAAGAATATAAGCAAATGGTCCAAGCACTACACGAACAAGGAATCCGCGTTGTAATGGATGTTGTATATAATCATACTTATATGAATGAATCAACGCAGCTTAAAGGAAGTTCACCTTTTGACCTAATTATTCCCGGCTACTATTATCGTACGGATGATACAGGGAAAATTACGAATGGTTCTGGAACAGGAAACGAGGTTGCATCTGAAAGACCGATGGTGCGTAAGTATATTAAAGACTCCGTGCATTATTGGGCAACTGAATATGGAATTGATGGGTTCAGATTTGACTTAATGGGCTTAATTGATAAGCAAACAATGCAAGAAATAACAAAGGAACTAACAACTAAGGTCGACCCAAATATTTTAATTTATGGTGAGCCGTGGACAGGCGGTTCTACAAGTTTACCGGCAGCCCTTCAACATGTAAAGGGTACACAAAAAGACCAAGGGTATGCTGTTTTTAACGATCATATTCGTGGAGCAATTAAAGGTGATAGTGATGGTGCAGGGACAGGATTTGCTACTGGTGCAGCCGGTAAGGAAGCTGACATTATTAAAGGAGTACAGGGAGCAATTTATGACTTTACAAATCGTTCCTCGGAGACTATTAACTATGTTACGGCTCATGACAATTTGAATTTATGGGACAAATTAATGAGGGTAGCGGGTACAGATTCAAACCATACTAACCCCGACTATGACCCACATGCTGTTATCACAGAAGAAAACGTATTAGATAATGAATGGGTTAAACGTAGTCTTTTGGCAAATGGCATTGTGCTAACATCTCAAGGTATTCCGTTCCTCCATGCAGGAGAGGAGATGCTAAGAAGTAAATACGGTGTCCATAACAGCTATAAGAGCTCTGACTCAATTAATAAAATTCGTTGGGAATTAAAAGATGAATATCAATCAGTCTATAATTATTATAAAGGGTTAATTGACCTTAGAAAATCTCACTCTGCTTTTAGAATGGATGAAAAAGCAGATATTGAGAATCATTTAGAAGTTCTTAAAGAGAATGATAATGTTGTAGCCTATCAATTAAAAGATTACGCAAATAATGATACCTGGAAAAACATTGTCGTGATATATAATGCCAATAAGACTGCTCAGGAAGTAACCCTTCCAACAACGACTGAATGGAAGATTGTAGTTGATCACACAACTGCGGGAACAGAAACAATCCGCACGATTCATTCAAATAAAGTTTCTGTTGAAGGTCTATCAATGATGGTCGTATATGATGACGCTGAGGAGGCATACACTCCAGTTCCGACAACTATAGCAGTTAATCCAAGTTTCGTTGCAATTAATCCAAGTGATTCGAAAATGATCACTGCTTATGTAAGAGATCAAAAAGGTAGAATGATGCTAGGTGAAGAAATTGAATGGTCTTCATCTAATGATGAAATTGCTACTGTTGATAATGGCAAAATAGTTGGTATTGCAAAAGGGAAAGCAACAGTAACTGCAAAAGCAGGAAATAGTACAGCCGAAATCCAAGTTACAGTTGACAACTTAGTGCCAAATACGATTCAAATTTCTGGTTATGAGTCTGTATTTGAAACATATTCTACGCAGTTAACGTCACTAGTTAAGGACCAATATGGTCAGGATATGCTTGGTGCAAAGGTTGCTTGGTCATCCTCAGATCAAACAACTGCAAAAGTGGACAGTGCTGGTAAAGTAACTGGTGTTAAATCAGGCTTTGTAACAATTACAGCGAAGTCTGGAGGTGCAGTAGGAAAACATGACATGGAAATAAAAAAGAATGTAAAACGATATGTTCGAATTAAATATGTACGGCCAGAAGGTGATTTCAAAACGGAACAAGGTGATTGGAATCTATGGGTATGGAATACAGGTGTGAAAAATGATCAAATCGATTTTGAATCGATTGAAGGAGATACCGCAATTGCTAATGTTGAAATTGCACCTGAGACGGAATCGATTGGCTTTTTAGTCCGACGAGGTACAGATTGGAATACAGCAAAGATTTCACCAGATAGCGATGATCATACGATTAAAATGGATCGTCAAGCCATTTTGACTAAGGTAACAGTTTTAACAGGTGTTCCAGGGCAAACAATCGTTCCAAACGTGAAAGGACCTGTCTTAGAAAATGGAGATGTCACATTCTACTATAGAGACGAAGAGTTGTTTGCAACAGATGAAATGCATAAAATTGATGCTGTATCTGTCAAAATCAATGATAAAGAATATCCGATGGAGTATAGTGAACAAAATGAGTATTTCTCTTATAAATTAGAAAATATTCCTGAAGGTACACATGAATATAGCTTCTTAATAACAAAGGATGGGGAAACTGTAGAAGTGACTGACCCTAAGAATACCAAAAATGGGAAATCAACAATAACGTATAATCGTCCAAATGTAACAATAGAAGCTTCGGTGTCACCTAATGAGATTACCTATGATGAGAGTACTGTTCTTACAGCCAAGGCAACATCAGAGGAAGGCGTTACAATACGTGAACTTTCTGTTAATCTTTCACCTTTAGGCGGTAAGGAAAAGGCTGTGATTGATCCATCCGTGGGAGCAGTAAGTTTTTCTGTTGATGAATCAGTAACAGCTGGGGAAAAGGAAATTGTTATCACAGCGATTGATGAGTATGGAAATACGCATACAAAAACAGTTACACTTACAGTGAAACCGGAACAAATAGTAGGCGACAAACTAGACTTTGATTGGGATGAAGCGCGTATTTATTTCCTTTTAACTGACCGTTTTAAAGATGGAGATCCATCAAATAATGGTGGAGAAGAGTATGATCCAAATCATGCAGAAGCATATCATGGTGGTGACTTCCAAGGAATCATTGATAAGTTAGATTATATAGAAGACCTAGGAATCAACACAATTTGGATTACACCAATTGTAGATAATATTGATTTTAATAAAGGGTTGGACTTTACAACCGTGGATGGACTTAAAGCTAAGCAGTATGGCTATCATGGTTATTGGGCAAAGGATTTCACTAAGCTTGATGAACATTTGGGTGATATAAAAACATTCCAAAAGCTCATTGAAAAAGCGCATGATCGTGGAATCAAGATTATGCTTGATGTTGTTGTAAATCATGCGGGCTATGGGATGAACGGTGAATTTAATGAGGCCTGGAAGGCTGATTCTTCAAACCTGCCAACTGAAGAAGAAATAGCGAAATTTGATGGTATGTTCAGAACCGTTGATGAAGATCCAACTGTAAGGGGAGAGCTTGATCATCTTCCTGACCTTAAGACTGAGGATTCAGAAGTTCGGAAGCAAATTATTGAATGGCAAACGGCATGGTTAGAAAGAGCGAGAACAGACCGTGGAGATACAATTGACTTCTTCCGTATTGACACTGTAAAGCATGTAGAACCAGCGACATGGCAGGCACTTAAAAATGAGATTACAAAGATAGACCCTAATTTTAAGATGATTGGTGAATTATGGGGCGCAAGTGTTATTGACGATGGTGGGTACTTAGGTACTGGACAAATGGATTCACTTTTAGACTTTGATTTTAAGGAAAAGGCAAAGTCATTCGTGGATGGAAACATTGATAGTGTTGAAGAATACCTACAAAATCGTAATAATCAACTTTCAAATACAGCAACATTAGGTCAATTTCTAAGCAGTCATGACCAAAATGGGTTCTTATCAGAGTATGTAAACGGTGATGTTGGTAAATTAAAAGTGGCATCTGCACTGCAAATTACATCTAAAGGTCAACCTGTTATTTACTACGGTGAGGAACTAGGGAAATCAGGAAAATCTGATTGGGAAAAAGATGGAGAAACGGTAGTTGCATTTGGACAAAATCGTGGCGATATGCCATGGGAGTTGCTAGATAATAATGATCCAACAGCAACTGCTTTACACAAACACTATTCGACATTGCTAAATATTCGTAAAGATTACTCATTAGTATTCTCAAAGGGCAGTCGCGAGAAAATAGCAGGCGGTGACGCTGATCAGTATTTGGTATTTGCCAGAGAATATCAAGATGAGAGACTAGTAGTAGGTCTAAATACAACATCAAAGAGCAAACAGGTAACATTTACAGTCAATTTCGAGCCAAACACGGTATTAACTGACTTGTATAATAATAAAGAGATTATTGTTGATGAGAACAAGCAAGTACATGTTGACATACCTTCTAAGGATGATGGCGGTGCTGTTATCCTGGCATTGGTTCAGGATGACCCAGGTGAAAATCCGGGTGAAGAGCCAGGAAAAGATCCCGGAAAAGATCCAGGGAAAGATCCTGGAAAAGAACCTGGGAAAGATCCCGGAAAAGATCCGAGTGACGCCCCTGGAAAAAATCCAAGTCAAAACCCAGGAGATAAGCCAGGTAACTCTGATGTGACAAATCCTAAAACTGGGAAGAATGGCTCTAAACTCCCTGCAACGGCAAATGATTTTTATAATTGGTTAGCAGTAGGTGCAGCGTTAATTCTATTTGGTGTAGTGTTTATTGTTTTACAAAAGCGAAGACAAGTTATGAGGAAATAATAGAAAGAAAGGGTGATACCTCGTGCGGAGATATCACCCTTTCCATTTTTCTATGCATTTATACTCGTCCACTTTTCGGAATACTTTTTTAAATTGATTAAATGTGCAGCAGGGAATAGAATTGTTTTGATATGGATTTAAAAAGTAAAAAAGGAGGTGCCCGTAATGCCGAGAACGCTTTGGATGATCATCATTGGAATGGTTATTAATGTCACTGGTTCATCATTTTTATGGCCGTTAAATGCCATTTATATTCATGGACATTTAGGAAAATCTTTATCTGTTGCAGGTCTTATATTAATGGTGAATGCGGGTGCAACCGTTATTGGGAATTTAGTGGGCGGCGCCCTTTTCGATAAAATTGGCGGCTACAAATCAATCCTGACAGGAATCCTCATTTCATTAGTGGCACTTACAGGATTGACCTTCTATCATGGCTGGCCACATTATGTTATCTTCCTTACAATCATTGGTCTGGGCACTGGAATGGTGTTTCCAGCCATGTTCGCGATGGCAGGTGCTGTATGGCCAGAGGGTGGAAGAAGGTCATTTAATGCTGTTTATGTCGCGCAGAACCTTGGTGTAGCGATAGGCTCAGGCCTAGGTGGATTTGTTGCTTCATATTCATTTGATTATATATTTATGGCGAATACATTCATGTATGTCTTGTTCTTCCTAGTGGCATTATTCGGTTATCGTGGCATTCATGCGGAAAAAGGAACACAAACAAGCATGCTTGATCAATCTAAAACCGTAAAAAATCGTTCAAAATTGACTGCATTATTCATTCTTTGTATCGGATATGTTTTGTGTTGGGTTGCCTATGTACAGTGGCAGGCTACGATTTCAAGCTATACACAGGACATCGGAATTACATTAAAACAATATAGCCTATTATGGACAGTGAATGGTGGCTTAATTGTTCTCGGACAGCCTTTACTGAACATGGCGGTGAAATATTTTGCTAAATCCTTGAAAAAACAAATTATCATTGGAATCCTTATATTTATTTGTTCTTTTCTCATTGTGTCGACAGCAGGATCATTTAGGGGATTTTTAGTGGCTATGATTATTTTAACAGTTGGTGAAATGTTTGTTTGGCCAGCTGTTCCAACGATTGCAAATGATCTCGCGCCTAAAGGAAGAGAAGGTTTTTATCAAGGAATCGTTAACAGTACTGCAACAGGAGGCAGAATGATTGGACCAGTACTCGGTGGATTACTCGTTGATTTATGGGGAATGAGCATGTTATTTACAGTCCTAGCCGTGCTATTAATCGTCTCCATTTTTACAACTGTCATCTATGATAAAAAACTAAAAGAAAAAAGCAATATCGTACTAAGTGCGAAGGCCTGATACCCAGTTTGTGGATCGGGTCTTCTTTTTTTTATCCTCTTTAATGAACCTCTATACAGATGGTATGATGAAAGATATTAGTAGGTATTGAAAACAATTGAAAAAGGAGGAATCTATGGTTACAAATCAGGTAATCTTAATTACTGGCGCAGCACGTGGAATCGGATTTGAAATTGGAAAAAGTTTCGCAGAAAATGGCGGACGTGTGGTGTTAACGGATATGGATGAAGCTGGAGTGAAAAATGCGGCATTCAAGCTCCAACAATCTGGTTATGAAGCAATTGGCTTAAAATGTAATGTCACAAATGAGAATGAAATAATTGATGTGATTCACCAAACTGTTTCAACATACGGAAAAATTGATTGCTTAATTAATAATGCGGGGCTGCAGCATGTGTCTCCAATTGAAGATTTTCCAAAGGAAAAGTATGAACTGTTATTATCCGTTATGCTCACCGCTCCATTTATTACAATCAAACATGTGTTTCCGATAATGAAACAGCAGAAATTTGGCCGGATTATTAATATGGCATCGATTAATGGTTTGATTGGTTTTGCTGGAAAAGCAGCATATAACAGTGCAAAGCATGGTGTCATAGGTTTAACGAAGGTTGCAGCATTAGAGGGAGCAGAACATGGAATTACGGTAAATGCAGTGTGTCCCGGATATGTCGATACCCCGCTTGTTAGAAACCAGTTAGCAGATTTAGCGAAGACGAGAAATGTTGGTTTGGAGAAGGTTTTAGAAGAGGTAATTTATCCGCTTGTGCCGCAAAAACGCCTGTTAGCTGTTGATGAGATTGCGAATTACGCTCTATTTTTAGCTAGTGAGCATGCAAAGGGAATTACAGGTCAGGCCTGTGTGATTGATGGGGGGTACACTGCTCAATAATATAAACACAAAACTACCGGATTCAAATGGATACCGGTAGTTTTGTATTTTGTTCATGAAGCAATAGAAAGATTTCCTCAAGACTTTTACATTCAAAATGCTCATATAGCTCATCGGGGTTTCCTTTTCCACATATTTTTCCTTTGAAAATTAGCAGGATCTCATCCGCAATATCAACAATGTCTCTCATAATATGACTGCTTAGTATAACTGTCTTGCCTTCTTGCTTGAGATCATTTATGATTTTTTTGAAAATTATAACCCAATAGGGGTCCAAACCATTGGTCGGCTCATCCAATATATAAATATCTGCATCAGCAAGTAAACACTGGGCAAGATTAACCCGTTGTGACATCCCTTTTGAAAAGGATCCTACTTTCTGATTTCGTTCGTTCCAGAGACCCACTATTTTTATGACTTCGTGTATTTTTTCTTTTGTTGAACCTAAGAAACTTCCATAATAGCTTAAAATCTCAATGGGTGTTTGTTCTTTCGGAAATACCATTTGGTCTGGCATATATCCAAAGTTTTTCTTTTTGGTTGTATGATAAGTGATTTTTCCGGTAGACGGTTTCTCAATTCCTGTTAGCATTTTGATAATCGTACTTTTACCAGCACCATTACCTCCACATAAAACGATACAATCTCCTTTTTTTACATCAAAACTTGATTCCTGAAGAACTTGTTTCTTTTTATATGATTTTGAAATATCGCGAACATCAAGAATAGCTGTATTCACTTAAATCATCCCTTCCTTTTCATAATTTGATTAGAAAAGAGAATGTTAAGCCCTAAAATAATAAAGATTGAAAGTACCAGATAAAGGGTTAAATGATTTGCAGTATTTCCATCCTGTAATATTAAATATTCGGGTCCAAAGACGTAGCCAGCTTGTAAACGGCTGATCGCCCAGATACGAATTGATTCAATTGGATTGACCAAGATTAATGCGAGTAACCCTTTTAGTTTATAAGCATAAGGAATCAAGTCAATCACTGAAAAAATGAGAAACTCATAAATAAATAGGACAAAGCTCCAAAAAAAGAATGAAAATGACAAGCCCTGCATTCTTGTTGAACTCAATGAGCCAATAACAAGTGATGCCCCAGTAAAGACTAGGATTACCAAGAGATGTAAAACGATAAACATGGAATAAATATTTGCTTCAAACGAATGTCCAGTGATAGCTAAAATGAGTCCTCCGATTCCGTAAGAAAGTCCAAGTGAGACGGTTAGAGAAACAGCTAAAGCAACAAATTTACTAATTAGATAGTGAGTATATGGAATCTGATAGGTCTTATAGAGGGCTAGTCTGCTGTTCTCCTTATCCGAAACGATCGATGTGACACCTAGAATTAAACAAATGATAGGTAAAATCCATAATGCTAAATTCATTAGCATTGCAATCGCACGATTGTAGCCAGCTTGAATATCTTCGTTGGCGATGTCTTTTTCAATCGGTTTAAGACCAAAATAAGATGGATCCATTCCTCGTCCAGGCTTCGCAATTGTATTCGATACCCCATCAATACCATAGGTAACCTCGGTAGGATTAGTACTTAGAGACTGGATACCATAGAAATAGAGTAATGATGCAAGGAGCATAAATAGAACAGTAAAACTAAGCAACCATTTACTTCTTACTAATAGAATGAGCTCGTATTTTATCATTTTTGGAAGAACAGTTATCTTCATTCGCTTTACCTCCTATTCCTCCATTAATGATGATGTGATTCGTTCATATTCTTCTTAAAGCTTTTCACATCTTGTTGTAAGAGTTGGTCTGTTGAATACAGATCTCCACCATTTTTCTCTTGCCATTCTTTTGCAGCTGATTCAGATGAGAATGCGATTAATCCATAGCTCATTGGCGTTACATTTTCTGAAGACTGAACAAAAAAAGCCGTATCTAATTCAATCCATTCTTTCGTATCATGATCGTGCACATATCCTATTTTGATTTGATCTTTATTTTCCTGAAAATAGGTCATCATACAACCGATGTCATCAAATTTATTTGGTGTACCATCTGTATCTATTGTCTGTGCAGATGCTTGCTCATCCTGGATTCCCATGCTACAAGTAAAACAGGAATCAACATTAACGTTGATCTTTGCTGGCTCAAAATGATCATTTCCACATGCTCCTAATATAAAAATCAATAATATTGTAATAAGTATCTTAAACTTCATCCTTGCCCCTCCTTGTTTTCCATAGGATGAAACCACTACCCGATACAAAAAATACAAGTAAAAAAATTTGAAAAGAGTGATGGTCTTTCTTATTCTCTTCATTAGATTCAGCTGGGTCTGTATTCCCTAATGAAATCGGTGCTGCTTTGATAAGTGGATGTTCATCAACAATGAAATGTTTTGTTGGTATTGGTGTAAATGCTTCAATTTGATTCCATAAGTAAACGGCTGGACTTTGGAAGAAAATTTGTAAAAGTGGTTCATCTGCTGTCATATTGAAGAAAATATCTCCACCCTTATAAGGAAAATCAATAAATGAATCTTCATCTAAATTGATCATACGTTGGTCATCCCAATAGTTTCCATATCCGTCTTTGGTAAATAAATTCATGTTTTCCGGTCTTGAAATTACTTGTTTTGTATTTTTAATAAAATTATTTAATGATATAACATTATTGGTTGTATCCTTTGCAAGATCAAAGCCAATGTCATTTTGGATGAAAGCATTAAATTCAACGATGTTTCGTTTTGCATTTTCAAAATAGATTCCTTTAAAATTCTCTTTCACCACATTTGCTTTAATGACTGAGTCAAACGTGTCAAAGATAAACATGCCAGCACCATCAATTGTCGTATTTGAATGTAAATAATTTTCTGTAATATATAATTCATCACTTTGCATAATCATTAAGCCATTATGACTGTTATTGATCTCATTTTTTGCAATTGTAACCGTTTTTGAATCCATCGTGTGGATGCCATATCTAGCATGTTCAATTAGATTGTTGCTGACGGCACAGTAATCTGAGAAAGATACATAAATGCCATCTTGTAAATGATGAAAATAGTTACCACTAATTCTTGTATATGGAGCATCTACTAGATAGACTCCAAATCCTTTATTGTTTTCTACACCCTCAACACTTGTGATCTCATTATTTTCAATTACATTACCGTAGCCATCTTTAATATAAACTCCATGAAACACGTTTTTTATAATGTTATTGGTGATTTGTGCGTGGTTTGTTTTTATATATATTCCCGCATTTTGAGAGCCACCGCCCTCGATTTGGAGGTTTTCAATTGTGACATTTTCCGCTTCAATTGTTATGGGGTATCCACTTGTTGGCCCGTTTATTATGGCTCCGGGTTTCCCCCGTAGTATGATAGATTTATTGATAACAAACGCATCTTCATAGGTTCCTTCTTCTAGAATAATCGTATCTCCAGGCTGTGATAACTGAATCGCATCCTTTAGCTCAAGGGAAGAAGTAACGATTCGTTCATTTGCCCAAACATCATTTTGCCCCAATAACAAGAAGAAAAGGAGAAAGAATAGTACTTTTCTCCTCATTATGATCACCCCATTAAACAAGGATTCTTTTTTTTCTAGTGTCCTCCGACTGCACTGCCGTCATCTTTTCCATCTGCCGTTACCTTAATATTACCAACTGCTCCTTTTGTTGCATGGTTAAATTGGTGAGTAACGAAAGGGTATGTTCCTTCTTTTGTTACAGTAAATTCAACAACTACTCCGCCGCTTGCAGGAAGCATCACAGTTTGCAGGCCTTGCATATGATTGTAGGGGTTACCGTCGATGTACACATCGTCAAATATAGTTCCTATCACATGGAATGAGCTAACTTCATTTGGCCCGACATTGTTTACATAAAGTCTTATACGGTCACCGACTTTAGCAAGTAATGGCTCATCCTTTAGGGTGAAGGTATCTCCATTTGTATTTCTGTCCCCTTCTTTAAGAGCTTTTGTAGAGAATACGACTTGGCTAGGTACTCCGTTCGTCATGTCATCTAGATCATTGTATTTATACCATTCGTTTTGTATAATAACGAATTCTCTGTCGATCTCATTGTCATTTGGATACCCATTTTTTGGTTTTACAATAATTGTTCCATGCATACCGTTCGCAATATGCGTAAGAACTGGTGGTGTAGCACAGTGATACATGAATACTCCTGGCTTGTTTGCTGGATATGTGAATGTTCCAGTTTCGTTAGGCATTACATCAATGAAATCCTTTGAAGGTGCTGCATGTACTGCATGAAAGTCCATGCTGTGTGGGATTGCAGGATCCATATTTTTCATTGTAAAGTTAATAGTGTCTCCTTCATTTACTATGATAAGTGGCCCAGGTGCTTCACCATTAAAGGTCCAAGCCTTGTAAATGAAACCTTTGTCAATTTCAATATCTGTGATTTGAGATGTCATTTCAACGTTTACTTCATTTTCTGATATTCTTTCAATTTTTAAAGGTACAGGCTCTTGGTTAAGGTCTTTGTGCGGTGCAATGACTTCACCACTGTTTGACTCTGCTGGTGCTGTTTGAGTCTCTACTTTTTTCTCAGATACTTTTTCTTGACTTCCACATCCAGATAAAACGATTGAAGTTCCAACTAATGAAGCAATTAGCAATTTGATTTTTTTGTTCATGAATATTACCCCCTTGGATAATTTTTTAATTACTTTCTACACCTTCATCATATTCGGGGGGAGGTACTACAAACGTGATATAAATCACGTTTTTCAGCATAATCTGTGTATACTTTGTGAAATGGTGAGCATATTAACATGGTTTCAATAGTGATAAGGGTTTAAACGCTTTCTAAGCGATGTTTTTGGTCAAAAATTTGCCATAATGTTGGCCGGTTTTTCCTGAAGAATGTTTGTCTTTAATGAATCATTCTTTAGACATTAGAAGGGTATGCTAGCTAATCCAGAAAAAATTAACTTCAATTGTATAGAGTAAGCTAATGCGGGAATAATGGTGGAGGAAAAGCCCAATTTTTCCTATTTTACTTGCAGTTCTTTCACAAATTCTATACAATACTGAATATAATCAATAAAAAGTGAAGCGATGAGAAGGAATAGTAATGTTCTATATACGTTTTAGAGAGTTGACGGGTGGTGCAAGTCAATCGTTGATGAACATGAACTCGCCTTTGAGCAATAAGCATGAAATGCTAAGCAGCAAATTAGTGCTTATCGTCTGGTCCGCGTTAAGGATGAATGAAGTGAGTGCAGAATTTTGTCACTAATGTGGGTGGTACCGCGGGAAGAATACATATCCTCTCGTCCCTTTTGGGATGAGGGGTTTTTTGTTTTTTTATAAGTTTATAAGGATTATTTAAGGAGGCAGTCTTATGAGTTTTAATCACCAACAGATCGAGAAAAAATGGCAGCAGCACTGGGAACAGAACAAGACATTTAAGACAACTGAAGACAAAGGGAAGCGTAAATTTTATGCGCTAGACATGTTTCCATATCCTTCGGGTGCAGGACTACATGTTGGTCACCCGGAAGGATATACGGCTACGGATATTTTAGCAAGAATGAAGAGAATGCAAGGGTACAATGTTCTACATCCAATGGGATGGGATGCTTTCGGGTTACCAGCTGAGCAATACGCGCTGGATACTGGAAACGACCCTGCTGAATTCACTGAGAAAAATATCAATACTTTCCGCCGTCAAATTAAGGAACTTGGATTTTCATATGATTGGGATCGTGAAGTGAACACAACTGACCCATCTTACTATAAATGGACACAATGGATTTTCACAAAGCTATTTGAAAAAGGGTTAGCATATGTTGATGAAATCCCTGTAAACTGGTGTCCCGCATTAGGAACAGTACTTGCAAACGAAGAAGTAATCGATGGAAAAAGTGAACGTGGAGGCCATCCTGTCGAAAGACGCCCAATGAGACAATGGGTACTCAAAATTACGGCATATGCTGAGCGTTTACTTGAAGATTTAGAAGAACTAGATTGGCCAGAGAGCTTAAAGGAGATGCAGCGTAACTGGATTGGCCGTTCTGAAGGAGCACATGTCACATTTGCCATTGATGGCCATGATGAAACGTTCACTGTTTTCACAACTCGTCCGGATACGTTATTTGGTGCTACTTATGCAGTACTTGCTCCTGAGCATCCATTTGTTGATAAAATCACAACTCCTGAACAAAAAGAAGCAGTTGCTGCTTACTTAGATAAAATCAAGAGTAAGAGTGATCTTGAGCGTACAGATCTAGCAAAAGATAAAACAGGAGTATTTACAGGGGCATACGCGATTAATCCTGTGAACCAGGAAAAAATGCCAATCTGGATTGCCGATTATGTCCTAATGAGTTATGGAACAGGTGCGATTATGGCAGTTCCAGCCCATGATGAGCGTGACTATGAATTTGCCGTGAAATTTGAATTACCGATTAAAGAAGTCGTTGCTGGCGGAGATGTTTCTAAAGAAGCATATACTGGCGATGGAGAGCATGTTAATTCAGATTTCCTAGATGGATTAAATAAAGAAGAAGCCATTACGAAAATGATTGCTTGGCTCGAAGAAAATAAGCTTGGTAAAAAAGAAATTACCTACAAGCTGCGTGACTGGTTATTCAGCCGTCAGCGTTATTGGGGAGAACCGATCCCAGTCATTCAATGGGAAGATGGAACAATGACTACCGTTCCAGTGGAGGAGCTTCCACTTATGCTTCCAAAAACAACTGAAATTAAGCCTTCAGGCACTGGTGAATCACCACTAGCAAATATAACGGAATGGGTAAATGTGGTTGACGAGAAGACGGGTAAAAAAGGTCGTCGTGAGACAAACACAATGCCACAATGGGCAGGCAGCTGCTGGTACTATTTACGTTATATCGATCCGCATAATGAAGAAGCTTTAGCAGATCCGGAAAAATTAAAAGAATGGTTGCCAGTTGATATTTATATCGGTGGGGCAGAGCATGCGGTACTTCACTTGTTATACGCAAGATTCTGGCACAAGGTATTATACGATATTGGCGTCGTTACAACAAAGGAACCATTCCAAAAGCTTTTCAACCAAGGAATGATTCTTGGGGAAGGCAACGAAAAAATGAGTAAGTCTAAAGGAAATGTTGTAAATCCTGATGACATTATTGATTCTCATGGTGCAGATACTCTTCGCTTGTATGAAATGTTCATGGGACCATTAGATGCTTCCATCGCTTGGTCAACAAATGGCCTTGATGGTTCTCGTCGTTTCTTGGATCGAATTTGGCGCTTACTTGTCGATGACAATGGCAAAATCTCACCAAAAGTAAAAGCCGATTCAAACGATACTTCACTTGAGCGTGTGTATCACCAAACAGTGAAAAAAGTGACAGAGGATTACGAAGCTCTACATTTTAACACTGCGATCTCACAATTAATGGTGTTCATCAATGATGCATATAAGGCATCTGAATTACCAAAGCCATTCATTGAAGGATTTGTAAAACTTCTTTCTCCAGTAGTTCCGCATCTTGCTGAAGAGCTTTGGGAGAAGCTTGGAAATACAGGGTCAATTGCTTATGAATCATGGCCGGCATTTGATGAAGCTAAATTAGTGGAGTCTGAAATTGAGATTGTTATTCAAGTGAACGGAAAAGTAAAAGCGAAGCTTCATGTTCCAGCAGACGCTTCGAAAGAAGTACTTGAACAAATCGCAATGGGTGCAGACCCAATCAAAGAACAAATCGAAGGCAAAACAGTTCGTAAAGTCATTGCGGTACCAGGAAAGCTTGTAAATATTGTAGCGAATTAATAAGTGTAGTCCCTCACATTTTGTGGGGGCTATTTTTTTGGTTAGTTATTTCCAACATTCTTAGAATACTGTCACTAATCCGGAAATACTGTCACTAAATCAGAAATACAGTCAATAACTCAAATTTACTGTCGTTATTTTAAAAATACTATCACTAACAAAAAAATTGACATCTTTTTTTCACAAAAAGAGGATACCCCTTTGGAGTATCCTACTTAATTCATTCAACCATTTCAGACTGCAGGTAATGATAAATGAGTTTTGTCGTATTTTCAATTGAATCCTTATGTGTACGTTCAAATGCGTGAGAAGAGTCGATTCCAGGACCGATTAATCCATGGATAATATCATGTCCAGAACGAATCGCAGCAGATGCATCAGAGCCATAATAAGGGTAGATGTCTAACTTATACCCGATCTCATGCTTTTCAGCTAGCTGGAACAGCTTTTTGCGTAATGCATAATGATAGGGCCCACTTGCGTCTTTTACGCAGATTGAAACCGTATATTCATCCGTTGATTGACCATCACCCATTGCCCCCATATCAACCGCTAGATACTCTACAGTTTCAGGGGTGATATTGGAGTTACCACCATAGCCGATTTCCTCATTATTTGAAATAAGAAAATGAGTTGTATATGGAAGTTCAATTTTTTCAGCTTTGACTTGTTTGATTAATTGTAGCAGAATCCCCACACTTGCTTTGTCATCCAAATGGCGTGACTTAATAAAACCGTTTCCGGTAACCTCTACGCGTGGATCAAATGAAACAAAGTCACCAACCTCAATTCCAAGCGCTCGAACCTCGTCCGCATTTTTGACTTTTTCATCGATACGGACTTCCATATTTTCTTGGTTACGCTCAGCTTTACCTGCATCCTTGTATACATGAACAGATTGCTGATGCATCAGGATTGTACCCGTATAGAAACTTCCGGTTGAAGTCTCGATTCGGCAATATTCGCCTTCGATGGAGTTATACTTAAAACCGCCGATAAGATCGAGCTTTAAGCGGCCACTTGGCTTGATTTCTTTCACAATAGCTCCTAATGTATCAACATGGGCAGTGAGCATACGGTGCTTTTGTGTGTCTTTTCCAGGAAGTGTAGCGATTAAACCACCTTTGCGATTTCTGTATGTATCCACGTTTGCTTCTGCAAGAAGCTTTTCTACATATGTAATGACTTCATTTGTGTTTCCAGATGGACTTGGAATCGAAACGAGTTCTTTTATAAGTTGAATGGTTTCGTCAGTATTCGGATATGCCAACTTCATTTCCCCCTTGATTTTAAGCTAGTTATAGCATACTCCTTTTTATAGTGAAATTCTAGTTTCACAAAACATGAAAAATCAAGGTTTGCAAAATTGTATTCCGTATTTTGTCTTTGTTATAATGGTCGAGACGAACGTGAAAGGATGAAGCTAATGATTGAAGAAATCACAACAGACGAACTGAAACAAAAGCTTGAGAATGGTGAAAAATTAGAGCTTGTCGATGTTCGTGAAGATGAGGAAGTAGCAGGGGGCATGATTCCTGGTGCAAAGCATATAAAAATGATGGAAATTCCTAATAACCTTGATTATTTTGATAAAGATACAGAATACATCATTATTTGCCGGTCCGGTGGCAGAAGCTTCAATGTCTGCGCGTATCTGGATGACCAAGGCTACAAAGTCCGTAACATGGTCGGTGGCATGATGAATTGGACGGGTGAAACGGAATAACATAACAGAACCTTAGCGTGAATTCTCATACGAATTCACGTTTTTTATTTTGTTAAACAACAATTATGTATTAAAGATGAATAATAATTTATTGAATAACAATAAAATTTCAGGTAAAATATTATCATGTTATAAATGAAAGGGTTAAGGAGGAAAAAATGACACTTTTTTTACTGCTCGGCATTTTGTTATTAATTATTGTAGGGATGAATCGAAATAAATTAATGAATTTTAGCGGTCCCAATAATCGGCTAGTCAAAAAGCTATCAAGCTATTGGTGGTTCCAAAACCCATGGCTTAGCGGGTTATTTTTATTTGTATTAAATGCAGTTTTATTTGGAACAACTTTACTCATACTTTATGGATCAGGTTTTTTAATGATTCCTTACATCCATTTATTGATTATGGTGGGGGCTGTTATTTTAAGTTTGGTTTTATGGTTTATTTTTTTAAATGCATGGTATGGTGGTAAGAAGGGGCGGATTATAAGAGGGTTTATCGGGAGCAGCTTTTATTTAATACTCACGCTTGTTTTTACCTACATGATTGTAACGCTTGAACCACAATTTCTAGGAGACGATACATTTATGGCATTTATCGGTCTCGTCATGGGCATTACAGTTACATTAGTAGCTTTTATAACTTGCTTCTTATTTACAGGATTGTTTGAAAGAAAAGAAGTTCATTATTGATTCCTTCACTGCAACCTTTAGGATTCATGATCCACAAAAGAATTAAAAAACCTAGATTATAAGCTTAACATTCTAAAACTCTGTCAATACTAGTGATGGAGGTGGAGTGTATGGCGTTAAAAGTGAAGATTTTTGATGAAGAACATGAAGAAGATTTAGAGCATAAGATGAATCGATTTTTTGAAAAAGTGGATGAACATGATGTTGTAGAGGTAAAATTCCAAGTTGGGGTTTCCTGTGACCAAGACGATGAGCAAATTTTTTGTTTCTCTGCGATGATTATATATAGAGCCTAGCCCACAATTTCTAGGGGGTTAGGCTCTGCACTTTTATAGGGTTGCTTGTATTCCTGCGTTTTCTCCGGCTAATCTTCCTGTCACTAAGGCTGATGTGATATTATAGCCCCCCGTATATCCGTGAATATCAAGGATTTCCCCGCAGAAAAAGAGTCCCTTCATGAACTTTGATTCCATTTCCTTTGGGTGAATTTCTTTTATTGAAACGCCGCCACCTGTTACAAATGCTTTTTCGATTGGCAGTGTCCCATTAACTGTGAACTGAAATTGTTTGCAATCCTTAGCGAACGCACGTATGCTGTCATGAGACAAATTTGCATTTGTAACCTGCGGGTCGATCTCATTTTTCTCTACTAGAAATAGGAGATACCGTTCTGGTAAAAACCCTTTAACGATATTTTTAAAAGCTTTCTTTGGCTCTTCTTTTGTTAGTTTTACTATTTGCTGAAAGATTTGTTCCTCGTTCATTGATGGAATGGCATCAATACTTATAACTACACGGTCTACTTTAAACTTCTTCATTGTTTTTACAACAAATTGACTACAACGCAAAACAGCGGGACCTGAAATGCCAAAATGCGTAAACAGCATGTCCATTTGATGGGTGATTACTGTTTTTCCTTTTGGATTTAAGACACTAACTGCAACGTCACGTAATGCTAAACCCTGTAAGGTTTTATTTTTGATGAATTCCTCGTCAGATGTAACTGGAACTTCTGTTGGAAAAAGATCTGTGATGGTATGACCGGCCGCTTCTGCCCAAGCATACCCATCACCGGTCGATCCTGTTTGCGGAACAGATTTCCCGCCGACTGCAACCACGATACAGTTCGCTTCTGCGTATTGACCATTTCTTAAATGAACACCTGCAACATGCCCATCTTTATATTCAAGCTTCGCAACAGGCGTGTTTGATTCGATATGAACATCTAAAGCGTTGAGTCTCGTTAACAAAGCATCAACGACAGATTGGGCTTTATTGGTTGTTGGAAACATTCTGCCGTGATCCTCTTCCTTAAGTTGAATCCCTAATTTTTCAAAGAAAGAAATTATGTCTTCATTATTAAAAACAGAAAATGCACTATATAAAAAGCGTCCGTTTCCTGGAATATGCTTAATGATTTCATCAATTGGGAGCCGGTTTGTGACATTACAGCGCCCTCCGCCTGAAATCGCAAGCTTTCTTCCAAGCTTATTCCCTTTATCTAAAAGAAGAACCTTCGCCCCTTGCTCACCAGCGGCAATCGCAGCCATTAAGCCCGAAGGCCCCCCTCCAATTACAACTACATCATACTGCAAATAAAACACTCCTTACGTCAATCTAAAAATCGTTTACGAACCTCTGGAGGAGGAAGCACACAGCTTTCCTGCTTTCCAAACCATTTATAACGATTATTGGCAATTACATGATAAAATATATCCCGAATTGGTGCTGGAATAAATCTAAATAGATAAAGTATGCGGTAGGGGCCTTTCAGATTCCGACAAACCCTAAGCGCAGCACTTGATTTTGTGAAATAACGATCATCTTCAATTAATACAAAACTGTTCATGTTCTCGGGAATACTGTATCTTTTCAACAATGCCTTTCCAGCTTCTCCTTGAAGAGATGCAAAACGGTATATTTGTTGAGAATCTCGTTTCAGAATAAATTGCACACTGCTGTTGCAAAAATTACAAACGCCATCAAACAAGATTATATGAGTCATGGCTTACACACTCCTATTGTTTCCTTATCTATATCATATCATGGGAATGGTGCACGGAATATCATTGAATTTCAAATCCAACAAGTCTAAACTATACATGACAAAGCGGATAATGACAATGTGTCATGAAATAGACAAAAAATTGCAGGTTAATAATTTTTATAAATGTGATAAACTTGATTAGTTAGTCTTCAAAAATTAAGATTGGGGATTTAATATGTCAGATTCGAATTCGAAATTACTGCGCGGGACGTTTGTCTTAACTCTTGCTACATATACTTCTAGAATACTTGGAATGATCTATGTTTTTCCTTTCGTTTATTTAGTTGGAAAAATTGGTTCTGCCCTTTATTCATACGGATATGCGCAATATACAATCTTTTTATTTATATCAACAGCGGGAATTCCAGCTGCTGTATCTAAATTTGTTTCGAAATATAATTCACTGGGTGATTATCATACTGGGATGAGAATGTATAGATCTGGGCTTATTGTAATGGGACTTACCGGTCTATTAGGCTTTACAATCCTCAATTTACTTGCACCGATTATTGCACCAATTGTTCTCGGTGGAGGAGGAGAGGCAGGAAATACGGTTGAAGATGTTACATATGTCATTCGAATGGTAAGTTTTGCGTTACTCGTTGTTCCAATTATGAGTATTCAACGAGGATTTTTCCAAGGGCATCAATCAATGGGACCGACTGCTGTTTCACAGGTGGTGGAACAGGTTGTCCGAATTCTATTTGTTCTTGCTGCTACCTTTATTGTGATGAATGTTATTAATGGTGAAAGAGTCTTTGCGGTCGGATTAGCCACATTCGGGGCATTTATCGGAGCACTTGGCGGACTCGTGATACTTCTTTGGTATTGGTTTAAACGAAAACCATATTTAAACGAAATGCTTGCAAAAAGTCGTCCGCAAACGGAAATGACCACAACAGAAATGTTCAAAGAGCTCTTTTCCTATGCAGGTCCATTTGTCTTAGTGGGATTAGCGATTCCTCTTTATCAATACGTTGATCAATTAACTTTTAACCGAACGATGATGGAAAACGGAATCGGTAAGGATGTATCAGAAGGTTTATTCTCATATGTAACATTTATGGTTCCAAAATTGGTTATGATTCCTGTGTCTTTAGCCACGGCATTTAGCTTAACACTTGTTCCAACGATTACAAATTCGTTTACATCTGGTGATTTTAAATTGCTAAGAAGCCAAATCGATAAGACTTTTCAAATTTGTGTCCTGTTAGTTTTACCGGCAGTTGTTGGTTTATCAGCCTTAGCTTATCCTGCCTTCAATGCGTTATTTGAAATGAGTGAAGCGGGTGGCAGAATTTTACGATGGTATGCGCCGGTTGCGATTCTCTTTTCATTTTATTCGATTTCAGCAGCTATTTTACAAGGTATTAATAAGCAGAAATTTGCGGTTGTGAGCTTGTTTATGGGACTTATTCTTAAAATGAGTTTCAACAGTCTGTTTATTACCTGGTTTGGTGAGATTGGTTCGGTTCTTGCAACTGCTTTAGGTTACACAGTAGCCATTGCGTATTGCTTCTGGATGATTTCAAGACATGCCGGATACAGTTATTCGTTGTTTGCAAGAAGGTCGCTATTAATGGCTATTTTTGCGACAGTGATGGCATTGGCGATTTTCTTGATTGAATGGCTATTATCCTTTATTGTTGGTTACGAGAATGGCAGGGTTCAGTCGGTCTTTGTTTTATTAGTTGGGGTGGCTTTTGGTGCTGTTACGTACCTATTTTTAGCATATCGTTCGCGCCTGTTGGAGGTTCTAATTGGCAATCGGTTTGGATTTTTATCAAGGAATAGACAAAAGGCTGAGCAATAAGTGCCAGCCTTTTTTTTTCTAATGTGAGAGGTTCGGTTATTCATTCCCGGGAGTTAGAAGGTAATTAATGTGTTAGCCTTGGAAAGTGCCAAATCCTAAACGGCGCTCAATGCGGTCTACACGGCGGTCTAAACGATCAATCTGATTTTCTAGTCTTTGCATTTGGCGCTCGAGGCGCTCAATACGACGGTCTACGTTTCCGCCGCCACCTCCTGGAAACCCAGGAAATCCAGGGAAAAAGCCCTGTGGTTGTTGACGATAATCATAATAATACATAGTGGTATCGCTCCTTATCTTTTTAAATTACAGTAACAGTCTATGTAATAAGGGCGTTTGTGCAATGAATAAAACGCCTATTCTTATAAAGATGGGTGTTGGCATAGGTAAAGGAGGAATTGCAATGCGAATTGATAAATTACTTGCTAATCGGGGCTTCGGAAGTCGTAAAGAGGTTAAAAGCTTATTAAAATCAGGAGCCGTTCAAATCAATGGGGTTCCGGTTAAGGATTCGAGTAAGCATGTAAAAGTCGAATCAGATACGGTCACCGTTCATGGTGAAGTGATTGATTATAAGGAATTCATCTACTTAATGTTGAATAAACCTCAAGGGGTCATTTCCGCAACGGAGGATAATCTTCATGATACAGTCTTGGATCTGCTGGAAATGGAAGATACGGTCTACAAGCCTTTTCCTGTGGGGCGCTTGGACAAGGATACGGAAGGGTTGCTGCTTTTAACGAATGATGGGCAACTTGCACATCAATTGCTTTCTCCCAAAAAACATGTTCCAAAAACGTATTTAGCCATTATTGAAGGCGAGGTAACTGCCACGGATGTAGAAGCATTTCGAAACGGGGTAACTCTTGATGATGGTTATGAAACGATGCCAGCTGAGCTTACAATTATAAGCAGTGGCTTACGTTCTGAAATTGAAGTCATAATCGAAGAGGGAAAATTCCATCAAGTAAAACGAATGTTTGAAGCAGTCGGTAAGCGAGTTATCTATTTGAAAAGAATGAAAATGGGACCATTGCCACTAGATGAAACACTCGAGCTTGGTGAATATCGCGAGCTCACCAATGAAGAAATAATGCTATTAAAAAATCATACAAAAAATTAACAAGGGCTGTCTTGGTGTAACAGCCCCTTTTTTATCGAAATCTAATTTCTCCATATGTATCTGTATGAATAGGCCTTCTATTGTAAAGTTATCTGTTGCCTTCTAAATAAGCCCCAAATGTATGTTGCTACGATATTTTGACTTTCTTCTTTGTAATGGTCCATTTTCCTCGGCTCGGGCTGCGAACCAAATCATTATATGCTAACACATTCAAATCACGTTGAATGGTTCTTGATGTAATTCCAAATTCATCCACAAGCTCCTGTGTCGTTACAGTCCCTTTTTCGTTAATAAACATGTAGACTGATTTGATACGAGTTAACATACGGTTTGTTGAAGGCTTCAAAAAACCACTCCTTATCATTTTTGTACATGATCAACATGCCTCAGTCGTACCTTTTAATTGATATCCAAAAATAACTATTTGTAACGGGTTTTCATATTTCAAGCAAATAATCGTATATATATGTCCATATCACCTCATTATTTTGTCTAGGTGCGTTTGCTATATATATATATAGTTGTATCTGAATAGTATGACTATTTCTACATAAAATTTCAAAAATCAACATTATACTTCTATTATAATCATAAATTATTTCTACTATTCTGTTTTTTACATTTTTATTACATTTTCATAAAGCTTGCCCAAAATACGGAAACCTTTTTCTGGAATATTCGTATGTAGTGGTGGAGGGATTATTTATGCAGCAGACATTATTGGAAGTCTTAATACAGAATTCAGGCTATGAAGAAAATAATAAAATTATAGAAGACCTTTCGTTTTCAATTAACCAAGGGGAAATCGTTGGACTTATTGGACCAAATGGTGCTGGGAAAAGTACAACGATCAAAACAATTCTTGGATTATTAGAAAACACCAATGGAAAAATTGATTTTATCAATAACCATACATATGCGTATATTCCGGAGAGACCGATATTTTACGATGAATTGACTTTATGGGAGCACCTCGATTTGGCAGCTGGGGTAATGGAGATTGATGATGCTCACTTTAATGAAAGGGCGATGAAATTAGTTAACCTTTTCCATATGGAAAAAGTGATTCATAAGCTTCCAAGTACGTTTTCTAAAGGGATGCAGCAGAAGGTTATGCTTATTACGGCTTTTCTCATAAAACCGGATATATATATTATTGATGAACCATTTGTTGGTTTAGACCCGATGGCCATGCAGGATTTTTTAACGCTTATTGAGTTGGAAAAACAGCGTGGTGCGGGAATCTTAATGAGTACACATGTGCTTGATACAGCAGAAAAAGTATGTGATCGTTTCCTGCTGGTAGCAGGAGGTAAGCTTAAAGCTCAGGGAAATCTTCAGGACATCCAAGTGAAGGCAAATCTCCATGAAGGCTCACTCCTCCATTGTTTTAATCAAATTGTTCAGGGTGTGTCTTTACATGAATAAAAGTCTTTTTAAAACTCGTTTTCGTAAGGAAGTAGCCTATCAGTGGGGAGTATTTAGAAGTGTAGTAGACTGGACGATTTTTCTATATTTATTTATTCCTGTCATTGTGATTGGCGGTTACCATTACTATACATGGTGGTCCGACATTCCGGGTTGGTTTAATGGCTTTCCACTTTCATTTATATTTGGTTTACTATATTTGTTTTGCTGGCAAGGCAGGATTCGGACGTTTTTAGAGGAAGCGGACCAATTATTTTTATTGCAAAAACGTTCTTTTATTGTAGCTTTAAAGAAATGGACTAGAAATCTTTATGTGACTGGATATAGTGCTGGAATCCTATTTCTAATAGCCATTTTGATACCCTTTTTCTTAAATCAATACAATTTGACCTTGAGTGAAATTCTTGGATTATCGATTTATTTTATCAGCTTAAAGGCACTTATTCTTGGCTGGAAACAGTACTTAGATGGCATTGTTTCAACGTGGAAAAAGGGGTTTTACACAATTCTGCTTTTTATTGGATTTTGGGCTTTCTCCATAACATTAGTCATTTGGGCTCTTGATACCTCTGTCCTATTTCTATTGATCATCAGTATCTTACAATGGCTTTTATTTTTATTGAACTCTTCTAAAAGAATAAATAGGCTTACAACATTTTCAACCGATGTGGAGATAGAGAAACAGGCAAAGCTTGTATATGTAAAAAGTATTTTTGCCTTTTCCGAATACGTGGAAAAAGTACCGAGCCAAAAGAAAAGAAGTCCTCTCTTTTATCGAAACTCTAAACGAATCTATAAAAAACGCAATCGTAAGAAGAGTTTGCAAGAATTATGTATGAAAGTATTTTTCCGCAACAGAACGTATTTGTTTCAATGTTTTCAAATCACAAGTATTACAACGGTAGCATTGCTGGTCATTCCCCCGATTTGGATCAAATGTCTAATCTTTTTTGGCTTTATAATCATACTTAGAATGTGGGTAAAGAATGTTTGTAATCGGATGTTGTCAAACCATTTTATCGTGAACGTAAGAAAAGATGATATTATTCGGATTCAGGCGGAACACTATATTGTGAATTTCATTTCGTTTCCTGTAATATCAATAGTGGGACTAGTACTAATTTTATTCAGCTGAAGTCCGTTACTTTTATGGTGGTTTGTTGAATGTATTAAAAGTGAAGGTCACCCTTGGCTGAATAAAATTAAAGCCTCCGGCGGATGCCACGATTTTTCAAAGGTAGTTTTTCGAGTCAAGCTCGAAAAAAATCGGGCGCAAATACGCCAAGGCGTATTTGATTTAGTGATTATTTTGTAAGGAGAATTCAGATGGAACAGATCAACTGGATAGAAGAAATAGAAAAACGTAAAGATCAATTAATAAAAGATACTCAGGATTTCTTGAAAATAAAAAGTGTCCTTGATGAAGAAAACGGTACTCCGACTGCACCTTTTGGAGCAGGAATTGATGAGGCACTTCACTATTTATTGGACAAAGGAAGTGAGGATGGTTTTACCTCTAAAAACCTTGATGGGTATGCGGGGCATCTCGAAATGGGCTCCGGCGAGGAATTAATCGGGATATTATGTCACATCGATGTTGTACCAGAAGGAGATGGCTGGTCCAGTGATCCATATGGTGCAGAAATTCATGACGGGAAACTCATTGCAAGGGGTTCATTAGACGATAAAGGACCAACAATGGCTGCATATTACGCGATGAAAATCATTAAGGAATTAAATCTTCCTCTTTCCAAGCGTGTTCGAATGATAATTGGAACGGATGAAGAAAGTGATTGGCGTTGTGTTGACCATTATTTCAAACATGAAGAAATGCCAACAATGGGCTTTGCGCCAGATGCAGATTTTCCAATCATTTATGCTGAAAAAGGAATTGCGGATTTTGATCTTGTTCAAAAATCTCAAGCCACTTCAGATGGCGTGCTTCGCTTAGAGTCATTTACTTCTGGCAGACGCTATAACATGGTTCCGGATTTTGCCGAGGCTAAGCTTGAAGGGAATGGTAATCTTCTAGCAATGGTCAATGATTTTCAGGAGTTTATAGACAAAAACTCATTAATGGGTCGCGGCATTTGTGATGAGGATACTGTAATTTTTCAACTAGAAGGGGTATCCGCACATGGAATGGAGCCAGATCATGGGAAAAATGCAGGCCTGTATTTGGCAACCTTTTTACTAGGTTATTCATTAGATGAAAAAGCAAAGCATTATTTAAGTTTTGTAAATGAATATTTTGTAGGTGATTCAAGGGGGAAAAATCTTGGTGTGGCTTACAGCGATGATATTACTGGAGATTTAACCATCAATGTTGGAAAGCTTTCTTATACCATAGAAGAAGGTGGGCGACTTGGGTTAAACCTGCGTTACCCAGTAACAAATGAAATGGATGGTACAAAAAAGAAAATTGAAGATATATGTGAGGGAACTGGTTTCGAACTTGTGAATTACAGCAATTCGGCACCACATCATGTGGATAAGCATCATCCACTGATTCAAACACTGCAAAAAGTATATGAAGAACAGACAGGCGAAGAAGCGACTTTAGTGTCAATTGGTGGAGGTACTTATGCAAGATCATTAGAAGCAGGTGTTGCCTTTGGACCATTGTTCCCAGGCCGACCTGATGTTGCCCACCAAAAGGACGAATTTATATTAGTGGATGACCTAGTGAAAGCAACCGCCATCTACGCTCAAGCCATATATGAATTAGCAAAATAAAATAGGAAGTTAGTGGCCTGCCAAGGATGGCGGGCTTTTCTGCTGGATTTTGCTAACGCTAGTTCCAGCCTAAGTTTCCCTTTCCAATAAAGTTTGCTAAAATAATTGAATAACAAATGTCAATCAAACTCGCCATGGTGTATTTGAGAACTACTACTAATAAAGTTAAAAGGGGCTTTCACATGGAGCATCAAACCCATTATTTTCTGGCGCTGGCACTTCCTGCCGAAACAAAAGAGCTGTTATCAAAATGGAGAGAATTGCTGGAACCAAGGCTGCCGTTTAAGTCTTGGATTCATCCAGAGGATTTGCATATAACGCTTGCTTTTTTAGGAGGGCAGGCATCTTTTAATCAGATAACTGCAATCAAAAGGCAAATGCCTGACATTGCCAAGCAGCACGAAAAATTTACGCTGCAATTAAATGGACTAGGAACGTTTGGAAAATCAGATTCTCCACGTATTTTATGGGCGGGAGTAGAGGTTAGCGAATCTTTACATGCGCTAAGAAACGATGTTTATGAAGCGTGCACAGACTTTGGCTTTTCACTTGATAAGCGGCCGTTTTCTCCGCATATCACAATGGCGAGGAAATGGAAATCGGATCGCCCATTTTTGCCGTCACAATTAACGGATATCGTACAGCCTAATGAAGATAAATCTGTTTTTAAAGCTGAGCACTTTGTGTTATATCAAACCCACCTGAACCGAACACCAAAGTATCAGCCGCTTTCTATTTTTTCACTGAGTTAAGAAGGGGAATAGTCAATGAGATCTGTTAAGATTTGTATTCAAATCGCAATCTTATATCTAATCTATTGGGTGGGAACCTTGATAAAGGGGCTTTTACACACATCCATACCGGGAAGTATTATCGGAATGATTTTATTGTTTTTATTATTACAAACAAAAATGATCAAAGAAAAATGGTTAGGGGAGGGGGCACAATTTTTACTCACCTATTTAGCACTTCTCTTTGTGCCGGCAACTGTTGGGATTATAGACTACCTGCCCTATTTTAATGGGGGGGGCATTATTACGGTAGCCATTGTGTTAGTGAGTACATTTCTTGTCATGTTTATTTCAGGTATAGTTGGTGAAAAAATGGCGACCAGGAAAAAGCAAAGCAAGAATATGGGGGAGGAATACGGAGCATGAATATTGTTTTTACAATAGCTTCCATCGTTTGTACGATTGTTATTTTCCTTATGATGACAAGGTTGTATAAACGAATTACTCACCCGTTACTAGTGCCGATTGCGACAACAACATTTGTCATACTAGTCTTCTTACTCATTTTCTCGATACCATATGAAACATATATGTTTGGCGGCAAATGGATTGATGAGCTACTTGGTCCTGCTGTTGTCGCATTAGCCTATCCTTTATATCAAAATCGCAAATCGTTACAAGAGTTTTTCATGCCAATTATCATAGGTGTCTTTGCAGGTTCAACGATCGGGATTGCGACGGGGTTTTATTTTTCAAAGGTATTAGCAATCGATCCTAAAATTATCCTTTCAATTGCCCCAAAATCTGTGACGACACCGGTTGCAATGGATATCGCAAGTGTCACAGGTGGAGTTCCAGCGCTTGCAGCTGTGTATGTGATGATAGCTGGAATATCAGGTGCCATGTTTGGTCCATTGCTTTTAAAAATGGTGAAGGTCGATCATTTTGTAGGAGTTGGTTTAGGCTTTGGGACTGCGTCACATGGAATTGGTACTTCTAGAGCGCTGGAAATAGGAACACATGAAGGGGCAATAAGCTCAATCGCAATGATCTTAAGCGCCGTTTATACGTCGATCATGTTGCCGGTGTTGGTTTCTCTTTTTTTATAATGGGGTGTTATAGAGTTGGGACAATTAATAAAACTGCAGGATTATGTTTCTCGATATGAGGTTGATATGTTTCGGTATCCCGGACAGTTTATCCGCCAAAAAAAACGACAATGGGATAAGACAATAGAAAAAAGACCAGACACTAGAGATGAAAGCAAGCAGCAATTTCTTGACTATATATTTGAATTTCAGATGAAGTGGGCAAGTTCAACGGTTCGCGAAAAATCGTATGTAGACAAGGTGTTTTATCGTGATCCGAATTTAAAATATTTTCTTCAACGATTTCCAGATACCTACCTTGTCCTATATAGACCAATCTTTAAATTGAAAAATGCACCTATTGAGGCGGAAATCATAATCATTAGCCCGACAGCAACCTGGCTTATTACGATCTTGGAGGGCAAAGAAAACAGTGTGTTTTTAGGCTCAAATGAACGGTTTTGGACTGAAAAAAGCGGGAGTCATGATAAAAAAGTGTTATCACCGTTGATTGAACTTGATCGAATGGATGGAATTATCCGAACGATTTATTCTTTATATGGGATCGACCTGCCTATCCGAAAGGTGATTTTGAATCGAACTGGTTACTTTGACTTTCCACTCGTTCCTTATGATGTAGAATTAGTTGAAAAGAGAAATTATGAAGAGTGGTTTTCTTCTTTAAGAAATATGAGTTCTCCATTAAAACATATGCAATTAAAGGCAGGCAATGCGTTACTGCAATACTGTCAGACAATCTGTGTTCGCAGAATGGATTAGGGTGCAAGTTGTGCCCTTTTTTAGTTATTGCTAACTTCTATAAAATAAAATACTATTAAAGCATGAATGTCGAATTGTCTAGAGGATAAACTATGAAACTATTAATTTTTATTGTTAATCAAAAGGCAGGGAATGGAAATGGGTTAAAGGTTTGGAACAAGCTTAAGGAAGAGCTTGAAAAGAAAAAAATCTATTATCGCTCATTCTTCACAAAATACCCAAATCATGCGCAGGAATTGGCGCGTCAAATAGGTTCTATGTTTGATGAGAAAATTGATGCCGTTGTCGCGGTTGGTGGGGATGGAACGATCAATGAGGTTGTGAGCGGCATGGTACATTATCCAAACGTAAAAGTCGCCTATATCCCTGCCGGTTCTGGAAATGATTTTTCAAGAGGATTTAAAGTTGCAAAGTCGCCAATAGACGCACTTTCCTTTATCCTTCGAAACAGGGCAAGTAAGGGAAAATTGTTTGATATGGGAAAATGCAAAGTTGGAGGTAAATCGAGTAGCTCATATTTTGTGAGCAGCTTAGGCACTGGCTTTGATGCAGCAGTTTCGAAGCTAACAAATGAATCGAAAATGAAGAAGTATTTAAATAAAATTCATTTGGGTTCCTTAGCCTATGTGGGTGCTCTAGTCCGCCTTCTATTTACCTATCGCCTTACAAATGTATCGTTACACATAGATGGAAAAGACTTTCAATATGAGAATGTTTGGTTTGTTACAATATCGAATCAACCTTATTATGGCGGGGGGATGAAAATAGCCCCAAAAGCTAACACAACGGACGGTTTCTTTGATATAACCGTCGTTTATAATCTTTCAAGGATCAAACTTTTATTCATATTTGTAACGGTGTTTTTAGGAGCTCATACAAAGTTTAAGGAAATTGCCCAGCATAAAGGGGCAAGCATTAAGGTTGAGTCGGATCAGAAAATGTTAGTGCATGTTGATGGTGAATTAATTGGCCAAAACCCTGTACAGGTGGAGGTCCAACATCGAAAACTCCTCCTTTTGGTAAAATAGTCCAGTTGGTAATACTTTCTAGAGTTATTTTACCTATTTTTTAAACCCTAATTGCTACTTTTTCTTGACTTTAATTGTAAATGAACGCTAAAATTTAGTAAGATAGCTATTGTTATATAGATCATCAATAGCTGTCTTTTTTATTGTCTATAATATAGGAAATGTTGTGTTGAAATTGGAGATAAACTGGCTTACATACGTATTAGGCAACGAGTGGGAATTCTCCCCGGCGGGTGGTGCAACGGGAGACGCGTATTTTGCCCAATTAAATGATAAAAAGATATTTCTAAAGAGAAATTCATCCCCTTTTCTGGCTGTTCTTTCGGCAGAGGGTATTGTACCGAAGTTAATTTGGACAAAACGCCTGGAAAATGGCGATGTTGTGACTGCACAACAATGGTTAAGTGGCAGAGAACTCAAACCAGCGGACATGAATGGTGAAAATGTAGCAGGTTTGCTAAAAAAAATTCACCAGTCAAATGAACTTTTAGAAATGCTAAGACGTTTAGGAAAGAAGCCCATAGAAGCTAGGGATGTTTTGCAAGATGTTGTCCAGAAATTACATCCTGATCTATTAAAAATCAATATTGTAAACAGAGCAATCAAGTTCTTAGAGCAAGAACAGGATTATATTAAAACAGACCATACCGTTGTTTGCCATTCAGATGTCAATCATAATAATTGGTTATTATCAGACGATGATGACGAGCTCTACTTAATTGATTGGGATGGAGCAATGATTGCAGATCCGGCTGTTGATATCGGGATGCTCCTGCATTGGTACATAAAAAAAGAAGACTGGCCAAAATGGATCAGTCTTTACGGAATGGAATTAACGGATCATTTACTTCTCCGTATGAAATGGTATGTGGTTGCACAATCCTTGAATCTCTTAGCTTTGTACCAGTTAAAAAAGAAGGATAAAGAAGTTCTTCATTGGCTTCAATATTTAGAGAAGTTATTATGAGTATTGATCAATATCAGATATCCACTGACTGATTTGATTTTGGTGGGATTCAATATGGTTATCAAGATGCTGGGTATATTGACCTTGTTGACTATAAGAATAGACGTCGGTTAATACCTGTTTTACACTTTGGTCAATATTTGGATTTGCAATTAGAGATTGAATTAATCTGCCTAATTGCTCACATTCAGAAACGGTACCACAGCAATCCATCTGATGATTGGACAATATATCCTTTAAAATATCCATTTGGTGTGTATGATCTAGAGGCATTTTAAAACACTTCCTTTTTGATGTTGTCTATATACTACATTTCCATGAAACACTTCTTTTTATACGGCGTAAAACTGGAAACTCACCAATTGGTGGGTTTCTTTTATGGAATATAAATCAAATAGAGCCTTGCACGAATGGTAAGGACATGTTATTCTTTTGTGCGATACAATGTAAATGAGGTGGCAATCATGCGTTTACGCAATAAACCGTGGGCAAAGGAAAAATTAGCGTCATACCCACAATACGTAATTGAAAATCCAGTTGAACAAAAAGGAAACTGGAATCAAATTTTTGGAAACAATAATCCGATTCATATAGAAGTAGGTACCGGAAAAGGCAGATTTGTAACGGAAATGGCAAAAGCTCATCCTGAAATTAATTATATAGGGATCGAAGTATATGAGAGTGTAATCGTCTCAGCTTTAGACCTTGTGATTGAGGCAGAAATTCCCAATATCAAATTATTAAATCAAAATGCCGTTAACCTTAGGGACTTTTTTGAAAAAGGTGAAATAGACAGGGTATATCTGAATTTTAGCGATCCTTGGCCAAAAACAAGACATGATAAACGCCGATTAACCTACAAAACGTTTCTTAAAATGTATGAAGACATTCTGGTTGATGGGGGAGAAATCCATTTTAAAACTGATAATCGCGGGTTATTTGAATATTCCCTAAGAAGTTTTTCTGAATATGGTCTCCTGTTAACATTTGTAAGTCTTGACTTGCATAAATCTGATTTCGAAGGAAATATCATGACGGAGTATGAAGAAAAGTTTTCTGAAATGGGTCATCCCATTTATCGCTCTGAAGTTCGCTATCAGAATAAGTAAAGCTGTATTTTTCCATAAGCCATTGGGTTTATGGTTTTTTTGTTTTATAAATATTCTTAATAATGATAAAATGAATCCATATTGAGTGAGGGGTGGGAAAAGAATGGAGCAGCTTACAATTGGTGATATTACCCTTACTTGGCTTAATGGGGGAGTTACAAATTTAGATGGAGGAGCTATGTTTGGCGTTGTCCCAAAACCATTATGGTCAAGAAAATATCCGCATAATGAAAAAAATCAAATCGAGCTTCGAACAGATCCAATCCTTGTCAAAGCAGGCACAAAAAATATTCTAATTGAATCTGGGATTGGCAATGGGAAACTAACGGATAAACTAAAACGAAATTTTGGGGTTCAAGAGGAATCTTCTATTGATCAATCACTGGCGGAACTAGGACTTACAACACGCGATATTGACATGGTCCTAATGACTCATCTTCATTTTGATCATGCTTGTGGTCTTACGAAATGGGATCATGATCAGTTGGTTCCTACATTTGAGAATGCTGTCATTTATGCATCTAATGTTGAATGGGAAGAAATGAGAAATCCAAATATCCGTTCAAAATCCACATACTGGAAGGAAAATTGGGAAGCAATCGAACATCAAGTGAAGACTTTCGAGGAAAAGCTTGAAGTTACCGAAGGAATTACGATGATACATACAGGTGGGCATAGTGCAGGACATTCCATCCTATTAGTTGAAAGCCAAAATGAACGGGCCATCCATATGGCCGATATCATGCCAACACATGCACATCAAAATGTGTTGTGGGTAATGGCGTATGATGATTATCCGATGACATCCATTGAACAAAAGCAGAAATGGATGGGTGAAGGACTTGAAAAAGAAGCGTGGTATGTTTTTTATCATGATGCCTATTATCGAGCAATTAAATGGAATCAAGCCGGAGAAATGATTGATTCCTTAAAAAAGGTACGTGAATAAAAAAATAGCCTATAAGAATTATCTTATAAGCTGAATTCCTTATAACGGGTTCACCTCTAATATGGAACCTGTTTTTGCATCCATTACGAATTCGTATTGGTGGCTTTCCTGATTTATTTTACGGGAAATGCCACCTTTGTATACTTGATACTGAATTCCTGATTTTGAGTAATCTTCAGGATTCATTTGAATCCAGGAACCATCAATGGGTCCATTTTTTTTAAAAGCGTCTTTTGCTAATTTTAAGGCCTTATCACCGGGAATCGTACTGTCACTTAATGCTTCTTTTAAGAGAAGAGCACTTGCAAAACCGACACCAAAACCAAGTAAAAACTTATTCCAGCTCATATTATCCCTCCTAAACGAACTTAATTCCTATTTACAAGTATAACTGATTTTTAAAAAATCGCTATATTCGCTATGGTAACAAAAAAACAATTTCGATATACTAAATAATGTACATAAATAGTATTAAAAAAACGGCGTGTTTTTAACTTGGAAGGAGAATGACATTGAAACAGGATACACTTGAACTTTTTAAAACATTAACCGAGCTCCCTGGAACTTCAGGGAACGAACACCAGGTAAGAAAGTTTATGCGCTCACAGCTTGAAAAATACTCAGATGAGGTTGTACAAGATGGATTAGGCAGTATTTTTGGAGTACGCCAGGGTGACGTTAATGGTCCAACTGTTATGGTCGCTGGCCACATGGACGAAGTTGGATTCATGATCACTTCCATCACTGACAATGGAATGCTGCGTTTTCAAACAATTGGTGGCTGGTGGAGTCAAGTGCTTCTAGCGCAACGAGTACAAATTATTACAGATAATGGACCTGTAATCGGGGTAATTGGTTCCATCCCGCCCCATCTTTTAGAAGAAAGCCAACGGAATAAACCAATGGATATTAAGAACATGTTAATTGATATTGGCGCTGATGACCGTGAAGATGCAATCCGTATTGGAGTCAAACCTGGTCAGCAAGTTGTGCCGATTTGTCCATTTACACCAATGGCAAATGAAAAGAAAATTTTAGCCAAAGCATGGGATAACCGGTATGGCTGTGGACTATCAATTGAACTATTAAAGGAATTACAAGGTACTGCACTGCCGAATACTCTTTATTCCGGAGCAACAGTCCAAGAAGAGGTTGGTCTAAGAGGAGCGCGAACTTCCGCGACTATGATCAAACCGGATATTTTCTATGCGCTTGATGCAAGTCCAGCTAATGACATGTCAGGTGATAAAAATGCATTTGGAAAACTTGGACACGGCGCTTTACTTCGAATTTTTGACCGTTCTATGGTTACGCATCGTGGCATGCGTGAATTCGTTCTAGATACTGCAGAATCCAATAACATTAAGTATCAATATTTTGTTTCTCAAGGTGGAACAGATGCTGGTCAAGTTCATCTTTCAAATGAAGGGGTACCATCAGCAGTTATTGGTATTTGTTCTCGTTATATTCATACACATGCTTCCATTATTCATGTTGACGACTATGCGGCTGCAAAAGAATTACTTGTTAAACTTGTAAAGTCCTCTGACCGGACAACAGTAGATTCCATTCGTCAAAATGGGTAATTAAAATTTTACGAGGCAAGCTCGAAAAAAAACGGGCGTAAAAACGCCTCGGTGTATTTGATTAATAAACGTGCTCGGCATTTGCCGAGCATTCATTTTGCATAAGAGGGTGGTTTTACATGTTACATATCGCAATTGGTACGAAAAATCCTGCAAAAGTAGATGCAATCATAAATGGTTTTGCTGGTGTTGAAGCAAACTTTTTGCCTTTATCCGTATCCTCGGGTGTATCTGCACAGCCTTTTTCAGACGAGGAAACGATTCGAGGTGCAATCAATCGTGCTAAATCTGCTCTTGAACATGTTGTTGCAGACCTTGGGATTGGACTTGAGGGTGGGGTCGCGGAAACTGAATATGGGATGTTTTTATGTAATTGGGGTGCAATCCTTGACAGGGACAATGAGACGGTCATAGCAGGTGGAGCCAGAATTTTGTTACCAGATGAAATTACTATGGAATTAAAAAAAGGAATTGAGCTTGGGGACGTAATGGAGGAATTCACAAAACAAAAAAACATTGGCAAGGCTGAGGGAGCAATCGGAATCTTCACCAATCATTATGTGAACCGAAATGACATGTTTACACATGTTGTAAAGCTTCTTGTCGGTCAATATACATACAAGAAAAAACACCTGAAATAAAATGGTACTTATTTCATATTTACTAATTTTAAAAGATAAGTCTTGCAACCTAGAAATTAATAGGTTTATTATAGAAAATAGAGTAATAGAAGTAGATTCAACCTTCTTAATAAGGGGTGAGAGAAAATGAAACTAGGGAAGATCCTTTTTCTAACCTTACTGTTAACAGTAGGACTTTTGACTGGTTGTGCGTCTGTTGAAGATGTATCTAAGGAAACGGTTACATCTGTAGAAACAGCATTTAAGGCCCAACCAGAAAAAACAAATAGTGAAAATGGAGAAGTATCCTTTTATCTTCCATCTACTATGAAAATAGAGAAGAAGGATGAAAATAACGTAATCCTTCAAAAAGGGAATCAAACCTTTATTTTATTTGTGAATCCAATTGAAGAACGCAGTAGTGATGTCGAGTATAAGTCAATAGCAGCAGAAAAGTTTGCGGTCGACGAAACCTATACTGACAACGAGCGGTATGGATATGTGAAAGCATTTGAAATCGAGGACAAGCTTTACCTTGTAACGGTTGGAATTGGCGGCATAAAAATGACAACAGAAGTGAAGTTAGCCGAGATGTCAGAAAGTGCTTCAGAAATGATGAAAATCGTTTCATCCGTTCAATATTAAACGTAAACCAAAGCCCTGCTACATACTAGGGGCTTTTATTTGTTTTTCGAATGAGAATATATGATAATGAGTGCATACGAAATTTGGAGGTTATGAACATGAAGAAACTTGAACATATAGATCAATACCAAGAGATTATCCAAAACGGAAAGAACATTCTAATGTTTTCGGCCGATTGGTGTCCAGATTGTCGTTTTATCGACCCATTCTTACCCGAAATTGAAAGCTCATTCCCTGACTTTACATTTTACTATGTAGACCGAGATGAATTTATCGATTTATGTTCGACTCTAAGTGTTTTTGGTATTCCTAGCTTTGTGGCATATAAGGATGGAAAAGAATCGGGCCGATTTGTAAGTAAAGACCGTAAAACAAAGGAAGAAATTGAAAAATTCATTAATGGGCTCTCTTAAGAACAAAGAAAAGAGAGGAGAATGATCGTATGGACTCAAAAAATAGCAGGAAAATGGACTCGAAAAAAATAAAGAAAATTATTCAAGATAAACTTTCAAAGCATAATTGGCATTTTTCCTTCGATCCCAAAAAGGATACACTGCGTATTGAGGATAAGGAAACGAAAAAAGGAATGACAGTGACACTTCCGGGAATTGTTGCGAAATATCAGGAAGAGGGTCCAGCTAGTATTGATGAAGTCATCTACTATATTGAAGAATCCTTAATGGTAATGAATAGTGAACTTGAACTTGAAGGAAAAGAAAAGAATATTTTTCCTGTTATTCGTTCAACATCGTTTCCGACTCAATCAAATGATGGAAATGATTTAGTATACGATGATCATACGGCAGAAACAAGAATTTATTATGCGCTTGATTTAGGAACAACGTACCGATTGATTGATCAGAAATTGCTTGAAAAAGAAAAATGGAAGTTTGAACGAATCCGTGAAATTGCAAGATTCAATCTTCGTTCATTAGATGTTACATATAAAACGGACGAGGTTGCAGGAAATACTTTTTATTTTATCAATAAAAATGATGGGTATGATGCTAGCCGTATTCTGAATGATTCATTTTTACAAAAAATGAGCCAGCAAATGAAAGGGACTATGGCAGTGGCTGTTCCACATCAGGATGTCCTGATTTTAGTTGATATTCAGAATGACACAGGGTATGACATTCTTGCACAGATGACAATGAGCTTTTTTGCAAGTGGACGTGTACCGATTACAGCATTATCATTTCTTTATGAAGATGGTAAACTTGAACCTATTTTTATCCTTGGGAAAAATCGACCACGAAATTAAATATACTTTACCCAAAAGTCGCTAGGAAATCTAGCGGCTTTTTTGTTACAATAAGGTTTAGAATCAAAATGGAAGAGTGATAGTTGTGAATTGGATAAAAAAATTACTGCATTTTTTACAGACGGACGAGGATGATCCAATTGAAATAAAAACGACTCAAATCCGACAACAAAAACATATTGAGGCGAGAGTTACATATGAGTACCCAAAAGGGAATTTCCGATTTCCAGTCATTCCAGATCAGGATAAGGAAATCAGAAAAAAGGAAAATATAAAAACGGGGCGTACTCGGCAAACGAGATCTACTCAGGAAACAAGAATTACGCAGCCTACAAGAACTTCACAACCAAAAAAGAGTTCAAATCCAAAACCTGTTGTTAAGTTACAAGAGAAACAACCTTTTCGCCCGACAGAAACGCCATCTCCCGTATATGGTTTAAGTAAGCCGAAGCCTCATGAAATTATTGAGTTTGAACTTCCTGCAACACCTATCACGGATACAGAATCAATTGCTAGGGCATGGAAAGAAGCGCATGAAGAGGTTGCCCCTGCAATTCTACTAAATGAGGAAGTTGAACTGAAACTTCAGGGAATTTCTGATGAAGAAAGCCAGGAAAAGGTTGCTAGCTTCGTAAATCAGTTAATCTGGGAAGAAGAATCACCTAAGGAAGAACCCGTTATTACTGAGCCATTTTCCTTAGACTCTACTACTGAGGAAATGCCTATACAAGTTATTAGGATAGAAGAGCCCGTGGTTTCGATTGAACCAGAACCAAATTTGATAGAACAGGATACAAAACAGCCAGAAAATGTGATTGCAGAATCACTCCAACAATCGACTGATGAAATTGATAATGTTGAAGTAAATGTGGATTCGGTGGCGGAAATCAATGAAGACTCCGTTAAAAATCTCGCTCCTCAGGTTGAACAGACACAAAAACCAGAAGAGACAAGGCCGAAGCCGAGAAGATCAAATATTCCTTTTAATGTATTAATGTTTAAAAAGGATAAACAGAAATTGTCACAAAAGGATACGAAACAATTAAGTCAACCAGCTTCTACAATACCGGTTAAATCTGAGGAAAAACAGGAACAAATGCTACCCCAGGAAACAACTAAACAACAGGAACAACCAAAGAAGCAGGAATTAGAATTGCTTATCGATGAAGAAAAGCTGCTCCCAGGATATACGTTCCCCGGTCTATCATTTTTAAATGCACCACCCGATGAGCAGCTTGATGATAGTCAGTGGCTTATAGAACAGCGACATATATTAGACCAAACCTTACGGAATTTTAAAGTGCGTGCAAAAGTTGTGAATGTAACCCAGGGGCCTGCAGTTACTAGATTTGAAGTGCATCCCGAACCTGGAGTGAAAGTAAATAAAATTACCAACTTATCAGATGATATAAAATTAAGTTTGGCTGCTAAGGATATTCGAATTGAAGCGCCAATTCCCGGTAAAAACACAATTGGAATCGAAGTGCCAAATAAACAAAGCAAGCCTGTACTTTTAAAGGAAATTATCAAAAGTTCAGAATTTATATCGAATAAATCACCTCTAACTGTGGCAATGGGTCTTGATATTTCAGGAAAGCCAATTGTAACGGATTTGCAAAAGATGCCACATGGATTGATCGCCGGTGCTACTGGCTCAGGTAAAAGTGTATGTATTAATGCAATGCTAGTTAGTTTACTTTATAAGGCTTCTCCAGATGAAGTGAAGTTACTGTTGATTGATCCAAAAATGGTAGAGCTTGCGCCATATAATCATATCCCGCATCTTGTAAGTCCTGTTATAACAGACGTGAAGGCTGCAACGGCTGCTCTTAAGTGGGCAGTTGAGGAAATGGAAAGACGATATGAATTATTTGCCCATACCGGAGTTCGTGATATTGGCAGATATAATGAAATGGTGAAAAAGCATGATGAAAAAAGTGGTAAGCTTCCATATCTCGTCATTATCATTGATGAGTTAGCTGACTTGATGATGGTTGCACCAGGTGATGTGGAGGATTCAATCTGTCGAATTGCACAGAAAGCAAGAGCGTGCGGAATCCACTTAATTCTAGCAACTCAACGACCATCGGTTGATGTCATCACAGGATTAATCAAGGCCAATATTCCTACTCGTATTGCATTTTCAGTGTCATCACAGGTTGATTCCAGAACAATCATCGATTCAAGTGGAGCAGAGAAGCTGCTTGGTAAAGGGGATATGCTTTTCCTTGAAAATGGCTCTTCAAAGCCATTCCGTGTTCAAGGAAATTTTGTTTCGGATGATGAAATCGAAGCTGTTGTTGATTTTGTAAAAGATGAAATGAAACCAAGCTATATGTTTGAACAAGAAGAGCTTTTAAAGAAATCTTCCATTTCAAATGATGAGGATGAGTTATTTTTAGAGGCATGTGAGTTTGTTTTAGGGCATGGAGGAGCGTCTACCTCAAGTGTTCAACGACGTTTTAGAATTGGCTATAATCGTGCAGCTCGCCTTATTGATATGATGGAGGAACAGGGGATTATTTCTGAATCACGTGGAAGTAAACCACGTGAAGTTCTAATAACCGAAGAAGACTTAGCAGATCTGCATGAAGGCTGATAACATTTGTTATCGGCTTTTTTATATAGATAGTCAAAAAGACCTATCACGGTTAAACGGGACAAAATCAACTTAGCAAAGGTTATTTCTATGGTCCTACGTTCATAATAAGGATAACTCATCCCATTTCAATTCTTTAGATTCTGGGACATACTACATAACTTTCAAGAAAACTCTAGTCATTTTTTCGTAATGGTCTTCACCAATGATTAGTGCTATAATGAAAAAATGTGAGATGATTGTATATATACATAAAAATTCATTGGCACCAATCTCAAAATCATGGGTACAATTATCAAAACTAGATGAATTTCATATACTGTCTTACAGATAGACATTGTTGGAGGTTCTTTATATGACAGTTTACCACTTCGTTGGAATCAAAGGTACTGGCATGAGTTCATTGGCACAGATACTTCATGATATGAATTATGAAGTTCAAGGGTCTGATCATGAAAAATTTTATTTCACACAAAAGCCCTTAGAGGAAAGAGGAATAAAGATTTTGCCCTTTGATAAGGACAATATTCATGAAGGTCTGACTGTAATTGCCGGGAACGCCTATCCTGATACTCATGAAGAAATAGCAAAAGCGAATGAAATGGGGCTACCTGTTATTCGATATCACCGTTTCTTAGGTGAATTTATGAAGAAATATACGAGTGTTGCCGTAACAGGCTCCCACGGAAAAACGTCGACGACAGGCTTACTTGCACATGTCCTGCAGGGAGCTGAGCCTACTTCCTATTTAATCGGGGATGGAAGTGGGAGGGGTTCTGAGAATAATAAGAACTTTGTGTTTGAGGCATGTGAATACCGACGTCATTTCCTAAGTTATCACCCTGACTATTGCGTTATGACAAATATCGATTTTGATCATCCGGATTATTTTGCAAATGTTGACGATGTCTTCAATGCCTTCCAGGAAATGGCCCTTCAGGTGAAAAAGGGAATTATTGCTTGCGGAGATGATGAGTATCTTCAAAGTATTCAGGCAAAGGTTCCTGTTGTTTTCTATGGATTCGGTGAAGAAAATGATTTCCAGGCACGTAATATTCAAAAAAGCACGGAAGGTACGACCTTCGATGTGTTTGTACGTAATACTTTTTTTGCAACTTTTTCTATCCATGGATACGGAAATCATAATGTGTTAAATGCATTGGGTGTGATTACACTTTGCCATTATGAAAATATTGATGTGTCCATCATTCAAGATCGTTTATTAAGCTTCCAAGGTGTGAAGCGCAGATTCTCTGAGAAGCGGGTTGGAGATCAAATAATTATTGATGATTATGCACATCATCCAACCGAAATCAATGCAACCATTGAAGCAGCACGGCAAAAATACCCTGACCGTGAAATCGTCGCGATTTTCCAACCACATACGTTTACAAGAACACAAACATTTTTAGATGACTTTGCTGCAAGCTTGGCAAAAGCGGATCAAGTATACCTTTGTGATATTTTTGGCTCAGCGCGTGAGAATAAAGGGGAACTTTCCATCGTTGACCTGCAAGGTAAAATCCCTGGAGCCGAATTAATTAAGGAGGACAATACGTCTGTACTTAAAAAACATGAGAACAGTGTGTTGATCTTTATGGGAGCAGGAGACATTCAAAAATTTCAAAAAGCATACGAAGAAGCTTTAGTTTAAGAGTCAAAAGGGACCTTGCGAATAACTCGCAAAGGTCCTTTTTCAATCATTTTAGGTTTTCCGGATTTAATGGCTCAAGTTCAGTGATGACGAAACGGCCATCTTTCCGAATCAGCACATCATCAAAATAGATTTCTCCACCGCCATATTCCGGTCGTTGGATATTCACCATATCCCAGTGGATATTTGAATTATTTCCGTTGTAGGCATCATCATATGCTTGCCCAGGTGTAAAGTGGAAGCTGCCATCGATTTTTTCATCAAATAGTATATCCTGCATTGGATGCTGGATATATGGGTTTACACCAATTGCAAACTCACCGATATAACGTGCCCCTTCATCTGTATCAAGAATCTTATTAATACGCTCATTATCGTTCGAAGTCGCTTCCACAATTTTTCCATCCTTAAAGGTAAGTGAAACATTTTCAAACGTAAAGCCTTGATATGGTGAAGGTGTATTATAGGTTAAGGTACCATTGATTGAATCACGAACAGGTGCTGTATATACCTCACCGTCTGGTATATTCATCTCACCAGCACATTTAATTGCTTTGATTCCTTTAATCGAAAAAGTAAGGTCAGTACCTTGACCAGTAAGGCGAACCTTATCTGTCTTATCCATTAGTTCAACTAGAGCATCCATAGCGTTGCTCATTTTTCCATAGTCTAAATTACAAACATCAAAATAAAAATCTTCAAATGCTTCTGTGCTCATTTTTGCAAGCTGGGCCATTGAAGAATTTGGATAACGTAGTACGACCCATTTTGTCTTTGGAACACGAATTTCACGATGAACCTTTTTACCGACTGTATTTCCTTCAATCTTCATTTTATCGTCTGGTATATCTGCAAATTCATTGATATTATCACCTGAACGTAAGCCGATATAAGCATCCATCTTACTCATGACTTTTGCTTCGAAATCCGCTTTCATTTCAAATTGCTTTTCCTGTGCCCCAAGCAAGAGGGCGCGGTCAACCTGATGGTCCTTTAACGATACAAATGGATACCCACCCGCTTTATATGCTTCATTAACTAACGCGATGACAAGTTCACGCTGTAAACCAAAGTTTTCAATTAGTACTTTTTCACCTTCTTGAAGGCGTACAGAATAATTAATTAAATTTCGAGCAAGTGTTTCAATACGCTGATCTTTCATGATTTATTGCCTCCATATCCTTTGCTTATGTACAATCTTATTGTAACCTAATACAAGAAAATTGTTTACTAATTATATATGAGTCAAATTCTGTGAAGGAATTCAATAGAAAATGTCGAAAGTAAAACAATAGGGGTATATGATTAATAATGGTAAAATCGGGTAAGAAAGATAGAAGGAGGTGCATCACGATGATTCTTATCGTATACATAAGCGTTGCAGTCATTGCCGTGGCATTTTTAATTTTAGTAATTTATCTCTCAAGAACACTTCGTTCTCTTCAAATAACATTGGACAATGTGGCGGGAACTTTATCTGGGTTAGAAAAACAGATGGAGGGTGTAACAAGTGAAACGACGGCACTTTTGCATAAAACAAATAAGCTTGCAGAAGATATTCAGCAGAAGTCCGAAAGTTTGAATACAGTCGTTTACGCTGTTAAGGATGTTGGAACATCATTGCAACGCTTTAATCAATCAGTAGGAAATGTGACAGAAGAGGTTGCTGTACAATTGGAGAAAAACAAAACCAAAATCTCACAGGTAGTTCAAGTAGGCAATGCTGTAATAGAGATGTGGGATAAATGGAAAGATAAGAAACAAAAGCATGACAAAGAAATTTCTAATTAATGAAAGGGGATTACAATGGGAAAAAATAGCGGATCAAATTTTATACTTGGTACAATCGTAGGTGCTGCGGTAGGAGCTGCAACAGCACTATTTCTAGCACCAAAAACAGGTCAGGATTTACGTAAGCAGATTAATGATCAAGCTTCTGTTGTAAAGGAAAAAACAAATACGTTAACTAAAACTATTTCTGACCAGTCTAATCAAATTTTAACAAAAGTAAAAGATTTTAAAGCTCCTGCTGGTCAAAATGAGCCTGATTTAGGACAAGTCAACCAAGAACTAGAAGCCGATGATTCTACTGCCGCACCTACAGAAACTAATCTTGAGGACCATGCTGAAAATAAAGAATTATTCCAGGAAAAGCTAGCCGAAGCACAGCAAGCTTTAACAGAAGCAGAAAAAAGTACACAAACAACGAATTCATAGGAGAGATGGAAAACATGGGGAAAGTAAAAGTTGAAACAATTGAAGAATTTAACCAAGTTCTTGAAAAAGAGAATCACTTTATATTAATTAAACACAGTTTAACATGTCCAATCAGTAAAGCTGCATTTGATGAATATGAGCAATTTGTAGCGGAACATCAAGATGTACCAACTTACTATCTTTATGTTCAAGAGGCGAGGGAACTCTCTAACCATATTGCGGAACACTTCGAAATTAAACATGAATCACCACAGGCACTTCTGTTTGACGATGGTAAGGTCAAATGGAATGCCTCACATAGAAGCATTACAAAAGAATCATTAGTTACAGCAGGTAAATAAAAAATTAGTCCATGGCAACCCACCATGGACTTTTTCGATCTATGATATTACCTTTTTGGCCAAATAATATCTAAATGATCCCCTGGTGAAAGGACATCAAAAAATGTGCATTCCTCACCATTTTTCAAGAGCATGAATCTGCCAGCTGAAGCGGTAGGTAATTGAATATCGACAAAGCGAAATAAATCCTGAAAAATAAACGGCTCCACTTCATTTCTTTTCAGTTGAAGCTTATCTCCATGTTTAAGATGATCATCCTCATGAAGTATTTCACCATTTCGATAAAATTCATATAATGGCTTATTGAGGGATATCATTTTCTCCTGAAAGAATACCTGGATTGAATAGTCCAGCTTAAGTTTTTGAGAGTCTGCAAACAGACGTAAAGTAGGAGCAGTCCCCAGAACAATTTCAAAGGAATCCTGATCTTGAATAGGTGTATGTTTGGAAACCTTAGCTCCATTTTTCAGTAATTTGGCAGAAAACTGTTCTAGTTGAAAGGTTTGCTCATTTAAAGAAAGGGTAAATTCGTTTATGATCTCATCACGTAATGGAAAAGTGCTCGTTTGAATGATTTCGTCGATTCTTTCAGGAAAATAAAATGTGATTTCATCATGATCATGAACAAAATTTTCTAGGTCAGCCAGTTGATGATTTTGCTTGATAATGGCAGTTATAACCATTTCTTCGCCGTTTACGTAAATCTTTTTTTGAGGGATATCATCAATTAGTTCTTTAACTCTCACAGTTGCTTTGGCACCGTCTCTTCCTTTGCTAACAATGATCTCATCCCCATTTGTAATTTCAGTTTCAAATGAACATGGCTCGCCATTTCTTAATAGAATAGGGGATTCCCCTTGTCCACCAGGTATTGTGATGGATTGATTGTTCACCTTCACAATCATCGCCATCCCTGGTTTTCCATAAAGCTTGTACATTTTAATACCAGCTGCAAGTAAACTATCTCCAACAGTAAGACGCTTCATTTCGAAAAGTCTCACTGATTTTTGATTGACTGTTACATTGACGTAATGAACAGGTGATTGACTTGATGCAATGGCAATACCAATTGGTGTAACGAGTTCAGGCCCGCTTTGAATATCTTCGGTCATTTCAACTTGATTAATTGCATCAATTCCGCGAATCGCAACACGGTTTTCAGGTAAATCCAGTAAGGCTGCGAGCCGTTTTGGAAGTTGGGGAGTTAAACTGCCCCCACCAACGAGCATAACAGCTTTTGGTGATTTATTTTTATTTAAACTTAGAATTTCATCTCGAATCGATTCTGCTAATCTATCAATTGAGTCACAAATATTGTCTATTACTTCTTGCTTGCCTATTTCAGTTTCAAAGCCAAGAATATCGACAACCTGAATGGTATCATTTGCTAATAAATCACGCTTTGCTTGCTCGGCCAGTGGAAAGTCAAGGAGAAGATGGTCACTAATTGCTTCCGTAATTTCGTCCCCCGCAATAGGTACCATGCCATATGCAACAACAGTTCCTTCATCTGTAATAGCGATGTCAGAAGTCCCTGCCCCAATATCAACTAATGCCACGTTTAATCTCCGCATTGATTGTGGAATGAGGACATTGATTGCGGCAATTGGCTCAAGGGTTAAGGCCTGCATTTCAAGGCCGGCTCGGTGCAAAGCAGAAATTAATGATTCGACGACAACCTTTGGAAGGAAAGTCGAGATAATCTCAACACTGACTTCATTTCCTTGTTGTTCGATTAGATTGCCTATTTCTTGATTGTCTAAGTAGTAATGGATAACAGAATAGCCCACACAGTAGTAATCATAGCTTTTTTCTGATTGATTTTTTTCAGCTAATGCATATTGAGCTTTTTGAACAGCGCTTAATTCTAAATGTAAAATGTCCTCTTTTTGAATCAGGGGCTTTGAGGAGATCTGAATGGTTTCATTTGAACGTTCCGTTTTTAAGGCTCTTCCTGCAGCGGCAACAGCGGCTTTAGTTAATTTACCATGCTTTTCCTCTAGCGTTTCCTTTATTTCACGTATTACATTAGAGACAGCAATAACATCGTGAATTTGACCATCGACCATGGCTCTTTCCTTATGTTCACGAATGACGATGTCGATTATTTTATAAGAAGAACCCGTTTGTCTTACAATAAGTCCGACGACAGAACGTGTACCAATATCAAGTGCAAAAATTGTTGGATTTTTTTCCATTGTGTTATTCACCTATGTTTTCAGGAATAAAAGATTACTTTATTGCTTAAAAGCGTTTAAGTAATAAAAAATTTAGTGACATATTAAATAAATTCGTTTATAATGAATTCTAATTACTTGAAATGTATCATATTTTCGGTTAAATTGCGACAACTTAAAGCTTATAGTAGGAAAGGAAGAGAGAGATGAGTAAAGCAGTAGAATTAGATAACCTTCGCGACAGAGTGGAAGAAATTAATCTTGAAATTCTTAAACTTATTAGTGAACGCGGTAAATTGGTTCAAGAAATTGGAAAAGTAAAAGAAACACAAGGTGTTAATCGCTATGATCCAGTACGTGAGAGAACAATGTTAAATAACATTTTAGAACATAATGAAGGACCTTTTGAAACATCAACTATTCAACATATCTTTAAAGAAATCTTTAAAGCAGGTCTTGAGATTCAAGAGGATGATCATCGTAAAGCTCTGCTTGTTTCACGTAAGAAAAAGCCTGAAGATACAATTGTAGATGTGAAAGGTGTTAAAATTGGAAATGGCGCACAGCAATTTATCGTTGGGCCATGCGCAGTTGAAAGCTATGAGCAAACGGCTGCCGTTGCGGCAGAGGCGAAGAAATATGGATTACGTTTACTTCGCGGCGGTGCCTTCAAACCAAGAACTTCACCTTATGACTTCCAAGGTTTAGGACTTGAAGGATTACAAATTTTAAAACGTGTTGCTGATGAGTTTGACATGGCTGTTATCAGTGAAATTGTCAACCCAGCTGATATTGATGTTGCTTGTGAATACATCGACGTGATTCAAATCGGTGCACGTAACATGCAGAACTTTGAATTATTAAAAGCAGCAGGTTCAGTTAAGAAGCCTGTATTATTAAAACGTGGTTTGGCTGCTACGCTTGATGAGTTTGTAAATGCAGCTGAGTATATCATATCACAAGGGAATGACCAGATCATTCTTTGCGAAAGAGGTATCCGTACTTACGAAAGAGCAACTCGTAATACTTTAGATATTTCTGCAGTTCCAATCTTAAAACAGGAAACACACTTACCAGTATTTGTTGACGTAACACACTCAACTGGACGTCGTGATTTATTATTGCCATGTGCAAAAGCCGCTCTTGCTATTGGAGCAGATGGTGTCATGGCGGAGGTACATCCAGATCCTGCAGTTGCTTTATCTGACTCAGCACAGCAAATGGATTTTGATCAATTTGAAAAATGGATTACAGAACTAAAAGCATCTCAAGCTGTTCGTGTATAGTTTTCATAAAAACCTCCTACTAATATAGTGGGAGGTTTTTTGAAGGCTTTTTGTTGCGAATTTGTTAATAATTACACAAAGTAATTGCCCTAATAAACTAAGTAGCGTATGATAATCTACATAAAGTAAGCAAATTTGACATTTGTTTGTATAAAAAAGTTCATACTACATATAAGTGGTAACTTGAAATAAGGAGTGCTGTCAATGAATGTGACAATTTATGATGTAGCAAGGGAAGCCAATGTGTCCATGGCAACGGTATCCCGTGTTGTAAATGGTAACCCAAATGTAAAACCAACTACCAGAAAAAAAGTACAAGAAGCAATTGAACGGTTAGGCTATCGCCCAAATGCTGTGGCTCGTGGACTAGCTAGTAAAAAAACGACAACAGTCGGAGTTATTATTCCAGATATCTCAAATATTTTTTATTCGGAGCTAGCTCGTGGGATTGAAGATATTGCGACAATGTATAAATATAATATTATCCTTAGCAACTCGGACCAAAATAAGGAAAAAGAATTTCATCTTTTAAATACAATGCTTGGTAAGCAGGTTGACGGTATCGTTTTTATGAGCGGAAATATAACAGATGAACATGTTCAGGAGTTCGAAAAATCTCCTGTGCCAATTGTTTTAGCTGCCTCAGTGGAAAACACAAATTCGGTCCCAGCTGTTACAATTGATGTTGAACAGGCATCCTATGATGCGGTGACTGAATTAACGAAAAAGGGCCATAAGAAAATTGCCTTTATCAGCGGGCTATTAACTGAACCAATCAATGGTGAAAAGAAATTAGCTGGCTATAAACGTGCAATTGAAGATGCAGAACTTTCGTTCAATGAAGAATATGTAATCGAAGGTGATTACTCATATGATTCAGGTATTGAAGGTTTCGAGAAAATACATGAATTAGCTGATAAGCCAACAGCTGTTTTTGTTGGTTCAGATGAAATGGCATTAGGTGTTATCCATAGTGCACAAGATTTGGGCTATTCAATTCCTGATGATATTGAAGTAATTGGCTTTGATAATACACGTTTAGCTCTGATGGTACGTCCACAGCTTACGTCAGTAGTTCAGCCAATGTATGACATTGGTGCTGTTGCAATGAGATTATTAACGAAGTTCATGAACAAAGAAAATGTAGATGAACAAATCGTTGTATTACCACATCGTATTGAATTTAGAAACTCAACGAAACAATAGGGTAAAAAACACGGCGTCTGCCGTGTTTTTCTATTGATTCCGAATCGGATAAAGGGCTTTTTTAACGGTTAGTGCATTTTTTTCCTCAATTTCTGATTTTCTAGGAATCGGCGGATAAATAGCAGGTTCATCATCCCAAAATGCAGGCAGTGTCAATTTTGCCTTCGGCTGCCATTTATTAATCCAATCGATTGGAAGAGGACCATTTATCTCCGATTTTTCAATCATTTCAAGCCAAATCAAAGACCATGCCCTTGGTACAACTCTCCAAATATCATATCCACCGCCGCCAACTGCAATCCACCGACCATTACAAAATTGATGAGCGAGCTTGTGGGCAAGCTTGGGAATTTCCCGATAGATTTTCATTGTTGCAGACAAGTGGGTTAATGGATCATAGTAATGGGAGTCGACCCCGTTTTGTGTTAAGATGACATCCGGCTTGAAAAATTCTGTTACCTCTGTAAAAGCAGCAGTATAGGCGTGTAACCATGATTCATCCTCGGTGAATGCATCTAAGGGTACATTAAAGGAAAAGCCATAGCCTTTGCCTGAGCCCCTCTCAGTCACGTTTCCTGTACCAGGAAACAGATATCTTCCTGTCTCATGAATGGAAAGTGTGCATACATCAGGATCATCATAAAACGTCCATTGAACACCATCACCATGATGTGCATCTGTATCAACATAAAGTACTTTTACATTATATTTCTTTTGCATATAGCGAATTGCAACAGCACTGTCATTATACACACAAAAACCGGAGGCTTTCCCACGGAATCCATGATGTAAACCGCCACCAAGATTAAGAGCATGCTTTGACTTACCAGACATGACATGGTCAACCGCAGAAAGAGTAGCACCAACTAATAAGGCACTTGCCTCGTGCATCCCTGGAAAAATAGGGGTGTCCTCAGTGCCGATACCATAACTCTGTCCCACTTCTTCGGAGAGCTTTCCTTCCCCAGCTAATCTAACCGCCTCGATGAATCTGGGGTCATGGACAAGTTCCAATTCTTCGTCGGTTGCAATTCTAGGTGGTATGATATCCGAGTCATCTAACGAGTTCAAACTTTTAAGTAGATCGTATGTAAGCTTTACCCTTGTTTGATTAAAGGGATGGTCATGACTAAAACGATAGTTTAACAATTGATCTGAATAGACAAAAACTGATTCTTTCGTCATGATAACAGCCCTGGTAGTGTTGGCCACAGCACAGTGTAGCCTTCATTTTTTAGATTTGTAATGATTTTATTCGGATTCATTGTTTGAACTCGCAATACAAGTATTTTATATTGGTCATCCTTATCAGGATACACGAGAATACTGTGAATATTAACTTTATGGTTTTTAATGACGTTGACAACTTCTGCAAGCGTACCTGCCCGATTTTGTACCTTAATTTCAAGCTGGGAGCCAGGTTGATTGGCACCGGTTAATTGTGCAAAGGTGTGAAGCAGATCCGTTTCGGTAATGATTCCTACCAATTTTCCATTTGATTCTATCGGCATGCAGCCAATCCGATGCTGAGAAAAGACAGCAGTGATTTCTTCAACAAAATCTAGAGGATGACCGGTTATCACATCTTGTACCATAATCTTTTTAATCGGTGACTCAAGGGTTTTATCTTCGTTGGTAAAGTCTAGGATAGAGGGCTTTGCATCACGAATATCACGGTCACTTATAAGCCCAATCACTCGTTGACTTGAATCTATGATGGGAATATGACGAATCTTTTTTTCGTCCATTAGTTTTATCGCAGTTGAAATGGTATCATCAGCCGATAAAGTGGTTACAGTTCTTTTCATTATCTCTTCAACAATCATGTAGATCCCCCTAGTCCACTTAATACATGAAACGATTCATAAAGCGCAGCCTGTCAAACCTTTCAATCGTATCCTGGTTAACTCCTTTTCCAATTCGTGCCATTAAACAATTGGCGGGATGTGAACTAATTTCAGGATCATCAGTTGCAAACCATTCAAGTCCGCCAGCACTCATCATTTTTTCCATGACCTTTCGATATTCCCAAACATTCAATCCTGTTCCTTTTAAGTCCCAATGCCAATAATATTCAGTGGTAATGATCAGATAGTTTTCCATCCACTCATCCATCATTGAGACAAGTAATAGATTTTTACCTACTCGGCTGCCCCGAAACTTTGGAATCACTTCTATTGCACCTAACTCTATTAAATTATCTATTTTTCCCTCAGACCAGCGTTCAAGTGGATCTGGATAAAGATATGTAACATACCCAACAATCGTGTTATGCTCTCTTGCAATAATAATTCTTCCTTCTGGCAGATCGGCAATTTCAATCAATGCCTTATGTTGCTGGTTTGGGGTACGAAAAGCGACTAGGTCCTCGTGAAATTCATGGCTTTTAATGGCCTCTCCAGTTATGGGACCTTCGATAATGAGCGTACCATAAGGGGTTTTAAGTTCCTTAGCGTTATACGTTTTCTTATGCTCCACAATGTCACCACCATACTTAAATTCACTATCATTTATTATACATGAATCTAGGAAAAATGAAGCGTTTTCAGCTATTGTTACACTTATTATACAATTTTACAGAAAAATAATATATAAATAAAATTTAAAAAATTGAGAATAGATGAGTTTTATTTTATAATAGAATAGTAAATAACTTACATAAAGGGGAAATGTAGAGTGAAAGTGGAAGCGCTGCCAGCAACAAAAGGTAATTATAATTTAAAAGATTATGATGAAGCATATGCGAATTTTGATTGGGCGGAGGTAGAAACGAATTTTTCTTGGTCCGAAACAGGTAGAGTAAATATTGCCTATGAAGCGATTGACCGCCATGCTGAGGGTGTAAGGAAAAATAAAATTGCCCTTTATTATCGTGATCCGGAACGTGATGAGAAGTATACATTTAAGGAAATGAAAGAATATACAAACCGTGCAGCTAACGTCCTAAAGCAGGCTGCTGATGTTGAAAAAGGGGACCGCGTATTTGTGTTTATGCCTCGTTCTCCTGAATTGTATTTTACAGTATTAGGAGCGATTAAATTAGGGGCAATTGTTGGCCCATTATTTGAAGCATTCATGGAAGGAGCTGTACGTGATCGTCTGGAGGATAGTGAAGCGAAAGTGATTGTCACAACACCAGACTTAGTAGACCGCATTCCTTTTAATGAATTACCTGCACTAAAGCATATTGTCTTAGTTGGGGAAAATGTAACAGAGGATGGCACGTTTATTGATTTTCTCAGTCGATTAAAAACAGCAAGTAAGGAACTAGAAATTGAGTGGGTCGAAAGAACGGATGGCATGCTCTTACACTATACTTCTGGTTCTACTGGTAAGCCAAAGGGAGTCTTGCATGTTCATAATGCGATGATACAACAATATCAAACAGCAAAATGGATTCTCGATTTAAAAGAGGATGACATTTATTGGTGTACGGCTGACCCTGGTTGGGTAACAGGAACCTCGTATGGTATTTTCGGTCCTTGGCTAAATGGAGCTTCTAACGTCATCGTAGGAGGGCGTTTTAGACCGGAAAACTGGTATCAAACAATTGAGGATTATGGAATCACCGTATGGTATAGCGCGCCAACTGCATTTAGAATGTTAATGGGTGCTGGAGACGAATTAGTAAAACAATTTGATTTACGTTCTTTACGCCATGTATTAAGTGTTGGTGAGCCTCTGAACCCTGAAGTTGTCCGTTGGGGCGTAAAGGTCTTCAATTTACGTATTCATGATAACTGGTGGATGACGGAAACTGGAGCACAACTGATTAGTAATTATCCATGTATGGAAATTAAGCCAGGATCAATGGGTAAACCATTCCCAGGAATCCAAGCAGCCATTGTTGACGATCAGGGCAATGAATTACCTCCTAATCGAATGGGGAACTTGGCGATTAAAAAAGGCTGGCCGTCCATGATGTATCAAATTTGGAATAATCCAGCTAAATATGAATCTTATTTTATGCCTGGTGATTGGTATGTATCAGGGGATTCAGCCTATATGGACGAAGAAGGTTATTTCTGGTTCCAAGGCCGTGTGGATGATGTGATTATGACGTCTGGTGAGCGTGTTGGTCCATTTGAAGTGGAAAGTAAACTCGTAGAGCACCCAGCCATCGCTGAAGCAGGTGTGATCGGAAAGCCGGACCCTGTACGAGGAGAAATCATCAAGGCTTTCGTGGCGTTAATCGACGGCTATGAAGCGACTGAAGAATTAAAAGAAGAAATTCGAGATTTTGTGAAAAAGGGATTAGCTGCACATGCTGCACCTCGTGAAATTGAGTTTAAGGATAAACTTCCAAAAACTCGCAGCGGGAAAATCATGAGACGTGTTCTTAAAGCATGGGAGCTTGATTTGCCAACCGGTGACCTTTCCACAATGGAAAATTAAAACCTAACAAGAAAAGTGCAAGGCGCCCGGATTGAGGAACATCGACTAACTACCGCCACGTCCTGTGGCGAACGTCGATGTCAGCACTTCCTGTGCAAGTCAAGCACAAGAAAAGCGCTGACAGAAGGCGCTCTTTGCCTTCAGAAGCGATTGGCATGTGACCTCGAGCCGATGGTGCCTGGAGCTAGACATAAAGAAAAGAGGTGATCCAAATGGACCACCTCTTTTTCTTTCCTCTAATTTCCACCGTTTTCTTTGTCCTTACCATTTCCGTTATTCCCATTGTTACCATTATTTCCATTTTCATTTCCTCCATCTGCTGGAGGAGCTGGTGGTGGAGGAGTAACAACTTCCTTCTCTGGTTTATAGTCGCCACTCTTAATTAATGTTGAATTTCCAAGAGGTGTTTCTTTACCAGTGACATCAACAGCAGTGACATAATAGGCTGCTACGGCATTTCCAACATTAAATTGTAAATCCTTTGTAGCAGGTATACTTCCAATCTTCTTGAAATCTGTGGTGAAATTAGCCGCACTATAAATTCGATAACCAATCACATCGTTGTGTTCATGTTTTGCCCATTTCAATATGCCTGAAGAAATCGAAGCACCTTGAACCTGGGAAGGAACCGAGCCATTGTCATTAAGTTCTGCTGTTTCCGTAATGACTAGATTGCTCCAACGACTATTTTTTGGAAGTAACTGCGCAATAGCACTAGAATCTTTCAAGTCATGCTCCTCCAGAAATTCCTTCTTGATCATAATGCCTTCCTGGACAAATTCCTGAGGGGCACTTGCTGGAACACGATAGGCTTTGCCGTCTACTTCTATATACTTACCTTTGACAAGATTGTCATCAACCTTTGTAGGAACATATTTTGCATTATAAATGTCAGATTGTACTAGACCAGCTTCACGACATAAATCAGATGGAAGTAAGCCGGAAATACCACAGTACGAACGTGATACGATACCACCTGGCATTTTAAAGTTCTCATTTGGCTGAACAAGTTCTGGCTTAATATCATAGACAGCGTTCATTTGTTGAGCCCATAGAAGAATACTTCTTCTTGAATAAGATAATCCCTTATAAGATGGTGGGATAGACTTAGGTGTATCATACCCCATCCAAATACCGAATGTTACATTAGGGTTCGTCGCAACAAACCATACATCATTAACATAGTTAGTTGTACCTGTTTTACCTGCCCAGTCTGCATTAAACTTTAAATAACCATTTAGGGATGCAGCAGTACCGCCATTAATAACATCGCGCATCATATCAATCGTTAAATATGCAGTCTGTGGTGAAAATACTTCCACTGGCTTAGCTTCATGTTCATATACAACTTCACCGTCATTTGTAACAATCTTTTCAATCATATAAGCATCTATAAATTTACCCTCGTTCGCAAACGTTGCAAAGGCATTCGTATTCTCTTCAACAGAAACACCATATGTCATCCCGCCAATGGCGAGTGAGGGTGCGTGATAATCCCTTTCATCTAAGGAAGTGAATCCCATTTTCTCTAAAAACGTAATTGGACGTTGATCAAACGCTTTTAAATAAGTTTTGATTGCCGGTATATTTTTTGAAATCTTTAAAGCGTGTCTAGCAGTCATTAGCCCATCGAAGTCGTATTTACCACCAACGTTCTGTGGAGTGTAATTCCCATACGTGAATTTTACATCGGCTATGACACTTCCAGGTTGTACTAATCCTAATTCCATTGCCGGGGCATAGTCCAATAAAGGCTTCATGGTCGAACCATTTGGACGAGGACTTATAGCATGGTTTGTTTGTTCACGCTCGAAATCACGTCCACCTGTAAAACTAATAATTTTTCCTGTACTATTTTCAATTAGAACTGAACCCGTCTCTTCTGGTTCCATTACCTTTCCTTTTTCACCTGTTTCGGTATCAATAACCTTTGTTTCAGGTTGATCTGGACCATAATATTGATAGTTTTTTACCACCTCTTGCATGGTGTCAAAAATTTCTTTGTCAATTGTGGTATGGATCTTATAGCCATTTTGACGAAGGTTTTTATCAGCTAGTTCCCAGTAATGACTTTCTAGATCCTCGTTTTCTTCAAGATCCTTTTCTTCGTAGCCATCGTCTTCAGCTAATTTTTTCATTAAAATATCAGTGGCACGTTTTTCTACTTCAGCAGTCAGCCAAGGATATTTCTCAGTAGGTTCAGACTTAGGTGGTGCAAAGTTTGCCGGAATGTCATACGCGAGTGCTTCCTCATATTGTTGCTGAGTGATGAAGCCACCTGTAAGCATGCGCTCCAAGACCGTTTTCATTCGATTAAGTCCTGGTTCTAAGTTTTCTTTTACCTTTCCTCCCTGATTGGAGAAAGGAGTATATACATATGGGTTTTGAGGCAGACCAGCAATATAAGCTGCTTGCGGCAGGTTTAAATCTTTCGCATCTACTCCAAAAATCCCTTTTGCTGCGGTTTGTACACCAGCAATATTTCGACCTGATGAATTACGGCCATAAGGTATGATGTTTAGATATGCTTCTAGTATTTCATCCTTATCAAAAAACTTTTCAAGTCGTAATGCAATTAAGATTTCCTTTGCCTTACGATCGAACGAAACTTCATTTGTTAGAATTTGATTCTTAATCAATTGTTGTGTAAGTGTACTTCCTCCAGTTTGAATTGGTGAACTTGTTACATCCTGGACAATCGCACGTAAAATTGATTTAGGAACAACACCATCATGCTTATAAAAGTACTGATCTTCGGTTGCAATTACAGCATCCTTGATATATTGAGATATATCATTAAGTGATACCTCTTCACGTTGAAGGTCTGCCCGCAACTGACCAAGGTAGACTTCGTTTGAAAAGTATACTTCTGTATTTTCTTCGTAATTATAGATGTCTTTCTGCAAACTATCATAGCTTCGAACTGGTTCGTCCTTTACTAGGGAGGCAAAGTATCCAGCACCTGCCCCTCCGGCAAAGCCAATTCCAAGTATCGCAATGATAAAGAAAATCAATAATAAATTCCATACAACACCGTAAGTAACTCTTACACTTTTACGGGTTTTCTTTCCTGCCATTGCTTTAACTACTTTATTCGAAGTGACTCTTTGCCAAAAAGAGCTAATTTTTTCAAATATCTGTGATCTATTAAAATTCATAATCATCCCCCTAAAAATCCAAGTTTATTATAGCATATACCATGGCGGATTTAGTATTATTTTATGAATTTCCAGTTTTTAATTTGACAATATTAGACAAAGTGTGATAGAAAAACCTTATTATATGCTAAAAAGGAGAATTGAAATTTAATGGATGTTATTCAGGATTTGACATATAGGGGCCTTATCAATCAAGTAACCGATGAAGAGGGTTTACAGCATGTTTTAGCAAATGAAAAGATAAAATTATATTGTGGATTTGATCCGACCGCAGATAGCTTACATATTGGACATCTAGTGGGGATTTTGACTTTGAGAAGATTTCAGTTAGCTGGACATCAACCAATTGCTTTAGTTGGAGGCGCAACCGGGCTAATCGGTGACCCAAGTGGAAAAAAAGCGGAAAGAACGCTGAATCCGAAAGAGGTTGTTGTGCAATACAGCAATAGCATCAAGGAACAGCTTTCTCGCTTTTTAGATTTTGAAGCGGAAGGGAATCCAGCAGAAATTGCAAATAACTATGATTGGATCGGGAGCTTAGACTTAATCACTTTCTTACGCGATATCGGTAAGAGTTTTGGATTAAATTATATGCTTGCTAAAGACTCTGTCCAATCACGTATAGATGCTGGCATCTCATTTACAGAGTTTAGCTATATGATTTTGCAATCCTACGACTTTCTAAAACTTTATGAAAATGAAGGGTGTCGACTTCAAATCGGCGGAAGTGATCAATGGGGAAATATCACAGCAGGACTAGAATTAATTCGTAAGTCAGTCGAGGATGCAAAAGCATTTGGTCTAACCATTCCGCTTGTTACAAAGTCAGATGGAACGAAATTTGGTAAAACAGAAGGTGGAACCATTTGGTTAGATAAGGAAAAAACGTCACCATATGAGTTTTATCAATTCTGGATTAACACAGATGACCGTGATGTTGTTCGTTATTTAAAATATTTTACATTCCTTTCACAAGAGGAAATTGAAAATCTTGAAGTAGAAATCCAAAATGCGCCTGAAAAACGCATAGCACAAAAGACGTTGGCAGAAGAGGTAACAAAACTAGTTCACGGAGAGGCTGCCCTGGAGCAAGCGGTGAAGATTTCTGCGGCATTATTCAGTGGTTCGATTAGTGAATTAAGTGTTGAGGAGATTAAGCAAGGGTTTAAAGATGTCCCTTCTTATGAATTTAATGGGGAAGCTGAGATTAGCTTAGTTGATTTACTAGTCATGAGTAAAATATCACCATCAAAGCGCCAGGCGCGTGAGGATATTGGCAATGGAGCCATTTCTGTAAATGGTGAGAGAATCCAAGAGGCAGATGCAGTTCTTGCAGAGCAGCATCGAATCGAAGGTCAATTTACAGTAATCCGTCGCGGCAAGAAAAAATACTTCTTGATTAAATACTAAAAAATGAGGGTGTTTCCACAGGGAGCTGGACTAACCTAAAATAGTGAGACAATATAAAACACCTCCAAAATGGCAATACTTGAGATAAGTAT
>NZ_JAJFZK010000073.1 GCF_020731355.1 Bacillus sp. REN16 | reverse complement strand
TCAGCTGGGAGAGCACCTGCCTTACAAGCAGGGGGTCGGCGGTTCGATCCCGTCATCCTCCACCATACGAAATTTCTCTTCTGTACTTTCTAGAAGATATGAAGAACTTCTTACTAAGAGCTCATTAATACTTAGTAATGTCGACGATATTTCGTGATATTTCCTACTGAAATATCCCAAAATATCCGCTTGCGGAGAAGTTCATGGAGAGTATTTGAAGAAGAGGATTCATGAAGTTTAATCAATGGGCTATAGCCAAGCGGTAAGGCAACGGACTTTGACTCCGTCATTCGTAGGTTCG
>NZ_JAJFZK010000072.1 GCF_020731355.1 Bacillus sp. REN16 | reverse complement strand
GCACTAAAATCACGATTAAGAATATTAGGTACAATGACTTCACTTTCTCCCTGCGATTTCCACTTGCGTTTTGGTTTCACCTTACACTGCAAATGATGCTTCTGCATAATGTTTTGAACTGTGTTCCTATTAAGATGAATATGATGTTCTCGCTTTAGAATAGCTCTAATTTTCCTATGACCATTTCTATATTTAGTAGCCTTACAGATTTCAATAATTAAATCTTCATGTTCATTCCGATATTCACCAAACCCTTTAGTCCAACGATAATAGCTAGCACGTGGAATCCCTAAAACTTTTAAAATGGAAGTAACGGT
>NZ_JAJFZK010000008.1 GCF_020731355.1 Bacillus sp. REN16 | reverse complement strand
ATGAAAAAGTGTTAAATTTAATATGGATAGGTGTTTTATATATGTCTCATTTGGCTAGGTCAGTTCATACCTATCCTTTTTATATTCAATCTGTTTTAATGTCTAATAATTTTTGACGTAATTCTACTTCCATTGAAGCAAGCTCAAGCTCGGCTTGACGACGTTTATTACGCCCTTCTTCTTGGATGCGTAATGTTTCTTCTAATGTAGAAATAAGATTTTCCTTTGTTCTCTTCAATGTTTCAACATCGACTAAACCGCGCTCATTCTCTCTCGCCGTTTCAAGCGTATTGCTTTTTAGCATTTCTGCATTCTTCAATAAAAGTTCATTCGTTGTTTTCGCAACTTGCTTTTGTGCTTCCACCGCATTACGCTGTCTAATTAAGGTCAACGCAATTGCCACCTGGTTTTTCCATAACGGAATCGCCGTCATGATGGACGATTGAATTTTTTCCACAAGTGCTTGGTTCGTGTTTTGTATGAGACGAATTTGCGGCGCACTTTGAATTGTAATTTCACGGCTTAGCTTCAGGTCGTGAACACGTTTTTCAAGGCGGTCTGCAAATTGCACCATGTCATTTACTTCTTGTACCTTCATTTGATCATTTGTAACTTCTGCTTGTTTTTTTAATTCAGGGATGACTTGTTTGTGCATCTCTTCAAGCTTAAGCTCACCCGCGGCAATATAGACGTTTAACGCATCAAAATAATCCTTATTGTTGTCGTAAAGCTTCTCTAAGATCGCAATATCGGATAAAAGGACATTCTTACTTCGATCAAGCTTCACACTAATCCGGTCAATTTGCGCGCCTGTTTTTTGGTATTTTGATAGCACCTCTTGAACGGAATTAGAGACTTTTCCAAAGATCCGTGAAATTACAGATCGTTTTTCAGGGCTCAATTCCTCAGGTTTCATGTCATCTAAACGGTGCATGAGTTCTGAAATAATTTTTCCAACTTCACCCACGTCATTTTTTTGAACATGCTCAAGCATGGTATTCGAAAACGATAGCAGCTTGTTTTGCGCTGGCGTTCCGTATGAAATCATCGCTTGGTGATTGGTAGGGTCAATTTGTTTCGCAAGCTGTAAGGCTTTTTCTTTATTTTCCTCAGGCAGCACATCTACTAATCGAACAGGCTTCTTTTCCTCTTCTTGCGTAAGAATAAGCGGATTTGTCTGTTCGTCTTTTTTCTCATCAAATGGATTTGCAAGTAATTCATCCATTAAATTAGCAGGCTCTTTATAGTTTGGAGAATTCTGTTCACTCATACCGATTTACCTCCTGTTTTGATCAATGAACTTTGTATCATTTGCTTGTTTATTCGAGTTCTTTGCTACATCAATTTCAAAATGCAGGTCTTCTATATCATTCGAGAGCATTTTGTGTAAATCCTTCTCAATTGTATTCGTCAATTCTTCGAGTACCCTGCGTGTTTCGTGCAGTGACCGCTCAAGCTCGCTATTTTTCTTCGGCTGCGATGCAAGAAAAGCATACTTCTCGGTTAATTCCACAACTGAATCAAGATGTGAAAAATAGAATCGTTCTGCTAGGTAAAAGCGTCGTGGTTCACTCTTCGTTAAACGATAGATTTTCTTAGTGACACGATGCAGATCCACTCTTTGCTTCAATGACGGGATGTGACGAACGGTAAAAATGGATTTATTTAGTCTAGCAAGTTTTTTCCTTGCTTCTTTTAAATTTCTCTCTATATACTGATATTCCTTCCTCGTTAGCCGATGTTTTCGTAAAAATGCTTGTTTCATTATGGCGGACGTGCCCAAATAAGCAATCCCACCGCCTACTATTGCATATCCAGACGAAAGTAGGAAAGTTTGACCAAATGCAAAAAAGCTTACTAACCAAACAGTGGCCGTTGTCGGCACTGAAATAAACGATTTAACAATAAAAGCGAGAAACGAATTCATATCATCGACTCCTAACATTTGCGTCATATTATTATATACGAACCAACACGAATGTTGGTTTCAAAAACTTCTGAGGGAAAAATTGGTGGGGGTGTTTTGTGTTGTGTAGCGTTATGGCATGAAGGACTTTCCGGCGGTACTTCGGCTGCGTTTGGGTCTTCATCACTCCGATGAAGGACTTTCCGGCGGTACTTCGGCTGCGTTTGTGTGTTCATCTCTCCGATGAAGGACTTTCCGGCGGTACTTCGGCTGCGTTTGGGTCTTCATCACTCCTATGAAGGACTTTCCGGCGGTGCTTCGGTTGCGTTCGGGTCTTCATCACTCCTATGAAGGACTTTCCGGCGGTGCTTCGGCTGCGTTCGGGTCTTCATCACTCCTATGAAGGACTTTCCGGCGATGCTTCGGCTGCGTTCGGGTCTTCATCACTCCTATGAAGGACTTTCCGGCGATGCTTCGGCTGCGTTTGGGTCTTCATCACTCCTATGAAGGACTTTCCGGCGATGCTTCGGCTGCGTTTGGGTCTTCATCAGCCCGATGAACGGGATTCCCACGCTGACGATGCTGCGTTTTCCTCTTCATAACCCCGATGAACGGGATTCCCACGCTGACGATACTGCGTTTTCCTCTTCATTCATCTCTTCTTCCTCAATCTAACTATACTATAAGATATTTATTCAAACTATGGACCTAGAAATTACAAGAATCTAAGACTTGAGACGTATTTTCAGAAAAAGCACTTTAACTGCAAGCCCACCCACAGTTCTCTAACCTAATTATAATCATTTTTTTAAATTTATAGTAAATTATCTGGAAATTCATCATAGTATGTAGTATAGTACATTATATAACTAATGCACTAATGTACATAATCACCTAAGGAGGTCGCAACTACTTCAAAAAAGTTATTAATTTGCATTACAGTATTCAAAAAGATTAGATTGTTTTCACTAGTATCCCGAACGTATATTCGATACAATAGACCAAAACCAGTATACGGGGAGTTTCACAATGAAAATCACTCGAATCTGTTTGTTAGAAGTTAATAAAAATGAAGAAGTAAGCCATCTCAATGATTTGATGAGAACTTGGTGCACGGCCATGCGATTTTCTTTTAATCGTTTGGTGGAAGGAGAAAAATCTGGTGATGTCATTAAAATTGTTCAAGAAAAGTTTCGTTTAAATAAACGATATGCGGAAGATGCGGTGTTACAAGCTCAAATTGTTATCACTAGTCAAATAGAATTGCTGCCTATTCACATTGAGGGAGTGCAGGCAAAAATTCAAAAAACCTTTCGAAAAATAGACGATTATCAAACGGGTAAAAAAAGACCAAAGAAGATTTCGTTGGATATTTGTCTAACAGGTTTGAAAGCACGTCTAGATAAGCTTCAAAAAAAGGAATCTGAACTCTTAAAGCACCTAGAGCAAGGAACCATTCCAAAAGTTATTTTCGGAGGTAGGAAAAAGTTTTATGATCGAATGGAAAATAAAATTTCACAAAAAAAATGGAAAGAAATTCGTGCAAATACTCTTTACTCCCGTGGTGACAAATCAAAAAAAGGAAACTTAAACACAAGAATAGTCTTAGATGACATAGAAAACCAATTTTATTTGGAAATTGCTAATCCCCTTTTGAAAAAAGAGGGGAAGAAAAATAGCCCAAGGCTTCGTTTTAAAGTTTATATTCCGGATAAATATTTTAAGGAAATCGTCAATATCATCATGGCAAATGATTTCAAAAAAACATCGACGGAAAAAGTAATGGAGGAATATCAAGCATACTCCATTGAAATCAAACGAAAAGGTAAAAAATATTATGTTCACATAACTTATGACTTAGAAACATTTGGATGCAAACTAAAATGGAAGGACAAAATCACGTCTGATTTTGTGGCTGGAATCGATGTGAACATTGATAAAATAGCAGTTACGGTTTTAAATAAGCAAGGTCGTTTCTTGAAATCCAGAACGTTCTATTGTCATGAAATGGAGTATGTTAACAGTAATAGAAGGACCAATATTGCTGGAGAAACAGCAAAAGAAGTAATTGACTATTTATTGCAATGGAATGTTGGGGCTATTGTTTTAGAAAGTCTCAAATTTAAACAAGACCATGACACAGATAAACGTTTTAATCGTCTTGTCCAATCTTTCGCAAAAAATAAAATGCAAAAAGCTATTATTTCAAGGGGTTTGAAACTTGGATTTAAGATAAAACAAGTCAACCCAGCCTATACGTCGGTTATTGGGCGATTCAAGTATTCCAAAATGTATGGTTTATCGGTCCACGAGGCTGCTTCTTTCGTCATTGGTAGAAGGGGTCTTGATTTTGAGGAAAAAGTTCCAAAAGAATTAGTAAACTTACTTCGTTCTTTAGTAAAACCAATGTTGATTCAAACTCTTGGGTCGATGGAAGAATCCGAGAAAAAATCAAAAAATAGTAAACAAAGAAGAAAGTTTATAGCGATAATGATAAAAAACATTGATAACTTTAAAGAAAATCATAGTTGGAAACTATGGAATGTAATACACAAAACGTTACTTTTAAAGAACCAGGAATTACAACTAAAGGAGGTGTAATCCTGGGTTACAAAATTCTTGCGGGAGTCTGACCAACAGAAGGAATGGTCTTTCGCAATTGCCAGCTCTAACAGAGCGCCGCGGGCAGGTCTCGGACAATAGGTTCATGACAAAGGTTAGATTCCTTTCCTGACGGAGTGACGTGAGAATCGTCATGGTAGTCCCCTTTCCTGGGTTCGGGGACGAATAGTTACTGTTTGAAAACCTTTGTAGTTTTTAAATAGACTTTTGTAACCAGGTGTTTGTATGAAGTTTAAGCAGGATGGCTCAAAGCCAATTTATGTCCAGATTTCAGAATGGATTGAAACCGAAATCTTAAGCGGAGCGATACCCGAGGATCATAAAGTGTTTTCCCAGTATCAGCTTGCAGAGATGTTCAATATTAATCCTGCTACTGCTGCCAAGGGTCTGAATCTCCTTGCAGACGAAAACATTCTATATAAGAAGCGAGGCTTGGGCATGTTTGTGACACCAAATGCCAAACAATTTATTTTAGAAAAAAGGAAAAGCCAAACCATGAAAAATCTCGTTTATGAATTAGTAATGGAGTCAGAGCGATTAAAAGTCAGCATTGAAGAATTAGTCACTATGATTAAAGCTGAAAAAGAACTTCAAAGGGGGAATCGTGAGTGAAAGCAATTGAGTTTCAAAATGTTTCTAAACTCTACGGGGGCTTTAAAGCTCTAAATAATCTAGATTTTACAATTGAACCAGATACAATTACCGGAATCATTGGACGAAATGGGGCTGGAAAAACCACTCTTTTGAAAATAATTGCCGGGTTTTACCCTGTTTCATCCGGAGAGGTTCGCGTCTATTCAGAAAATCCTTTCAACAATTTAAAAGTATCTTCCAATCTTATTTTTGTGGATGACAATATGGCCTTTCCACCTTGGTTAAATTTAGCCGAAATTTTGAAAGCAAGTGCAAGCTTTTACCCAAATTGGGATGATGAATTGGCAAAACGACTATTTGATTATTTCGATTTAAATCCAAAGCAGCTTCATCATCATCTTTCAAAAGGAATGAAAAGTACCTTCAATATGATCATTGGGCTCTCATCCCGCTGTCCGATTACAATCTTTGATGAACCTACAACCGGAATGGATGCAGCAATACGAAGAGATTTTTACAAGGCATTATTAAAGGATTATATCAAACATCCTAGAACCATCCTTTTTTCAAGCCATCTTCTAAATGAGATTGACAGCATTCTGGAAAATGTACTTTTGATTCGAAATGGAAGTGTAGCTCTCCATGAACCAATTGACGATTTGAAGGAGTATGCAGTTGGGCTTCGCGGCAAAACGAACACCATTGAACAAATTACGACTGGCATGGAAGTGATTTATATGGAGGACTTCGGAAATGATTATACGTATTCGGTTGTAAAGGATATTTATCCAGAAGCAACATGGCTCGAGGCCAAGAAACTTGGGATTGAACTATCACCTGTTGCAACCGAAGACCTTTGTGTATATCTCACGGCAAAGAATAAAGGGGGGATCAATGATGTCTTTAACTAATGCTAGTTTACTTGATGTCGCAAAAAAGCAGCTGGCTTTTAAGGTTCGAGCGTACTATGGTACATTTACAAGCCTTGCAACTGTCCAGGCGATTGCACTGTTATTTTCTTTTAATGGTGTAGGCCAGTCCAGTATTGGCGGGAATATATCCATTTCCAGCTACTCTGGAAGCATTATCTTTGTTTTTACTGCCTTTTGGGCTTTCATTACGGCAACCACTTTAACAACAAAACCCTATTACTATATCGATTTTTCTTTTGTGACTAACAGATTGAGCAGCCATCTTTCAACCGTCGGGATGCTGGTGGTCTATTCATTCATTGCCAGTCTCACTTCAGCTTTCGCTGGGATTCTGTTAAGAGTAATCCTTTATTTTAAAGAAAACAGTGCAAAGATAATTGGCGATCATTTTTTCCTGCCATTGTCTGATTTACTAGTAGGAATTTATGTGGGTACTTTATATCTATTGTTATTTGCGACGCTAGGTTATTTCATTGGAATGTTTACCCAGATACACAAACTGTTTGGATTTGTGATTCCTGCTCTGTTAATTGGGTGGGCTATTTACGAAGTAAGTGCAAATGAAACGATTAGCTCACTAACATTCTTTTTCAACGAAACATCCATTCTTGTCTTTACCATCAAGGTTGTCGTTACAGTTGCCGTAATGGTGTGGATTGTAATTGCTGCAACTAACCGATTGGAGGTTCGAAAATAATGGCGGGAATCGGTACATTACTACTTCCAGTTATCATCTTGTTTATTATAGCTGTCGTTTTCCTTACTATCTTTTTTGGAAAAAAGTACACTGGTGCTAAAAGTACAAAACTTCTACTAGGGACGTATTTTATCATTTTAACTGTGTCTGTGATTGTTTATTATTGCATCCCTAAATCTAGCCTTTTTTCATCGGAGAGCCATACACAAAATTTGACCTTTGAGCAAATTCATCAAGCTATTGAACAAGGGAAAATCGAAGATGTTGATGCGATAAAAGTAAAAGAAAGATGGAATCTTCCATACGAACAAGAGAAGCTTAATGTTCAATATATGGAAAACAATAACATGTCCACCTATTTTGACCGGAAAGATAATGATGACAACACGATTGAGGTTATCTATTATGTAGCAAATACGAATTATAAGGGGTACGATTTTTATGAAGAAATCCCATTACCTGATGTTTCAATCCGAGGGGATTATTTAAGTGTAAATCCTGTAATGGACCACGATGCGAAACTGTATAGCTTTCATAATGATTTTGTGATATCCCAATTTAAAGGCGGCGGGATTACGGAAGAATTTGATAATCGCCCTGATGACGATAAGCCACTAAATTATGAGTTTCTTATTATCCGTGTTCCGAAAAATCTGGAGCTAACCGGAAGCGAGTTTGTGATTTTTCTAGAGGAATAAAGAAAAGGAAGGGATCCCCCCTTCCTTTTCTCATCCCAACATTTTTTCCTCCGAAAACCGTGTTCGTTGAATATGGATGAGTCTTGCCGCTAATCCGACACCTGCAGCGAGGAGTCCAAATGACAATCCAATCCAGTAACCTGCAGCACCTAAATCTGTGAAGTGAGCAAGCGCCCAACCTGCTGGTAAGCAGATGAGCCAGTAGGCAATTAAAGTCATCACAAACGCAATGTTGACATCCTTGTATCCTCTTAGCGCAGCCTGTGCCGTTGCTTGAATCGAATCTGACACCTGGAAGAATAGAGCGTAAATCAAGAATTGTGCTGTTAACCCAATAACCGCTGTCTCTGTTGAATACAATCCAGCCACCTCAAAGCGGAAGAAAATCACAAATAATCCCGTTACAAGAGCAATGACCATTGATAGTGCAATCCCAAGCCAGCTGTATACTTTCGCATCCTTGTACCGAAGCGCACCGACCTCATACCCAACTAAAACAGTCAATGCCATTGAAATGCTCACTGGAATCATATATAGGAACGAAACGATGTTCAGTGCGGACTGATACGCCGCAACGGTTGTCACCGATAATTTACTTATTAATATGGTCACGACTGCAAACATACTTGTTTCAAAAAAAGTTGATAATCCCATGGGGATCCCAATTTTTAAAATCTCCATGCTTTCTTTTAAAGTAAACCCTCTCGGCCCCACAAAAACTTTATAGGAAGAAAAGGGTTCTTTTACAATCACGATAAAAGCTGTAATTGCTACGATTACCCAATATGTAATCGAAGTTGCGATTCCAGCTCCCCCGCCGCCAAGCGCCGGAAAGCCCCATGCGCCAAAAATCAAAACATAATTTAATAGAAGATTAATAGGTACTGATAGCAATAAAATAAACATGACTACTCTTGTAATCCCTAATGCATAAATAAATGAACGCAGTACATTAAAAATAAACAGAGGAATAATTCCAAAGCTTAACCCGACTAAATAATCATGTGCAGTCTGGTGAACACTTTCTGGCAAATTCATCATCGATAGCAACGGATTTAAGAAGATTACTCCTGCTAAAATGACCACTAAGCCGATGATGAAGCTTAAATAAATCCCGCTCGATACAACGGTCGATACCTCATGGCTCTTCTTTTCACCAAAACGTTGGGCAGCAATTGGCGATACAGCAAGTAAAATCGCACTAAGACCTGTAAAGATCGGATTCCATATCGATGAACCGATCGCTACACCAGCCAAGTCCGACGAATCAAATCGCCCTGTCATAATCGTATTAAAAAAGACCATGGAAAACATACTGAGCTGAGTAATCAAAATCGGGATCAGCATCACAAAAATTAATTTTATTTTTTCTCTTATGGTGTGTGTTTCGTACATGTCACGTTCTCCTCTAAATGGATGCATGAGTATTTTTTATCGAACATAACCACTATTATATTCCATCCGATCTTAAAATGAATACTTTTTTAACCTCCCTTTACACGAATTTCATATTTTAGTTCCAAATTTTCTGTTATATTAAAAGTAGATTAAAAGACCCTTGGAGGATGAAGATCCATATGTCTCGACTTACAGATCACTTACTTGTCATTTCATTTGACTGTCTATCATCGCTAGATTTCCCAATCATCGAGAAGCTTCCAAATTTTAAAAAGCTGTTAGAACAAGCATCCTATTGCCGAAATGTTGAAACAATCTATCCTTCTGTGACGTATCCCTGTCACGCCACGATTGTTACCGGAAAGTTTCCAAGGAATCATGGCATCGTGAACAATACCTTTATCCAGCCTGGTCGTCTTTCACCAGATTGGTATTGGCATCGCCGTCATGTGAAAAGTACAACCTTGTATGACGAGGCTAAAAAAGCTGGCATGAAGACAGCCGCTCTTCTATGGCCTGTCACAGCTAAAGCAAATATCGATTACAACATGCCAGAGATCTTCGCAAATCGTCCGTGGCAGCATCAGATACTGGTTTCCTTATTTAATGGCAGTCCACTCTATCAGCTGGAAATGAATCGTAAGTTTGGTCATCTCCGAAATGGACTCCACCAGCCAGAGCTAGATGATTTCGTACTTGAATCAACAGTTGAAACGATTAAGACAAAGATGCCGAATTTAATGCTGGTTCATTTTGTCGATTTAGATTCACAGCGACATTATCATGGTTTTTCCTCGGATGAAGCAATGGCTGCTCTTCATCGCCATGATGAAAGACTCGGTCGAATTATGAACGCACTTCAAGAAAGTGGAAACCTTGAAAAAACAACGATCGTGGCACTAGGGGACCATAGTGCATTAGACGAATCCAAAGCGGTAAAACCCAATGTACTTTTCAGAAAAAACGGTCTGATTTCAGTGAATGAGAAAGGTAAAGTAATAGATTGGAAGGCCTACTGCAAAAGCTGTGATGGCTCTGCATATATTTATCTTAAAGATAAAAATGACACAAAAACGCATGAACAGGTAAAGGCTCTCTTAGCAGAACTAAGCAAAAATGAGGATAACGGAATTGAACGCATTCTCTCTAGTAGTGAAGCGGAAGCAAAGGGTGCTGATGACAAGGCTGCGTTCATGATTGAAGCCCGACTTGGCTACTATTTTAAAGAGCAGCTGGAAGGTGAGTATATCGATGAAATCGAAGAGGTAGATGTTCGTGAAAAACGCTATACCTTTGCAAGCCACGGCTACTCACCCGAAAAAGAGAACTATACAACGGTGCTCATCGCTGCTGGAAAAGGAATTCGGCCAAACTTTGAAATTCCAGCTATGCATCTAGTGGACGAAGGTCCCACCTTCGCGCGTCTATTAGGTCTTGATCTCGGAGAAACCGACGGTCGTGTTGTTGATGAATTATTAGATATAAATTAACGATTAAGGGGGTTTGGGGATGAAGGGATTTACGAAAGAGGAATCGAGTTGGATGTATTATGATTGGGCCAATTCGGCATATTCGATTATTATTACAACGGCTGTTTTCCCGATTTTTTATAAGGCAGCTGCAACGAATGCGGGGGTTGATGCTGCCGACTCGACTGCTTATCTCGGGTACACCATTGCTATTTTTACATTTATTTTAGCGATGCTCGGTCCCATTTTAGGAACAATCGCCGATTACCAGGGCTACAAAAAGAAGTTTTTCACCTTCTTCTTTGCCTTAGGGGTAGCGGCCACTGCTTTGTTAGCCTTTATTCCGGGAGATAATTGGTTGCTCTTATTAATTGTTTATACGTTCGCAGCACTAGGCTCAACAGGAGCAAACGTCTTCTATGATGCTTTTCTTGTCGATGTCACAGATGAGGAAAAAATGGACCGTGTGTCTGCACGCGGATATGGGCTCGGCTATATCGGTAGTACGATTCCATTTTTACTTGCGATCGCCATTATCCTGCTGGCACAAAAAGAAATCCTACCAATTTCAGCAACCGTTGCCAGCAAAATTGCCTTTATCATCACTGCGGTCTGGTGGGGACTTTTCTCCATCCCAATCTTTAAAAATGTGCACCAGCGCTACTATATTAAGCGTGAACCAAATATAGTTGCGAACAGCTTCAAACGACTCGGAACAACCTTTAAGGAAATCAAAAAATACCGTGCCGTATTTTTATTTTTAGTTGCTTATTTCTTTTATATTGACGGTGTTGGTACCGTAATATCAATGTCTACTGCATACGGGTCAGACCTTGGTATCGATGCAGTAAATCTGTTAATCGTCCTATTTGTAACACAAGTTGTGGCTGCTCCATTTGCCATTCTTTACGGGAGATTGGCACAAAAGTACACGGGTAAAAAGATGCTTTATGTTGGAATATTCGTCTATATTATCGTTTGTGTGTATGCGTATTTCCTAAAAACGACACTCGACTTCTGGATTCTCGCTATGCTTGTTGCAACATCACAAGGCGGTATTCAAGCTTTAAGCCGCTCTTATTTTGCGAAGCTCGTACCGAAGCAAAATGCGAATGAATTCTTTGGTTTTTATAATATCTTTGGAAAATTTGCTGCGATTATGGGTCCGTTATTAGTTGGGGTAACCGCACAACTAACAGGTAAATCCAACACAGGTGTGTTCAGTTTAGTGATCTTATTCATCATTGGTTTTATCATTCTAACCCGTGTTCCTGAACCAAGCGAGACAAAATCAAGCATGGTATAATGAAGAAAAGCTTAGAAAGAGGACTATTCATGGATAAAAAAGATATTGAATACAAACTCCGCGAGTTAAAATTAGACTATGTTCGTCTTCAAAATGATTTAGAGAAATTAGATTCTGTGAATGGCAATATCTCACCTTTGGAACGTCAAATTGCAGAGCTTGAAGATGAAATCAGCACATTATCGAAACAATTGCGCGAAATGTAAAAGGAGTTGCAACCATGAAGGTTGCAATTCTTTTTTATATAAAATTGCCTGAAGACCAGCTCAAACTTCCGATTAGATTCTCTCTTGTCAGCATGACAGGTGACCGACTCTGTAAATCTATCATCCACATTTCAGTAGCCAAATCTTCCTCGGAGCAGCCCGATAAATAGGCAATTTTGCTGCCATCAGGGGACCATGTAACAGGTGTCGCATAGCACGAAGACTTCGTAAGCACCCGCTCGTTACTGCCCCGCTTTCCAACAACACGAATTTCATTATAATAACCTGTTCCCTCGGTATAAGCAGTTGCACTAAATGCGATCATTTGCGAGTTTGGCGACCATGTTGGGTGGAAATTCTTTGCTTGTTCTCCACCTCTCACTTCATACACTTTTCCAGACGACAAATCAACTGTACGTATCAGCGAAATACTCGCTCCTGGTGTCGTATAAAGGGCAAAGCTTCCATCTGGTGAAAGTGAAACATCATTTAATGGCCCTTCTGTATTATTCGTGATTTGCCTTCTCCCTGACCCATTTGTGGCAATCCGGAATAATTGCTGGTTCCCTGATGTATCTACTCCTTGAAACAGAAGCTCCCTTCCACTTGGATACCACTGAACATCTGATGCGCTTGGAGCCGAAATACTTGTTGCCCGGTGTGTTAAAACATCATACATCATAATGTGATTTCTCGTTGTATAAGCAATTGTCCGATTATTTGGAGACCAATCTAATGTAAGATCCTCATCAGGCCCGATTTGGTCAATAGCTGCAATTTTGCCTGTTGAAAGATAAATCACATATACGATCCGACTTTTCCCAATAAATGCGAGTTTACTATTATCCCCTGACCAAAAAGGCTTTGAAAAAGAATCTCCCAACCCATTAGTAAGCTGCACTCGATTTCCTTTTTGGACATAATAAAGCCAAATATCATATTGCTCATCACGTCCCGAAGTATAGGCAATCACCCCATTCGGTCGAGCTCTATCATAAAAAGACAAAACACATCACCCTCTCAAAAATGTCTTTTGCCTATTTTATTCATTCAAGCAAAATGGGTTCGACTTACTACTTTGTACGTATTTATTATTTTCAAGGGTACTTATAAGAATAGTTTGTCCCTCCCGGCATAGAGTGATAGAAAAAGGAGGGATATTCAAACGATGAATGAAACATTTTCAAGCCTGAATCTTATTCGATATGCTGTTGCCTATGTGTTTATTACAGCTGGTGCATTAAAGCTTCTGAGCAACGAATTAAGTGCAACGTTTATGAATTTGCCATTACCCGCGCCAGAAATGGTCATGTATGTTGTTGCAATCCTTGAAATCATTTGCGGAATTCTCATCGCAATCAATAAGGAAGTTAAAAAAGCAACAATTCCACTACTCGTCATTATGATTGCAGCCATCCTTTTAGTAAAAATTCCGATTCTACATACAGGCTTCCTACAATTTGCATTTGCAGCAAGGCTCGATATTGTGATGTTGGCATTATTATACATTTTATATAATTCATACCGTAAATAATTGAAAAATTGTCCAGCCATGGAAGCGATAAACAGATTGCGGAAGCATTCTGTTTATTTTTTTAATAAAATAATTACAAAAGGCCTTTCAGTTTATCCAAAATTAAAAATCTTATAATGTATTGCCCCAAATTGGAATTTTCTTATGTTTGACATAGTGAAACAATTTAAATTATTATATTAATATACTATTTTGGAGGTTTTGTTATGTCAGGCTATAATAGACAGAAAATTGTGGATAGTGTTCCTCAAAAGGGATTCTTCGGACATCCTAAAGGACTATTCACTCTTTTCTTCACAGAATTCTGGGAGCGATTCTCGTATTATGGAATGAGAGCCATTCTATTATTCTACATGTATTATGAAGTTTCTGAAGGTGGTCTTGGACTTAATCAAACTACCGCGTTGGCGATTATGTCTATCTATGGATCACTTGTTTATATGTCGGGGATTATTGGTGGATGGTTAGCAGACCGCATCATAGGTACTTCTAAAGCGGTATTTTATGGTGGAGTATTAATCATGTTCGGTCATATAGCACTCGCAATTCCTGGAAGTATCACCATGTTCTTTGTATCAATGGTCCTAATTGTTCTAGGTACTGGTTTATTAAAACCGAACGTTTCTAGTGTTGTTGGTGAAATTTATAGTGAAGCAGATACACGTCGTGATTCTGGATTTAGTATCTTCTATATGAGTATTAACCTAGGCGGATTCCTTTCCCCACTAATCGTTGGTCAAGTAGCAAAAACAAGCTTCCACTGGGGCTTCGCAATTGCTGCATTCGGGATGTTCTTTGGATTACTCGTCTTTTTATTCACTAAGAAAAAGAATCTTGGTCTTGCTGGGACAATCGTACCTAATCCTCTCGCACAAGATGAAAAGAAAAAGGTTTATACTCGAATTGTTATAGGAATTATTATTCTTGCAATTTTAGTTGCAATTGCAATTCCGGCAGGTTTCCTTACATTTGACTCATTTATTGCATTAATTGGTATTCTTGGATTCCTTATTCCAACCGCTTATTTTGTATTTATGTATCGTAGTCCAAAAACAACAGAAATTGAGCGTTCAAGAATCTTGGCATATATTCCTTTGTTCTTAGCCTCTGTAATGTTCTGGTCTATTCAAGAGCAAGGAGCAACGATTCTTGCTAGTTATGCTGATAAACGAACTCAGTTAAACTTTGCAGGTTTTGAAATTTCACCAGCTTGGTTCGCATCTTTAAACCCATTATTTATCATTATCCTGGCACCTGTCTTTGCTTGGCTATGGGTGAAGCTAGGTAATCGTCAACCTTCAGTACCGAAAAAGTTCTCGTTTGCATTAGTGTTTGCTGGTGTTTCATTCCTAGTTATTCTTTTACCAGCATATTTCGGTGGAGATTCATTAGTTAATCCACTGTGGTTAGTGCTAAGCTATTTCATTGTTGTTATAGGGGAATTATTGTTATCACCTGTTGGTCTTTCTGCAACAACTAAATTAGCACCTGCTGCTTTTACAGCTCAGATGATGAGTTTATGGATGCTTTCAAATGCTGCTGCACAAGCCCTTAACGCACAGCTTGTTAAATTCTACACACCAGATAACGAAATGACTTACTTCGGGGTTATTGGTGGAACTTCAATTGTTTTAGGTATTATTCTATTGATTGTGTCACCGAAGATTCAGAAGTTCATGAAGGGTGTTAACTAATAAGAAAAGCGCAAGAGTTAGACATAATTGAAAAGACCTGTCCAATGAGGACAGGCCTTTTTTGTGTATTAAAGATTCTTTATAAACAATCTTACCACATCTGCTCCACCAATAAATAAACCGAGTGTTGTACCTAGGTTACATAAGACAATAATGAGTAAGATTCGGGTGACTTTATTTTGCCAGAAGCCTTTTACACTATAGACATCGGTTGAAAGTGTTTCAAAGTCCTTCACACTTGGACGGCGTAAGAAGGCTTGGACAAATCCCGCAATCCACCCCGCTGCAATTAAGGGATGCAAGACCCCGATTGGCGCTGCAAAAAAGGCGGTCACAATTGTGAGCGGATGTCCTAAAGCAATCGCTGCTCCAATGGCTGAAAAGGAACCTGTCCATAAAACAAGACTTAATGTTTGCTGCAAACCAGCTTCAGGATTCGCAAAGAAGGTGTACACAATGATTGCCACAATTAAAATCGGAATCGCCCAGCCAATAATTTTCGGCGCCTTTGATTTTGGTGGCAGTTGTGTCAGCTTCTTTAAATCATGCTCCTTTTTTATTTCTTCCTTGATTCCCGGAACATGTGCTGCTCCAAGTACGGCTACTATTTTTTCTCCAGGGGCATGTTTGATTTTTTGTGCCAAATACTGATCGCGTTCATCAATAAGTGGCGTCTTTAATCTTGGAAAGCTTGTTGAGAATTCAGTCAGCATCGAATTCAGCATATCCTTGGACTTCATTTTTTCCAGTTCTTCCTCGGTGATTGATTCGTTGCTGAAGATGCTGTAAATAATCGACATTAATAATTTCATTTTGCCGGTGAATCCGACAGCATTCCAAATCCGTGAGAACGTAACTTGAATGTTGCGATCCGCTAAAACGAGCTCAGCTCCGACTTCTTTTGCTGACTCGATCCCTTGCAACATCTCTTGACCCGCATTGATCCCAAATTGGCTCGCCATTCGCTTTTGGAAGGAGGAAATCGCTAGGTTCATAAGAAGCAAAGTCGCTTTTTTCTCTTTAATGACCTTAAAGATGTCCATTTCCTTCCACTTGTTGCCTTCCATCATCGACTGATATCTCTGATCATCAAGCTCAATACAAACCGAATCTGGCTTCTCAGCTTCGATAACTTCCTTCACCTGTTCAGCACTATGCTTGGAAACGTGCGCTGTTCCGATTAATATGTATTCCTTACCGTCTAATTCGATCCTTGTAATATTTTCTTCAGACATAGTCGACCTTCCTTATACATGCTCAATTTGTGTATACGTTTAATTCTAAACTAGAATGGCAAAGATTTGAATTGTTTTCACATAATATGTACAAAAAAAGGACCGAAACCTCAATAGGTGATCGGTCCGTTTCTTTTTAACCTGGGAATGACTTATCGTTTTTAGAGAGAGAACCTGATGGGTTATCATCGTGAACATAGTCATTCACCCAGTAATCTGCGTTTTTAATGCCAAGCTTTTCCGGATCAAAGACCGGATCAACTCCCGCTTTACGCTGTTTCTCATAATCCTTCAAGGTAATCAATGCAGGTTTCGCTAATATGAGAATAGCTATAACGTTCAACCAAACCATCAAACCTAACCCGATATCTCCGAATGCCCATGCAAGCTTCGCTTCATTTACTGTTCCGTAGGTCATCGATGCTAATAAAACTATTTTCAGGATCAACATGCCGACCCTACTGTCCCTACCTCTCATTAAATAAGCGATATTTGTTTCAGCCATGTAGTAATATGCCATGATTGTTGTAAAGGCAAAGAAGAATAATGCGATCGCTGTGAACCCTGCTCCGAATCCTGGAAGAGCCGTTTCAACTGCCGCCTGTGTAAACGCAGGCCCGGCTTCAACTGTCTCTCCTAGATTATTCACAATAAATGTTTTATCTTCCGCCTGAACATTGTACATTCCTGTAAATAAAATCATAAATGCTGTTGCCGAACAAACTAATAAGGTATCAATGTAAACAGCTGATGCTTGAACCAAACCTTGCTTAGCAGGGTGGGATACTTCCGCCGCAGCTGCTGCATGCGGTCCTGTACCTTGACCAGCTTCGTTTGAGTAAATACCACGCTTTACTCCCCAAGAAATCGCCATACCAATAATACCGCCAAACGCCTGCTCTGCTCCAAAAGCACTCTTAAAGATTAGGGCCATAACAGCTGGCAATTGGCCAATATTCATAATCATGATTACAATCGCCATCAAGATATAACCTAATGCCATAAATGGAACTACATACTGGGCAACGTTTGCAATCCTTTTTATACCACCAAAAATAATGGCACCAATTAAGACAACTAGAATAGCGGCAGTGACCCATTTATTCATACCGAATGCATTATCAAGTCCAGCAGCGATTGAATTCGATTGGATTCCTGGCATTAAAAACGCCATGGCAAGAAAGGTTGCAATTGCAAAGACTATTCCATACCATTTCCAACCAATTCCTTTTTCTATGTAATATGCTGGTCCCCCACGATATTGTCCATCCTGCTTTTCCTTGTAGATTTGAGCTAATGTTGATTCAATAAAAGAAGTTGATGCTCCAATAAAGGCAATGGCCCACATCCAAAAAACAGCACCAGGTCCACCAAAAGCTATTGCTGTTGCAGTACCAGCAATGTTTCCAGTTCCAACACGACCCGATAAGGAAACAGCCAACGCTTGGAATGAAGAAACCCCCGCATCAGAGCTTTTCCCTTTGAACATAAGGGTTGTCATGTCTTTGATATGCCTTACCTGTAAAAAACGAGTTAAAATTGAAAATAAAAGTCCTACTCCAAGCATCCCATAAATCATGACCGGGCTCCAAAGAATCCCATTTACCCAATCTGTAAAAGCCTGCACATACATTCCTCCTTTTGATTTTGGAAAATTTGATATATTAAGAATTATAATTCATTCATGTAGACAACTCAATATTATTGTTGTAAAACAGTTCTTCCATCCCATAGGAATAAAAAAGGAAATGATATAAATCACGGTAAGGCTTTTATTTCTATCCTATAATGGGTATAGATAGATGATGAAAACGTATAAAGGAGCGATTCACATGAAAAAGGAAATGCTCGACCATTTTATTGAATATAATGAGGATAGACTGACAAAGCGTGTCATCTTTAAAGAAGGCGGAAGCACGGTCTTCGTGTTAAACTTTATGCCAAATCAAATTCTGCCCGCCCATAAACATCCAGGTTCAAATGTATACCTGCATGTTCTTACAGGCACAGGAACCTTTACAATTGATGAGCAAGAAGTTAAAGTAAATAAGAATGATGTCATTGTTATCAATGGCGAGGAAAGCTTGAGTTTTGTGAATGACGGATCTGAAAACGTGAGCCTCTATGTGACACTTACAAAGATTCCGGATGAAAAATATGCGCAAGACGTTTGATAAAAAAACTGCCAACTTTTAAGTAGTTGGCAGTTTTTTATTAATTCATCACCCATTTGTCTTTCATAAACATAATTCTTCCAATCACAAAGAAGATAATCATACAAGCGATGTAGCTGCCAAAACCAAGTAGAATATGTTCATAATTAATGATTCCGAACATCAATTCTTTTAATAGAGTAAACAAATTCATAATCGGTACAATGAAATGAAGAGTTGTAAGTTCGTTTACGCCAACCCCTACGATAATCATTGCAGGGAACATCGCAATCATCATGACAGGGCTGCTATAGCTTCCAGCTTCCTTAATCGTCTTCGCCGCAATACTTGTAATCATGATTAATGATGACGTGAATGCAGCATAGATAATCGAAAGTAAAATCGCGAGTCCAATGATTAAAAAAGCATCATCACCAAACGATACGGCATTTTTTAGATTTTCAGTAAACAACCTAATTTCCAATGCAACGACACCCAATGTAATAATGCCTATCACGGACCCAATTGTGGCAATCGTTAGCCATTTTGCAAGTAGCAAGGTAGATCTTTTAACCGGTGTCATTAACAGAGCTTCCATTGTTTTCTTCTCTTTTTCCCCTGCAAATAAGTCTGATGCAGACGGTCCAGAACCAACCCCAATTGCAACTGATAGGATTAAGGGAATTAAAAATGCAAGCATTTCAACATTTGGATTCTCATTTGTAAGCTCGATTTGTTCAACTGCAAATGGCTGCATGACAGAAGGATTCACTCCGTCTTCCTGAAGGTTCTCAGCTACAACTGTTTTTTCAAAAACCGCCAAAGTATTCATGATAATCGCATTTAATTGAGTAGACTTTGTACTAAAGGAATCCCCAACAAGAGTTACTGTTGCCTCTTCCCCATTCTGAGTAGCCTCAATGAAATTTGGTGTTAATTGTAAACCGCCCTGTGAATCCCCGTCTTGAATGGATTGTTCCAGATTGGAAGATGTAATAAGATCTACATTCTCTACTCCTGAAAAAATTTGTTCCGCTTCATTCATGGAAGACTCTTCAATTGCTAGCTGATATGTTTCGCCTTCCCCACCTGACATCATATTTTCATAGAAAAACGTCATTCCTGACATCATAAGAATTGGTAATAGGACAGTAAGGATTAATGTCCTGCGATCTCTAAAGCAATCCTTTATCTCTTTTAAATATATTTTACGAAGCATAATTTTCGTTCCCCCTAACAAGTTTACTCATGAATATAAAGTTTAAATCCTGGCTTCCTTCTGATTTATAAAGTTCATCTAAATCACCATGGTAGACAAGCTCTCCCTTGTGCATCATCGCAACGGAATCACAAAGCATGGAAACCTCTTCCATAATATGGCTCGAGAAAATAATTGTCTTTCCATCCCGCTTCAGCTGGTGTACAAGCTGTCTAAACACATTTGAAGATGTAATATCTAGGCCTGTCGTTGGTTCATCAAAAAGAATTATTTCAGGATTATGAATCAATGTTCGAGCAATCGCTACCTTTTGTCTCATCCCTTTGGAGAATCCGCCGACCTTTCGATTCAGGTAATCTCTCATTCCAAACATTCGCGCTAACTCGTCAATCCTTACCTTTGTTTCATGCTTGCTTAATCCGTAAAGGGCTGCAAAATACTCCAGATTCTCACGAGCTGTTAGGCGATCATATAAGCCGGTTTCTCCACCAAACAAGACCCCTATTCTCTTCTTCACTTCTTCTGGTTTTTTTAGCGTATCGAATCCAGCCACCTTTACATTTCCGTCTGTTGGAGTTAATAATGTGGCAATTGTTCGAAGAAGAGTTGTTTTTCCAGCTCCATTCTCCCCTAACAATCCAACTACCTGCCCTTTTTCAACTGTAAATTTCACATGCTTTAATGCCGTTATGGAAGTCTTTTTGTCTTTGAATCTTTTTGTCACTTCGTTGATTTCGATCATTTTTTCCACCTCGTCTTGTTCTTATGTCTATATCATAGCCATACCAAACTAGAAAATCTTTAGATATGTCGCGAATATGCCTTTTTTTGTCGCGAATAGGTCAAATTTACTTGTAAAGATGGTAATATAGAAAGATACTATATTTGGAAATTACTATTTTGACAGTATTTTTTTGTGAGGTCGATTGTTATATGAAGGTTGGTCTTGTGGATGACCGTTTGATTGATTTGGATAAGTTAAAAGCGATTGTAGACGGCATTCCCGATGTTGAGATTATCTTCTCTACCTTGTCTGCCGAAGAAGCCTACGAACAAATAAGAAAAGAAGAAATTGATTTATTGATTGCCGACATCGAGATGCCACATCTATCAGGCTATGAGCTTGCCGATATCATTCACACGCATGCACTCGATATTTCCGTGATTTTTGTAACAGGAAATAGCGGTTACGCCGTTCATGCCTTTGAACTAAATGTTCATGACTATATCATGAAGCCCTATCCAAAGGAACGTTTAGTGAAATCAATTGAGCGATTACTTGAAAAAACAAAGTCGGCTGAAATTCATGGAAGATTATACTTAAAGCAAAAAAATGAAATCCACATCCTTCAGAAAAAAGACATTATTTTTATCGAACGTTCCGGTCGTTCGACGACTATTTATACAAAATCGGGACCGATAAAAACCTACCAAACGCTAGGGGAGCTGGAAGGGGAATTACGTGAGAGAGACTTTATTCGGTCACATCGTTCGTTTATCATCAATATTCACTATGTCAAAAACTTTGCGCTCTATGCAAAAAATTCATATATTGTCACTTTCGAAGGCATTGAAGAACAAGCCATGATCACAAAAGAAAAAGTAGACTTTTTACAACAAAATTATTTTTAAGGTGGCGTAACAATAGCAATGTTAGTTTGGGGAATCATTACGGTCTTAGGAGTTTTATGCGTTTATTTACTCTTATCACGATTTTCTATGGCAAGAAAAATGAAAACCCTATCGGAAGAAGCGAAGCATTTCGATGAGCAGCGTGCCCAATTTAATGAAACCTTCCGTGTTGTTCGAAGTGAGCGCCATGACTTTTTAAAGCATGTGTCAGCGATCCATTTTATGCTTGAAAATAAGAACAATGAGGAAGCGAAACAATATTTAGATGAATTGGTTGAGGGCTATAAGGAGACTAATCTTTCAATAAAAGGTGAACACGGCGTGGTGGCAGGTGTTCTCCACCAAATGTATCGTAAAGCGAGAGCACTTGATATTGAGGTTGTATATGATTTTGATTTACCACTTTCTACTTTGCCGTTGTCTGATCAGAAAATCATTACATTAATCGGTAATCTTTTATCAAATAGCATCGATGCCTGTGAGGAATGGCAAAAAAAATATCACCAACAAGCCTTACTGACTTTGCAATTTTACAAGCGAAGTGGTTTATATCTTTTAACATGTAAAAATAACTCTCTTCCAATTCCAGCACAGATCCTTGATCAACTGTTTGTGAACTATGGTAAAACAACTAAAGGTGATGGCCATGAGGGTCTTGGTACAAAACTCATTCAAGATGTTGTCCATGAGGCAAATGGTTTTTTAGACTTTGTACATAAAGATGAGGAATTCATGATAAAAATTAAAATACCTGCAATTAAAAAAGGAGAAATCGTCTGATTTCCCCTTTTTTTAATTCTTGGCTAATGAAGGTTTGACACCGGGTCTCGTTTTATTTTTCCCTGTAATATCCTCTTCTTGTTTTGCACGCTTCATAAAGAATGCAAGAATAAGTGCAACTAATATTAAGAAGGTTGAAACGAAAAATGTGAAATTAATTCCATCAAGCATCGCTTGTAATTGAATCTGCATCCCCTGTGCCTCAGTTGGCTGCCCCTGAATATTCTTTAGTAAATTTGCTGCTGTCGACTCTTTTTTCAATGACATAAGCGTAATTAATAAACCGGTTCCGATCGCTGCTGAAACCTGATTCAACGTATTGTTTACAGCTGTACCATGCGGATATAGATTTCTTGGCAGCTGGTTTAGTCCATTCGTTGAAACTGGCATAAATACCATCGACATTCCAAACATTCTTACCGCATGTAAAACCATAAGATACGTATACGTAGTATCAAATGTTAGTTGGCTGAAAAGATAAGTTGTCACAGTTGTAATCGCAAGTCCAGTAGTTGCTAAAATACGCCCGCCAAATTTATCAAATAATCGTCCATTGATGGGTGACATAATCGCATTTAAAATGGCCCCAGGTAAAAGCATGAGTCCTGTATCCATAGGTGAAATGCCTAGAATCATTTGAGCATAAATCGGTAAAAGTAAAAACCCTGAAAACATGGCCATGTTGACAGCCATTGTGATCCCTGAAGCTAATGCAAACATTGGATAACGATAGACCCCAAAATTAAGCATCGGGATGTCAAGCTTTGATTGACGCAGAATAAACCACGTTAATGAAATGACTCCAATGAGTATCGTGCCATATACTAACGGACTTCCCCAGCCCATGCTTCCTGCCGAACTGAAACCATACAATAATCCGCCAAATCCTATACTTGATAATACTAATGAGAAAAAGTCGAGTTTAAGCGAAACTTTCTCTTTTTTATCCTTCAGCATGATAAATCCAAGGATAAATATAACAGCTGCAATTGGAGTGATAAAGTGGAAGAGCATTCTCCAGTCATAGTGTTCAATAATCCAGCCTGATAAAGTTGGCCCGATCGCTGGTGCGAACATAAGGATTAACCCGAATACCCCCATTGCCGCTCCCCTTTTTTCAACCGGAAAGCTCACAAGCATTACGTTCATCAGGAGAGGCATCATAATCGCTGATCCAGATGCTTGAATCATCCGTCCTGAGAGCAGAACAGGAAAGACATGAGCAGTACCTGCAAGAATTGTACCGATTGTAAACAATCCCATCGCGACTAAAAATAATCGGCGCACTGTATATTTTTCGATTAAAAAGGCTGTCGTCGGAATCAGGATTCCATTAACTAACATGAAACCGGTCGTCAGCCATTGTACTGTCGTTTCATCAACCTTTAATTCCGTCATAATTGAAGGCAGGGCAATATTTAATAATGTATTATTTAAGAAAGAAATAAAGGCTCCAACCATCAAAACAGTAAGTATACCGTAATTGGGTCGGATATGTTTGTCAGAAAAATCCATTAACATTCCTCCTTTTTTTGGACGTGCAGTTCATTTTTTATACCGACTGTTTATATGTAGGCATAAGCTATCTTATATCATGGGTCTTTTGATTGCAATGAAAAAACATCCAATCTGTATTTCTCAAAACATGCTCAGGTTGTAGTTCTTAGATAGAAGCTCAAGAAGCTTTATCCCCGCAATACTATTCCCTTTCTCATCTAAGGCCGGGCCAAATATGCCGATCCCAAATTTTCCGGGCACAGCCCCCATAATACCACCAGATACACCGCTTTTCGCAGGTATCCCAATTTTTATCGCAAACTCCCCTGAGGCATTGTACATCCCACAGGTCACCATAAACGTTTTACAAATGCGGGCAATATTGGCTGGCATAATTTGTCTGCCCGTTTGCGGTTCAATTCCGTCTAATGCAAATACGAGTCCAATCCTCGATAAATCAAGGCAATTCATTTCGATTGCACATTGCTTTGTATACAAATCAATTAGTTCTTCTACATTTCCATCAATGATTTGATGTTGCTTTAAAAAATAACATAAGGCGCGATTTAAATTCGCTGTTTCAAATTCAGAACGGGCAATTTCTTCATTATATTGAATCGTATCATTCCCTGCTAATTCTCGGATAAATGTTAGTAATCTTTGAAACCGTTCGTCCACCTTATTCCCTTTGATCATATTAGTTACAGCAAGTGCCCCCGCATTGATCATCGGATTCAATGGTTTAGACGGTGCCATCGATTCTAGCTTTGCAATGGAGTTAAATGGATCTCCAGTCGGCTCCATGCCAACTCTCTCAAAGACATACTCTTTGTCTCTGTCCATTAAGACAAGTGCAAGCGTAATGACCTTGGAGATACTCTGCAAGGAGATTTTCTTTTCTATATCCCCAGCAGAATAGCAGCGGCCATCAGGATAATTGATCGCAATCGACAAGTCGTTAGGGTTTGCTTTTCCGAGTGCAGGTATATAATCTGCCACAAGACCGTGTTTCGCTATTGGTCGTGCTTCTTGAACCAGCTCTTTTAATTCGTCACTTGATTGACAAGCCATTTTCATCACCATCAGTAGTATTTACTAAATGTAATTTTACTATGAAAATAACATAGCCCATTCCCGGAAATGGGAAGGGCCTTTGTTAACTGCATATGTGTACCCTAGGAAATGTGTTTTAATTACTATCCTGTTGCCTTTTCAGCGAACTGACTATTGTATAGATCCGCGTAAAAGCCTTTTTTCTCTAACAACTCCACAGTGTTGATACGAGGACTGAACGTTTTATCCAAAAAGCAATGAATCGTTTGATGCATGGACGGACAAATTTCGTCATTGCCCACCGTTTATCAACAATTAAGGATGCTGATTTAATTCTTGTAATGAACCACGGACAAGTGATTGAACAAGGAACTCAACAAAACAGTTATCCACAGATCGTTTTTTTATAATATCAGAAACAAAAAAACACATGATAGTTTCATGTGTTTTTAGATCCGATTTTATATTTTTTTATATAAACAATGGGATCTTGATTTTGTTTTGTAATCCGGCCCTCTCGTTCTAAATAGTTTAAGTGCGCGATTGTTTCTGCAATTGCGAAACGCCATTGATGTGAATTTAGCTCTTTATAGGAAAATAATATCTTCGCAATCTCATAAGTTGTATTATGATCAGCTAAGCTCTCAATATATGCAAGCCGCTCCTCATGATGCTGGATTAATTCGTCGATTCGTTCATTTACGTTTAGAACTGGTGTATGATGGGCAGGGTATATTTTCTTAATCGGATACTTTTTAAGTTTCCGTAACGAGTCAATATATTCATGTAACGGCTGCTGACATGCACCTGGCATTACACTAATATTCGGTGTAATCTTTTCAAGAACATGATCGCCACCAATTAAGATACCTTCTTCTTCCTGAAAAAAGCAAATATGTCCAGGACTATGCCCTGGGGTATGAATAACTGACCATTGTTTTTCGCCAAACTCAATCTTATCACCGATTGGTTTTGAAGCAGGCAGTGGGAGAACATTCTTTTGTAAATTATCCATTTGGTCGGTGATTTCATCAGCTAAATCGACTGGAACTCCATGCTGTAATACCATTTCCTTCATTCTTGCAACATATACATTACCCTCACCCCATTCGAGCTCGATCATTCTAGCGTCCACTTCATTCATAAATAGATCAGCACCCGAGTGCTCTTGCATCCAACCAGAAAGACCAGAGTGGTCTGGATGGAAGTGGGTTAAATATATTGTTCGAATATCTTGAGGTCCGATTTCAAAATGGTCAAATATTTCCTGCCACATTTCTCGTGCTGCCGGATAATTTAAACCTACGTCAATCAACACATAACCATTATTCTGTTTAAAAAGATAACAATAGACATACTTCATTGGAAAAGGAACTGGAATTCCAATACGATAGCCACCAAATTCAATTTTTTCAATATTCATGGCTCACCTCAGTTAGATTTTGTTCTCTTCGAGTAGTTTGATTCCTTAGATTTCATTAACCTTGTACTCAATCGAAAGAAAGGACACCTTCGTCCGTATTGTCCAAAAAGGTGTCCATTCATTTGTTAAATCAAACTACTTTTTCAATTTCTTCTTGCATTTTTGTAACCTCTATTTCCGATCTAAAGGAATCAAAATCAGCCTTTTCAATGATTAGTGAAACTAATACACCACCAATAAGCGCCCAGAAAGGTGAGCTTACACTAAAGAAACTTACACCTGACATTGCAATGACCAATGAGAAAAATGCTCCAATTTGAAATCTTTTCTCTGAGAAAGCTGTTTGCAGTGAACTTAAAAGAACACCTATCATTGCCAAACCTGCAACAGTAGCAATTAATGCTCCTGGTAAAGCAGTAACAAACGGTACCGCAATCCCTGCAATTAATCCAAAGCAACCAAATATTACCCCGTTTACTATAACTGCTGCATAGCGACCATCTTTATTTTCACCAGACTCTTTCGATGAGCATATTGCGGTCATTGGTCCTGCAATATTAGCATTATGTCCTCCAAAGAATGATGTAACAATCCCACCAATACCACTCCAAATTGTCATTTCATTAATTGGTGGTTTGTATCCTTCTGCCATTAATACTCCAATTGATTGCGCATTTTCGGCACCAATTACCAATAGGGCTAAAGGAATTCCAACTGATATGATTGCTTCAATTGAAAAAGCTGGCATCAATATTTCAGGTAGGGTAAACCCTGCATTCATAGTGGATGACTGAAAATCACCCATAATTGCAGCGAGAACACCGCCAACAACAAAAGATATTAAGATTGGAGGTACTTTTTTTATGAATCGTGAAGAAAATAAATAAACTAAGATTGCTGAGCCTACGATGATGGGTACGCTTTCTAAAGCGGTAAACATACCGGTTCCAAATCGGATCATTGCTCCAACAATCATTGCCATTACAATTGGTACAGGTATCCATTTCATTGTTTTTCCAATAAGTCCAGAAATCCCAAGGATAAATACAAGAATACCAGCAACTAGGTAAGCTCCAGATATTTCACTTAGTGAATAATGCTGTAAACCTCCAGCTACTAGAACAGCCCCAGGTATAGACCAAGCTCCAGCAATTGGTTGGCGATATTTTAATGCTAAATATATTCCTATTAAACTACCAAAAAAATACACAGAAAACAGCCAGGAAATGGTTTGTTCAATGGACAATCCAGCATCTGTTGCACCACCAATAATAATTAATGCTGGACCCGTACAACCGAAAATAGCAGCAATTGTCCCCGCACTAAACGTATTTGCATTTAAATACTTGGGTAACAACCTTACACTTTCTCCAACAGAATATTTCATATATAGCNCAACCTTACACTTTCTCCAACAGAATATTTCATATATAGCCTCCTTTATTAAATAATTACAGATAAAGATAGACCTTATTTCCCTTTGAAATTAGGTTTTACCTTATTTCCAAACGCTTGAACACCTTCATTAAAGTCTTCTGTCGAACGAAGCATTCCATAGGCAAATCCTTCAATTTCCATTCCCATACTAAGGGGTGTATCTTGGGAAGAGTTTATTACACGCTTTAACACACTTAGTGTCATCGGAGAAAGTCTTACTAGATCCTTTACTAATTTGTCTACCTCTTCTTCTACGTTTTCAGGAGAGGTAACTGTTGTTAATAATCCCCACTGATGTGCTTCTTCGGCTGGAATACGGCGCCCTCTCATAATCATGTCTTTTGCTCTTCCAACCCCAACAATTTTTGCTACACGTTGTGAGCCACCACTTCCTGGAATCATACCTAGGTTGATTTCTGGTAAAGCTAATAGTGTGTTATCAGCTGCGATTCGGAAATCGCAAGCCATTGCAATCTCTAGTCCAACCCCAAAGGTATACCCTTGTAATTGTGCAATAACAGGTTTTGGAGAACGTTCTGGTGCGGCTACATTTACATGTAATTCTGAGAGTACCGCTGGATGCTGCTCCATGAATTCAGCGATATTACCACCAGAAGTAAATGCCTTTTCACCAGCACCCTTAATAATGATAACCCTTACATCATCATCGTGATTTAATTCATTAAAAATTGCATGAAGATGTGAACGAGCAATAAAGCTTAAAGTGTTCATTTTTTCTGGTCGATCCAAAATAATCGTTGCTGTTTTTGCCTCAACATCTTTTTCTACAGAAATATGGTCCCACTGAGTTGTTTGGTTATTAATTGTTGTCATTATAGTACACTCTCCTCAATTTTAAATGTTTGATAGTTTTCTTTTAATTTTCTTCTTAAGATTTTACCAACTGGACTTTTCGGAATTTCTTTAATAAACTTGTACTCTCTTGGGCGTTTGAAGTTTGCAAGTTGGCTCGACTGTTTACAGAAACTGTCTAATTCCTCAGTTGTTAGTCTCTCACCCTTGCTAACGACAAAAGCAACTACCTTCTCACCAAATCGTTCATCTGGTATTCCTGCAACTGCTACCTCCAAAACGTTCGGATGTGATGCTATAACATCTTCTACTTCAAGTGGATGTATATTTTCGCCACCAGAAATAATCATGTCATCTACACGTCCAACCACGTACAAATCCCCATCTTCGTCTAGCACACCCATGTCTCCTGTAAAATACCAGCCATTTCGGATTGATTTTTTATTTGCGTCTGGTCGATTCCAATAGCCTTTAAATGCTTCAATCGAATCGATATTTATTATGATTTCTCCTGGAGTACCGTTTGGAATAATATCATCTGGTGTCGAGTTTCCATCAGGGTCGGGTGTAACTAATCTTAATTGTTGATGAAAACCTGCCTTCCCTGCACAACCTGGTTTTTTATCTAGATAATCACAAATAGTGAATGTATAGACCTCTGTAGAACCATAGTGATTGACAAACACTTCTGGTTTAAGCTTGCTAATTACTTCTTTTGTTAACTCTGATGTCATCGAAGCTCCTGCATATCCAATCTTTCGAAGACTCAGTAGATTGAAAGTATCGAAATTCTTATGATGTAAAAGGTCATGGATAATTGTTGGGACTAAATACACACAGCTTACTTCTTCTTCTTCCATCACTTTTAGCATTGTTAGTGTATCGTTATCTGGAATCATGCATAACTTACCATTTAAGAATGTCATTGATAAAAGAGAGCGCATTCCCATTGTATGGTAAAGTGGCATGACACCAAGTGTACTTTCATGTAGCACATATTTGTTTTGAATAATATGTGCAGTTGCTGCGCTATACTCATTCTTGTGACTTCTAGGTACACCCTTTGGTTTACCAGTAGTTCCTGAAGTGTAAAGCATTAAACAAATGTCATCAAAATGAATAGTTGGTTCGTCAAAAGACTCTTGGTTATGATCAAGAAGTTCTTCATACGTTACGTCGCCACCTGATGCTCCTAGTACACTTATAAATAATGGTTTGTGCTCATACTTCCCTTCAAGTGCTGCAGCCTGACTACTTGGTTCATATACTACAGCTTTCGCATCTGCATTATTTACACAATAAGCAACCTCTTCTGTTGAAAGACGAAAATTAATAGGTGTAAATACCGCACCCAATTTTTGAATGGCCCAATATAACGCAACCATCTCTAATCGATTTTTTAAGATAATGACAACACGGTCACCTTTTTTAATTCCATGCTTTTGTAATGAAAATGCAATCTTATTCGTAATTTGATTAAATTCCTTATACGTTAATCTTCTTTCACCTTCAACAATTGCTGTTTTGGAAGGAAACCTATGCACTGCAAAATTAAATAATTTTCCAAGATCCATTCATTATTCACCTTCTTTGCAATTATTCATTTCACAAGCCTTCTCTATTGCTTCAATAATTCCAGTGTAGCCAGTACATCGACATAAATGTCCCGAGAGCATTTCTTTAATTTCCTCTGTTGATGGTTTTTCATTGTTATTCAACATTTCAAGAGAGGACATTAAAATCCCTGGCGTACAAAAGCCACATTGTAAACCATGGCATTCACTAAAAGATTGCTGTAAAACATGCTGTTGCCCATCCTTAGCCAATCCTTCAATTGTTTGAATTTCAGAGCCATTTGCTTGTACTGCAAACATTAAACAGCTTCTAACTGCAGCTCCGTTGTAGAGAACAGTACAAGAACCACATACTCCATGTTCACATCCAACATGTGTCCCTGTTAAGCCAAGTTCTTCTCTAATAAAATCACTTAGCAACTTTCTAGGCTCTACTTGCTCTTCCACCACCTTTCCATTTATAGAGAATGAGACTTTGATCTTTTCTTTTAGTGTGGAATACGACAATATTAGCCCTCCTTTTGTAATTCTCGATTGTATGCTTTCAATAACGCCCTTCTAGTTAATACCTTTGATAAATGAAGTCTATATTCTTTTGAAGCGTGTAAATCTTCATCTGGGTCAGCATCAACTATTGCTAATTCTGATGCTCTTTCAAGTGTTTTTTCTGTTAGATTTTTTCCAACTAAATATTCCATTGCTTCTTCAGCTAATAATGGTACTGCATCTACTCCACCTAAAACGATTCTTGCATCATCAATTGTTCCACTATCATCGGTAGTAAGAACACAAGCAACCGCAACTAATGCAAAGTCTCCATGTCTTCTACTAAATTCTTCAAATGCATATCCGTTCCAACGGGACAATGGTACATGTATCTCAGTTAACATATCCTCTGGCATTAGTTCTGTTGTTAAGTACGTTATGAAGAAATCATTGATACTCGTCTCTCTGACTTCATCAACGTTTTGAATGACAATTGTAGCATCAAGTGCCAAGAAACTAAGGGGCAATTCCGCACTTGGATCTGCATGTGCAACACTACCACCTATCGTTCCTCTATTACGTGTTTGAACATGACCTATATATCTAGCTGCTTCCGCAAGCAATGGAGCATGTTGTTTGATCAAATCAGACTGCTCCAGTTTTCTTTGAATGGTTAGAGCACCAATTTTTAAAACTTCGTCCTCTATTCGAATTCCTTTTAATTCGTCAATTTGACTTATATCAATCAGGCAACCCGGGTCGGACATCCTCATATTTAAGATTGGAATAAAGCTTTGCCCTCCAGCGATGATTTTGCATTCATCACCATACTCATTTAATAATTTTACTGCTTCTTCTATACTTGAAGGACGTAGGTAGTTAAAAGTAGCTGGTTTCACGATGCCCCCGCCTCCTCTCTAATTAGCAATATCAACCTTTTCTAGTTCCTTTTTTATTTTCTTAAAAAAGTCTTTTATGATGAGCTTAGCGACTCCACCGAGCATTCTTTGACCAATCGAGGCCACTTTTCCACCAACCGCTGCTTCATAGACATATCTAAGCTCAGTATTTTCTTCATCTAGCTGTGTGAGATAAATATCTGCCTCTGCATCAACAAATCCTGGTGCACCTTCGCCGTGAACAATCAACTTATAGTGATTTGGTGGTTCTAGGTCACTAAGTGTAATCGTCGCATCATATTTTCCTTTAACAGCTGCAACCCCAACAGAAAGATTTGCAAGATAAACATTATCCCCTTGTTTCTGTAATTCTTCACAACCCATTATGCAACTTTTTAGTACTTCAGGGTCTAATAAATTATTAAAAACAGTTTCTACATTTCCATTTAGTTGAATATTTCCTTCACCATTCATGATATTTCCTCCTTTAGTGTTATATCTTTACTTCCTGTTTTTTATGAATTGCTGACCAAACACGATCAGGTGATAATGGAAGTTGATTAAATGATAGATTAAATGGCTTTAATGCATCCGTTACTGCATTCGCAATTACAGCTGGTGCACTCATCGTATTACCTTCTCCTAATCCTTTTGCTCCTAATGGAGTCAATGGAGATGCTGTTTCAATATGCTTAATTGTGACTTTTGGGATCTCTGTTGCTGTTGGACATAGGTAATCCATAAAGCTTCCCGTTAAAAACTGACCTTTTTCGTCATAAACAAGCTCTTCATATAATGCTGCACCGAGTCCATGTGCTAACCCACCCATAATTTGACCTTCTACGATTTTTGGATTTAACAGTTTCCCCGCATCATGAATGGTCGTATAGTCTAGGATTTTCACTTCACCTGTTTCAATATCTACCTCTACTTGAACGGCATCAAATACAAATCCATATGTTACAGAGCCATTAACCAGGTCCTTTTCATTCGGTGGTTTGGCAGTTGATAGACTGAAAAATGCTGTCTCATGAATTCCAGGCTCTACTCCGGTCGGAAGTCCATCAGGATTCCAATGAGCCAGCCCTACTAATCTTTTAAGTGAGATATTTCTTGTTGAATCATCTTTCACCCAAACTTTTCCGTCTCGCATAACTAATTCATCTACTGTTACATCCAATTGATCTTTTGCAATTTCTAGTAATTTCAACTTTACCTTTTGGGCAGCTTGATAGACTGCACTTGAACCAATAGGAGCAAATCTACTAGAATAGCTACCAGAAGCTACTGACCACGGGCTTGTTAGTGTATCTAATTCAGCAACTACCCGAATCGTGCTTGGGTCAACTCCTAGTATATCTCCTATAATTTGAGCGGTAACCGTTTCATGACCTTGACCAGTAGGAACCGTACTTATTCTAGCAGTGATACCACCCATTGGATCAATGGAAATGGTGGCTCCTTCATTAGTACCTGATTTTGGTAGTGATTTTGCTCTTTCTTCAGGTGTTAATGCAATCGTGACATAACCCATATTAGATCCTGATGGCTCGACAATGCTTGCAAATCCTATTCCTAAGTATTTTCCTTGTTTCCAAGCCTCTTTTTGTTTTTGTCTAAAACCTTCATAGTCAATCGTTTGAAGAGCCAGCTGTAAGGCTTTATGATAATCCCCACTATCATAAATACCACCCGGTGCTGTTTGATATGGAAATTCTTCCTTTCTTATAAGATTCTTACTAATTACTTCAATAGGATCTAAGTCAAGTTCATGTGAAATAATTTGTACCATTCTTTCTAATGGAAAATAAAGCTGTGGACCACCATATCCACGTATTAAGCCTGTCGGTAACTTGTTTGTCACAACCGCAATCGCTTCCATTTGTAGGTTTTGAATACGATATGCTCCTGTCGAATTTGAATGTGTACGATATAAACTAGCTGGTTCTGGTGCTCGAATATATGCTCCGACATTATCTGCAAACTTCATCTTCATACCTAGAATAGTCCCATCATTTTGTACAGCGACATCAATCCAGGTTACACGATCTGTTCCACTTGAACTGGCTAATAGATGTTCTTGGCGATCTTCAATCCATTTCACGGGTACACCTACAATTCGTGAAACAACTCCCATTAATACCATGTAAGGAAATACACCTGCTTTGATACCATAGCTACCTCCAATATCTTTTGGAGTGATAATGCGAAGTCTATTACTTGGTACTTTAAGTGCAGCAGTCATAACCGAATGAAGTGTGAATGGACCATGGAAATTTGCCCAAATCGTATATGCCCCTTCACTTTGGGTAAAGTTTGCGATAACCCCGTAATTTTCAACAGGTGTTGCAGTAACCTTTGGAAATGTAAATTTCCTACTTATAACATGATCAGCATTGTTAAATGCTTCTTCTACGTTTCCGTAATTAAAGTGACGATGATTTACAATGTTATTTCCTACTTCTTCATGTAAAATTTCTGAATCAGGAGATAGAGCGTCTTCAATCTGAACTACCGCAGCTAACGGTTCATAATCCACCTTAATTTTAGAAACCGCATCTTCAGCAATGTACCGATTTTTTGCTACAACAACAGCAACTGTCTCCCCAACAAAACGAACTTTATCCACTGCAATTGGATAATATTTTACCGGGGCTTTTACACCTACAGGAAATGGTTTTGTTAACTCTTCCACTTGCTTACCAATCACGACACCTACAACACCTGGTACTTTCACTGCTTCTTCGATATGGATATCAATGATACGGGCATGTGCATGTGGACTTCTTAGAATAGCTGCGTAATGAATGTTTGGTAATGGTGAGAGGTCTTCTATATATGTGCCTTGCCCAGACAATAATCGCGCATCCTCAACACGATTCATAGGCTTACCCAAAAATGTCAATTTCCTTCCTCCTTTTTAATAAACTGATATAATCTTCTACTGTATCAATATCTTCAGGAGCTTTTTCTTCTACTGTGTGAATAAGGGCATGTTTTCGATTTGATTGAATAATAGATTTGGCACCTTCGTCCCCAGTTAAGTCCATCAAGTCTTTGAAAAACGGTTTGCCAAAAATGATAGGATGGCGAGTCTTTCCTAAATAAGACGTTACTATCAATGATTGTTTTGATGTTTGATACAAAGTAAGTATTTCATTCATAACCTCTATTTTTATCTCTGGCTGATCAGCTAATAAAATCATTGCAGCATCACAAGTGGAAGGGAGACATTCAATTCCTAATTTAAGTGAGCTGCTCATTCCCTGTGATGTGACATGATTCCAAACAATAGACACAGGTAAATCTGATAGCTCCCGTACCAATAGTGGAAATTGCTGATTCAATACCACCACTGTATGATCTGCTTGATTGCGTAACACTTTTTTTACGGTATATCGTAAAATTGTTTCTCCATCTAAATCCAACGCTAATTTATGACACCCTTGCATTCTTGTAGAAAGACCCGCTGCTAATACAATGTTCCATATTTCTTTTTTCATTTTGCTACCAATTCGTTTGGCCTTGATTCATGATTTGGAATTGACTCTTTAATGTGAATCGAATCTTTTTTAAATTTTAAAGACCGGTTGGACGTATTATTTTTATGACCCATGATTTCAGCTACAATACTTAGTGCGATTTCCTGAGGAGTTTCAGATCCAATATCAAGCCCAATTGGAGTATAAATATTATTTTCAATCTTTGAAGGAATCGAAATTCCTTTTTGCTCTAAATCTTTTTTTAATTTTAGAAACCTTTTCTTTGGTCCTAATAATCCAATGTAATTGATTTCTGAGTGAAGTAATCCTTCTAGATAAATGAGGTCCTGTTCATAATGATGCGTCATAATCACAGCGTACAAATTGGAATGAAAATCTACATCTGCCGGAAATTGTCTTGGTGGAACAAGGATTGAATCATCAACATTTGATTGTTGAATTTGCTCCAAATATCCTGGGCGATGATCTACAACCGTCACCCTCCAATCTAGAAGTTTCAATTGTTGAATCAAAGGTATAGCATCCGGCCCTGCACCAAATATGACTATGTTAGGCGTCGGTGTAATCGTTTCCAAAAATAACGTTGTTGAAACAAGTTCGTTATTAATCAAAAATGTATGTGTTATCATTCCGCTGTTCGAGTTTAACCCTATCAAGTTTGGGCTTTCTTGTATTTCACTTGCTTCCAACATGTGACCTAATGGCATTAATCTGTGATTACTTGACTGAAGAACTGTATATATAGTATATGGAGTAGTCCTTTTATATTTTTTATTAAAGATGTTTAACATTTTGTCTGTTTCAAACTTCTTATTAATAGGATCAATAAGAGATAGCCATATTGTAATTTCTCCATTGCATCCCACACCTAGTCCCCATGGTGCGTCATCATCATTTCGCAGATCATAGATTACTTGCTTAGGATGACCATTTTCAAACACTTCTTTTGCATGTTCAAATAAATCTTGTTCAACGCAACCACCACTGAGAATTCCATAACTTCTTCCATTTTCAAGGATGAGGCTTTTTGCACCAATTTGTCGATACGAAGACCCATTCTTGTCAATAATAGTAGCAAGGACTGCTTTTTCATTGTTCTGTATGCATCTCATGAGTTCTGTTGTTACTTTCAATAGCTCCTCACTCCCTTTGAAATATAAACCAATTATAAAAATAATCAGAATCTTCAAGTTTCACATTTTTGTCATAGTTACTTCTAAATTTTTATTAACAAAGTTTATTTCGTTTAGCGGGGAAGATATAGACGTTCATGCTCATTCAATAAACCTAAAGAAGGAGACACAAAAAAAAGATAAATCCTTTTAGATTTATCCTTCCTTTCTAATTATTTGCTTGTTAAAAAACAAATTTCTATATTCTGAGGGTGTACAACTTTCGCTTTTCTTAAAGGTCGTTGCAAAATACCCAGAGCTTGTGAAACCGATCTGATGAGCAATTACTTCAATTGGTAAAGCGGTCATTTTTAATAATTTTTTTGATTGTTCAATACGATATGAAGTTAAATATTCAATAAAGTTAACACCCATTTCCTCTTTAAACAAACGACTAAAATGTGAGGGACTTAAATATACGGTATCAGCAACTTGATTCAATGTAATGGGTTCTTTGAAATTTTCTTGGATATATTGAATAGAAGCATTTATAGGATTCGCTAAATCAGGATTTGTAGGTAATTTATTGTTACCAATAAATTGTTCTGATTCGTTAGATATACTTTTGATCATGATTCTATCAAAAATTTTTATTATATCACTCTTGGAACATGGTTTTAATAAATACCCAGAAAACCCAAGATTTATACTTTTTTGCACATATTCAAAAATTTGAAGATGAGTAATAATTATGACTGAAATATTTGGATCCCACCGAATAGCCTCCATCCCTAATTCTAAACCACTACGATCTGGTAAAGATATCTCGGCGATAAGTATAGATGGTTTTATTTGCTTTAGTAGCATTTCCCCTTTTTCATACGTTTCTGATTCATGTACTGAAAAATAATTATATTTACTTGAATTAACAAATTCACGAAGGGAATACCGACTTTCAAATTCATCATCAACTATTAATATGTTCGCCATTTTGAATTCCCCTCCTATGGCTGATTTTTAAAATTTTGCGAAATGAGAAAAATTTAAATATTTACCATTTAACCCCAACTACACAAAAGTCTTTGTTCTTAAATATTTTTTTGGTAAGGTTGATTCAAATATATAGCGTCGTGGTCTTTTATAATTAGATAATATCGGATGATTTTTGCAAAATAAGTCTAACTCACCCACTGATAATGTATCGTCACTTGGAACGATAATCGCAACAACAATTTGTCCCCAACGCTCATCACATTCTCCGACTACAACTGCTTTATCAACTTTTGGATGTTCCATTAATACATTTTCAACCTCTAAGGGGTATATGTTATCCCCTGCACAAAGAATCATCTCATCAATTCTGCCCACTACATACATATCACCATCAGAATCGATATAACCTAAATCTCCAGTATAATACCAACTTTGTACAACACTACGTTTTGTTAAATCTGGCTTATTCCAATATCCTTTAAACGCTTCGGGTGATTGCAAATTTACAATAATTTCCCCTACTTTTCCTTCTTCTACAATATCCTCTGGAGTTTTTGTTCGTTTAATATCGGGTTCAATAATTCGAATGTTTTGATGAATACCAGGTTTGCCAGCGCAACCAGGCTTTTTATCAATGTTATCACAATAAGTAAACGTATACACTTCTGTGCTCCCATAATGATTCACAAAATACGAGGGCTGAAAAATATCTTGACATAACTGAACTACTCTCTTAGACATTGGAGCACCCGCATATGCGATTGTTCGAATTTCGTTAAAATAAGAACTTGTAATATCAGTAAGCATGGCAATATCATAGTACATATTTGGAAATAAGTATAAACATGTTATTTTTTCTGTCTCAATTAATGTAACAGCATCATAAGCATCAAATTCTCTTTGAATGATGTATGTTCCATTTAACATAACCATACTGATTAGTGAACGCAGTCCCATCGTATGATAAAGAGGCATCACCCCTAAGGTCGTATCATGCAACTGATAATGACATTGAAAGATATGAGCATACGATGAAGAATACTCATTTTGATGAGAACGAGGTACTCCTTTTGGTCTTCCAGTTGTCCCAGATGTATAGAGTATGACAGCTAAATCGTCACTATTAATCTCATTCGGATTAAAATCATTCGAACTTAATCTTGTTAGTTCAGAATAATTAATATCACCTTTTCCATCTATATTTAATAAAAGTGGACGTTCTTTAAATTTTGTTTTATTGATTAAGATTTCGGTGGATTGTTCATATATGATTAATTTAGCCTCAAGATCATTTAAACAATAATGAACAACTTCTTGGGATTGTCTACTATTTATTGGAGCAAAAATAGCACCAAGCTTTTGAATGGCCCAAAAAATAACGATTGATTCTAACCTATTCTTCAACAAAAGAGCAATTCGGTCTTTTTTCTTTATACCAATTTTATGAAAAGAGGACGCTACACTATTAACTTCTTTTCCTAACTGACGATATGTATATTTTCTTTCTCCATCCACAACGGCAATTTTATTCGGAAATCTTTCGACTGCGAAATTGAAAATTTGATTCAAATCCATCCTATCTCCTCCTAAAACGTTTATACTCTCTCGACAAAGTTTTCGATTAGATTCTTTTTCTGAATTTTCAATACTCTAACTTCCATTCAATATACCATTTATTGTGTAAGGTCACAACAATAATTCATTTACATCATAAGTTGTCATGACATCGGTGAAAAGAGTTCAGAGCTTCTCATTTCATCCTTTTTCACACAAAATAAATACACCCACAAACATTGTTGGAATACCATTTGTGAGTGTTAGAAAGTTCTTTAAAGGGTAACCGGTGTCTAGGTTGATAATCTCCTACATTTAAACCACAATTTTTCCTGTATGACCATTATTTAATCTTCACCGGTTGAATCTTATTTGAATATAACTTGCCTAACCTGACATATTCCATTTCTGATTCTCTTATTCTTTCACTTTCATCAGGCGAAATCGATTTTATTACTTTAGCTGGTATACCGGCAACAAGACTATTAGGCTCAATTCTGGTTTTAGCACCAAAATTAGACATCCTTCCGTCATGGATGTGATGTAAATAGCTGGACATACTAATCACAACCGAAAATCTCAGAGAGGTGATTCAACATGAATATTGATATAACATCAATTTACGACAACATGCCGGATTTTTCGAATCATATGGAAGCGAGAGAATGGTTTAAGAACGAGTTTCAAGACAGATTTTTCCTACGGACACATAGTGATAACGATGGAAAGATGACGTATTATTATCACATCGTGAAAGATCCCGAAACGTATCAACGATATATGGAGAGTTTTGCGAGTGAGGAAAAACGAGAAATCACCGAGATGTCCACATTTGAAAGCTATACAACCGTTAAAATAAGTGAAGACGGAGATGTAAATATTACAATATGAGGAGATAAGCTTAATGCTTCTGCTAATCGGCGACAAGCATAAGACGTGCGCTGACAGAAGGTGCATTTTACCTTCCGAAGCGATTGGCTAGACCCAAGAGCCGAGATGGCTTCTTGAGCTAGACATTGAAAAAAGGAGGTTCACCGTGGAACGGGTTCCGTTTCCTGTCGCAAAACCCGAAAATGTAGCCCATTTTGTACTGCTTTTTGTATCTGTTTTTGCAATTAAAAATAAGGTGGCTCAGTTCACTGAGCCATTTTTGATTGGAAAAGAGGTTAGGGGGGCAGCTTACGCACCGGATTTTAAAAAATAGAGGGAGAAATTCCTCTTAATTTGTAAATAGGCTAAAAAATAGCGTAAATAAGAGGAGAAATTTCCCCTATTGACTCAAGTAACGTAAAAATTGGGGATTTTTCTTTGCATAAGCGGAAAATTTCCCCCTATCAACCCCGAAAAGAGCTCTATTCTGCATTTAATGGAAATATCTCCGCTTATTTTAAATATCACTGGGTATTCAATTAAGGATAGGATTTCCTATGTTTCTAAGTACTTTTGTAAGATAAAATGTATGCCAAATTGTAGGGGTACAACAGCCATTGTACCCCTACAATTTGGGGGTCATTTTCCTATACAACTTTTTATATAATTTCAGCACAAATGGCTTTACTCCCAATAAAAAATGAGCGTCAATTTCATATGCAAATTGGCACTCATTTTAACTTACATTTTTAATGTTTGTGATAGTTAACGGAACCCGTTATTCACCGTGGAATCCTCCTTTTCCTTATAATCTATCCTCTTCAACTGCCGCTTCTATCATATTTGAATTTTTATGATGAATGAATTCAACCATGTCTTCTTTACTGATTGGTCGACTGAATAAATAGCCTTGAATTTCATCACAGCCCATATCCACAAGCATTCCACATTCATCCCATGTTTCTACACCCTCAGCGACTACATTCAGTTGCAGCCCGTGTGCGATATCAAAAATCGCCTTAACCAATAAAGCCTTTTTATCATTTTTATCAATATTATGGATAAATTTTCGATCAATTTTAATTTCATCAATTGGAAGCTTTAATAATTGGTACAGGGATGAGTATCCTTTACCAAAATCATCGATGGAGATTTGCACTCCAAGCTCTTTTAGTTTTTGAATCCTCTCCGCAACACGCTGTTGGTCTGAAATAAACACACTTTCTGTAATTTCGAGTTTTAAATATTTGGGCTCTAATCCTGAATTCTCCAACGCATTCTTTACCATAGACACTAAAAATTCTTGTTGAAAATGCTTTGCCGAGAGGTTTACTGAAATCGGAACGTGTAATAGATTGTTAAGTTGCCATTGTTTATTCTGCCTGCATGCCTGAACAAGGGACCATTCGTCAATTTGAGAAATTAAGCCGATTTCCTCAGCCACTTCAATAAACACCCCTGGAGAAACTGTACCTAAAACAGGATCATTCCAGCGAAGCAGGGCTTCGATACCTGTTATTTTGCCTGCAAATATTTTGGGCTGATAAAACTGTTCAAACCCTTCTTTATCAACTGCAATGCGCAAGGAGTTTTCAATAGTTAGACGCTGCTGGAATTTATTTTTCATCGATTCATCAAAAAACTGAACCGTGTTGCCGCCCATCTCCTTTGATATATACATGGCAATATCTGCATATTTTACTAATTCATCTAAGTCTTCCCCATTCTCAGGGTACATACTTACTCCAATGCTAGCGGTAATGTAGTGGTCTTGACCTGAGATGGTGAAATAGGATGAAAATTCCTTAACAATCATATCTAAGGTTTGATGGACTTCCTCTCTATTTTCCACCGAATGAACGACAACAAACTCATCCCCGCCAAGTCGGAATACCTGCCGATTATCTGCTTGCAATGTCTTCAGCTTATTCCCAGTTGCTTTAAGAAGCATATCTCCGGCCTCATGGCCCAAAGTATCATTTATTTGCTTGAATTGATTTAGGTCAATAAAGATAATCGCAATTTCCTTTTTAAGGCAATTTCTAATTAAATCTCGAACGTATTTTTGAAAAAAATAACGATTAGGTAGATAAGTCAAGCTGTCATAAAAAGCTAGCTTATGGAGCTTGTCCTCGGATTCCTTCAGTTTCACAGTTTGTTCTTTTAAAATATGGTTCATTTCGATACTTTCTTGAAAAAGCTCCTTCAACTTATCTGCCATCTTTTTAAGATTTTTACCTAACACTCGCAGCTCTGAAATTGTACTTTGAGGCCACTCAATATTCTCCATTCTTCGCAGCTTATTTGGTAAACCAGTCGTTATTGTTGTCAGCTGCTTTAAGTTATTCGTAAGAAGCCGACTAATGACCACCACAAAAGAAATAGCTGATATTGCAAGAATGAGTAAGAATTTTAGCTGATCAAGTGAAGTATTAAAGAGCTGTTGTTGATCCCCGGCAATAGGGAATTGGAGCATGATTCGAAATGAATCTGTATCCCTTGTATAAAAATAAAACGCATCCATCCATCTTGTAATTGGCTGAACATCATCCTCAGTAACTGGCAACGCTTCAAATAATCTTGGTGAAATCTCACGAATCTCAAACCTATTAGGATCAAAATCGACCAAGGCTGTAGATGCTATGACATTATTCTTATTATCAAAGATAATAATTTCGCTTTCTTTAGTCTTATTGCGCCAAATGATGTCCTCAATTTGCTTTACATCGATTGTGCCATTGTCTTTTTCCAATTGAAGAAACTCATTCTCTATTCGATTTACCCTCGTTTCCCCAACAGAACCCAAATCCTTTTTTATGAGTTCAAACGTATTCACTGCATTTATCATCACACTTATAAAAAACGGAACAAGTATGGTGAAAATGGTGATCTGGGATAAAAACTGATGAATCGACACATTATTTTTATTTAGCCGGTTATTCTTAACCAATTTATAAAATGGAAAATAGGCCAGGAGCACGTCTGCTACTAAAACATTGAAAAGCCCATTCGTAATATCTTTACTGATTAAAAAATAAAGTGTAGTCCCTGATAAAGATTCTCGACCTGCAAAAAATAATAGCCCTATTCCAATCGAGAACCAAAAAAACACATCAACAAAGAACATTTTTGCTTTTCTGCCACGCAGGAAAAACGCACCAACAAAAATGATTTCCACCAAGCCTATGATTGAATAAAATGGACTATTTGAAAAAATGAGAGCAAAGAAGATTGTGATAAGCCCGGTTACAATCGCAGCGGTATAGCCAAATATGCGAAGTATTAAAAATAGAAAGATACTCGCAAAAGTGAATGTTATTCCATACAAAAGTGACAATTTAAAGTGAGAGGCGAGCAGTACCAGTCCCATTAGGGCTACTAATAGGATTATGTCGCTATTCAGTTTGCCTTTTATTTGTGTCAATCCTATCATAAAGTCTCCTCTAATTTTTCATACGATCTATGTAAAACGATTTTTCATTATGATTATGATAATATCATAAGTTCTACAAATTATTCCGATATTTTCTCTTTAAATGATGCCTATTATTACTACTTTCCTTTATAACCCACGACTGACAACACTTTAGTTTTGTTGGAAAAAAACAATAAACTCTGTTAACCTAAAATGAGCTAATTATTTTGGAGTGTGGGAAAGCTATGAAATACATATAAGTTTTTAATATAGAAAGGATTTTATAATGAAAAAAGTATCGAATGTTTTTTGGATCTCTACTGCAATCGTTCTTGCAGCTGTCATATTTGGTGTTGCTGCACCAAATAGTTTTGAGGAAGTAACGAATAATTTTCAAGCATTTATCACTTCAGCCTTTGGATGGTACTACTTAATTTTAGTTACAATCATTGTGATTTTCTGTGTTTTTCTTATTTTTAGCCCTGTCGGCACGATCCGTCTTGGAAAGCCTGATGAAAAACCCGAGTATTCAAACACATCTTGGTTTGCCATGTTGTTTAGTGCAGGGATGGGGATTGGACTTGTGTTTTGGGGCGCAGCAGAACCGCTTTCCCATTATCTTACTCCACCACTTGCAGAAGGCGCTACAAATGCTGCCCAAAAAGAAGCAATGCGCTATACCTTTTTCCATTGGGGGATTCATGCCTGGGGAATATATGCGCTTGTTGCTCTTTCCTTAGCCTATTTTAATTTTCGGAAAGGCGAACCTGGTCTCATATCAGCAACCTTAAAGCCTGTTTTAGGAAAAAAAGCAATGGAAGGGAGACTAGGTACACTTGTCGATGTGTTAGCCGTGGTAGCAACCGTTGTTGGTGTCGCAACAACATTAGGTTTTGGAGCCGCACAAATTAATGGTGGGCTTTCGTTTCTACTTGGAATACCTAATAATTTTTTCGTCCAATTCATCATTATTGCTATTGTTACCGTCTTATTTATGATTTCGGCATGGTCGGGATTAAGTAAAGGTATTAAATATTTAAGTAATGCAAACATGATTTTAGCACTTGCTTTACTCATTTTAATGTTTGTTTCTGGCCCTACTGTTCTAATTCTTGACATGTTTACAGATACAATAGGTGGATATATACAAAATATTGTACAAATGAGTTTTCGGATTGCCCCACTTAATGAGGAACATCGCTCTTGGATTAATGGTTGGACTATTTTCTACTGGGCTTGGTGGATTTCATGGTCGCCATTTGTAGGTATTTTTATTGCACGTGTCTCTAGAGGAAGAACGATTCGTCAATTTATTATAGGTGTTTTATTACTTCCTGCTCTGGTAAGCTTTTTATGGTTTGCCGTATTCGGAACTTCCGCAGTAGAGGTTCAAAAGGAAAGCATTGTTGATCTATCGCAATTTGCTACTGAAGAGGTTCTTTTCGCTATTTTCAATCAATCTTCCCTGTCCGTTATTTTATCGGTAGTAGCTATTGTACTTGTTGGAACATTCTTTATTACGTCTGCTGACTCTGCAACATTTGTACTAGGGATGCAAACAACATACGGGTCACTCACACCCCCTAACAATGTAAAACTAACTTGGGGAATCCTACAATCAACCGTTGCCTTAATTTTATTATACAGTGGAGGGTTACAAGCATTACAAAATGCACTCATTGCAGCAGCTTTCCCATTCTCCATTATTATGGTGCTGATGATGATTTCCCTGTACCGCTCATTAACAAAAGAGAAAAAAGAACTTGGCTTATATTTAAAGCCTAAACCAAAGAAAACGACTTCACCACAGCAACATTAAATAACAACAAAAAACCAGGATGAATATCCCGGTTTTTTGTTTTTTTCATGTGAACTTAGTTAGGAACAATTCATTGTGTCCATGACTTCACACCATCGTCCTCTACGAACTCAATGATGACATCAGTCACTCCTTTCAATCCTTGAATTTTTTCTTCAATTTTGTTTTTTATTTGAATAGCTTCTTTAACTGTTATATTCGGGTCAATTTCCAGCTTCATTTCGATATGGAAATCCTCCCCTTCCTTCATGGCAAACAATGTGTTTATATCTTTGATTTCTGGGTTCTTAAAAATACATTCCGCAATTTTGTTTTCTAGTTCTTCGTCTGCTTCCCCAAGCACCCCTTTGGCATTGTCCAAGAATACTTTACCTACAACATAAAACATCATGAGACCAATGATAATCGAGGCAATTCCTTCGGCAGCATGCCAACCTCCATAATAAGAGAGTAATATCCCAATAATAGCAATAAGTCCACCCAGAGTTGCGACTAAATCCTCCATAAATACAAGCTTTGTTGCAGGTGTTGCCCTTCCTAAATGACCAAAGCTTTTACCTACAACGGCAAATCCAGTTGCTTCCACATGTGCTTCGTGCAGAACCTCCTTCATTGCCTTAAAAAGAACGTATGACTCCAAGAGGGCTGCCAACCCTAAAACGGACAGGTTAATGGCGATACCAGTAGATTCAGTTGGGTGTTTAATATGGTGATACCCTTCTTTTATTGTTTCATAGCTCATTATTCCAACGATGAGAACAGCACCGAGTAAAACCAGATTTACCAGACGGCCAAAACCATTCGGATATTTTTCAGACGGCATTTTTTTACTTAATGCACTCCCGATAAACACGAAAAATTGATTGGCTGCATCCCCTAAAGAATGCATCGTTTCCGCAAACATTGCGACATTTCCTGTAAAGAAGTACGCAACTCCTTTAATAATCGCAATAATCGTATTTACAATTGCCGCAATTAAAGAGGACTTGTTTCCATTCTTTAATAACCCCTGTTTTTTTGCCATAGTAACCTCCAATGGATGAATCATGGTAATAATTGTAGTATTTATTACTTTTGAAAATATTATCAGGATAACAGTAAAAAAGGTGCCCAACCACCAGGATAGGCACCAAAAATCATATATTCAATATTGCCCTAATTTCTTGTTCAGTAATGGTCGAGATTGCTTGGTCACCTGGTTGAATGACCGTTTCAATGAGCTCCTTTTTGTTTTGTTGAAGTTCATATATTTTTTCTTCTATAGTCCCTTGGGTGATGAGTCTGATCACTTGAACGACATTTTTTTGACCCATACGATGTGCCCTTCCCGCAGCTTGCTCTTCAACAGCTGGATTCCACCAAAGATCATATAGGATAACCGTGTCCGCACCTGTTAAATTGAGTCCAGTATTTCCGGCTTTTAATGAAAGTAAAAATACATCTCCTTCACCTTGATTAAATTGATCCACCATCTTAACCCTTTCCTAAGGTGCTGTTTGCCCATCTAGATAAAAGTAATTCAATCCCGCTTTATTTAAATGCTCACGAATTATTGAAAGCATGCTTGTGAACTGAGAAAAAATCAAGATCCGTCTTCCGTTCTCAACAGCATTGTTAACAATTTCCATTAACTGCTGTAGCTTGCCTGAATCCCCATTGTAGTTGTCCAAAAATAACGATGGATGACAGCATAGTTGACGAAGTCTCGTCAAACCAGCTAGGATTTTTATCCGGCTTTTTTGAAAACCTTCTCCTTCGAGTGATTCCTTTGATTCCTTTTGGATTTTTTCCAAGTATGCTAGATATAACTTTTTTTGTTGGTTCGTTAGCTCAGAATAGTTAACCGTTTCGATTTTATCGGGCAATTCCTTTAATACATCTTTCTTTACCCTTCGTAATAAAAACGGCCGAATCATTTTTGCAACCTTTTCTGGCTCTAATTGACGAAATGTCCTTTGATTAGGGAAAAAGTTGGGCATGATCGTTTGAAAAATGGACCAAAGCTCATCAATTGAGTTTTCAACCGGTGTCCCGCTTAGCGCAAAACGTGTATCAGCCTGAATACCCCTGACCGCTTTCGATATTTTGGTTGTATAATTTTTAACCACCTGGGCCTCGTCTAAAATAAGTGTACTGAACTTATGTTGTCTATAAGAATCGATATCCTGTCTTAATGTATGGTAGGACGTAATCCAAACATCGGGTAACGTACTATTTTGTAGCCTTTCTGTTCTCTCCCCGGGGTCTCCAATCATCACTTCAACCGTTAAAGTGGGGGAGAACTTTTGAAATTCATTTTTCCAATTATAGACAAGTGATGCAGGTGCCACAATCAATGCAGGCCCGCTATCCTTGTTGCTTTCTTTCTCAGATAAAATATAAGAAATGCTTTGCAACGTCTTCCCTAACCCCATATCATCAGAAAGGATTCCACCGAGCCCATAACTTTTTAGGGTTTTAAGCCATTGATATCCATAGTGTTGATAGTCCCTTAAAGTAGCTTGTAACGATTCAGGAACCTCAACTTCGAGCTCCTCTGGATTTTTCAAACGATTTAAGAAGCGCCGAAACTGTTTTCCGTATTTTGCTTTGTTTCCCGCTTTCTTGTCAATCATTTCATCAAGCTGTAAGCCTCTGTATATAGGGAGCTGGACTTTGTCCGTTTGTAATTGCAATGGGTCAATCCTTAACTCTTGAATCATGTTTTGAATAGAATGAAATTCCTCAGATTCCAGGGAAACGAATGCACCATTAGGGAGTCGGTAATATCTTTTCTTTTCAACGACTGATTGTAATATATTTTTAACTTCGTCCTGTTCAATACCATCCATATCAAAACGCACCTCAAGCCAATTCCCTGATGAATCAACATCGATATTTGTTACTGGGTTATGGCTATTCGGTAAGAGTAATGACTTAACACTGCTTGTAAGGTAAATTTCAGCCTTATCCTCAAGCTTTGGAAGAATACCATATAAAAACTCAAAAATTTCTTCCTCGCCTTCAACATATAGCATCTTTTCATTGAGCCTTAGAGATGTTGACTCAATCACGTTCATTATCTCCTGTTCCTTCTCTGAATCCCGCATTAGTATGCGCCCAACTTTATCAGGTCTTGATTGTTCAAACGGATTTATTTTATCCTCACCATACCAAAATTCCAAAGAAACAGTGAGTAACTCGCCACGACGGTCGACAATCAGCTTAGTCTTCAATGGAAATTTACTAATTTTTTCTGAAACTTTATCACTTATCACCAATTTACTAACCTTCCCGATTCTCGGAACCACCTGGGAAACAAAGGGCTCGATTTGGTCATTAGCAATTGGTAAGATAGGGTTTCTCGACTGATCAATTAACTTCTTTAGTTCCTTAATGAGGAGTTGCTGCTCTTCCGATATTTTATAAAAATGATTATCTAAGATCAGGTAACCGTATAAATCAATATATCTAAAGGATTGGAAAGCGGTTAAATCCAACTGGAATTCGTCTGCTCTCCCTGTATCTAATTTAACGGAAAATGGAAGCTCGGTATCTTGAATTTCAATGTGATTAAATACTTCCCCCTCCATTTCAAAGCGAATTAGCTTTTGATCAAACTTTGTAAGAAGTTCATCTGCAATCATTGGCGGGATGGTAAGCATGCGCTCATCAGAAGACCGTGTCACTTGATAAGGATTGTTGTATTCCTGATAGACTTCCTCATATTTGATTGCGTCATGTAAAAGATTAATAATCTCTTGATCCTCCGGTGTAAACACCATTTCTGTCGGATCATAGGTAAAGCTTTTTGTAAATGGATATTGCGCTTGAACTTTAATAGCTTTAAGAAATTCTTTTATTTTCTTAACCACATAAGTTCGCTTTTGACCAACCTTTATTTCCAATGACAGAAATGGTTTTGATGTGTAGTATGGTTTATAAATTCTTAGAATCCAGTCAACCATTAAGGGTGATTGTGAATTCGCAGCTCTATGTTCATTTCTATCAATCGATAAACCCGAGATTGTTTGAATAAATTGATTCGTAAGATACTTTACATGGATGCCTTGCCTTTTTTCCCTATCCCTTTTCAATTCCTGTTGAAGCATTTGAATATTGTCCAATTGTTTTTGAATATTAACATTTTGTATCTGATCGGGAATGGAATGTGCACCGGAAGTAACAGTACTTTCTTGATTACTGTAATAGATTTTTAACATAACCGCAGCAATGTGTTTACAAGGCGCCCAGTATGTTTCATACGCTGGACAGTTACATTCTGAAGATATTCCAAACTTATCTTCCTCAATTGTGACTTTATAGGATTTGGAGCCGCGCACACTTGCAATCCACATGTTTCTTACGGGATCATGCGCCAAATTTCGGACACGTCCCTCACGAAAGTAACTAAGCCCACGGCGATATACTGTATTTGAAAATTTTTTTACAATTTCATCTTTTGTTATTTTGCTAATCATATTTATCACACCTTTTGTACCCTATTAATCTTAAATATTTAGTTAGGAATATATAGACTTATAATACTAGATTTATAAGGAAATAAAAAAAAGTTTCAGGCTCCGAGTTTGGCAGGCCCAGATGAAGGACTTTTTAAAGTGGAATCGCTGTCGTAAAGTCCTTCATAACCCCGATGAAGGACATTATGAAGAAAAACCCGAGCCAATTTGTCCTTCATAGCCCCGATGAAGGACTTTTCAAAGTAAATTCACCGTCGAATGGTCCTTCATAACCTCGATGAAGGACATTCCGAGTCAAAATCATGGGGAAATTGTCCTTCATATTAGCCGAAAACCAAAAATGCCCACCCCCAATACAGGAGGTCAGGCATCTGATTATTCTTTTACAAGTAATGCAACGGCTTCAACATGCACAGTATGGGGGAATAGGTCCACTGGCTGCACAACTTTTAATGTATATCCGAATGGTTCAAGTTCTTTAATATCCGTTGCGAAAGTCTCTGGATTACATGAAACATAGACGATTCTTTCTGGCTGTGAACGGCCAATTCTTCTCATTACCTTGCCGCCAGCTCCTGAGCGTGGAGGATCGAGTAAGAGCAGTTCAGGTCTTCCAAAGCTCTCAAGCACTTCGTCGATTCCTTTTCTCGCATCCTTGGCTAAGAAGTAAGTGTTAGATAAACCATTGTCACTTGCATTTCTCTTAGCAGATTCAATCGAGCTTTCAACGATTTCAATTCCCGCAAGCTTTTCAACCCGGCTTGCGAACGGCAATGAAAATGTGCCGACACCACAGAAAAGATCAATCATTTTTTCGGTTTTCTTCGGCTCGCCCATTTCAACCGCTAGATCAACTAATTTTTGAGCTTGGGTTGGATTTGTTTGGAAGAATGTATCAAACCAAACGCGGAAACGATATCCATCCATTTCGTCGTAAATAAAATCGCGACCCGCTAATACATGTGTCTTTTCAGATTGCGTGCGGTCCGCCCAATCTGTATTTTCAAGCCATAATAAACTTTTTACCTCTGGGAATTTTTCTTCAATGCGTTTGACTAAATCATCCGCCGCTTCTTGCAGTTTCCCCTCTGGTGCTTCGGTTGCAAAAAGGGCAAGCATGATTTCACCAGTTGCAAAGGATTGTCTCACCATCAGATGGCGAAGAAGTCCCTCATGCTGATCTTTGTTATAACCTGGTAGGCGATGGTCCTTAGCCCACTTAGCTACCTCCATCGCACCTTCCACCATTTTTTCACCTGCGATTAGGCATGTTTCAAGGGAAATGATTTTTCGGAAATTTCCTTGTTCATGTAAACCAAGTGCCCCATCAGGTGAGAATGTAAATTCCATTTTGTTACGGTAACGCCAAGGTTCGTCCATGCCAATGGTATCTTTAACAAGGTCCGGATCGAAGCCCTGTGATTCAACTTGCCGTTTCACATAATCGGTTTTGTACTGAAGCTGACCATTGTAGTCCCAATGCTGCCATACGCAACCGCCACATTTTTCAAAATGTGGACAAGCTGGTGCAATTCGCTGTTCATTTGATGTAAGGATTTCACCAGCCGGGACTCTTCTTCGTTTGCGGTCAGGCTGATCAACTGTGACACGAACTTGTTCACCAATAAGGGTTTGTGGAATTGTGAGCTTTAGCTTCTTTTTATTACCATGCTCATTTTCGCGCCAGACGTTTCCCCGCCCTGATCCCTTTTCATCTAAACTCTTTATCTCAACAATCATTGTTTCTGGTTTTGTTAGTGCCAATTATTGTTCCTCCCTCGGTTAAAACTAGTTATCTATATTGGGTTCATTCATTTTAGTTATCGGGTTTCATAAAAAATATAAGTATAGTCCATTTCTATCCTATTTTACAACATACTAACCCAGTATAAAGCACAAACTGTAAATTTGGAATTCTTATAGCCTTAGAAAGTATTAACAATCCACTGAATCTTGCTTATCAAAGGTGGCATATTCACGGATTTGAGTCTTCATTCCACTTTTTGCATCCTCGGGACAAAATTTGCTTCTTCGGTCCACCTTTTGCATTTTCAGCACAATATTTGCTTCTTCGGTCCACCTTTTGCATTTTCAGCACAATATTTGCTTCTTCGGTCCACTTTTTGCATCTTCGGCACAATATTTGCTTCTTCGGTCCACCTTTTGCATTTTCAGCACAATATTTGCTTCTTCGGTCCATCTTTTGCATCTTCAGCACAATATTTGCTTCTTCGGTCCACCTTTTGCATCTTCAGCACAATATTTGCATTTTCGGTCCACTTTTTGCATCTTCGGCACAATATTTGTTTCTTCGGTCCACCTTTTGCATTTTCAGCACAATATTTGCTTCTAATCGGTCCACCTTTTGCATCTTCGGCACAATATTTGTTTCTTCGGTCCACCTTTTGCATTTTCAGCACAATATTTGCTTCTAATCGGTCCACCTTTTGCATCTTCGGCACAATATTTGCGTCCCCGTTCCACTTTTTGCATTTTCAGCACAATATTTGCTTCTTCGGTCCACCTTTTGCATTTTCGGCACAATATTTGCGTCCTTGACAGGGAAACTTGTACAAAAGCAATAATAATCCCCTCCTTTAATTTGAGGCGAAAATGTGACAGTTTCTCAAAATTGATGCAGGTCACATTTTTTAAAGTTAGACCGTTTTATAATGAAGAAAAAGGCAGTTGGTGATAAAAATGTCTTGGGAATTGTACCTTTTATTGAAGGGATTTCATATTCTGCTCGCGATTATTTGGGTGGGCGGTTTGCTGTTTATGGGCTGGGGTGTTTTTCCGGCTCTAAATATATTGAAGGTTCCAGAACAGCGTCTTTTCCTTAAAACGCTCATGAAACGTTCACACTGGAAATTTACACTTATAGGTGCAGTCGTTATTATCACCGGAATTCTACTTGGAACTGTTGCTGGCCCGATTGATAGCTGGCATGATGTATGGCATACACGCTACGGTAACATCTGGTTTGCAGCATTCATAATCGGAATCATTACATTGGCTTGGGGAGTACTCGTTGGATACAGGCAAACAATGAAGGTCCTTTTTAATGACTCCATTTGGGAGCTTGCCGAAAAAGGAAACGCTAAACCCTTATATAAAGCCTTATTCCTTACAGCAGCAGTTGAATCGATTGAGGTTTTTGGATTTGTCGCGCTTCTAGCTTTGATGATTTTATTTTGATAAAGGAGGAATAAGAAAATGGGCATGAATCAAATTCACTTTATCCACGAAAAGCATGAACGCCTTACCTATCGTACTTCCTGGTTTCAGCTTGTACGTCCGATGACCTTTACAGGAACCGTAAGCCCTGTACTTGCCGGGACTGCTTTAGCCTATTTAAAAGGGCCAGTTAGATTAGATTTATTTTTCGCAATTATCATCGCTGGGCTTTTTGTTCAATTTTCGATGAATATGCTAAATGATTATTTGGATTATCAAAAGGGGCAAGATCATGAAAAATGGGTACGCCCTGGCGATCCCTTATTTGGAAAGGGTCCAAATTATCATACTATTCCTTATGTGGCCACAGTCCTGATCCTAATCACGATTGGAATCAGTATTTGGATTGCATCCCAAAGTACTTATTGGATTCTAGCCGTAGGTGGTTTTGGATTTTTAATAGGGCTCAGCTATTCCGCCGGTCCACGCCCTTTATGTTCCATTGCTTTAGGAGAAATCGATGCAGCGATTTGCATGGGGATTGTTCCAGGGGTTCTTTCCTATATCATTCAGGGACACAGACTTGATATAGAAATCATAGCCGTCATTGTTCCCTTTATGTTTTTAATTTTTTCTATGATTCTATCAAATAATATTCGCGACCTTGAAAAGGATAAAGGAATCCGCAAGACACTTCCGATGTTCATTGGACGTGTCCGTGCCTCACAGTTATTAACAATATTACTATCTCTCGCTTATCTCTGGGTTATTACTCTAGTTAGTATCGATGTTCTACCACTGTTCACTGTTGCTGTTATTCTGGCGTTACCGCTAGCATATCGCTTAAATATGTCCTACAAACCCGGTGCAAACCGCAGTGATGAGGTCAAGGGTATGAATCGGGCAGCGTTACACCATATGGGCTTTGGATTCATTTTAGCTGCCAGCCTATGGTTATCATCCTTTTAAAGGAGGTACCTTGGAATGAAATCAACTCATAATATTCTAATCAGTACTTTATTTATTATATTATCCTCATGTAATCCACAGAATTCGGCGCTCACATATGAGGAACCTGCTCCAATTCAGGAGTTAGGTTCTTCCAAAAAGGGGATTAAGATAACGCTAGCGGATACTTCCTATTCTTCCTCTCCGTCCAGTATTTTTGCCACTATAAAAAATACCAATCGTTACGCATGTGCGTACGGCCATTTCTTTTATATAGAGAAAAAGCATAATGGACAATGGTTCGGTGTGATTTTTAAGGAATCTGTTTTTTATATTTACACTGGATTCTCCGACATTGGGTTTATATTAAATGAAAATAGCAGTGTGACCCAAGTTTATTGGCTCACTCATTTGAATTTGGAACTACCGCAGGGGGAATATCGAATTGTTAAGACACTATCTTGTCCAACCACAAACGGAACTGAAATCATGATTTCGGCAGAATTTGACGTTCAATAAGTAAACAACAAAATCAGTGTAATTACGGGATAACCGAATTACATTGATTTTTAATATTGTTTCATTGGATCTTTAAATGAGCGTTACCATGTTTATTGAATTAGTGCTACTCCCATGGCAAAATGTTCCCATAAAATAGACTCGACTTGTTTCGCTTCTGTTTCTTCACAATCAATGATGAGGATGATTTCTGCGATTTTCCCTTTTTTTAATCTTTTTTTCTTTTTATAGACTGTTTCCACGAATAACCTAATTAAAAGCCCGACTATAAATCCTATGGCAGCACCAATTAACCCCCAATAGATGGGGCCCCAAGTCAGTTTGAACCCGACGCTTGCGCCAATTACGGAAAATGCAGTAGCAAGTGCCACCCCAATATCAATAAGGGTGGTTCCATCTGACCGGTGCAAGGTATCAAATAGTTTTAGGTCCTCAGTTCGATTATCAAGCGGAACAGCGAAAATGTTTTCGCTCTTGATCCCTTTTTTTTCTATTGCCGCGATTGCTATTTCAAGATAGCCATGGCTATCAAATGTTGCAAACAACTGCATTCATATCACTTCACTTTTTGTCCTTTTAGAACTTGAAATTGGCTAGACTGATAATTTTCTCGTAGGTATTTACGCTGTTCCCTGTCATAGAGGTTATTATTTTCAACAGCATTTATATAAGAATCATATATCGCAAACCCAAAAACAGATGGCAAGAACATAAACCACTCTGGGTCCAAAACTGCTGTGGCTTCATCTATTTTCCCTAGAAACAATAAAGAGGCCGCTTCAAGTGCATGAGAAAAATAAAAAAAGACGACGCTGCAAATGATGATAAAGAAGGCTGAAATCGTCTTATGGTTATAAAGATGCCCTAGCCCTGGCATAAAAACCGACCATACAAAAGCCAATACCGGATTTCTTTTATCTAAGTAGTTCATACCTGCCGCGCCCATACTAAACGTGTTAAAACGATGATCTTCATGGTCAGCCAAGATATAGATCCTATTCAGATCAATCGTTGAACGATAGCTATCCCAAACACTAAATATATATACAGGGATGTAAATGAGAAGCCATCTTGTATCCAATATATCCTTAGCCACCTCAATATTTCCGTGAAACGAATGGATCATTGCTAAATTTATGTTTGCTTTAAGATTTATAATAATTTCCCAAATAATAAGGAGGTAACCCCTATGAAATTTACCTAACATAATGTGGCCGAAGCCCGGAAAAGCAGCCGACCACCAGCCCATAATATATGGGTTTCTCAAATAAATGATAGCTGTACCAAACATACTGACATCCGCTATATAACGCCTTGCCGTATTATCATTCGTATAGTTTCTCATGATGTATAAGGATTTCCCCCATCCACTTCCTCGCCTTCATAAGTGGTAATATCCCCCAATATGCCGAAAATATTTCAAAACGAAACTGACAAATATCAAAAAATACCTTTATTTTCGATTAGGTACATAATTCCATTAAAGTTGCTTCATACTAAAATGACCATTTTTAACCTGTTATGGGGGTGGATGTATGAAGCGAAAAGTTTTGCCGTCACATTATGAAACGAAAGAGCGAACGATTGCTGAAGTCTTTCAACAGTCAAAAAAGTCAGCTGATTTTACAACATTCTCCCCTGTCCTGTCTTATGAACTTTTCGAAATTGGCTTTTTTAGTACGATGGTTGATATGAATACCCTTCAACAGTCTGTTTTAGTAACATTGAAGGAAAAAATTACAGATGTAAAGCAGCTTTCTGATTTAAAAAATATTATTCCGATTGAAAATATTCAATTTATAAAAAGTGCGCAGGACCTTGAAAAAGGATTACATTTAGGTGCAGTTGCTGCTTATTTTAAAAATCAGTTAGATGAAATTGCCCTGCTGAACATTGGAAATTCAAGACTTGGCCAGCGTGAAACAAATGAAACAGAAAATGAATTTAGTGTCATTGGTCCAAAGGTAGGATTTATCGAAGACCTTAACTCTAATCTTCATTTATTAAGGGATACGTTAGCCACAACAGACTTGATTATTGAGGAATTCACGATTGGTACTAGGTCCAATACAACTGTCGTCGTTGCCTACATAGAAGGAGTAACGAATCCGCAGTATATCAATACAGCGAAACAACGGATATTGGATCTTGATGTGGATAGTGTATTCGATAGTACTGAACTGGAACAAATGATTTCTGATCACTCTCGTTCACCATTCCCGTTATTTATTTCAACTGAAAGAGTCGATCGTGCCTCAGCAGCACTTTTAAAAGGCGAAATTATAATGATGTGTGATAAATCCCCTTATGCTGTAATTGGACCTGTTACACTGATGGACTTTTTCTCAACTCCAGAGGATTTTTATATTCCTACCGTGATTGCATCTTTTTTTAAATTAATTCGCATATTTGGTATGTTGTTTTCCATTTTTGCCACTGCGTTTTATGTGGCGATTTTAACCTACCATTTTGAAGTGATACCGAAGGATTTACTAGGTCCACTTATTTTCTCGAGGGCCAATGTTCCTTTCCCTCCATTTATAGAGGCATTATTTTTAGAGGTAACTATTGACCTTCTGAGAGAAGCAGGAGCCCGTCTTCCAACAAAAATTGGGCAAACTCTTGGGATTGTTGGGGGTATCGTAATTGGACAAGCGACAGTTCAAGCAGCACTAACAAGTAATATTTTGTTAATCATTGTTGCACTAGCAGCATTATCTTCATTTACAACACCGATATATAAAATGTCAAATGCGGTACGGTTGTTAAGATATCCGTTTATTATTCTCGCTGCCATTTGGGGAGGGTTGGGGATTTATGTAGGGATATTATTCTTAATTGGGCACTTACTACGTTTAAAATCACTTGGTATACCATATTTAGTACCACTTTACCCCTACCGAAAAGGGGGCGTCATTTATTCATTTTTTAGACCGAGTTACGAAGGGGATGGAAAACGCCAATCATTTTATCGACCTTTAAGTTTTATTAGATTTAAGCCCGCTGCAAATCAAGATTCTGAAGATGGTCTAAATTCAGAGTAAAATATGATAAAAAGGCTGAGATTGAAAATATGGACAAGTGGAGAAAAGCGATCATATTATTTTTAGTATTTGCTTGTTTGGTAACCCTTGTTGGCTGTACAAGAATGAGAATAGTCGACAAATTAAGCATTATTCATGTCTTTGGATTTGACTTAAATGATAGGGGGGAATTGATTGGAACTGCCCTTATTCCCGAATATACAAAAAGTAAGACAAACGATAAAATTGAGTATTTACAAGAAGAAGCGGATGTAGCTGCTATATTATCACATAGGATGGCAACTCATACGAGTACTCCTGTTGAATTAGCCAAAACGAGGGTATTGGTTTTAGGAAAAGACTATTCTGAGGCTGGAATTCGTGATGTGGTAGATCGTATTCTTGTGAATCCAAAAATCGGAACGAATATTCAAATTGTCGCTTCCACTCACTCTGCTGAGGAATCACTTAAAGCCTTGAAAAAACAAGGAGATCTAACATTAGCCGATCAAATCAAACAAAATATGACAGGACAAATAATTCCAACCATGAATCTCCACGTCTTCTTAAATCATTTTTATGGAGAAGGAATGGATCCATATTTACCAATGATAACAATTGACAAAAACGGAAAGATCCAAGTGGATAAAGTTGGAATTTTTAAAGATGATACGTTCAAGCTTCATTTAAACGTGGAACAAACCTTTATATTTTCGATTCTTAAAGATTATCGGACACAAGCAATGTTTGAAATTGATTTTCAAAATGAAGATCGGCAGGAAGCAATCGTTGTCCAAGGTTTCCGAAGCAGAAACACATGGGAATGGATAAAAAGCAAACAACAAGTAAATCTTACGATGAATCTTATCTGGACGATAACCCATCGCCCACAACGGTATGATTTAACAAACACAAACGATATTGTAACGTTAAAGAAAATTATTGCGAAAGACGTAAAAAAAGATGTAGAGGATCTAATAACTACCTTTCAAGAAAAAGGGGTTGATCCCTTAGGAATCGGAAATATTGTTCGTTCACAAGATAAGGACTGGAATGAAGAATCATTTTATGAACTTTACCCTTCAATACCAGTAAATGTTCACGTGAATTTGGAATTCATACATTCCGGCCTTCAAGGCTAGCTAGACTAGGATGGTCCATTATGAATAGTAAAATGAGCGAAAATAAATTAGTATCACCCTTTTTCCTATTCTTTTTATTTCATGGTTCCCAAACTGGAATAACCCTTTTAAAATATCAAAGATCTATCGCCCAAGGAGCCGGCTATGATGCATGGTTATCCGTGTTCGTAGTAGGTTTAAGTACACACCTTATCTTTTTCATGATGTTATATATCATAAAACAATCTACCGCCGGCGATATTCTTTCATTACACAAGGATATATTCGGCAAATTTTTCGGGGGGGCATTGAATATATTATTGGCTTGCTATTTTTCTGTAGCTGGCGTATCTGTTTTATATTCATATATCGATGCTCTCCAAGTTTGGGTATTTGATGGAATAGCTAGCTGGGAATATGCATTGGTTCTATGTATTCTCATTTTTTATCTTGTCGCAGGCGGATTTAGGTGCATTACCGGGGTTGCCTTTTGGGGTGTGGTTATACCTTCTTTCTTGTTACTTTCCTTATTGTATTTAATACAATATCTCGAAATATCTTACCTTTTACCACCCTTTAAATATGGGTTAAAAGAGCACTATATTTCCACTAAAGAATCTGTACCTTTATTCCTAGGATTTGAAACAGCACTTATTTATTTCCCCTTCTTAAAGAACGGAAAAAAGGCGAGTAAATGGGGGCATTTTGCTTTATTCCTTACAACGATCATGTATACAGTAATAACCATCGTCACGTTCATGTTCTTTACCGAAGGCAAACTTCAGCATTTAACATGGCCAACCTTAACGATGATTAAGATTATTGAATTCTCGTTTTTGGAGCGCTTTGAATTTATATTTATCTTTACATGGCTTTTAGTGATTATGCCGGTCATTTGTATTTATCTTTGGTCTGCTGTGAGGTCCATTAAATTTACACTTCCTAAAATAAAACCGACATACATCCTACTCTTTTTGCTCGCCCTTTATTTGTATACCAATAGTTTCCTAATCGATTTGTACTACACCCAGTTAATTAGAAAAATCGTGAAGTATAGTGGCACCTTATTCATATATGGATACATTCCATTGATTTTTTTGATAAGTGTTATTCGGAATTTGATTAAGTCACAAAGGAAAGCCTGATTTCCTGATACTTATTGAAAGAATAGCTCAACCATATATAGGCTGAGCTATTTCTTTCATTTTTCGACTTTCATTTCTACTTTTTCAAGAATTTCTAGCAGTGCCTCGTATTGAAGCTGATAAGCTCCTTTACCATCTAAACCTTTGTTATCTTTTATCACATTTGCGGCATCTTCAAGTTCATGATCCTTTAGAGAATCAAACATGACTAGATGCGGTTCAAGGGTCAGGAATCCTTCATACCCTTGTCGGATTGCCTGTGTGAGAATTTCCTCAACTTTGCCTTCGCCCGTTCCACATACCACGTTTTGATTAACTTTAGCTGGGTTGTCATTTCTTTAGGTGACAAAAAATGAAGCACTATGGCTTAAATGGTCATCATACAAGTGGAGTGTTTTTGTGAATTTCTGGTTATATTCACCCAGCAAACGCGATATAATGAAGTCGGAGTTAAAGTTTTAATGGAGGGGATGCTATCATGTTAAAAAAATTCGCTGCAGATGCATTAGGTTTATCGGACATTGGAAAAATTATTGGCCCAGAGGACTATGACAAAACGGACGCGGACGATTACATACGTCATGAGGATAATGAGAAGATTTACTTTTTAATTAAAACGAAGGCAGATGAGTATTGTTTCACAAATATTGCATTCATCCATGTTGATGGTGCCAATGCCGTTTCTTCGAAAAGGATGTTAAAACGATACCCATATTCACAGCATAAAATCACAAATGTATTTCTTGAAACTGCTGGCAGAGTTGACTTAGATATCGAGATTAAATTCAATCTAGGTAACCAAGCCTTTAGTATTGATGTAGATAAAAAACAGCTTGAAAAACTAAATGATTTATATAAAGCACTTGTTTATATTTCTGAAGTTATCCATGAAAATAACGTGATGTATGATATAGCAGTCAATAGCCTAGATAAAGCCGTAACTGTATTGCATAATTCAAGACCGGCAGAAATCAAGCTTTCTGACGAATACAAGCAACTAACAGAATACGGATTCTCCTGGCTATCCTCAGCACGCGATCAGTATCATAGAAAAGACTTTGGAGAAGTATTTGAAAAGTATATAAATAACTAAAAAAAAATCGGTGCCTGATTCCCAGCGAGAGCTTAAGATTGCTCGTTCACTGGGTGCCAGGCACCGATTCCGTTTTACCGGGTAAGGTGGGCTAGCCACCTTAGGCACATTTATTTGGTGTAACGGTTTGCGTAGCATGAAGCCACAAATGCATTTGGTTTAATTTTTGGTTCCACGCCGATCGCTTCCATTCGTGTGACCATTTCTTTCACAAATTCACGTGTTTTGTTCCTCTTCCCTGCCCCAATATCAATATGCCCCTCCATTGTGAATGATGCACCGTCGTATATATGTGGCAGCACAATATCGATAAGTTGATTTTTCTTTTCCTCTGTAAATAATGAAACGATTTCCTCCGATAAGGATAATTCATAAGAAATCCGCTCATGCAAATGCTCCATCCTCCTCGGAACAACCACTTTTCGAATACAAGCCCACACACCTTTTCCTTCATTAAGTATCACAACACCCGTAATAAAGGTGGTCTGCCTTGGATGTACTTGAGAATCTGTGCCAATGATGAGCCTAAACTTGCCCTTGGGATCTGATCGTATGAAATCTAAAATATGTTCAAACACCCGCTCAAAAGACATCCGTTTTTCCATCAAATTTTTAAATAAGTAGTGATTGTTTGAATTGTTTTTCATAAATTCACATCACAACTTTCCCAGTCATTATTTGACCTGCTTTTATACAGTTTATGACTGGAATCAGGATAATGTGTGCTAAATGGTGATTTGGTACAAAAATTGGATGTCCACGATAAAAAAGCCGATCCCAAAGTGAAAGGAACAGCCTGAATCACGGAAATTAATTTCCAAATGAGAATATTTAAGTAAACAATAAATTGCCCAACCTCTGAACTTATGAAGGACTTTACTGACCCGCCGTCCCCAAGTACAGCGGTCCCGTAATCTCCTACTGCTCCCTTTCCCCTTCAATCTCAATGATCCCCTTTAGATCGTCTTGGACACTTATTGGAGCAAGCGGAACTTTGGAGCGGTACGCAGAGCGCATGATGACGTGCGCTGAGACGGGAGCTGTTAAGAATACGAAGAAGATTCCTAGAAATAGACGGATGCTAAACGTACCTTCCATTATAAAAAATAGAAACGTTCCTACTAATATAAACAGCACTCCCATCGTTGAGCTCTTTGATGCTGCATGGGCGCGAGAATAGATGTCAGGTAACCGAATCAATCCAACAGCACTTAAAAAACTGAAGATCGCCCCTACCAGAATAGATATGACTGCAAGGACTTCTATTACCTCAATCGGATTGTTTACGTCGCTCAATGACAACACCTATTTCCATAAATCTTGCAAAGGCAATCGTTCCGATAAAGGAAAGGATTCCAATTAACAAAATGACTTCAAAAAATCCGCTATTCTTTAAAAACACAGAAAAAATAGCTACACCTGAAATAATATTGATCCCTAGTACATCTAGTGCTTGTATTCGGTCAGAAGCTGATGGCCCCTTCACTAAGCGATAAATCGTTGCAAAAATGGCAAATGTAAGAAAAACCATTGAAATGATTAAAATTGTTTTGATCATTAACGCGTCACCCTCTTTATCGCCTTTTCAAATTTTGCTGTCGAGCGTATGACAGCATCACTTGATTCAGGAATATCCATGGCATGGATATAAAACTTTTTCTCATCGTGTGAAACTTCAACTACAACCGAACCAGGAGTTAATGTTAATAACATCGCAAGTAAGGTTATTTCCAAATCCCCTTCCAGCTCCGTTTCTAGGGTGAAAATGCCCGGAGTTATGTTAATCGTAGGTCGCATAACCTGTTTTACAACTAATACACTTGAAGTAAATAGCTCATGGATAAAGACAAGGAATAACTTTACAATTGCAAGTAAAGTCACTACATAAAATTGGTGCGGAAAATACCTGCGCAATATAAATAGCACGATTAAACCAAATAAATAACCACTAAAAAAGGTGAGAACGGTCCAACTATCTTGAAGAAACATCCAAATAAAACCGATCAGCAAATTGATAAGAACCTGCATGGGCATTGATACCACCCCTTTCCTATATAGAATGCAGCAACGCACCCGCCGCCTCTAACACCCTACTCCGTAAAAGCACCTAAAACTGCATCAACATAGATGCTTGGATTCATAATGGCATCAACAGCAAGATCAACATACTCGCTAATCCCTTGTGCCCCTACTCCAAGCGTAATTGTCATAGCTGTAAGAATCCCCATTGGCAGTAACATACCTTTTAATGATTTGGATTCACTTTCTTCAGGTACGTCTGTGTGACCCCAAAAACCGTTCATAAAGATTTTCATAATTGAGTACAGCACCATCAAGCTAGTTAACAAGCCGATTCCTCCAAGCCAAAAATAACCGGAGGCAAATGTGCCCTCTGTGATAAATATTTTTCCTAAGAACCCGCTTAAAGGGGGAATTCCTGAAAGCGACAAAGCTGCGATGAAAAACATCCAGCCGAATTTTGGCTGAAGTCGCATAACCCCACTGAATTCTTTTAAATTACTCGTTCCAGTAAAATAAATAAGCGTTCCGCCTAAAAGAAAGATAAGTGCTTTCACAATCATATCGTGGATTAAATAATAGATAGAACCCGTAATCCCTTCAGCCGTAAGTGAAGCTACCCCAGCTAAAATAAATCCAACCCCTACTACCACATTGTAGGTAATGATTTTTTTAATATCCCAATAAGCTACCGCACCAAACGCTCCAAGCAACATCGTAACAGCTGCTAATATGCCGATTAATAAATGCGTCACCTCTGGCTCATGGTAAAAAATGAGCGTGAACACTCTCATAATCGAATAAATTCCAACCTTAGTTAAAAGTGCTGCAAAAATGGCCGCAATTGCTGTTGGAGGAGCACTGTATGAGCCAGGCAGCCAAAAGAACAGAAACAGACCTGCTTTTAAACTAAATACGATTAAAAAGAGGATTGCTACTGTCGTCATGACGCCATCTTGGCCAACTTCAGCAATGCGAACAGAAAGATGAGCCATATTCAATGTACCTGTCATCGCATATAAATAGGCAACTGCCACTAAAAATAAAAATGACGAAATCAGGTTCACTAAAATATACGTAATCGATTCGCGAAGTTGGATTTTCGTCCCGCCTAACGATATCAAGACATATGAGGAAACTAGCATGACCTCAAAACAAACAAACAAGTTAAAAATATCACCTGTCAAGAAGGAACCATTCACACCTGTTATTAAAAATAAAAAGAGCGGATAAAAATAAAATGATTCCCTTTCCCTCCCAATTGTTCTAAAGGCATAGACTAGACAACAAAATGCTACAAGGCTAGTAACCATAACCAAGATTACAGCTAACATATCTGCAACCATACTTATACCAAATGGTGCGTCCCAGCCACCTAATTGTAGGACCTGAATGCCTTCTATTTTATTTCGATGCATGAGCACCAAAGAAATGATAAATATACTCACTACTGCAACAAGACTAAGCACCCTGTGCAGCGTAATTTTATTTCGAAAAATAACCAAGATCATCCCAATAATAACGGGAATGATGATTGGAAAAATGACTAAATTACCCATCGCTTTTACCTCTCAAGCTTCTCGTATCGTCCGTGCCTAACACCTTGTATGCACGGTAACTTAGCACTAAAAATAATGCTGTTGTAGCAAAATTAATAACTATTGCTGTTAAAAGAAGTGCCTGCGGCAATGAATCAACATAGGATAATCCCTTTATTCCCAGTAAGGGTGGTCCACCTTTTTCAAGTCCACCCATTGTGATAATGAGTAAGTTCACACCATGACCGAGTATAGAGGTTCCTAAAATGATTCGTAATAGAGTTTTCGTTAAGATCAGATAAATCCCGATTGAAAATAAGATTCCTACTAGAATAGACATTAAAGTTTCCATTATCGATCATCCCCTATACTCATAATAATTGTGAGGGATGTTCCAATGACTGCCAAGGCGACACCTACGTCAAATAAAACAGCTGAAGCAATCTCTGTTTCCCCGAAAACAGGAAGCTCAATATATCCATAGGTTTGTGTTAAAAATGGTGCACCAAAAAGCATGCTTCCAAACCCAGTCCCTACTGCGATCAATACCCCAATTGCCGCAACCACTTTAAAATCGAGGGGCAGATTTTTACGAACCGTTTCAATATCATAGGTGAGGAACAGAAGAACCAATCCAGCCGAAAAGGTTAAGCCTCCAATGAAACCTCCGCCCGGATGGTGGTGACCCGAAATAAACAGGTTGATTGCAAATGTAAAAATGATAATTACGGCAACCTTCGTTACACTGCGGATAATGACATCATTCGGCTCCTTCATCTGATCCCTCCTTTGCTAAACGCAGCTTGATTAATGAATAAACACCAAGACCCGCAATAGTTAACACAAGAATCTCGAGCATCGTATCAATCCCACGAAAATCAACAAGGATTGAATTGACGATATTTTTTGCACCTGCAAGCTCATAAGCATTTTCATAGTAGCTGGAAATGGAATCAAACAGTCGATTTCCATTCACAGATAAAGCCACTATCGTTACTACCGCTCCCGCCCCGATGGAGATAATCGCATTTGTTAGCTTAAATGGGATTCTTGTTATTTCCTTGTGAAATTGTGGCAAGTGATAAAAACATAACAAGAACAGAGCAGTCGTCACAGTTTCCACAACAAGTTGGGTCAAAGCCAAATCAGGTGCACGGAACAATACAAAGAAGAACGCAATTAAAAATCCAAGTGCCCCCACCGCGACGATGGAAGTAACTCTCGTTTTTGAAAATAACACAGAAACCGCTGAAACAACCGTAGCGATCATAATCGCTATTTCAAATAGTGTCACCGGATTATCGTTTGAGGAATCAAAGGAAACTCCATCAAATAACCAGATCGACCCTCCGACAACTATGATCATGAAGCCAAAAATATAAACTAAATAATCCCGAATGAAACCTGTCATATAAAAATTGGTGATTGAACCAGAAAGATTCTCCATTTTATCTAATCCAAGATTATAAAGATTGTTAATCGTCAGTGACTGTGGATAGGAATTATACATTCGGTACCATTTTCTAAGATTGACATAAAGAATCGTCCCGAGAACAACTACGCCAATTGTCATCCATAGTTCTGGACTTAAAAAACCATGCCAAGCTTCTATGTTGAGTTCCAGTACTTCTGCCTCAGAGAGCACTGGTAATATGGAAGTCAATGCCGGCTTTAATAAATAATTCGAAAGTAGATTCGGGAAAAAGAAACCAAGAATGACAAGTGAACCTAAAATAATTGGTGAAATCAGCATTCCTAATGGTGCTTCATGGACTACTCGGGTTTTATCAAGCTTATTTTTCCCTCTAAACGTTTTAAATACAAGAATCATGCAATAGATGAATGTAAATACACTTGCAATCCATGCGACTATAGGAATGAGTATCCCAATTGTCCCCATATGGAAAAAATCCATTTTTGCAACATGATTTACCGCAGCAAAAAACATTTCCTTACTTAGGAAACCATTAAATGGAGGTAAGCCTGCCATTGAAAAGCCACCAATCACCGTAAGCGTAAAGGAAATAGGCATAAGCTGCATCAGCCCACCAAGTCTTCGAATATCACGAGTCCCCGTCTCATGGTCAATGATCCCAACTACCATAAAAAGGCTTCCCTTAAAGGTTGAATGGTTCACTAAATGAAAAATAGCAGCAAAGGTAGCCGTCCCATAAATCACGGTTTCGTCTCCCAATCCGAAATACATTGCAGCAGAGCCAAGACCTAAAAGACTCATTATCAAACCCAATTGACTGATTGTCGAATATGCTAATAACGCTTTTAAATCTGTCTGACGTACCGCATTGACTGATCCATAAAGCAAGGTGATTAATCCGACACCCGTAACAAGCCAAAACCAGACACTGGAGCCGCCAAATACAGGAGTTAATCGCGCAACTAAATAGATGCCCGCCTTTACCATTGTGGCTGAGTGCAAGTACGCACTGATCGGTGTTGGTGCTTCCATCGCATCTGGCAACCAAATGCTAAACGGAAATTGAGCTGATTTTGTAAAAGCACCAAGCAGGATTAATACCATTGCCGGTATGAATAATTCACTTGAGTAAATCGACTCAACATTCAATATCATTTCACGAATACTGTATGTTCCTGAACTGCTCGCAATCATAATGAGTCCAGCAAGCATCGCCAATCCGCCAAAAATCGTAATTAACATCGACTTCTGTGCACCATATCGTGACTTTTCACGCTCATACCAATAAGCAATTAATAAGAAGGATGACACGCTCGTCATTTCCCAGAATACATATAATACAAATATATTATCGGAGAACACTAAACCAAGCATCGCACCCATAAACATCAGTAAATAAACGTAAAAGTTATGAAGTTCTTCACGTTCTTTTGATAAGTAAAAAATGGAATATAAGATGACTAATGCACCAATACCAGATATTAACAAACCAAAAATTAAACTTAAACCATCGATATAGGTTGTAAAGTTGATATTATAGGAAGGCATCCAAGGTAAACTTGAGATGATGGTATTCCCGTTTGCAATATTGGGAATATATGTTATAAGGTAAGAAAATATCAGAAGTGGCACGAAGAGAACGAACCAGCCCGTATGAATACGTGGAATAAATTTATATAATATAGGAACAAACACGGCAAAGATAAATGGCAGCATGATTAAAATATGGAACCAATACAATGGAATCCCCTCCTTAAATCGGATATTTTTTACAAATCTCCTGAATGGATTGACTCATTTTGTGGCATGCGATATAGTCATACATAGTTTACTTAGTTTTCAATGTCTAGCTCTAGGCGCCATCGGCTCGGGGTCATAAGCCAATCGCTTCGGAAGGTAAACTGCACCTTCTGTCAGCGCTCGTCTTATGCCTGTCACCGATAGGCAGGCGCCTTGCGCTTTTATAATTTATAGGTGGTGTGTTAAATGTAAGCCCGGCAGAATGAGGGACTTTCTATAAGGTTTCCTTATTTTCTAGGTATTTATGAAACGGAAAATTGGCTAGGCCAATGATTTCACATCAACTCTGAGGTGAGTAATAATGAGAATGAAAAAAGAACGCATGGACGAAAGTATTCTTGTCTGTGTATATTATGGTCCAAATGGTGAACGGCTTATCCAACGCGGTTGCAAGATTGCCAAAATGCTAGACTGTCCACTATATATCTTAACCGTAGACCCGAAACCTTTCGATGATCTTGATCCTGAGAAAGTAAATTATATTACGCGATGGAAGGAATTAGCTGACCAACATAGTGCTGATGCATTTATTATGAAGGACGATGAAAAAAGGCCAATTTCAAAAGTGATTGCCGATGTTGCCAGGGAGAAAAATATTACCCAAATTATACTTGGCCAAACCGCACAAAGTCGCTGGGAGCAAATCGCGAAAGGTTCAATTATAAATTCATTACTGAAAGAAATCCCTTTTGTTGACCTCCATATCATTTCAGTTGCACGTTTTCTTAAAAATACGGAAGGTCAATTTGAAAAGGGTTGTCGTGCATATTTAGTTAATGACGATGATCAATATCGCCTAATCTTTAAGCATACAAAAGATGTTGTTTACGAAGGAATCTTCTTCAAAGAGTTTGGCACCGACTTTAATAACGGTATTTTTAAATTTATGATAGACCAGAAAACGTTACAGGTCCAAGTGAATGACGATATCGTCACCGACTTTACAAACGTTGATATGAATACAAATGTAGATGATGATGACTTTTTATAAGTACTCCACCTTTGGGTGGAGCTTTTTTATGCCCACACGATGTCGGTCAAAGACATCATTCCCTAGACTTATTCTGTGATTTCGCTGATTAAAGTTATAAATTAACATCCACTTTCACTAAACTCTTCTCTTCCTTGTTAATTCCGATATATTTGAATGTCTCTGATGGGGAATGATGGTTATAGATGTCCATTAAGATGGAAATTGCAATTCCTTTTAGGTAGGCGTGATAACCAAATGTTTTCCGAAGCGTATGCATGCCAATTTTCCCAGGAATCCCGACCTCTCTAGCAGCATGATTGATGATCCGATAGGCCTGTTGTCTAGAGATTGGCTGGTTATCTTTTTTTGATTTAAATAAGAAATCACTGTATTCGTATTCTATTGTTTGTAAATACTCACTGAGTTCTTTTTTAATCATATTGTTTAAGTAAAAGGCATTTACTTCCCCGCTTGTAGTGTCCTTCACATATAGGAATTCCTTCATCCCTGATTCATCCCATACATCCTTGACTCGCAAATAGAGTAAATCACTTACCTTAATCCCTGTATTAATCCCGAAAACAAAAAGCAATAAATCTCTTTGGGACTGTTTTTTTAATACATCTTTAATTTCATTGATTTTATTTACGTCCCGTATTGGATCGACAAACTCCATCAGTTTATCCTCCCACTCATGTTACATAACTTAAATCTAACATAGATTAAGTAACATGACAATTATTTTGCTTACAAAATTAATTGAAGAAAGTTTTTCCTGTTTTGTTTGGAATATTAAAAAAAGCTCTGATTATCCTCTCAAATTCACTATTAAAACATGATTATTTTATGTAAAGCAGGGCAAATTATAAAAAGCTATTTTAGCAATTATCACCATTATCACTATGGAAAGGAGTTTTAAAAGTATGGGTAAGTTTGGATGGATTATTATTGCCGTGCTTCTTGTGATTGCGATCGGTGCAGGTGTGATTATTTCACAAAATCTCGGCGAGGAAGAACAGGCTGAACAAGGCATTGAAAACCAAGTAAAAGAAAATCAAAATGCCGACAATGACAAACATTTTTCGGTACAGCATATGGACTACCCAGGAAAAATTGCCCCTAAATTTTCTGGGGATGATTTAACTGCTGCACCAGCAGGTGATTGGATTACAAACGGTGGGAATATTTTTAATGGAAGATACTCTCCATTAGATAAGATCACTAAGTCCAACGTTAAAGGTTTAAAAGCCGAATGGGTCACAAGTCTCGGATCTGGTTATGAATTCAAGTACTCAGGTGAAGCAACACCAATCGTTTATGATGGGGTTATGTTCACCATTACTGGAGCAGATGACGTACAAGCCATCGATGCAAAAACGGGTGAATTAATTTGGGAATACCGTCCTGAGTTAGCTGCCAATTTAGATACCGTCTGCTGTGGATGGACAAGTCGGGGTGTTGCATTAGGTGACGGTAAAGTATTTGTCGGAGCTTTAGATGCAAGATTAATTGCCTTGGATCAAAAAACAGGCGAATTTATTTGGGAAGCTACAGTGGAAGATTGGAACAAAGGTTATACCATTACAAGTGCACCTCTTTATTATAATGGCATGGTATATACAGGTATTGCCGGCGGTGAATACGGGATTCGTGGATTTGTTGCCGCATATGATGCTGAAAAGGGTGAAGAGGTTTGGAGAAAGCACACGGTTCCGGGACCAGATGAAATTGGGCATGACACTTGGCCAAAGGATACCGATGCTTGGAAAAGAGGCGGTGCAGCTGTATGGCAAACACCAGCCATTGACCCTGAATTAGGTCTTATCTATTTCTCTACTGGTAATCCGTCTGCAGACCTTGATGGAAGCACTCGTGAAGGGGATAACTTATTTTCAGATTCCGTTCTAGCATTAGATGCAAAAACGGGTGAATATAAATGGCATTTCCAAGAAGTGCACCATGATATTTGGGATATGGATGCCCCTAACCCAGTCGTTCTATTTAATGTAGAAATGGATGGGAAAATGCGAAAAGGAATTGCACAAGCTGGAAAAACAGGTTGGGTCTACATATTGGATCGAACAAATGGTGAGCCGCTTATCGGGATTGAAGAAAAGCCTGTTCCCCAAGATGAAAGACAAAAAACATCTGCAACCCAGCCGTTCCCTGTTGGTGATGCTTTTATTCCACAGGAAGTAACAGAGGAAGATGTTAAAAAGGATTTTCCTGAAGGTTGGAAAGGAAAAATCGGATCGATCTATACACCATTCTGGGACGAATTTGTTACATTAAAGCCTGGCCCACAAGGTGGAGCAAACTGGCCACCATCGGCCTATAACCCAAATACAGAGCTTTTTTACTTATTAGCAAATGATACGTATTTCTCATTCTCACATCATGAAGGTGATGAGGCTAATAAATACAAAGAAGGTGAACAATGGCTTGGCAGTATATGGCAGCCAGTAAAAACGGCACCTGGTCGTGGTGTTGTTACAGCAATGGATATTAAAACGAATAAAATTGTTTGGCAGAAACATTGGGATACAATCGCTTATAGTGGGCTATTAACCACAAAAGGAGATCTCCTGTTTGCTGGCCATAATGATGGCCGAGTAATTGCCTTTGATGCAACGAATGGGGACGAATTATGGGAGTTTAAAATGGACGCGGGGGCAAATGCACCTCCTATCACATATGAAATTGATGGTAAACAATATATCTCTATTTTTGCTGCGGGTAACTCACTTGCTGGAACTACCCATGGTGACAAGATTTATACATTCTCTTTAGAAGGCGCATATGCATCTCTAGAAGAAATACCTGAAGATAAAATCAACAAATCACCGACAGCTAATGACCCATCAGCTACTGATAAGAAGCAAGATAAGGAAGAAACAGATAAGTCAACAGCCCATGAGGGTATGGATGTTTACAAAAACAATTGTTTAGCATGTCATGGTGACAACGGTGAAGGCGGACACAATGGGCCAAAATTAATGAATAGCGACATTGTTAAAGACACAGATAAATTAATTGAACAAATCAAAAATGGTAGTGCCGGAATGCCTCCATTCAAGGACCAACTTGATGATAATCAAATCAATGTGTTAGTTGAGTACTTACAAGGGCTTGGGAAATAGCATTATAGGGAATCGTTCATAGTGAACGATTCTCTTTTTTTGTATTAAAACCTAGAAAGTACTATTCAAATATAATAACAACCCCTACTTTTTCCTGTAAACGCGTCCATTTAAAAAAATATCAAAAAACATAAAATATTGTAGAAAAATATCGAAAAGATGTTATAATGTTCAATATCATCTAAAATTTTCTGACAATAGGGGGCTTTATCATGAAAGGAAGAAAACTTTCATGGATGGTACTATTTCTAGTGTTTGCTCTAGTTTTAGCAGCATGTGGAGGTACTGAATCCAGTAAAGAAGGCGACTCTTCATCTGAAGGCGCTAAAGACGAAGGAAAGACATACAACTTTAAGGCAGGGCATTCTCAAACTGAAGAACACCCTTATCATCTTGCTTTGCTTGACTTAGCTAAAAATGTAAAAGAGCGCACGAATGGAAAAGTTAATATTGAAATTTTCCCACTGAACCAATTAGGAGCAGAGAGAGAATTAACAGAAGCTCTTACACTTGGTACAGCTGATATGTCCATTTCATCTACAGCACCGATTGCAAACTTCTACCCACAAATCGGGATTGTTGATTTACCATTCTTATTTGAATCAAGAGAACATGCTTATTCTGTTCTTGATGGACAAGTTGGTCAAGATCTTTTAGCTGGTATGGAAGATGTTGGTCTTGTTGGACTTGCTTGGGCTGAAAATGGTTTCCGCCATATCACCAACAGCAAACACCCAATCACAAAACCTGAAGACTTAAAAGGATTAAAAATCCGTACGCAAGAAAACCAAATACACCTTGATGCATTTAATGCACTTGGCGCTCAACCAACACCAATGGCATGGAACGAAGCATTAACTGCCCTTCAACAAGGCGTAGTGGATGCACAAGAAAATCCATTAATCATCGCAGATACGTATAAGCTTTTTGATTCAAACCAAAAATACATGACCCTAACAGGACATATTTACTCACCAGCTGTTGTTATGTTTAGTAAATCTGTTTTTGATACACTTCCTGCTGAATACCAAGAAATTCTTAAGGAAGAAGCAAAGATTGCTGGTGACAAAGTACGTGAACTTAGTACAAAAGCTGATACTGATTCTTTACAAGTTGTAAAAGACGCGGGTATGGAAGTAATCGAAAATGTTGATGTACAACCATTCCGTGATGCCATTCAATCCGTATATGAAAAATACGAAAAAGACTTTGGTAAAGAAAATATCGATGCAATCTTAAACGGGAATTAATCTAAATAAAAAACTTGGTGAGTGCCTTCGCACAATCCAAGTTTTTTTACCATAAGGGGAAATACAGGTGAAAAAAGTAGTAGATTTAATAAACGGATTTTTTAAATGGATATTAATAGTTCTATTCTTTGTTTTGGTAGTTGTTGTCTTTTTACAGGTTCTCTTCCGATTCGTCCTTGAACAGCCGTTAGCTTGGACAGAGGAATTAGGGCGTTATTTACTTGTGTGGACCACATTCATCGGAGCAGGTTATGGAATGAGTGTAAAAGCACACCCCGGTGTTGAGATTCTTTATGATGCTTTTGGACCCAAAGTAAAAAAAGTGCTAAATGTGATTATTGCGATTCTTGTCATCTTTTTCTTTTCGCAAGTCATCATTCACAGCTTTGACTTTATCGAACGCAGTATGATTCAGAAGTCTCCTGTCCTGCAAATACCGATGGGATATATCTATACAGTTATTCCGATATCTAGCATCCTGTTCATAATCAATCTGCTTTATGTCGTAATTTCTGAATGGAATAAGGAGGCGAAGAACTGATGGCTTGGTTACTATTTGGAATTTTAATTGTTCTTTTCTTTATTAATATACCAATTGCTGTTGCTCTTGGACTCGCTTCGATGATTGTACTGATGATTCAGGACAATGTTCCATTAATGGTTATCGTCCAAAAAATGTTCACATCAACAGACTCCTTCACATTAATGGCTGTCCCCTTCTTCATCTTAGCAGGAAAGTTAATGGAAGTTGGTGGCATTTCAAAAAGACTCGTTGATTTTGCCATGACGATCGTTGGAAGAATGCATGGTGGTTTGGCAATGGTATCCGTTGTTACCTGTATGTTCTTTGCCGCTATTTCAGGATCTGGTGCGGCAACAACAGCAGCCGTTGGTGCGATCATGATCCCGGCAATGGTTCAAAAAGGCTATGATAAAAGCTTCTCAACTGCAATTCAAGCAGCCGGTGGTACGATCGGTGTCATGATTCCACCAAGTGTACCAATGATTTTATTTGGTGTTATCGCTGGAGCATCGATTAGTGATTTATTTATTGCTGGAATAATACCTGGTATTTTTGTTGGTCTTTCATTAATTGTAGTTGCTTACTTTATTTCTAGAAAACGTGGTTATGGAAAAGAAGAAAAGAGCTCAATGCGTGATGTTTTCACATCTTTTAATCGAGCAATCCTTGCGATTTTAATGCCCGTTATCATTCTTGGCGGAATCTACGGCGGGATTTTTACTCCAACCGAGGCTTCGGTTGTAGCAGTCGTATACGGTTTGATTGTTGGTCTGTTTATCTATCGTGAAATAAAATGGAAAGACTTACCGGAGGTCTTTATTCAATCAGCCGTAACATCGGCGGTTATTATGTTTATCATTGCCTGTGCATCGATATTTGGATTTATTTTAACGAGGGAACAGATTCCACTTCAAATCACAAATTCACTACTTGAGATTTCATCAAATCCGATTGTCGTTCTGATTATTATTAATATCATTCTGTTGATTGTAGGTACATTCTTAGAAACATCCGCTGCGATTATCATCATGGCACCAATCTTGCTTCCAGTTACAACAGCCGTCGGTATCGATCCAGTTCACTTTGGGGTTATCCTCGTTGTTAACCTTGCGATTGGTTTTATTACACCACCGGTAGGAATAAACTTATTCGTAGCTTCCAATATCGCAAATCTTCGATTGGAAAAAGTCGTGCGGGCTATCATCCCGTTCCTAATTATATTAATTGTAGACATTATCATTATTAGTTTCGTACCAGAATTAAGCTTATTCTTTTTAGATAAGTAATAGCTGTTATGATTGAGGAGTGCTTGCTTCCATATATCCGTGGAATGCAGGCACTTTTTTATGCTATTGGACAGAGGGACAGGTCCCTGTTGAGTCACGAACCTGTCCCCTTGTCCTTCCTTTATTTATCCTTGATGATCATTTTATAATGAAGGTATACGTTTTTTAGACGGAAAAGTAGGAGGGAAACAATGCAACTAGAAATTTTATCTTCAATGACGATTAGGAATGTAAAATCTATTAAAGAATTGGAGCAAGTCCACAAACTAGAATCAATGGTTTGGAGTCCAGAGGACACGGTTCCTATCAGTCATACAGCTGCCACTATAAAAAACGGCGGATTTATTTTAGGTGCTTTTTACAAGGACGAGCTAATTGGCTTCCAATATAGTTTTCCTGGATTTGATGGGAAAAAGCCTTACCTTGTTTCTCATAGCCTTGGGATTCATCCTGACTTTCGAAAGCTAGGAATCGGTGAAAATTTAAAACATGAACAAAGGAAATTGGCCGCTGAAATGGGTTATGATTTAATTACTTGGACGTATGACCCACTTGAAACAGTAAACGGCAATTTGAACCTGCATAAATTAGGGGCCGTGTGTACCTCTTATATCGAAAATGCCTATGGTGATATGACAGATGGTATGAATGACGGTCTTGCCACGGATCGATTCGTCGTAGAATGGGCTGTTAACGGAAGAGGACATGATAATAGAAACATTAATTTTAATAATGCAATGGTCTTAATTAGTACGGAAATTGAAGATGAGTGTTTATCACCTGGTGAAATTAATTTGGAAGCATCCAGCAAGACATTGTTGGTTCCGGTACCTAGTAATTTTCAAGAAATAAAGAGTAAGAACTTTCGTGTTGCGTTAATGTGGAGGGAAAAAACGAAGCAAGTGTTTACTCATTATTTGAATCACGGCTGGGTTGTCACTGATTTAATAAAAGATCCTGAACTTGAGGGGCAGTACATGTACCTTTTAGAAAAATAATATTAACGAGGTGATTCAGGTATGGAAGTTAAAAGTATTGTTTTGCGATATATGAGAATGCAATTGCTCACCCCTTTTAAAACAAGTGTTGGAACACTAACAGATAAAGACTTTATTTTGGTGGAGGTAAAATCGAAAAGCGGTATCTCAGGTTGGGCGGAAACCGTCTCTGATGCCATCCCTATTTATCACGAGGAAACGGTTAAAACGAATTGGCATATGTTAAAGGATATTTTAATTCCAAAGCTTATGAAAACAGAAATCGGGCACCCTGATGATGTATCGAAAGCCTTCAAGGATTTACGCGGAAACTATAATGCAAAGGCCGCTTTAGATGGAGCAATTTGGGACCTGTATGCGAAGGAAAAAGGTATTTCATTGGCTAAAGCTATTGGCGGTGTAAAAGAGAAAATTGAAGTTGGGGTAAGTGTTGGGATTCAAAAGACTGAAAAAGAATTACTTCAAAAAATTGAGGGCTTTGTAACGAATGGCTACAAACGCATTAAGGTTAAAATTATGCCAGGTTGGGATATGACTATTTTAAAAGCGATTCGCAGAGAATTTTCTGATATTCCGCTGATGGCGGATGCAAATTGTGCGTACACCATTGATGATATTCCATACCTTAAACAATTGGATGAGTTCAATCTCATGATGGTCGAGCAGCCTTTTGCCTATGATGATTTGATTGATCATGCGAGATTGCAAAAAGAGTTGAATACATCAATTTGCTTGGATGAGTGCATTCACACAGCAGAAGATGTTCGGAAAGCAATCGAGATCGGGAGTGGCAAAATCATCAATCTAAAAATCGGTCGAGTTGGTGGTATTACTGAATCGTTAAAGATTCATGAGCTGTGTGAAAGGAACAATATCCCAATGTGGTGTGGTGGCATGCTTGAAGCAGGTGTTGGCCGAGCACATAATATCGCTATCACGAGTCTGGCAAACTTCACGTTACCTGGAGATACTGCCCCCTCCGCTCATTATTGGAAAGAAGATATTATTACCCCAGAGGTTACGATGACGGATGGATATATTGAGGTTCCAAAGGGGCCAGGTATTGGCTTTGAACCGAACAGGGATAAAATTGAGGATTTTATGTTGTATAGTGAGACGTTTCACAATCATGAATAAAAAGTGGGACGGTAATCGGTATACTCTTTCTCGGTATATCAACTAGTTGATTTGGTGCGGTTGATATACCTCTAGGCTCTTTTGCGGTATATCACCTAGTAGATTTGGTGCGGTTGATATACCTCTATGCTCTTTTGCGGTATATCAACTAGTAGATTTGGTGCGGTTAATATACCGCTAGGCCCTTTTGCGGTATATCAACTAGTAGATTTGGTGCGGTTGATATACCGCTAGGCTCTTTTGCGGTATACCAACTAGTTGATTTTAAGAAGTTGGTATACCGATATTGAATAATGAGCCAACTACTAATCTATTTCACGCTGCCAGAACCGATGCTGTTTTACTGCATTAGTAAATTCCTTTTCAAATTGCCCCTTATCGTCAGAAAAAATCACACCCGGAGCGCTTTCAATGTGATTAACCTCGAGCCACTTTTTCCCTTCTCCGATTGCTCCAATTGGCTTATAATGTGTGTAGGCTTCATAGATAAAGTGTGCTGCATCCTTATTAAACTTCTTGCTTTTTCTACTTCCTCTCACCATCAGTACTCCATCAAATAATACCGATTCAGATGTTAAAAAGGTGTGGTCCACCTTAAGCTCGGTACCATCCGTGCCCTTAATTGATCCTAACTTTTCACTAATGATTTCAGGTTGTATTCCATTCGCTTTCAAGTCTTTAAGTATATTTTTTACATCTGGTCCATTAAAACCATCTGTCAGAATGACTGCAACTTTTCTAGTTTTTGGGCTGAATTTTGTGTTGAGCTGACTAAGTGCAGGAGAGGATTTTTTTATGTTTGATCCACCACCTTTTGGCGGGTTCACACCTAGATAATTCGCTATATCGGTCGCCAATCCAAGATTAACATTCGCAAACATGTCTACCACTTGCTGTTGAACGGATTTACTCTGAACTTTACCCAACTCAAATTGAAAAGCAGCCTGGATATGCTCTTTTTCAGGTTGACTCATGCTATTCCAGAAAAGAGTTGCTTGTGTGAAAAAGTCCTTAAAGCTTTCACTTCTTGCTTGGACTTTTCGTCCTTCAACCTTTTCTTGATAATGTGCAAACCCACCTTCTTCAACACTTGCTGGTGCTGGTGTATTCCCCGCTAATGAATTCTTGTTATAGCTCACATTGCCGACATTAATTGTTTGCCGGTGATAGCCATCACGCTGATTATTATGGAATGGACATACTGGCCGATTAATTGGGATTTCGTGAAAGTTTGGTCCACCAAGACGGATTAATTGGGTATCTGTGTATGAAAACAAACGCCCTTGCAATAATGGGTCATTCGTAAAATCGATCCCCGGCACCACGTGTCCCGGATGAAAAGCAACTTGTTCTATTTCAGTAAATGCATTGTCCACATTCCGATTTAATGTCATCTTTCCAATGATTTTTACTGGAATATCTTCCTCAGGCCATATTTTTGTGGCATCTAAAATATCAAAATCAAATTTAAACTCATCTTCTTGAGCAAGAATTTGGACACCTAATTCAAATTCTGGAAAATTCCCTTTCTCAATGTTTTCCCATAAGTCTCGGCGGTGGAAGTCAGGATCCTTTCCGGCAATTTTTTGTGCTTCATCCCACACAAGGGAATGTGCGCCAAGCGTTGATCTCCAATGGAACTTAACAAAGTGTGATTTGCCTTCCTCATTGACCAGACGGAAAGTGTGAACCCCGAAACCATCCATCATCCGGAAGCTTCTTGGTATCGCCCGGTCTGACATCAGCCACATGATCATATGGGCAGTTTCTTGGTTATTTGCGACAAAATCCCAAAATGTGTCATGGGCAGAGGATGCTTGGGGAATCTCGTTATTTGGCTCTGGTTTGATTGCGTGGACCATGTCCGGAAATTTAATCGCATCCTGGATAAAAAAGATTGGGATATTGTTACTCACCAAATCATAGTTTCCTTCTTCTGTATAAAACTTGGTTGCAAACCCCCTCACATCACGAACTGTATCTGCGGATCCGCGTGAACCTACGACTGTTGAAAACCGAACAAAAACAGGTGTCTTTACAGTTGGATTCTGTAAGAATTTTGCTCTTGTATACTTCTTCATGCTATTGTCATACACCTGGAAATCACCAAATGCCGCAAAACCACGAGCATGAACAACCCGCTCTGGAATTCGTTCATGATCAAAATGCGTCATTTTTTCACGAAAATGAAAATCCTCCATTATCGTAGGGCCACGTACCCCCGCTTTTAAAGAAAATTCATCATTCGATACCTTAAGCCCTTGATTTGTTGTAAGCTTTTTCCCTCGATCATCTACCCTGAATTGATCCAACTGTTCATCTTTACGATTTCTATTCACCTTACGCTCATCGCTCAAATCACTGCCTCCTCCCTCATACTACATACTATGAGCAGCCATAACTGGTTATTCTCTAAATTTCTTAACAGGTATCGTCGTGATAGCGCCCCAACGAAAATAGGGCAAAGCCTTATGGCTTTGCCCTATTTTGGTCCAGTGATTATGGATTTGTTTAGTGATGCTCGTGTTCGGCTTCCATTGCGGCCTTTTTCGTTTTATGGACAGTTCCAAATGGATGGTTTGGTGGTGCGTAGATGGAATACAGCTTTAATGGGATGTTTCCTGTATTGGTTAGATTGTGCCAGGTACCAGCCGGGATAAAAATGGCGGAGTCGTCATTAACCTCACGCACAAAATCCAAATGGTCTTTTCTATTTCCCATTTGAACAATTCCATGCCCTTGCTCAAGACGTAAGAATTGGTCTACATGTGGGTGCATTTCGAGCCCAATATCTTCACCTACATGGAGACTCATTAAGGTTACTTGCAGGTGGTCACCTGTCCAAATCGCAGTGCGATACGTATTGTTTTGCTTTGTTGCTTCATTAATGTTAACTACATAAGGCTTTTTCCCATGATCTTTTAACTCATGTTTTTCTCGATAGATAGGTGTTTGATAATAATCCCAGTGATGCATAGGTACATTCATATAGTACGGATGATGTTGGTGATGATAATATTGATGGTAATGATATGGATACATATAAGGTATATAATACATTTTTTCATGATCCCTCCACATATTGATAAATTATCCTATGCAGGTCAGCTTGGGAATGTAACTTTTCATCTGTCACTCCATTTGTCCAAATTCTTTTGCATATTTTTCACTTAGAAGAAACATACTTCAAGTAAAAGAAGTGCAAGGAGTAGAACCTTAATGTTCAAACACGATAATCCATTAAGTGCAGCTGAAATTGGGACGCTTTGGCTTACCTATCAGGAAAAAACACTGATCCTTCGAGTATTAGAGTACTTTCTTGAGAAATCAAATGATCAGGAAGCAAAGAATATCATGGGCATGCTGTGGCAGGAATTGGACTATTACGTAAAATTAATTGAAAAAGTGTATGAGAGTGAAGGAATTGTAGTGCCGAATGGGTTTAAAAAAGAGGATGTTAATTTAGATGCTCCTAGCCTTTTTGACAACGGATTTGATATTATGTTCCTCCGAATTTTAAAAGAGGTAAGTATGGGCATGTATACAATCAATATGAATATGGCTTACCGAATAGACGTCATGACGATTTATGAAGGGCTAACCGTCGTCACTCATAAGGTTTATAAATTAGCGACCCTTTATTTATTAAAAAAAGGCGTACTTACTCTGCCACCAAAAGCAACACTGCCCAAATCAACGGAGTTCGTAAAAAGTAAAGATTATATGAAAGGATTTAACCTTTTCAATGATAAAAGAGCCTTAAATCATATCGAATTAGGATTTCTTCACCACAGTGTTGAAACAAATAATATTGGGATGCAATTAATGACGGGATTTGCCCAATGTGCAAAAAACAAAGAAGTTAAACAATATTTTATAAAAGGAAAAGAACTTTCAAAGAAACAAATAAGAATTTTTGAAGAAATTCTTTTAGAGAGCGATGTTCAGTTTTCTGCAACCTCTGGCAGTACGGTCACAGCTTCAACGGTTGTTCCCTTTTCTGATAAATTGATGATGTATTGTACATATTTATTGAATGGATTCAGTATGGTGGGAGGCAGCTTCGGCACTTTTTTTATGTTGCGCAACGACATTACCATGAAAACCGCAGCTATTGTGAAGGATATCTACTTTTACGGTGAAGACGGCGTTAAACTCATGATCAAACATCAATGGTTTGAGGAACCGCCACAAATGGAAGATCGCCCAAAAATCATTAATAATAAGAAATAGGGTCAGAGGGATAGATCCCTCGTCCCATTACTTTTTTGTGAACAAAGTGATGAGGAAGAACGTAATGAAGCTCACAAGTAACGCTACACCACCGCCAATGTAAACGATGAGGGTTACGCCTTCTGGGAGCGGAAATGGTTTTACCATGTATAACCACATTCCCACTGTTAATCCGGTTGAGCCAATGATTGCCGTCCAAACGTGGATTCTTGTTAGGATTGTTTGCTCGACCTGAAACACTTTATAAAAAACAGCCCATGCAAACAAACTCAAAAATCCTACGACTAAAATATGCGCATGCACTGGTCGAAACGCATATGAACCTGAACCCGCCATATGGGCCCCAAGTATCGCCCCGATTAGACCAAATAGACTTGCAAATCTTAATAAGAGTAAACTATTTTTATTCATTTCATTTCCTCCATTCATTTTTCTTAACAATATCAAAGAAATGTGAACGGAGGATGAATAGAAGATTACAATCTATTTTACTGGCAATTCTACGTTAATAGTTGTTCCTTCATTTTCTTTGCTCGAAACGGAAATGCACCCATCATGCAGGTCAACAATCATTTTAACGATTGATAAACCAAGTCCCGTTCCTTCAATTGAGCGCGTACGTGATTTATCCGCTCTATAAAAACGATCAAAAATCCTTTCCACCTCTGAATTTTTCATCCCGATTCCAGAATCCTCGAATTTGATAAAGACCGATTCTCCCTTTTCTTCTACTGAAATTTCAATATTGCCATCAGGCTTATTGTATTTAATTGCATTTGATAAAAGATTATCCCACACTGTATTTAGTAATGTAGGGTCACCGACAATCTCAATATCTGGTAAAGTAAACCCTAGCATAATTCCCTTTTCACCAATCAACCATTGATAATTTCGGATTAAATCTTTCATTTGCTGGCCAAGATTAAATGTTCTTTTCTTTAAGATTTCTTCATTTCGATCAAGTGAAGCAAGCAATAACAGTTGTTTCGTTAAGCTTGAAAGCCTCTTAATTTCACCATTAATAATCGAAACATATTGCTTCTTTTCCTCTGATGTATTCGATTCCTTCTCAAGTAAGCTTGTGTATCCTTTTATATTGGAAAGCGGCGATTGGATATCATGAGAAATATTTGAGATAAATTCCTTCCTGATATCATCTGTCTGCTCCAGTTTCCGGGCCATTTGCAAAAAGCTTTTTGAAAGCACACCTAGCTCATCATGACGATTCGTATCCACATCCACATTAAAATCACCGGACTCCAAGGATTTCGTTGCCTTCGTTAAATCGGAAATCGGCTTCACCAAATATCTTGTATTGATCAAAACCATTACCACGCTAATGAAAATCGTTAATCCCCCAATCCAGCCGAACAATACATGCATCTCATTAAAGAGAAACTTAATATTCGGCCTCATAAAAAGGGCAAAACGGCTGCCATTATGGTTCAAAGGAACCCCAATTGTATTTTTTAATTCATTCGCAAAAAAGCCGGTCACAAAGGTTTCCTGCGGGAACTGAAGAATACCGTGAAAAACTTTCCCTTCAAGTACCTTTTGTTCAATTGCAGCAGGAAGATTTTTGTCCCGAAATGTCTCTCCAAAGAACATTCCGTTTCCGTCTTCGTCAATCAGATAAAACTGATAGCCGGTAGCCGCAATGCTTTCCATATACTCTCCTAAAGAAATCTCGGGATGTGCTTCAGCAAATTCTGCAATGTTCAGTGCAACTTGTGTGTTTTTCTGATCATTAATCGGCTTCAGTTTGTGTTGATAGTACGAATTCGAAATGATAAAGGCTAGGATAAAACTTATGAACATCATGCCCATCGTGATGACAATGAATTTGACATAAAGTGTTTTCATGGTCGATGTGCCTCCAGCATGTAGCCAATCCCACGCACTGTTTTGATTTGAAAGTCATCCGTAAGTTTTGAAAACCGTTCCCTTAACCTTTTGATGTGTACATCGACGGTTCGCTCGTCCCCTTGGAAATCCAATCCCCAAATTTGTTCAATTAAGTGGTCTCTCGAAAATACCTGCCTTGGATTGGAAACAAGATAATACAGAAGCTCAAATTCCTTTAAGGGTAAAAGGATTGTCCGGCTACCAAGTTGGACCTCGTAGCTCTTTTTATTAATTGTGGTTTCGCCAATATGGAGGATTCCTTCATCTGTTTGATAATCGTATCGTCTTAGCAGCGCCTTAATTCGAAAGGTAAGTTCCATTGGTTCGAATGGTTTAACGAGATAATCATCGGTACCTGCTTGAAACCCTTGCTCCTTGTCCTCAATTTCGCCTTTCGCGGTCAAAAGTACAACCGGAATATTGTACAATGCACGTATCTCCCTCGTTAGCGCAAAGCCGTCCATGTATGGCATCATCACATCCACAACCGCTAAATCACACGGTTCCTTTTTTAATATGTCCAAGGCCGCCATTCCGTCTTTTGCTTCAAGAACAAGGTAGCCCTGTTCCGTCAAATGAATACGGACAAGCTGTAAAATATTCGGATCATCATCTACAAGTAAAATCGTTGCCAATTTTAGTACCCCCAATATGGGACAATGAATCTGTCCCTCTGTCCCAGCACAAATTAAACCGCATTTGGTATGATCTTTCCATCGCTCATTTTTATAATCCGATCTGCAAATGGGAGCATTTCCTCGTCATGCGTTACCATTAATGTTGTGATGTTCAAGGTTTTCGTAATGTTTCTAATGAGCTTTATTACATCAGTTGATCGTTTTGAGTCTAGGCTTGCAGTCGGCTCATCTGCAAAAAGAACCTTTGGTTTATGAATAATAGCACGGGCGATTGCCACCCGTTGCTTCTCTCCACCCGATAAGGAGGACGGATACGTTTTTCTCCGATGGTCCATTTCCACTACTTTTAGTATGGCATCTATTTCCTCTTTTTGCTCATGTTTCGATAATTTCGTTTCAGATACTTCAAGCATAAGTGCTAGTTGTTCCTCCACAGTAAGAAATGGGACAAGATGAGCAAATTGAAACACAAATCCGAATTTCGTTGCCCGCATTTTTCGAATCTGTTCAGAGCCCATTTTTGTAAGATTTTTACCAGCAAATACGATCTTTCCATCAGATGCAGGTTGAAGGCCCGCTGCTATCGTTAGGAGTGTACTTTTACCAGAACCAGACGCCCCAACTAGTGCGGTGACTTCACCCTCTTTAATAGATAGGTTGACCCCTTTCAAAATTTCTTCTTTCACTTCACCATTTGTAAAGGTTTTTCGAACATCATCAATTGTAAAAATGGTCATCTTACATCTCTCCTTGTTGGATCGCTTGTAATGGTTCAACTTTTTTAATTTGGATTCCTGAAAGTGTTGCCCCAGCAAAGCCAATGAGTAAAAATATCATGGACAATTGGACTGTCGTTTCCGATGTTAAATGAAACGGCATGCTAGTTGGAGCAAGGATATTAAAGGTTTGACTTAATAAGACTGATAGACCCAGGGCAATGACTGTGATGAAGGCCATTTGAGTCCACATCATCTTAAATAAGGAACTTGTCTTTACACCAATGGCTTTAAGAATGCCATACAGTCCCATTTTTTGAATGTTCATCATGTAGAAAAAGATTGCAAACAGCATCCCGCTAATGACAACTAAAAACCAAATAATCATATTCAATGACATTTGCTCTGCTTTATAGCTTGAAATAGTATTTAGGAACTCTTTTTGTGAAAATGCCTGTAAGTTTTCAACATTTTGCGGTGTGTCTGCGCCCGGTATAAAAATCAATTGCATTTCACTTATACGATAGATTTCTTGATAGTCTTCAGGATTGATATAGGCAACAGGCGCGTGGCTGTATTTACTTTGTTCGACGAAGCCCTTCACTTTGAATTCACCATTATGTTGACTGTTTGTTAAGATGTCACCAATTTTTATCCCGGCATCCTTCATTGATTGATCAAGGATGATTTCTCCTGGATTCACCGTTTCGAATAGGGGTGAATCGGTTGAAGTGACAAATGCGACACTTCTTTGTTTTCCATTTTGCTCATTTAGAAACCCCATTTGAATCGAAAAAGCAACAGCATCTTGATGCTTGGTTAACATTTCGCTCTGAGTTTCTGGATCAATTTTTGAAAGATTATACGTTTGTTCTGCATCTTTCGCCATGTAAAACTGACCGTCCGGCAGGTTCTTAATTAACGCTGCATTATCCTGCGACAATCCGTTTGCTAAGCCCGATATAATAAACGTTAAGAAACTCACAAGAAACACAATCGAACCCAAAATCAAAAATCGTACCCTATTCTTCTTCATTTCTTTCAATGCCATTTTCATCTTTATTCCTCCAATCATGGTGGGACAGTACGCCCCCTCTTGATACCATTAGTTTATAATTGGTATGTGAACAGAAGATGAACTGGGGATTACAAATGGATTTGGGGTAATTTATGCTAATAGCCATAAACTTTTATTATTAGCCATATTTTTAAATTATTGGCTATAAACTTAGGATATCAGCTATAAATTTTATTTATTGACCATAAAAAGAAAAAAGACACCCAAATGTTATAGGTGCCTTACCATTAAAAATCTCTATAACTCATCCAACGTTACTACTTTCCCCGTTGATGCATTCACTGCAAACTGGCAATCTATTTTTCCGCATAGCACATACTGATTTTGGTCAAAATCATACACATAATAAGGGATCAGCTCATACTTCTCTTTAAGTATTTCATAGGCTTCTTCTTTGCGGATTACTACTTTCCCAGGTGCTTCAAATTTATCAAACATCTCCCACATCATCTGATTGTCCATATAATTCACAGCTTGAAGGGTCTTTGAATCAATTATGACATTCATTTTCCGCTGAAATACTCGCTGATCCTGCCGATTCGTTCTAAGTATGGCATGAATATATCCATTTTCACGATGAAGAGATTTTAAGATCCAGATTCCGGAATCGTTTGGATATTCTTGACGAAGAAAATCCCGAACAACCCCAATACATTTTTCTTGTTCGACCTCTGTGATTGGTTGTAAATCAGGAGAGGCTTCACCGGAAAATGCTTGTTCTACCGTAACCTCCTTATGCCAATTAAATTCTTTTCGCTCAAACTTGTGCTCAAGCGGCTCATCCCAATACAGAGCTTGATCCAGTTTCAAATATCCCCTTACATCTACATTGGTTTCAAAAGGGATCGTGGATGTTTGATCATTCCGAACATAAATCTCCTCCACTGCATATGCGGCTACTAAACGTTCTTGGTCAAATAATGGAAATTCGAGTAATTTCAATTGTTCCTTCGCTATGTCCTCAATTTTTTTAAAGTCCAGTTTGTATGGTTCCACTTTGACCATTTCTTTTGTAGGAAAGTGCCCATGGACTGAAAATGAAGTGAGCCTGCCGTCTTGGTCAAATTTCACCTCAATATATCCAGATGGTGAAACACGTATACCATCAATACATTCACTAAATTGCAACTCTCCGTCTTCTTCCTTACGAAGCTGAAATTGTTGTTCATACATTAATCCGGTTTCCTGCTCAATCCATTGTATGATGTCATTTTTATCTGCAAAGGTTACCCCATTTTTTGCAAACGTCTGACCCATTACGAAAATTGCACTTTGAAACCTGCGGGTTTGAATATCTATGTCAATTGCTGCAGTTCCATCTGGATTCTCATCTTCGTCCACAGGTTCCTTGACATCGTTAGGTAACCATTCCATTGAAAGTGAATAATTCGTTTCATTAAAAATAGTTACATTCCGATTGAAGCTGTGTGATTTCAAGTAATAGTCCCATAGTCCAAACTTTTCTCTTGTTAAATCAACTAATTCCTGTATTCTAGTATCCAATTCTTATACCCCGTTTCTGGTACAGTGTACCTGTCCCTATGTCCCATTAAACATTCGAAATTACAAAATAAATGGTCAGCATAAATATCGCCAAACCGAATATGAGTCCACCAACAGCTCCTATTAGGTTTGATTTCCATGTATAGCCCTTCATATCCGATACTGAGGTTGAACGGTCGACTTTTCTAATATGAACAAGCATTCCAATGTTAGTTACAACAATAATCATCAAGGTCATGATAAGCATGATGATAGGCTCGATTTGGATATTGGTATCACCATAACCAAGACTCAGATAAAATTGAAGAAACATGACAGCACATAGTACAATACTCGAACCGCTGCTTGCTTTTCGGGTTTTTGACCATTCGTCACCCATTTTTTGTTTTTCATAGATTGCTACTTTTTCAAGAATAGGAATGAATGATTTTGTAGAATCTCTTTTAACATAACTGTAAATTGCTTGAAAAAATAGGAAAACCGCTAATATAAAGAAAAAGTATGGAAACCTAATCTTAAATACATTTATTACAATAAAATATAGGATAAGAACTGTAAACATTGCCCCATTGGTCAATAGAATCTGGTTCACACGCATTTTACGAATCTCATCTGGCTCCATTTGTATCTTCCCCTCCTCGTTTATTCCTTTCTTACTACTACGAATCACACAACAATTGGTTTCAAAAAGTTTCCAATTGGTTGTTTTATGTACAATAAAAACTGCACTCAATCAAGTGCAGTGCTTTCTCCATTACATTTTCGGTCAAAAAAATAGAGTTAGCTCTATTCTCGACTAGAACTAACCCTGCCACACTATCTTGAAAGCACTTGTTCAATTTCTTGATTCAAAACATCAACATTTACCGGCTGTACCGGAGAATCGTTCAATTTATATTTTTCTTTTAATTGAAGGATTCTTTCTATACTTTCGTCGATTCTTTTCTCGGAAATCTCTCCGTTTGTGACTGCATTTTTAATTGCAGTATGGACTTCAATCACTTTGTTATAATCATGTGCCACCATGACAATGTCACTGCCTGCTTTTATCGATTGAATTGCCGCCTCACCAATCTCATAATCATTGGTGATTGCTTTCATGAAAAAGTCATCGGTAATAACCACACCATTAAAACCCAGTTGCTTGCGAAGAATATCCGTAATAATTGGTTTTGACATCGATGACGGAAAGGTTTTATCAAGGGCCGGAACTAAAATATGGCCAATCATCACCATATCTACACCTTCTTTGACCGCCTGTCGAAACGGAATGAGTTCGAGATTTTCAAGCTCCGCACGCGTTTTATTTACCTTTGGCAGCTCAAGATGAGAATCCACTTGCGTATCCCCATGTCCTGGAAAATGTTTTACCGCAGACACGATTGATTGTGATTGCAGTCCTTTCATTGTTTGAATTCCAAGCCTACTCACAATCTCTGGATTGCTGCTAAAAGAACGGTTCCCAATGACCGGGTTATCCGGATTACTATTTACGTCAAGTACTGGTGCAAAATTCACATTAAAACCAAATGCATGCAGCTCTTTTCCAAGGACTGTGCCAATTTCAAAAGAAAGCGATGGATCATTTCTACTTCCAATTTCTAAATTGGTTGGAAAATCAATAAGTCCTCCTGGCAGCTTCGAAATTCGGCCACCCTCCTGGTCAACTCCAAAAAACAATGGGATATTACCTTGATTGGCTTGCTTGATTTTATTCAAATAGGTCACTGTTTGTTTCGGACTAACTAAATTATCACCATTAAAAATGATACCACCGACATGATATTTCGTAATTAAATTGTTCATATTCGAATTCATCTTTGTTCCGGAAATACCGGCAAAAATCATTTGACCAATTTTTTTATCTAAACTTAAGGATTCATCCTCGTCAACTGATTTTTGAATTCCCGTCACGACATTAATATGATGAACTGTCGGATTAGGCTCTTGCTCTGTCGGTTTCGGTAAAATCCATTTCAACTGAAAAGTTGAATTGACTTGATATATTAAGATAGTTTGGTTTACATTTTTATCCTGATAATATCTAACCTCATCCGGTTCACCCAGTGTATTTTTTATATCATCTAAGTGTATGCCGGTTAAGCTTGAAGCATTGGATCGAATATCAAAAGCGAGTTGATCCTTGATCCCAATTGTCACATCATGGTCCGGATACACCATGAAATCTCCGATCGAAGTATTGTCAATTGTTTGTGGCTCTCCCCAAAGTTCCTGGATTTCCTCTAACTTTGTCTGTCCAGCTATAAAAGATGTTTGGGGAACTTTCCCTTTTTCCGCTAGTGAATAAACTTCCTTCACCAGCGTAAGGATATCTGTTTCTTCTTTAGGTGGTTCCTCTTGATCATCCACTATTTCTTCATCTGCATCTGGCTGAAGTGACTCGTAACTAGGTGCAGCCTGGTCATTTTTCTCACTTCGATTATTATTAAAATATAGAAAACTAATCACCAAGACAACGGAAATTATACCAATTATACCTATCAGTAATCCCTTTTGTTTCATTGGCTACCTCCTCGATCTTTTTTCTGTATAACATTAGACTCTATTTTTCCCCAAAACGTTACAAAGGGACAAAGAGCTATGAAAATTGTGTTAGATTTTTGTTATCAGCTATAAATAGTTTTTATTAGCCGTATTTAAAATTTATTAGCCATATATTTTAAGTATCAGCTGTATCTCCAAATTATCAGCCATTAATAAAAAACGCCGCTTATCTAAATTGCGGCGGTATGGTACATATTAAAATTTCTTCAGAAAGACTTTCTCCATTAAGTGATCTTGGCCCTTTTTTAATACGACTTTCGCACGCCGGCGTGTTGGCAGGATGTTTTCCCGTAAATTTTTTGCGTTGATTTCTTCCCAGATATCGGTTGCTTTTTGAATAGCCTCTTCTTCTGACAAACTCGTGTAGCGATGAAAGTATGACATTGGATTTTGAAAAGCTGTTTTTTGCAGCGTCAAAAATCGTTCAATATACCATTTTTTGATATTCCGTACATCTGCATCAATATAAATCGAGAAGTCAAAGAAATCGCTAACAAACACAGAATGTGCTTTACTGACTTGCAGGACATTTATCCCTTCCACAATTAAAATATCTGGTTGATCAATAACCTCGACTTTATCGTTCAGCACATCATAGGTTAAATGGGAGTAAAGCGGCGCTTCCACTTTCGATTTGCCGGATTTCACTTTCATCATAAATTGAATTAATTTTTGTGTATCATAGCTTTCGGGAAACCCTTTTCGACTCATTAGTCCCTTTCTTGCTAACGTTGCATTCGGATATAAAAAACCGTCAGTTGTTACTAATCCCACTTTTTTATGATTATCCCAGCGTGATAATAGGGTTTGAAGTACTCTTGCAGCAGTGCTCTTGCCTACTGCAACACTTCCCGCTATCCCAATAATATAAGGAACTTTTTTAGCTTTATAATCCAAGAATGAATTAGTTACCCCTTCTAGCTGTTGTGAAGCTTCCACTTTTAAATTGATTAAACGAGTCAGTGGCAAATAAATTTCTTCTACTTCTTGAAGTGAAATTTCATCGTTTATTCCTCTAATACTCTCAAGCTCTTCCGCTGATAGCAATAAAGGAGTCTTGTTGCGTAGTGCTGCCCATTTTTCTCGATTAAATTCGATATAGTTTGTTAACGGATTCATAACATTACCCCATATTTAGATTCTCGTTTATTTTATCAAATTGTAGCTTGTTTGTAACTTTTAAATAGAAACAGTTGTGTTCGACTCGTTCATGATTCTCTTCATTCTATTATTTACGACCTGAATGATTTTACCTAATAGCAATGCGATTACTAACGTGCCAATCCCCACTGGCCCCCCTACTATAAACCCTAGGACGGCACCTGTCACTTCAATGCCCATTCTCACAATTTGAAAGCTCAAGCTGAACCGATTGCTGATTGCCACCATCATTCCGTCAATTGGCGTCTTTGGCAAGTTCGCCTCCATATAAATGCCGATTCCGATGCCCGCGAAAACAAGCCCTCCAACGAAACTAACAATCTGTAATTCCAAAGCCGATGTAAAATCAACAATCCCTAAGACAATATAAAACCAAAAATCGACAAAAACACTTCGAATGAAAATTGGAATGACTGATTCAATTCGTAATCTTGTTTTTTCGAGAATCCAAGTAATCATTGTAAAAGTGATTTGAGTTAAAATTGACCACGTTCCAATCGTCAGCCCTAAATGATTGGTAAGCCCGACCGCCACCGTATCCCATGGACCTGCCCCGATGAATGATTTAATAATAAGGGCAATGCCAAGTGCGGTAAGGGCCAATCCACCTAAATAAATACCAATGCGTGTTGTCATGGTGCACCTCGAAGGATAGAATTCAAAATAATTATTCAATTATAACACTTTCAAAAAATTTCGCACTTATTTTTTATTTTTCATTGAATTATAGTCATTTACTTTGTCTAACGAATATACAATCATTTTCAAACTTTTCAACAAATGATAAAATAGCACTAGGTCTAGATCACTAATACAATTAAATGGTAAGTAGCCGCAAAAAGGCAACGGTTACATAGTACAAGTTATAATTGAAATAAACAACGAAAGGCGACCTCACCATGCTCAAGCAATTGAAAAAATGGAACACAATGCGTAATCAAATACTATTTATCTTCTTATTCGTAATGATTATCGTTCTGTTGATTGTGGGGCTTTTAACATTAAGACATGTTTCTTTTCTCTTGAAAAGTAATGCAGAGAAGCAAATCCACCAGGTCGCGATTGAAGCAAATGGTAGAATTGAATCCCTATATGAACAAATTAATATGTCCTCAAAACTGGTCATTACGGACGAAGGTGTTCAAGATATTTTAACGAAACCTGTTGACGGAGAAGAAATCTCCTTTCAGGAACGCCAAAAATTAATGGGGCACGTGAACCGAATTATGGGAAACACCGATGGGATCTTTTCATTTCAGATTTTTTCTAGTGGGCAACAGCGCGTCATTCCACTCGATGAAGGCTTATTAAAGAATCGGATCGATAAAAAGTGGATTGAAAAAGCAAAGCAAACAAAAGGTGGATTAGTCTGGATCGGAGATGACCCACTGGACAAAAATAATTTCCTTGCTATCCGAGGGGTTAGTTTAATCGAACGAAAATATGAAAATGGGGGTTACCTGTTAATAAGCATTAACCGTGATCATTTTCAGTTTGCCAAATCGGAGAATCAATACTCCATTCTTTTGGATGAAAATGAAAAACCAATTGTTCAAAATTACAATGGAGATATCTCCGAAATTATTTCAAATCCTGAAAGTATAATTCATCTCGATGAAGGTGAGTACATCGTCACAAAGGAAACTTCCAATCTCACAGGTTGGACTGTCCTTATTCTAACCCCTGTGAGTGAACTAACAAAGGGCCTTGCTGGAATTCGGACAAGCATTATTTTATCTGGTGTAGCTGGTGCGATTATTTTTATGATTTTTTCATTATTCCTATCAACGGTTATTACAAGGCCTATTGTCCACCTAACTAAGACAATGCAGCATGCCGGCCAAGGCACCCTAACCTTAAACCCGGATGTTTCTTCAGTCAATGAAATAAATGAACTTAATAGTACGTATAACCAATTGGTGAAGGAAACAAACCATTTAATCCGAATGGTTTATCAAAAAGAGATTCTAAGAAGCCGAAGCGAATTAAAAGCACTTCAGGCACAAATTAATCCACATTTTCTCTTCAACACCTTAGATGCACTTCATTGGTCACTTGAAGAAAAAAATGAAGATGAGCTTTCAGAAGTTGTCATTGCCATGTCTGATCTATTTCGTTACACCATCACGAAAGAAACAGACGATGATTGGGTCTATATAAAGGATGAAATCAAACATATCGGAGACTACATGGAAATTATGAAAATGCGGTTTGGGGACCGACTACATTGGGAGGTTTTTCTTCCTAAAGATTTCGAACATGTACGAATTCCAAAACTCATTATTCAGCCACTTGTTGAAAATGCAATTCTGCATGGGACCGGTAATAAGGTTGGAGATAGTCTTGTCACCGTTACTGTGGAGGAAATTAAAACAGATAGACTTCGGATATCTGTCCAAGATGATGGTCCGGGGATGGATCGAGATCGGATCAACCAGATTGCCAATTCGATGAAAATAAGCGGGGTCGCATCAACTAGAGGAAAAGGCATTGCCATCTCCAATGTAAACAAACGCTTAAAACTCTATTACAACGAGACTTTGCATTCAGAACTTTTAATTGAAAGTGAGCCAAACAAAGGGACACGGATTTCATTTGAAATTCCAGTTAATGGGGGAGATTAACATGTTTACCAAAAATATCGTGATTGTTGATGATGAACCAAGAACAAGGCAAGGCTTGCAAAGAACGTTGGAAAGCTGGAATAATGGAGAATTCACTATCCTCACCGCCGAAAGCGGTGAGGAAGTCCTTCAAATCGCGGAAGGACAGAAGATTCATATTTTACTATCGGATATACGAATGCCCGAGATGACTGGACTTCAACTCTTAAAAAATATTAAAGAAAAAGGGATGTCCCCTGTTGTGATCGTCATTTCCGCATACTCCGAATTTGAATACGCTCAAGAAGCACTTCGACTAGGCGTTGTGAACTATCTTTTAAAACCAATTGGCAAAAAGAAATTAATTGAAGCAGTTGAAGAAGCAGTTCAGGTTTTGGAAAAACAATTTAGAGTAGGAATGATTGAAAAAGTAGTGGATGAAAAAATCATCGACGCAACGTCGAAAATTGACTCGACCTCAGCAACCATTCGGGAGGCGATGACCTATATCGAACATCGTATTAATGATGAAATTACCCAAAAAGATGTTGCATCCCATGTCCATTTAAACCCTAGTTATTTTAGTGTGTTATTTAAAGAAGAAGTTAAGCTAAATTTTAGCGAATACGTCACCAGACGCCGAATTCAGCGTTCAAAAGAATTACTCCTCTCTACTAAACTTACTATCAATGAAATTGCAGAAGAAGTCGGTTATAAAACGACTAAATATTTTATTAAAATCTTCAAAGAATACGAGGATATGACACCAACCGCATACCGAAAAGCAAACAATGAAAGGGCTTTCTGAAAATAGTAGTATTTTTCCCAATCATCGTTCCCTTTTTTGATAATTCTTGCGGTGTTAGACTTTACTTGTAAGGCAAAGAGGAAAACAAATTAAGGGGGTTTTGATTAATGAAAAAGAAAGCGTTTGCTGCCGTAATTTCTATGGCATTAGTTGGCGGATTAATTTTAGGAGGATGTTCCTCATCTGATGATACGGCTAAAGATGCCGGATCAAATAGTGAAAAAACAGTTGTGAAAATGATGCATCTATGGCCTGAGGGAAGTTCTAATGCTCAATTCACGATTGTCGATGACATTATCAAGGCATATGAAGAAGAGCACCCTGATGTTGAAATCCAAACTGAAATCCTAGGTAACGAGCAATACAAAGAGAAGATTAAAGTACTATCAGCTTCAAATGAACTGCCGGACGTTGGGATCACGTGGGCGGCTGGATATATGAAGCCTTTCGTTGATGGAAATATGTTCGCACCACTTGATGATATCGTGAAAAAAGACGAATTCGTAGCTGGTACACTGGATGCTTTCTCAGTAGAAGAAAAGACGTACGCTCTACCTTTAGAATTAAACATTACGCCAGTTTATTACAATAAAGAAATCTTTGAAAAATATAATCTAGAAGCTCCAAAAACTTATGATGAGTTTTTAAACGTTGTGGAAACACTTGTGGATAACGGTGTTACTCCAATCACTTTAGGTAACAAAGACCGCTGGACAGGTTCTATGTGGTATATGTACCTTGCAGATAGAATCGGTGGTCCTGAAACATTAAACAATGCAATCAATAGAACAGGAAGCTTTGAAGACCCAGCATTAGTAAAAGCTGCTGAAGAAATCGAAAACCTTGTAGATATGGGCGCATTTGTTAAAGGATTTAACGGTCTATCAAATGATGAAGCAAAAGGATATTTCATGAACGAACAAGCGGCTATGTACTTAATGGCTACTTGGGAATTACCAAATTATACAACAAGCCCTGATGTGGATCAAGAATTTAAAGACAAAGTTGGTTACTTCAAGTTCCCTACCTATGAAGGCGGTAAAGGTGACATAGACAGCTATGTAGGTGGCCCTGGTGTCGGTCTATTCGTATCTGAACAATCAAAGGTTAAAGATGAAGCGAAGGAATTTGTTTCTTACTTAGTTGATGAATGGGGCAAGCGTTCAGTAGTTGATGCTGGTGTTATCCCTGCAACAGTTGTTGATACATCAAATGGCGACCTTGACCAAATGTACATTGACATTCTTAACGATTTAGGAAATGCAACTAACTTAACACTTTATGCGGATGTTCAAATGTCTGCTGGCGTGGCTGATGTTCACTTAAATCAAATTCAAGCATTATTTGGCGGTCAAACAACTCCAGAAAATTTTGCAAAAACACAAGAAGAAGCGCTTGCTGCCAAAAAATAATTATAGCTAAAAAAGAGAGGGCATATTGCTTGTAAATATGTCCTCTTCTTTATAGAAAGGAAGGGGCAAAACCATTATGAAAAATGTGATGTCGAACAAATTCGTTATCGCCCTTTATACACTCCCAGCTTTACTTCTTATACTAGTCCTTATCTATATCCCTATTGTGTTGTCAGGTTACTACGGTCTTATGGATTGGGACGGAATTGGTGCCATGACATTTATTGGATTAGACAACTACATTACCTTAATTCAGGATAAATTATTCTGGTCAAGTACATGGCATTCATTTCTATTAGCAATCTTTTCAACTGCTAGCTTACTTCTCTACTTAGGCATTTCACTTATTTTAGCTAGCAAAATCAAAGGTTCTGACCTTTTACGTAAAATTTACTTAATTCCGATGCTTTTATCATCCGTTGCCATTGCGCAGCTTTGGATGAAAATTTTTGACCCAACAAACGGTATGGCAAACACATTGCTTGAGTTCTTTGGCGTAGAAAATACACCGATTTGGTTAGCAGACCCAAAGATTGCGCTCTATGCGATTTTTATTCCAATCATTTGGCAATACGCTGGATTTTACATTTTAATTTACTATGCAGCATTAAAAAATGTTCCGGATGAAGTCATAGAAGCCGCAAAAATCGATGGAGCGAGCCCATTCCAAATTGCTTACAAAATTAAGCTGCCACTGATCTCAGGCATTTTTAAAGTGACAATTATGCTTGCGGTTGTGGGATCATTAAAATATTTCGATTTAATCTATGTAATGACTGGCGGAGGACCAAACGGGGCAAGCGAAGTGATGGCTTCTTACATGTACAAGGAAGCATTCAAATTAAACAACTTTGGTTACGGTAGTGCAATTGGATTTGGACTATTAGTCATCTGTCTTGTAATGACATGGTTAACATCACAATTAACGAAATCCAAGGATGATGTTCAATTTTAAGGGGGAGTGAATCAAAATGAGTGAGGTTCGTACACAACAAGCAATACCAAACCTACCCGCACCTAAACCAAAGAAATCCTTCTTGAACAAAATTGGCTTTGGATTTCTTTATCTCTTTTTAGGAGCATTTGCTATCATTCAAATCTATCCATTAATTTGGTTATTGTTCTTTTCACTAAAAACCAACAAAGAAGTTTTCGGTATGTCTCCCTTCGCTTTACCGCAAAGTCCGCAATGGGAAAACTATACGAAAGCTTGGACCTCTGGTAATATCGGAGTCTACTTCTTCAACAGTGTTTGGATTACGGTTCTTTCAGTTGTTCTAACAATCATTTTAGCTAGTTTTGTAACTTTTGCAGTAACACGGATGCACTGGAAACTAAGCGGCCTAGTCCTTGGATTATTTTTAGTCGCTTATATGATTCCGTTACATTCAACAATCATTCCATTATTTAAAATGTACAACAGTGTAAATTTAATTGATAATCCGTTATCGATTGTATTATCCTATACAGCCTTTAACTTACCATTAACCATTATGATTTTACTCGGCTTTTATAAAACATTCCCACGGGAAATTGAAGAAGCTGCGATAATGGATGGATGTTCAATCCATCGAATCTTCTTCCAGATTACATTACCAATGACAGTCCCTGTCCTATCAACGACAGCGATAATCAATATGATCTACAACTGGAACGAATTCGTATTTGTCAATACATTCATCAGTTCTGATAAGTGGAAGACATTAACGGTTGGTATTAATAACTTCGTTGGCCAGTATTTAACAGACTGGGGCGCAATCGGTGCAACACTTGTCATCAGTATCGTGCCAATTCTGCTCGCATTCCTATTCCTAAGCGATAAGATTGTCGAAGGTATGGCAGCCGGGTCTGTGAAAGGATAAAACTTTACAAAAAAGACAGATAGGAAAGGTTCATATAAGAATCTACCTATCTGTCTTTTTGATTCCTTCAATTCTACCTTTTACGCTTCTCTTCCATCTTTTGAAAAGCACGTAAGCAAGCGGCCATAATGATTGTTGCTAATATACTGCCACCAAAGAAAAAGCCTAAACCTGGAATGTACTTCACAACAAAGAACACTGTTACCAGGCTAATAAGCATCACAAGGTTCTCTAAAGGATTGATGGTCATTAACAAAAACGAATTTTTTATAATTTGGACTACTTTTAACTCATAATGGACGAACACCGGAAAAACGTACATTGTCGTCAATACTGCTGCAAAAGCAAACAAATAGATAGGGATTTGAATTGCACTCACAAAATTCCCGCCCGAATTCTTTATAAAAACCAAGTCGAGTACAATTAAGCTACCAACTACTACAATAATCAACCCAAGTCCGTTGCTTCTCAAAAACTCCGCTTTATAAGTACTCCAAAACATACTAAAAACTGCAATATCAGTCTCCCCCATCAACCATTTGCGGACCACTGAAAACATCGCAATTGTCGCAGGAAAAAATCCCAAAACAACGAGACCGACTAATGAGAAGCCAAGCCAAAGCAGATTTAGGTATGCGAATTTTGATATCCATGCAGTAGCAGCATAAGCCCGATTTGCCGTTTTACTCATCAAATCCCCTCCGACATCAACAAACATAAAATTATTTTTGTATAATTTTATCATATTCACTTCAATGGTACACTGAGTGTATTACCGAAGCCTCATCCCTAATAAAAAAAACAGTTCAAACCCCAATTTAATAGGCACCTCTAATATAATCTTTCACATTTTCTTTATAAAAATGTTGAACCTTCTCCATTTCTTCAAATGTAAATGGGTGAGTCTCCAATGCCGTTAAGTTATCCTGAACTTGTTTTACATTTTTGAATCCTGGGATAATACAGGAAATCTCCTTATGATCTAAGATCCAGCGAAGGGCTGCACTTGCCATTGAATTCCGTCCTTCAGCAATCCACTTTAATTGGTCTGCAAGCTCAACACCCTTTTTAAAGCCTAGGCCAGCAAATGTTTCTCCCACATTAAAGGCCTCACCATTTTCATTAAAACGGCGATGATCATCCTCTTCAAAAACATGGTCAGATGTAAATTTACCTGTAAGCAATCCACTTGCAAGCGGCAATCTCACAAGTAGCCCAACGTCTTTTTTATATGCTTCAGGGATCAGAGTTTCTAACGGCTTTTGGCGGAGCATATTAAAAATAATTTGCAGGCTTTTCACATTTGGATTTTCCAAACAAATTAACCCTTCCTCAACGGACTCCACACTCACACCATAGTGACGGATTTTCCCCTCCCTTTGGAGACGATCAAGTACGTCAAACACACTGCCATCTCTTAAAATCTCTGTAGCTGGGCAATGAATTTGGTATAAATCAATTGCCTCCCGATTTAAACGACGAAGGCTGTCCTCACAGTAGCGACTTACTTGCTCGTAGCTGTAATTTTTGGGATCAAAAATGTCACCCTGACGGCAAAACTTTGTAGCAATATGAATTTTATCCTCCTTACCCTTTGTCGCCTTTGCCAGCAACTCTTCGCTATGACCGTCACCATACACATCGGCTGTATCAAAAAAGTTAACACCTTGGTCAATCGCATACTCCAATGACCTTAAAGCCTCAGCGTCACTTGTCTTTCCCCAAGCACCGCCAATAGCCCAAGTTCCAAAACTTACTTCACTAATTTGTATACCCGTATTTCCAAGCTCACGATAGTTCAATAATAACTCTCCTCTCGAAAGAAACCCCACTATCTGTGGGGTTATTTTATTTACTTTCTAAACATTCTTAATTGTATATTTAGATTCTTTGTTTGGGTATAGATCTGTTGATACATTGTGAAAAATTTTTGATATGCTTCTACATTTTCTGGAATTGGTTCATATGTTTTTGCGGGTTGTAAAAATACGTCAGCACATTCCCTCAATGATTCAAACCAGCCGCACCCATATGCAGCAAGCATTGCTGCTCCCATTCCAGGGCCTTGTTCAGAAGTCATTTTTTCAATTTTTGCGTTAAAAATATCAGCCTGCATTTGGAGCCAGGTTTCATTTTTGGCTCCGCCACCGATTGAAATAATTGTATCAATCGTTTTTCCACTGTTTCTAAAAATCTCAATGGATTCATTTAATGAAAAAGTAATACCTTCCAGAACCGCGCGCGCAAAATGTTTTCGTTCATGAGCCGCATCAATTCCTATAAAGCTGCCGCGAATGTTTGAATCAGCATGCGGGGTTCTTTCACCAACAATATAAGGTGTAAATAACAAACCATTGCTTCCCGGAGACACTTCATCTATCCCCTCTAATAATTGGTCAAATGCCTCTTCTTTTGCAAAGGTATCCTTGAACCAACTTAAGCTATAGCCTGCAGCAAGAGTCACACCCATCGTATAATACGTGTTTTGTTCACCATGGTTAAAATAGTGGACCTTGCCTTCGAAATCAAGGTCATTGCGCTCTTCATATGACAGCACTACCCCCGAAGTTCCGATACTACAAAGTGTTTTGCCCTCGGATAAAATGCCTGATCCTATCGCACCACAAGCATTGTCCGCACCGCCGGCAAACACTTTTATTTCCTTAGAGAGACCAGTCGACCAGGCAAATTCCGGTGTAGCTGTGCCAACAAACGTATGGGACTCCACTAATGGAGGACAAAATTCAGGAGCTAAACCAAATGCTTCTAACATTTCTGAACTCCATTCGCGTTCAGCCACATTGAGCATTAACGTTCCGGCTGCATCCGAATATTCCATATGAATAGCACCCGTTATCCGGTAGCGTAAATAATCCTTCGGTAGCATGAATACACTAGCGCGTTCAAAAACCAGCGGCTCATTTTCTTTCACCCAAAGAATTTTCGGCAACGTAAACCCTTCTAAAGCAGGATTCTTCGTAATCTCTAAGAGGCGTTCTTTTCCGAAAGTCTCATAGATTTCCTCACATTGCTTTGTCGTTCTTGTGTCATTCCATAAAATAGCGTTTCGTAATACTTGGTTCTCTTTATCTAGTAAAACTAGTCCATGCATTTGTCCGGAAAAACTAATGCCTTCAATATCTCTTACATCGCCATCGAAATGCTCAACCAGTTCTTTTAGACCAACTGTTGTCTTTTCAACCCACTCTTCCGGATTTTGCTCACTATAACCTGACTTTTCAATGATAAGAGGATATGATTTCGATACCTCATGAACTACTTCTCCATATTGATTCACGAGTAAGATTTTTACCGCGCTCGTTCCAAGGTCCACACCGATTACATATTTCATCCGGATCATCCTTTTCTGTAAAAATGTGCTGGAATAGTATACTTCCAGCACATTTTAGTTCTATAAATTAAAGTGTTTCTAATAGGTATTGATTAATTAAAGCTTTTAAGCGCTCAGTTCTTCCTGATGTATTACTAATTTCTGTTAAACCTAGCGCATATTTTTCAAGTTCACGGAAGTTTGTTTTTCCTTCAACGATATCTAAGCCGATACCTTTCGTATAACTACTGTAGCGCTCCTCAACAAAGTCATCTAGCACTTTATCTTCAATTAATTTGTCAGCTACTTTTAAGCCCACTGCAAATGCGTCCATACCTGCAATATGTGCATGGAAAAGATCCTCTGCATCGAAAGAGCCTCTTCTAACCTTTGCATCGAAGTTTAGACCGCCTTTACCAAGACCGCCATTTTTCAAGATTTCATACATGGCTAATGTGTTTGTATATAAGTCTGTTGGGAATTCATCCGTATCCCAGCCAAGCAGCATATCCCCTTGGTTTGCGTCAACAGAACCAAGCATTCCATTAATACGAGCTGTTCTCAATTCATGTTCAAATGTGTGACCCGCAAGTGTAGCGTGGTTTGCTTCAATATTAAACTTGAAGTAATCTGTAAGGTCATATTTTTGTAAGAATGCCAGACCTGTTGCAACATCGAAATCATATTGATGCTTAGTTGGCTCCTTTGGTTTTGGCTCGATTAAGAACGGAACGTTTAAGCCAATTTCCTTCGCATAGTCTACCGCCATATGGAAGAATCGAGCTAAGTTGTCCATTTCTAATTTCATATCTGTATTAAGAAGGGTTTCATACCCTTCACGTCCACCCCAGAAAACATAGTTTTCAGCACCAAGTTCTTTTGCAACCTCTAATCCTTTTTTCACTTTAGCTGCTGAATATGCAAACACATCTGCATTTGGAGATGTTGCAGCACCATGTGTATAACGTGGATTTGTAAACATATTTGCTGTATTCCATAATAATTTAACCTTGCTTGTTTTCATGTAATCCTTGATCATTGCAATAATAACATCAAGATTTTCGTTTGTTTCCTTCAATGTGCTTCCTTCTGGTGAAATATCGACATCATGGAACGCAAAGAACGGAACATCTAATTTTTCAAAAAGCTCAAATGATGCTTCAACACGAGCTTTCGCTAAGTCTAATCCTTTTAGGTGACCCCAGGGACGGATTGCTGTGCCTACTCCAAATGGATCTGACCCATCTGCAGTAAATGTATGCCAGTACGCAACAGAATAGCGAAGGATTTCCTCCATCGTCTTGCCGTTGATTTTTTCATCTGGGTTGTAGTATTTAAATGCAAATGGATTCGTTGATTTTGCACCTTCAAATTTGATTTTGTTCACTGATTCGAAATAAGCCATCGGGTTATTCCTCCTAGTATTTTTTAGCGTTTTTACTTTAGAGTGAAAATGCTTTCAAAAGAATTTTCAAAGCTCACAATCTATAAGCTTTTTATACTGAAATTATAGCATCGCACATAAAGTTTGTCTATACGGTAAACTAAGTTACGCTTATTATTTTTATTTAAAGATTTTCCACCTTCCACTTTAGACTATAATCCTTAATTTTAATAAGTTCTCCATTCGTATATCCACCATACTAAGTTTTATGCTAAAATATAAACACTACCAAATAAGGAGTTTTGATTAGTGGGAACGATGACATGGAACCAACAGGTTGTGAAAAAGAATAATAAAGCACTCGTGTTGCAATTGATTATTGAAAATGAGCCGATTTCTCGTGCGGACATCGCTCAAACTTCAGGTTTAAATAAAACAACGGTTTCTACTTTGGTTACTGAATTATTAGAGGAAGATTTGATTTTCGAATCAGGACCAGGGGCCTCTAGTGGCGGGCGTCGTCCCGTTATCCTTCACTTCAATAAGGATGCCGGTTATGCGATTGGAATTGATATTGGTGTAAACTATGTGTTATCTGTGATCACCGATTTAAAAGGAAATATCCTAATCGAAAAAAATCAAACCGTGGGCCGTACCACCTATGCGTCGATCATGAACATTGTGCAAGATATGATTCAGTCGTTAATGGATGAAATGCCCAAGAGCAGGTACGGTATTGTCGGCATCGGAGTTGGTGTACCGGGAATTGTGAACAACGAGGGCTCGATTCTACTAGCACCGAATCTTGGTTGGAGCAATATTCAATTTAAAGAGGAGCTTGAAAAGCTATACAAAGTTCCTGTTATCATTGAAAATGAAGCAAATGCTGGAGCTGTCGGCGAGCAACAATTTGGCGCGGGACAAGATAATGAAAATATCCTTTATATCAGTGCTGGGATTGGGATTGGTGTTGGAATCATTGTTAACAAGGAGCTTTATAAAGGGAAAAACGGATTCTCTGGTGAAATGGGACATATGATTATTGACATGAATGGGAAGCGCTGCAACTGCGGAAGTCGCGGATGCTGGGAAGCTTATGCGTCTGAGCAGGCTCTTATTGAAATGTCTGACCCAAACATTGAGTCACTGGAAATGCTAATTGAATTAGCAGAGAGCAGCGATGAAAAAGCTATTAACCTCTTTGATGAGATTGGAAAATACCTTGGGTTTGGGATCAATAATATCATTAATACATTTAATCCCGAACAAGTCATTATTGGAAACAGACTCACTTTGGCCCAAAAATGGCTCGAACCTGCTATTAGGAATACGATCGAAAAACACACACTCGCATTCCACCAAAACAACCTGCAACTTAACTTCTCAAAACTGGGGAAATACTCAACTTCCCTCGGCGTATCAGCCTTTGCCGTCGACAACTTCATTAAAGGTTAGTTTAAGGGGCAAGTCCATTGTCCCAAATCCATCCCTGCTTTTTAATAAGAAGCAGGGATTTTTTTGATAAAAAATCGACAGGCTGCTGCACCTGTCGAAATCCCGATATTATTGATTCTCATATGGGTCAATTGTTTGAATCGTTCCATCTTCATTATATTTAAGTTCAGTAAATTTTACACTGCGTTTATGGTTAACCCCATTTGATAAAGAGCAGTCATGGTAGAAGAGATACCATTTATCCTTATATTGAACGATGGAATGATGCGTTGTCCAGCCCAAAACAGGTGTAAGAATTGTCCCCTTGTAAACGAATGGTCCTTGAGGATTCTCGCTGACAGCGTATACAATTTTATGCGTTGTGCCTGTTGAGTAAGAAAGATAGTAAAGTCCATTATATTTATGAACCCATGGTCCTTCGAAAAATCTACGATCTTCGTCTCCTGCTAAGATTGGGTTTCCATTCTCGTCTATAATTGAAATTTCCTTTGGTTCACTTTTAAAAGTTAGCATGTCATCACTTAATTCAGCAATGATTGGTCCTAAAGCTGGTTCCGTAGAAGCAGGGCCTTCTGTCACCTCAGGTTTAAATGTGCCAGTTTGCCATTTTTCAAGCTGTCCGCCCCAAAGTCCGCCAAAATACATATATGCGCTATCATTATCGTCCACAAAAACTGCCGGGTCAATACTGAAACTTCCCGGAATATAATTTTCTTCAGGCTTAAAGGGACCTGCCGGACTAGTTCCTGTTGCAACCCCGATTCTGAAAATACCGTCCTTATCGCGTGCAGGAAAGTAAAAATAATATTTGCCATTTTTGTATGCTGCATCTGGTGCCCACATTTGCTTGCTTGCCCACGGAACATCCTTTACATGTAGCACTTCCCCATGGTCGATAACAGGTCCATCAACATCCTCCATCGATAAAACGTGGTAATCTTCCATCTTATATTGGTCTCCGTTATCATTTGACGGTTCATCATGTTCAAGGTCATGCGAAGGATAAATATAAAGCTTCCCTTCAAAAACGTGTGCCGATGGATCTGCTGTAAAAATATGTGTAACAATTGGATCATCAAGTTTTACGTTTTTCACCATAATAGCCTCCAATAACTATGATACTTACACAATCATTATACCTGTATCGCCTTAACTTTGTATAGCGAAACAACTAACTTTTTTATTTTCTTCCCATAGAACTCGCCAACTTTATAAAAAAATCGGGTATCTCTCCCTATCTAGTATAAAATGAAAGAGAAGTTTCATAGACTTCAAAAATATTAAGAAATTCTTAAGACTTTTTGATATTGAATGTTAAGATTTACCGGTTATGATAGAAACAATGAAAGCGGATTAGAAGGTTGGGTGAAAGATGGATCATTATTTTGTTCTGGTAGTTGATGATGAAAAAGAAATTCGGGATGCGATTGAGATTTACCTAAAGAATGAAGGAATCACAGTATTAAAGGCCAAAGATGGAATTGAAGCATTGGAGATTTTACATGAAAACCAGGTTCACCTGATTATCTTAGATGTGATGATGCCTAAGCTTGATGGAATTTCGGCTACTTTTAAAATCCGCGAAACCAATAATATTCCCATCATCATTTTAAGTGCAAAAAGTGAAGACACCGATAAGATTCTTGGGTTACAGGTTGGGGCTGATGATTATGTCACTAAGCCGTTCAATCCGATGGAGCTTGTTGCCCGCGTGAAATCCCAACTTCGACGTTATGTCACATTTGGTACCTATGAAGGTGCAAAAAAGGTGACTGACCTAAATGGATTGACCCTTGATCAAGCTGCAAAAGAGGTAGCTGTTCATGGTGAACCGGTAAAACTTACCCCGATCGAATATAAGATTGTTGAGTTGCTTATGACAAATGCCGGTCGAGTGTTTTCCATTACCGAAATCTATGAAAGAGTTTGGAAGGAACCTAGCTATAACGCGGAAAATACGGTTGCCGTTCATATTCGAAAAATCCGCGAAAAAATAGAAATTGATGCGAAAAATCCTAGATATTTAAAGGTGGTATGGGGCATTGGCTACAAAATGGAAAGGTAAAATCACAATTGGTTTCATCGCACTTTTATATACATTTGGTCTTTGTGGCCTCATATCAGTAGTCACCCATGGAGGCAATTATTTACATAAGGATTATTTTCACACTCCAGCTTTTCAAGATGAACTAGGTCAGTTTGCCGGATTGATTAGCTTGTTTGAGCTACTTGATACCACTCCTGAAAAAGCGAAAGAAGCAATTACCGTTACTGAAGATGACATTGATGAGCACCGTTTTCGCTATGGAGAACTATCACAGCAAATTGAAAATATCAACTCACAATATGAAGAAAGAATTCAAGAAGCGTTGGATGCAAATTACCAGGAAATAGCCGATACCTACATTGCGGAACGTGATAAAAAAATTGCAGACATCACGCAAAATTTTAAAAGTGATGACTATGTAAAAAACAAGGTAATTGTTGAAAAAGAAAAAAGTATCGATGATTTTTATAAATCAAAGGAAGGGTACAAGTCCGAATACGCAAAGTATAAAAAAATGTTTACCTATCATTTTACAAATCCATCAACTGGAAAAATAGTTACGAATATAAAGCGTACAAATAGTGAGTCAGTCGAAACAGCAATAAACGAGGAAAGTAACTATTTTCTTACAGATTACTCAATCACAAGAGATGATGGTATTTATTTTGGTTCTTACGATAATACAGGATTGCTTGAGTCAATTATCCCCTTTGATATTGGAACACTTGAAGGAAAAATAGCAGTGCCAATGACCGGAGATGCCTCAAATCATTTTATTCGGCGATATGACAACTACAGACAAAGCCAGCTGATTTTACTGATTACTGCAATAGCAAGTATTCTATCATTCATTATTTCTTATGTACTCGGTAAAAAGGTACAGGCTGTTCCAGCAGAAATTGAACACTTGAGGACAACTTACAATAAACTCCCAATTGATTCACGGGTAATCTTCTTCATAATAACAGGATTGATATCAATTTTCTGTATTGTGCCTGTTGTGACTGAATTCTATTATATTCTCGAAAACCCTTTTTACGCAGTGGGCATAAGTCTGTTTATCATAGTTGGCTCTATTTTTGTAGGTATTACTTATCTTCAAGGAAAATATCTTTTTACAGAATTAAAGGATTGGCAGAATGTAAAAACTGAATGGGAAAGTGGCCTAGTCAGTAAAGCTGAAAAAGGGATAATCGTTCTTTTTAACAAAGGTAAGCAGAGTCTAAACGAGGCATTTTTACACCAGAGTACTGGGACCCAGTTTTTTATCATTCTTGTCATTGTCTTTTGTTTGGGGTTTGGGGTCATTTCAATTTTTATAAACCCTCTACTTTTCCTAATTTATCTCTTGACCCTTGGTCTTATCGGAATCCCCCTTTTCTTTGCTATGGTCAAGAAGGTTGGGTATTTTAATAAAATTGTAGAGAAAACCGACGAGCTTGCAGCTGGAAAATTAGGTGAGGACTTGCCTGTCAGTGGAAAATCCGTGTTTGCTACCCTTGCAGGAAATATCAATACCTTAAAGCACGGTGTAAAAACTTCTCAAAATGAACAAGCCAAGAGTGAACGGTTAAAAACGGAGCTGATCACGAATGTTAGTCATGACCTCCGAACACCTTTAACTTCAATTATTACCTATACGGAGTTGTTGAAAACTCAAAATCTATCTGATGAAGACGCTTTAGCTTATCTAGAAATCATTGACCGTAAATCAAAACGGTTAAAGGTCCTTATTGATGATTTATTTGAAGTCTCAAAAATGGCAAGTGGAAATATTGAATTAAACTTAGAAAAGGTTGACCTTGTTCAGCTCTTACAGCAGGCGCTTGCAGAACATGATGATACACTTAGCACTTCTAACTTACAATTCCGGGTGACGAACAGTGAGAAACCACTATACGCACTTGTGGACGGACAAAAAATGTGGCGTGTTTTTGATAACTTAATCGGAAATATCATTAAATATTCACTCGAACATACACGTGTTTATATTTCGACATACACAAGTGAAAATCTAGCAATAATTACATTTAAAAATGTATCGAAATACGAACTAAGTGAAAATAGCGACGAGCTTTTCGAACGTTTCAAACGCGGTGACACATCACGTCATACAGAAGGTTCTGGACTTGGGCTTGCCATTGCTCAATCGATCATCGACCTCCATCACGGAAATCTCGAAATCGAAACAGACGGCGACCTATTCAAAGTTAAAATTTCTTTAGCGTTAATGTAACAGGGACGAGAGGGACAGGTCCATTTACCCAAGTGGAACGGACCTTTCCCCCTTGCCCGAAACCAAAAGGGGTGTATGTTTTGGAATTAAATTTCACAAACATCTATCACGAAAATTATGGTCGTCTGTTTCGAATTAGTTATTCGATTACGAGGGATATACAGATGGCAGAAGATGTTGTTCATGAAACATTTATTAAAGCGATCAATAAAATAGATACAATCGAAGATGAGACCAAAATGGGAGCGTGGCTGTCTACCATCGCAGCAAGAACGGCGATTGATCTTGTCCGGATGGAAAGAAACAAAAAGGGTATTCCAATGGAGCATGATTTGCTGGAAAGCTTAGGAGAAACGATGAAGCAAAATGTCGAAGAAGAAGTGGAGACAAGCATGGTAATGGAGCAAATCGAACAAGCCATTCGAAAGCTGAAACGTGAATACCGGGACGTCCTCTCCCTTAAAATATGGCATGGTCTAAAAGAAAGTCAAATAGCCCACATCCTTAATCTTAAACCATGCACGGTTAAAACGAGAATCTATCGGGCTAGGAAACAATTGAAAGATTTTCTGGGTCAAGAGGACAGGTCGGTCGTCCCACCTTCTACATAAAAAGATCAGTTGCGATAAAATCGCACTGATCTTTTGGTTTAAATTCCCCTAATTGCTTCTTATAGGCTGACCTCCACTATACGCGCATCCATTTACATTACTGTAACGAGATTTCCCCTGTTTCGGTTCCCCAGAAACCGGTTTGTACTTGTAAGACGAGGTTTGATGTACCTGCTGGAATATCAAAAACAACTTTACCTTTGTTTTCGATACCAGGGTTTACATCCTGTAAGAAAAAATTATTGTCTTGGTTCGCCCATATTCCCGCTTCTGTATCCGCCTCATATGTAATGTCGCCGGACTTTAATTTAAAGAATGACGAATCCGTGGTGATGGCTTCCTTACCTTCATTTTTTACAATGACATCCAAAATAAAAAATTCCCCTGAAGAATTCTTTCCATACTCTCCACCAATATTAGTAGCCGTGCTTGTCCCAGTCACAGTAAACACAACTTCACCGACCTTTAGAGGCTGACCGATACCTGCTGTTTGTACCTTTTCTTCTGGTTCCTCTTTATCTACCTGTTCCTCTTTTTTAGTCTCATTCTTTTCAACAGACACATCTGTTTTAGGTGTTGTAGAAGCCTGTTCCGTCCCTTCCTCCTCGCCACCACTGGCAATTACGCCGATGATAATCACTGCCAAAACCCAAACCCAAATTCTCTTGTAAAACGGTTTTTTACCTTTTATTTTCTTTCCTTCTGACATTTTCAGACCTCTCCTTTTAAATGTTATAAAAAATGATTCTAGTTACCCGATTTTTTCCCATAAAAAATGAGTCTTGCCAACAAACTTTCGGCAAATTTTAATAAGGTATTCGTATGGAAAAGCAACAAATGTTACTTACTTAACTTTTAACATTTTGGGAAAATGGGAGAAAAACTCTCCGGATGTGATGGTAATATCAATGTGGCAAAAGCTCATGGTTTGGAGATAAAAGGGGTAAACATAAAAAAATCAAAAGCATGTGCGGCCTCAAGAATAATTTCTTTGGCATTTACCTGGCACTTAATCTACAAATTAGTACCTCATTTTGTAAGGACGAAAACTATTATTTTTGGCATTAACATAGTATGGGATTTTTCAATTCTCGCAGAGTGGATTCTTATTTTGAGGCTAATCGATTATGTAGTGGCAGGTTCAACCTTCAGTGGGAATTACGTTGAGGCAAGAAAAAATGAGCAATAAAATTCAGTCGGTTCATCTTATATTAAGTTCTTCATCAATCACACCTCCTTTAATCTATTTTATATATTCGCCACACAGTAACAATTCCCTTCCTATTTTGTCAAAAAATATTTTTTATTGTCGAAGGGTCGGATCGACAGGTCCTTCGTACCGTTTAAAAATCTATTCGTATATTAAGCTAAAGAAAACACCCACTGTGTAGGTGTTTTTGGTTGAGGTCTTATTTATTGAATATCGTTTCAAGTTTTACCTTTAAATTTGGGAAAATGAATGATTTTAATTCATCCTTTTGTCCATACACTTCTTTTATACGAAAATACCCTTTATCAAGCCCATATACCTCAATTAATTTATAGTTCGGATCGATAATCCAATATTCCTGAACTCCGAATTGTTGATATATTTTAAACTTTTCATTTCTATCTTTGATTGCCGTTGACGGAGATAACACCTCAATTATTAAGTTGGGGGCACCATTACATCCTTTAGTTGAAAGTTGATTTTTATTACATATTACAGATATATCCGGCTGCAAAACATGACTTGGGTTCTCATAGTCCTCTTCTTCACTAAGAAAAACGTCAAATGGAAATACTGCAACATAACAATCCTTGTTACCAAAATAGGATCGAAGCATAAAATGAACTTCACCAACTATGAATTGATGATCCCACGAAGGTGCCGGTGTCATATTATAAGCTTTACCGTTGATAAGTTCCCAATGCCCTTCCCAGTTTAACCAGTCACTGATTGAGTAACTATTAGCTTTGTTAGGAGTCTCCAAACTATTACCTCCTTGCTACTTTTTACCATTATACCATTTAAAATAGTATGCGCATAAAGTAAACTTTTCTAGATGCAGATTCTATTCACTCTGCCATAGGGTGAAGGATTTTTCATTTAATTTTACCCAATTCATCTATAAAGGCTGGCCTTTTTCTATATAAGTCTATTAATTCATCAATCAATTTTGTTTGCTCCCGCTTACCTGCAAACTTTTTATATCTCGTGATTATGTTACATACCCCTCGATAATCCCTACGATTTGATGCTTTGCCTGCTGTCAATTTTATATATATTTCATAAATTTTGATGATCTCTTCTTCATATGGTTTGACTAATTTCTCGGCATAGGTTTCTATATAGCTTGGATTCATTCTGACAAATTCCAACATTTCTACAAGATCATTTTCTTCCTCAATCAACTTAAGAAAAATACGGCTGTTATGCCAACCTTTGCTTAATTTCAGTTCATGTTTTAAGTTTGAATAAAACTGTTCTTGGTTTTCTGATGCTAATTCTTTTAAATCCCAATAATATTCAAAATCTCCATTCAGCAAAAGTTCCTTTGCCAATGTCTGCTGTTCTTCCTTTAATGAAAGGAATTTATATGCTGAATAACGGTATTTTTTCCAAGAAGATACTAAGCCTGCATACTTTTTGTCCTGCTTTTCTCCTTCTTGAGCAACTTCAATTACCTTGTGATAGTTTTTTTCTCGTATTAACTTATTTAATAATTGTTGTCTAAAAGAAGAATACTGAAGGTGCTCGTTAATAAATTGTTCCGCTTCTTCTTGAGTACCATATTGCTCGATTAGTTGAAACAATAATTGTAGTAAACTTTCATTTCCATAGTGTAAATATCTATCATTTGTTTTTTCATTAAGCATAGACTCAATTTTAATTTTGAGTTTTTCCCTAAGTGTTTCATCCTCTGCAAATTCAAAACAGACATTAAGCAAGTCAATCTTGTAATCTACCCAACCATCAAAAATTTCACTATCGGTCAGTTCCAATAGCTTCTCAAAAGCCTCCATTTTTTGATGGTCTGTTTCAATGCAGTTATTGGCCATTTCTCCAACCAATTCTAAGATGTCCGTGATAAGGCCCCCAATATCTCCCCCGGAATCATCCGCATATTGAAATGCCTCTATTGCTTCCTCTAGCAACAGGATTGATATGTCCAAACCAAGCAAAGCATTTTCAGTATCTCTTGCTTTGTCAAGTACGTCACCCAGATCGTATACAAAATCACCCGTATTTCGATACTTGATAAATCCTTCTCTGCCTGTATGTTTTTTCACAATCGAATCAATTAACTTCTTGCTTGTCTCAAGCTCCAGTTGATGATCTCCTTTTGAGTATTTTACTAAGATACTGTTTTTAAGTACCGGATCATTATGTGAAATATTTATGATGATATCGATTAATTCCTCTTTGGAGAGATTATATAAGACATCTTTAAGTGAAGGACGCTTATAAGTCTTCTTTGTTACCGTGTTACTTCGGTCCCCTTGATTCAGCATTTCAAAAAGTTGAAAATATGCTGCAACTTCGTGTTTACAGACAGGTCCAAAATCATAGGGACAATCACATTCGGAATATAAAATTTCTCCGTTCACCCCGATTTCGACTACTAATTCGTAAACATCGCTTCCTTCGATTTGGAAAACAAACCCCATTTCCCCCTGTTCATATGCTTCTACAACATTTCCTGCAATGTAATAGTTATAACCTCTGTCTAAAATGACTTTATCTATATAACTTTCAAAATTATTAATGTTCATTTCTAGACCTCACAATCCATTAAGTATTCCTTTAATAAATATATCATGTGTCATAGTTTCGCTATAGAAAATCTAGGATTAAAAGGCACTCTTCTTAATCAACAACAAAAATAAACCCCTCGCGAGTAATGAGGGGCTAATTTCAAATATATTAATACACGTCACGCAGGTAACGGCCTTGTGTTTTCATTTCTTTTAGATATGCTTCCGCAGCTTCGCGGTCCATATTACCCTCTTGTTCAATAATGGTTAAAAGGGCTTCGTTTACGTCTTTTGCCATATGATCTTTATCTCCACACACGTAGAAATATGCACCATTGTCAATCCACTCGAACAACTCTTTGCTGTGCTCAAGCATCTTATGTTGTACGTATACTTTTTGCTCTGTATCACGAGAGAATGCAGCATCAATTTTTGTTAGAATACCGTCTTGCTGGTATTTTTCCAATTCACCTCGGTATAAGAAGTCAGTCGCCTCATGCTGGTCTCCGAAGAATAACCAAGAACGTCCAGTGGCTTTATTAATTGCAAGTTCTTCAATAAATGAACGGAATGGGGCAACCCCAGTTCCAGGTCCAACCATGATTACATCTTTATCAAGAGTCTCTGGTAAATGGAAGTGTTTATTTATTTGAACAAATACTGGAAGTGTATCGCCTTCCTGAACGCGTTCCGCACATTGTACAGAACAAACCCCTTTGCGTTCACGTCCATGCATGGTGTAACGAACAGCACCGATTGTTAAATGAACTTCATCAGGATGTGCAGCTAAACTGCTTGCAATGGAATAAAGTCTTGGTATCATATTTCGTAATAGTGCTACGATTTCTTGAGCCGGAACCTTCCATGGTCCAAAATCTCGAAGCATATCAAGCAGATCACGACCATCGATATATTCCTTAACCGCTGCTGCATCTTCGACAATCTTTTGGATTTCTTCGTTGTCTGTGAATGCTGCCGCGCTTTGTATCATCTTCCGTGAAAGTAAAGTGATATCAAGATACGTTTCCAATGCTTCTTTAAGCGGCATTGATTCACCCTTACGCCCAACGGTTACTACCTCTTCTGCATCCCACTTCATTTCTTCAAGAATGGCTGCGACTAATTCCGGGTCATTGGAAGGAGCGATTCCAAGGGTATCACCAGGAATATATGAAAATCCGGAACCCTCTAAAGATAATTCAATATGTCTTGTTTCCTTGCTTGAACCTTCCCCATTTAAGTTAATGTTCTTAAGAACTTTTGCGGGAAATGGATTTGTTCTTGAATATGTTGCAGGAACAGGCTTTTTCGGATTTTTTTCACCATCTATAGTTCGTTGCATTTTCTAAAAACCTCCAACAGTTATATATATTAAGAATAACACATGTACAAGTTATCTAGCGTGCATTTTAGCACATTACAGGCATTTATTCTAAATTTTCGACTCAAAGCTCAGCCATATTATCCAGTAAAATTATAGACCTTTACCCTCGTTCATTCAAACGAAAATATTGGATTTGGATTTGCGCAATGAACTAAATACCCTTTTAATATTATATAATACAATGCATATAATTCGTGCATTAGAAGCATTCGAAAAAGGGCAAAAAATAAGAGCCATCAGAATAGTTTGGATTGCAACTATTCTGATAGCCCTATTAGTCAATCTTTACCCCAATTTTCATTTAGAAAACCTTTAACAATCTCATTAAACTTTTCATCATGCTCCCAGAACATCATGTGGCCACCTAGAACCTTCACTTGGGATTCTGGTGTTAATTGTTTTATATATTTTTCCGCAATTTCGGCCCAGTGTTCAGCAACAATCGTTAAGGTAGGAACGGTTTTACTTGCTTTTTTTGCTTCCTCACGATAATCAGAAAACATCCCTGAAGCAAACAAATTACCGGCGATGTAGTATGGCGTTTTTAAGGATTGCTCTACTAGCCAGGTTAGTTCCTCTTTCTCAAGCTCTCTTTGAACCATGACTTGAGTGATGTAACTTGTTATAAACTCTCTTTGCCCCGCCGAATTTCGCAAATAACTATTGTAGATTGCAGCAATATCATCTAACGGTCCTTCCACCCAATCATTATGAACCGATAACGATTTCGGTGGCATATCCACAAAAATTAATGATTTTATATCATCAAATCCATTTTGCTTCACATACTCCCAAACTGTTAAACATCCAAAGGACCAGCCTACGAAAGTGGCATTTTTCACATCTAAAGCTTGTAGTACAGAAGCTAAATCAGATCCGTGTGTAACATAATCGTTTCCATGAAGAGAGATAGTCGATCTTCCGTGACTCCTTGGATCCGCTACAATCACTCGGTTCGTTTTTGAAAAATATTCAATTTGCTTTGAAAAAACTTCAGTGGTAAAGGTAAAACCCGGGATGAAAACAAGAGGTTCCCCTTCTCCAATATCTTGAACAAATAATTCGACACCTGAATCAACTTCAATATATTTACCTTCCAGAAAACTCATCGCAATTCCCCCTTATATGTAGCTTTTACACACTATATTCGCCTTTTAATCTCTTAATTCCTCTTATCATATAATGAATAGCTTTCTCTAAATATGGTAAAATAGGAAAAAACTAATAGTTACGGAGCTGATTGAATGACTGAAGCAATAGTCGAGATTGCAAATTTACAAAAAAGTTATGGTATCAAGCCTGTCCTTCAAGGAGTTTCCTTTACAGTAAATGAAGGAGAAATCATTGGGTATATTGGGCCAAATGGCGCTGGAAAAAGTACGACGGTAAAAATTATTCTTGGGATTGAAGAAGGCTTCCTGGGTGACGTAAAGATTTTCGGTCAAAGTATCACAGATGGGGATATGGACTACAAGCGGAAGATTGGGTATGTGCCAGAGGTTGCCGATGTCTATGACAGTTTAACAGGCCAAGAATACCTCACTTTCATTGGCGAATTATATGGGGTTGATTATGAACTGGCTGACTATAAAGCGCAAAACCTAATGGAGCTGTTTCGCATTGGTGAGGTGTATCATTCCCGAATTGCTTCCTATTCAAAGGGAATGCGTCAAAAACTCCTAATTATTTCGAGTTTGTTACATAATCCAGAACTTCTCTTTTTTGATGAACCGATCAACGGGCTGGATGCAAACAGTGTGATGATTTTTAAGGAAATCATGACTCAATTGGCACAGCAAGGTAAAACCATCTTTTATTCTTCACATATCATGGATGTCGTTGAAAAAATAAGCAGCCGAATCATCCTTCTCCATGACGGAAAAATTGCAGCAGATGGAACCTTTGAGGAATTAAAGGGTCAAAATAAGGAAGGCTCTTTGGAGGGGATTTTCAATCAATTAACTGGATTCAACGAGCATACAGAGCTTGCCTCACGTTTTGTGTCGATTGTTGGTGAGGTGTGATATGCAGGACTTTCCTTCTTTAAAGCTGTTGGATCGTTTTGAAAAAGTCTTTAATAGGTTTGGTATTGATTATCGAATGATGAGAAAAATTTTACAGGCGAAGCTCGTTATGGACCGCCGACGTGTGCCGACCATTTTCTCACAAAATAACAAAAAGGATAATAAAGAGAAAAATCATTATCTATTATCCTTGTGGATCTATTTATTGTTTGGGCTCTTTTTAATTCCTTTTATCATTATAGGGGACAATTACCTATTTCAAATGAGCCTTGTTTTTGGAATGATCATCTTTTTCTTAATGACCTCATTGATTTCTGATTTTTCGTCTGTGCTCCTTGATATTCGTGACAGAAACATTCTTTATCCTAAACCAATTGATCGAAAAACAATCAGTGCCGCGAAACTAACTCATATTCTGATTTATTTATCCTTGATGACCATTGCTTTGGCGGGGCCATCGATCATTGTAGGACTTTTTAAACACGGCATTTTGTTTTTTCTTGTTGGGTTTTTAAATGTCATATTAATAGATGTATTGATTATTGCTATGACAGCGTTAATCTATTTAATTATCCTTCAATTTTTTGATGGAGAAAAACTAAAGGATTTAATTAATTATGTCCAAATCGGCTTGTCTTTTTCAATTATGATCGGCTACCAGCTTCTCGTTCGATCATTTGAAATCGTAAACCTTTCCGTCAACCTTGAGCCGGCATGGTGGCATATCTTTGTTTTTCCAATATGGTATGGGGTTATAATAGAGTTGGTCATGAACGGTGGTACACAACCCTTCTTTTTATTACTTGCAGGGCTAGGTGTTATTATCCCGTTTGTTTCGATTTGGATCTACTCACGCTTGACTCCTGCTTTTGAGAGAAATCTTCAAAAGCTTTCCCAGCATAATAAAGGAAGAAAGAATAGACGTCTAAAGCTTAGTGAATCTTTTAAAAAATTTATTTGCCCAACAAAAGAAGAAAGAGTGTTTTATCAGTTTTCTAGAATGATGTTAAAAAATGAGAGGGATTTTAAGTTAAAGGTCTATCCTTCACTGGCCTTTTCGGTCGTGATACCATTCATTTTCTTGTTTACATTTATGGATGAATTCACCCAGGAATCTTTTAATCTGATTAGAGAAGGCAAGTCCTATTTAAATATCTATTTTAGCTTGATGATGATGCCAACCGTAATCATCACACTTAAATACACAGGTACACATAAGGGAGCCTGGATTTATAAGCTTCCACCTTTAAAAAGCCCAAAATCGATTTTTAGTGGTACGATAAAGGCTTTTATTGTGAATCTGTATTTTCCAATTTATTTACTACTGAGTCTTGTGTTTGTCCCTATTTATGGAGTAAGGATTATACCTGACCTGATTCTAGTAATTGTCAGCGCACTGATTTATGCAGTACTTTGCTTTGCAATTTTGGAAAAGGCCCTTCCTTTTTCCCAATCGTTTGAAACCTATAGTGCAGGAAATGGTGGCATGATTTTTCTATTAATGCTACTGGCAGGTCTATTTGCGGGACTCCATCTAATCAGTTTGCTTTTCCCATATGGGCTGTATATTTATCTGGCAATGGCCATCCTCATTTTGCTAATTCTATGGAAAAAAGTCTTCAAAGTGTCATGGGATAGCGTGAAGTAATGATGTCCAATGGACTACTGTAAAACTGCCCTTCTTCGGATAAGAGGGTAGTTTTTTATTTGGACTTGCCAGCCAACTATGTGAAAAGATTCACAATATCGTAATATTCTACCCATATTTTTCTATTTATAACTGTTATACTGATATTGTATTTGAGAATCTACTATTTTATTTTTGAAAGGTTGAGGATCATGAAGGCACTTAGATGGTATAAAGCAAAAGATTTACGATTAGAATACATTGAAGAACCTAAGGCAAAAAAAGGGGAGGTAAAACTTAAAGTAGAGTGGTGTGGAATTTGTGGTAGTGATTTACACGAATATACAGTAGGACCTATTTTTATTCCATCGGAAACCCCACATCCTATAACCCGTGATAGAGCACCAATTGTTATGGGACATGAGTTCTCTGGCCAAGTTATTGAAATTGGAGAAGGTGTAACTCGGGTACAGGTTGGTGACCGTGTTGCAGTTGAGCCAATCTATTCTTGCGGGGAATGCCAAGCTTGCAAACAAGGAAGATATAACCTCTGCGATAAAATGGGCTTTTATGGCCTTTCTGGAGGCGGCGGAGGATTTTCTGAATTTGCCGCTGTTCCTGAGCATATGTTACATAAACTTCCTGAAACAGTATCTTATGAACAAGGGGCACTTGTTGAGCCGGCAGCTGTTGCACTTCATGCTGTGAAACAAAGTAAGCTTCGAGTAGGCGATAAAGCTGCAGTGTTTGGAACTGGTCCAATTGGTCTATTAGTGATTGAGGCCCTCAAAGCTGCAGGCGCAACCGAAATCTATGCAGTAGAGCTTTCGGAACAACGAAGACAAAAAGCAGAAGAACTTGGGGCAATTGGAATTAATCCAAATAATGGCGATGTGGTAGAGCAAATTCAACAGTTTTCTAATGGTGGTGTTGATGTTGCTTATGAAGTTACAGGGGTTCCACCTGTCTTGGTACAAGCTATAAATTCTACTAAGTTCAATGGTGAAACAATGATTGTCAGCATTTTTGAAACAGAAGCTTCTATACATCCGCAAAATATCGTAATGAAAGAACGTACTGTAACAGGTATTATCGGTTATCGAGATGTATTTCCGGCTGTTATTAATTTAATGGCCCAAGGATATTTCCCTGCTGAAAAACTTGTAACAAAACGCATTACACTTGATGAAGTTGTTACAGAAGGATTCGAAGGTCTTCTTAAAGAAAGAAATCACATAAAAATCCTAGTAAAAGCCGAATAGTGGCAAAAATGAGCCAATCGAACATAAAACTTTGTTCTTTTGGCTCATTATTTAAGCGAAAAAGGCAGGTGGTATTTTTTTATCCCTTATTCACGCTTCAATTTTTATATTATGTTCTGTATGCAATGTTGCAATCATTCCGTAAAACGCATAGTAGAATGATTCTGGAGCGATCAGACGGAAATGACCCACCTCATCTGTATTGAATTTCAAAGCATTTTCTAAAAGTCGATAGGTGGAATAGGCATAAAAGCAAAAGTACACATAATCAAACTTCGGCATTTTCTCATAAATGACTGAGATTTCTTCTTTATACAAATCTAGATTTGCTGTGGCTTCATCAATGATTGTCTTTAAATCTTCCAGCCCTGCTTCGAGAATTAAATCATTTTTTTCGATTTTAATAGTCGCCATTATTCATACCTCCATTTTTGAGCTTCTACCACCATTAGACCATTTTTTGAAGTCTTTTGTTATGATATTAATCACTCAATAATGGATAAATGAACCTATTGTAATGCAGGGGTTTTGGTGTATTGCTTTCCTGGGTGATGGGCCGGTAATTGGCTGCCTTGACCGAATAGGCTGTCTCTTAGTGTGTTGCCTTCGTATTCTTTTCGGACAAGGCCTCTTTCTTGTAATACCGGAACAACAAGCTCAATGAAATCTTTGAAAGTACCAGGAGTAATCGCGTATGCAATATTAAATCCATCTACACCGGTCTCTTTTATCCAACTCTCCAAATCATTTGCAACCTGTTCTGGGCTGCCAACGGTTACAGGGCCTAATCCTCCGATTCCGGTATATTTTTCGATTTCCTCAATCGTCCAATTTTTATCGGAATCAATTTTTGTAAAGTTTTCGACTGTTGATTGAATCGCATCATTTTTTACAAACTTAAGATTTTCATGGGGACCATATTCAGAAAAGTCAATTCCGGTCCAACCACCAAGAAGTGCTAGTGCGCCTTCATAGCTTACATGTTTTTGATACTCATTGAATTTTTCATATGCCTCTTCTTCTGTTCGACCGACAATCGGAGTTATACAAGCAAGTATTTTTAATTCTTCAGGTTCTCTTCCAGCATTAATTGCCTCTTCACGCAGTTTCTTTACTGAGTGCTTCGCTGCGTTCTTAGTGGGTGCTCCAATAAAGATTAGTTCAGCATGTTTTCCTGCGAAAGTCCGACCTTTTGTTGATGTTCCTGCTTGATACAGCACCGGCGTTCTTTGTGGGGACGGCTCGCATAAATGGGCACCCGGGACTTTATAATATTTCCCTTCATGATTGATATCATGGACCTTGCTTGGGTCGGCGAATATTCGATTCTCTTTGTCTTGTAAAACAGCATCATCCTCCCAGCTGCCTTCCCACAATTTATAGCAAACTTGTAAATATTCTTCGGCGATATCGTAGCGTTCATCATGCTTGATTTGGTCTTCCATTCCGATATTCACAGCGGCGCTTTTTAAATAAGATGTGACAATATTCCAGCCTACACGCCCCTTTGTAATATGATCCAGTGTAGACATCCTGCGAGCAAATGTATACGGATGCTCATGCGTAACGGATGCAGTGACACCAAAGCCCAAATGCTTTGTCACCGCAGACATTAAAGGCACAATAAGCGATGGATCATTAACAGGTGATTGTGTACCTTGTCGGATCGCAGCATCTCTAGACCCTTGATACACGTCATACTGCCCTAACACATCTGCTAGAAAAATAGCATCGAATCTGCCCTTTTCTAAAAGCTTCGCAAGTTCAATCCAATATTCGCTATCTTTATAACGATAGGACTGATCCTCTGGATGTGTCCACAAACCTGGAGATTGATGCCCCACACAGTTCATATCAAATGCATTTAAATAAATTCTCTTTTTTGTCATTGTAAATTAGCTCCTCTTCAATTAACTTTTTATGGCGAAATCTTTATTCTGTTTAACTTCATTAATAAAGTAATAAAGCTCCTTTTTCAGTCTTTCTAACACATTCACATCGATAATCGGGTTGACTGCTTGTGCTTTATCAATTTGGCAATCCTGAAAGTACACTCCCTGTAAGCTTTGGCCCTTTAATGCAGCCAATAATGGTTTAAGGCTGTAGTCAATCGCTAGCAAATGTGCAGGACTTCCGCCTGTCATAATTGGTAAAACTGTTTTTTTAGCTAATACATCTTGGGGAAGCAAATCCAGAACAGCCTTCAGAACACCTGTGTATGCTGCTTTGTATACTGGGGATCCTACAATCACTCCCTCTGCCTCTTGAATTTGTAATGTTAAATTCTTTAGAGCTGGACTATCAAACTTCAAATTAAATACGTCATCAGCCGGAATATCTCTAACGGATACATGTGTAACTGAAAAACCTTCATGTTTAAGCTTTTTTCCAACATATTGCAGAACCAAATCTGTTCTGGACTTTTCTGAAGGGCTCCCTGATAAAATAACGATTTCACTCATATTGATCATCCTTTCTTTTTGGAATAAAAAAAGGCATCTTTATCCAAAACGTCATGGATGGACGCTTTGAAAATAAAGATGCCTTTAGTGGTCTAATCGGCAATTATTTGGTATATTTATGCGTTGGTTGATTTGATGTCGATTTTTGCAATGTAAAACGTCTCTTTTCCGTCGCATCAATTTGGGTAATTTCCCCGTTGTGGACGGTAATCACAATAGATCCAAATTCCAGATTCTCTAAGGTAGATAAAATATGCTTTACCTTTGCTTCATCTAACGCTGCCATGTGACTCCTCCTTGATAAAGATGTGTATCATTTCATTGCTGCTGGTTGACCAGTTTAGCAATCGGTTCTTTTTGCACAAAATAAAAACCCTCTTCTAACAAGAAGAGGGCATACGTGAATAATTCAAATACACTCTTCTTATCTTTCAAGCTTGACGCTTGCTGGAATTGGCACAGTACAAAATGTCTGTTGCCGAGGCTTCAACGGGCCAGTCCCTACACCTCTCTGGATAAGAATAAAATGGTAATTTAGTTGTTTGTTGATTATTAAATTACACGGAAATTTCATATCTGTCAATCACTTTATTGAAAAATTTTTAAAAGAGGGAACTTTTAGTTATTTAGTCCCGGATGAATTCAAAAAGACCTCGAATTCTTTAATTGAATTCAAGGCCTTATTTTTTCAATTACGGAGCATTTGCCCAAGCTCTTCCATTTCTTCAGTTGACAATATTTTCTCCGCTAATGGAAACAGCATATTTTCCTCCTTGGCGAAGTGTTGTGTTAATGTCGCATACGCTTGGACCGCGTAAACGGTAATAGTTTGTGCATCGTATTCATCCATTGTTTCCTTCGCATTGGCAGCTTCATCAAAAAAATCCCGAAGATGCTGTTCCGCCTTATGATGCTCATATTCCATCGTTTCAATGGTATGATCGTTTTCTCCGAGATGGCGATTCATCAACGGGAACAAGCCCTCTTCCTCACGTTTCGAATGTGCGGCTAGCTTACTGTTGAAGGCTGAAACCCGCTCAAATAAATCCCCAAATAATTGAAGCACTTCCGGACCGGATTCGAACTCTATTTCTTCCGCAATCTCATAGAAACGGTCCATGTCTGCCCTCAACGAAATATGCTCGTCTTTTAATTGTTGCAGTGGCGCACTATTTGGATCATCTAATATCATTTTATCCCCCAGCCTCCTTCACCATTTTTTCGTATTTATCATTACCATTTCTTATAGCATACGTTATATGCACGAAAAATTTAGTGATAGGAATCACGGCAGAGGGAGGAACAGCACTACGTCCCTATTTTCTCTTTCGTTTTTCCCAGTTATTTCTTAATTCAGGATTTGCGTATGGGATGACATATGTTTCGATTACATGATTAACAGGTTGTTCGGACACTAGGTTGTAGGTAGAAAGTTTTATTTTTTTATTATTAAGGGTTTTTACCATAATATATTTTAAGGAAGCCCCGCCCCAATAAATATCTTTAATTTCTCTTATCGGAATGACATTTTTCCTACCTTTCAGATTCCCATCTTCCACGGTAAATAATGCCTTTCCAGTCAGTAAAACAGATAAAATCCTCAATAAAATGCTTCCGAAAAATAATGTACCAATGATGCCAATAATGATGGCAAGGAATGCTCTTAGAATACCTGAATTGGGTACAATGTAAAAGAGGGTGAATAGTCCCGCGGCGGTCATTAACCCACTTCCAAACACCATACAACCTGCCCAGGATGACAGATAGACCACATCAACCCTGTCATTCGTTATCTTAATATTATTTTCCATGCGTAAGTTCCCCCTCAGTTTCCTTAAAAGGAGATACGTTGTTTTCTAAGAGGAGATTAATACTTTTTGTATGACACGGTTGAACTTCAAAAAGATCATCCTTTTTTTCAATGATCCAATTATCTTTGGCACGATTTGTAAACATAACAATATTTGTTGCATACGGCTCTTTGTTTTCATTAAACTTTAAAAACAGCAATGTATTTAGTAAGCCGTTGGTTTCTTCTAAAATAGCATTAAAAGGCTTTTTCTCTTCTTTTAGAGGTGGTTGTTCAAATTTACTTTTATTATCGTTTAATGCTAAAAGTAATTCCTCAAATTCCGCTTGTGTCAAGTGCAATGGATCCTGTCTAGACCCTGAAGCATTTCCTACCCGATAATACTCAGAAATCGACTCACTCACATCCTTCATCGAAACAAAGGTAAATACATGCACCATTTCATCAAATATCAACTCATGCTGAATAATACCTGTTTTACCAAAGTGATAGGAAATCTGTTCCTCTCCTTTACCACCATTTGCATGACGTGAAGCCTTAATAGATTGTTCTGAATAATTTAAGGTTGAAACAATATCTGCCAATTCATCTGATAAAGTAAATTTGTGATTTTCATAATGTACTAGTTTTTTAGCTAAGAGAGATCGACATGTAATTTGTAAAAGCAAATCCATTTTGTCATCATCAAGCTCCCCAAAATAGACTTGTTTAAGTGCATTTCCTTGTTCAAAATATCCCTCACTATAAAAGCAATAGATTAATTCTTCAATTGAAAGTGAAATTTGTTCCATTACTGCCTCCTATTTTTAACATAAAAAATCAATTATTGTTGATGAATCCTGTTCAAATTACTAATCCACGATCAGCCAAAGCCGAAGAATTTTTTTGAGCCACTTAATAAATCTCCCGCGAAGTTCTTTACATTGTTAAATCCTTCTTTTACTGATTCAACGCCTGAACGAACTTCTTCAGTTACTGAGTGAATTTGATCTTTAAAATTAACGGCGACATCCTTTGCCCAGCCTGCTGTTTTTCCGGCGATGATATCTCCAGCCATGCTGCCAACTATACCACCGAGGGTGGCACCGACCACTGTACCTACTGGACCACCAAGGGATCCTATCGCACCTCCAATAACAGCTCCTCCAACAGATGTTGCTGTTACAACACCTGTTTTCCAAACCGCTTCACCTACAACCTTTGCATTTTCTTCTTTCAATTTTTCAACATTTCCACCATAAATTGAATAGTTTTCGCTGATTTTCATAGTTGCACCTACTGCCTCGGTTCCAGCCGTTATCACACCAGCTAAAAGGGCATTTGATTTTACCACTTTCAGTCCTGTTTTTAAAATGCCACCCGCATGCTCTTTGACCAGCGAAAACCCTAATCCACTCTGTTGAATAGCCTGTTTCAACGATGTTATTTTATTACTAAAGTTAACAATGTCACTAGGGAAGAAGTTTGCGAATCTCTTATAAAGATGTTCTGATAATGGTTTACTTCCGTACCTGAGCGCTCCATATGGACTAACCATCATTTTCGCTAAAAAATGGAACTTTGAATTTTCAATACCTTTGATTGCAGTACCTAATGGAAGTTTATATTTTCCAATTAACACATCATCAGCAAGATCAAATCTACGTAGAAGCCCCTCGAGTTGAGTGTATTTAAACCCAAGAAGATGCATGATTCCGGCACCTGCTGAATACTGTAAGCCATGTAAAAGGTCCTGTACTCTTCCAATTGTATTATTATAAAATTCATATGCATTACTAGCCATTCGTTCATCTAGAATCTTTTTTATTAAATTGGATTGTGCGACAAGTGCTTGACCTTGTTTATTGACCTGCGACTCAGCCGTTGAGTATTGTTCAACCGCCGCCGATGTAAAAGTCTTGACCCGATTTACCATATTCTCTACATTCTCTAATTCACGCCCGATTCCTGCAAGCCTTGAGCCAATACCGCTTCTATTTAAGATTTTGGGATCAATGCTCCCGCGTATTGTGGCAATACTACTATGTGTACTGTTCAACTTTGCCAAACTCTGAGTCAAATCACCTTTCGCGCTAATCACCGCATTCGTTTTAAACACAATTCTTGATGACATGATTTATCACTTCCTTTTAATGATTCAGTCTTCCATTTACCGGAACCCATTTATTACTCTTAATGACTTAATGCCTATTTTTCCAAACGAAAAGATGGATAGAAAAACTTTCCATAATATTTCAATTATAAAAGAATGTAAGCACCGAAGAAATAATCTCTTTGGCCTACATTAAGCAGGTGCATAGTCTAAAAGAACTAAAAGAAACAGAGGGACAGTTCATTGTCCCTCTGTTTCTTTTGTAAAAAAAATCGTAACCTGGTACCTTCACCAATTTCCACTAACCCTTCATACTAACTTCATCTGTTCATTTCTTATCCGTATTGCGCGATTTGGAAAATCAGTTATAATCGCACCGGCTTGCATTTTAAATAATCTTTCAATCTCATCTGGTTCATTGACAGTCCAAACCCGCACCTTATCGTATAGACCTTCTAAACTCACAACATAATCCTCATTCGCTCTTTTGTTGAGATAATTTAATATTTCAATAGGAAGGTACATCGGGAATTGTTTGTTAAATTGTAGGAGTTCCTGGAATATTTCTCTTTCTGGTAAGAGTATTGTTTTGTTTAGATGTAAAGCCTCTAAATCTAACATATTAATATAATCGTGTGGAAGAGAAATGGCATCATTTAGTAACCACGCTATTTTCGTGTTTGGATCAAGCTGCTTCATTCGTAAAATCGATGGTATATGGAATGATGAATAAATCACATTCCGATCGTTTCCATACTGATCAACGATTTTTAGAACTCTCTCCTCAATTCCTTCATAAGGTACGGAATAGGTTTTTAGTTCGATATTAAGTTCAAGATCATACGGAGCCAATAATCCCAGAACCTCTTCTAATGTTGGTACCTGTTCGTTATCCCAATCTTCTTCGTATTTGTCGAAGTGAGTAAACGGTTTTCCAGCGCTACATTTTTTGATCTCAGCTAACGTCATATCCTTAATCCAACCCGTTCCAGTTGTTGTTCTGTCAAGTGTTTCATCATGAATCACAACAACTTCCCCATCCTTTGTCAAATGGACGTCTAATTCCAACCCATCAACACCTTGATCAATTGCTTTTTTAAAACTAAGTAACGTATTTTCCGGATATATTCCCTTTGCCCCACGGTGCCCATAAATTTTTGTCATCGAAAACCATTCCTTCCTTACTATTATTAAAATGATGTTGGGAACTAAGAAAAAAGCGTGGTATCCACACTTTTCTCTCACTCATTCAATTATTTCGCTCTAGCTTTATTTGCCTGCTCAATTGCTTTGTTAAATTGATCTACTGCAGTAATATAGGCTTCATCAACAGATCCTCCGTTATATACGGATTCAAGAGCAGTCTCCATTACTTTTCTTCCTTGTGGAAGCATATCCATTAATGCACCCTGCGTAGCAAATGATGCTTTCGCTGCTTGCAATTGCTCAACTGTGACACGTAATTGTGGCTTTTCAGCATGTGCATCTTTTACCAATTGTTCCTCATAGGCATCTGGATTGATCGCAAAGTATCCAGTACCAACATGCCATTTAGCTTGGACTTCTGGAGTCTGTAAATATTTCATAAATTCCCATGCTGCCTTCGTTTCTGCTTCTGGTTTTTCATCGATCATCCAAAGACTCGCTCCACCAATGACGACCCCTTCACGTTCCTTATTTTCAGGGTGTGGAAGGAATGCAATTCCTACTTCAAAAGGAGCATTATCTATAACATCTCTTGCACTTGCAGAAGATTGTAAGAACATGGATACATCTCCTGCTAAAAATCCAGCAACCATGTTATCTCCATTCGTTCCATAATTCGCAAATGTACCGTCATCTACCATTCGTTTAACCCATTCAAAAATTGACTTTCCTTCTTCTTCTGTCCATCCAATTTCAGTTGGTGTGTCAGAACGTCCATTGTCATTATTTAGTAATAAAGCACCTTGATTTGCTAATAATTGCTCCCATAACCAACCATATGCTTGTAAAGCGAAGCCTTTCATTTCTGGATTTGATTCAACAATTGCTTTACCAGCTGCTTCGACTTCTTCATAAGTAGCTGGAGGAGTTTCTGGATCTAAACCAGCAGCCTCAAATGCATCTTTGTTATAGTACATAACTGGTGTTGAAGAGTTAAAAGGCATCGAATAAAATGTACCATCTAATGAATAGTAATTAATGATGTTTTCTTCTAATCCACTCATGTCATAACCATCTGCATCAACTAATTCCTGAATCGGAATAATATTTCCACTATTAATCATAGACATTGTTCCGATTTCAAATGTTTGAATCATTGTCGGAGCACTATCCGTCCCAGCAACAGCATTAAATTTTGTTAATGATTCATCATATGTACCTTGATATTCTGCATTTACTTGAATTTCTTCTTGTGAACCATTGAAGTCTTCGACAATACTATTTAATGCTTCTTGACCTGCTCCACCCATTGAGTGCCAGAATGTTACGGTCTGTTTTTCACTTTTTCCTTCAGAATCTGAGCCATTACTTGAGCCCGTTTTTTGATCACCTTCGCCAGTTGTTGCTTCTCCTCCAGCACAAGCTGCTAGAAGTAAAACCAATCCTAATCCAAGGATCATCATGATTTTTTTCATTTAAATTACTCCTTTGATATTGGTATATTTTCGAGGAATCTGTTATTTTACAGCGCCCTCTGTTAAACCTGTTTGAAGCTTCTTTTGTCCTAAGAAAAGTAAAATTAATGTTGGGATGATTACGATAACGGCACCTGCCATGATAACGCCCCATTCATTTAATTGTTCCTGTGTTTGTAATTGCTTCAAGCCAATCTGTACTGTACGTACAGTATCGTTTGTAGTAGCTAAAAGAGGCCACAAATACATATTCCACGATGTTAAAAAACCGTAAATCCCCAATGTAACTAAGCTTGTTTTTGATACAGGCAACACGACCGTTAAGTAAAATCTAAAATCACCAATTCCAGCGATTTGGCTTGCTTCCCTTAACTCCTTAGGAATTTGTTTAAATTGTTGTCGCAGCAAAAAGGTTCCAAAGGTCGTTGCAAAAAATGGAATCGTTAATCCAGCATAGCTATCAAGCCAGCCAAAATCACGGATAATGTGAAAGTTTGGAATGATCGATGCTTCAAAAGGAACCATCATGGTTGCAATAAAAAGATAAAATAATGCATCTCTACCTTTAAACTCTAAAAATACAAAGGCATAAGCTGCTAGACTTGATAAAGCCAGTTGTCCGAGCATGATGACAATTGATACTACAAAACTATTAAATAAATATTTCATTAAAGGAAATCGTTCAAAGGCTGCAACATAATTATCTACTGAAAGTGTAGTCGGCAAACTGGCAGTCAATATATCTTGATTCGTCATGAAACTCATGACTATCGCCATAACAGCAGGGCCAGCTATTAGAATGGCTGATACGATCAATAAAAGATAGAAGGTTACCTTTCTCCCCCATGACATCATCATTGATAGTGGACCCTCCTCTCGCCCAGCTTAAATTGCAGTGCAGTCATCAATAATATAAGTAGGAATAACACGATGGCCTGGGCGCTTGCTGACCCGAATTGATAATTCACAAATGCCTCACGGTAAATGGAATACACGATTAAATTCGTTTCATTTGCTGGTCCACCTTGAGTTAATATATCAATTTGACCAAATGTTTGGAACGAATTGATAATGGACACCGTAATCACAAAGAATAAGGTCGGAGAAAGCATAGGAACCGTGATTCTTCTAAACTTATAAAAATACCCCGAACCCTCAATATCCGCACTCTCATATAAGGAAGAATCGATAGATTGGAGTCCACCTAGCAAGATTAAAAATGTAAAACCAATATTCATCCAAATGGTAGTAATCGCAATTGCAATCATTGCCCATTTCGGATCCGTAAGCCAACCAATCGATTCAGCACCAAACATGTTAAGTATTTGGTTCAATAGCCCCATTGTTGGATTGAATAAATACAACCAAAATACAGAAGCCGCCGCAACCGATATTCCCATGGTTGATGTAAAAACGGTCCGAAAAAAGCCAATTCCCTTTAGTTTTTCATTGGAAATGACAGCTAAAAATAAGCTAATCACCACAGTTGCTGGTACCGTATAAAGTACAAACAAAAAAGTATTTTTGAAGCTTTTTAGAAAAATAGGATCGGTAAACATATACAGATAGTTTTCTAAACCCACAAAGACAGTTGTAGCTCCCTTAGCATCCGTCAAAAAGAAGCTTAAATACATGGTCCGAAACAAAGGATAAAACACGAAAACACTAAATAAAACAATAGATGGGAATAAAAATAGAATCCCTTTTAGCAAACTAGTGACCCTTTTTTGTTTCTTTGCTCTATCAATTTGGACGGTAATGGTTTCTTTATTTTCGATAATGGGGCTCATCATACTCATATCACTGCAACCTCTTGTTTTTTCCCAGAGTTAGCAGCTTTAAGCAACTTTCCAGAATCACCATCAAAAAATAGAATATATTCAGGGGCGATTTGCACAGGAACCCTTTGTCCATATTGGATTCTCCATTGCCCCGGCCATTTGGCCGTCCATAATTCAGTCCCAACATCGAAAGCAACGGATGTTTCATTTCCTAGTTGCTCCACATTTACTGCTTCTAAGTATGTACTATAATTTTCTTTACCAAGACCTGAAATTAGATGTTCAGGGCGAATGCCTACAACGAGATTCTGGTTTCTCGGTATGTCCTTTAAAATCATTGGATCTGTTGAAAGATAGATTTGATTTTCAATGATTAATTGTGTCCCATCCTCTGAAAATACTGCTTTTCCAAGATTCATTTTTGGGGAACCGATAAATGATGCAACAAATAAATTTTCAGGTTCATTATATAGAGTGATTGGTTTTCCTACCTGTTGAATTTTGCCTTCATTAAGCACCATAATACGGTCACCCATCGTCATTGCCTCGACTTGATCATGGGTAACATAGATCATCGTTAGACCTAGGCGCTTCTGTAATCTCCGAATTTGAACCCGCATATTTGCGCGAAGCTTTGCGTCCAGATTAGATAATGGTTCATCCATTAAACATAAAGGAGCGTGACTCACTACCGAACGGCCAAGTGCCACACGTTGTCTTTGACCACCCGATAGCTCCCTTGGCTTCCGGCTCAATAATTCACTTAACCCTAAGATGTCTGCTGCTTCTCTGAGTCTTCTTTGCTGTTCTTGTTTATCCACCTTCCTAGCTTTTAAACCAAACAGAATGTTTTGCTCAACCGTCAAGTGTGGATATAAAGCGTAATTTTGAAAGACCATCGATAAATCTCGATTTTTCGGAGGGAGATGATTTACTGCCTCATTGTTAATCTTTAAAATCCCATCAGAAATTTCTTCGAGTCCCGCTATCATTCTGAGCAACGTACTCTTCCCAGATCCAGAAGGACCAACAAGTACAAAAAACTCCCCTTTCTTTATTGTTACATTGATTCCATTCAATACATCCTTTTGTTTATCGTATGATTTGGAGATGTTAACCAACTCAACCTGACTCATGCGCAGCCTCCTTTCGAATTACATCCCCATTTAACCACATTAGCTTTCAAAAAAAAGCGTATTTACAGATTTTTGACAAACCTTTACAGTAGATTGATTAATGAGGATATATTTTCATAAACTAAACGAATTTTTTACAATAAATAATCCCGTTGCACTATTTACATCGGGACAGAGGGACAGGTTCACTTTCCCAATAAGTATGCAAATGGTGGGACGCGGTACCTTTCACCAATCCCTAAATTTACAAAAACTATTTACTTTGGAAAAGAAAGCATTTACAATTGCCTTCTTAGAAAGAAAAAGCAATCGACGGGCTGCAATAGCAGAAAAAGCAAAGTGGAAGCAAATTTCAAACACTCAAAAAAAGAATAAAAATAGATAATTTAGTGGATCGTTTGATTTTTTCTAAATTTGGAGGGATATGATTGAAAACATTTTTTCGCTATAACTGGATGGTAAGAGAAGAATGGTATCAGTGGTGTGAAGAGCTAAGTGAAGAGGAACTTCTACAAGCCAGAACTGGAGGAGTCGGCAGTATACTCCAGACACTCTTTCATATCATTGATGTGGAATGGAGCTGGATTCGTCTTTTACAAGGTAAACCTGATTTTGAGGAAAGCTTTGATGATCATAAAAGCTTGCATCTCGTTCGAAAATTGGACTCTGAATTTCGTACAGAAGTGGAGAATTTTGTAAACAACTGGGATGATAGTATGGAAAATCAATTATTTTACGATACCCTACCAAACGGAAAAATTGTAACAGATACTTGGGGTGAAGTAATGAGACATGTTATCGCACATGAAATTCACCATATCGGTCAACTTTCTATTTGGGCAAGAGAAGTAGGGAAAAAACCAGTATCAGCGAACTTCATTGGCCGTGGTCTCGTCTCTCAATCGGATCAATAATGAAGTAAATTTGATAGTTACCAATAACCTGCACTCTCACAATTTTGATCGTTATGACTTAAAGAGGCTGTATGTGTAAACCACATACAGCCTTTTCAAACCTTGTAGTATTTTTTAGCAGCTTGATATCTAATTCTCAAGCTCCCAAGCTGGATTCCAGACTACTTCCCATAAATGGCCATCCGGATCCTGAAAATGACCAGAATATCCTCCCCAAAAGGTGTCATGTGCTGGGTCTGTTATGGTTGCACCCGCTTTTTCAGCCTCTTCAATTACCCTATCTACCTCTTCTTTACTACTCACATTGTGACCAATTGTAAATTCAGTTGGACTTGCTGGAGTCTGTGTCACCTTTGCCTCATAAGCAAGATCTTCACGTTTCCAAATAGCAAGCTTCAAACCTGCTTGTAGGTTAAAAAAGGCAACTGCTCCATGCTCGAATTCTTCCCCTACAATACCTTCTGTTGGAAGTCCCAGTCCATCCCGATAAAACGTTAACGCTCTTTCCAAGTCATCCACACCTAATGTAATTACAGTGATTCTAGGTTTCATTAATGATTAAATACCTCCTCGAGCAATACTTAATTCTATAAATATAGAGAGGGCAAAATAGCCCTCGCTCTTAACTTTACGATTCTTCTAATGCAGGTTTTCCCGCTTCAATTAATACTTTATTTCGCCCTAGGAAAACGGCAAGGATCACAATGAATATTCCAGTTCCTACTAGCAGCCATTCGATTTTGATAAAATCTGCAATTGGACCAAAGATGAGCATTCCAAGCGGCATCATTGAGGTAGAGATCATCCCCATTACACCAAATACCCTTCCTAAATAATCTTCTTCTACTTTCTCCTGTAACAATACAGTGGCTGGTGTATTAAATATTGGCATAGCAACGCCGAATATAGCCATGAAGGCAAAATAAACCCAGAAATTCGGAACGATACCAAGTGCAAACGTGCAAACCCCCATAATAATACTTGCGAAACCTAATGTTTTAATTTTATTTGGAAAGCCTCCCCATGAAGCAATTATTCCTCCACCGACCATCATGCCAATGGAGAAGGCAATTTCGATTGCAGCCAATCGCCATTCGTCACCACCAAAACTTCGTGTAACCTGCAGTGGCGTCAAAAATGCTGCTGGCGCCATTAATACAAAAAACACTGCAAAGAATAAGAAGAATGTCTTTAGAAAACTATGGTTATTCACATAGTGTAACCCTAGTTTAAAATCACTTAAGTAGCTTGTTGTTTGTTTTTCTGCTGCCTTTTCATGCACAGAAATTTTCAAGAAAACAAGCAATGTGAAGATTGCAATTGCTGCCGTAATCACATCAATAAAGAATATCATTTCGATCGAGGTCAATCCTAAAAGCGCTGCACTGACCATTGGTGATACGAACATGATAACAGCCTGAATGCTTCCATTTGCTCCGTTCACCTTTGTCAGTTTATCCTTTGGAACAATTTGCGGTAGAATCGCACCAACAGCTGGCATTTGAATTCCCGTTCCAAAGGCACGAACAGCCGCCATAACAAATAGCAACCAAATTGCATCAAATCCCATTAAAAAGAGAATCGCAAGAATCAGTGTTGAAATGGCAATGAGACCGTCTGCTAAAATAATCAGCATTTTGCGGTTATAGCGATCCGCCCAAACCCCTGCAACAGGCGACAAAATAAAGGTTGGAATAAAACCGCAAATGATAAACAACGTCATCATTAAACCGGATTCCGTCTCTAAAGTAATATGCCACATAATGGCGTACTGAACCAGTGACGATCCAAAAAGTGAAATCGTCTGGCTAGTTAAGAAGAGAACAATATTCCTAAACCAATTCTCCTTGAAATTATTTTCGTTTGTATTCATAAACTAACAACTCATTTCTATTCATAATTTTTTAAATATACCCTTCACCTACATTCATTATGCCGATCAATTCTACATATATTTTGGACAACAAAAAGAGGGAGCACTCGCCCCCTCTTTTAAATAACCGTTAAATATAGGTTTCCTTAAAATTAGACAGACCAATCCCGTTGCTCTGAACGTAGGCAGAGCTTTCAAACGTATTCAATTAACGAATGAATAATGGGAATCGTAATCTCATTGATGCTGTCACAAGGAAAACCTCCATTTCATAATATCGATATTTATAATAACAAATATGCCCTTTAAATACAATCTTTTTATGGGTCAAACGGGCAGGTACATCGACCCAGATTTTGCATATTTTTATTAATTGTTTGCATATAGTTAAACAATTCTTCATATTGTTTGTTCCTTCGATTGACAAAAATGGAACTTCAGATTAGTATATTCATTATCAAACAGACGATTTATTAATTTGTTTATATAATTACCAACAATGACAGGATGTGTTTGAATAATGGATATTTCAGAAAGTTTTTGGAATGCGTCATTGGAAGAGCTAAAACAAGGATTTATTGAAGAGTCAGATTCATATGTTTGTCTTTTGTGTGGTGAGAAAATCAAAAAAGGGATCATTTACCCCCTCGAAGGAATTTTTTATGAAGCCGAAAGATATATGCGTGTTCACATCGAAAGCTCCCACCAATCTGTATTTGATTATTTAATTGGTCTTGATAAAAAACTGACTGGACTTACTGATCATCAAAATCAGCTCCTTCGTCTTTTTTATCAAGGCAAAAGTGATAAAGAAGTTCAGTCTGAGATGGAGATCGGAAGCACCTCTACGATTAGACACCATCGATTTGCATTGAAAGAGAAAGAACGTCAAGCACGGACCTTTTTAACTATTATGGAGCTTTTAAAAGAAAAAGATCAGCATGCACCAGCATTTGTCCCGCCACATAAAACAGCGACAATGGTTGATGATCGGTATGCAGTTACTGAAAAGGAACAAAAAGAAATCACTGAGAAGTTTTTTCCTGAGGGGATAAATGGACGATTAACAAAATTTCCGCCGAAAGAAAAACAAAGACTTATAGTTCTTCGAGAAATAGCTAAACGCTTCGAAAGTAATACCATTTATACAGAAAAAGAAATCAATCAGATTTTAAAAGATATATATGATGATCATGTTCTAATTAGGAGATATTTAATTAGCTATGGGTTTTTAGAAAGAAAAATGGATGGGAGTCAATATTGGCTAAAAAAATAGGATTCCTTATCCCTATTGGAAAATAACCAACGAAAGCGAGTGTCTTTTATGGACCGAAAAAAAGAATTAAAACAGTTATATATGGAAACCCCGATTGAGGGTGGTGTTTTCCAGATTAAAAATAACCAAAACGGAAAACTGTATATCGGAAGCACAAGAAATTTCAAAACATTAAACGGACTTAAATTCAGTTTAGAAGCTGGCTCAGCCGCACCCACGAACAAAGAGCTGCAAGAAGACTGGAGTCATTATGGTGCAGGTGCATTTAGTATTGAAAAATTAGAAACGCTCAAAAAGAAAGATGACCCTTATTTCAATGAAAAAGAAGCCTTGAAGGAACTTGAATCCAAGTGGTTAGACCAGCTTCAACCCTATGAAGAAAGAGGATACAACAAGAAAAAGTAAAAAATAGGAAGCTATTTGTATTATTTTATCAATAGCTTCCTTTCTATATATATGATTGAAAATCCCTCGATACAAAACCTTTGATTATTGGCTTATTATACGGACATACTTCGCTAAATTCACCCCATAATATCCCGTTTATTATAACCAATAAATCCAATGAACGATAATACACTTGCAAGCAATGTTAGAACAATCATCACCATGAAATTCATGTCATCAATTGGGATTTGCGGAATATAAGCAAAGATGGATAAGTTATTCATCCAGTCTGGAAATTCAAGTAAATCACCAAGGTAAAGAACAATAAAACAATAAACAACGTACATCCAAATCAATCCTGTAAATTTCGGTGCTCCTCCAATCAATACGACCACAAGACCTACTACGACCCAAATCGCAGGTAAATATACATAAGCAGATGCGAAGGTGGTGCTAAATAATAAGGCGTGATCCATCACTGTTCTGCCTATTGACCACACCCCTAACGCCACAAGTGTTTGCATGATAAAACTTATAATAATCGCTAAAAAATAGTGATTACCTAAAACACGGGTTCGTGAGACTGCACGACTGTATAAATTTTCTGTAAGATTTTTAGACTCTTCTCCTTTTATTTTTAATACGGCCATCAATGCAGGAACCAGGCTTAGCAACGACATAATAGCCATTAATAGCGTTAGAAATTGTTCAGTCATCGTATAATCTGACTCTATATCTATATAGGCTTGCATAAACTCATTTTCAGAAAAATACAATTCTAAATCTCCTAAAATGGCGCCAAAAGAGCTACTTAACGCAAATAATCCAATCGCCCAAGCGATGATATTCGTACGCTGTAACCTTAAGGTAAGACCAAATGTTGTTTGCAAAAAAGGGGAAGCCTTTGTTTTACCTTTCCTAGCCGCTATAAATCCAGCCCCCAAATCACGAATGGAATGTAAATAAAAAGCAACAATCCCCAATATAATAGCAGCAACAAAGGCTAAAATAACTGGCCACCAATTATTCCCTACAAACACACCGGTCCTAACTGTCCACCCAAGCGGTGAAATCCATGATAGAACGTCATTACCTACATCGCCAATTACTCGAACTAGATAAGCAATAATTAAAATCGTAAATGAAAACATGATTGTCCCTCTTGAGGTTTCGGTAAGTTGGGCAAACACCGCTGTGAATGCCGCAAATAAAAGTCCAGTTCCCCCTAAAATGGAACCGTATAAGAAAGAGCCTTCGAGACCCACACCCTCTATTCCTAAAGAAGATAAACCAAGACCAATTAAAATAGCTAGAAGAAAATTGGTTGACAAGATGATAATCATGACTGCACTTGCATAGGACAACCGACCAACAGATAATGCCCGAATCATCTCAATTCGGCCATCCTCTTCATCCCCACGGGTCGCCCGTCCTACAAGTAAAATACTCATGATGGCTACTGCAACTGCTGTAAAAAGCAACATTTCATTGGCAAACATGGCTCCAATAGAATTTATATATTCACCGTTTTCATATCCCGGTCCAAGCATTGCCACCATTGCTGGATTTTCCATTGTTAGAGAAGCAGCCTGTCTTGATTGTTCGTCTTTATAAATACCCGGATAGGCAGTTGCAACTGATAAGGTGATTCCGACCAAACTAATTAACCAAATAAGAATTTTAAAACGTTGTTGTCTTAAAATAAACCCAGTTAATTTCTTCGTCCCTTTAAAATATCTTATGGCCATCACAAAGCCCCCTCCGCCCTAGATTGATCTGTTTGATAATGACGCATAAACAAATCCTCCAATGTAGGGGGGGCACTTTCTAATTTTAAAATTCCAAACTTGGCTATATAACGGAGGAGTGTATCCAATTCCTCTGTATCTACCTGGAATGTAAGCTCTGAATCTGTTTCTACTAAATTATGAATCCCTTTACGTTCATGGAAAGAAGGAATGGATTCTTTTGTTTTAATCTTTAAATTGGTACGTGTTAAGTGACGTAATTCATCCAATGTTCCCGTTTCAATTATTTTCCCCTGACGGATAATCCCAACTCGATCACATAACTTTTCTACTTCAGATAAGATATGACTGGAAAGCAACACGCTTTTACCAGCTTTTTTTGCGTCCAGTACACATTCCTGAAAGATCTTTTCCATCAATGGGTCGAGCCCTGAAGTTGGCTCATCTAAAATATATAGATCCGCATCTGATGCAAATGCTGCGATTAATGCAACCTTCTGTCTATTCCCCTTCGAATATGCTCTACTTTTCTTTGATGGATCAAAATCAAACTTTTTTATTAACGATTCTCGTTTTTCCTGATTAGTACTTCCATTCATTTTCATAAAGAGGTCAATAACCTCACCACCAGTAAGATTTGGCCATAAATTCACATCACCTGGCACATAGGCAACCCGTTTATGAATCTCAACTGCATCATCCCAAACATCCTTACCGAAAATCCTAGCCTCTCCTTGTGTAGCTTTTAACATACCTAATAAGATTCGAATAGTTGTTGATTTTCCTGCCCCATTAGGACCAATAAAACCATACACTTCCCCTTCATTCACTTCCATGTTTATCCTGTCTAATGCGGTAAACTTGCCAAAACTTTTTGATAAATTATTCGCTTTTAAAATAGTCATAGTTCATTCTCTCCCTTTAATTATGAAATTTTTTAATCTATATAGTTCATAATATACAAAATAAATCTCCCTCGCAACAGTTTATGAACTATCTTTATTGTTTTATTACATAACTTTTATTACACTTACATATGAGGTGAATGAATTGGACGGTTTTGAAAAGCGCAGAGAGCAAAAGAAAAAAGATATTTTAGAAGCCTCATTAGCGCTATTTATGGAATATGGAGTGCAAAAGGTATCTATTGCAGAAATAGCGAAAAAGGCAAATGTATCTCAAGTCACAATCTATAATTACTTTGAAAATAAAGATAATCTAGTTCGGTTCGTTTTTAAGTTCTATGTCGATCAAGTTTGGATTGAACAAAAACAGCTATTGAAAAGTGACCTTCCGTTTAATATCAAAATAAAACAGATCATATTTGAAAAGGGAATAGCTGTAACACAAATAAGTGACAAATTTTTTCGAGATTTTATGAAAGATTATGCGAGTGGACAAAGTTATATTGAGGAAGTATATCTGAAGGAAGCACTTCCGCTTCTTACTTCACTATTTGATGAAGGAAAACAGCAAGGATATATTGACCCAGCCATTTCAAATGAATCTATTTTGTTTTACATGCAAATGTTTCAAGAATTTATGCAACGTGAGGATACCACCAAGAGGATCTTTCCAATAGCAGAAGACCTAACAAAGTTATTTTTTTACGGCATAGCAGGTAAAAGAGAGTAAAGTGGGAAAGTTTGTCGTCCCACTTTTTTCTACATTATTAGTCTGATAACTGGTAAGCTTCCCTTCATATTCAAATTGCAGTGATCCAATGCTTTGTAAATCATTGGGTGCAATAAGGGAGAGTGGTTTTTCGAAGTCAACACTGCTACATTCGTTAAGTATAGATGCTACAAACTGAGAACAGAAGAAGGCCTTCTTTCTTCTTAATGGTTTATTAAACAAAACTCCAAATAAGCCTAAAAAATTATAGCGGTAATATTTCTTTTGCGCTTCAATTTCGGTTAGATAGCTTTGCATTTTTTGTAAGTCAATTTCTGTAACTTTAATCGAATAGATGGCACAATCGGCCCGTTTAAACAAACCTCTCTTCACGTCCTCTTTTACAAATCCCCCAATAAATGGATTCCTAGCTGTCTTTCTTCCAAAACTATATACCTCTGACAATTCAGAGTCGAAGGCTATTGATGCATGATTATAAGGCTTTTTCGTACATAGCTTTATCAACCTTGTAAATAATGTCCCGGTATCTGTTAAAAGAATATAAACCTTCTTTTCTGACATAATCATTCTCCCCATCCTAACAATCTCATGTAATCATCATACAAAAGGAAATGAATGGGTTTAACCGACCGGGGACTAAATAATGACTAGGTCGCTGGTCTTATTTTAATACTGTTTTTGTAAACTTTGTTGCTTCGACACACGGTTGATTTCCGCTCTAGGCGGACGCTTTCCGCGGGCGTGGCTTGAGCCTCCTCGTCGCTAACGCTCCTGTGGGGTCTCAACTCTCACGCTTTTCCCGCTGGAGTCGCCGCCTTCCGCTTCAATCAGCAGAGTTTACATTTTATATAAAAGCAACATTCTTTTAAAATAGAGACTATTTTAGTTAGAAACCAAGAAAAGACTGAACCCTTATTGGATTCAGTCTCATGTATTTTCATCAAATAGGCTACGACAGTAAATATCAGCTTACCTTTATTTTTCTTCTTGTTCCACAGCCTCATCTGCGCCTTCGCCCACTTTGTTACCAAGGGCACCTCCGGCAATAGCCCCTGCAACTGTGCCAAGGGGACCTAATACAGATCCAACCACTGCTCCAGCTGTCGCACCAGCACCTGTTCCTAGTGCCTCACCAGCATTAACATCATCGCGATTTCGTTTATTTTCTGCCAATTATTCCACCTCCTCATTTGGGAATTGCTATTCCTTTTTGCACTTCCCTCAAACGATAGTTTGCTCAAAGTCGGTACTTATTTATCAGCTACATTTTTCCTATCTTGCCCAATTCAATTCAACTGTCACGATCCCCGCGACCCTAAACATACGTCTGATATTTATTTCTATGACTTTCCTTTAACCCATGGGCAAGAAGGTATAGCGAAAACAGGAATAATAAATATCCTAACAACGGAAACCCGATAATCCATTTTGCAGAATAAAATGTGAGCCGGGATTGGCCAATTAATCCAGCCCATTCGTTCGTAATCGAGAGATATATTGTTGGAGAGAGCTGCATTTCAGTTCCTCCAAAGAACAAATTAAATATCGCTAATTGACCGATTAAATTTAAGACGTGAATAACCTCATTGACCGATATAAGCAGAAGGTTCCCTTTTAATGTAGGAAAAATATGCTCTTTTACAATATGAAATGTATTGCCGCCAACAGTTTGAGATGCTAACACAAACGGACTCTCCCGAATTTCAACCGTTTTTTCAAATACAACCTGATAGACTCCGGGAATTCCAAGAATAATCATCAACACACACTGAAACAATACCAACGATCGTATTCCTACTGAGGACTGAATATTAATCCCAACCATTACAAAATAGATGATTAGAAATGGTGGAATCCCGCTTAATAATGTGAATCTCGGTGTCCTTCGATGCTCCTTTTTTTGTAAAGCATGATACATCCCGAAGAACCCACCAATGATTACCCGACAAATGGCTACTGCTAGTGATGCAAACACTGTATACTTTGCCCCATAAAGCATTAACGTTAAAATATCATATCCCCATTTATCCGTACCAAATACGTGTTCCTTTGAAGGCGGGAACGGTGCTGCGCGAAGCTGCTCCCCTTCGTCTGTTTGTACATATTTGATTTTCTTCGAATAATCCTCGTCATACGGTGCAAACAATGGACCAAACAAGCCCAGCACAACAAACAAAAGGAGTAGCAGTGACCCAATGATTAGACTTATATTATAACGAGTGCGCATGTTTTAGTGTCCTCTCAATCAAGATCACGATTAGCTTCATAGTGAAATAAACTGTAATATATAAGATAAAAAATGATAGAAAACATAGGATGAACAAATTATATTGGTATTCGAATCGCATCGGAAATAGCATGGATGTTAGCCCTTTATAATTATAGAGATATTCAATAATGAACAGATTTCCTATCATAATCGAAACAACTTTATGAAGATCAGCTTTTAAAAAGGGAATGACGTTAGGGGTCACATGATACAGATAGATATATCTTTTACGAAAACCTTTCGATAAAGCTGTTCGAATATAATCTTCTGTTAATACGTCGGAGGATTTATCACGTAAAGACCTAACCAAATAGACAAAAGGAAGAATGAACAGAGTAATCAAAGGCAGTACAATTGCAGGTTCGTCCATATTTGATGATGCTACTCTGACAGTTTTCCAACCGGTTGTTTCATAAATATAAATCACAAGAAGCTGAAGTAAGAACACCAGAACAAAATCTGGAATTAATCCAATAAAACCGATTATGGGATGTAATCCCTTCTCACTTCTTCTCCGAAACCAAATACCAAAAATAATCGATAGAACAATCACAAACACTCCGGCAATCAATAAATAGATCAGTGATGAAAGGAAATAACCTCCGACAATATGAAAAAAATTCAGTTCCCTCTCTCCATCCAAATAATAATAGGAACTACCGTCAAAGAGACCCTCTAGGAATGGAATGATTTCTTTCGGAATCCTCTCTATTTGAAAAATCACCTTATCCTTACCACTAAAAACAACCAATGGCAACGTCCCCAATATCAGTAAAAAGGTGAGGCTCCATAACTGGAATAATATAGTTCTGATTCTCATTTTTACCCTCTCAAAAATACGTCTAATTTTCCTATATTATATTCTTTAAAGATCGTAAGAATGCGTACATGCACTTGACTTCTAATACGAGCATAGGATATAAAGAAAGTGGAAGTAAAATAATTCCTTATTTAAAGGGGTATGAGTTTATGTTATCGGTGGTTCTTAACTAAATCCATAATTGGATAGCTGGAAGAAGCAAAAACGTAGCAATTGCTATGTTTATTTCACTATGGCTTCTTTTAGAAAGTTAAGAACACGCATCATAGCTATGAAAAATAGATCCTGCTATGGCATGTTTGTCATGGTTTTTTTGTGTTTAGAAAACCAGGCATTCTAAGCCCGAGGTCTATCTTCTGCCGTCATGAGCGCTTTGTTCATGGCGGCTTTTTTGTTAGAACCAGCCCGTGAACAAGTCCTCATGCATTACTTTTCATATATAAAAAGGAGGATTACCATTGAATACTCAAACAATGGAAGCATTAGGCTATTACCAAATTTTGAACGAAATCTCAGAATTCGCTAGAACAAACAGAGGAAAAGAAACACTTCTATCGTTAAGACCAACACAAAACAAAAAGAAAATCGAGCATTCTTTACATGAAATTTCAGAAGCAATGAACATCATAAAAATTAGCGGAAGTATACCGATTCACTCTTTAGATCAAATCGGATATTACATCACACAAGCAAAAAAAGGCATGGCGCTAAAAGTCGACCAATTGACTCAGATTGTCTCGTTCCTAGACCACTGCCAAAAATTAAAACAATTCATGAAAGACAAGGAATTTGCCGGTCCGATGGTAAGCATGTATGCTTCATCGGTTGGGGATGTATCACAACTGGAAGCCGAAATTAGCCGCTGTTTACGAAATGGCCAAGTGGATGATTATGCTTCAAGTGACCTGAACTATTTGCGAAGACAGCTTGCTATCGGGCAGGAGAAATTAAAAGATAAAGCACAGTCCTTAGTGAAAAGCGGAAGGATTTCTCCGTACCTGCAAGAAACGAATGTCACTGAACGTTCTGGTCGATATGTTCTGGCCGTGAAAAAAGAATATCGGAAAAAGATTCAAGGCTCAGTATTAGATACTTCATCTTCTGGCTCCACCCTTTTTATCGAGCCTGTGGAATTAGGGTTACTTCAGGAGGATATTGAGCTTATTAAAATCGCTGAAGAAACAGAGGTTGAGCGAATTTTATATGAACTAACCCAGCTGTTTCTTTCTTATGAACCAGTCATCCAGGTTGCCGTTGAAACCATGCATCATTACGATGTTCTCTTTGCCAAAGCGAAATACAGTCAAATGATACAGGCAGATATCCCAACGATCAACGAGGAGTTCAGGATTGATCTTAAGGACGCACGCCATCCGATGCTAGGAAACAAGGCTGTTCCACTCACCATTCCGATTGGAGAAAAGGAACGTGCTCTTGTGATTACTGGACCAAATACTGGCGGAAAAACAGTTACATTAAAAACGGTGGGGCTCTTAACATTGATGGCTCAATCGGGTCTCCCAATCCCGGCCGGAAAAGGAAGTGAAATTGCCATCTTCCAACATATCTTTGTCGATATTGGAGATGGTCAAAGCATTGAGCAAAACTTAAGCACGTTTAGCTCCCGGATGGTGAATATTATTGACATTTTACAAGCGACAAATGATGCATCGCTTGTGTTAATTGATGAACTAGGTTCCGGTACTGACCCACGGGAAGGAATGGCCCTCGCTATTGTCATTTTGGAGCAGCTATATGAAAAAGGCGCTACCTTATTTGCGACGACCCATTACAGTGAAATGAAGAAATTTGCAGATGAAACGGAAGGCTTTATAAATGGTTCAATGGAATTTGATATCCATACTTTACAACCAACATATAGACTATTACTCGGAAAGAGCGGACAAAGCCAAGCCTTCGATATCGCAGCAAAACTCGGGATGCATCCTTCACTGCTTGAACGCGCACATCATAAGGCATATCAAGAGCATAAGGATTTCCATCAAAACATGACTCAAGAAACATTACAATCGCCTTCCTATCAAAAGCAAGTCATTGTAAATAAATATGCACGGAGCAATGTTGGAAAAAGGAAACAAGAACAACCTGTATCTAAGGTAACAATCTACAACCAGGGAGACAACGTTCTCCTCCCTTCATCAGGTGAAACCGGCATTGTGTACAAAGGTCCAAATGATCATGGAGATTATATAGTGCAAATTAAAGGAGAAAAAAGAACGATTAACTATAAGAGACTCGAGTTAAAAATTGCAGCTGAGGAGCTCTATCCGCCTGATTACGATTTTGACATCATCTTCAAAAGTAAGGAATATCGCAAAATAAAAAAAGACATGAACCGCAAATATGTAGAAGGTCAATGGTTGGAAGACTAGGGTCTTGGTGACAAGTCCCCCGTTCCACCATTTAAACAAAAATCATAAAGGGAAAAAAGTGAAGGCGAAAATATATCAGCTTATTAGTCAAACAGGGCTTACGGGACAGGTTTTTTTAGTATATTAAATTATATCATGGTAGTATCAGCCTTTTAGTACCTAAAAAGGCTGTAAATCCCCGAAAATTATGTAGTATTTTCCTTTCATTCGTAAATAGTAATAGTACATCTCATATGAAAAAGGAGATCAAAATGAGGAATTCTCCAAAAGTTTACCTTTTTTATTTTTTATCAATACTTATTTGTGTATTTGTTTTGTTTACTATTCAACAGAAAAGTAAAGCTGCTAAACCAGTATCAACCACCGACTACGAGTATTCCGTCCTTGAAAAACTTAATCATCAGCAACCTGTTACAATCGTGGCCTATGGTGATTCCATTACGTGGGGATATGATCGGGATGCTCGAAGCGGAAAAGTATATCAGGTAAAAAACCCTTATCCACAAGTGTTAGAAAGAGAGCTCAGAAAAAAGTACGGCTATCAAAAGATAAAAGTGATTAATAAAGGACATCCAGGCTGGACCTCTGTACAGGCAATAGAAAATATAAAAAGTGAGGTTCTAAACTATCAACCGGACTTGGTCATTTCTATGTTTGGCATTAATGATGCAAGGGGCCACAGAAAATATAGCCCGAACGCGTTGCCCGTTCCTGTTGAACAATATCGAGATAACAATCGACAATTAATACAAAAGTTTGTGGAAAACGGAATCGAAGTTGCGATTATTTCCCCAACCTCCATTACAAACAATAAAAATAATGGTATTGAAAATCAAGAACACTATACAAATGTAATTAAATCAATTGCGCAGGAGGAAAAGGTCCAATATGTAAATGGTTCGGAAATTCCTATAAAAGGAAATCTAAGTGATGGGATTCACTTTAAAGCCGAACAATATCGTTTGATAGCGGAAAAACTAATGCTCAATCTATTTTAGGGACAGACTCACTGTCCCATCTTTCCCTACGTCATATTCGTCATTTAATAGTAAAATACGACATAATCCATCAAATATTTCAAACCTGTCAATAGGTAGATCTAAGTATCTTTTACCTGTCATTCCAAAAATGGGCAGCATATTCTGTTTAGTAATTCTATCTATTTTCGGCTCTCAATAGACATAAAAATAGTAGAAAAGTAATAGCAGGAAAAGTCTTCCTCAATTATTACAAAAATCACATGCTATGATTTTGGTGTAGTGATCGGACATACAACAAGGAGGACTTATTATGAAGAAAACAATACTATCTTTAGCAGTAGCAGGTGCGCTATTAGTTACGGTTCCATTGGCAAGTTCTGCGGAGCAGCTAAATGGCCCAAACAATGGATATGAAGGCCGTTACGTCGTATCCGTACAAAACTCTAACTCTACGAATTGGAATAACCTGATTCAAAGCTTACTAAAAAAATACTACTCTCAATATGGTCAAACTCAGCCAAATGTGGAGGCTCCTACACCACAACCTGAAGTGCCCACACAACCAAAGGCAGAAGAACCTGTTAAAGAGGCCCCTGCTATTCAGCAGCCTGTACAACAACCAGCAGAACAAACAAATGAAACTACTAATCAAGCTGCTTATTCCTTAAGTCAGTTTGAGCAAGAAGTTGTAACATTAACAAATAATGAACGAGCAAAATACGGGTTACAGCCACTAAAAATTGATTTGAAATTAAGTGACGTCGCGAGAACAAAGTCTTCGGATATGAAGAGTAAGGGGTATTTTTCACATACAAGTCCTACTTACGGATCGCCATTTGACATGATGAAGCAATTTGGAATTCAGTATCGTGCGGCTGGTGAAAATATTGCAATGGGACAACGTTCACCACAGGAAGTAGTAAATGCGTGGATGAACAGTGAAGGTCACCGTAAGAATATCTTAAGCTCAAACTTTACACATATTGGCGTCGGTCATGTGGAAGGCAATTATTGGACACAGATGTTTATAGGGAAATAAGATGTTTAATGAAGATGATAAAATTAATTTGGCACTCAGCGAATAATCGTTGAGTGCCATTAAAATACTCCTTATTTATCTTTAATCAAAGATACCGCCGCACGTAAACCAAGATTGTAGCTGTCTTGTCCAAATCCACAAATCTGGCCATTCACAATTTCCGCAAAAACCGATTTATGTCTGAACTCTTCCCGCGCATGAATATTTGACATATGGATTTCAATGATTGGTACCTCAAGAATCGCTAGAGCATCTCTCAATCCATAACTATAATGTGTCCATGCTCCAGCATTTATGATCACAGCATCTTTATTTTCAAGATATGCCTTATGAATTCTTTCGCACATCTCACCTTCATGATTAGTCTGGAAACTTTCAATTTCGACTCCAAGTTCATTTGCTAACTCATTCAGTCCAGCATCAATTTCCTCTAAGGTCACTGTACCATATTGAACAGGATCCCTTTTTCCAAACATGTTATGATTAATTCCATGCAGCATCAGAATTTTTTTCATTTTTTCTTCCCCTAACCACTTTCGTATTATTAAATACCTTTAGTATAACTTGTTTTAAAATTTTCAGGCAAACGTAAGGAAATTCACTCCATTTTAATTTTTGTTTTTATGAATTTTCTAAAAAATGTTGATTAGTTTATAAGATTTCCTTTTAAAAAGCAAAAAACATATGATAGTATTTATTAAAATACTGCCATCAACTAAAAGAAACTAAACAATAGGAAGTGCCGAAATGATTAATCATATTTCATTAAAAGAAAAGAGTATCGTTTTCATTGGTTTTATGGGAGTTGGAAAGACAACGATTGGTCAACTTGTTGCAAAAAAACTATATAGAAGTTTTATAGATATTGATCAAGAGATTGAAAATGAATATAATATGCCCACTTCACAAATCTTCAAATTAATCGGAGAAAAAGCTTTTCGGGAAAAAGAAAAAGAGATAATCTCAAAATATAGCATGCAAAAATTAAAAATCCTCTCCCTCGGTGGTGGTGCCTTTTTACAAAAGGAAACGAGAGACATTTGTTTAAAAAATTGTATTGTTTTTTATTTGGATGTTTCGTGGAATTCGTGGAAAGAAAGAATAAACATCTTGATTGATAGCCGCCCAGTTTTACAGGGACGCACCTTAGAAGAAATTGAAGAACTGTTTAGTGAACGACAAGAAATATATTCGTTACACCATTCTAAATTAAATACAGATAACCATGATGTAGAGGAAATTGCAGATTATATTATTGAATCGTTGAAATTAGCTTGGGAGTTATATGAGTAAAATAGCTAGATGGTAGACCCCGCAGATCTACCATCTATTTTTATGAAGAAAACTATCTTCTTTACTGCAGTTTCCCCCTGCACAGGATTGGAATTTCTTCCACTACCTCATCTCCAGAAACAAGGTAGGCGTGATCATAAAGGTTACAGACCGGGCATATATGATTTGGGATAATTTCCACCACTTCACCAATTGCCACTTGGTTTCTGAATTCTTCATTATAGATAATTGCGTGTTCATCGTACACTTGGTCAATATGTACGCCATAGTTTTTAATATAGCCTAATCCAGTAGTGGCACAAATTCCTTGGCTGCGCGTTTGCATGGTGATTCCTTTTGCTCCAACATCGGTAATAACCCGTTCATTTGTTGGTTTGCTGATGACGGTTGTTAGGATACTCGCCGCACATCTATCGTAAGTTCCAATTGCATTTCCCTGCGCAACATCCATGAGGATATAAGTTCCAATACGAAGCTCCGTAATTCCCTCCATTACTCCAAAATCATGCATGAGCGGCGGAGTAGAACCGATGCTTACTGTTTCTAGTTTGCAGCCTAATCCTTCCGCTAGATTTGCAAAATGAAGGGTGCGTTTTTGCGCTGAATTATAGAGTTCTCGGCATTCATCAAGATCTTTTGCTTTGTACGTATTACCGTCATGTGAAAAAATTCCTTTTAAATTCACATGTGAGCATTTTTTAATATATTCTACTAAACTTAGAAAATCGCTTTCTTTAATCACACCTGAGCGGTTTTCCCCGACCTCGATTTCGATGAGAACTTGAGCTGGCTGTTGACTATCACTAAATACTTTTTCTATCATTTCACATTGTTCGATGCTGTCCACACCAAAGGAAATATCAATGGTTTCAGCAAGCTTTTTTATGCGATTTAATTTGACCACACCTACAATTTCGTTTGCAATAAAGATATCATTTAAACCATTTTCTGCCATAACTTCTGCTTCGCCAACCTTAGCGACTGTAATTCCTTTGGCACCTGCATCTACTTGTAATTTAGCTAGAGCTGGCATTTTATGTGTTTTTGTATGCGGACGAAGGGAAACACCATATTTGTTCGCATATGATTGCATCCTTTCAATGTTGTCCATCATGATTTCGCGATCAATGACTAAGGAAGGCGTATCTAATTCAAACTTTTTCATCGTGATCTCTCCTCATTCTCTATATTTAATCGTTTAGTTACTCTTAATACCTGCCCCGCATAAAGGTAAAACGAGTTGCTGTTCTTTTAATTCCGGGTATTTCTCTACATATTGTAAGTATCCGGCGTAATTAGCTGCAGAAGTGATTTCAACATAGATTCCTTGTAATGCAAGCTGTTTTCGAGCCTCTATAATACTTTCCTCGGATACACCGATAATGTCGCCACCCGTTTCCCATATCGCATGTAAAATTTCTGTTCCTCTTGCTGGTGCTGCAATGGCAATACCCTCCGCTAAAGTCCCAGAATGTTCAACAGGCTCGACCGTATCTCTTCCTTCCTCAAAGGCTTTCATAATTGGAGCACAGTTTTCAGCCTGAACCGCAAGGATTTTCGGCATTTTCTTGATGTGCCCGCTTGCCAACAGTTCCTGAAAAGCAATATAGGCGCCCATTAACAAGGTTCCATTTCCTACTGGAATAATGAATGCATCAGGCATTTTGTTATTCATTTGCTCAAATATCTCATACACATAGGTTTTCGTGCCTTCCCAAAAGATGGGGTTATAAATATGGCTGGCATAAAATGAATCTGTATTTTCAACCATAGCTATCGCCGCGTTCGCCGTATCCTCTCTCGTTCCGGGAATCTTATGGATGACCGCGCCATGTGCCTCAATCTGAGCTATTTTTTTACTGGAAGTAGATTCAGGGACGAAAATATCACATTGGATCCCCGCCCTTGCTCCATATGCTGCGATGGCTGTTCCCGCGTTACCGCTACTATCTGCAACGACTCTTTCAATGCCCAACTTTTTCGCCATGGCAATAAGAAGAACAGCGCCACGATCTTTGAATGATAGAGTAGGCATATAGTATTCAGCTTTTGCGTATACATTGTGGCCAATTTTAATGAGTGGGGTATCTCCTTCCCCTAGCGAAATCTCCTGCCAGACATCTTCTTTTTCAAATGGAAGTGCATTAATATATTTCCAAAGAGAATGATTTCGTGATGTGGCTGTTTCAGTAAAATCAATGGCCTTTTTCTCGTATTCAAGGCTTAGTAGACCTCCACAATCACATTTCCATTTATTACCTTCTAACGGATATGTTGAGTGACATTCAAAACAAATATAGTCCATCATCAATCTTCCTTTTCTTAATCAATATACGCAATCGCCTCAAGTTCAATCGAATATCCATAGTGCAGTTGGTTGGTAGGAACAACGGCTCGCGCTGGTTTATGATCACTAAAATACTGTTTGTATAATGCGTTGACGGTATCCCATAAAGATATATCTGAAATATAAATAGTGACCTTCATGATATCCTCTTTTTTCGCATCTGCTGCTTCGAGAATGTGGTCTAAGTTAGACAGTACCTGTTTCGTTTCTGCAGTAATATCACCACTTATTCCTTCTCCCGTAAAGGGATTAACTGGCAGTTGACCTGATATGAAGAGGAGGTTACCTTTTTGTGTTGCAGCGGAATAATGGCCAGGGTTTGGTTTCGCACCCTTTATTGAAATAAATTTCATATTAATTCCTCCTTAGGTATTGAATTTAATAATATGATCGATCCTTGCTTACTTTTTATCTTTAATTTCTTCGATATAGCTGTATACTGTGACTTTAGAGATATTTAACTTTTCAGCAACCCTGTCGATTGTTCCACGAATCAGGAAAATCCCTTTTTGCTCCATAAATCGTACCATTTCAACCTTTTCATCCCGTCTTAGCTTTTCTACTGGTTTATTGCCAATGATTTTATCGATTAAATCATTCGCCACCTCCTGGATATGCTCCATTTCATCCATGTTTTCTTGCTGATAATTTTGTTTTGGAAGCTGATCAGGATTTTGAGGAATCAGGCTAGTTAGCCAGTTAATATTTTCTGTAATTCTGGTTGTATCGACGTTTATGCAAAGTGCACCTATTACCTTTTTGTCTTTATTTCGAATTAACAAAGTAGAGGATTTTATTAACCTGCCATCTTCTGTATGAAAGTAATAATTTGCTGAATAATCATTCGTAAAGTTTTGAGATAGCAATACTTCTGTAACAAGATGATTAAAACTTTGCCCTACTTGCCTTCCGGTAACATGATTATTTACTGTGTACACAACGGAGCTTTGGGGAACCGTTAAATCATGCAATACAACCTCGCAATCATGCCCAAACGTTTTCGCAATCACCTCTGCCACTGGAATATACTGTTCATGTATTGAATTCATTCAAAAATTCCTTTCACCATTCGATTTAAATAAAATATATATAATTTTTTATATGAAATCAATATTTTTTTATATAACCGTAATCCCCCTTTTAAAATTTATTTTAGTAAAGGCTATTGACTATTTGTGTAAATTTTTATATAAAAAGAATAAGCAATCTATAAATTTTTATATTTTTTTGAAGTAAAATGAGAGCGTTATCAACCCTAGGAAGGAGTATAAGTAAAATCTTACGGTAAATGTATTTTTTTATCTCGAGTTTTTGGAATCTTGATAAAATTCTACATTCTGGGGTCATAGGGACAGGTTCCACGTCCCACTAAATCAAAGGAGGGTATTATGAAGAAAATTGGTTTGCTTTCACAGATTTTAATTGCTTTTATTATTGCTATAATTGTTGGGGCTATTGTTGGACCTAGTATCGAGGTGGTAAAACCTCTTGGTGATTTATTCTTGCGGATGATCAAGTTTATTATTGTTCCTTTAGTGCTAGCATCCCTTGTAGTTGGTGTTGCTGGTACTGGGGACATTAAAAAAATTGGACGAATGGGCGGAATTACATTTTTTTATTATTTATTAACTACAGCTTTTGCGGTAACAATCGGTTTAATTCTTGCAAATATCTTCTCCCCAGGTAAGGGCTTGGATATAGCTGCTACTGTGGAAAAAGCCGATCCAGCTGAGGCACCTGGTGTTATTGACACCTTATTAAATATTATCCCTACAAATCCAATTGCATCATTAGTAAATGGGGATATGTTACAAATTATCTTCTTTGCCATCTTCATTGGTCTTGCAATTGCAATATTAGGAGATAAGGCAAAGACGGTTTATAACTTCTTTGATGAGCTTGCTGAAATCATGTATAAAATAACTGGAATTGTGATGAAATTGGCTCCAATCGGGGTTTTCGGTTTAATTGCACCAACTGTTGGAGAATACGGAGTTTCTGTACTTCTTCCACTTTTAAAGGTAATTTTAGTGGTGTATGTTGGGTGCATACTACACGCTGTCATAACTTATTCAACCTCAGTGAAACTTTTTGCGAAGATGAATCCACTGAAATTTTTTAAAGGAGTTGCACCTGCTAGCTTGGTGGCATTCAGTACAACTAGCAGCTCTGGAACATTGCCAATTACAATTAAAAACACGGAAGAAAACCTTGGCGTTTCTAGAAAAGTAAGCAGCTTCGTCCTTCCATTGGGTGCAACCATTAATATGGATGGTACCGCCTTATATCAAGGTGTATGTGTTTTATTCATCGCACAATTTTTCGGTTATGATCTCTCTTTTGCACAACAGTTAACGATTGTATTAACTGCAACCCTTGCTTCAATCGGTACTGCTGGGGTACCAGGCGCTGGTTTGATCATGCTTACTATGGTGGTTACTTCAGTTGGACTTCCAGTTGAGGGTATTGCTCTCATTGCTGGTATTGATAGAATCCTAGATATGATCCGCACATCTGTAAACGTCACAGGTGATGCATCGGCAGCAGTTGTCGTAAATGCGATTGAAGAAAAGCGAGATTTAAAAGTCTCGAATGGGGTTAGTGCATAAGATTATCTAGTTAAATTCAATAAAAGGTTGTTGGGGATTTGGATGAATAAATCTTCAACAACCTATTTTTTATAAGGCGGATGATAACATGAAAAAAATAGTAGGTATCATGGGTGGAATGGGGCCACTTGCAACAGTAGATTTAATGTCAAAGATCATTCATTTAACGCCTGCTAAGAGCGATCAGGATCACATTCATATGATTGTCGATAATTACCCGCAAATACCGGACCGTACATCCGCTATATTCGGGAAAGGTGCATCCCCCCTCCCTTCTATGATTGAATCTGCAAATAGATTAGAAGCTGCAGGTGCAGATATGATTGCAATAGCCTGTAATACTGCTCATTATTATCGAAATGACATTCAAGCTTCGGTCAATATTCCGATTTTGGATATGCCAAAAGAAGCTGTAAGATTCATAGAAAACAAAGGATTAAAAAGCATGGCATTGTTAGCTACTGACGGCACCTTATCAACAAATCTATACCAAGAATCCCTTCGCGAACAAGGAATTGCTGTTGTGGAGCCAGATAAAATGACACAAGATAGGATTATGGAAGGAATTTATGCTGTAAAAAGTGGTGATCTCGATGAAGGAAAAAAGCTTTTACTTCAAGCAGCGAAAATAGTACTTGATCAAGGAGCAGAGGCAATACTAGCAGCTTGCACTGAAATTCCGCTTGTATTGAGTGAATTGGATGGGATTAGAGTAATAGATCCAACAGAAATCTTAGCGAAAACGATTGTAGATCGCTGTTTGGTACCAACGTTTTTAGAATAATTGAAAGTACGAAGGAGGTTAGGCACATATGCTTAACCTCCTTCGTTGTTGAAACCTGCAACATATTATTTGGATTCAGGCATCTGAATCAGATGGCATCATTTATACCATTATTCATTTAAATGTATGAGTTTATCGGGGTTTGAGACCATGTACAAATTGGATATTTTCCCATCGCTTACCTCAAAAGAAATGACATAATCGACATTTCCATCAATCATTATGACGATACCGGGATGGCCATTCACATTTTTAATTTGGTAGGATGCATTTTGTGGAAGCCTTGTAATGATGCCCGCCAAGAAACGTGTAATATACTCGCTGCTAACGATTGGCCGCAATGCAGCTTTAACCTTCCCGCCACCATCGGAATAGAAGACTGCATCCTTTTTTAACATGGCTTGAACCAATTCAATATTTCCATCGAGGACAGCCTGCGCAAATTTTTCAATATACGTTTTGGATTGATATTCATTGGGCTTTACTGCATCCCTTTTGTCCATGATTCCCTTCTTGGCCCGATGGAAAATCTGTCGACAATTCGTACTGCTTTTCTCTACTATTGAAGCAATATCATCATAATCATATTGAAAGATCTCACGCAAAAGAAAAACAGCTCTTTCATCTTCAGTTAATTGTTGCAATAGCAACAAAAATGCCATCGAGATCGATTCCTTTTTTTCTAAGGAAATAGAAGGGTCGTCTAAGTCATCTCCAACAATGGGTTCTGGTAACCACGGTCCGATGTAGACCTCACGCTGTTTTGCTGCTGAACGCAGCTTATCGATGCACCGATTTGTCACGATTTTACATAGATATGCCTTACTATTTTTTATTTTTGAATCATTGTCCACCTTGTCAAACAAAAGAAATGCCTCATGCACAATGTCCTCAGCATCCATAACACTTCCTAACATCCTATATGCTAGTGAGAAAAGTAATGGTTTATAAGTTTGATAAGCTTGGGCCGTATCCACAATCAATCCCTTCTCTCATACTAAGATTTTACTTTTTTCTAGAATTTTTGCAGCTGCCCTCTTTCCGCTCGCAACAGCCCCATCTGCCAATAATTCTTCATGACTTGCCCAATCTCCTGCAATGTAGAGCCCCTGAGTTGATGGAACTTCAGGACCTGCTGGACCCAATCTATCAACTCTTGGGAAATCATACACGACGGTGATTTTCGGCAAAAATTGTTGTGTGAGAAGCGCATTTCTCCACCCTGGATGGAGGAGATCCATTGTTTCTTCCATTTGTTCCTTATTTGCATGGGGATCATAATCTGGGCATGACGGATCATGATACCTTACTACATGAACAACGACATTTCCTTTCTTACAAACCTTAGCTGCCCTTGACTCGTTCGTAAAAAAAATCGGCTGATCCAAGCCTAATACAAATTGATGGTCAGGATTTGGCAAATGGGTCAAACAGAGATCCAGAGCGCTCGCTGTAATCGGAACCGCCTGCTCTTTCCAAAGTGATAGTGATGAATTTTCTATTAAGCGACAGGCTTCATTTGGAGGTACTGCCAGGATAACATTCTCAGCATCAATGGTTTCACCATTTGCAAAGTGAATTGTTTTTAAGGGATGACGGTTTTCTACGCTTTCCACCCTACTATGATTTCTTATTTTTACACCTAGATTTTCTGCTTTTTTTCTTAAATCCGAAACGATGGTTTCCCAACCACCATCAACATAAATTACACCCGTTTTAAGTGATCTTTGAAGTTGCCTTAATACGGCACGGGCTTGTTGAAGTTCTGGTGCATGTGTATATGTGGCTGTACGACATAACGCGTAAAAATGATGTCTAATCATCGGACTTTTAATTTCCTTTTCTGCCCAATCTCTTATACTAACTGGCATTATCTTATCTATATTCATTTTCCAAATCTGAATGATCAACTGAGTAAATTCGAATTTTTCTGACCAGGAAAAAAGGGGGGAGCTAAGCAGTGAACCAATACCCGTTGCAAAGGGAATCACTTTGTTTTTCCAAATACCATGCGTTTGTATAAGCGCGTTTTTCCCACTAATTTCAACACCCAGCTCTTTAAAAATGGTCATGGCTTCTCCACCTTTATAAAGTGCATGAGCACCGATATTAAACAATGCACCGTTTACGTTATGGGTCATAGACCGCCCGCCGAGTCGGTTCGCTTTCTCAAAAATAATGACATTTTTACCTTCCTTAGCCAAATAATTAGCTGCTGTTAATCCTGCCAATCCACTACCGACAATTGCTACATCAACCTTTTCCATACAACTTCCTCCTTCATATCGTTCTACACTCAAGACGATTAACAGAGGGATTTTGTGACAGATTAAAAGAGTATTTTCACATTCATTTGCAATTCTTTTGGTAAGATAAAGGTATTACTTAATAACGAGGTGTCTAATTGATGGAAAAATTAATGTTTATCGAAACGGGCATGGGTATTGATGTCCATGGTCAAAATATTACGAAGGCAGCTGTTCGTGCTGTAAAGAATGCAATTCACTTTAACTCAATGCCTGGAATTCGGTCTGTGCTACCAGGAAATAGCTTAGATAACATGGTAGTGAATGTAAAATTGGCAGTCCCATGTGATAAAGAACAGTTAGATATCGAGGAAGTTAAAAGAGCTATCCCGTTTGGAAAAGTCTCTGTGGAAGTTATGGACGGTGGAATGCTAACAACAAGCGGAATCGTCATCGAGGAAAAAGGCGATCAAAATGATTTAATGTACATCGTTGTTGCATCAGTCGAGGTAGGGTACTAGGGAAGAGTGGGACACGTGGTTCCCTTTCCGCCAAAGTTGGTGGGAAACGGAATCACGTGTCACTGTTATGTTCTAAAAATTCTTCTAATTTCTGCACTTAGTCCTTTAAAGATGAATGACTGGACAGCCTCGTTATTCTTGTAGGTGGCACTGTTACTGATATTCAGATCCTCAAATTGATAAACCGTTACCTCTTTATTGTCTGGATTTACAATCCAGTACTCACCTACACCAGTGGACATATAGAGATCAAGTTTTTTTATGAGATCCTTACTCCTTGTACTTTTCGAAAGCACCTCGACAACTAGTGATGGAACCCCTTTATAATAATCATTTTCATTTAAATTTTCTTCTAAATCACATATCATCATCAGGTCCGGCTGAACGATATTAATATTTTCCGGTGTTCTTTTTAGCTCAATATCATATGGAGCAACCAACGGTGTACAGCTTGTTCCTTGGAAAAAGTTATAAAAGAGCCCAAATAACTCAGTAATCGCTATTTGATGAGCAGTTCTAGGAGAAGCGAGCAAATAGATTTCACCATCAATATACTCGTACCTTTCATCTGATTCCTGTTGTAATGTAAGAAATTCCTCATATGTCGACTTTTTCTCATCATAACTATATTCTTTTGCCTTTTCATGTACCATATCTGGCTGGATTTTATTTTCTGTTGCTGTTTCTTTAACCGCTGTTAGTTTGGCAATTTCTGTACCGTTGCGGGTAATGACAATCTCCTCTTGTGCTGCAAGCATTAAATATTTTCCAAAATTGTTTTGCAGTTCCGTTGAGTTTACAATCATTTCAGCTCCACCTCACATTAGTTAAAATAGCTAAATTAGCTAACCTTATTATATGGTATTGATTTTCCATTTTCAAGGGTGGACGATTGGTTGATAAAAAATATCAGACACCAAAATGGCATCTGATATTCCGTCAATGTTATTTACTTGTTTCCCTTCGAACGATTGGAGCTACTTCCGTTGCGGTTCACCGTCTCGGGGTTTAATCGGAAGTAATTCATGTAGTGAGTGTCCCTTTATATAACAGACTTTTTTATGTTTTCTAAACCATAACGAGTTACAAACTTAGAAAATTGTTCTCTCTTCTTCCCCTGTTCAGCATAGATTGTAATTATTTTTTCAACCACTTCATATAAGTGTTCCGGAGTTAGCTGCTCCATTAATAATGTACCTGTTTTGGCGTCTTTGCCTTTGGCTTTTCCACCAATATATAAATCATATCCATCTCTTACCTTCATCACGCCGATATCATTTACCAAAGGTTCACCACATCCTACCGGACATCCGGTATAAGCCGGGCGAATCGTAAAAGGAACTTGTTTTCCTGCAATACGCTTATTCAGTTCGATGGCTACAGGCATTCCTTCTTCTTCCGCACCTTTACAAAAATTACAGGTCCTTAAGCTTTTTACGAAATTACCTACCGGATAACAAGCTAACCCTACTTCCGCAAATTTTTCTTTAACCAATTCAACTTCACTTTCTAGTACTTCAATATATAGCTGCTGAAAAGTTGTTAACTCCAGTTCGTCACCATCATTCATGTACTCAGCAATGACAACAAGTTGCTTGGCATTTAATTTTGCACCTAATGCAATTCCACCGTTTATAGCCAGTTTAACCTTTTTTTCCGCTTGATCCACAATCATTCTCACATCCTTGGATGGGTTGAGGGACAGGGACAAGGAACCTGTCCCCCTTGTCCCTATTTTAGTTTGACTCGTTGTAAACGTAATGCGTTCAGTACGACCGATACAGAGCTGAATGCCATTGCCGCGCCTGCTACCCATGGGGCTAGGAATCCGATTGCAGCGATTGGAATTCCAATCGTATTATAAGCAAATGCCCAGAATAAGTTTTGCTTAATATTTCGCATTGTTTTGCGACTCATTAGTATCGCATCTGCAATGCTATTTAGATCACCGCGAATAAGTGTGATATCTGCCGCTTCCATTGCAACATCGGTACCCGTGCCAATGGCCATCCCGATATCGGCAGTAGCTAGTGCTGGGGCGTCATTGATGCCATCACCGACCATTGCCACTTTTTTGCCCTGCTGTTGCAGCTTTTTCACTTCTTCTGCTTTACCTTCAGGAAGTACTTCCGCAATAACTTGATCAACGCCCACTTCTTTCCCAATAGCCTGCGCAGTTCTTTCATTATCCCCCGTCATCATAATGACATGAATACCCATATCATGTAAGCGGCGGACAGCTTCTTTAGATGTATCTTTAATGGTATCCGCTACGGCAACTAGACCTGCATACTTCCCATTAATACCAGCCAGCATCGCTGTTTTACCATCACGCTCTAATTTTTCCATTACAGGTAAAACCGTTTCAACATCAATGCCGTATTGCTGCATTAGTTTACGTGTTCCAATGACAATCCCCTGACCCGAAACTGTTGCAATGACACCATAACCCGGAACCGCCTCAAAGAATTGAACATTCCAAAGTTCAATTCCTTTTTCTTGAATTCCTTCAACAATCGCTTGCGCCAATGGATGCTCGGATTGCTTTTCCGCAGCACCGATCAGTGATAAAAAGGTCTCTTCAACCTGACCCTTTGCTACTAGAACATCTGTTAAAACTGGTTTACCATGGGTTACAGTACCGGTTTTGTCAACTACTACTGTATCAATACTTTGAGTTTGCTCTAAGTGCTCCCCGCCTTTGAACAGAATACCAAACTCTGCTGCACGACCAGATCCCGCCATAATAGAAGTCGGTGTAGCGAGTCCTAGTGCACATGGACACGCGATAACCAAAACTGCAATTAACACTTCAAGTGCCGGTGTAAACTCTCCAGGACTTACCCATATAATCCATACTAGAAATGTCAGAATAGCAATCCCAACGACGATTGGAACAAAAATACCAGAAATTTGGTCTGCCAATCGTTGGATAGGCGCTTTCGAACCTTGTGCATCCTCTACAACTTTAATGATTTGGGCTAATGCTGTATCGCGTCCCACTTTTGTGGCTGTCATTTTGATAAAGCCATTTTTATTAATTGTTGAACCATATAAGACGTCACCCGAGGCTTTATCGACCGGTAAGCTTTCACCTGTTAACATCGATTCGTCAACCGCAGTTGTCCCTTCGACTACTTCACCATCAACAGGAATTTTTTCACCTGGTTTTACCAAAATCGTATCACCAATTACAACCTCTTCTAACGGAACTTCTTTTTCAACTCCATCACGTACAACGATCGCTGTTTTTGCCTGAAGCCCCATCAATTTTTTAATTGCTTCAGATGAACGCCCTTTTGCTCTTGCTTCAAATAATTTACCTAATAGAATAAGTGTGATGAGCACAGCACTTGTTTCAAAATACAGGTGCGGCATATGGTGCGTTCCAGCTGTAACAATCGCTTGATATACGCTATAAAAATAAGCCGCTGAGGTACCCATTGCAACGAGTACATCCATGTTTGCACTTCCATTACGAAGTGCTTTATAAGCTCCTACATAAAACTGTTTCCCGATTATAAACTGCACCGGTGTTGCCAAGATGAGTTGAATCCATGGATTCATTAAGAAATCGGGTACATATAAAAACGATGTGAAGGTAAAGTGTCCAACCATCGTCCATAATAAAGGTAATGATAATATCACTGAAAAAATGAATTTTCGTTGTTGATCTTTAATGTGTTTTTCACGGTGGTCTACAGGTTCTTTATCCTCTTGCTTCTGGTGTGCACCGTAACCGAGTTTTTCAACTTTTGCAATAATGTCTGCAATCGTTACTTCCGAAGGATTAAATTCAATCGTTGCTCTTTCAAGCGCTAAATTGACGGTTGCATTTGCAATGCCTTCCATCTTGTTTAACCCTTTTTCAATTCGGGTCGAACACGCTGCACAAGTCATGCCTGTAATATCAAATTCGGCTTTTTGTTTCACAACACCGTAGCCAAGTGCTTCAATTTTCTTTTCAAAATCTGCTTCACTCAGTTTTGATGGGTCATATTTTATTGTTGACTTTTCAAGTGCAAGGTTAACGGATGCCTGTTCAACACCTTCCATTTTATTTAACCCTTTTTCAATACGGGTTGAACACGCTGCACAAGTCATACCTGTAATTTGTATGCTCGCTTCTTTGAATTTATCAGCTCCTGCTGCTGCGGTACTCATAATTGATTACCTCCCTTATACCTCACAGGGGTATATTTTCACGAAAATGAGAGAGTGCTATGAAAGCACTCTTATTCTACGTCATATCCTTGATCGTCAATCGTTTCTTTAATTTTATCAAGGGATACTTTGGATTCATCAAAGGCTACTTCAACTAAAGCTTCGTCTAATTTTACCTTTACCTCACTAACTCCTTCTAACACACCAACGCTGCCTTCTACAGCTTTTACACAATGTCCGCATGACATTCCTTGTACGTTTAAAGTTACAGTTTGCATATTAAATTCTCTCCTTTAATCATTTTTATTTTATACTCCATAGGGGTATATCTTGCTTAAAAAATTTTACTTCTTCATTAGTTTTTGGATGGTTACTACTAATTCGTCCAGAACCTCATTGTCACCTTCGGACAGACGATCAACGACACATCCTTTTAAATGACCTTCCAAAAGAATCTTGGCTACACTATTTAAAGCAGATTGTGTTGCAGAAATTTGGGTAATCACATCATCACAGTATACGTCTTTATCAATCATTCCCTTGATGCCCCGAATTTGACCTTCGATACGGTTTAATCGAGTCGTGAGATCCTTTTTTACACGTTCGGGATGATGACTTTTACGACCGGACGTTCCGCAATCAGTATGACAAGCTGCATCATTAGCCTTGTTTTCCATAGCACAACCTCCTTATTTGACTCCATCATAGCATACCCCCTTAAGGTATGTAAAGTGACAACTTTTTAAACAATTTAAATTCTTGGAGTGAGAGCATCCTTTTAACTTCCATAAATTATTCTTAGTACATCTATTCGATTTCATGTATAGTAAAAGTATTGATTAACGAAAAGGGGTGACAATCCTTTGTTGTTAGATTTATTAATGTTGGACCCTGAATTTTATACTTTAATGGCACTTAATGTTAATCTCTATATCGGTTTAATGCTCATTTTACTATCTGCACGGAGGGTTGAAATTGGTTTTGGTTCACCCTTATCCGATATCACAGATATACAAAACAGTAAAAGTAAGAGATTTGATATAAATAGGAGTCTTTTAATTCAGTATTTTATTACTAGGAGAATTACAAGATCTATACGAAATCGAATATGTACGGGTGATGATTCTGATAGCTTTGTTTCCTTTTATCTTAACAGTTAAATTCAACTTTTAAGGAGGAAACATGAAAAAATATCGCTCTATTACCAATCTTATTGTCATTTTTATCGCACTTACTGCATTGCTATCCGGATGTGGAGTAAATTCTACTGGCGATAATCAAGGATTTTTTAATCAATATTTAGTGGAACCTATTACACAGCTCATAAATTTAATCGCGAATACATTTTCTGGAAGTTATGGAGTAGCCATTATTATTGTAACCATCTTAATTCGTTTGATTATGATGCCGTCCATGTTGAAGCAGTATAAAAATCAAACAGTGATGAAAGAAAAAATGGCCATTATTAAGCCAGAAATGGAATTGATTCAGAAGAAAATAACAGAAGAAACAGATCCGAAAAAGAAACAAGACTTACAACGGGAAATGATGGGGCTTTATCGGCAGCATGGAGTTAACCCTTTAAATATGGGGTGTTTGCCACTGCTGATTCAAATGCCTATTTTAACTGGACTCTATTATGCCATTCGTAGTTCGGCAGAAATTTCGCACCATACGTTTTTATGGTTTAGTCTAGGGCATCCCGATTTATTGTTAACAATCATTGCGGGAGTCATTTATTTTGTCCAATTTATAATCTCGCAGCTAAACATGACGGGAAATCAGCAACAGCAGATGAAGTTCATGGGTTTAATATCACCCATTATGATTGTTGTCATTTCATTCAGAGCTCCAGCGGCGTTACCACTTTATTGGGCCGTAGGCGGAATCTTCCTAGCCATTCAATCGTTTATCGGTCAGCGCCTTTATCGAAACAAGTCGGTAGAGACAGTTGTAGAAAGTAAACAAATTTAACAGGTTCATTTAGGCCAATCCCGAATGGGATTGGCCTTTACTATTTCAGGGTCAGTACTTCCGTTTCTAATTGGTAAAAACTAGGTAAACACAGGAACCGTCCCCCCGTTCTATTCTGTTATCAAACCATAAGCAGAGATTTTTTTTATTCTTCGAGAGACTATCATTGAGACTATATAGGCTAATAGAAGAATGCCTGCACATAGCAAGAGAATGGTCGGTAAATGAATGATAAAATTTAAACGTTTTACTCCTGCACTTGAGAGTAATATGGAAAGCATAGGATTTGTGAAAAAGTAGCCAAGTACACCACCAATGGCAACACCTGTTATAATGACAGGCAGAAAGCTGATCGATATTTGATTCATCAACTGAATCGTTGAATATCCGATTGCTTTCATTACCCCAAACTCCTTTTTACGTTTAATAATCATCGTTTTGATAACGAGATACAGTATCATCACAACAACTACCACCGTAATTGTCAATACCATCACCATGACAGCAAACACTGCTGCTGTATACATTCCTGTTTGGCTCTCTATATTTTCATCGATATCTAACGTTCCAACTATTTGATCCCCGTACTTTCCTTGGACATTTTTGATAAAGTCTTTATTCGAAATACCATCCAAATAGACATACAGGGTCGTTCCTTTATAGTCAGCTTGTAATTGCTGCATTCCTTCCATTGTTAATGCAGCTACCTGTCCTAAGTTTCCAATTGATTGACTGAGTCCTGTTACTAAATAACTTTTTGCTTCAGTCCCATATTCTACTTCAATTGTATCCCCAATTCCTTTATTAAGTTGGTTTGATACAACCCAGGAAATCGATATTTCATTTTCATATTTTGGCTGACGCCCTTCATAGACGATATCGTTCTCTAACTGGTCAAAACGATCGGTTACATTGGTATACACGGTTTTGCCATCAATTTGAGTTGTAATTAAGTCGAATATATTCACTTTCCGCACATGGTCCATTTGTTCAATATCGCTCAACAGTTCCTTTGTATCTGTATCTGGCATAACAGTAACCATTACGTTTGATGGTTCCGAGCCGAATAAGTTAATAAACGCGGTTTTATCTGAAGCAATATTGTAATATAGGACTATTGAAAAGACCGAAGCAAACGTTAAAGCAATCATGATTACAAGAATCATGATATTTTGTTTTGCATTCGCTAGCATCGATTTAATCGCAAGTAAAAAATGCAGACCACCTTTCGCTTTTTCCAAAGGGAAGAAATTTTTTCTAAAACTATGGGTCTGAATACCTCCACGAAGTGCAGCAACAGGAAAAATCTTGCGAACACGGAAGGCAGAGAGTAATGTAACGATTACTACACATAAAATAACTAGGAATATACTCACTAAATTAGCGATTAAATCAAAGCTTTGATGCCAAATTAAACCGGATAAAGAGGAAATAATCCCGCCGATAAAAGGCATTAGACTATATGAAAATGCAACCCCCGCCAAACTGGCACTTAGGGCGATTAAGATAAACTGCAAAATGATTGATGAAAGAATCTGCCCGCTTGTATAACCAATTGCTTTAAGGGTTCCGATGTTGGTCATTCCATCTTCAATGCTATTTGAAATACGGAATCGAATGACAATCAGTGAAACAATCACAATAATAGCTGCAAAAACGACTAATATGGTCGCAACGATGTTGATGGTCATTGTACTTACACTTTTAACCAATTCAATATCCAATCCCCAAATATACGAAGTAGATTCTCCTACAACAGATTGCGGAAATTCCTTCGTAAAGTCATTTAGCAACTTCGAAGATTGAGTTTTGTCAGTCATCAACGCGGATATAATCATCCCTTTTGATTGCTCGTCTAGTTTGTTGACCAATGCTTGATAGGGTCCCTCTGGTAGCATAAATTTCATAACTCCGATGTTACTTGTCCCCATTATAGTTGTTTCTAAGAATCCGGCAATTCGATATTCATAATCCCGATCTTGATAGGTAAGGATAAATTTGTCACCCAATTCATAATCCCCGTTTGTTTTAAAACTGTAAGGCACATAAATATCATTTGAACTTGTTGTATCAAGCTTTTCAATCAATTTTAGCGGTCCAATACTGCGATTATGATCTGCATTAAAAATTGCGATACTACTATTTAATTCACTATTGCCAAGTTTAAATGTAGCGAGGCTCATGATGACAATTTCTTCAGTTTCTGTCTCTGTTACACCGGAATAGTTTGCTAGGAAGTCTTCATAAGTCGAGTCATAACTAAACTGATCCATCATAATCGTGACATGGGGATCTTTTAATTGTTCAACCTTGTTATCAAAAAACGGATTTATTTGAGTAATGACCATGAGGCCAATATTAAGTAGCAGTGCCGCAACCAAAATAAAGATAAATAAAGAAACTGTAGCTGATTTGCTTTTCCTAATATTCGCCAAAGCTAGATTTATAATCTTCACCTTACCACCCCATTTCAGCAAGAAAATGTTTTAACTTTTTATGGCGTTCGAAATTTTCATTCTCATTGTGAGCATCTAGCCGCAAGTCACCGCAAATAACTCCATCTCGCAAATACAGAATTCTATTTCCGCGCAAGGCCGTTTTAATGTCATGAGTTACCAAGACAATACTTTGTCCCTTCAGATTTACATTTGTGAATACATCTAAAACACGATCACTTGCCGTTGAATTTAATGCTCCAGTTGGTTCATCTGCAAATAAAACCTTTGGATTGTTAATGATGGCTCTAATAATCCCGACTCGCTGGGCCTCACCACCTGAAAGCTGTGCAGGAAATTTAGACCATGAGTCTTCATGAATCCCTACTTGTGTTAAAAGCTCTTTCGCCTTTTTGACGAGTTCCCGCTTATTTTTATTGACTAAAAGCCCACTTGCAAGGACATTATCAAGTACACTCATATTATCCAGTAAATAAATCTGTTGGAACACAAACCCACAATTCTTTCTTCTAAATATCGCTAGTTGGTCGTTGTTTAATGTGGCTATATTTTTTCCGGAAAATTCAATATCACCTAATGTTGGTTTATCCATCCCGCTAATTGCGTAAAGTAGCGTCGATTTCCCAGATCCTGAACTCCCCATGATGATGGTAAAATCCCCTTCTACTAAACTGATATCTAGATTTTTTAAAACATGCTGTTGAATTCCACCGCTGGAAAAGGTTTTACATAGCTTCTCGGTTCTAATAATTGTGTTTGTCATGATTTATAGACATCTCCCTTTTTCACATTCATTTTCAACCAAAAGAAAAAAGACCGCAATGAAGATTACAGTCTTATCATACTAAATGAATTCTTATTAAATCTTTGTGCAATTCTTAATTGATTCTTAATTCTTATGCAAGCTTGATTTTTAAGACAACCGTAAATCCATTCTTTAGGTTAAAACAGCTAATTTGGCCATCCATATTTTCCATGAAGTACTTCGATATATATAGACCAAGGCCGGAACCATTGTTGCCTTCAACATTTTTCCCTCGATAATATTTATTGAAAAGTAAAGGTAATTCATCCTCACTAATTCCTGGTCCGTGGTCTATTATGTGGAGTTCAAGATAACCCTGGTTGATTTGAGATGTAATGGTGACTTTTGTTCCCGCATACTTATATGAATTACTGATAATATTGTCGATGACCTGCCGCATGCGCAGGGGATCCGTTAAAATAATACATGGTGGAATTGGCTCATAAAATATTTTGTGGTCATAATTGAGATTCTCAATCATATCAACCAGTATTTCGCTCGATTCTTCAGTTACCGTTAATTTTAATTGCTGAAGTTCTTCTAGGGTGGCGTGAAACATATCCGTGACAAGCAGGTTAATTTGCTCCGCCTTCGAATAAATTGTATTCACTTGCCTTATCACCTTGTCGTCTTTTGACTGCAATAGCATTAGTTCACTAACTGCTTTGATTGAAGCAACAGGCGTCTTAATATCATGACTTAATGTAGCAACAAGCTCTTTTTTACTGCGGTTCGATTCGTATTCTCTTTGACGTGCAGCATCAAGTTCTTCACGCAGTATATCGAAGCTTTCCGTGAACGCACCAAAGTAATTATTCTTGTCCATGTTTAATGGGATATCAAAATTGCCTCTTGCCACATTCGCTGCGAAATGTTGAAGCTGCCGAAAGGGTTTCAATAATGTTCTATAAATATAGGTTATGTAAAGGATAATAAGGATCATTATTAGCCCAAATATTAAACTAGTCGTTGTGATCAGTTCACTTTTCATTTGTTCTATGATTTCTAGTTCATTATTATGAATGATTATTTTTCCGACAATCTCGTTATTTTGCTTAAGGTCAATAATTGTATCCCTATTTTTTATCGCATCGTAAAGATTAGTAAAATGATAGTCTGGTGTTTGATAAATGACGTTACCTAAGTGATCTATAATTGAAATGGGTTGTTTTATGTCATTGTAAAATGTTTCCTCACTAATTTGGCCCCAATTTTTTTCAACTGTTTTCACCACATCATTTATGGCGACAAGATCCACTTCCGAACTATATTTACTATGAATCATGAATATGGACAGGACGGTGCCTGCACTAAAAACGACTATAATCGTGACAATGAATATTTTTATTCTCATTGATTGGTATCCTCTAGGACGTACCCTGTTCCCCATACCGTTTTAATAAATTGCGGTTCCTTTGGATTGCTTTCAATTTTCTCACGTAAATGCCGAATATGTACGTTAAGGGTCCCATCTCCCACAAAAGAATCTCCCCATACATTTTGAAACAATTCATCTTTTGTAATGATTCGATTTTTATTTTTTGCTAAATAGGATAGAAGTTTAAATTCCATCGTTTTTAGTTGAATATCAACACCATTTACCCGGACACGATGCAGCTTTGTATCGATCTGTATCTGTCCAAACTCTAAAACCTCTTGTTGATTGCTAGAGCTGCCGCCGAATCTTTTAAGAAATGCTTTAACCTTTGCAAGCAAGATGCTTAATGTATAAGGTTTTTGGATGTAATCGTCCCCGCCTATATTTAAAGCAATCAGTACATCGTCATCACTAGAACGTGCACTGATAAATAGAATCGGAATCTGCGTGGTCTGGCGCAATTTTTTACATAAATCAAATCCAGAAGAATCTCCAAGATTTATATCAAGAAGAATCAATGATGGTTCATGTTCTTCTAAAAATTGCTCGCACTCCACAGCACTTGTCACAAATGCCGTTTTGACATCAAACATATTAAAATATTCAGAGGTTGTTTCAGCTAAAACAAACTCATCATCAACAATCAAACAATCTAATTTCATCATAATTCTCCTCATGAAAAGGATTATCCCGCTTTGTGAGCAGGATAATTATAGTATACATTAGATTCGAAGAAATTGTGTTAATAAATGGGGCCTGACCCCCGGTGCGGTAATGTGTTAGCACGGCGGGGGTCAGGCCCCGCGAAAATGCTATTTACTTCTGGTCATCCGAATTATTTTCTACACGCTCCTCGATTTCTTTCTTTTCATCATGCCACCATAATGCTTCCTCTGGTTCGGCTAATATTCCTTTTATCTCCGCTTTCTCTTCAACAGCAGGTGGTGAACCCCGAAGTGCCTTCCCGGCAGTCTCTTTTAGAAAAATGGTTACGACAATGATACCTATATAGTAGATGCAAATATGAGATAGTAGGCAGGAACCATTTCATTCATCGTTTTGCTTATTAACCAAGCTACAAGTAAAGGTGTCGTGCCGCCAAACAATGATGCGGAAATATTAAATGTAATTGCCAATGCACCATTGCGCACACTTGTAAAAAATAGGGAAGGTAATAATGCCGGCATTGTCCCCTGAAAAGAAGCGGAGAATACGGCAAGAATCATTAAACCAAAAAATACAGATAAGGTATTTCCACTACCAATCAAATTAAATGCGGGGATACTCAAAAGAATCAACCCAACTAAACCGAATTGAATAATCTTTTTGGCTCCAATCCGGTCACTAAAATATCCCATTAACAGAACAATTGGAATCATAATCACCATTACAATCACAATCAATAAAAGCCCTTCTGCCTCTCCATATCCGAGAACAGCGGTTAAATGAGACGGCATATAAGATAAAACGGTGTAGTTTACAACAATATAAAAGAAAACAACAAACATACCGATAAGTATTGCTCTCCAATGGTACTGTAAAATATCCTTAACGGATGCATAATCATCATCGTCTGATTTGTTTTCCTCCATTGCTTCAAAAGCAGGTGTCTCCTCTAAATTATTACGCAAATAAAAGCCAATCAAACCAATCGGAGCTGATAGGAAAAAGGGAATACGCCAGCCCCAATCTAACATGGTATCCTCCCCTAAAATAAAGGTAAGTAAAGTAACAAGACCCGCTCCAGCAATGTAGCCGACTAGGGTACCAACCTCAAGACCACTTGACATGAAGCCTCTTCTCTTATCAGGTGTAGATTCAGCAATAAACGTCATTGCACCTGAATACTCTCCGCCAGTTGAAAATCCCTGGACTAAACGAGCAATAAGTAAAAGCACAGTAGCGGTAGATCCAATTGATGCATGGCCTGGGATTAAGCCTATACTTAATGTGGCTAGGGCCATTATGATTAAGGTAATCGCTAAGACTTTTTTACGGCCTAATCGGTCCCCGAGCATCCCAAAGAAAATACCCCCAACAGGTCGAGCAATGAAGGCAACTGCAAATGTTGCAAAGGAATATACCAACTGCATGGAGCCACTTACTTCTGGGAAAAAGACTTGACCAATTGTATCGGCAAGATAAGAATAAATGCCAAAATCAAACCATTCCATTACCAACAGCAGTTGCCACAACAGCTTTGCGTGCTGATTTTGTGTCAACAACGGTAATATCATCTTTTTTCAGCTTAGGCTTCAATTTTTTTTCGGTTTTGGGCTGTCATTGTTTCGGCTGTTATCCAATGAAAATCCCCCTTGTATTGATTAATTGACAATATCCTTAACCTCTCCAGAAGGGAATTAATATATTTATGAAAACTGAGTTTATCAGTGAATTGTCTGCTCTCTTATTCCAATAAAGTCTTTTAGTATAACTTTCTTCAAGGCTTTCTTCAATCGAATCAACGCTACTATTAGGAAGCTTAGCATGTTCGAATAGTATTTTGGCGGCGGATGGTAGTTTGGCTTTATCGGACCAGGTTGTTGGATCCCATAGACCTGAACGTTTAAAGGCTTTTGCACAATGTATGAAACATTCTTCCACCTCTACACCAATACCAAAAGGAGAACGTTTATCTTTAACAGCCATTTTTCCAAGCAATTCTTCATCTCTTAATATTGTCGCATTGCCATTGACTCTGAGTGTTTCTCCAAGTCCAGGAATCAAAAACAGGATACCCATTTCGGGATTTGATAGCATTTTTAAACCAACTCAGGAATATTTTGTAAGTGAATTAACAAATATCTCTAAAAAAACAACATATAGATTATTAAAGAGACCTTGGACAAATTAGTAAATTTAGGTATTTTTTCAAAAGGAAGGATTGGTCGAATGAAAAAAGTCGAGCTCATTAATATTTCGAAATCCTATGATAAGTCAACTGAAGTCATTTCAAATATCAATGTAACGATAAAACCTGGAGAGTTCTTTGTATTGGTAGGTCCTTCAGGTTGCGGAAAAAGCACGATGCTGCGAATGATCGCTGGATTGGAGGACATAACAGCTGGTGTTTTAAAAATCGGCGATAAAGAAGCAAATCTGTTGCCCCCAAGTAAGCGTGATATTTCGATGGTATTCCAGAACTATGCCTTGTATCCTCATCTGTCTGTCGAGGAAAATATCGTGTTTGGTTTACATGTAAAAAAGATTTCAAAGGATGAAAGAAAGAAGCGCTGTACGGATGTGGCAGAGATGCTGGGTCTATCTGAATTACTAAAGCGGAAACCGCGGGAACTATCAGGAGGTCAAAGACAAAGGGTCGCATTAGCAAGAGCGATTGTGAACCAAGCTCCGATTTGTTTGATGGATGAGCCTTTATCTAACCTGGATGCGAAACTGCGTGCCCATATGAGATCTGAAATTAGGCAGATCCAGCGGAAGCTTGGTATTACGATGATTTACGTTACACACGACCAGGTTGAAGCGATGACAATGGGAGATAGAATTATGATTCTACACAATGGAAAGATTCAACAAATTGGAGAGCCTATCGAAATTTATAATCAGCCTGCAAATCCTTTTGTCGCAACCTTCATCGGGTCTCCCCCAATGAACATTGCAAATGGAAAGATACATAAGGAAAAAAGAGAAATTTCAATTGGGGATCAGGTACACATAAAAGTTCCAGAACAGGATACCCATTTGTTGGACTCTGACCAAATTATTGTTGGAATTCGACCAGAGCATTTAAAACCTTACGTGAAGGAGGAAAAGAATACAAACCACATTTCGGCTGAGGTCATAAATGTAGAGGTTTTAGGCAATGAAACAATCCTCGCATTTAAAATCGAAGAAAAGCAATGGTTAGCAAAATGGAATGGGCAATGGAGAGTTCAAGTAAACCAGGTGATACCGATTGCCGTAGACTATGATTCTATTTGCTTATTTGATGGTAACACTCACGAATTGATTAAGTCCCCTTCAAACATTGAGAATCATGTGATTGATAGTGAGGTGGTCATGTGATGCAGCCTGCTTTGGAAAAACCGCAAAAAATAAGTTTTTGGAAACGATCACTGAATGCAAGAACAGCGCTTTTGTACTTATTACCTTCTATTGTTTTATTCAGTGTGTTTGTTTTCTATCCGATGTTCAGAACGATTTACTTAAGTTTCTTTCTTACGGATCAACAGGGTGAAGCGGCGCTTTTTGTGGGACTAGAAAACTACACCTATTTATTTGAGTCAGATAGTTTTAAACAAAGTACGAAAGCTACGATACTATTCGTCCTTTATACAGTTCCAGCAGGCATCATTCTTGCATTGTTTCTAGCCTTATTGGCTAATGAAAAACTGAAAGGGATTGGTTTTTTCAGAACAATCTATTCATCTACGATGGGTATTTCAGTCGCAGCATCGTCCGTGGTATGGTTGTTTCTTTTTCACCCAAGTATCGGGATGTTTAATCGGTTCTTAGGTTTATTTGGATTTAAGGACATTCAATGGCTCTTAGATCCGGAATGGGCTTTGATATCAGTGTCCATTTCAACCATTTGGTTAAATCTAGGTTTCTCGTTCTTAATTATTCTTGGAGGATTACAAAACATCGATGAACATTTGTATGAGAGTTCAAAAATTGATGGTGCAGGTTATTTTTATCGATTAAGAAGAATCACGATTCCTATGCTTTCTCCTACCTTGTTTTTTATCATCACCATATCGATGATTAATGCGTTTCAGACGTTTGGACAAATTGACATTTTAACGAAAGGCGGACCTTCGGAATCTACGAATCTTATTGTTTACTCCATCTACAAAGAGGCTTTTATAAACTATCAATTTGGAACGGCCAGTGCACAAGCAGTTTTCTTATTTATTACAATTTTAATCGTAACCATCCTTCAGTTTAAGTTTGGTGAAAAGAGGGTGCACTATCAATGAACATCCCTGCAAAAATTTTATTTTATGTTCTTTTAGTAGTTTCGGCCTTACTCGTATTTTTTCCAATTTTGTATGCGCTCATGATTAGTTTCATGGGCAGTAAGGAGATCCTGCAAGGCAGCTTTTTTCCTGAGGCCATTAACTTTGATAACTATGTCAAAGCATTTGACCGATTACCCTTGATGAAATATTTATTAAATAGTTTTATCGTTTCAGCAACGGTCATGATTGGCCAATTAATTGTATCGAGCATGGCAGCATATGCCTTTGTTTTCATTCCTTTTAAAGGCAGAAATTTTGTTTTCTTCCTATTCATTTCAACCATGATGATTCCATGGGAAGCTACCATGATCCCAAACTTTTTAACGATTCAAAAGCTTGATTGGATTAATACGTATCAGGGCTTGAATGTTCCCTTCTTCGCACTTGCATTTGGGACGTTCTTACTCCGACAGCATTTCAAGACCATTCCAAAGGAATTACACGAAGCTTCACAGGTTGCCGGATTAAGCAGATTCCAATTTTTCATAAGAGTGATTCTGCCTGTTTCAAGAACGAGTTTGGTTACGTTGGGTGCGTACGGTTTTTTAACAACATGGAATATGTATTTATGGCCGCTTTTGGTCACAAACAATGATTCTGTAAGAACCGTACAAATAGGATTAAAACAGTTACAAACGCAAGAAATGGCTACCGATTGGGGGGTGGTAATGGCAGGGGTAATGGTTGTAATTATCCCAACATTAATTTTATTATTCTTGGGTCAAAAGCAGCTGCAGAAGGGTCTGTCTCAAGGTGCATTAAAATAAGAAGGAGGTTAACGAAAGTGAAGAAATTTACAAAGCATTTTGCGATTGTTTTCATTATTGGCTTACTTTTTACCACTGCTTGTTCAAATAGCGCAAATAAAGATAATGAACCTAAGGATGACGGCGGGAAGGAACCAACTGGACCAACAGAAATTGTCTTTTGGCATGCCATGTCTGGCGCTGGCCAAGAAGCTCTTGATGAGATTGTGAATGACTTTAATACTTCTCAAGATAAAGTAAAGGTTAACGCCGAATTCCAAGGTACTTACGAAGAATCATTAACAAAATTCCGGGCTGTTGGCGGTACGAATGATGCACCAGCTCTTATTCAAACATTTGAAGTTGGAACAAAATATATGATTGACAGTGGTTTCATTGAGCCGATGCAATCATTTATTGATAAAGACAATTATGATCTTTCACAGCTTGAAAAGAATATCCTAAACTACTATACAGTTGATGATAAATTGTACTCGATGCCATTTAACTCATCTACACCTATTTTACTGTATAACAAAGATGCGTTTAAAGAAGCTGGGCTAGATCCTGAAAATCCTCCAAAAACCTTCAGTGAAATAAAAGCTGCGGCCGAAAAGTTAACAAAGAAAAATGGAGATAATACAGAGCAATACGGATTTTCCATGTTAACCTATGGCTGGTTCTTTGAAGAACTTGTTGCTACGCAAGGTGGATTATATGTAAATAATGATAATGGTCGTTCAGATGATGCAACTGAAGCCGTGTTTAACGGTGAGGAAGGATTACGCGTATTTAAGTTTTTAGATGATATGAATAAGGCTGGTACATTTGGAAACTTCGGCACAAACTGGGATGATATTCGCGCTGCTTTCCAAACTGGAAAAGTTGCGATGTATATGGATTCCTCTGCTGGAACGACAAATGCTGTCAAAACGGCCCCATTTGAAGTAGGAGCTGCTTTCATTCCTCATGCAGATGAAGTTGATAGCAATGGTGTAATCATTGGGGGAGCCTCCCTTTGGATGTCAAAAGGAATTGATGAAGCGAAGCAAGATGCTGCTTGGGAATTTATGAAGTATTTAGCAAGTCCTGGAGCACAAGCTAAATGGCATGTAAAAACAGGCTATTTTGCGATCAATCCTGCAGCATACGATGAGCAAATCGTAAAGGATCAATGGGAAGAGCTACCTCAGTTAAAGGTAACAGTCGAACAGCTTCAAGCAACGAAGCCATCTGTTGCAACTCAAGGTGCACTGATTTCCGTATTCCCTGAATCAAGACAGCAGGTTGTAACTGCCTTAGAAAACTTATATCAAGGTCAGGATCCACAGGAAGTCCTTGATAAAGCGGTCGCAGAAACGAACCGTGCGATTGAAATAGCGAATAAAACGAAGAAGAAATAAAAAAAGGCCTTCCCCCATTGCGGTATTGCGTTAATACGCTTGGGGGAAGGCACTTAAATTCACCTGCTTCTAACAAGCAGTTCCACAGCTTCTTTTACTAATGTCTCTGTATCTTCCCCTTTTTCATCTGCATGTTTGACACATGAAACGAGGTTAGAGCTTACAATTACACCAATTGTACGATCAATCGCCGTTCTAGAAGCAGACAATTGGGTAATAACATCCTTACAATCTTTATTTTCTTCCATCATTCGTAAAATGCCACGTAATTGTCCTTCAATACGTTTAATCCGATTTTTGGTCTTCTCATCATATTCCATGTTCATGTTTCCTTTCTTAAAGGTTTAATGTAACCTTATGTGACTGCATATTACAGCAAAATTTCCGAGAATTAATTAGTGAATATCCACTTACTTGAAATCCTTTACGCCTTAATATTCGAATCGCAACATTTTTCTCAAGTCTTGTTGATGCTGCAACATGAACTTTTTTATCTGGTATTTCATAACAGTACCTCGCTAAATAGGCGACAGGAATATTAATTGCATTCTCGATAACATCTTTGTATGAAATATTATAGTCTCTTACATCAATAACCTCAATATTCGTTAAGTCAACTTTTAACACATCTTTACATTGTATTCCGATTATAGGAAAGTACCTTTTGTATAGTTCCCATACTATAAATAGTAGCAAAAGACTACATAAAATCAAATGCCTACGAACCTCCTCCCTAAGTAGTTGGAATCACTATAAAATATCCATCCAAATCTTCACTGCGGTAACAGCGATTAAGACTGCTAGGATAATCTGCAAAACCTTTGTGTTCATCTTTTTTCCTGCGTTTGCACCAAGCGGCGAGGCTATCAAACTTGCTACAATCATAATAATAGCTGGGACATATTCAATTTGTCCTGTTGTGATTTTACCAACAGTAGATCCAATTGATGAAATAAATGTAATCGCAAGTGAAGATGCGATTGTCATTCTGGTAGGAATTTTTAAGACAACGAGCATAATTGGTACAAGTAAGAATGCACCCGCTGCTCCAACAATTCCAGCACCGAGCCCTACAATAAAGGCAAGTAAGGCAGCTAGCCATTTATGAAACGTCACTTGGTCGAATGGAATATCATCTACATTCTTTTTTGGAATGAACATCATGATAGCCGCAATTAACGCTAATACTCCATAGACAACGTTAATACCGCCTTCTGACATAAATTTGGACCCAAATCCTCCAACAAAACTACCTATTAAAATACTAATCCCCATATAAAGAATAAGGGGTTTATTTAAATAACCACCCTTACGATAAGCCCATACACCACCAATAGTTGCAAAAAACACTTGAACAGCACTGATGCCAGACACCTCATGGGCACTAAACGCTGCTAATCCAAATAACGGCGGAATATATAATAGCATTGGATATTTAATGATAGATCCGCCAATTCCTAACATTCCTGAGATATATGAACCAATAAAACCAATTAAAAAGATTGTAATGATAAAAGTAAAATCCATTCCATGTTGCCTCCTCTTAAGAAAAGGGAACCCTTTATGGTTCCCTTTTAATATTCATTAACGTACTGCACAGCGGTTTGGTCCGATTTCCATTTCACGTTGTTTTTCTTCATCAGGAGAGATTTTCCCCATATTTGTTTCACGAATCTCTTGATAAGCATTTGGTTGTGGTGGTAGGTTTTCTGTTACGATTTTTCTAAATTCCGCTTCGTCCTTAATATTTAGACCATGGTTTTTCACAAATAGTGTTCCTAGTTTTTCAGATACACTTCCATCTTCATTTAATTCGTCAATCATCATGAAGTGAGCTGGTAAAACCACTAGATCATTAGACAATTCTCTATAACGCTTATAAAGAGTTTCTCTTAGATCCCCTACCCAATCTTGTGCTACACCAGCAAGGTCTGGTCTGCCGATTGAATCGATAAATAGAATATCACCAGAAAGTAAGAATTTTTCATCCACAACGAAAGATGTGGAACCAATTGTGTGACCTGGAGAATACAAGGCATGAATATTTATTGTAGTATGACCAATTGTCACATCTAGCCCACCTTCTAGAGCAGCGTATTCAAACGTTACTTCAGTAGCATCTTTTGGCGGTAACCAGTAAGTTGCATTTGTAGCTTCAGCGATTTTTCGTCCACCAGAAATATGATCAGCATGTAAGTGAGTATCAAATACATGCGTGATTTTTGCACCCTTACTTTCAGCAAAATCAAGGAAAATATCAGTCATACGTGTTGCATCGATAATGGCAGCTTCACCGTTTGAAACAATCATGTAAGATAGACAGCCTTTGCCGATACGAACGAATTGATAGATTTCACCACCATCTTTTAAGTCCCCGACTTTAACTGGCTCTAAATGCTCACTCCAAGCCTTCATACCACCTTTAAGATAAGAAACTGCAAGTCCAGCTTCAGAAAGCATATCGGCTACCATGACAGATGATCCTTCTTTTGCACAAACGACTAAGATATCCTTATCTTTTGGCAGTTTTTCAAGGATTTCCTCAACCCCATCTAGTAATTCAAAGTAAGGAATGTTTAAATAATCGAAGTTTTCACCTTCAATTTTCCAATCGTTAAAATCATTTTCGTTACGAACGTCTAGGATAAACAATGTTTCTTTACCGAACACTTTTTTCGTAACATCTTTTGCAGTCATTACGTTAACAGTCATCTCCGAAATTACCCCCTATGGTATATTTTTATTTAAAAAAAATGATCTTTTTTATTTTGTAATACCAGTTGTGTTACCAGTCCACTTGCTCATTCCAGGAACGACATTTTTTACGTTTATAAATCCATTTTCGGTTAATTTTTGTGATGCTAAATCACTTCGGCTACCAGTACGGCAAATTACATAAATCTCTTTCTCTTTATTTAATTCATCAAATCTATCTTCTAATTGCCCTAATGGTAAAGAGATTGCTTCAGGAATATGATTAAATGCATATTCTGCTGCTTCACGAACATCAAGAACTACCATTTCTTTCCCTGAGGAAATTGCAATTTTTAACTCTTCATTTGAAACAACATCAGGATGTCGCTTTTCTACAACTTCTTCTTCACTTGACTTACGTAAATAATGCTTAAGTACATCGCCCTCTTCAAGCGTACCAATGTATTGATGTCCAGTGCTCTCGGCCCATGCTTTTAGATCTGCCTTTGAACCCTTATCAGTTGCTTGGACCTCTAAGACCTGACCGCTCTCTAACTGATTCATTGCTTTTTTCGTTTTTACGATTGGCATTGGACATGCTAACCCTTTTGCATCTAAGACAGAGTTTGTTTTTAATGATTCCATCATTATTCCTCCCAATTATGTCTTGTTATCTTCCTTCCCAACAATACCCTAATAGGTATTATAAAAGGCTAAAAATTACTCAACTTTACCTTCCCAAGCGAGCATTCCGCCCTCCATATTAATCACTTTGAATCCTTGGCCTTCAAGGAATTGATAAGCCCTTCCACTTCTGCCACCTGAACGGCAAACCATTACATATTCCTTTGATTTATCTAGTTCATGCATTCGAAATTCAATTAATCCTAATGGAATATTCACTGCTCCAGGAATCTTTCCTTCTTTAACTTCATCGACCTCACGTACATCAATGATATTTAATGTTTTTCCTTCTGTTAACAGTTCTTCAACTTCTTTTGGGGTTAATTGTTTCATAGTGCTTCCTCCTAAAGTATATTATCTCCAGGCGCTTACTCCGCCTTTTACATTTGTAATATTTTTAAAGCCCTTTTTCTTGAGTAGTTTACTCGCTTTTTGACTTCTCATGCCACTTTGACAGATGACCACAATCTCTTTTTCCTTCGAAAGTTCATTCGATTTTTGTGCAAGCTGATGAAGAGGCATATTTTTAAATCCATGAATATGGAAACCTTTGTACTCTCCAGGAGTTCGAACATCAATAAATTGTTTATCTTTGTTTTTAAGTTCATTCTTTAGTTCAGATGTTGTTATATTTCGAACACCTTTAGTCGGTATAAATAGTTGCAGGATAAAAATGACGATTAATGCCATTAGGATATAATTGATATAATCCATGTTCATTGCCCCCTCTATTTTAGATAAATAAATTTACATTTCCGTCTTGGGCATCCGCCAGATAAGCTGCAACTCCTGCATACTCAATATTATCAAGGAGCTCTTCTTGCTTAAGACCTAGTAAATCCATTGTCATCGTACAAGCAACGAGCTTTATATCCTGCTCCTGTGCCATTTCAATAAGTTGCGGCAATTCTAGAGCATTGTGTTTTTTGATGACTCCTTTTATCATCTTTGGCCCCATTCCCGCAAAGTTCATCTTCGACAGCCCCATTTTGTTTGCGCCTTTAGGCATCATCTTTCCAAACATTTTTTCCATGAAACCTTTTTCCACTTTAAGATCCTCATCTTTGCGAAGTGCATTTAGTCCCCAGAACGTGTGGAAAATCGTCACTTCATGATCATATGCAGCTGCACCATTTGCAATAATATAAGCTGCCATTGCTTTGTCATAATCCCCACTAAATAAGACAATGGTTGTTTTCTTTGTTTCAGACATTTTCTATATCCTCCCTCTCGTTACCCTTTTTTAATATAAAACGTTAGTACTCCATTTTCTTCTTGTATATCAAGGATTTCGTGACCAGTAGAAGCTGCCCATGCAGTTAGGTCACTCTTTGCCCCTTTATCAGTCGCAATGACTTCTAAAATTTGACCTGACTCCAAGCCATCAATTGCTTTTTTTGTTTTCACGATTGGCATTGGACATGCTAAACCTTTTGCATCTAAAACTTTATCAATATTCATTCTACATACCTCCAAGTTATTTTACCTCTACCCCTATGGGTATAATATCAATTAAAATAAAAATGGGCATCTACCCCATTTTTTGATCAAGTGAATAAAGTGAAACCTTTATCACACGACCTATTTTATACCCCTATGGGTATTGTGTCAACACCTAATTTCTAATGATTTATAATGCTCAACACTTTTACTTCAATTAATCAGATAGGGTTTAGAGTATCCTAAATCCCTATCTTACATATTTAATTGTGGATTCTATTTAAAATTATATTCAGTTACAATTTTCTCTCTTCCATTAACCCTATCATTAAAATATTCGTACAAATTAACACCTAGGTATGACCCAGAGATATTGTACACATTCTCATATCCCAAATTTTGCAAGGCCATCACCATATTATAACTTCTTTGACCCGAGCGACAGTGAATATATACAGGTCGGTCCATCGGAATTTCATCAAGCCGTTGTCTAAATTCACTTAATGGAATGTTAATTGCATTTTTTAAATGACCTGTCTTATATTCATTTTTTTCACGTGCATCAATAATAAAAGCATTGCTCTCAACTAATTCTCGAACTTGTGAAACTTTCACTTCTCTATACCTGCCTTCTAGTAGGTTAAACCCTACTAAGGCCGCATGGTTTACGACATCCTTTGCCGTACCAAGCATTGGCGAATAGCTCAGCTCAAGATCTTTTAAGTCTTCCAACGTGCCGTTCATCGTAATCATGGTTGCGATGACATCGATTCGCTTATCTACATTTCCCTTACCAATTGCTTGGGCTCCTAAAATCCGACCCGTCGGGTATTCATAGATTAATTTAAAATGCATAGGATTACTGTCAGGCATTAGTCCGACTTTATCTCCAGGCATTAGATAAACATAATCATGTTGTATTCCAGCTTTCTCAGCTGTTCTTGCATTTAGTCCGGTTGAGGCTGCATTAAGATCAAACAGATGGATGGATGATGAACCAATTACACCCAAATTTCTGCTTGGAATTCCATACATATGGTCAGCCGCAGCTCTTGCTTGCTTTTGTGCTGGACCTGCTAATGCCAGTCTAGTTGGCTTGTGCAACAATCGATGATACACCTCAATGGCATCCCCAACAGCATAAATATCCTTATCACTTGTTAAATAATGATGATTCACTTTAATTGCACCAGTTTCACCAATTTCAAGATTTGCCTCTTTTGCCAAACTAGTTTCAGGTCGAACACCAATTGCCAATACCACTGCTTGTGCATTAATTTTCTTACCAGAATTCGTTCTGACATACCCATCACCTATCTGGGCTAATCCATCATCTAGGACAAGGCTGACACCATGATCTACCATTTCTTTATGAAGGATTTGTGCCATATCATAATCAAAAGGTGCCATCACTTGATTAGCAAATTCTACTAATGTTACATTATAGCCGGCTAACTGCAGGTTTTCCGCAACTTCTACCCCTATAAAGCCACCACCAATAACAGCAATATCTTTGATGCCATTTTGCTTAATGTATGAGTTGATTCTTTCGATATCAACAACATTTCGCACCGTAAACACATTGGAATTGTGAACTCCCTCTATATTTGGACGAATCGGCGAAGCCCCAGGGGAAAGTACTAATTTATCGTATTTTTCTTCGTAGGTTGTATCAGTTATCAAATCTTTTACAGTAATTGTTTTTATATTACGGTTAATCTGGATGACCTCTTGATGGACTCTAGCCTCAATATTGTATCGATTTTTAAACATTTCAGGAGACATCAAAACGAGTTTCTCACTCTCTTCGACAATACCGCTTAAGTGATAAGGTAATGAACAGTTCGAAAAAGATACATGAGGTCCTTTTTCAAACATGATAATCTCTGCACTTTCGTCTAATCTTCTAACCCTTGCAGCAACAGAAGCTCCACCTGCAACCCCACCGACCACTAATATTCTTTTTGACATAGATAACCCTCCGTTTCAAATTACTAACACTATTTTTCCTAATATTTCTTCTTTTATCTAGTTATAATAGATCCTACTAAATTAGTTCACATTTACCCAATAGGTAGATATTGTTTCTACATCCAATTACCCTATGGGGTATATAGATATTTAAAATTTTTTTGAAGTTAAAACTACTACATGAGTAAGTTTATACCCCTAGGGGTAATATGTCAATGTACTTTTTATGAAAGTTAAACAAAGGGGCTGCTCGCCAGCGCGGAACAGCCCCCTCATTTATTTATTATACTAATACCGCTGATAAATTTTTAGCTACATTTTTAACTTTTTCTAGCCCATCAGCAATGATTTTTTCTGCTTGATCTGGTGCTGCAGCATGACCTTCAATAATGACTTCATCTATGATCTCCATACCAAATACGCCACCAGCAACGTTTTTAATATAGGTAGCAGCCATTTCAAGTGGCGCCGCTTCTGGCGTTGAGTAAATGCCTCCACGAGCATTTAGTATAACAGCCTTTTTGTCAGTCATTAATTGTACAGCTTGGCCATTTTCATCGTATTTGAATGAGTAACCCGCTTGATATACATAGTCAATGAATGTTTGTAATTTAGCCGGGATTGTTAGATTCCATAATGGGAATACAAATACAACAACGTCTGCCGCTGAAAAAGCATTCATAGCCTTTTTCTTAGCAGCTAAAATACGTGTTTCAATGTCGGTCATTTCTTCGCCTGATTTTACTTTGCCGAAAGCGTTGAATAAGTCTTGGCCAAGGTATGGCATGTCTTCTGCAAATACATCGTATGTTGTTACATTTACACCATCTATTGTTTTTATGAATGCTTCATACATTTTAGTTGAAACAGCTTCTGAAGCTGGGCGGTTATTTGCTTTTACTACTAAGATATTCATTATGTTAAATTCCTCCATTTATCTTGATGTTAATTATCTTAAAACGATATTATCTTAAATTAACATAGTCGTTCATGGAAGACAAATTAAACACTTTAATGAATACGCTATTTTCCTAGTTTTTTTTTAAAATATAGTGCTAGATCAGTAGAATATTAACGCTTAATCAGTTGGGGTTGGGCACTTTGTTTATCAGCCACTCTTTTATTGGTATTTCAAAAAGTTACCAAGGTGGAGAAACCGTTTTGGGAGGCATTGATTATATAATATTTTTTCCCTACACTGTTTCGGAATGGAACTTGTATTTGGACTTATTTCTGGATTGGTGTTGCTTGACCTGTCCGAATAGATCATTCATTTGGACTCTTTACTGGCTTGATGCTTGATGCTGCCCGAACTGTCCAAATGCTGCCCATTATTTAATCCAGCGTATTCATTGATATTCAATATCAAGGCTTCGGATTAATTCCTACCCAGGATAGGCCAATCATTAAAAATGTAAAAACTAATATAAACAAACTAAGCCCAATCCCCCAAAATGCATATAATCTTGATTTTTTGGTTGTGATCAAACCAAGTAGCCCTAGGATGAGCCCAACAATTGGCAGGTTGACGAGAAACATTTGAGGAAAATCATCGATATCAACCAATAAAGTAATATTAACCCCCGCTAGCGCAATAAGAGCGGTCAGGAAGGAAAGGAATCCCGAAATGGTTGGCAACTTTCTTTGTTTTCCTTTGTCCTTATTGTTCATTTCCAGTTCCATAGCTTCACTTCCCCTACCTTCATGATCCCAATCAGTCCATTACCCTTTAGTTTTCTTAATTCTGGAGTTGGTCCGGTAACAACTGCTCCATAGACATTGATTCCATTTTTCTCAATGTACGGGATTCTTTCTTCTAAAACTAAAGATCGTGCCCGCGATATTTTCTCAGCTGTTTTTTCATCCTTGGCTAGGAAATTTAAAATATCTAAAAATACTTCTTCATTTGATTTATCTCTTCCATTAAATGGAGACCAGGTGGTGGTATCGACCTGTGCTGGATAGCCAATCGGCGCAACAGAATATCCCGCTTCATATAAATTCTTATCCTCAAGCCCCGTATCAACCGCTACCCATCTTACCTCGACATTTTTCCCAAGCTGTTTTTCAATCTCTTCCGGTTTCATTAATTGATTCAAGGAAAGATAGATCTCCCCCACTGTTCCATCCGGAAGTTGATCAAGAATTTCCCAGTCTGAATCTACTGTTTTCCCATATCGCCCATCTGGATGAAAAAGCATATCGGTCTCCATATCTCCCGTATTTGGAAGGGGTCTCTCAAGTTTCATATCCCGCTCAGGAAGATTTGGCTTATCAAGCGCAAAACGAACCGTGTACTCCCCCGCTTTATAATCATCTTGCCCAACCCGCTTAAACACATCAAAATAAAGATTCATCGTAAAAAATCCGATATCCTCTTCTAACTCCATCTCTTCTATACTCATATTCGGTTCCGTTACATAAATGGTTTTTGAGGCGATCTCAATCAGATGGTTCGCTTTTCCGCCAATCGCATAATACAAATAGCTGCTTAATGTAAGTACTGGCACAATTAGCAATAAGACAGCCAGGCTGATCATAATATTAGTCCTTAAAGCATGGTTTCTGCTCACTTTTATCAGTCTTCTTTGGTTTTCTTCCGGCACCTTATGGCTTGTTTCATAGTCTTGCATCGATTCATTGATAAAAGATTGATAAAGTTCCGCATCGTTATGATTTTGTTCCTTATCCATCTTGTCTCCTCCTTTCCTTAACCCTTTCAACCACCTTTTTCCTTCCCCGGAATAAATGGCTCTTTAGCGTATTCAAATTTAATTGAAGAATTTCCGCCGATTCGTTCAAACTCAACTGATGCAAGTCACACAGAACTAAGGCATGCATTTCAGTTTCCTTCAACGAATGTATATCGTTCATGAGTGTGGCAAACCCCTCTTTTTCTAATAGATAACTTTCCGGTGTTTTCAGGCTAACTCGATTATGAATTTCATCAGTAATGAACAGCCGATTATGTTTCCTGGTAAAATCGATAAAAGCATGATAAGCCACTTTAAACAGCCATGGTTTGATATGACTAATCTCATCTTCTGCCAGCTGAAGGTACGCCCGGTAAAATGTCTCCTGGACTAAATCCTCCGCCGTATGATGATTTTTTGAAAGGGAAAATAAATATCGATATAGATCGTCTACATATGATTCAAACGCCTCATCTAAACCCACCGCTTTCCCCCCTTCAACCTATCCACGAAACAGACCTATAAAAAGTTGCAAAATCGATACTATATTTTTATTCAATTGAAATGATATGAAGTAAATTCATTGGCAAATTAAGGATGACGATTGTGAATTGTCCATGAAAAAAGGATACGGGTCTTTGCGTTTCCAAAAGACTGTATCCCTTTTTATGCAGCTGCAAGCTGCCCAGTCATCTTTAAGCGTTCAGTTTGTTGAATTTGTTCGTAATATGATTTTTGTTTTTCTATTCTTCCATTTGTTAGATAAAAGATAAAATAAAGGATGATTTGAGTGGCGATAAAGTTTATTAAATTTCCTACTAAATCCTGTTCAAAAAAGGTGTATCGCGTTTCTTGATCAATAAAAGTAAAATATCCAAACAAAAACAAAATCGATAAACAATTTAATAACAACGAAAAGTAAAAAAGCCTTTTATCAAAAAACAAAATCGAAAGGGCCGGAATAAAGGATAAAAAAATAAAAGAGGATCCGGTCTCAGGGTATAAAAGAAACATTGTGTAAAAGTAAATGAACGCAACCATAATAATACATAGTCTAAGAATACCCGTGCTTTTCCTAGGATAAAGTAATAGGCAGACAGATAAAATGAATACAAGGACCATATGGAGTATATAACCCATCCGATATTCTCCAAAATACGGGTTTTCAACCAACAATCCAGTTATCATAATGGCTATAATGAGCCAAACGGCAGTGTAATATATTTTTTTATTAGTAAACTCCTTCATTTTTACCTCTTTTTATGTTAGTCATCCTTTAAAATATATCATTTTTCAAGATGGTATTGTATGCGTATTAAGATTTTTTCGACAGTATTATCGGTAATTCGACAAAACTGGTTGACCTTTACTAAATTAACATATAGACTTTTTACATATTTTCAAAAAAATGAGGGTTCAATATGAAAGATGTTTTATTTAGGAAAAAAGATCTCAAGGAGTTACTGGAAAAAGATGGAGATATTCAGTTACCGAAAACGTTAGGAGCTTTTGACTTAATGCTCCTTGGTGTAGGTGCCATTGTTGGAACTGGTATTTTTATTCTTCCTGGGACAGTAGCCGCTGGGCACGCAGGACCAGGTATCGTTATTTCGTTTATTATAGCTGCGATAGTCTGTGCATTTGCCGCGATGTGTTATTCAGAATTTTCTTCCTCTGTACTAGTAACGGGCAGTGCCTATACCTATTCATACATAGTATTTGGAGAATTAGTCGCTTGGTTAGTCGGGTGGGCGTTACTGCTGGAATACGGCTTGGCGGTTGCTGCGGTTGCGACTGGTTGGTCTGCTTATTTAAGTGCTTTGTTAGAAGGTTTTCATGTTACCATTCCAAAGGCAATCTCAGGTTCTTTTAATCCGGCTGATGGAACATATATAAATATTCCGGCAATAGCCATTATCTTTGCTACTGCTTTTTTATTAACACTCGGAATAAGAGAATCGACGAAGGTTAATATGATCATGGTATTTATTAAAGTAGGTGTGATTCTTTTATTTATTGGAGTCGGTATTTTCTATGTTGAGCCTGCTAATTGGCAGCCGTTTATGCCCTTTGGAATGAATGGCGTGATAACGGGGGCGGCTCTCGTTTTCTTTGCTTATCTTGGGTTCGATGCTGTATCGTCAGCTGCTGAAGAGGTAAAGAACCCGCAACGGAATATGCCAATTGGAATTATTGGATCATTATTGATATGTACGATACTTTATGGGACGGTTTCGCTTGTTTTGACCGGAATGGTTTCCTATACAAAGCTAAATGTAAGTGATCCGGTCAGTTTCGTGATGCAGATTGTCCATCAGGATTGGGTAGCAGGTGTTATTTCGCTTGGTGCTGTTGTTGGGATGATGACAGTTATACTTGTTATGTCATATGGCGGAACTCGACTTCTATATGCGTTTGGCCGTGACGGATTGTTGCCGAAAAGTTTGTATGAGCTTAGTAAAAAACATAAATCCCCCGTTAAAAATACGTGGGTATTTGCAATTCTCGTAGCTTTTTGTGCAGGTTTTATTCCGTTATCTAAGCTAGCAGAACTAGTAAACATGGGAACATTACTTGCATTTACAGTCGTTTCACTCGGGGTTATTTACTTAAGAAAAAATAAAAGTATTCCAACGAATGGTTTTAAAGTACCATTTTTCCCAATCTTACCGATTTGTTCATTCTTATTATGTTTATTTTTAATGACTCAGCTCTCCGTCTTTACATGGGTTGCCTGCGGTGTTTGGTTTCTAATAGGATTACTTTTCTATTTTGCATATGGTCAAAAGCATAGCGTAATGAATAGGGAATAAGAAAAAGCAGTGTGATTTGTGAAAAATCCACTGCTTTTTTTTATGAATGTACTAACGTACGTTTTAGGAATTCCCTCGTACGATCTTGTGTAGGATTATTGAAAATCTGCTTCGGACTTCCTTCTTCTGCAATAACTCCTTTGTCCATAAAGACGACCCGGTCAGATACTTCTTTTGCAAATTCCATTTCGTGCGTTACGATTAACATCGTCAGACCAGATTCAGCAAGTTCCTTCATTACTTTCAGAACTTCTCCCACCATTTCCGGATCAAGTGCTGATGTTGGCTCATCAAATAACATCACATCTGGTTCCATGGAAAGTGCTCTTGCAATTGCAACACGTTGCTTTTGGCCTCCGGACAGTTGCTTCGGCTTGGCGTTAATGTATTTATCCATGCCAACAACCTTTAAGTATTTCATCGCGACTTGTTCCGCTTCTTCCTTGGAGCGTTTCAGCACTTTGATTTGTCCCACTACACAATTGTTAAGGACATTATGATTATTAAATAAGTTAAATTGTTGGAAAACCATCCCTAAATGCCTTCGATAGGTAGTTACATCATGCTTGTCATCCAAGATATTTTTGCCTTGATAGATAATTTCCCCGCCGCTGGGTCTTTCTAAAAGATTAATACAACGAAGAAGAGTTGACTTACCAGAACCTGAGGAACCGATGATGGAGACTACCTCTCCTTTATTAACAGAGAAATTAATATCTTTTAATACTTCATGAGCGCCGAAGGATTTGTTTAAATGTTGAATATCTATAATCTTTTCCATATACTCTCCTCCTTCCTCCGTTATTTTTGATTTGCTTCTAATGAGGTGTCGTTTCCAATCATTGTATAGTTGTCTGCACCATCTAATTTCTTTTCAAAATATAGCAATATTCTAGTTACAATAAAGGTCATCACAAAGTAAATCATACATGCTACGAAAAAGGATTCAAAATATCTAAAGTTATTTCCTGAAATCGATTTGGTCACGAAATATAATTCTGTAACGGAAATGACGTTTAGAACGGATGTATCTTTAATATTAATCACAAATTGATTACCTGTTGCTGGTAGTATGTTTCGGATTACCTGTGGCAATACAACATTCCACATTGCCTGGACATGATTCATTCCAATTGCATGGGCTGCTTCGAACTGTCCTTTATCAATTGATACAATCCCACCACGGACATACTCTGCCATATATGCGCCTGTATTAATCGAAACAACGATAATGGCTGCGACAAAAACATTCATATCGATTCCAAATGCCATCGCGGAACCATAATAAATCACCATCGCTTGAACAATCATCGGTGTTCCACGGAAGAATTCAATATAGATTGAGAGGATTGTGTTAATCACCTTTAAAAATACTTTGTTCATTCCACGTTCAGGCACTGGAATGGTACGAATGACACCTGCTACCAAACCTATCATTGCCCCAAAGATTGTCCCGATAAGAGCAATCAAAAGTGTTACGCCAGCACCACGAAGGAACATTGGCCAGTTTTCTGCGATTATTCGGATGATCCACTCAAAACTCATCTTATTTCCTCCTTTACTCGATAAAACCGACTGTATGTTGGTATACAGCCGGTTTCCGGCGTTCTTTATTCTGCTGCTGGTTGATTAATAATAGCAGTATCCATAATGCTTGTACGTTCTTCTTCTGAGATACCTGCTAAAACTTCATTGATTTTATCTGTTAATTCACTGCCTTTTTTAAGTCCGACAGCGATTGCTGTATCATCTGCTGATGTTTTAAATCCCTCTTCAAATTCAACCATGACAAAGTTTTCGTTTGCAGATGAAGCACTAATTCCTTCAGGACGCTCTGAAACGTATCCATCAATGATTCCCGATTCAAGAGCTACACGCATTGCCGGGAAGTTGTCCATTGCTGTTTTCTTCTCGACACCTTCAATTTGATCGATCACTGAATAGTGGAACGTATTTAACTGAGCTGTAATTTTTGCTCCATTAAAATCTTGTATAGAAGCAGCATTTTCATACTGGCTGCCTTTCTTCACAACCATTACTAAATTCGATGTATAGTAATTTTCGGAAAAGTCGATTGCTTCTTTACGTTCTGCTGTCGGCGACATACCTGCTACGATGGCATCAATTTTTCCTGATTGTAAAGCCGGAACAAGGCCATCCCACTCTGTTTTAACAATCACTAATTCTTTTCCTAATCCTTCAGCCACTTTTTTCGCGATTTCTACATCATATCCACCCGCATACTCTGCTGAACCATCAATTTTAACCCCACCGTTGGAATCATCGTTTTGAGTCCAGTTAAACGGCGCATACCCAGCCTCAAGACCGACCTTAAATGTATTGTCTTCTGATGAACCGGCTTTGGAAGTATTACTCGTCCCACATCCTGCCAATAAAAGAATTGCTGAAATCAATAAAACTATGAATAATGATAATTTGTTTCTCATAATCTATCTACTCCTATTTATAAATTTCGACAAAAAAAGACCTGAGATATACTCAGGTCGCTGTATCGATGCCTTAAGTCCTCTCTTTTATCCCAAATGAGATAGCACAACTCAATAAACTAGGTGTTTATTGAGACAGTCCTGCAGCTCTTAACTGCAGACCCAGCATGTAATACCGAGATTATTACAAACTTCGGCGACATTTCCTTCTCCTTAGCATCATTGCTTCTCAAACTCCACTAAAGACTGTTAAATATCGCGCCTCTACCCCACTAATAAAAGTGAGGTCTTATTTAATTATTTTCTATACTACTATAATACCTGTATATCGTCAACCCGTACTCATTAGCAATACTTGTAAACAGGTCGCGAAGATTTAAGTTAATTCAACCTGTTTTGTTTCTTTCCCTAAAACCGCAAGGATAATCACACCGATGACGATACTAGCACAAAATAGCGCAAAAATGAAACCAATCGGTTTACCTGCTGCGACTAGTGATCCAACAAGAAGTGGACCAAGGATCCCACCTACACGACCGATAGCTGCGGCCATACCAGCCCCAGTCCCACGAATGACAGCTGGATATTGTTCAGGGGTGTAAGCATATAAAGCTCCCCATGCGCCAAGGTTGAAGAACGATAATAAGATTCCCGATACGATCAAGACTGCAGTTGTTTCTGCCTGACCGAAAACTAGGGCCGCCCCCGCTGTCCCAAGTAAATAAGTGACAAGCACAAACTTTCTCCCTACTCGTTCAATAAGCCATGCAGCTGTAAAATAACCCGGCAGCTGTGCCAAAGTCATGATTAATACATATTCGAAACTTTGAATCATACTAAAGCCTTTCATCACCATCACACTTGGCAACCAAAGGAACATCCCATAGTATGAAAAAACAACTGTGAACCAAACCATCCAAAGAACGAATGTAGGGCGTGCATATTTCTTTGACCAAACATCTCGGATATTTTGTCCAATCGACCGTTTCTCCACTTTTTTGGGCGAAAATGCCGGAGAATCTGGAAGTTTCAAACGTAAATAAATGGCATAAAAAGCAGGTAAAGCTCCCAAGATTAGGGCTACTCTCCAGCCAAATGATGGAATAACAAAATATGAAATAAGTGCTGCCAATAGCCAACCAAATGCCCAAAAGCTTTCAAGCAACACAACAACTCTACCACGCTCTTTGGCTTCTACACTCTCTGAAACAAGTGTCGAAGCAACTGGTAATTCCCCGCCCAGACCTAAGCCAACAAAAAAACGCAGAACTAAAAAGGCGAACAGAGTCGTTGTCAATGCCGAAATACCGCTCGCTAGTGAAAATAAGATTAATGTGATTATAAATATATTTTTCCTGCCAATTTTATCAGCCCAAAGACCAAAAAGAAGGGCACCTACAGCCATCCCAATGGAATTCACACTTCCAATCCACCCCATCTGTTCTGGTGTCAAACCCCAATCAGCGCTCAGTGCTGCAATGATAAATGAAAGCATCCCAACATCTAGTGCATCAAACATCCAGCCGAGCCCTGCGATACCAAGAAGCTTTCGCTTTGAAATTGTATTTTCTGTCATCATTTTTACCCCCACTTAGTGTCTTGACAGTTGTCATTACCTATCTACTATAATTTGATTTAATTGAAAATACAAGGTTTTTTTCGAGGTCTGGATTTAGTATGAACCCTTTAATCTCATATTATCTATTTGGTATAAAAAAGTGAGGCTGCTGGGGACAGGCCCTACTTTAAGAATAAGAAATGCAAAAAGTAAGCGTACGTTGTCAGACTGTAGACAATGTATGCTCACTTTTTAATGATTACTTTTTATCTAAAGCCCCTGAAGAAAAAACACCTTTATGCAGTACTGCCACACGTTTTGGCAATCGTGCTACTGCTTCTGCCGAACAGCTTGCTGGTACGAAGACGGCAGTTGCTTCATCTCCAACCCTTGGCCAGATCTGATTACCCTCTTTATCTAAAGGAGTAATGCCTCTAGTGGCTAGGGATAAAGCACGTGACAAATGGTACTCATTACTCCAACCATTTAATTGTGCTGCAAGATGAGCTTTTTGAAGAATATCTCCAACCCCAAACGGTGACCAATGATCTGTTATACTATCATTTCCAAGAAGGACTTCTACCCCCTGCCTTTGTAGGAGTGGAATCGGCATGATCGTTTTACCAATAGGAACAGTTGAGGCAATCGAAATTCCTAATGACGCTAGCCGGTTTGCAAGCTTGATTCCTGATTCTTCCGACAACGAAGCTAGTGAGAATGCATGGCTGATTGTTACTTTTCCCTCTAGTCCAGCTTCTTCCGTAAAATCTGCCAACCTATTAATGGCTTTTATGCCAGTTTCCCCACCCTCATGAAGATGAATATCAATGCCTGCGTTATAATCCACTGCGATTTGTACCATCGTTTCCAGGGAATTTTCCATATTTCCATCAACAATAGTTGGGTCAAGACCTCCTACATGTGTTACTCCAAGTTCCATGGCTTCTCTGAGAAGACCTTCTACATTTGAATGAAGTAGCCCATGTTGAGGAAAAGCCACGATTTCATGTGAGACCTTGTCTGAATATTTCTCTAAGGCTGCCTTTAATTTTTCGAGATTTTTTAGCCCGACAGTCTGGTCAATATTACAGTGACTTCGAACATAGGTTGAACCGTAGCTTAGGATCAACTCAATTAATTTTTCCGAGCGCTCTTGTGCTGTCGGAAGCAGTTCTGGCAGTATTTTTTCTTCAAATTCAATCATGTCAAAAATACTTTTTCGATTCGCCCCTGCCCTCCAAGGACCACCATAATAGGTTTTATCTAAATGAATATGCATTTCTTTGAATGCAGGGAGGAGCAGCATTCCCTTTGCATCATAGCAATCTTTATCTCTACTATATGGTGTATTTGTATCTTCGATTTTGATAATAATGCCGTTTTCAACTTCGATATTATGTAATTTCGTTTCAGTAGCGACAACCTGCCCATTTTCATATTTGTATCCGCTTTCTAATAAAACATTCAGAAGCAAATAGGAGTTTTTCGGATTCTTCATTTGTGTATTCTCCTTTGTGGGTTCACCTGCAAATTCGAGAGACTGCTCTTGAGGATTTGTAGAATCCTGTTTATTGCATTCTCTGCTATTTACATCATACCAAAAAAAGAATATCAGACCGAAAAAATGTCTGATATTCTTGTCTATTTTTATTCATTGTATACGGCAATCAGCCGATTTCCCCTAATCCAACTAATCCTATTTTCATAGATAATCTCTTCGCACAAGGAGAAAAGGGCGAAAAAATCGACATTCCGTTTTTTCGCCACTTTTTTCCTATCTATTAATTTAACTCAGGCCAGTACGCTTTATTAGCTTCTATTAAGTCATCTAGGATATCTTTCGCTACTTTTGCACTTGGTACTGTTTTTGAAAGCGTTAGTGCCTGCCATAGTTTTTGGTAGCTTCCTTCAATATAAGCTTGAACAACTAATTTTTCGACTGTTACTTGCTGGTACATTAGCGCTCTTTGGAATTCTGGAATCTTCCCTTGGCTTAATGGCTCTGGACCATCACTGCCAACGATACATGGTACTTCTACCATTGCATCATCATCAAAGTTAGCAATCGTTCCATTGTTTTCCACAATCAATAACATTCTTTCATGAGTGTTGAAGGCAATCGCACGAGCCAAGTCAACTACGAAAGTGGCATGTGCCCCCATTTCAAATTCACAGCCTTCAGCTGTTCCTCTTTCAATGATTGTTCTTGCTGTTGAGAAGACATTCTTTTCCCTGCCGGCGATAACTTCATTTGCTCTTGTGTATTCCGGATTAGACGTTTCTACCACATAATCAGGGTATAAATAATATTTTAAATACGTATTAGGTAAGAATCTTGGATCGACAGCCAATAGGTCTTTTGCTTTTTTATGTGTTTCCTGCCAGCTGGCATCCGTATGCTGAGTATCTACTTCTTTTTGAGTCAGATAACCGTTTTCCGCTACATAGTCGCGAATTTGAGGTAGGTATTCATTACCTTCTTTATCTTTTACACTTGTCCACCAGCCAAAGTGATTTAACCCGAAATAACGTACTTCTAAATCACTTGGTTCTTTGCCGACGATGTGAGATATTCTGCGCAGTGTACCAACAGGCATATCACAAATATTCAATACTTTTGAATTCGGGCGCAGAACACGGCAAGCTTCCGCTACAATAGCCGCAGGATTGGAATAGTTTAACATCCATGCATCTGGTGAATATTTTTCCATGATGTCAATTAACTCGATCATATCACCGATGCTTCTCATTCCATATGCAATTCCGCCAGGTCCGCAAGTTTCTTGACCAACGACTCCATGCTTTAATGGAATTTTTTCGTCTTTTTCGCGCATTTCATATTTTCCAGTACGAATATGAGCAAAGCAGAAGTCGATATCCGTGAAAGCCTCTTCTGGATCAGTTGTGAAGCAATACTCGATATCTGGCGCATTTTCTTTTAACACAATTTCGATTGCTTCTCCTAGAACAGCTTGTCTTTCCCTATCATTATCATATAATTTTAATTTCCGAAGAGGGAAACGGTCCAAATTATCTAATAACATCATAACAATCCCCGGTGTATAGGTACTTCCCCCGCCTGCAATAACGACTGAGAATTTTTTCATTTTCTCCATTCCCTTCTCTATCTTTGTTGTTTGTTTATTTTTTACGGTTTTATTCGTTTGTTGTTAATCCTAAATAGCTGTCTACAGCTTTTCTAATATTTGTTACCTCTAAGCCGTATACCACCTGAACGTTCTTATCTTTAATTACAACTCCACTGGCACCTGTTTCTCTTTTCAATACTTCTTCGTTGACCATTTCAGGATTATCCAGTGTTAAACGAAGTCTTGTATAACAATTTGTTACTGTATTAATGTTACTTGCTCCGCCTAAAGCGTCGACAATGACTGGTGCAATACCGTCATTCCCCTGTGGCTCGGAAGCTCCAGTTTTTCCTTGTTTTTGTTTCTCTTTAAAATCTTTCTTTGAATATAATTTTGTCTCCCCGCCATCATCTTCTCTTCCAAGTGTCTTGAAATTGAATTTCACAATAAGGAAACGGAATATTAAATAGTAAATACCAAAGTAGATTAATCCAATTAAAATGTACATTGGCCAATGTGTTTTTTCGATTCCAAGCGGTAAATTGAATAAAAGGAAGTCAATCATTCCGTTTGGTCCAATGGCTCTGACATCCAATAAATTAAATGTCACCATTGCTAAACCACTTAAGGCAGCGTGAACGACAAACAGTAATGGTGCGACGAACATGAACGAGAATTCAATTGGTTCCGTAACACCTGCAATAAATGAAGTAAAAGCAGCTGGAATTAATATCGCTTTTACCTTTGTCTTGTTCTCAGGCTTAGCCGTATGATACATCGCCAAGCAGGCACCAATCAGACCGAACATTTTTGAAATACCGCGGGCATCCCAAACGACAGATGAAGAAAGCTCTTTTACAGTTGGATCTGCAATCTCCGCATAATAAATATTCCTTGCTCCTTCAAAAACTTGTCCGCCAACTTCTGCAGCACCACCCAAAGAAGTGTATAGGAATGGCGTATAAATTAAGTGGTGAAGCCCAGTTGGAATTAATAAGCGCTCCAACATTCCGTATAAGAAAATCCCGAAGCTTCCACTGTGATTAATAAGCGTTCCAAGATTGTTAATGCCGGTTTGGAAAAACGGCCAAATATACGTAAGTGCGATTGATAATAATACAACTACTGGAATAAGTACGATAAAAACAAAACGGGATCCCCCATAAATTTGAAAAGCACCTTTAAAATCTGTATCAACAAATTTGTTATGAACTAGAGCGGTTACAATTCCAAGAATAATTCCGAGGAAAACACCCATATCAAGGATTTGAACACCTAAAATAAGCGTTTGTCCAGTACCCTGCAAAGAGTCACCCTGGAACAGCACTCCTTTAAGGTCCATAAATTTATTCATGGCATTAACAAATACCAAATAACCTAATAAGGCATTAAAACCGGCAACCGCTTTTTCTTTATTAGCTAAGCCGACCGTGATACCGACACAGAATATGAGTCCTAAGTTACCAAGAATCGAGACAAGTGATCCGGTTAAAATTGACCCGAACCCCGTTGTAATCGGATTATCTAAAAATGGAATTACTTCCATTAACCTTGCATTCGTAAATAAGTTACCTAATGCAATTAAAATCCCCGCAATCGGCAAAATAAGAACTGGAATGAACATCGCTTTTGAAAAACGCTGCATACCTTCCATTAATTGGGCTTTCATTTGCCGCACCTCCTACATTCCATTATTTTTTCGACTCGTTTAGAATACAATGGAAGCGTTTAATAGTCGATAGATTTAACATGATTAAAAACGTGTTTCAGAGATTGAAACACGTTTCATTTTTTGCTATTTTTTGCGCCTAAATTCTCCACATACTGCTTAAGAATGAACTCAAACAGTAAAAGCATCTTAGGAAAGAAGCTATTTGGAAGCATATTTCGGTCATCCAGTTTATTAGAATCCAGGATCTTAAAATTTATATCTGACAGCTCTGCAATCCGATTTTTCGTTTCCTTTGTGAAGGACGCTGTAAAGATGTGATGTTCTTTTGCCGCATGCAATTTATCAATTACTGTCTGTGTCTCACCTGATTTTGAGATAACGACTAACGCTCCGATATCCTCAAGATTATTTTCAAATATACCAACAGAATCCGTTGCGCTCGCTATAATCGTTTTACGGCCAAGCACTAATAGTTTTTTATAAAAATACTCCGCCGCAATGGCTGAAAATCCAGTTGCATAAATAAAAATATATTTTTGCTCCAGATTTAACACTCGGCTAATAAACATTTCTATATCTTTCCTTGTATTAAGGGTTAAAAAATCCGTTTGATTTATCTGTAAAAAGTCCTCTATATCCGTATTTTGCGGTATTTCTACTTTCTTAATCATTGGTAAGAGCTGATAATACATATCAACAAATCCTGTGTAGCCCAGCTTTTTCGACAAACGTATCACAGTTGCAGGAGATGTGAAATTTTCTTTTGCTATTACACGAACTCCCTTTTGTAAAACATTATCAATGTTATCAATGATATATTGAATGATTTGAATATCTAATTCCGTTAAATTTTTCCCTTGAATAATTTTGCTAATATCAATCAAACCTACTCACTCTCATTCTTCATCCTTACTTTCATTTTTTAGTATACCTCAACTTTTACTGTTCAAACGAATAACGGAAAAGTAGGACCTGCACTCATTGCGATAACGGCGGGGGCAGCCCATCCTAATTTTTCCCCAGGTAAAAACTCTTTCCTAACAAGTTATTTTGTTGCTATTCCACAAAAACGTTGCCGTAGACTAACACGAAACCCCTTTGTTACAATAAGATTCAATGTTAATTTTTGGAGGAAGCGAAATGGAGCAGAGGTATCAGGATTTGAAGTTAGGGGAACGTGGTGCGATTCTAAGCATTGCCGTTTATATCTTCTTATCGATCTTGAAATTACTCATAGGGTATATAGCCGGTTCAGAAGCTTTAAAAGCCGATGGGTTAAATAATACCACTGATATAGTTGCTTCTGTTGCAGTTTTGATTGGTTTAAAACTCTCTCAAAAACCAGCAGACGACGATCACCCGTATGGACATTGGAAAGCCGAAACAGTTTCTTCGTTAATTGCATCATTAATCATGATGATTGTTGGTGTTCAAGTTTTATATGGCGCAGCATCTTCTGTCTTTATTGGTAAACATGAGTCACCCGATATGATCGCAGCATGGACAGGGTTCATTTCCGCTTTTATCATGATATTAGTATATCGATATAATAAAAATCTGGCTAATAAAGTAAAAAGTCACGCAGTAATGGCTGCCGCAAAAGATAATCTTTCTGATGCATGGGTTAGTATTGGTACGGCAATAGGTATTTTAGGCTCTCAGCTTGGTATACCTTGGCTTGACCCAGTAACTGCTTTTGTTGTCGGTTTATTAATCTGTAAAACGGGGTGGGACATTTTCCGAGAATCCTCACATTATTTAACAGATGGCTTTGATCTAGAGGATTTAGAAGAATATAAACAAACCATTTTGAATGTAAACGGGGTTTTAGAAGTAAAAGACATTAAAGGACGAACATACGGAAATAGCAATGTAGTAGATGTCGTGATTTCGGTTTCAAATACTTTAGATATTACAGAGGCACATGAAATATCATCAAAGGTAGAGAGTGCCCTAATTAAGCAACATAACATATTCGATGTTCATGTGCATGTTGAGCCGGTTAGGGATGAAACGTTAATGATGAATTGATTCATGTTATGCTAATCGGTTAACATCCTCCCCATAATAATACGTTTAGCATAGATAACCCTAATCAAATTGCAGTATATTCAGATTGCTTACTACATATGATTTACGGAGATGTTACGATTAATGGAGGGATTGGAATAAATAGAAATAAAGATTTGCATGCTGATACTGGTGTCACTTCAGGACTGTTTGTAGAGCATCTTTAAATGAAATTCGTTTTTGGTCTAGGATCATGAAGGAACATTCTTTATTTCTCCGATTAGGTTTTAGGGCAGAGGACACTCAACTAATTCAAGAAGCCAACCAATTTTACCGGATTTTTGAACGCATCGAACAAATGGCTCATTCCCTCTCCAATCAAACCGACCCCGAACAAATAAGAAAATTTAATTCAGAAGTACAGCAAGCCGCAACTGGTATTTTTGCATTTAAACGAAAAGTATTAGGATTAATTCTTATTGAAGCCACAATCTCAAACGGTTCCGCTTTTAGATCAATTTCTGGATCAAAATCGTGTGTCTGTCGCATCACTTCGGGACTTCAAGAAAACTGCGCGTGATCTAATCGAACAATGTAAAATAAAGAGTATCATTCATCCGTTATTAGCGGACCATGTTTTCCGGGAAGCTGATAGATTCCTAGAAATAATTGATATGTTTGATGCTCACCTCACAAGCATAAATCGTCAATCAAGGTAGTGGATCTAGCACTGCATTTAAAAATATAAAGCAGTGCAAATTTGTGTGAACTACACTGCTTTTATGATTTTACTCACAAATCTAATACAACTATAATTAATATTTTTCACAAGAATTGGCCATAAATCCTTAAATTACTCAATAACCACTATTATTTCATCGGGATAAAGTTAGCTCAAGTATGATGTTTTGATGTTGGTTTAAAAGGGATTTAAAAGAGAAATTGAGGATGGAAGACAATTGAAATGAATGAAATACCACTAAGACATGAATCGAAATAGAAGAATTCAGAAATCAATCCGAATCATATTAACCAAATAACACTTTTACACTCCCTTCTTTTTGAGCTGTTATTAAACAATTTAGGATAAAATCTTGTATTTGTTTTTGATCCCAATTTGCTCCATTACTTTCCAACTGGACTTCTCCACTACCAAAAAATTGCTCGTAGGAATATAAAGCCTTTTCAATTTGTTCTGTCGAGAAGGTAGTACCGCCGCCTGTACCGCTAACTCCTGCATAATATTCATCAGCATCTAAAAAACTGTACAGGAACGTAGAGTTATAGTTGCTCATACCAAAACGTGCATAAGCAATCTCTTCTCCTGCCTTATTGTAACCTGAAATATCGTGACCCATCGTTTTCCTCCTTCAATGTAATGTAAATGACTAGAAACAATTTGCTAAATCGTAAAGTGCCTATAATAATAGATTACACGTGTTATCACTCCTTTCAGTCTTTACTTTTAAATAATTGTTGGATAAAAAAAGTATAGTTGGGGTAGGAAAGTTAACATGAAGATTCATTAAAGGATTAATTGGAAATACTAGTTGTCTCAGTCTTGAACAGTTTAATATGTAAGTCGAAAAAATATATAGGGGTAAATCTTATAGGAGAGTGTAATAATTAATTTAATATTTTCATAATCTTTCAAAAATGTCAATACCTTATATTTCGACAAAGTTCGAATACCTTAAATTACGTTCCAATGAAAATCTGGTAATCTATTTCAAGAGGTTTAAAGGCAACTTCCCAGAGGTTAGTCGCCTTTTTTTAATATACCTAAAAAGTAAGTTACCCTCCGACTCTAAGTTTCCCGTTCATTCTTTGTAGGGTCCCTAGAATACTCATCGCAGCTAAATAACTCGTCTTTGGATTTTCAGGAAGTGGATTGTTTGTAATGGTAAATGTTGCTTCTCCGAAATCACCTGTTATGTCGACTTGATGGATGTTCTTTTCAATATGTGGATCAGCCACGAGACTCACGGTCGTCTTCTCTATCCCTAGTCCAGCTAGTGACAGGACAATGGAGACATTCATATTTTTGGGAAACTGCTTAATTGCTTCAATCGCTTTCCCCTCAAAAACAACCTTTGCTTCATCAATGGCTTCCTCTATCAGCGACCCGGCAGGTTTTCGAGTTGTCAAAGAAACGCTGGAAACCGTGCCAAGGGCGTGTGCATTCTGCAATAAGTCTAAACCTCCTATTGCACCAGACGGCAAGTAAACAGAGTGTTTATACTTATTAACAAGAATACTAATTTCTGTTAGAAGTGCTTCATCTGCAAGTGCGCCAATACTAATTAACACTGCATCCTTTTTCTTAATAACAGATGGCAGCAAGGTTTTCACTGCATGTATGTTCGCTGCCTCCACCACAATATCGATTTCTGAATCGAGAAATGCGTTAAGATCCGTAAACAATTTCACCCCAAACTTTGGCTCCAACAACTGGTATTTCTCTTTATTCCGTACTAAAATACTTGTAATCTGTAAATCTTCATGGTGTTTTTGATTGATTTCTTTCAGCAAAAAATGTGCAATGGCTCCTGCACCTATTAACCCAATATTCATTGTTAGCCTCCTTGCTTATGGTGAGACGTACTGGAAAAATCATCTGTTATTATTCTATCATATGCAGTTAACAGCTTTTATTTAAGCGGAAGCTTTAATTTCGTTTGCAGCATTCTTGTAGAAATGTAATTTGATATATCGGATGGCAAATCGATCAAGTCCAAAGTAATATCTAGTCTTTCCAACAAATAATAGAATCATTGCTACTACGAAAAACTTCGAATCAAGGCCAGATAATCCAACCCCCGCCATTATAAAGTTAGCATTCATTAAGGCGCCGCCAATCAAGGCTGGAACTGTTGCTAACCCTAGAATTAATCCTAGGCCAACAAGGAATTCACCCCATGGGACAAGGATGTTAAATAAATCAATATTGGGTAACGCAACCTTTTCAAGGAAGCTGGCATACCAGCCTTGAACTGTTGGAGAATCTCCATTGGCGTTTGCAATTGCCGCTTTGATAAATCCACCTGCATCAAAGCCTTGGGAAATTTTATAAAAACCCTGTTCTATCCATTGAAGTCCTAACCAAATACGTACGATTGTCCATACGATTGCCATTATTGTTCCATTTAATAATTTTTTCATAATAAATTGCCCCTTCCCATTGTGAATCTCTTCACAATTATGATTAAAAAAATGTATAGATGCGCTGCAACTTCATCTTTATCGATACATTTATTTTAAGAGGATCACATATTATTTTATTTGACCTAGGTCAATTTTTTCAAAAAACAAGGCCTGATCCACGTGTACGATAGCAGTCAGGCCCATCAATTTACATCTTTATCCATTTTGCTGTCAATGTCTCTGCATGTAACATTTCCTCCGGTGTACCTTCAAATATAATTTGTCCGCCTTGTTTTCCTCCTCCCGGGCCCAATTCTATGACCCAGTCGCTAGACGCTATGAAGTGTAGATTATGTTCAATGATGATGACAGAATTACCTCTGTTTACGAGATTTTGAAAGACATCTAAGAGCTTGCCATTATCTTCCGTGTGCAGTCCTAAGGATGGCTCATCCAATAGATAGATTTGTCCTTCATTTTGTAAGTGGCTTGCGAGTTTTAGACGTTGGATTTCTCCTCCACTTAGAGAACTTGTTGTCTGCCCTAGGGTCAGATACCCTAACCCTACGTCTTTTAGCGTCTGCACTCTTTTGATGACTTTTGGTATTTTAAAATAATTCATAGCCTCGTCTATTGTCAAATCTAATATCTCTACTATATTTTTATCTTGAAATCGATACACAAGTGCCTCGTCTGAATATCTCGTACCGCCACATGCTTCACAGGGGATTGTCACCGGATCAGCAAATGCTACTTCTGGTGTGAGGATCCCTTTTCCCTTGCAGATCGGACAGGCTCCTAAAGAGTTAAAGCTGAACAAACCTGCTGGTTGTCCTGTTACTTTTGAAAATAGTGTTCGAATATCGTCCATTATTCCCATATATGTTGCTAGAGTCGAACGGCTGGAAATTCCGATGCTGCCTTGTCCTACCATGATCGATTCCGGATACTTTTCTGCGAATGCTTCCAACATTAAGGAGCTTTTACCCGAGCCTGATACCCCACAAATAGAGACCAATACATTTTTAGGAATATCTACGTTGATGTTTTTTAAATTATTGTTATTAGCACTGTTTATTGTAAAATAGCTTTTTATATCTCGCGTATTTTTATTTATGTTTAGCTTGTGGTTTAAGGCGGTAGCAGTGGGAGAGTTTTTCAGGTACTCTACTTTTCCTTGAAAGACAACTTCCCCTCCATTTACACCGGCTCCTGGGCCCATTTCTATGATTTCATCCGCTACTTTTATGACGGAAAGATTATGTTCGATTACGATTACCGTATTATACTGGTCTTTTAGCCTTTTTAGCATTTGGATTAACATATCGACTTCTTCTGGATGAAGTCCTGCACTTGGTTCATCAAAAATATATGTAATATTGTTTAGGCTGCTTCCTAAATGTTGAGCTATTTTTACTCGTTGAGCTTCGCCGCTCGACAAGGTGCCCATTTTTCTGGACAGACTCAAATATCCTAGTCCCATATCAACTAACTGCCTTACCTGCGGGATTGCTTGCTGTGCTATGGATTTGCCCATAGGATCGCTAATATTCTTTAGTTCTTCCAGTAATTCAGGAAACTCTAATTGATCATATTCTGCAATATTGACACCATTTATTCTACATTCTAATACCTTTGGATTTAGGCCAGAACCTTCGCAGGTTGGGCATAATGTGTGTGTTGAAACTGCCAGGACGTCATCCTGGGATACTTCTTTTAGCTTTGCAACATCCCGATTGATATAAAGCCTTGTAAACCTAGGCAATAACCCGTCCCATTCATGTGGTTGAGGTCCGTTTTTCGTGTGAAACGGCGCAAAGACTCGTTCTCCTTCTTTGGGACCAAATAATAGAAGCTGGAGTTTTTCCTCTGAGTAGTCTTTGATTGGTATATCCGGATCAAATAATCCGCCGGTTATCATCCATCTTCCTTGCCAACCAGACGGGGATAATGGCTTAAATTTAACTGCATACTCCCGTAGTGATTTCTCGAAATCGATGATCTTATTTAGGGCTGGTGCGATTACCTCTCCAAATCCGCCACATTCCGGACATCTGCCAAAGGAACTTTGGCTTGAAAAATCATTGGCAGAACCAATTGATGGATTTCCAATTCGTGAAAACAAAAGTCTAATTAATGGATTGATATCCATATAGGTACCTACGGTCGAACGAGAATTGCCGCCGATTTGTCTTTGTTCTACTACTATCACTGGGCTTAGGTTTTTCAGTAGATCGGCATGTGGTCTTTCATACCTTGGCATTTGATTTCTGACATAGAGAGGATAGTTCAATGTCATTTGTCTTCTGCTTTCTGTTGCTAATGTATCAAATACGACCGAGCTCTTACCTGACCCTGAAATACCAGTAAAAACGATGATTTTTCTTTTCGGTATGTTTAAATCGATATTTTTTAAATTATGTTCTTTAAGCCCTCTTAAAATGATCTCATCTTTTATATCTGACATTTTGCTATCCTCTCTTTCTGATTTTATCGCTGCTTTATTAAACCACTGTCTCCCCTTGATAAATCCGAAAAGCGGGAACAATTGTGTCGGAAACAATTTCTTTTCCTCTTTCACGAATGAAATCGAGTTTGTAATAGGCATCGAATCTTTGGCTGATCTCCGTTTTCACCAGCTCTGGTGGAGTAACGACAATGAATTGGAATTTCAGCTTTTCGGCAACGGCGAATATCGGGTCAAGGACATGGGCGGATGCTGCTTGTCCGAATGGATTATCACAGACAAGCGGAACCCAACTCTGGTCCGTTTCACTTTTTACCGATAATAACATCATCATCATCACCATACGGGCTGATAGTTTTTGTCCGCCACTGCCGTCTGATTTCGTCTTCGAGCCTTGATTAATCGTTTGCCATGTTGAGTAATGCTCCTTTTGCGGTTTCCCGTACATAAAAGCATTATCCGTTCTCATGTTATAAACGAGTAACTCTGGAAATCGGTTCCGGAGGGATACAAATAAAATCTGTTCATCACTAATGAGTTCTTTTATTTCTTGATCTAGCGCTCGGTTATTGTCATCAATCATATCAAATTGCTTCGTAATTTTGTTAATGGACGATACGAAATGCTGTTTTAATAATGGTTCGACATCTTCAGGCCTTTTCGGTAATATATCCTCTTTTAGTTGAACAAGCGGGAATGATCCGCGCTCATTTTTCAGCTTCATTTTTGCAATCATCGAACGGATCGCCTCTGAAATGCTCATAACCTTCATGCTGGCACGACTCGCCCAGAAGCTTTGAGCCTTCTCCGCTCTTTCTTTGTCCCGCTCTAATTGCTCCAAACCGCTTTGTGAAAAAAGTTTCATATTTTTTACGATGCTTTGAATATGGGTATAATACCTTGTATCCAAATGATCGAGTGTCGATAATACTTCATTTTTGAAACGAATCTCCCAATCCTTGCCTTCAATCGTCAGTTTTGCATTCCTTAATGATTGCTCAATTTTCGCATGCTTTTCCTGGCCTTCCTCTTGAATGGCTTGATGCTCTTCACACCAAGCTAAGATACAAGCTTTGCCTTGACTCTTAATCTTTTCTATCTCATGATCTGTGAATGTGGCTGCTTCCTCTTTGAGAATAACAGATAGAGTTAACAAATCACCTTCAAAGCCGGCAATATTGGCTTCTGTTTCTTTTTGAAGTTTCTCAGTTTGCTTGATTCTCTCAATTGTTTTCTTCGTTTGGTCTTTAATTTCAACTTCTTTTACTTTTAAGTCAAGGTCCGCCCATTCTTGTGGCTGTTTTTCGTGCTTAGTCACTTTTTTGCTCGCCTTGTCACGCTGTTGCTTTTCATGCTCTAGGGTCGTTTCTGCTTTCGTTACAGCTGTTCCCTGTTCACGTTCTTCCTTTTCTGCTAGCTTTGCTTCCTTCTGTGCTGTTTGTAGCATCGTTTCTAATATACTAATTGGTTCACTCGGTTCTGGAGCCTCATTCCAATCCTGTCCTTGTGCATTCAGCTTTTTCTCTAATTTTTTTTGCTGCTTTTGTTCAGAGTCTTTCTTAGCCTGAATAATGAGTAATTCTCTCGCCTGCTCTTCCTTTGATTTTTGAAGCTGTTTTAGCTCGTCCATACTTGAGTTAATCTTTTCTAATAGATAAGGAGATAGGCTAGGAATCTCATCGTTTTGGTCTGCTTTTTCCTCAGCAGGAAAAGTTGCTCCCTCTATAAAAACGGCAATCTCTTTTATATTTTGTTCCGTTTTCAGCTTCCATTCCAAATACGTTTGGTGCCATTGGGCCTCAAGTCGGACAATCGTTTCAAGCTCATGACTGATTTCCTGTTGTTTGACAATAGTTACTTCTTTTTGTTTCTCCTTCTCCGTCTTGACCCGTTTGTTTTCCTCATGAACGACTTTTTCCAACTTAAAACTCTCTAACACTTCAACATCCTTTGAAAGTTTATCGATCTTTTTTAAAGCTTTCTCCAGCTGTTCCTTAAGTTGAAGCTGTAACTCTTTTTCTTTTCCCGCTTGTTTCGCGATGTCCTTTAAATTTACCTTCTTTAATTGAATGGTGTTCTGTTCCTGATTAATCGCTTTTTCCAAATCAATCGAAAGATCATTTGATAAAAATCGATCTATTTCTTTTAATATACGACGCAGCGAGTTTTCCGTTTTTTCGATCTCACTAAGTGTATCTTTCTTATCTTCTATTTGTTTGGCAATCTTTATTTTCCAATTGGTGAATTGATTTTTATCCGTTAATAGCTCTCTTTCGGTACCATTTATCAACACAAAGGAACTCTGCACATTTTCGTTTCTGTTCATTTCCTCACGCAAAAATATTGGAACAGGACTGTTGAACATTCTTACTGAAAGAACCTGTTGATTTATTTTTTGCCATTGATGCTGATTGACGACTAATCCATACGGAAGAAACGGGTACGCCAGCAGATGGTTTGCCATTTCCTCGGTACTTAGTGACTGAAGAAATTGCGAACCATAAAACACATCAATACCTGTTTTTTCATCAATCCATTCTTTTAATTCCTTCACATCTTTATTCGCAATCCAAAACGGTTCATCATTTAAAGTATGGTCAAGCTGGGTTTCCCAAAGCTCTTTTTTGATTTGTTCTCCTTCTTGCCTGTTTTGTTCAAGCATTTCTTCTAGCTGCACGGAATAATTTGATAAAAGAGAGTTTGTAAACGGTACTGAGACATCTGCTAACAGCCCATGAAGCTTATCGTAAAGCTTAGCTTCCTTTTGCTTCTGCGCCTCATTTGCTGCCTTTAATTCTTCCCACTTTTCCTCTGAATGCTGAATCGATTGGACAAGTGTTCCATGTGTTTCGGCAAGTTGATTTTGCCTTTCGATTAATGCTTTATCCTCTGCTTGCAGCTCTAAGAATCGAGACTGTTTTTCTTCTTTTTGTTTCATTAGACTTTCGATAAAACCCTTTAAATCATAGGTAACGCGGTCACCATATTCTTCAACAAGTGCCTCTTCTTTCGTCTCAAAGGCATGAATTTGCGTATAAAGGAAATCAATTTCCGTTGAAACTTGAGCAATTTCTGTTGTCAATCGTTTGTCCTGCCGTGAAAGCTCCAATCCTTTCTTCTTTAGGAACTTTTGATAGCCAAAATGCTGTTTTACAGCTTCTTGTAATTTTTGATACGCTTGCTCCCATTCCGCTGATACTTCCTTCTTAATCTCGTCCATTCTTTCATTCACTTGCTCTAACCCACTATTTTGTTCAAGTGTTGCAATCTGCTGTGAAAGAGAGCGAATGGTTTGTTCAAATTCATGCCACTCTTTCAAAAGAAGTTGAAAGGAAAGCTTCTCTTTTCGTTCCTGCTTTTCTAGAACAACTTCCTCTAAGGTTGTATGCTTCTCCTTTTCTTCAACTAGCCTTTTTTCCCAAACTAGAACCTCTCGATGGGCTTTTGCATACTCCAAATTGTCTTTTTGAAAGCGTAAATCGTCTTGCTTAACTGTTAATATTTCCTTTTCCTTCTCTAAAGCAAGCTGTGTTCCTTCTTCCGTTTGCTTCAAATGCTCTAACGCTCCAAGAAATTGTCTTCCCACTTTAATACTCTCTTCGACAATTTCCTTATGTTCGATTCCTTTTGCCAAGTGCTCCTCAAATGGGACAATATCCTCTAGGAACTCCTTGTGGGCTTGCTCTCTTTTTAAAAGAACAGGCAGATCCTTCGCGATACTTGCCTGACTTTTGAAGATTTCCACGAGATCGTTCTTTTGATGCTCAGTTCGATGCAGCACCTGATTAACCGTCGGAATGATTCTCTTTTGGAATAAGGAATGGTCATCCTCTGCTCCTTCAAAGTATTTTCCAACTCCGCCTTCATCTTTATTGATATCCTTCATAATATCCCAGTCTTTACGGTTAATTCCGTATGTATCAAGGATGCGATAATGCTTCTTCGTATCCCGGTAAACATCGTAGCCATTCCATTTTAAATAATCCTTCAATTCTTCCGTCTCCGCCACTTCGTCGTTTTCATAAAGCGGAATATGTTCAAGGGCTGCTACTTCATTTCGTTCAAACTCTCTTGTGTAAAAGGTAATATTCGGAAGGATCTTCGCTTCTTGCTCCAAGGACTTCCTTTCGATTTCACCATCATCACTCATGGAAATCCGTTGTTCTGCCGAGAACATTCCTCCTGTGATCAGATGTCTTCGGTCAGAACCATCTAACTCCCACTCCATAGCAACATGAAAGGTATAAGGAATAAATTGCTCTTTAATATTAAAAAAGAACTGCTGATAATAACGATTGTTTTGTTTTCCCCAAGAGGTTCCCGGCTTGATGATTTGGAAGATTGTTTGCAGGAACACCCCTTTTCCGCCGCCGTTCATCATCGCAATAAGGCCATTTGATGATGTTTTCTCATTATGGAAATTGAATGTAGTATCCTTATATTGCTTTTGCATGCCATCATACTTGAGGCCAACAATTCTAATTCGATGAATTTTCGGCATGCTCATCCTCCTCTCCTGTTACCAATTTTTTAAACATTTCATAGCGGTCATAATCGTGATATAGATACTCGATGCGCTCAAATAGCTCATTCTTAGGAATCACCTTTGGAATATCATCCCGATCTAGAATGACAATCAACCCTTCAGTCTCTAATAACCGCATGCTACTCGCAATTAGACCAATTCTTGTACGACGATTCCCCTTCTTCATGCCATAATCGTCCGTGTCGACCTCCATATACTTCCAGACTGTAACAGCATCCTTCATATCAATTCGTTCGTCTTCCCCGAAACGTGGGTTCCCTTTCAGAATGCTATCCCAATTCATCATGAGGTCGTTAACTTGTCGTTCTAATGCGTAATAACTAATCCCTTCCCGCTTCGTACGAACTTTAGCAGCTTGGTTTCGGTCGATGCTTGCTAAAAAGGACATAATAATGATGCTCATAAGATGGAAGTGTTTTTTCGTTTCAACTTGCCGATGCTTATCTTTCATATGGGTAAAATTTGTCGCGAAGACAGAACCTGTTGGCTGGACAACTAAGTGAATACGCTTAGGCGCTTCAATAATATATGTACCCGATTCATCTGCTAATAAAAGGACCGTTTGCCTTACTTCAGGGTCAAAGTAGGTTTGGAAGTGTTCACTATTTTCGTCAATCACTTTCTCTTTTAAGAGAGTAAAGTAAACAGCTGATGCTTTTTTGATTGTTTCTGCGTTCATCACTTTTCCTCCTGTACACAAATTTTAAAAGGGGTTATTTTCATTCGATGCCACAGAAGCGGTTCTGCTAGGGTGTCAAATTCTGTAAAAATCTTCATGCCCTCAAATAGTTGAAATTGGGGATATTCCTTCATTAATTTAAAAAGAAGGATTTCCCGTTCATCACTTAATGTTTCTTCTTTCCGATGCATCACTTGAATTTTTAGCGGCTTTTTATCAAACATCATCCATAAATCAATCGTTTCCGATTCCTCTAACCACAAATCCTGCACCTCTAATGGCAAATCTGCTAAATCCGCTAGAGAAAACTCACGGTATGTTTGCAGATATTGAAAAACATAGCTCCAAGCCTTAATAACTGAATCCCAGTTCGTCACACGCTGGGTCATGATGCTTTCCTTTGGCTCCTCTTCCTCAACTGCATCCGATTGGTGCTTTTCATCAAATTCTTGTTCACCCCAAATCCAATCAAGAGGCAAAATGAACTCATTCTTCGGTGAGAATAAAGGGGAGAGAACATTTTCAATTTCCCGGAAGCGATAAAAGCCTTCCTTCATGAACCAATTTTCATAGTAATGCTCTCGGAATGAAACGAGGCTATTTTCCCAAAACAACGAAGGGTTTTCTACTTTCAGCTTCATCTCATAGGATATATTTTGAATCACGAGTTTCGCAAAACGATCATGCAATTGCCGTGTATGGCCAATTTTTTCCTGAAGAACAATCAGTTCTTTCTGAATATAATCATCTTCTTCGTTCCTTCGTTTCGATTTTTCAATCATATTTGTAATCGTACGGAAATGATTTTTTTCCTCTTCAAATTGATTTTCGATTTCTTCACGATTGTCAGCCCTTTGCCATTCCTCTTCAAGTAAAAGGATTTTGGGATTGTTAATCATTTCCTTCTGAAAAGAAAACTCCCTTGCCATTAAACGGTTCACTCGCGAAATGAGGTGATCGAGGTTTCGAATAGCTTTTCTGAAATTCCCATTTTTAATAAGCTGCATACTGTAAAGCTGCTCAATGGTGATTGAGAATTCCTCTGCCATCTCCCTGCTCATAAAGATCATTTCCTGTGCAACCTCCGTAAGTTTATAAACAATAGAGCCGCCTATTTCTAAATTTGTATATAGTTCATCCATGGTGACATAACGGAATGTTTGCGTCTCCCACGATCCTCTTATTTCATCGTAATATAACGCTTCAAAAGGTTTACTAAACTCTTCTTTTCCTTGATACAAGAGACCGCTCGTAATCCGATCGAGTTGCTTTTCGTCTGCTAAAAGCTGCATTTCCTTAATCGAATCTTCAACCATATACTTAATATCCGATTTTCGTCGACTGTCATCATCATTTAATTCTCGATAAAAAATGGTAAGGAGCACCTGCATAAGTATAGTCTGGATATGTGGCTTCAACTCCCCTACATCCATACCCCTTCCAAGCTCAAATAGAGGATTTAATCGCTGCATTCGTTGGGCAAATCCATCCCATGACTCGTTCACATCCATCTCCTCCATGTTTCGCTTGTTAGTACTTCCTGCGGAATCCGCTTATTTTCCTCCCATAACTGAAGTAACAGTGCTTGCTCTTCAACTGTAAACCATCGAAAAAATGCATCACGGTATTTGAGGTTTTGAGTCTGGCCTTGTTTTTGGTCATTCTTTTGTTCGAAGCAATCTAGCATTTTGCGGTACAGCTTCAAGGCCGGTTGGATGGAGCAATCGGGATATTTTTCAATCAATCTAATGAGAATTCCATACCCTGCTGCATCTAAATCACCAGCATAATAAAATAAATAGGGCTTAGCCGGAAACATTTGAAAGAAATAGGAAAAGCTCCGTTCAATTTTTGTTCCTTCTCCGTAAATAATCAATTCCGGTTCATAGTCCAGCAGATTTGATTCCAATAGCTTAATGGAGGTATGAAAGAAAGATAGATTTTCAACAATGAGGACTCTTCGAATCTCACTCATTTCTTTCCCCTGCTTCATCCAAAAAACAAATGGCTCCCCGTAATTTACCATTTTTAACTGTTCTTCTGAAATGCCTATTCTCGCTAAAAAGCCTTTTCCATCAGGAAAACTCTCAGCGTCTAGAAGAAATTTTTCATGTCCAAAGAGTTCGAGGCTCCTTTCCTCAACGGATACAGTTTCCCGTTCAAAAACAGACTTTAGAAATGTATATACATGTTGGATTCGCATCCATTCCTCTTTCGATTGCCATTCGGGATGACGTTCATAAAAGGAAAAATCGAATAGATCGCTTAATTTCATCATGTCAAGGCGATCCCATTTGTCTTCCTGAGTTTTGATATTCACCCAGTAATATAAGGAAAGTGCCGGTGTTCTTCCATTTAATTGTTTGTTTTGAATGGGGGTCAGTACCCCTTCAGCCTGTAAGGCTTCAATTGATTGGTAGAACAAGGAATACCCGTCCATTTCAAAATAATCATCCAAAAGCTTACGTAACTGAAACTCTAGATCGTTTATATTAATCTTCTTTTTCTGCTTTGGGTGCTGAATATCCTCGATAAAACCCCTCACCCTTGCTTCAATTATATTAATTGTACTCACCTACTTGCTTCTACTTTTTCATAAGCTATTTTTGCTTTGTTGATTTCCGCTCCAGGTGGACGCTTTCCGCGGGCGTGGCTTGAGCCTCCTCGTCGCTTCGCTCCTGCGGGGTCTCAAGTCTCACGCTTTTCCCGCTGGAGTCGCCACCTTCCGCTACAATCAATAGGATTATTTTATTCAATAGCAACAATCTTTTAGAAAAGAGCCTTACAAAGGAATAGAACTCTATTATCCAATAAGGATATCTTTTAATTATAAACCAGTTAATGAAGTAGAGGTAAATGGATTTTTCTTCTAAAAGTAAAGACCTGCCCTCAGTACTGTCATACTTTAGTACATTTGGGGCAGGCCTTTTTTATTAATTAATTTAGAAATAAACCAGTTTAGCTTCTATTCCGTCAGTTTCATAAGTATTTTTCCGCAAATTTCATGAGTTTCCAGAGCATCCCAAGCTGAAATTTTAGGTTCTGAATTTGTGCGGACTGCATGGATAAAATCTTTAACCATTTGCTCAAACCCTCTTTTCAACAAGGTGGATTCCCAGTCACTGCTTCGAACCTCAATATTTTCCATACCTTTCGAAATGACTAAGGTGGACACATTTGTCACCGTCCGCTTCTCCAACGGACCCATAACTTCTGCAATTTCCTCGGTTGTTCCATTATCCCGATTCATGATACCAATTGCCGTACCGCCTTTAGAAATAAATTGAATCACAACGTGGTATAAAGCTCCATTTTCCATGCGGCCGTTCACAAGTAGTTCTTCTATCGGGTGAGGAAATAAATATCTCATCGTATCTACAACATGGATGAAATCATCAAAAATAAAAGTCCTCGGTTCACCAGGAAGATTTTTGCGATTTTTTTGGACGACTACCATATTTGGCTGCTCAACTTCCTTCAATTTTACATACGAAGGGGCATATCTGCGATTAAATCCTGCCATTAATATAAGTCCGCGGTCATCCGCCAGTTCAACAAGCCGTTTTGCACCTTCATAATGATCCGTAATTGGTTTGTCCACAAACACATGAATTCCGCGTTGTAGGATCCACTCAACAATTTCTTCATGAGAGGATGTCGATGAATGGACGAATGCTCCTGTAATGCCGCTATTAACCAGAGATTCGAGATCAGAGTGTATATGTTCAAATCGATACTGGCTGGCAATCGTTCGTAACTTTTCTTGATTTCTTGTGTAAAAATGAAACTCAATCTCCTTTAATTCGCTATATACTGGAAGATAAGCCTTTTGCGCAATATCTCCAAGTCCAATAACTCCTATTTTTATCATGTTAAATCCCTCTCTTTATTACTCGATTTAAGTGTCACAGTGACTACCCGAACATTAAAGTGAATCCCTTTATCTATTATGCATAACATTTTATTAATGATAAATGATGCTCCCAAAACAACAAACGAATAAACTAAAAATTGGCCGGTATGAGTTCGGTCCAATACCGCAATCACACCAGCCAATTCTATTTTAAGGAACATCCACTATTCCAACGTCCCCTCAACATCCTCAAACACAAAGTTATCAAGTAGTGCACGCACTTCATCTGTCGACTTTGTATTCATCATTTGATTTCTAAGTTCACTCGCCCCACGAAACCCTTTAACATAAATCTTAAAAAAGCGATGAAGAGGTTTAAATGAACGTGACTCCAATTCTGAATATTGATCATGGAGATCAAGCTGCAGTCTTAAAAGATCGAGCAATTCCATACTGCTATGCTCTTTTGGCTCTTTTTCAAAGGCAAATGGATTTTTAAAAATACCGCGCCCAATCATAATTCCATCAACACCATATTGTTCAACAAGCTCCAAGCCTTTTTGACGGTCAGGAATATCTCCATTAATCGTTAAAAGTGTATCTGGTGCGATCTCGTCACGAAGTTCTTTGATCGCCGGAATCATCTCCCAATGCGCATCTACTTTACTCATTTCCTTTCTCGTACGCAGATGGATGGAAAGATTCGCAATGTCTTGTTTCAATACATGTGTCAGCCAGTCACGCCATTCTTCTAGTTCCGTGTAACCAAGCCTTGTTTTCACACTAACAGGCAATCCTCCCGCTTTTGCCGCTTGTATTATATCAGCAGCAACTTCCGGACGGAGAATCAAACCGGATCCCTTCCCTTTCGATGCCACATTAGGTACAGGACACCCCATATTGATATCGATACCCTTAAATCCTAGTTCAGCCATGCCAATACTCATTTGTCGAAAGTATTCCGGCTGATCCCCCCATATATGAGCCACAATCGGTTGTTCATCTTCTGTAAAAGTCAAACGCCCACGAACACTTTGGTTCCCGTCTGGATGACAATAACTCACTGTGTTTGTAAACTCTGTGAAAAACACATCTGGTCTTGCTGCTTTACTCACTACATGTCGGAAAACAACATCCGTCACATCTTCCATTGGTGCTAGTATAAAAAACGGCCGTGGTAAATCACGCCAAAAATTATCACTCATAATCAAACTCAGTTCCTCTCATTATGGGACTCTGGATCCAATTCTTGTCCCAAAATAAAAAGCAAAAATATTGCTTCCTTTACACTTATACCATGTTTGAACACATTTTATCAAATGCTGTTTTCGCTTATCAAAAGTAAATAACACTTGTTTTCTAACTTATAAGATTATGATAACGCAATCATAGAAAATATAAAAAAACAGCAAGGAGCAGGTGTTAAAAAAATCAACGGGGTCGTCGGTGCAATGACTGTATCAGGGCTAGCACACGATTTGATCATGCAATGATTGTCAACGTCATTCAAGAATATTTGCAAAGCAAAGGGTAATCTTAAGTTATTGAAACACAATCCGAAAAAGGACCTGATCCCAGTATCGTAGACACTTTGGGGACCAGGTCATAAATTCAACTATTATCTTACGGGCTAACGTCTAGATACGTAATAATGCACCATTTGGCTTGGGCAACTCTTGCTCTGTAATCAAATTCATTTTACAGAAATGATCAAAGAATTGTTGTGCCAGCTCTCGTTCCTGTTCGTCACTTTTCAACGAAACGATATCAAGCAAAATTTGCGCCATCCATGAATTATCAAAATAACGGTATTTTCCAGTATTCCATGACATTCTGTGGGGGAATTTTTCATTTACATAATACTTCCAGAAAAGCATCTGATCCGATTCCTGTTCTGTAAGTTGTATTCTGTATTTTGAATGGGCAGGAATATATCCGTCTTCACAAAGCTTTCCGATAAAACCTTCTTTCACCATATAGATTCCTAAGATACGTCTATCTTTTTCAGGCATGCCGGGATCTAATGCAGTTAACACGACGGCGCTATTTTGGTGTAAGCGGATGGGTTTGTTTGGATTCCCCTTATTAATACCACTTTTAATTACACCTGAAAAAACCTTCCACTCTAAAAGGGAACTATTCCGTTCTTCCGGGTCACACCAAAAAACCATTTGTGATTCGGGATGAAGTTTATGATTTTTCATAAATTTTTCATGCTTCAAGCGAAGTTCCTGTTTTTCTCGATGCAGCTTTTTTTCCGCTTCCTTCTTCCATTCTTCCTCTTTTCGTTCCGTTTCCTTTTTTTGTATAATTTTTTCGAGTGAATTAGCAGCATTTTGATCATGTAGTTTTAGGTGCTCTCCAAATACATCGGGGAAAACAAATTTTTTAGTGTCCGTAGCGAAATGAATTTCAATACTAGATTCATTATGGTTAACAATGCTTCCCGTGCCAAAACGCTTGTGTGTAACTTTCTTATTGATTAGATTCATTCATCTAGTCCTCCTTGTAGAATAAAAACTCTGGTTACTATTAAATAGTACATGGATCATTTTATTCGACTAACTTTCTTTAAAGCTCACACGACTGTTCGAATTATTAGGTTTAAAAAAGGGCATTAAAAAAACGTATCCATCATTCTATCTGCAGCGGAATACGATTAAAAAAATTATAAGATTATTATAACACTTTTTGAAAAATAATACAAATTTGTTATTGACAACACATTTTCTTGTAAGGTAAAATGAAGTTTTGTTCTCTCTAGACAACTAAAAAAGGACCTCCAAAAGGCGAAAAACTTCGAAAAAAGGTGCCTGACCCCGAGCGAATTAACGCTTTAGCTTACTGGGGGTCAGGCACCTTTACCAGGCGTGAAATTTATTATGATTTAGTATGAGAATTAAGCTGCGACTACTAAGGTTTTTGGATTATTATGTTAAAATATATGGTTATGGAAGAATTTCGTAAAGGAGTTGTACTATGAAGTTAGTCTGGAAAGGAATTTACAAAGATTTGGATCAGCTGCCAGTTGGACAACTGCCTGATCATGCTGTGAAGTTTAAAGAGCCTAATTCAATGCTGATGCTTAATCTAGTCGCGTCTCTGTTTATCATACCTGTACTTCTATTAATAGCCTTAGCAGTAATTTTAAAATCACTTTTATCTGGAAGTGTGGAAATGAGCTTCTTTAATGTATGGGGAATTGTTTTGGCATTTTTAATGATACTGCCCCATGAATTATTGCATGCAATCGTTTTTCCGAAAGAGAAAGAAGTGGAATTATGGTTTAGTCCGAAGTCTCTTGTTGCTTTCGTTATTTCCACCGCACCAATTTCGAAAAGCCGATTTATTTTTTTATCTATGTTACCCAATCTAATTTTTGGGTTCATTCCACTGCTTATCTGGATTTTTCTTCCTCAAGGCTTAGTGATAACTGAAATTGTTTTTTCATTTGCATTTATTAGTTTGATGTTTGGTATTGGGGATTATCTGAATATATTTAATGCGATTCTTCAAATGCCGAAAGGATCGCTTCAACAACTTTCGGGCATGAACTCCTACTGGTATATGCCGCGGTCGCAGGAGACCAGTATGCTGGGGACCAAAAATGAACAAATTTAATTGGACCGAGTAACCTGTTAACGCGGATTTAAAAAAAGGTGCCTGACCCCAAGCACATTACGCTTTAGCTTATCGGGGGTCTGGCACCTTTACTATTTATACATAAGGAAGGACCTTCGTTCTAAAGTCACCATAGTTATCAAGATGAAAGTCTGCCTCAATATCCGGATTTTCAAAGGCAACGGTTTTGATTCCAAGTTCTCTAGCAGGAATTAAATCCAGTTCGCGATCGCCAATCACTAAATCTATTGGATGATCTTTGACTACATGCTGATAGGAAGCTGCATGAGGTTTCCGATTAAAGCCATCTTCCTCTACCGAAACTATCACCTTGAAGTAGTGTAATAATTTAAATTTTTCCAGAAGGAATAGTGTAGATTCCTTATCGCGGTGCGTGACGATGAAATTGTCATCTGCAACTTGCAGAACCTCTTCTAAATGTTCAAACGGCTGGCTGTCAAAAGAATACTTATTGTATAATTTGATGTATTCCTGACGCTTACTTTCATCGATTTCATAATGCTGAAAGGCCACTTTCGAGTTGACCTTGAGCCACTTAAGTACTTCTTTTGGATCCAAATCCTTGCCGCTTAGATGGATAAAACCCTTAACCAAGGCAGGATAGGTGTTAAACAAAGTTCCGTCAAAATCCCATAGAATATTAATGTGAATCCCTCTCTTTTTTTTATAATACATTCTATTATATAAAAAGATGACAGGAGACACAGCATATAGACTTAGATTATACAAACTTTAATTTTATTTAGCCCTACCCTTTCTCCTATCTCATCACGTTGAAGTATCTAGCTTCTGGATGGGCGAAAACCATAGCAGAGACAGATGCTTCTGGTTCCATCATACACCCTTCCGTTAAGTGAACACCTATTTCTTCTGGCTCGATGAGACCAAATAGTTTTTTCTGATCCTCTAGGTCAGGGCAGGCTGGGTAGCCGAATGAGAAGCGCTGACCTGGGTAGCGAGCGGCAAATCGTTCCTGCATGGTAAAATCAACCGGGTCTGGAAAGCCCCAACGGTCTCGCATTTGCCGGTGAATTAATTCGGCGAATCCTTCTGCGCTTTCAAGTGCCAACGACTGAAGTGCGTGACATTCTAGAAATCGTCCTTCCTTCTTCAACTGATCGGCAATCTCTCGGATCCCACGGCCCGCTGTAACGGTGAAGAATCCAACGTAGTCCATCAATCCGCTGTCAACCGGTTTTAAATAATCTGCTAAACAAAGATAGGGTGCCGAATCCTGACGCGGAAATTTAAATGTTTCAATCGTTTTTCCCAAATTGTTCGGATCATAAATGTAGACTTTATCCCCATCTGATTGAGCTGGAAAGAATTGATAGACAGCAGCTGGTGTAATCCACTGATTGCTTTTTGCTTGTAGTAGAAGACGGTCCACCATTTCCCTCACCTTTACCGCTTTTTCATCCTTGTTCTCAAGTAGGTTTGCTATTTTACCTTTCACACCAAGGTGATGGCCAAGCAGCATTTGCATATTAATGTATGGCTCGATATGTGAAATCGAATAGGATCGCAACACATGTCGTCTTGTATCCTGAGGAACAAAAACCGGCACATCTGTTGATACACGCGGCTTTACCGCTAATGATGTCGTTGTCTTTCTTGGAAGGTCCATCACGACAGGTTTGGCCGCTAATTTTTCTTCTTTAATCGAAAAAAGTCGTTCCCGCTCCTCAGCTGATTCTAAGGAATTTGCAAGTGACAGCCCTGACATCGCATCCTTTGCATAGAGGACAAGTCCATCATACTCCTTGGAAATTTTTGAATCCGTGAATTTTCGAGAAAGCGCGGCTCCTCCTACTAAGATCGGTAAAGATATTCCTGCCGCCTTCATATCTTGTGCCGTTATAACCATTTGCTGAGCTGATTTTACCAAAAGGCCAGAGAGGCCAACCATATCCGGTTTTTCTTCACGGATTACTTTTATCAATTCGGCTGGTGCCACCTTAATCCCTAAATCAAGCACATCATAGCCATTATTGCTAAGAATAATGTCGACAAGATTCTTTCCAATATCATGAACATCACCCTTGACCGTAGCGAGAACAATCTTCCCCTTTGAAGTAGAGACATCCCCTTTTTCCATAAATGACTCCAAATACGAAACAGATGCCTTCATTACCTCGGCGCTTTGCAAAACCTCAGCTACAATCAACTGATTATCATTAAATAATCGCCCAACCTCCTTCATCCCATCCATTAAGGGACCATTGATTATATCAAGAGGGGCAGGATATTCCGCAAGCGCCTGCTCGAGGTCAGGAATTAGCCCTTCCTTCGTTCCTTCTACAATATAGTACGCTAACCTTTCAGCTAGACTCATATCAAGAACGGCGCTCTTATCCTCTTTTTTCTTATCCCTGTAAAAATCAGTGAATACCGCTAATGCTTCATCGGTCGTTTTAAATAAAAGATTCTCCGCTAACTGAATCTCCTCCTTTGAAATCGACGCAAATCGCTCTAGCTTCTCTGTATTCACAATTGCGTAATCAAGGCCAGCCTGTGTGCAGTGGTAGAGAAAAACTGAATTTAAGACCTCACGACCGACCGGCGGAAGACCAAAAGACACATTACTTACCCCAAGGATGGTTTGGACCTCAGGAAACTTTTCTTTTATCATTCGAATTCCATCAACGGTTGCCTTTGCTGAGCCGATGTATTGCTCATCACCCGTTCCAACTGGGAAGACCAATGGATCAAAGATGATATCCTGTGGTTTCAACTTATATTTATTCACTAGGAGGTCATAAGAACGTTCGGCAATTTCAAGCTTTCGTTCGGCGGTTACTCCCATTCCCTCTTCATCAATCGTCCCGACAACAGCCGCAGCACCATATCGATGGATCAGTGGAAGAACCGCCTCAAAGCGCTCTTCCCCATCCTCAAGGTTAATGGAATTGATAATGGCTTTTCCTTGCGAGTATTTGAGTGCCCTCTCGATCACTTTTTCATCTGTGGAGTCAATGACAAGCGGTACTTTAACCTTTTTCACGACTTCTTTGATAAAATTCTCCATATCAGCAAGCTCGTCACGGTCAGGGTCAGCAAGGCAAAGATCGATTACATGGGCCCCGCCCTTCACTTGTGCGCGCGCAATTTCGGCTGCCTCTTCGATTTTTCCTTCCCTAATTAATCGTTTGAACTTCCGTGAACCGATAACATTTGTCCGTTCCCCAACCATGATTGGCCTGAGTGTTGGATCATCATAAATAAACGGTTCAATTCCAGACACCATATGCAGGGAGTGTGAGTTAAATTTCCGAGGTTGATGCTTTCTCATCTCTTTGGTAATTGCCCGAATATGTTCTGGTGTTGTTCCACAGCACCCACCGACGATATTCAGCCAGCCTTGTGCTGCAAACTCACCAAGCTTCTTAGCAAGCATCTCGGGTGTTTCATGATAATTCCCTTCCTCATCGGGAAGCCCAGCATTCGGGTAACAGCTGACTGCAGTTGAAGCAAGTCCAGACAGTGAGCGAATATGGTCCTGCATGAATTCCGGACCGGTGGCGCAGTTTAGTCCAACAGCTAGAGGATTCATATGCTCAATCGAAATGTAAAAGGAATCAATCGTCTGCCCCGCAAGCGTTGTCCCCATCGGTTCAATCGTACCGGAAACAATGAGCGGTATGGTTTTTCCCGTTTGTCCAAAAGCACGCTGAATGCCGACATATGCAGCCTTCACATTCAGCAAATCCTGACTTGTTTCAAGAAGTAAGAGTTCTACGCCACCATCAATCAATCCGATTATTTGCTCCTCATAACTAGCGGATAATGCATCAAAAGTGGTGCCCCCGGTAACACTTAGTGTTTTCGTTGTAGGTCCGATTGAACCTGCGACATAGCGAGGCCAGTCTTGAGTGGATGCTTTCTTTGCCTCCTTGATCGCGAGTTGAGCTGCAATTTTATTAATTTCATAGGCTTTATACCCGAGATTATATTCATCAAGGACGAGACTTGTCGCACCAAAGGTATTTGTTTCAATAATATCAGCCCCAGCCTCCAAATACTCACGGTGAATTCTCGAAATCACCGCTGGGGCGGTTAACACAAGATGTTCATTACAGCCATCATATTCCTCACCACCAAAATCCTCGGGTGTCAGATCCGCATTTTGAAGCATCGTCCCCATTGCCCCGTCCATTACAAGGATTTGCTTCTTGAATTGTTCACTAATTGGTTGCTTTGGCATAGTGATCCCCCCTTATTTCCCTCGCACGCCGGCGGGCATATTGTGCCAGCTCGACCGTCAGCTCATAACGCAGAAATGGTGTAATTAAGTAGATTCCATTGAATAAATCTAAAGCGGCGTCAATAAGTGATTTAGTGATGTCAATCCCTTCTTGAGCCGATTGAACAGGGTCGCTTTTTAAAAATTCCATCCGGTCTCGGATAGAATCAGCAATTTTGATTCCTGGTACTTCATTGTGCAAGAATTCTGTATTTTTATGATTTAAAAGTGGCATCAAGCCAATGTAAATCGGTGCCTTTATGTGTTTCGTATGTTCATAGATTTCAAGTAGCTTTTCCTCTGAAAAGACCGGTTGAGTAATGAAATAATTAGCTCCGCAGGTAATCTTTTTCTCCATCCTTTTGACGGCATTTTCTAAAGACCTTACATTCGGATTAAAAGCACCCGCAATGCTAAATGCTGTCTTTGAGCCTAGATCTTTTCCAGAATAGGACATACCTTCATTTAGCCCTTTGACCATTTGAATTAATTCAAATGAAGCCATATCATAAACCGAAGAAGCTCCGGGAAAATCCCCGACGCGGGCCGGGTCCCCAGTTATCACCAATATATCATGCAAGCCGAGGGTATGCAGTCCCATGAGATGGGATTGAAGACCAATGATATTCCGGTCCCGACAGGCGATATGAATAAGCGGCCTCATGCCAAGATCCCGTTTTACTAGGTAGCCAAGTGAATCATTTGCAATTCTTACCTGAGCCAGGGAGTTATCAGCTAAAGTAACCGCATCAATACCTGCATTCTTAAGTGCACGTGCCCCTTCGAAAAATTTAGTTGTATCGAGTTTGCGTGGCGGGTCTAATTCGACAATCACGGATGGTCGTTCTCTCACAATTTCCTGGAGTGGCGGGAGGTCCCTTATACCAGAATGATTTGATATGATAACTTGCTTCGGTGTTGCTTTAACTGTTTTTTCGGTAATAGGCGAGCAGTTGTTTAAAGCAGTGGCAAACGCCTGGATATGCTCAGGCGTTGTGCCGCAGCAGCCACCAAGCAGCCGTACCCCTTGCTTTCGGAATTCAAGGGCTGCTTTTCCAAAATAGCCGGTATCTCCTCCATAATGGAATTTCCCGTCTGTATAGGCTGGCAGACTAGCATTTGGATAGGCAGAAAGATAGGCATGATTGGGTAGTTCAATTTGTTCAAGTGCCGTCAGCATATGGTGTGGGCCTAATCTGCAATTTAAGCCCACCACATCTGCTCCATGTCCTTCAAGTCTTCGGATAGCCTCATTTACCGGGGTGCGATCCTGCAATATGCCGGGCTCCTGATGGGACACTTGGGCAATAATCGGCAGTTTCGTTTCCTTTCTCGCAATTGTCAGGACTGTTTCGAGCTCCTCTAAATCCCAGAACGTCTCTAGCAGCAGCCCATCCACTCCTTCCAACAAAAGACAATATAACTGCTCACGGAAACTTCGCTTAATTTCTTCCATTTTAATAGAGCCTGCTTTCACTCCTCGGTTCCCGCCTAATGTCCCCAATACATAAATCTGTTTTTGATACTGATTCTGCATATGTGCTTGCACAGCCTTTTTCGCATGACGGACTGCAGCACTGTTGATGCTTTTTACAGAGTCCTCGAGACCATACCTGCCAAGTTTCAAATAATTCGCGGCATATGTATTGGTTTGAATCACACCCGCTCCTGCGTCCATATAGGCCCTGTGTATGTTCTGAATTTGCTCTGATTGCGACAGATTCAGTTCTTCAAAACAACTACTAGCACCGTAGGAATAAAGCAGCGTCCCCATTGCCCCATCGCCAATTACAATTTCTGACTCTAACTTTTCTAGTAAACTCATTTTCACTCCCCTAGTCGTCATAAAATCCTCGAAAAAAGTTAAAAGCCTACTATATAGAAGAAGACTTTTCCAATTGGAAATCGCAACATCTTTCTCCTTATCTTGCAAATGGAAACTCACTTGCAAGTGCATCAAAATAAAACATTTTCATCCTTTTTTAACTTCTTTTCGTCTACTTATACTGGATAATGGCATGCAACAAAATGTTCCGAATTAATCACTTTTAATTCTGGTACTATTTCCTTGCAAAGTGCTGTCGCAGCAGGACAGCGAGGATGAAAACGGCATCCAGATGGCGGATTGGCCGGGGATGGGACTTCACCCTTAATTGTAATCCTTTCTCTTCTTTTCGTTGGGTCAGCAATTGGAATAGCGTTTAACAGTGCCTTTGTATAATGATGTGCCGGACGAAGAAACAACGCATCTGCTGGTGCAATTTCTACCAGTTTCCCTAAATACATAACCCCAATCCTATTTGAAATATGACGGACAACATTTAAACCGTGACCAATAAATAAATAGGTTAAACCAAGATTATCTTGGAGCTCTTGAAATAGATTAATTATTTGCGATTGTACAGATACATCCAGTGCAGAAACTGCCTCATCTGCAACAATAAATTGTGGATTTAAAGAGATCGCTCGTGCAATTCCAATCCGTTGCCTCTGTCCACCTGAGAATTCATTTGGAAACCTGTCATACCAGCTTGAATTAAGTCCTACTAACTTCATGATTTCTAATACTTTTTCTTTTTTTTCTTTCTCTTTCAATGATTGATGTACCCAAAGTGGTTCGCCTATTACATCTCCAACTTTCCATCTTGGATTGATTGAACCATATGGATCTTGAAAAACAACTTGCATATCAGCCTTTGCTTTTTTTGATTCTGATTTATTTAATTCAAGCAAGTTCCTACCTTGGAACAATACTTTTCCGTTTGTAGCTTTTTCCAATTGCAAAATGACACGGCCTAAAGTAGATTTTCCACAGCCAGATTCTCCAACAAGTCCGAAAGTTTCCCCTTGTTTAATGGTGAAGGATACATCATCTACAGCACGAACAAATTTTTTCTTTCTATTTAATAATCCTTTTTCAATTGGAAAGTACTTCTTAAGATCCTTAATTTCAATGAGTGAATCTTCATCTGAGTTATTTTGTACTCTCAATGTTTTATACTCGCTTTTATTTTCTGAAACAGAGGTTACATTATTTGGTTTTGATAATTCAACTTTCTCAGTATGCCAACATGCGACTTTATGACCTTCATACTCCACTAATGGAGGTTCTTCAATTGCACACTTTTCCGTAGCATATGGACAACGAGGGTGAAATCTACAGCCAGTTGGTATACTATCTAATGCCGGGATGGAACCATCAATCGAGTACAAACGGCTTCTTTGTACACTATCTAAAGGTACAATGGATTGCAGCAAACCCTTTGTATAAGGATGACGCGGAAGTTCGAATAACTGAAAAACAGATCCTTCCTCGACAACCTGTGCAGAATACATTACAACAATTCGATCAGCCATTTCAGCAGCAATTCCTAAGTCATGTGTGATGAGTAAAATGGACATGTTAAATTCCTCTTTTAACTCCTGAAGCAATGCAAGAATTTGTGCTTGTGTGGTTACATCTAGTGCCGTAGTAGGTTCATCTGCAATAAGTAATTCAGGACCGCAAGCTAGTGCGATTGCAATCATAACGCGCTGAAGCATTCCCCCTGATAATTCATAAGGATATTGTTTCATTCTTAATTCTGGCTCAGGAATTCCAACTCTTCGCAATAATTCTATTGCTTTTTCAGTTGCTTCTTCCTTACTCACCCCGTTATGATGAAGCATTACCTCGGTTATTTGATGACCAATCGTGAACACTGGATCTAAGGCTGACATAGGCTCTTGAAATACCATTGCTATTTTTTTACCCCGAAACTCACTCATTTTTTTCTGCGATATCCCAACCAAGCTTTGCCCTTCCAACAAGATTTCTCCATTAGTAATAATTCCGTTATTAAAATCAATTAGACGCATGATGGAAAGAGAAGTAATCGTCTTTCCACTTCCGGATTCACCAACCAAACAAACAATCTCACCTTTATTTACTTGCAAATTGACCTTGTTAACAGCATTCAACATTTCATTTTGTGTTTTAAATCCAACCGATAGTTCTTGAACATTTAAGAGTGGTTTCAATTCCAACCCACCTCCCCGTAATTCTTAATTTTTGGAATGCTTTGGATCTAGTTGATTTCGTAGTTCATCTCCGATTAGATTCACTGCAATAACTAGAATGGTAATGGCTAACCCAGGAAATGTAACAATCCACCAAGCTACTGTTATATAGCTTCGACCTTGAGAAAGCATATAGCCCCAGTCTGGTATTTCCTGGATTACTCCTAGTCCCAGAAAACTAAGACCTGTTCCGATTAGAATGCTCGTTCCGACCCCTATTGTAGCCATCACAAGTAATGGAGAAATACAATTCGGAAAAATATGACGGAACAAAATGTTTAAATGTGATGTTCCTATTGATCGGGAGGCATCAACAAAAGGGCGGCTTTTTACTGCAATAACCTGGCTTCTTATAACCCTAGAATATCCAGGAATGGAAGCAACACTAATTGCTAAAATGATATTTCCTAAACTTGCACCAAGTGCTGAAGAAATAGCTATGGCTAACAGTATATTGGGAATAGTCATCAGAATATCTATAAATCTCATAAAGATGGTGTCAATAATACCACCAGCATATCCGGCAATTAAGCCGATGATCGTTCCTGCTAAACCACCTAATGCAACGGATGCTACACCTGTTAATAATGACTGCCTTGCTCCATAAACAATTAAACTAAAAATGTCACGACCAAATTGATCCGTTCCCAAGACATAGGACAAACTAGGTGGCTGCATGACGGATTGAGTATTCATCTGAGTGGGCGAGTATGGTGCAATCCATTGAGGAAATAGAGCACAACTAACAATAAAGGCAATGATTAACGTGGACAGTATTAGGATTACCTTTGACCATTTTATACGTCTTGCTCTATAACCAATATCCTTTTCTTTTAGAGTCTGGGTTAGAGTCTCCCTAACAGTGCCCGAATTTGAAATCATTCAATTACCACCTCACACGTTTTATATTTTCCAAGATTTATTTAATAGTAGATTTTCGTAATCTAGGATCGATGTAGGCATAAGAAAGATCAACAATGAAATTAACAAGAACGTACATAATTGCCGCAACTAAAATAACACCTTGAATCATAGGAATATCTTTTTGATTGATTGCATCAACTACAACTCTTCCAATTCCTTGTCTAGAAAAAACAGTTTCTGTCACGACAGAGCCAGCGAGTAAATCCCCAATTAAAATTCCTAGAACTGTTATTCCTGGTAAAAGTGCATTGCGTAAGACATGCTTATACATAACTATTTTTTCCGATAAACCTTTGGCCCTAAGTGTTGAGACAAACTGTTCATTAATAATTTCTAGAACACTATTCCGTATGATTCTTGTTAATAAACCAGATTGGGTTATACCCAAACAGAGGGCTGGCAAAACTAACTGTTTAAAACTACCATTCCCAATAGCTGGAAACCAATTTAAATTAATGGAAAAGATAAGTATAAGAAGTATTCCAAGCCAAAATGTCGGCATAGAAATGCTAAAAAGCCCTATAACTCGAACAATATAATCCAGCCATCGATTTTGGTAAATAGCTGATAGTACTCCAAATACGACACCTATAATTATTGCTATAAACCCACTTCCTAGAGTTAAAGATATAGTGGCGGGAATATTCACCATAAGCTTATTAATCACTGGCTGATTATCCACAAATGACTCACCTAAATTGAAAGTCACCAAACCTTTTATATAATCAGCATATTGCTCATTAACTGGGCGGTCTAAGCCCAATCTTGTCTGTAATTCGGCAACTCTCTCTTCGCTCATATTTTCTCCTCCAACCATCCGGGCAGAATCACCCGGTAATATATGGAGGAGAAAAAATACTAATGTTACTGAGCCCAGGACGACAAGAAGGGATACTAATATTCTTCTTAATACAAATTTAAGCATACCTAAGACTCCTTTAGTGATTGTTATTGTTGAATCCAAGCATCATAAAAATCAGGAAATGCTGGAGAATGGAATCGAATTCCTTTTACTTCTTTTACTGTTGCAATTGAGTACTGGAATAAATAAGTAGGGATAGAATATACATTTTCAATGATATATTCTTGTACTTTTGTATATATTTCTTTGCGTTTTTCTGGATCCTGTTCTAAATACCCCTGTTCTAACCATTCATCGAGTTCAGGTACGTTAACTCGTGAAGGTGTTGCTAACCCATAAGGCCCTTTTGTTGAAAAGATCGATCTCATAACATCTGGATCCCCGTAAAATTGACTGGAAGCAAACATATCGTATTCACCATTAAATCTTCGTTCATCATAAGCACCTGCTGATAATGAAACGATGTTTAATTGAATACCTGCTTGTTTTAGCTGCTGTTGAAACACTGTGATTAAATCAATTCGTTTTTCACGGTTACCTTGAGTATCAATTAAATCTATGGTTAAAGGTTTTCCATCTTTTTCCCATAAACCATCAGACCCTTTTTTCCAGCCTGTTTCCTGGAGTAGTTTGCTTGTTTCTTCTAAATCTTGTTTCCAAGAGTTTTCTACAGTTTCAGTGTAAGAAAACATTGTTTTTGTAAGCGGTGACCAAGCCTGTTCTGAAGTGCCTAAATATATAGTGTCTACTGCGGATTTAATATTAAGAGCTGATCGTACCGCTTTCCTCACTTTTACGTCATCCCATGGTTTTCTACTTGGATTTAAATATAATGAAAAATTTATTTGTTTCAATTCAGTTTCAATAACATTAAATTGATTATCCTTTTTTAGTGCAACTAAATTTTGAGGTGGAATAATATCAGCCACGTGTACTTGTTTGCTTTGTAAGACCCCAACACGAGTCGCTTCTTCTGGTACAAATTGAATGGTAATTTTATCAAGATATGCTGGTCCCTGATGTCCAGCATTTTCGGGTGCCCAATTATAGTCCTCATTTTTTACTAGTTCAACCTGTGTTCCTAGAGTGAATTTTTCTAATTTAAATGGACCTGTACCTACTGGATTTTGTGGAAAGGCGTCACCAAATTTTTCAACTGCAGCAGGGGATACCATTCCTAAATCGGCCTTAGCAGCATTACTTAAAAATGGTGCAAAGGGTGTAGAAAAATTAATTTTCACTGTAAACTCATCAATTACTTCTGCCGACTCAAAAGGACCGATCGCATTTAATGAATTAGTAGATTTTGTTGCCGGATCTTTAATTCTTTCAAAATTAAATTTAACTGCTTCAGCATTGAATGGCGTCCCATCATGGAAAGTTACATCTTCTCGAAGCTTGAATAAATAGCTTTTGTTATCGGCTGAAATCTCCCATGAGGTAGCCAGCCATGGTTTAATGGTTCCATCCTCTAGTTCAACTACCAAACTATCATAAAGTGATCTCATAACCCGACCATTTTGTGCATTCAATGATTTATGAGCATCAAGATTGTCTTGTGTTACGGTACCAGCAAGTGCCCATTTCAATTCTCCCCCGGGTGTTATCTCACCCTCAGCAGCCGCTCCACTAGCTTCATCATTATTTGATTCAGTATTCGAACATCCTGCTAGAAGAACACTAAATGCGATTAAAATGATAAATATTTGTATATATAACTTCTTCACAAAATTTCCCTCTTCTCTATACTAGCTTTGTCTAAAGTACGTAATGTTCTATCTTACTTACTTTGCTCACAACTGTTGAACTGGCTTTCTAGCGTTCCGATTTTCAGGTATTTCTAATCCTAAATTTCCTCTTAAAGTGTCATGCTCATACTCTGTTCTATATATTCCACGTTCTTGCAAAATAGGCACAACACGATCTACGAACTCAGGCAGTCCTTTCGGTGTTGCTGCCCCAATGATAAATCCATCAGATGCTTCTTCCTCAAACCATCGCTGGATAAGATCTGCTACTTTTTCCGGAGTTCCAACAAATCTTCCCTTCGGTGTAGCAAAGTCCAGTGCCACTTGACGCAACGTTAAATTTTTCTCCTTCGCATTTCTTTTAATTATGTCGGACATACCTTGATGACTATTGCTTCCTAAACTCCCTAGATCAGGAAATGGCTCATCAAGTGGATATTGAGTAAAATCATGATCATCAAATGGTCTACCTAGTGCATTAAGTGCTTTATCTATAGAGACTAGATTTGCAATTTCTTGATGCTTGCGATCCGCTTCTTCCTGCGTATCACCAATAATCGGAATAATCCCTGGCAGAAGGGAAACCTGGTTTGGATTTCTTCCAAACCCACGAGCCCTTTGTTTTACATCGGCAAAATATTCTTTGGATTCCTCAATATCCGTTCCTTCCCCTGCAAAAATCACATTTGCGTTTCGTGCTGCAAAATCTCTTCCTACTTCTGATTTACCGGCTTGGAAAATAACAGGCTGACCTTGTTTGGAACGTGCGATATTTAATGGTCCTTTAACTGAAAAGAACTCTCCCTCATGATTTAACGTATGAAGTTTCTCTTTGTCAAAAAAGACTCCAGACTCTTTATCATAGACAAAAGCATCATCTTCCCACGAATCCCATAACCCTTTAGCTACTTCTAGGTATTCCTGTGCCATTTTGTAACGCAAATCATGAGGAGGATGTGGTTTCTTATTGTAATTGTCAGAAGTTCCTGAAAGCCATGATGTGACTACATTCCAGCCTGCCCTACCATGGCTAATATGATCAAGAGAAGCAAGCTGTCTAGTAACGGTATAAGGTTCGCTGTAACTCGTAGTAATAGTGCCTACTAACCCGATGTGATTTGTTACGGCTGCAAGAGAAGACAAAACGGTAACTGGTTCAAATCTATTCAAATAATGCGGACTGGAATTTTCATTAATAGAAACACTGTCAGCAATAAAAACAAAGTCTAACTTTCCTTCTTCGGCCTTTTGAGCCTGTTGCTTATAGAACTCAAAATTGGTGCTTGCATTTGGTAAGGAATCAGGATGCCTCCAATCTCCCCATCCACCTCCAACTCCGTGTATCCAAGCTCCCAACTTTAATTTTCTTTCCTTAGTCATTGAAACTCCTCCTCTATTTATGAAATTGCTTTATCAACAATTAGCAAATTTAAATTATTCGCATCTAAATACTTGGCTATCATGTTAAAGTGTTTCCTTTTAGTACGACCTAAACCTCTACGCCACTTCTCGCATATCGATATTCCGGCTCCCGCAATCCAAGATTCTCCCTTAAAGTCACACCTTCATATTCTTCTCTAAACAATCCTCGTTTCTGAAGTTCTGGAACCACTAATTCAACGAAATCTGTTAGGCTATCAGGGAATTGTGACAGCATCAGGTTGAATCCATCTGCTGCTTTATTTACAAACCATTCCTCCATTTGGTCTGCAATTTGCTGTGGGTCCCCAAATATAATTCGATGACCTCTAGAACCAGCTACATGTTTAGACAATTCTCTAATCGTCATACTTTCTCTTTCAGCGAGCTCGATTAACAGCTTTCTTCTACTCTTGTTCATATTTGTTTCAGGAATATTTGACGGCAATGGACCATCTAATGGGTAAGGCGATAAATCAAAGTCCCCTAGGTATTCAGAAAGGATTTGTAACCCCACTTCTGGAGTGATTAAATCCTGAAGTTGATGATACTTTCCTTCCGCTTCTTCCCTTGTTCTTCCTGTATAAATTGATAGTCCCGGCATGATTTTTATATCCTCTGAAGAGCGCCCATATTGAATAGCCTTTTCCTTTACCTTTTTATAGAAATCCTGTGCACCCTCAAGTGTTTGTTGTGCTGTAAATATGACATCAGCTGTTTTCGCTGCGAGATTAATACCCTCTTCTGATGATCCCGCTTGAATGATAACTGGCCTTCCTTGTGGCGAACGGGATGAATTTAATGGTCCCTCTACCGAGAAGAACTCACCATGATGATGTAATCCATGCAACTTACTATCATCAAAGTATTGTCCTGATTCCTTATCAGATAGGAATGCATCCTCTTCCCAGCTATCCCAAAGGCCCTTCACTACATTCACAAATTCCTCTGCTCGCTTATATCGGATACTGTGATCAAGATGCTGCTTCTTAGTAAAGTTTCTTGCTTCTGTTTGATAATAAGAGGTAACCACATTCCATGCTGATCTCCCTTCACTCAGGTGATCAAGAGATAGAAACTTTCGTGCGATATGAAAGGGTTCATTATACGTTGTGGTTGCTGTCGCAGCCAAACCTATATGTTTGGTCACGACAGATAATGCTCCCAGCAAAGTGAATGGTTCAAATCTTACTAGCTCCGCAGGATGTGAATGTTTGTCAAACGATAATCCATCACTCAAGAAAAGCATATCCAACTTACCCTTCTCCGCAATGCTTGCTATTTCCTGATAAAACTTAATACTTATAGCAGATTTTCCGGGTACATTTTGATGTCTCCATGAAACTATATGATGACCCGTACCCATTAAGAAAAGTCCCAAATTCATTTTTTGTAAACTCAATTGATAATCACTCCTTTTAACTATGCAGGTTACTTTTTTCTACTTAAACAAAACTAGGTGCAATCTCATCGCTAGGAAGTGTTTCCTGAACTTCAATTACCCTCTTATTTACTTGCTCTGTAAACTGACTAAATGAAATAACAGAAGGTAAGTGGAAAAACTTTATTTGATTCGCTAACGCTTTTTCATAAGACAATTCACAAAATGTCTGAGGTGGTGCAGCAAATGCGGCAGCACCTTTTTGTTCGGCAAATTTTAAGGCAGCCCCCCTTCGTCCTTCTTGTAATTCAAGAGCTGGATTTGGAAATTCCTGATACTCACTCGTTTCCGTATTGTAGATTCTAACTTTCTGGCCCTCTACAATCGGGACAATATTTTCTGTTTTGTCAATAACAACGGCTATTAGCATTTTAACTCTCCTTCATTTTCATTTTTATTCACATAGATTTACTTGGTTATATCTAAAAAATCTTACCTTTGGACACTTGTTAATCGACTGCTAATTTGCAATGCTTGATCAATATCGGCAAAAATATCCTGTACATCCTCTAATCCAATCGATATACGGATCAACTCTGGAGTAACCCCCGCTTGCAGCTGTTCCTCAGGAGATAATCTTGAATGTGTTGTGCTTGCAGGGTGAATAATGAGTGTTTTGGAGTCACCGATATTCGCTACATGTGAAAGTAACTTTAAGGAATTGATAAATACCTTTGCAACTTCCAAACCACCCTCTACACCAAATGTAAAAATTGCCCCTATCCCATTTGGTAAATATTTTGTTGCCAGCCCATATTGAGGATCATGGGGAAAGCTTGGGAAGTTCACCCAGTCCACTAATTCATGATTAGATAAATATTCTGCAACCTTTTGTGCATTACGAACATGTTTCTCCATTCTTACCGGCAAAGATTCTAATCCTTGAATAAACAGCCAGCTGTTAAAAGGGGAAAGCGTTGCTCCTAAATCATGACCAAGTTCAAACCGGACTTTTGCAATATATGCTTTCTCTTGGGCTGCTTCAACAAAGGAACGATTATTTAAAGTGGGTTTTACCTTCGTAAAATCAGTAAATCTTCCATTTCCCCAAGGGAATTTTCCGGCATCTATAATCACACCCCCAATGGAGGTCCCATGACCACCGATATATTTTGTAGCGGAATGAACAACAATATCTGCACCATACTCAATCGGTTTTAGTAATACGGGAGTCGCAAATGTATTATCGACTACCAATGGAATACCGTTTCTATGAGCAATCTCGCTTAGCTTCTCTAAATCAGCAATTTCTAAGTTTGGATTTCCAATCGATTCTGTGAAGATGGCTTTCGTATTTGCATTTATTGTCTGCTCGATTTTTTCAAAGCTTCTTCCGTCAATAAAATGTACGGTAACTCCAAAGTTTCGAAAGGTCTCTGAGAATAATGTATAGGTCCCCCCATACAATGCACTTGTCGCTACGATTTCATCTCCTGCTTTCGCTAATGTAAGTAATGCAATGGTTACAGCAGCTTGCCCTGATGAGACAGCAAAGGCTCCCACTCCTCCTTCAAGTTGAGCTATTCTTTCTTCGAACACAGAATTTGTCGGATTAGCATTTCTTGAATAGATGTACCCTTCCCCCTGCATCTTGAACAGGGCGGCAGCATGATCTGTATCATCGAACACATACGATGTTGTCTGGTAGATTGGAACTGCTCTAGATCGTGTAACTGGGTCAGGCTTTTGTCCCCCGTGAAGAGAAACTGTATTAAATCCAAACTCATTCAAATGCTCATTATTCGTCATTTTCTTATACTCCTTTACCTACTTTTATTAGAAAACCAAGCCTTCAACCTTTTGATCTCCCCCCTTTTCAACAAAAAAAGACAGCATTCCCCAATCATTTGGTGAATAGCTGCCTTTAGTCGTCTAATCGGCTTTAATATTTAAATAAAAACAAACAAAAACCTCTTCTTTAAAATAAGAAGAGGTTAAGAACGAAATTAGTCCATTTCTCTCCTTATCTTCCAAGCAATTAACATGCTTGTTGGAATTAGCACAGTACTTTAAAAAAAAGCCTGTTGCCGAAGCTTCAAAGGGCCAGTCCCTCCACTTCTCTTGATAAGAAAGTAAAACTATATGGTTTTTATGCAATTCATTACTTTTATTATAATTCAGTAATTAGAATTTATCAGACTAATGCGTTAATGTCAAATTTTTTTTATTTACACTATGCGAATATTTTTATCCCGCTATTAATTCCCTTCAAAAATTTTACATTCCTTTGCAAACTCCTGAAATTTCATTTTAAGCCCACCAGGACCAAAACGAATATATCTATGTTGATTTTGTGCTGGTCTATCATCACTCAAAAAATCTAAGAATGCTAGAATATTAATGCGTCGATTATGAATATTGACCATCCCGCACTCAAAAAACCAGTTATCTATCGTATTGTAAACTCCCTTATTCAGCCCATGTTGTTGATTGCACCAATTAAAAAACTGTAAATCAGGCAAATTGAGATAGGAGCTTTTCCTTAAAACATCGGATTGCCTTTTAGATTCCAAAACATTATGATTCTTTAATTTCTGCATATGAAAATATCCGCCCTTCATTAAAAATGTGGATTAGGCGAAATAATAGAAATTAACTCAGCTTATCAGAAATGAAAAAAAACAACCTGAAATACTTCACCTAAAAAAGAATGTATTTCCGGTTGTCCGGTCAGTACTAAATATTGAATTTTCCAATTTTAATTAAATGTTATTATAAATTTTTCGTTTATTAAAGTCAACTGAAATAAACTATTTCAAGTGCTCCTGTTAAAATACTGATGCTGGAACATACACATTCTTATTGCATTGTGATATTCGCCGCCAACAAAGAACTCATCGATTAATTCGCCTTCGAACTGAAAACCAAGTGTGTTATAAATATGAATCGCCTTTTCGTTCGTTTTATCAACAATTAAATATAATTTATACATATTTAATACAGAAAATGCATAGTCCATTGCGAGGTATGTTGCAGACTTTGCATATCCGTGTCCTTGATGATTCGGATCAATTATAATTTGAAATTCAACCCTGCGATGAATATAATCAATCTCTACTAATTCAACAAGTCCCACCATTTCATCGCCTTTTTGTACGATAAATCTTCGTTCACCTTGGTCATGGATATGTTTATCATACAAATCCTGTAATTCAACAAATGACTCATAGGGCTCCTCAAACCAATAAGACATAATATTTGCATTAATATTTAATTTATGGACAAATCCGAGGTCAACTCTTTCTAAAGGCCTTAATTTTACATCCTTCATTATTTTTCATCCTCCGAATTCCGCATTCGATCTTTGGGTTGTATCCATTTCCATGTAGATATAGTTTATTATGGTTTAAATTGTTTTATTAAACAATTTAAATGTCTCATAAAGAATGATTACAATAACGATAGTAAAACGGCAAACAATAAACAAGTTAATACCATTTAAGAAAGCTGGAGACATTATGGTTCAGTTAATTGGGATTTAACGCATCAACATTTTAATGATGGTGTTAAAACGAAAAAAGATGCCATACCCCAAGCACATTAATGCTTTAGTTACTAAGGGCTGGCACCTGTACCTTAATTATCTTTAGATTCGGAACTAATTCCAAACAATTGTTGCATGTAATTCTGCCGTTCATTTAGCACACGTACAATTCGAATGATATCCAACTCAATACGAAAAAAAACATAATTCTTTTCAGAAAATAAGTACCGGTATTCTGTTGGAACATCAATAATCTTTCCTAAATCAACGCCTGATAAAGGATATTGTTCTAGTCTTCTAATATCAGATGTAATCTTTTTCAATACCTTAGTTGCAACACTTTCTCCCCAATTATCCAATATATAATCCCGGATCTGTTGTAAATCTTCTAGTGCTGCCGGGGAGTATTTAACCTTTAGCATAATTTATAACCCTAACCTATCTTCAACATCATTTGCCGACAACCATCCTTGTTCTCTAGCTAATTTCTCCCCAACTTCCAATTTTGCCAACAAATTGACTGCCGCTTTCAATTTATCTAATTCTTCAAGTTTTACTATTGCATATTCTCCTCGTCCATTTCTGGTTAAATAAACTGGACTCCCCTCTGCAACTTCATTAAGCACTTCTGTATAATTTCTTAAATCGGAAACCGGTTTAATATTTGTCAAAGTCATCATCCCCTTATGTAAGTAGTATATGTTATATGCTGAAAAATAACAATGCAAATATACATGTTAATTTACAGCGAAAAATCATAAACTGTAAAATAAAAATGTGCCTGACCCAAACGTATTAGCGCTTTAGTTTACTGGGGGTCTGGCACCATTACCTTAATGACTTATAAGAAATGCTTCCCATTAAAAACATTTAGCCAATGTACCTTGATACAGAAAAAAGGTGCCTGCCTCTTAGCCAAGCTATGAGATAGACACCTTATCGATTTTCACATTATTTATTGCTCAAATATTCATTTAGGAATTCTTTCGCTTTTGCACTGTCTGCAACTACTTCTAATCCAGTGTCTACTAAAGGACTGACAGTTGAAACAGCCTTCATTTTGTTTCCTTGGTAGAAGCTAATGAATTCATCTTGATTTACAGAGAATAGAATGGATTTACGTAATTCCGCACTCTTAGAAACTTCGCGTCCATTCATGTTGAAGGCAAGATATGAAACCCCGTTACTCTCGTTTTGTTGAAGCGTTAATTTTTCGTCTTCATTTACAAGATCATATTTAGTTTCAGGAACACCATTCAAGATATGGATTTCGCCGTTACGTAAAGCAGATAATGCACTGTCCGCATCTTGGATGAATTTCACTACAATTTCAGAAACCTTTGGTTCATTTTCAGTACCTGTCATGTAAGCAGGATTTTTTACAAAATGAGCTTCATAATCATTTTTATACGTTAAAATATATGGCCCGCTTGCAAAAAGGTGATTGTCGTATGTTGCACCTTCTGTTACAGTTCTTTGATCACCATAAGGGATATCTTTATTAATATCAAAGCTTGCTACATCATACGTATTGATGCTTTCCACTTGTTTTTGTGAAACAATACCAGCAGATTGGTGAGCCAGATAGTTCAATACTTGCGGGAATGGGTTCACAGTTGTTATTTTAACGACTTGGTACGTACCAGAATCATTATTTACTTTTGTTTTATCAGTAGCTAATTCTTTAATTTCTCCGTCAATACCATTTTCTAATGCCTCAAGAATGGTTTTACCATCTGCTGTTTTACCATCTAGTTCGCTTAAATCACTAACGATTGAGATAGATTCCATGTTTTCATGAAGACTGTAAGTACGATGGTCTGGAACAGATTTTGCATCCTTCGCACGATTTAGTGAGAATACAACATCTTCTGCACCAACAAGTTCACCTGTATCCACTGCTTGGTTGTCGGTAACAGACGCGAAATGAATATCATCGCGCAGTAAGAAGTAGTAGTCTTCGCTTCCTTCAGCAATTGCGTGATTTAAAGATAGTGAACCATCAGAAACAACCTTGTCATCGTCAGTTAAGTTAACTAAACGAACATACATATTTGTATTTAACGTATTAATTGAACCGTCATTCCCTTTGATTGGATCTAAAGATGTTAAAGAACTTATGGACTGATGAACAATCAATGGCTGGCTATCGCGTTTGGATTGGTCCACGAAGTCATATTTTTCCCAAACTTGTGCTCTTGATTTTGGTAAGCGGACAGTTGATTCATCCACTACCTGGCTGTTCACTGCTTGCGCTTTATATGAAGTGAATAGCGGTACGATATACGCATTGTCTAAAACTACGTGTTGTTCTAATTCTTTGTATGTTTCTTGATATTCTTCAGGTAATTGTGTAGCAGCTTTTTCAACCAATTCGTCAGCCTTTTCATCAGCAAATAAGCTATTGTCACCGTCAGTAGTAAATAATGAACGAACAGCGTAATCAGGGTTTCCTGTTACAGTTGTCCAGCTATTTACAGATAGATCGTAGTTACCCGCTTCTTTTTGAGCTGTAAAGCTGCCGTAATCTGGTTGGATATTTAGTTTTACTTCAAAACCATTTTTAGTCAGCTGGTCGCGTAAGATGTTCATACTATCTTCGCCAGTAGCCATTCCTAAAATTTCAATCGTTGGTGCTTTCGCTTTTGGATCTGATGTAGCATCATCTTTAACATCTTTTTCAGTTTGAACACAGCCTGTAACAAAAAACATCAATGCTACAAGTAAAATACCTAATTTCTTCATTTCCTTTCAACCTCCGTTTATTCATTATGATGTAATATTTAAAAAAAGAAAAATCTACACATCTAACTTCGGATCCAATGCATCTCGTAAACCATCCCCCAGGAAGTTAAAGGAAAGAACCAAAAGAATAATGGCTATCCCCGGGAAAATGGCTAAATACGGATTGGTTTCTAAGTACATACTGCCGATCTTTAAAATATTTCCCCATTCAGGAATATGCGGTTCCACACCTAAGCCTAAGAAGCTTAACGAGCTTGTTGCAATAACCGCACCACCGATGGTTAACGAAGCTTTCACAATCATTGGGGCAAATGCATTCGGAACAATCTGTTTAAAAATAATTTTCCATTCATTTTCCCCTAATGCTTTGGCAGCCTCCACATATTCCAAATTTGAAACCATCAATACATTCGCCCTCATTGTTCTTGCATAGGTTGGTATCGATCCTACACTTAACGCGAGGATTAAGTTAAATGTACTTGAACCAAATGCTGCAATGATTGCAATTGCCAGCAAGATACCTGGCACGGCATATAACACATCAAGTAAACGCATGATGATGTTATCAACCGATTTTTGATAGTACCCCGAGATTGCTCCTAAAAATCCGCCAATTACAAGGGGAATCAATGTCGTAAGCAAGCCGACAATCAAGGATATCCGTGCACCGAAAACGATTCGAGAAAAGACATCTCTCCCGAAATTATCGGTACCAAATGGATGTGCAAGGCTTGGCTCTAAAAGCAGTGCGTTATAGTCGTTATCTGTGGAAAAGGAACTAACAAAAGTTCCGTAGCTAGCAATCGATAGAGCAAACATCAAAAATACGAATAAAAATCCGAGCATAGCCGTAAAATTGTTCGTCATGCTTATCCAGAACTTATTCCATTTATCAATCGTCGAAGCATTGCTGCTGATTGACTTCATCACTAAGCTATACCCCAAAATCAAACCAAAAAAGTTACCGGTGAATCCAATCAAAAAGATAATAACCCCTAGCCATTTCAATAGTGGCTTCACACCCTGCTCAACATCTGTACGCGAAAGGATAATGATTAAAATGAATTCAATGACCATCGCCAGGATTAATAGGGTCATAGAAGGGATGAATAGATTGGACACATATGGCTTAAACAAATTGAACAAGGAAATAGCAAAAATAACAAACTGCGTCAAGAACATATAGTACGCAAGGGTGTACTCAATCGAATCCCTCTTTTTCAACATTCGGAAGGCAAATGCAGCGGTAAATACATTACCCGCAAATAAACTTATCAGCTGAACACCGCTCAAGAGTCTTGTGCGTTTCTGTATCGCCCCAAAAGTCAATAAATCTTTTTTTATAAGAAGAACAATGGCTCCTTGTAAGATTGAGGTAAAGAAATAGGCAGCCGTTACGATTCCCCAGATTAAACTCCAGGTCCCTTCCGCGAAATCATAAGCATTAAAGAAAAAGATGATTGATAATGCGAACGAAAGAAACAAGGAAAAACTAGCATTCTTAAATACTTGTGATTGTTTTAGTGCAAACTCCTGTTGTGTCGTCATTTCAAACACCTCTTAAGAACTTTTCATTTGAGAACGAATTCTCGGATTCAATAATGCATAGATAATATCAACCACAAGGTTTACAAGAGAAATGGTAATGGCAATGTAGACAACCCCACCTAAAATCGATGGAATGTCCGGAACAAATTGTTTATCAACGATATAGCTTCCTAGACCGCTAATATTGAAGACCTTCTCAGTAACAGCAGCGCCGCCGAGCATTCCGCCAAACTGTAAACCCATCACAGTAATGATGGGTATCATTGCATTCCTTAGAGCATGCTGGATTAGAATTTTTCTAGGGCTAAGCCCCTTCGCCTTCGCTGTCACAATGTAGTCTTCATTAATCACTTCAAGTATCGATGAACGTGTCATCCGAGCAATCGATGCCGTCAATCCTGTACCAAGGACAATCACCGGCATAATAACAGATAGCCAATCTCCCGGTGAATAGGTTGCCGGCAACAAGTTCCATTTAATGGAGAAGTTCAGTATAAAAACTAAACCTTGCCAGAAGTTAGGAATCGACAAACCAATTAGTGCGATAAACATAAAACTATAATCCCAGATGGAATTCCGTTTCGCGGCAGAAATAATTCCGATTGGTATCGCCAAGACGATAGCCATCACCAAGGAGAATACAGCAATTATTAAAGTAATCGGGAATTTATTCGCAATACTTGCTGCGATATCTTCATTACCTGTATAGGAAAATCCTAAATCAAAGGTGATAATTCCTTTTACAGCATTTGCAAGCTGTACCAAATACGGCTGATCTAAACCATATTGATGATTAAATTCAGCTCGCTGTTCCATCGTAGCGGCTTCACCTAAAATGTTCGCAGCCGGGTCTGATGGTGAAAAATATAAGATTGTAAAGACGAAGATTGCTACTGATACAATAACGAAAATCGTCATCACCAGCCGTTCAAAGATATAGCGAAGAATCATTTTGGAATAGATCCATAGGAACAAATACATCAGAATACCCGGAATAAAACTAAACCAAACAAAGGTTGGTTTATGTAAACACTCGCCAAAGAATTGCAGATACGTAGAATCTTTGATGTTTTTCTCTGACAAAGAAGCTTTAGCCATTTCCTCAGCTTGTTCATCTGCAAGCTTACTAGCCTCGTCACGCATCTCTTTTTCAACTATTGGTTTATTAAAATAGTGCATTTTGCTTTTGTATTGATCTTCATAACGCCGGGTCCATGTACCGTATACAGATGATTGTTGAATCGCTTCTTTCTCCTTTTGGAGGTGCTGCTTATAGGATGAATTTTTATATTTAAATTGATAAAATAGCCATGTCACCAAATGAACAGGAAGTCCCAGTAAGATAAATACGTACTTTAATGAAGGTTGGGTAATAATTCCAAGATAATATTTTTCAAAACTAAACCGTGTTTGTTCATTTGTTTGAACCTTTTCTGAAAGCAAATAATCCCCCCCTCTTCGGAAATCTTTATCATTGATTAATCCTAGTGGTTTAGTGTATATTAAAACCTGTAACAAAAATAAAGTATAGTGATGAAATTACTAGATGTCAACTTATAAAATTTGAATATATTTTTACTAGAAATAGAGGCTATTCAATATGGAAAAATTATTAACAGTCAACAATGTGCATATCTCTTTCCTATCTAATAATGAAGTATTCGAAGCCGTCAAAGGAGTTACATTTGATGTTCGCAAAGGGGAAACACTTGGTATTGTGGGAGAATCCGGTTCCGGGAAAAGTGTAACTGCAAGGTCGATCATGCAGCTGCTCCCTTCTCCACCCGCATTAATGACAGAAGGCTCCATTGAATTTGATGGCAAACCGATCTCTACTTTTACAGATAGTGAAATGGAAAAAATCCGCGGAAAAGAAATCAGTATGATTTTCCAGGATCCGATGTCTTCATTAAATCCGACGATTAAAGTCGGGAAACAAATCGATGAAGTTTTAATCAAACATCAAGGTCTTTCAGCAAAAGAGGCCAAACAAGAGTCGATTGAAATGTTGCAATTAGTCGGGATAAAAAATCCCGGAGAGCGATACAATCAATACCCGCATGAGTTTTCAGGGGGAATGAGGCAACGGGCCATGATTGCCATGGCACTCGCATGCCGGCCAAAGCTATTGATTGCCGATGAACCGACGACTGCACTCGACGTAACAATTCAGGCGCAGATTTTACGTTTAATGAAAAAAATGCAAAAGCAATTCGGCACATCCATTATCTTAATCACCCATGATTTAGGCGTCGTTGCTGGGATGTGTGACCGGGTTGTGGTCATGAAAAAAGGCGAAATCGTCGAAAGAAATACCACGGAGAAGATTTTCTCCTCACCAACTCATCCCTATACAAAGAAGCTTTTGAACGCCCTGCCTCGGTTAGATGAAAAGAAACCGCCTAAGGGTGAGATTGACCTGCCAGAAGATATCAATCCGGACCGTCCGTTAATTGAGGTTAGGAAATTAAGACAAGTCTATCCGCTCGGCGGCGGAAAAACATTAAAGGCTGTAGACTCGATTAGTTTTTCGATACAGCCAGGTGAAACACTTGGGCTCGTTGGCGAATCCGGATCCGGAAAATCGACAACAGGAAGATTGCTATTGCGGTTGCAAGATGCAACTGAAGGCGAAATTCTTTATAAGGGAATGGCGATTAATCGTTTAAATAAGAAACAACTGAAACAATTGCGCAAAGAAATTCAAATTATTTTCCAAGATCCTTATGCTTCACTAAACCCGCGTATGAAGGTACTGGACATTATCGGACATTCCTTGGATATTCATAAATTAGTGAAAAGCAAAGCAGAACGGAAGGCTCGGGTTGAGGAGTTATTAGAGCTTGTAGGTTTAGAAAAAGAACATGCGGACCGATTCCCTCATGAATTTTCAGGCGGTCAACGACAACGGATCGGAATCGCTCGGGCGCTTGCAGTGAACCCGAAATTCATTGTATGTGATGAACCGTTATCTGCATTGGATGTATCCTTGCAGGCTCAAATCGTGGACTTATTAAAAGATTTGCAGAAAAAGTTAGGGCTAACCTACTTATTTATCGCTCATGATCTTTCAATGGTCAAACACATCAGCGACCGGGTGGCAGTTATGAATTCGGGAAAAATTATTGAACTTGCCGAAAGTGAAGAGCTTTACAGCGACCCGCTTCATCCGTACACGAAATCGCTGATCGCGACCATTCCCGTTCCGGACCCAGCAGTCGAGACGATTAAACTAAAGCAAGAAATGCCGGAAATGCCTCGTTTTGATTTCAGTCAAAATGAAATGCAGGAAATAAAGCCTGGGCATTTTGTGTTGGTATAATAATTTTGGCCTGTTCCTCTTGTGTACACTCTAACGTGTGCAATAGGAACAGGCCATTTTGGTTTGTTTTTTAACTTTTATTAGCTTTGCGGTTCAAATTATCTAGGGTTGAACAGCCCTCACTAGGTATATTAACTAAACCCTTGATAAATAAGCGGAAAAATTTCTTCTAATTCGGAGATAGAACTGAAAAGTACTTAAATAGACGGAAAAATTTCCGTTATTTAATCAAAAGAATTGAAAATGAACGTTTTTTCTTAGATTAACCGGAAAATCTACTCTAATTTCAACCAGAACACCCTGTATTCTGCAGTTAACGGAAAAAATTCCTCTTATTTAACATCATCAAAAAGGCGCCTCATCTCAGCATATTAAAGCTTTACTCCACTGGGGGTCAGGCTCCGAGAACTAGTCCCTTTCTACTTAAAAAGTATAGGAAAGGTAAATGTAACGAAGGCTGCCCAAAGTCCGTAGACAGGCAAATACTTAGTGACGGCATCTTGGATCGTTGCAGGTCCGGATTTGTTTTGCAGAAAACGCAGATAGGATAGCATAATCCAAATTAAATTTGCCCAGATAAGTATGTTTACTCCTAAAACCGCAATTCTATTCGGCGTAATCCCATAAGAAGAAAGTCTAAACACGATGGCTGACAAAGCCACACTGTCAATGATAAGCGCAAGAACAATTAAGGCAAAATTTATATAATCTGAAATGCTCTTTTTCTCGTCTGCGTCGCTCTCGATAATGGAAAATATGGTAACGACCAATACACCTAGAAGTATACCATTGAAGGCTATCAGGAAATTGCGATCCAAGAATGGATTTTTTCCGACCCATATAACCGTTATTAGATAGACCAGCAATGTGACCAAGACAAGAGGACTAAAAATTTTAGCGATATATGGTGTAATATTCTTAGCAAGCTTAAGATTCATAGAAACCAGGTATGCAGCCACAATAGCGAGCGCGGCAGCACCAAATAAAACGACATTGCTAAAATAGAAGTCTTCTATATCTAAGCCAACAAAGCTAAATAACTGCATGGTTAATGCGGCTAGTACCATACCGCTAACGGCCATACTTGCGTAGAGAATACAATATTCCACATTAAATTTAATATAGGCTAATCTTGAACTGCCTTTTGAATATTCATTTCCTGTAAATGCGAGCCCCACCAATACCCATAAGAATATAGGAAGGTGTAAATAAACAAGGATAATACTGTCTTTATAATTTAATGGCAACGTATTAAGATAAAACCCGGAAATTAGGAACAACACTAAAAGGCAATAAATAATACTTTTTTTTGGAGTATTATTGTAAACAAAAAAAGCTGCAATAAAGGGAATAATACCAAAAGCCAGGTTAATTGGAGCAATGGCTTCCTGTTCGACAAAATGGAAAATGATCCTTGTGCTTATCCCGGCCAGAACGGCTAAAATGCCCATAAATAAAAAACCTTCTTGAAGCAAGGAAGATTTCTCTGTATTTGCCGTTTCCTTGAAATTCAATCTTTCATGCCAAACACCAAGAACTTTAGAATCAGGATTTTGTTCCCATACGTGTGAAAATGACTTTTTAAAACCTTTCGGGTCCTTTCTATACAGTATCTCCAGTTCATGAGGGTTAGAAATATTTTCAATAATCAAATTGCTAATGTCCATAATTATACCTCCTTTAAATACTGATTTTAATATAATTTTTATTGTTTTTCAATAAATATTTATTAAACCAAATAATATTTTTATTGCATATTTCTTCAAATCAATAATTTAAAAAGGGAGTCAGATACTATTTAACAGTACCTGACTCCCTCTTCCCATCCTTTAACAGCGCTATCCCCTATATTTGACCGCTAGCCCTTTTAAGAAGTTTCTAGCGAAATTATCTCCGCATTCTTTATAGTTTTTATGCCCTTCTTTTCGTAATAAAGCACCTAGTTCCCCTTTTGTTACCCGCAACCCTGCATAATCAAATATATCGAGCATATCTTCAGTTGTTAAAGCCAGTGCAATTTTGACTTTCTTTAATAGAAGATTATTGACGTTTCCGCTTGTCTTTAGCGTAGGTTCTGGAGGATTAGGCTGTCCTGGTTTCGGCTCTTGCTTCCCTCTTTTGTAAATAATAAGCCCATTTAAAAAGGAGTCCAGCATACTGTGAGTGCATTTTATTTGGTCTTCATTCTCAATTTCATCATCATCGTAAGTCTTTGTAAGGATCTTTATCACCTCTGGTACCGTTACTTCCACGCCACCAAAATTAAAGATCTCGACCATTTCTTTATTTTTTAACTCCAAAGCATATCTTAACCGAATTAATATATCGTTGTTATCCATGATTTGAGCTCCCCTTTTTTCAAAAATTAGTCATGAAACATTTCTTTTCGCTGTCTTACTAACTTTATTCCCTTTTCCACGATAATTCAGTACAATAATACCGATTGCTACCATGGCAATAGCCACTAGAATAAACAAATTCAATTTTTCACCCGGTATGAAAATGGCTGACAGGATTGTTCCAGAAACCGGCACAATAAACTTATAAATGGTAATTTCCCCAGCATGATTATATTTTAACAACGTGTACCAAAGACCAAACGCAACTGCTGAGAGTACAGCAGAGTAGATTAATAGTCCCCATCCAAATGGTGTAAACGTAATTGATCCTGTATCCATCATCGGCAGACCAATAATAAGCATGACAAGTCCACCAAGGCTCAACTGCCATCCGGTAATCGCAAATGGATCAATCCCAGTTGACAGTTCCTTGGCCATGATTGTTGCAATCGCACCAGTGAGTCCCGCTAGAATCATATATCCTTCGCCATCCCATTGAAAACTCATTTTAAGCTCTTGCCCCCAGTTTGCTACCACAATTCCAGCGAAACCAGCAAATAGTCCAATTGATTTCTTCCAATTTAATCTATCATTCTTATAATAATAGTGAGCGAGTATAACAGTGAAAAAGGTTCCAACCGTCGATAAAATCGCCCCCTGCATCCCCGACACTTTTGCTAATCCATTATAGAAGAAAAAATATTGGAGGGCTGTTTGAATCACACCCAGCAAAAGGAGAATCAGAAAATTCCTCTTCGAAACCAATACTCTTTTCGGCTTTATAAATAATAAAAATCCTAAGACCAACAAACCTGCAAGCAAAAAGCGTATTCCCGCAAATACAACCTTTGCTATCACATCATCGAGGGACATTTGCAGCTCTTCATAGCTTACCTTTAAAACAGGAAACGCACTTCCCCACAAGAGCGAACAAAAAATCGCAATCCCAATAACTGACCATTTCTTCTGAAAAATCCATCTCATGATGTCAACTCCTAAAAAATCTATCAACATATAATTATATCATATTTGCATCTTTTGGATTTTGGCAATGGATGTGGGTGGGAGTGCCCATGTACGTCACAGTGACGACCCGAATTTTCTTGTTTCACAATTTGTTCCACAGATAAATAACAAGCTAAAAATGCCAATCAGCGCGTGGAATCATGTCAACGGAATGTGCATTTTGAATCCATTTAATATAAGCAGCAGGAATCCACATTATGGACCTGCTGCTTATAGTAAACCTTTCTGTGATACCGTCTCAACATGCGCCTAGTGTATGTGGCAACACGTTGGGTGCTGGTGAGCTCCTATCTTTACTTTGAGCCAATTTACACTCTGAAGGCCCAAAGCTGTTTCTGTTAATTATTCAAATTCTTTCTTACGATCTTTGAAAAAGTTGTAGAAAAATCTTACATTTTCAAGTTCAGCCCATCTATATGTTCTTAAAAGGGAAGCGTCAAGATTATAAATCTTAGCATCCAGTATTCCCAACATAAACGGAGAATGTGTCGCTATAATAAACTGACAGTTAAAAAATCTTGCCAGATTATTGATTTCTTCCGCCAACTGAATTTGATTTGTCGGTGAAAGAGATGTTTCAGGTTCATCGAGCAGGTATAATCCATTTGGGGCAAGATACTCATCAAATAACTGCATGGATGTCTCTCCGTTGGAATACTTTTCATTGGCAAACTTCATAATCTCGATTTGTTTGTACATCTGTGAAGAATGCTTCAACTCTTCCAGCTGCCCTTTCGTATACCCCAATTTAGAGTGTTGATACAGGTAACCTTCCTTAAGAACGGCCTCCTGCTGAATCTTCTTGATCTCATATAAGATATCTTCGCTTTTGATGTACTGACTATTATCCGGTATTCGTTCTGACTCCCCGTCACTCTTATATTCACCTAAGCTGTATGAACAAGCCGACATGTAATCTAGCAGGTAATGGTTATAAGCATTATTCGTAAGTCCCTCAGCCCCTATAATATTCAGCTTGTTTGCTATTAAATTTAACAGCGTGGATTTGCCGGAACCATTATTACCATACAAAACTGTAATGTTATTAAAGACAAACACTTCTCTACTTATTTTTCTAAACACATTGTATGGGATAGGCATTTGGATTCTTGACTGTGTGAGGGGAAAGTTTAAAGCTTTTTAAATATATCATATGGATAAACCTTCCTTTTAATAAAATGAATAGCTATAATCAATACTATCATCACTTTACCAAGTATGCATAGAAATATAGGGATTGATACAACCTCACACTCGATTGCTCATTTATTATTACTTTCTTATTATCCTGGAGGAATTAGCGCGAAAGATGTACGAAATCAATAAGAAGGAAAAATAAAAGGGTACATGAATGGATTTATTCTCTGTACCCAAGATAAATCTTATAATGAAGAAATAATTGAGTCCATGAACCGCAAAAGCCTATTGATTAATCAATAGGCTTTTAAAGAATCTAGTACAATTTTGTTTGTATATATTTCCGATTTCATGAAGTTTTCATCATTGTACTTAATACCTCGATAATGAAGTACACCATCTTCCAAATGTAAGTCTGAAATTTGAACATTATCATCATACTCTGTTATTGGTGCTCTATCCTTCGTTTTTATGTTCACACTGTATATATTACCACCAACGGCAACTGTGCCATCACCAAAACCAATTATCACCAAAACATGTTCGTCATCCTGCCATATTACGTTCTTGGGTATATAACCATCCTCGGGAACAACTAGTTCTTCCTGTTCACCTATTTTTAGATCCACAAGATATAAACTACCCGGTGCTTCCCACTCTAAAGGGGAAATATATACCGCTTTAGTTTTATCTGGAGATTTTATTGGTTCTGTTGGTGAGTCCGTAGCTAAAACATCAGTTTTTCCATTTGGATAAACTAACTCTACTTCTTCCAATTTCGAATTATAGCGTATATCAAAGATTGGCATCATTATCATCCCTTTTTTTTAGTTTACCGTGATATAAAACATTAATTAAATTGGGATTACTATTAATGATTTCTTCTATTTCAGCTAAAATCATTATTCGACACTTGGTTTTATCAAGGTACAATCCAGCATTTGAATATATTGTATCCATTTGATTTGATGTTGGATTGAAAGATAAAGCCAATACCCAAAAGTCAGGCTTATGACTAGCAGCTTTTATCATATCATTGGTGATTTCGGTTAAACTTGGCATTTTCTTCCGCTTTTTACACTGGAAAACCCATTTTCTTTCATAGCCCAGTTTAAATGGTAATTCTTCATATGTATAAGCAACAATATCCCGTCCTCTGTCACTTCCGCCTTCTCCATGCCATTCTCTGTTTCTAAACCCAGCCTGTCCCAAAGCATGGAACATAAACGCCTCAAAATTTGTTCAGCTAACTTCTTCCCATTTTATCTCCATGGCAATCCCCCACTCACCTAGAGTATGTTTAATCACATAATACCACATGCAAATAATTCGAGAAATAAACACATCTGTCTTTCTTCATTTATTTTTGCACTTTTAACACATTCCGCACTATTTATGCTTTGTCATTAATTATATTCTTTTGTATACTTAGCCCTACTTACAACATCATCCACGACAAGTTTATCGTCTATGATCTTAAAAGGACTCCGTATTTCCTATTCTAGCCCGATTATTATTCGTCTCTAAAGACTGCTTCAAAAGAATAGGTTTCACCATTTTCAAATTCTTTTTCAGCCTGCTCTATAATCTTCATTTCTTCTTCAGTTGGTTTTTCTTCCGGAATTAATGTAAGAATTCTAATAAGCCCTTCAAGTTCCTTTAGTTTTTCCGATGGAGCAGCAGTTATTAGATCATGCAATTCTTTTCTTTTTTCATCCATCATTGCCATCATACATTCCCTAATTTATCATTATTGTTAATTACTTTTTTAGTTTCCAAAAATGATGCCATATTCCCATTGCATTAACGTTTAACTTTACTAAGAGTTTGGCACCTATACAAAGTGATTACTAGGTAGATTTATGAGATTTTTTTAATTTCTTTATATTTTCTTCATGAATCTGTTTGCTTCTTCGAATACTATTATTGATGGCATCCGGGGAATTCTTTAATAATAATGGATATTTTTTATTAAGGTAAGTTTTGATAGCCTGAGATTCATTCTCAGAAGGAATAATTGGCGCTGGAGGTATTGGTAATGGACTGTTCTCACCTGTTGTAATACCTGACATTGCATATTCAAGAAGTACATGATTCTTTTCTGATAAATGATCATCTGAAAAATCATAAACACCATTCTCATCAAAGACCACACGTTCAAACCAAATAGGACCTAACTGATATGGCTTTCTATTTTCTGTTTCATATGCAAGTGTTACCATTAAAACCATTTGATTAGATATCTCTTCTTTTACGACCTTATTCGCATCAATTTGTTTAATTGGAATCTCATATACGTTACCATTGGTGGTTACACACAAACATTTCATACGCATATTAAAGCACTCTCCTTAATTTAAAAACAGCCGCTCTTTCACGTTCGGATGTTAGAGTAAGCAGATCGTCAACCCTTAGGACCATCTTGGGGCACACATAAGAAAGAAGAAACTTTATCAGTGATTAAACAATTGACTGCCAAGGCAGAAATGGAGGGCACGCACATTTTTTATGTTCAATTTGAGGATGAGGGTATGCTTAGAAATGGAACACAATTTTGGAAGTTTGCTCCAGGGATCAATCCTCGAGCCGAGGACGTCATTATTCCCAAACAAGCGGCAGATTCTTTTTACGGTACAAACTTGGCTGAAAAACTGCAGCAACTTGGCATCGAACACCTCGTTGTCGTTGGTTTCAGAACCGAGTATTGTGTGGATACTACCTGCCGGGCGGCATTGTCCCTTGGTTACCATGTAACCTTAGTCGAGGATGGATATACGACGCATGAGGGTGAATTGTCTGCAACCCAAATTATTAAGCATCATAACCAAATTCTTGCTAACCTGATAGTACTAGATCGGGGTATTGAGGTTGTGCCAGCTTCAAGAGTAGTATATTAAACAGTCCCTCCACAAGAAAAACCGTGCTCCTCAATTTGAATACACTCAATTCATTCATTACCTTTTTTACTGACTTCAAAAGCCAAAGAAAAAGTGGTGAAGAAGCGATTAAAGCTTAGACAAAAATTAAAAAACTCCCTGTAATGCTATATATTGCAGTATGTTTTATAAATGTAAAAAGGCCGAAATATGCAAGTTATGTATAAAACCTGCATATTTTAGGCTTGCAAATTTTCTTCATTACTGTGTTAAAGAACCAGCAATAAGCAGACGACTTAGACTCCATTGTATGTCCGTCTAAATCATCTGCTTTAATGTTTAGTTATAACTTAATATACTTATCTAGATATTAAACTTGTGAATAATACTTAACAGCTAGTGGTACTTCTCCAAACGAATGCTTTTCTAAAAACTGTTCAATATAAATTTCAGCTAACTTTTGCTCACGTTTACCATGTAATTCACCGTGTCTAACTGCACATACCGCTTCAAACAACTGAGTAAGCTCGACCATTAAAGGTTTGGCTTCAAGTGTTTGAATTGCCTCTGGTAAGTTTACAAACGTTTCAAACTTTTGCTGTAACGCAGCCACACGTTGCTTTAATAACGGGTGAGACGTACTACCTAGCTGTGTGAGTAATGTTTGATGGGCATTTTTTTTTGATAATCTGATTAGCTCATGTGCCAAAATATTGGCTGGCCCTTCCCACACCGTTAATACTTGTGCATCACGAAGCATTCGTGCTAATACAAAATCCTCGATAAATCCATTTCCACCGTGTAGCTCAATCGATTCATGCGCGAAATGAATGGCATGTTCTGCTGTTTCCTTTTTCAGCAGAGCAATTAATAGGCGTACCACAAGCTGTTCCTCTTTGCTAGCTGTACCCTTAGTCACTCTATCATATCGTTCAATCAAATCAAACAACCCAATTAGAGAAGCATGCCACTTTGCCTTTAGTGTTGAGAGCGTTTCTTTCACCATCGGATAATCTGTGAGTGTATAACCAAATGCCGTGCGACCACTTGTATAATGGAGTGCTTCATCTAAAGTACGCTTCATGATGCCTAGAGACGCAGCTGCATTACAAATACGAGATAAATTTAATGCTTCAAGCATATAGTAAAGTCCGTTATCTGGATCACCCACTACGTAAGCAATCGCCCCTTCAAATTCCACTTCTCCTGATGGAACAGCCTTTACCCCTAATTTATCTTTTAATCGACGAATGCGTAAATGATTAAGTGCGCCATCTTCCGTATGCCACGGAACCGCAAATAGTGTCAGCCCTTTTGAGCCGCTTGGTGCACCTTGTTTTCGAGCGAGTACCATTGCCACACCGCACATTCCTGCATTGGAAGCAAAATATTTTTCGCCATATAGGCGCCACTGACCATCTTCCCATCTTGCCTCTAATGTGTTCGCTCCAACATCTGAACCTCCTTGACGTTCAGTTAAAAAGGTTGCCCCTTCATAAAGCTCTACATCTCCTGTTGCAATGACATGTGGTAAAAACCGTTGCTTGAGCTCGTCACTCGCATAATGATCTAACAAAAATGCCGTTGCCATTGTTAAGGTTACAGGACAATAAAAGCCAGGCTCTGCATGCGATAATAAATAGCCTTGTGCAAAGCTATACACATAATTCCCCTTCTGATTCAGAGCCGGAATGTCTTTATGCACATAACCAACAATGCCTGTTTCATACGTTTCTTTAACCGTTTGCAAATAGCCTTCATTTACAATGACCCGGCTCACTTCTTCTCCGTATTCATCATAGCGCTGCAGTCTCGGTTCACCTTCTCGATCTGTTACCTTCGCACGCTGATCGATTGGACCCGCACAACGCTCACCGAACTTCAGAAGCTCCTGATCAGCAAACTGAAAAAACGCTGGTGAAAGCTTTTGCTTTAAAATCTGATGTAGCGTTTCGTCACTTTCATAAAAATTATTTTTCTTTTGTTGTTTATTCGCCAACACTTGCATGCGCTTGTTCCTCCCTTAGATGCTGCTTTAAAATTTTGCCAGATGCGTTACGTGGCAATGACTCTACCTGCTCGTAAATTTTAGGGATTTTATAGGCTGCTAATTTATCTTGTAAAAACGTTCGTACTTCCTGTTCTGGTAGCTCAGTATTCGCCGCATAAATTACTTTCACCGTTTCGCCCCATTCTGGATGCGGAATACCTATAACAGCGGTTTCAATTATAGCAGGATGCAGCAAAACGATATCCTCAATTTCCTTTGGATAAATATTTACACCGCCAGAAATGATCACATCTTTCTTACGGTCGACAATGTAGTAATAACCATCCTCATCCATGAAAGCCAAATCGCCCGAGCGTATCCAGCCATCAATAAATACCTTGCTCGTTTCCTCAGGATTTTTATAGTATTCCTTCATATTTCCTTCACCATATAAGATGATTTCACCAATTTCACCTGGTGCAAGGTCTTCATTATCCTCATTAATAATCCGGATTTCCGTACCGAATGGAGCGCGACGGCCAATAGAGCCTGGCTTCTCTAAATGCTCTTCTGCATGCAAAATCGTACCGCTTGGACCCGCTTCCGTTAAACCATAGACGCAAACGAGGCGATCTGTTTGGAATTGCTTTTGGATATAAGCAACTTCCTGTTTCGATAATGGAGCCCCGCCATAAACCCAATATTTCATCGAGGATAAATCTGCTGTTTTCATTTTTTCATTAGAAGCCGTTAATAAATAGGCTACCGGTGCTCCGAAGAAATGTGTCGTTCGATACTTTTCAATCGTGTCAATAAATAAATTTGGTGTAAATGTCGGTGTGAATACAGCCGTTGCGCCAACTAAAATGGCTGTCACGAAAAATAAATTTAATGGTGCTGAATGGGTAAGTGGCATCATAATGAGTAATCGGCTTTCAGGTTTTACCTCCATCTCAATCGCAATCATATGTGATACGGTTAACACATTACGGTTTGTCAGTAACACACCCTTGGGATTGCCTGTCGTGCCAGATGTGTAAAGTAATGTTGAATCATCATCCTCTACAAGATTGCATCGTACTGCATCATTATTTGCCTTCTCTACAAGTTCACCATAACTTTGCCAATCAGCCATTTCCTTCCCAGTTTTTACTTTTAATCCAGTAAATTGGACCTTTTTTGCTTGTTCCATTAACAACTCATGAACGAAAAGGGCTTTTGCATCACTATGTGAAAGAACATACTCAAGTTCACTCGTTACAAACTTTGCATTTACCGGAACTACAATGGCGCCAACTCGTTGAATGGCGAAATAAAGTGCCGCAAACTCACGAACATTTGGCATAAAAATGGCCACTTTATCACCTTTTGAAATATGTGCTTCAAGTAAAACATTCCCTAATCGATTCGCTTCTTCATCTAACGCTTGATAGGTTGTTTCATGTTCCATACTGATCACGGCAATGTTATGTGGATACTTTCTCGCATGTCGAGATAATAAATTTGAAATATTCATTTTTCATCCTCCATTAACAACTGTAATTTTTCTCGAAATAAACGGTCCGTTTTCACAATTTCCTCGCGAATCTCTAAAAGTTCTTCAATTTTACTGTCAATTTCCTTTAACTTTTGTTGGCCGAATTCGATCGTCTTCTCTAGTTGCTTCTTTCCGGAGCGGTCATAATCAAACAGCAATACCATCTCTTTAATTTCCTCAAGTGAAAATCCATACGTTTTTCCCCTAAGAATCAGTTTCAACTTTGCCTCCTCCCTTTTTGAAAAATGTCGGATACCATTATCTACCCGGTGCGAACTTAATATACCGAGCTCCTCATAATAGCGTAACGCACGTGTAGAAAGCCCATATTCTTTTGCTATTACTTTAATAGATTTCATTTGAGTATCCCTCCGTTTTCCCAAGTATAACATTGACGCTAACGTCAATTTAAAGTCATTTATCCAACTTTCTAATTTTTATGAAAGATGTAAATACCTCGTATACAATCACTTGTTCATGGTGAGTTGAACTCATTCCTGGCCTTGATAAATATCATTAATTCACGAGCCGTAGAAATACAACCGCCACTGGCGCGAATACTTCTAATCATTTTCGGAAGATAGAAGGGGGTGTCCTTATAGTAAACATTGGGAACAAAATCATCATTTTCTATCGGAAGGTATGTATTTTGAAGTCCTAAAGGCTCGAAAATAAATTGCTTATAAACATCTTCTAAGGTTGAATCAGTAACTATTTCAATTATTTTTCCTAGTAAATCAAAGTTTACATTTGCATAATGGGCTCTTTTTCCCATATCCGGTTCAAAATGTGGTTTCAATTGTTTCGTTTTCAGGATGGTTTCATCAATACTAATTTGCCTATCCTTATAGATAGCACGTTTTTTTGCCTTATTACTGCCTTCCTCTATGGCATCAGGCAATCCACTAGTATGAAATAATAAATGAGAAAGCGTAAGGTCCATGGAATATTCGTGCCCCTTGTATATATGAAGGCTACTCAACGTATCTTCTTCAAAGTATTTTGCTATTTTGTCGTCTAGTGACAGTTTTTCTTGCTCTCTCAAAATAAGAATACAAGTGGTTGTGAACAGCTTTGTAATACTTGCCGTTAGGATGGGGGAATCTGTCTTCTTACCTCCATACTCAAGTTGGTATGAAAAATCTCCATTAGAGTTTTCTATAAGTAGCACAGATTCATGTATTTGTTTGTTTTTCGTGGTTTTTTCGAATATTTTTTTTGATTTTTTGTTTTTGACTCTCCATATATATCCCCCTATCTTTTCCACTACAAGGTTTACCAGAGATTCTGAATATTCAAATATATTTTAACATAAAATGGTATCAATCCTTGATTTATTTAATATGTTTCATAATTGACATATCTTTTCGCAGTCGTTCATATTCATTCATATCTATCCCTCAATATTTGGTTATGTATAATAATATTATAACCAATTAGTTTGATAGAATACCAAAAGAGCTGAATGATGAAACTAAAAGGGCCTGACCCCAAGTCGCGGTTTCGCATTAATCCGCTGGGGGCAGGCCCTCTTTCTATAAAAACATTGTACTTTGTGAAAATTCACAAATTCATTTAGATTCTTCTATCCATTTGTCTAACATTTTTCTAGTTAAATCTTTTTCAGAAACTTCCTTCATATATTTAATATCAATACGGTCATAGTGAAGGAGGAACATTCTTTTTCCCCATTCACAATCAGAACTTGATTTCCAATGTATGCATGCTCTTAAACGGTCCAAAATGATATCTTCTATTCCAATAACATACACGCAGTAATTTTCACTAATACGCAATTTAGTAATTTTTCTATCATCGGCATCTTCTAAAATATCATTTGGAATTTCAATACTGACCATTAATTTATCATGATACCAGTGTCTACCTTCAACACTGAACCCCAGTTGCACTAAAATTTCCCCCGCAAGCTCACGATCACTAATAATCATATCAATATCGACCGTTGTGTAGTCGCTACGAGTGTAGATTTCTACTGCCAAACCGCCGACAATTACTGGGCGGATGTGTTTTTCTTCCAAGACTTTTGTAAGAATGGCAGCTACTTGCACCATTTTTTCAAAATTACTTTTAGATTCCAATTCAATGATCTTTTGTTTTGCATCATTAATCGAGTTCATAGTCCCACATCCGCTTACTGATATATTTTATCTTCCCTTCCTCTTCAGCCTTTTTCCAACGTTGTATGCATAACTCATCTAATATCTTAGCCTCACCCTCATCTCGAGGTCTTGTTCTAAATAGTCTATCAGAAGATTTGGTACGTAAAATGGTCCGCTCAACTTCACTTTTCTTCTCAAAAATTGTTTCATTTAACTCGGAAAAATCCATTTTTCTCATCGTAACCACACCTTTAAATTTATCCTACACTGATTATATCACGCTTTCACAAAAGCTATCCAGATATTAACATTATTTATTTTCCTTATTATTACACTAACAATAATCATTTTATTGTCGATCGGCTATATACTCAACATGTCCGGATTGTGCCTGGCAACACAGGGGTTAACTGAGTGACAGGCACCAGAATTAAATTTTATGAAATTATGGGTTTTATATTAATTATAAACCAACATCCAAAATTTAACCTTAATGCCATCTAAGCAAGCGGCAATACTACCTGGAGTAATAAAAATAGTTCAGACTTTTTGGACGCTTCTTTTCGCTGCATGCTAATGCTTTCCGCAAAATACTCCTCAGATTCTTCTAATTCCTGATAGTATAACTCTTCCAATTTTCGCGTTATTACTATTTTCAAAAGTAATTGTTGGTATAAAATATAAGGTGATAGTTTAAAACCCAACCCTCTCCAAATATAATCCTTCTGCATCCGCCATGCGGCCTGTTTGAATTCTTTCTTTTGATTCGAGAATACTTGGGATTGCAGCTGCATCTTTTTCTCCTAATCCAACTTCAATTAGCGTTCCGACAATTTTTCTCACCATATTGTATAGGAAGCCATTGCCTCTCACTTTGATTTCAATAAAGCCCGCATTTTCATTTATATCAAGTGAGTATATTTCACGCACCATGGATTTTTTCTTCGACTTTGCGTTGGAATACGAAGTAAAATCATGCTTACCTAGAAAATAGTGAGCTGCCTTTCTCATTTTTTCGATATCAAGCTTTTCCTCCACATGCATACTGTACTTTCTCATGAAAGGATGTGGATATGGCATGTTCCAAATCTTATACAAATAGGTTTTATCTTTCGCATTATAGCGCGCATGAAAACGATCATGAATGATCGTAACATCCACAACGCTAATATCATTAGGAAGATATCGGTTTAAATAATGCATCACTTCATCTTCTGTTGCATTCTTACTCATTTTAAAATTAGCGATTTGCGCAAGAGCATGTACACCTGCATCCGTACGTCCAGATCCAATGATTTCAATCTTTTCTCCTGCCAGCTCTGTTAATACATTTTCAATTTTCCCTTGAATGGAAATGTCACCATCACCAAGTCGCTGCCAACCCTTGTAACGGCCACCATCATACTGAATGGTTAATTTATAATTGTTCATTGCTTTCTCCTTGTTAGAGATCTTAATTTAGAATACAAAAGTTACCCTTCATTGATTTGCATAAGCTGAGATTCAAATTCTTCATATGATATATTTCCTAACGACAAATCTAAAATCTTCATATATATCATTTCCGATTTTGAATGATTTCTTGAGGGAATGAGATTGAGCAACTCATTTTCATTTATTAGCGGCTTCAATACATGCTGCTTATTAGAAAAGGCTTCATAGTAGCGCAAACCAAATTTCCTTTGAGATATTGCATCAATATGTATTCCATCAGGATTAGATGTTAAACCTTCGGCTGTGACAAAATAGCAATTGTCCTGTTCAAATGCAAATTTTTGCAACTCTTGATTAATAAGGTTATATTCTGTACAGTTTTTTCCGAATCCCTCTTTGCCTAAAAAATCCCCCAAACCACCGATAATGAGAGGAATATCTGGAGCATTCAATTCCTTTCTAAGCGCCTCAATAATTGAAAGTAATTTTTTGTAATAGACTTTATAGTTACCATTTATACTATCACTTTCACCCTGATGCCATAGAATTCCTGTTAATTCACTATTCTGCATAGCAAATTTCGCTTCCGTTATTGCATGTCTAAAAAGTACTTGATCTACCGCCCATTCATCCAGCGTGCTTCCACCTTCTGCACAAGGTATTAAACCAATCGTATCTTCTTGATTTTGACGACACCATGCATCTGCAAATGAACCGGCTAGACTTATTCCTGAAACAGGACGATCATAATTGATCGGCTCCGTCATCATTTGCCATCTGCCATTACGCAACATCTGGATTCTTTCATTAAAAATCGGGGGGACTTCATGGATAAACCCGCGTCCCGCCATGTTTGACTGTCCTAACATTAAAAACGATTTAATCATTTTATTCACCCTTTTACTTTATATTAGCTTCATAATGTACTTTGTTAATGACATCATGAAATGTCCAGAAAATGACGAGATATTTTGTCCTCATTTTGACGGAAACCC
>NZ_JAJFZK010000071.1 GCF_020731355.1 Bacillus sp. REN16 | reverse complement strand
ATTGGCAGACGCGCTAGACTTAGGATCTAGTGTCTTTGACGTGGGGGTTCGAGTCCCTTCACCCGCACTTTGCTTCATTCGTTCGCGGTCGTGGCGGAATGGCAGACGCGCTAGGTTGAGGGCCTAGTGGGAGTTGATCCCGTGGAAGTTCGAGTCTTCTCGACCGCACCAAAAAAACTTTTAAAAAACACTTGCATTTGATACGGTGACGTGTTATTATAGAAAAGTCGCTAATTTGAAATTAACTTTTAATATGCGCCCGTAGCTCAATTGGATAGAGCGTCTGACTACGGATCAGAAGGCTATGGGTTCGACTCCTT
>NZ_JAJFZK010000070.1 GCF_020731355.1 Bacillus sp. REN16 | reverse complement strand
TCACCCCGATTACAAATTTCTGATGGCTCTTGTATAACGCATTTATGTTGTCTTTGCTGTAAAATCCACGGTCAAAGACGATTTTTATTTTCTTATAACCCATTACATTGAATTCCTTCACAAGCTGCTTTACCGTTTTCACATCGGAAAGATTGCCGGGAAGTTTACGGTAGTAAAACGGCAGACCGGATTGTTCCCCGAATAATAGGGCCAGATTGATTTGCGGAAGCCTGTCATGTTCCTTGTTATTTCCTATTTTGACCTGTTTTAGGGCCTCAGAGTAACTAGAAATAGAGGTTGTATCAAAAGCCCAGTATTCCTG
>NZ_JAJFZK010000069.1 GCF_020731355.1 Bacillus sp. REN16 | reverse complement strand
TCGGCTAAAAATCTACTTTAATGTGCTAATTTTTCCACTTAATTTCAGAATGTGCAAAATTCCAATCATATTATCCCAGCTCCAAATCTTAAAAAGAAAAACCCCTAAAAAGGGGCATCAACTGGAATATAATTTTGGATTTCCACTCTGACCTTATATACTTCATAGTTATGGAGCACAAGGATCACATCATGCTCCAACTTTATAAACCAATCAAAATCTTTCTCTAAATATGCGTGGTAGTACTTATTTTGAATTCGCAGTTCAAATGAATAGCCTTGGTCAATCCAGTAAGACTTTTGACCAATCCATACTCTCCATTCTTGGCTAAAATGGTCGTAAACTAATATTCCCCGTTTCATT
>NZ_JAJFZK010000068.1 GCF_020731355.1 Bacillus sp. REN16 | reverse complement strand
ATTTTCATGTGTTCGCTCCTTTTTTGTGGTGGTGGTGCGGGGGATTTAGAATTACCGAGTTAATAAGGCTATATAGTTTGAGAAAGTTGGTTATTATAGAGGTTTAAGAGGGGTAAGAAATAATCAGCTATCTTTTGTTGTTTGCTGAAGATCAATGCCTTTAAGATGGACTTCTATTAATTCTAGTGCATTCTTTTGTACATCAAGGGGTCTATCAGCAAGTAAAATATTAATAGCATCTAGTACTTGGGTGTCTTCATTTTCCTGTAATAACCATAGAAAAGAAACATTAAATGCATCGGCAATCTTTTTATACGTTTCTACGGATGCACCAGGTCTTGCGTCATTTTCAATATCACTTATATAGTTTT
>NZ_JAJFZK010000067.1 GCF_020731355.1 Bacillus sp. REN16 | reverse complement strand
TTGGAACAACTAAGGGATTTATATGATCGAAATGACTTAGCAATGATATTGATCGGAATGCCTGGAATTGAGAAAAGATTAGCTCGATATCCTCAACTTTATTCCAGAATTGGATTTGCCCATGAGTTTGATAAACTCAGTAAAGATGAAGCTCATCATATTTTGGAGTATAAATGGGAAGAGTTAGGACTTTCTATAAAACTTGAAGATTTTTCTGATTACGAAGCAATAACTAGTATTATTAAGATTACTGGAGGAAACTTCAGGCTTATACAAAGACTCTTCACCCAGATTGAAAGGATACTTGAAATTAATAATCTTGAAACCATTACAACAGAAGTTGTTGAAGCTGCACGAGACAGTTTAGTTATCGGAATCAAGTAATTAT
>NZ_JAJFZK010000066.1 GCF_020731355.1 Bacillus sp. REN16 | reverse complement strand
GACTTTCCAGCCCCAATCTCGCCGGTCACTAACCCAAATGAACGTGTTTTGACCATGTATTGGAGCCGGGCAACGCATTGTTGAAAAGAGCTTGATTGATACAAGTTTTCCGTCGAAATTTCTTTTGTAAAAGGGGTACAATCCCATCCGAAAAAATGACTAATCATACCGATTCACCTTTCTCCATCAGGTTCACAAAGCCATTCTGATGATTTTGCTTTTGTTGTTCTTGATATTCCTCATAGACTAGTTCAATATAATTAAGCCCTGTTTTCTGAATCCTTTCCTCAGATTCCGATTTTGGGCTTTCTTCAGGCTTATCCCATTTCATGGAACGCTGTACCATTACAACGGCGTCTTTCAGTCGCCTTTCCTCTTTCCAAACCTGTATAAT
>NZ_JAJFZK010000065.1 GCF_020731355.1 Bacillus sp. REN16 | reverse complement strand
GAAGGTGCGGCTGGATCACCTCCTTTCTAAGGAAACTGAAGTTCTGCGAACTTCATAAAAAGACGCTATGTATTATGTTTAGTTTTGAGAGAACTGGTTGTTCTCGAAATAAATATGAATGGGCCTATAGCTCAGCTGGTTAGAGCGCACGCCTGATAAGCGTGAGGTCGATGGTTCGAGTCCATTTAGGCCCACCATTCATTTTAATATCCTATGGGGCCTTAGCTCAGCTGGGAGAGCGCCTGCCTTGCACGCAGGAGGTCAGCGGTTCGATCCCGCTAGGCTCCACCAATTTATTTGCTGACTGCTTTTTTGTCTGCAAATATTTCTCTTTTAAGCTCGTTCTTTGAAAACTAGATAACGTAACAAAACATTCATTGAAGTAAAGTTCTTTAAAACTTAAAGG
>NZ_JAJFZK010000064.1 GCF_020731355.1 Bacillus sp. REN16 | reverse complement strand
AAACTGAAGTTCTAGAACTTCATAAAAAGACGCTTTGTATTGTGGTCAGTTTTGAGAGTGCTTTTTTGTGCTTTCAAAATTTCGTTCCTTGAAAACTAGATAACGTAACAAAACATTCATTGAAATAAAGTTCTTTAAAACTTAAAGGTGAACGAGAAGCGAGAAGGTCGAGGAACCGATGGAGGAATCACCGGAGCGTACTTTAAGGTACGTGAGGATGATGACGACAGNTAAAGTTCTTTAAAACTTAAAGGTGAACGAGAAGCGAGAAGGTCGAGGAACCGATGGAGGAATCACCGGAGCGTACTTTAAGGTACGTGAGGATGATGACGATCAGCGGTGACGAAGAGATTCGACGCTTATCGAAGCCGAATAGGTTAAGTTATGAAGGGCGCACGGTGGATGCCTTGGCACTAGGAGCCGATGAAGGACG
>NZ_JAJFZK010000063.1 GCF_020731355.1 Bacillus sp. REN16 | reverse complement strand
AGGATGCATTTTTACAGGACTTAGCGTTACTGTTTAACTTTCAAATGGATTCAAGCAATCCATTCATCCTAATACTAGCTGGGTTGCCGCACTTAAAAACTCGATTAACATTAAATCATCACCGCCCGTTAACACAGCGAGTCATAATGAAATACGAAATCCAGCCATTATCAAGAGAAGAAGTTTCGGGCTATATTGATCATCACATGAAGGTAGCCGGGGCAAAGATGCCAATCTTTACCGAAACAGCAATAGAAGCAATCGCTCAACGGTCTCAAGGGTGGCCACGTGTAATAAACAATATAACAATCAGCAGTTTATTATTTGGGTCTCAATTGAAGAAAGAACAAATTGATGAAGAAATTATAAGACTAGCAGTTGAGGAAAGCGGACTTCAATGAAACGGGGAATATTAGTTTACGACCATTTTAGCCAAGAATGGAGAGTATGGATTGG
>NZ_JAJFZK010000007.1 GCF_020731355.1 Bacillus sp. REN16 | reverse complement strand
TATCCTAATTCTTGCCAAGGAGGATTGTTTTGAAACCTATTTACACAACTTTTTCCGCACCGTCGTACAAGTTACTATTTAATAGTTAAAGTCCATTAAACCTTCTTGTGGGAGCTTGATTTAAGTGGCTCCTCTTCTTTAATTTAAGCAGAAAACTTTGTCCGTTTTTTAATAACAGTTGCTAATTACTTTTATATCTGTTATTATAAATAAGAATTATCTTTGTTCTTTTTCAGATTAAGAATGTATTTTTGTTTTTCGTCTAAGGTATTTGAACAAGATAGTAACACATGTGTGATCGTCACACTAGGAGGCAAATTATTATGGAACAAGGTAAAGTAAAATGGTTTAACGCAGAAAAAGGTTTTGGATTCATCGAGCGTGAAGGTGGAGAAGACGTATTCGTACATTTCTCAGCTATCCAAGGCGAAGGCTTCAAATCTTTAGACGAAGGTCAAAGTGTAACATTTGATGTAGAACAAGGACAACGTGGTCCTCAAGCATCTAACGTTAGAAAAGCTTAATAATAGCCATTAACTGCTAAGAGGTATGCCAATTTCGGCATACCTCTTTTTTAATTTTCGTTGCTGCTAGAGATAAGGGTTGTAAATTATCATAAAAAGCTGGGTGTATTTCCNGTAAATTATCATAAAAAGCTGGGTGTATTTCCCTGCTTAGTCCACTTTCCTTAAAACCACTGTTTGCATAGGTGCCATTCTGGATCCTAAGAGCATAGCCAGTTCATATTTTTCCCCATCAATTATGTATATAATTTTACTATAATAGAATTTGAAATAACGAAAAGGAAGTAAGCGATGAAAAGAAAATTAATAGGTAGTGTTCTCGTATTTTTAATTCTTTTTCTAATGATATTCAGCACGTATAAGTTAATGAATTCAAGGTCATTTCAATTATTTGGAGGGCTCACACAGCAAGTTGAAACTGATCAAAAGGTAGTTGCACTCACATTTGATGATGGTCCAACTGGTAATGTAAATGAAATTCTGCCGCTTCTCGAGAAGCATGATGTGAAGGCGACCTTCTTTTTAATTGGCAAGGATATAGAAAAATACCCGGAAGAAGCCAAAAAAATCGTGGAAGCAGGGCATCAGGTTGGAAATCACACGTATTCTCATAATCGTATGATTTCTAAATCCCCATCCTTTATAAAAGAAGAAATCGAAAAAACGGATCGGCTGATACGTGAAGCAGGGTACGAGGGTGAAATTGATTTCCGTCCACCAAACGGGAAAAAGCTCGTAGGTTTACCTTACTATCTTAATAAACAAAATAAAGACACCATTACGTGGAACATAGAGCCAGAAACGTATTACTCTTCTACCCAGGATAGAGTGAAATATGTAAAAGAATCAATTGAGCCAGGTTCAATTATTCTAATGCATCCAATGTATGATGATATTGAGAAGGTGCTTGCAGAGATTGAAGGAATCATTCAAGTGTTAATTGAAGAGGGATATTCGTTTGTAACTGTTAATGAGCTGCAAGACATGTAGCTCCTTTTGGTAAATTTTATCCAAATACAAAAAAAGAACCACATTCAGATATGAATTGGTTCTTTTTTCCGTTTGTTAGACACCCATTTTTCTGCGGGTATTGCTCGGCTTTTTCGTTTGTTGGCTTTTCATTTTTTTTGTTGAAAGGTCACCATTCATTTTTCCTTTACCAGCTGCTGCCTGGTTCTTTTTGTTTTCAAGTTGCTGCTTCATTGCTTCTTGCAGACTGATTTTCTTTTTTGGTGCTTCGGATTGATTATTCTCGGTCATAGTGATAACCTCCTTATTTATAAAAATGGTCGTTAATACAGTATAATCTATTTTGGCTTGTTAAGAAAGAAGTACAGAAAAAACAAATGCCTCCACTTGAAATTGTAAAGAATACCCAGTATTGATATGTGAAACCTTTTCCGTTTAGTATCGTATATAAGTTATGCCAGAAAACGGAGGGGATTATTTGAAGAAACGTTTTTTAGCCTTTTCTCTAATGGGATTGATTTTTCTTGGGGCATGCTCCATCCTTGAGGATGTTAATAATACTGTAACGTATGTAAATGAGGCAACAGATTACGTTAATGAGGTTAGTACGTTTATTAATGAAGCACCAGCCCTAGCAGAACAGGCAGTTACGGATGAACAGTCAATGGTCGATCTTGAGACAAAGCTTACCGAAATGCAGGATGATATGGTATCATTCAACTCACTAGAGCCGCCAGAAATGGCAGCAGATCTTCATCAGCAAATCGTCGATTACAACCAACAAGCAGAAGAGGGCATAAATCTATATATAGAAAATATTGAGAATGGACAAATTGATCCAGCTCTTTTTGAAAATAGTGAGATGTTTCAAACCTTACAAAACGTAACCAATACAATTGATCAAATTAAACAATTGGGTGAATAAAACAAGGCGCATCTTAATAAAAGGTGCGCCTAAGTTTTGTTTAAAAGGATATTTTCGATCATAATTAGAGTTATTCTTGTTTTTTCTTTTTCCTGAGGATGAACCAAGCAATCAAAATAGCAACAATTGGAAGGATGATTGGTGATAATCCTATAACGAATACGACTAAACCCGATAAAACGGATATGATTCCGTTAATTGTATTTACAAATAAACTTTTTGCTTTTTGCCAAGTATTTAAGGAGCTGTTGTCCTTGATGGAATCAATTTTAACTAATTCCTCTTCTAGATGAATTGTAACGGTTGAATAGTCAACATTATTTTTTAGATAGTTCATTCTTCCTAAAATTTGTTCTTTTTCTTCTTGTACCTTTGAAAGATCATTTGATATTTTTAAAAGGTCTTCTGTTTTTTCCGCCTGATCCATTAAGGTTAACAGTCTTTGTTCCACAGCTTCTTTTGCTTTTAATCGTGATTCAAGGTCCACAAATTCCTCAGTTACATCATTACCCGATATACTTTTTTCAACTACTTTTATACTGTTTTTTTCTACATCATTAATATAGGATTGGAAATGTGACTGAGGTATTTTAATGACAATGGTGCCATTAATCGATTCCGTTCCAGCATCATATGTTGAGGATTCCACCACATATCCGCCAAGATCAATGGCCTTTTGTTGAAATTCCGCTTCTACGGAATGAAACTTTTTTACTTGGATGGACAGATTTGCATGGTATATGAACATGCGGTCGTTTTTAATTGTATCGCTTCCGTTATCACTTGCTTTATATTCAGGCTCTGTGACTGGTTGAACACTCATTTCTTCTTTGCTTGATTCTTGATCCATTTCTGTATGCCGCTCATCCATAGTGGCACGATCTGCTTTGCTTTCTGAACTTTGGTTACTGCATCCAGTTACTAACACTAGAAGTAACACGAGCAATTTAAAGAAAAGAGTGCCTCTTCTCATCCATAGTCCCCCTTTGGTCTTTACCCTATTAGACGGATAATAAAAAAATTTGTTTCACATTGATTTGGAATTTTGCATATCAAACTCTCTATGCAAATAAAAAATGACCTTGCAGCCGCTCTTTGCAAGGTCATTTCATGATGTGTAAAGTGGATTAACATATCGGGTTCCGTTAACTATCACAAACATTAAAAATGTAAGTTAAAATGAGTGCCAATTTGGCATACATTTTATCTTACAAAAGTACTTAGAAACATAAGAAATCCTATCCTTAATTGAATAACCCAGTGATATTTAAAATAAGCGGAGATATTTCCGTTAAATGCAGAATAGAGCTCTTTTCGGGGTTTATAGGGGGAAATTTTCCGCTTATGCAAAGAAAAATCCCCAATTTTTACGTTACTTGAGTCAATAGGGGAAATTTCTCCTCTTATTTACGCTATTTTTTAGCTTATTTACAAATTAAGAGGAATTTCTCCCTCTATTTTTAAAAATCCGGTGCGTAAGCTGCCCCTAACCTCTTTTCCAATCAAAAATGGCTCGGTGAACTGAGCCACCTTATTTTTAATTACAAAAACAGATACAAGAAGCAGTACAAAATGGGCTACATTTTCGGGTTTTGCGACAGGAAACGGAACCCGTTAGGATTAACAACCTCTTTTTAATAAACAAAATAAATCAAAATTGAAGTCACAACCCCAATCCAAACAGCTAGCAAAATACAATATCCCATAATATGACGAATATGAAGACCGACAATGCTTAAGATTGGCAATGCCCAGAATGGTTGAATGAGATTTGTCCATGCATCCCCCCATCCGACTACCATTGCAATAACACCCGGTTCTACTCCTAACTTCATCCCAGCCGGGACTGAAAGCGGTCCTTGAAGTGCCCATTGCCCCCCACCAGATGGGGCAAGCATGTTGACAAGTCCGGCAGTCCAATAGGTAAAGACACCAAATGACTCCGTAATTGAAACGGAAGTTATCCCCTTAATAATGATATCTGCAAGCCCTGAGCTCCCAAGGAGTGCAATGATCCCTGCATAAAAAGGAAATTGTAGGATAATAGGCGAAATGGAACCAGCTGCTTCTTGAAATGCTTTCCCATATTGACTGAGAGAACGATGAAAAATCAAACCTAGTGATAAAAACAAAATATTAATAAGATTTAGATTGATATCAGTGCCATTTGCAAATTGTAAAACCGTATAAATAATGCCTACCAAACCGATTAAAATGCCAAGTATAGGCGTATTTTCTAAGCGAAGGGCGGGCGTATTTTCATCTGCCACCTCTGTTGTAACAGTCAGTTTTTCCTTTTCTTTTACAGTATATGGAATGATATTCTTTTTTGGAGCCATAAGAAGAATGAAAATAGGCATGGTGATAACTAGGGTTAAAAGGATAATGATGGTACCCGGATGAAAAATCGTTTCAGAGGTTGGAATAACCCCCATGACATCGGCAAGAAAATGATTTTCGGTTGCAACCGTTAACCCAATGGAACTTGAGAGACCAGCTGTGTAAAGTGCGGTTGGAGCATATGCACATGCTACCAACAATGGAAAATGAGCATTTTGATTTCGTTTTCCAACCTCACGAGCAACAATCGCCCCAACAATAACAGCTAACCCCCAGTTAATATAATAGGCAGCGGACGTAATTAAAAATGTAAAGAGGTAAGCTTTATTGGCGGTATTAGCTTTTGCAGAAATAGCTTCTAATCCTCTTCTGATAAATGGAACTGAAGCAAGTACCATCCCCGTCATAAGCAAGAGCACCATTTGCATCGTAAAAGCTAGATAAGTCCAAAATCCATCCCCATACGACTGAAACAAATTCATTGGATCAGCCGGAGTTGTAAAGAAGGCTAAAACAAAAACAAACAAAGTCATCAACACAGCAATAACAAATGCATCAGGCAAGTACCGCTGAATGACACGAGAAAATCGTTCTGACAATCTGTTTAACATTTTTTCCCCTCCTTTTATTACAAAAGTATGAGGGGAGGGAATGTATTATGACCAGGTTGTTCATCAACCACCCGTGTAAAATACGCAACCATATTGATATCAAAACATAAACTAGTAGTCTTTAATCATAATTGTTGAATAATAATATTTATAGGTAAAATTGGATTGAAAATGGTCGCTGCAATTAGCCCAACCATACTCAGAAAGCAGAGGTTCAAAGATTAGCGAATCTAGGGAGGGGAAGGTTTGAATCCAATATCAAGTGTCTACATGCCAAGGGCTATTTTTTATGGTTATGATTCCTTTAAACAAGTTGCGGTTGAAACAAGGAAACTAGGAAAAAGAGCACTTATCATAAGTGATAAGGTTATGGAGAATCTTGGGGTTGTCGATGAATGCAAAAGTATGTTAAATGAAGAAGAGATTAATTGTACTACCTATTTAGGAATTGATTCGGAACCGATTGATATATTCGTAAATGAAGCGCTCGAAATATGTAAACAAAATAATTGTGACGTCATAATCGCATTAGGTGGTGGGAGCTGTATTGACACTGGTAAAGCTGTTGCGGTAATTGCGACTAATGGGGGAGATATCAGTGATTTTATGGGGAATAAAAAAATAGCTGATAAAAAGGCAATTCCTCTCATTGCAATTCCAACCACTGCTGGTACTGGCTCTGAAGCAACAGACGTGACCGTTATTACCAATACAAAAAATGATGTAAAAATGATGATTAAGCAACCAACGTTTTTACCGGAAATAGCAATTGTTGATCCAACACTCACACTTTCTTCTCCAAAACACATCACTTCAGCAACGGGGGTTGATGCCCTCACTCACGCCATCGAAGCATACATATCAAGACGTTCACATCCATTCACAGACACACTTGCTTTATCCGCAATTAAATTGATTTACGAAAATATAGAAGAAGTATATAAGAATGGCAGTAATCTGGCAGCGAGAGAAAAAATGTCTTTGGGAGCCTTAAAGGCCGGCATCGCATTTTCAAATGCTTCTGTTTGCTTAGTTCATGGAATGTCACGACCAATAGGAGCCCTCTTTCATGTCCCGCATGGAGTGTCAAATGCCATGTTGCTACCGGCAATTTTGGAATTTAGTAAATCTGCCTGCATTGATCGTTTAGCTAGTGTTGGACTATTTATTAAACCAGAGTTGAGCGGTTATTCTAGTGAAGAAATTGCAAATATAGTTGTCCAAGAAATCAAGAAACTCTGTTTTAACTTGAATATCCCGAACATGAAGGAGTGGGGGATTAAAAAACAAGAATTAGACAATGTTGTAGGAAAGATGGCGAAAGACGCGATTGAAAGTGGAAGCCCCTCAAACAATCCAAGAATTCCAACTGAAGAAGAAATTATTGAATTATATCAAGGTTGTTTTGATTATGATATGGGTGAAGGGATAAATGAATCAAATAATGTAATCCATAAAAACTAGTTCGTAACTTCCGAACTAGTTTTTTTATGTTATATCACTACTTTCATATTACTTTCTTGGGTAAAAAGAAGGATTTTTTGACAAAGGGATGGAAACTATTCAACAATAGACAAAAAATGTCGAGGCGACACTTGAGAAATGCAAAGAAAAACTTATGGTAGAATATTGATAAAAAGATTAATAAAGGGGAATTTGAAATGACTGTTCACCAGAAATTAGTACGTGACCGTATACCTGAAATCATAGAAAACACAGGCAAAAAATTTTCAACACGAGTACTTGCAAATGATGAGTACCTTATAGAACTACGGAAAAAGGGCTTTGAAGAGTTAGAAGAGTATGTTAATGCTTCGGATAAAGAAAATGCTTTAGAAGAGCTTGCAGACCTACTAGAAATCATTCATGCATTAGCAGTTGCACATGAATCTTCATTTAATGAAGTAGAAGCAATACGTGAAAGAAAAGCACAAAAACGTGGTGGTTTTCAAGAAAAAATTTTTTTGATTGAGGTTGAAGATGACTAAAATTGATTTAATTACTAGAAATCTAATAGAACATTTACTTGTTCAGATTGAGAAGTCTTCGAGCATTTTTATTTTGACTTCGTTTGTAATGAAATCAGGTGTTGAAGTCTTAAATGAATCTTTGAGACGTGCTGCCGAACGCGGGGCAGATATAAAAATTTGTACTGGGGATTACCTGTTTGTAACCCAACCAGATGCATTAAAGAATCTAATTGGTATTCATAAAAATATTGAGGTTCGGCTTTGGAGAAGTAACGGGACCTCTTTTCATCCAAAATCCTACATTTTTCAAAATGGAAATGAGGGTGTGTTGGTTGTTGGTTCATCTAACCTGTCTCGTTCAGCATTAACTTCCGGTATTGAATGGAATTTAGCTGTAGATTCTTCCAATAAGAATCATACTTTTCTAAAGGCAATTGATCAATTTTCTTATCACTTTTTACATGAAAATACGGTAAGCGTCAATCCTGAAATCGTAAAATTATATCAAAATGAATATGAGAAGTATCATCAAAAGAATCCTTCTCTAGTAAATACATGGACGCAACTTGAAGAGTTAGATTTAATGCTTCCTAGCCAAAAGCATAAAATTGAAGCTGATAACATAAAAGAAGAAACTGTTGCTTATGGGGATATAAAGCCCAGGTTTGCCCAGGTAGAAGCACTTGAGGAACTAGAGAAAACCCTTGAAGAGGAATATTCAAGTGCTCTGGTAGTTATGGCTACTGGACTAGGGAAAACGTATTTAGCGGGTTTTTTTGCCCGGCATTTTCAACGTGTTTTATTTATTGCCCATAGAGAGGAAATCCTCTATCAGGCGCAAAATTCTTTTAAGAATATCTTACCTAATAGAAAAAGTGGTATTTTTAATGGTAATAGTAAAGAGCGTGAGGCTGATCTGGTTTTCGCCTCAATTTATACCTTGTGTATGAAACATCATCTGGAGGCTTTTTCAATTGATGAATTTGATTTGATAATAGTCGATGAATTTCACCATGCAGCCGCTGACTCCTATCAAAGGGTAATTAACTATTTTAATCCAGTTTTTTTATTAGGTATTACCGCTACACCTGATCGGAATGACAATAAGGATGTATATGCAATTTGTAAGGGAAATGTTGCCTATCGAATTGACTTTTTAGAAGCAATCCAAAGACAATGGTTAGCACCATTTAGTTATTATGGGGTTTACGATGAAACCGATTACTCACAAATAACCTGGTTAGGTAGTAAATATGCTGAGGACGAACTCCTTAAGGTGCAGCTTCGAAAAGAAACTGCAGATAATATACTTCGATCATGGGAAAAATATAAAAAAACTAGAACAATAGTATTTTGCTCATCCATTAAACAAGCAGAATTTCTTGCAACGTATTTTAATAATCATGGCTACCGAACCGTAGCATTACATTCCCAACAGCAATCAATTGGACGAAAGCAAGCTATAAGTATGCTAAAGGATTCAGAATTAGATGCTATCTTTACTGTAGATTTATTTAATGAGGGTGTGGATATTCCTTCGGTAGATACCTTATTATTTGTGCGTCCGACTGAATCATTAACAGTATTCACTCAACAAATTGGTAGAGGACTACGTCTGCATTCCGAGAAAGACTATTGTGTAGTTATAGATTTGATTGGAAACTATCGTAATGCCGATGTTAAACTAAGCCTGTTTGATATAAAAAATGACGATAAAAAGAACACAAAAAATAATATCCACCCTACAATTCCGGAAACGTGTTCAATAAATCTTGATGTTGAAGTTATAGATCTGTTGAGCGAGTTAGTGAATAAAAGAGAACCCAGAAAAGAAAAGCTGCTTTATAGTTATATGGATTTAAAGATCACTCTTGGTATCAGACCAACCTATTTAGACTTGCACTTAAAAGGGCAGGCAGATGCTTCACAATATAGGTCAGAATTTAAATCATTTGCAGGATTTTTATATTGGGCAGACGAGTTATCAGAAAGAGAAAAAGAAACTTACAAAAGGTATGAACCATGGTTAATAGAGGTTGAAAAAACAGGTATGGCAAAGAGCTACAAGATGGTTGTGCTACTTGCTATGTTATCTAGAGGTGACAACAAATGGTTTAAACCCATTACTCCAGAGGAAGTTGCACCATTTTTTCACAGATATTTAACTGAAAAGGAATATCGTAAAAATATTGATTTCTCAGACGGTGAAACAAAAAGGTTATGGGACTATGATGAAGCAAAGGTTGCGAAACTTATCGCCAAGATGCCTATGACCAAGTGGAGTGGTAGTTCAAAAGGACTGGTTAATTTTAGTGATAATCAATTTTTTATCGCGTTTGATGTCCTAGAAGAAGATCTTGAAACCATTTATAAATGGACAATGGAAATCTGTAAATATCGTTTGCATTATCATTTTGAAAGAAAAGCCCAAAGGCGAGAAGAGTCTTAGTGACTCTTCTTTTTTTAGTGATATTACCTATGAATTTATCAAAAATGTAAAATATTGTGATATAATCTAGAAAAATATAGAAAATTGTATTTTTTGGTTTTACATAATTACTAGGGGGAAAGTGATGGGACTACTAATAAGTTTAATAATAATTGCCATTCTAGCCATTCTTGGATTACCTAAAGTTAAAGGTTTTCTAGGTGAAGCGTCCGTACGCATATATTTAAACAAGCTTGATAAAGAGAAATATCAGGTATTTAATGATGTCCTGATACCACTGGGGTGAACATGGGGACGGTTCCGGTGTTCTCCTATTTTTTTCCATATTGGTGTGGCAGAGGGAGGTCCCTCGTCCCAATTTTCAACAATGAAGTTTGCATTTTTTATAGGAAGGAGGAGTTTGGGTGGAGCAGTTATTGCCTTTTATTCACGAGGTGGGCTTTCCCGTTGTCGTGACACTCTATCTATTGCATCGGATCGAAACGAAGCTAGATGGAGTCATCGACTCGATTCAAATGCTGCCACAAAGCATGAAGGCCGACCCGACATATGAAATGAAGAAAAATATATTGTAAAATTTGGGCACCTGACTGTAATATCGTTGGGTGTCCATTTTCATATTCGAGAAAAAAATAAGTATTTTCTTGAGTAATCAGAGATTATTTTATTCTTTTAGCTGCCTAAAATAATATAAGAGTTCTCCATTCTCGGTTTCCGCTATGATTATTCCAGATTTCCCATCGTTTGTATTATAAAGGGCTGTTCCTCTAGGCAATTTGTTTGCCGAAAAATTCCACATGAAGATAAGTGCTTTATTGGCTTCTCCTATTTTCTCTCCTTTTTGAAATTTCCCTTTGTCCTTTTCAAACCACTCCAGTTCTGTTACATTGGAGTACAAATTTCCTTTATATAGCATTATATCCCGATCTTTATTCATAACATCAATTAGCACAGATCCCAACAAAAGCACGAAGCATATTGAAAATAGAACTATTATGATTTTTCTCATGAAAATCCCACCTTTATTCTTGTGGATACAAAAAATTGGTAACTTACTAGTTTTAGGTTAGCAGGTAAAGGTAATATATTAAAGGGAAGTATTGTTGAAAAAACGGAACATTTTCTAGTTATTTAAAAAATTTAGTAATTCCTTATAAAGTGATTATTAATGTTATACAAAATGTATGATTAAATAAGGTGGAACATACTTATTAAAACTGTGAACGGGGAAAGGGGATATAACAATGAGTAACGAGATTAATATCGGGATGATTGGTTACAAATTTATGGGGAAAGCACATAGCCATGCCTATCGCGATCTTTCCCTATTTTTTCCTGACCGGCTTCGTCCTAGGATGAAAGTTATTTGCGGACGAAATGAGAAAGCGGTCTCAGAAGCGGCCTCTCAGTTTGGGTGGGAGGAGTATACGAGTGATTGGAGCACGCTTATCGAGCGTGATGATATTGATTTGATTGATATTAATGCGCCAAGTGATGTACATAAGGAAATCGCGATTGCGGCGGCAAAATCTGGAAAACATATTTTTTGCGAAAAACCATTGGCCCTTTCCTTACAGGACTCTCGTGACATGCTTGAAGCTGCGGAAGCAGCAGGTGTTAAGCATATGATTGGCTTTAATTATCGTTTTACACCAGCCGTGAGACTTGCGAAAAAGTTGATTGATGAGGGTGCATTGGGCGACATCTATCATTTCCGTGCGTGGTTCCTTCAGGATTGGTTAGTGGATCCGAATTTTCCTTTAGCATGGAGACTTCAAAAGGAAATAGCTGGTTCTGGTGCGCACGGGGATTTGGGAGCACATCTCATTGATTTAGCCCATTACTTAATCGGCGATATGACTGAAGTGATTGGGATGAGTGAGACTTTTATAAAAGAAAGACCCATTCCTGAAAAGATGACAGGACTATCTGCAACCGGAAGTAGTCAAGGTGAAAAAGGACCAGTTACTGTTGATGATGCAACATTATTTATGGCTCGGTTTGCAAATGGTGCGTTAGGAAGTTTTGAAGCGACTCGTTTTGCGACTGGTCATCGAAGTACAAATTCGTTTGAGATTAATGGAAGTAAAGGTAGTGTGATTTTTGATTTCGAGCGTTTGAATGAGCTCCAGGTTTATTTTTCAGATGATAGAAAAGATACTCAAGGCTTCCGTAGAGTTTTAGCAACAGAGCCAACCCATGAATATATTGATCGTTATTGGCCAGCAGGACATACGATTGGGTATGAGCATACATTTATCCATGAAATCGTAGAATTGATGGATGCGATTCGAGAAGATCGGCAGCCAGTACCTAATTTCAAAGATGGTGTTAAATGCCAGGCAGTATTAGAAGCAGTCGAACTTTCAATAGAAAAACGTCAGTGGATAAAAATATCAGACTTGTAACTTTATTCAGCATAAATCGCATATTTACTTTTGTAATAGAAATGTAAAATCTAGTATACACTTTATGGGTCTATGACTCTTGCAGAATAAAGTTACAGCCTCCGGCGGATGCCACAATTTTTCAAATGAAACTTTTCGAGCGAGCTCGAAAAAAATCAGGCGCAAATACGCCAAGGCGCATTTGATTACAGGAAGGTGTGTTCATTTATGGAAAAAAAGGCGTTAATCGTATGGGGTGGATGGGATGGTCATGAGCCTGAACAAGTTGCCCACATTTTTAAAAGAATACTTGAAGATGAGAATTTTGATGTAGAGGTGTCAAATTCACTAGATACGTATGCTGATTCTGAAAAACTGCAATCCTTAGATTTACTCGTTCCACATTGGACAATGGGGCAGATTGAGAAAAAATATGTTTCTTTGATTTCGCAAGCAGTTGCGAGTGGAGTTGGCATTGCTGGCTGTCATGGGGGAATGTGTGACTCATTCCGTAATAACGTTGATTGGCAGTTCATGACGGGTGGAAACTGGGTGGCTCATCCAGGAAATGACGGGGTCGAGTATATGGTGAACATCAAACATAGCTCTAGTCCGTTATTAGAGGGATTGACAGATTTTAAAGTTATTAGTGAACAGTACTACCTTCATGTTGATCCTGCGGTTGAAGTGCTTGCCACAACAAGATTTCCAGTTGTTGATGGGCCACACGCGACCAACAAAGCAGTTGATATGCCAGTTGTTTGGACGAAACGCTGGGGACAAGGGCGGGTATTTTATAGCTCCTTAGGTCATCATGCAGATATAATCGAAATGCCAGAAGTTTCACTGATTATGCGCCGGGGCTTTTTATGGGCAGCAGAAGGGAAGCAGAAAGCTAGTCAATTAGCTAAATCTCAAGATGTACGCGCATACACGGGAATGGGAGATAGCCTGTAAGGGAAATATCAAATAAATTCTTAAGCCAATCAAATGGGGGAACAAAATGAGCAAACTTAACGTTGGTATCATCGGCTGTGGGACAATTAGCTCAATCTATATGGAAAATATTCAAAAGTTTGATCATCTGGTTCTACTTGTCTGTGCAGACTTAGATGTGGAGCGGGCAAAGTTGCAGGCAGCGAAATATGGGGTGCCTAAAGCATGTTCTGTAGAAGAGTTATTGGCAGATTCTGAAATACAGTTGGTGATTAATTTAACAATTCCGCGTGCACATGCATCTGTTAGCCTGCAAGCTCTTGAAGCAGGGAAGCATGTCTATACGGAAAAACCTCTTACGGTCTCCCGTGAAGAAGGCAAACAAATCTTAGAAACAGCTAAGAAATATAATCTGCTAGTAGGGGGTGCCCCAGATACATTTTTAGGTGCTGGAATTCAAACAGCGATTCATTTGATTGAAAATGGTGAGATTGGTGTTCCAATTGGAGCATCTGCCTTTATGATCAATCGAGGGCATGAACATTGGCATCCAGATCCTGCCTTTTATTATGATCATGGAGGGGGACCGATGTTTGATATGGGACCCTATTATTTAACGGCATTGGTGGCACTGTTAGGCCCAATGAGGCGAATTTCTGGCTCAACAAGGATTAGTTATCCGATGCGAACCATTATAAGTGAACCGAAAAAAGGGACTAAAATAGAAGTAGTGACTCCAACCCATATTTCGGGGACGATTGATTTTGAAACAGGAGCGATAGCAACGATTACAACAAGCTTTGACGCATTTGGCGGGACATCTCTGCCGCCGATTGAAGTATATGGAAGTGAAGGAACACTCCTAGTCCCAAATCCAAATCATTTTGGGGGACCAGTAAAAATAAGAAGAAAAGACGAAAAAGAATTTGTGGAAGTTCCGCTTATTTTTGAAACACCAAAGAATAATCGTGGGATCGGTGTATCCGATATGGCAAATGCTATTTTACATAATGAACCTTTTCGTGCAAATGGTAAACTTGCCTATCATGTTCTTGAAGCCATGCATGGATTTCATGATTCTTCGGATAATGGCAGGCATTATTTGATGGAGAGTACGTGTAGGAAACCTGTCAAAATGGATCGAATGTAGAGCACAAAACTAAGCTGCCCCAATTGGTGCAGCTTAGTTTCTCTTAATCATTCATACCTTTTCCATCGAGGATTTGTTGCTCGTATTTTTCAATTCTAGCCACACGCGTTTTGGATTGTTTGGCACCTGAAATGAAATAAATGTATGCATTCTGGCGCCCAGGTGTTAACCCTTCAAACGCCGTTTTTAAGGCAGGGTTTTCATCAAATTTCGCTTTTAGTTCCTCTGGAATTACATAATCTGTGTTCTTTTTTAATTCTACTTTCAAACCGGCTTTTTCTACCTCGATAGCCTCAAGAATATACTCTTTAATAAATGGCTCTTGTTCGATGATTTCTTGAAGATTTTTGAATCGAATTTGCCTTGCTGCTTGTACATTTTCCGTTTGCTGAATTAATATTCCGTGAGGATCCTTTAACAAGGACCCTTTATGGAACAGGAGCGCACAGTATTCTTTGAAACCATGCATAAGGACGACGTTTTTTCCCTCATACATGTAACAGGGGTGCATCCACTTAATATCTTCAGTTAGTTCAAATTCAAGGATGATTTCTCTTAACTTCTCAAATTCTACCTTCCATTGCTTGGCCTTTTTGATGAATCCATCAACCTTACGATTCCTATTACTCTCTGTCATTTAGGTACAACCACCCTCTATTATTCTTATTTGCCTATCATAGGATATTCATTGGAATTGTGTCAAGATGGGCGTAAAAAGGGAAAGTGGGGCCAAAATCCGACCCCGCCTTAATTGTTTGTTGCCATTCTGCCAAGTGGTCCATCTTCATCAATAATATCTTGGATGTCATAGACGGAGATTGGAAACATTGGGAAGCCAAAGACATATGGAGTTAGGTCATAGAGTTGAAAATAAATGACAAGTGTTTTATCAGCAATATAAAATTCCTGGTTTGGGCTTATCGTTGTAAATTCAGAGATTAACTCAATCTTACGTTCCTTAATTTGTTCATGAATAAGATCTGACAATCGTTTTACGTAATCACTGCCTGGTTTAAAGAGATCTTTTAGGTCACAACGTCTTCCTTTTTTTAAATCAAACGTTAATGATCGGATAAATGTCATGCCGTGCGCAGCTCTGTCATGGTAGGTGTAGTTCGATTGGGTCAGACTTAGCACCTGTCTTTGATTGTTTTTGATTTCATAAGACCCCAGCATTTCTTTTACGGTAGAGGGCATGTCTCCCACTTGAAATGAAATCAATGACTGTACCTGTTGAATAATCGATTGATTAATAAAATGTTGAAGTTGTTGATTTTTCATTTGATTGGCCTGGGGGTAATAGACCCTTTTCTGTAGTCCGAATCGATATGCTTGTGTGTTTATGCTGACTGGAAATGAAATAGGCATTCGTCACACTCCTTTTTGTCTTATCATATTCCTTTTAACGAAAGTGTGTGAAAGGTTTAAGGACAATATATATTGAGCAAAATTTTGGATCGGAAAAACAAGGCCTCAAAAAATATGAATGAGCTGTCCCCTATCGAGCGGGTGCTTTTATATATTGACCATTCATCTGCTAAAGATGTCTCTTTAGCGGAGGCCGCAGAAAAGGCCCACTTAAGCACGAGCTATTCTTGCAAGTTGTTTAAGAAGGAAACAGGAACAAATTTTAGCGATTATATTGTGAATGTACGTTTACAAGAGGCTGCACGTTTACTTGAACATACCTCTCTGCGAGTATCGGAAATTGCCGCGAGACTGTGATACTCCGATCTGGCATACTTTAGCAATTGTTTTAAAAAACTAAATGGCATGACCCCAAGCCAATTTCGGAAAAACAAATCTAGTTGAAGACAAAGGGACAGGTGCTGTTCCTTTGTTATTTTTTAAAAAGAATGACTTTTGAACCCAGAAAACATCACACCAAGCGCAATATCAGGCAAATTCCCCCAATTTACGACTTCCTATTTCCCTTGTTATATATATTTCGATAAAATAGTACTAATAGATTATTGTAAAGACGTGGGACTAGTTGCTGTGGTCAAAGGAACCCTTGATCCAATCCTGTGTCCCGAAAGGATGATTGTTTTGGACGTTACGATGAAAAAAGTGATAGAGGCTAGTTATTTGACAGCGGATTCTGCTGCTCAATATCGGACTATATTACGATATTTTTATCATCAGCATGAGCGAATGCGAGACTTTATTGCACCGGAAGAAATTTTAGAATATATGCGCTCGATTCCTCATTTTTCTGATTATCAGGAAGATCAGTTGCATCAGCAACTGGCGCAACTTGTGAAGTGGAACAATTTGATTGCCAGACAAGATATGACAAATGCGAAGACGGTTGAAGAATACAAGAAGAAACGTTTTCGCTATCAGTCTACCCCATACACAATTGAGATTGAAAGAATGCTTGTTGTTCTTGAAAAAAAGGTAGGAGATACTTTCCAAGGTTCATTGGAACGATCCCAGTTTGATCGACTACTACAAGCAATTATCGGCTTAGAGCATGAACTCGATCCCCATTTAACAAAAGATGCTGAAGAATATATGAGGATGTGGGAGGATGTTTTTCGTTATTTCCAAACGATCCGTACAAGTACTGCTGATTATATCGCTTATATAAATAGTGAACAAACAGACCAAAGGATGCAAACCGAAGCCTTTCTTGTTTATAAAAATCAGTTTACAACCTATTTGAGGGATTTTATTGTTTCATTACAAAAAACCTCCCTTCAAATTGGTGAGAGATTACATGAGTTATCACCACAAAAATTAAGTCCATTTTTTGAAAAATTAATTGAACATCGTAAGTCTATTCCACGCTTGGAGGATGTTTCATCAGAAGTCGAGGAATGGCGTGTAGAGTACAAAGAATACTGGGATTCCTTACGGCAATGGTTTTTAGGTTCCAGTACCCATGAAAGTGAATTGGACATGTTACAATGGCAAACAAATGAAATGATACGTCGAATGACAAGATATGTTCAACGAATTGGTGAAAGACAACAACATTTTCGAAGTCGGAAAAATGATTACCTGCATTTGGCGAATTGGTTTGCAAATAGTACAACATTAGATGAGGCACATAAGCTATCTTCAGTTGTTTTTGGGGCAATGACGATCCAACATCTTCAACTTGAGGAAGGTACTACCGATAATTTGCATTCCGATACATGGGAAGAGGCGCCAATTCATTTATCCATAAAACCGAGAACAAATCGATATCGGGAAAAGACGAAGCCCGGTGCGATGACTTCTAACACATTAAAGAAAATGCAACAGCGGGAAGAGTATTTGGAAGAGCGCAGGAAAGAACGAGCGCTTATCGATCAATATATGCATGAGGGAGTCATCTTGTTATCAGAAATTTCACAGGTAGATCCCTTTGTTCGTAAGGTGTTGCTTAGTTGGATTGGTAAATCAATGGCAAATAAAAATCGTAAGGTAAAAACAGATTATGGAATGGTTGTAAAGGTAACAATGGATAATAGTAAAAGAATTTTACTAGAATCAGAGGATGGCACATTGAAAATGCCTGATGTACGTTTTGAATTTGAGGAGCAAGGAAGTGAATTGGGATGAGGGAGCAAACGCTTGAGTTTGATGAGAAAGCAAGCCATGGCATGGACCTCTTATTTAATTATTACTGGATTTTACGTGCCGATCATCCGGAATGGTATCAGCTTATTCGCGAACGTGAAAAGGTTATCCGTCGCTATATCAATGAGAAGTTCGGACTAAGACTCATTGTCCATCAGCATTTTATCAAGCTTGAGAAAATCCCCGTTGAACCTCAAGGCTGGATGGGGATAAGTCATTTTCAGGAGCCAATGGATTATGCCATTTTTTGTTGTGCACTGTCATTTCTTGAAGGGAAATCTGTGGATGAACAGTTTTTATTGTCGGATATAAGCCAAGAGATTCAGGCGGATTATCCTGGGGAATTTGCGCTTGATTGGACACTTTATATCCACAGAAAATCGCTTATTCGTGCGATTAAGGTATTACTCGATTTCCAATTAATCCGAACCATTGACGGAGATATTGGTCGATTCGATCACGATGAAGAACAGGAAGTATTATACGAAGCGACTGTTTACAGCCGCTATTTTATGCGTTCATACCCAGATGATTTTGTAAGTTATAAAAATTGGGAAGAGCTATTAAATGAGGACTGGAAACTCAATCAAGAAGATGAACGTAGAAAAAGAGTTTATCGGAAGCTATTCTTTTCACCATCTCTGCATCGTGTTGATCTTCAAGATCCTGACTTTTTATACATTCGTAATTACCGGAACCGATTAGCTGAGGATATTGAAAATCATAGTGATTACAAATTGCATGTCTATAAGAATACAGCCTTTTTATCGGTGGCCGAGCCGAAACAGTACCAGCAAGTATATCCAAATTCAAAGGCGTCAACAGATATTCTTTTACAACTATCTGACTATCTTCACCAACATCTTGATCAGTTTACTCCAAAGGAAAACGGGGAAATTGTGATGACTGAAGGAGAGCTTGATGCCGTTCTAGAAAATCTGCGTCAACAGTATGAAAATGGCTGGGCCAAATATTTCCGCGAAAAAACGACTAGCACTGTTCGATCTGAATTAATAGCCGCCATGAAGAACTGGATGATGGTTGAAATCGAAGAAGAAAGTTCCTTAATTAAAATGAAGCCAATCTTAGGGGTGTTGACAGGCTCGTACCCTGATGATTTTGAAGGAGGAGAAGTCTAAATGGCAACCAATAGATGGGTGATGAATCGGGCAGGTCTATTAAACTTTTGGTACTACGATGAAGAGATTTTTCATTTTGAAGATGGAAAGCTCCTTTTACGAGGTTCGAATGGTTCTGGGAAATCAGTAACGATGCAAAGTTTCCTACCTGTTTTATTAGATGGAAAAAAGACACCAGATCGTCTTGACCCATTCGGCTCTAAGGCTAGAAGAATGGAAGATTATTTACTAGGTGAAAAAGAAGTGGTTGATCGTGATGAACGGACTGGTTATTTGTTTATCGAATATAAAAAAAGAGATACCGAGCAGTATATTACAACCGGGATTGGGATGCAGGCGAAACGAAATAAAGGAATCAAATCTTGGTATTTTTTGATTACAGATAATCGTCGGGTAGGTCACGATTTTCACCTTTCGCAGAAATTTGCCGGGGATATGGTACCACTTTCAGCAAAAGAATTAGACAATCGTATTGGCAATGGTGGCTTTGTTGTTAATACGCAACGCGAATATATGGAGCTTGTGAACAAATACGTATTTGGCTTTAATTCGATAGATGCCTATGAGGACTTAATAAAATTATTAATTCAATTAAGAAGTCCAAAGCTCTCGAAGGATTTTAAACCAACTGTTATCTATGAAATCTTAGAATCAGCTTTACCACCACTTACGGATGATGAGTTAAGGCATTTGTCAGATACGATTGAAAATATGGATCAGGCAGCCCAGCAGCTGGAACAATTAGAAAGAGAATATGATTCTATTGCAAGGGTTGCATCTGTATATGATTCCTATAATAAATTTATTTTAGCAGAACGGGCAAACCAGTGGCAGCGTGCAGAAAAGAAGAGTACATCTGCTAAAAAGCAGGTTGAAGAACTTACGAAACAGCTCGAGGATTATGAAAAGGAAATTACAAAGCTTACCGAAGATAAAACGACATACCTCCAACAAAAATATATCGCTGAGCAGGAGAAAAACTCTTTACAAAAGCATGAGGTATGGTCCTTAGAGGAAAAGAAATCCGAAAAAGAAAAAGATTCTCTTTCGTTAACACAAGAAATAGGTAAGCTAGAAAATAAGTGGGCAGACCAAAATAACAAATTGAATCGGTTCTGGAAGGAAAAAGAAGAAAATGAAACAAGGCTTGTTCAGCAAAAAGGAAGGGCTTCGGAATTACTTGAAGAACTTGATGCAGAGTCCAAAGAATCCGCTTTTGCACAGCATGAGGTCAATGTGAACGACTTTGAACGAGCACAAACCGAATCTTTTGATTTTACTGTTTGGTTAAAGGAAGCAAAAGAACATCGCGCCCTTTTGGTCCAATTGGAAAAACTAGCAGTGGAACAAACAAGGCTGGGGGAGGAATATTCCCGTCTTGGGCGCCAATCCTCGGAAAAGAAGAGAATTGTGGATGAATGCCAAAAAGAAATAGATCACCTCGAGAAGTGGTTTGAGGAACAACAACAACAACTCGAGAGTGCTGTTTTCAAATGGATAGAAGAACGGCCAAAATTAGAATATCCATTAGAAATGCGCCAGGAAATTGCAAGATCCCTGCAAGGTCTCTATGACCGGAATCGTTTCGATCAGGTTCGTGATAAGTTGTATTCAGCGATCCATGATTATGAGGCAGAGGTTAAAAAGAACATTGCCATTACATCAGATAAAATGGACCGTAAGCAAACGGAAATAACGGAAGCAGCAGAAGAATTATCACGTATTAAAAATCAAAAAATGGTTGATCCGGAAAGGGCAGCGGGAACGAATGAATTCCGTGGAAAATTGGAGGAGGAGGGACAAGCTTTTCTACCATTTTATGCAGCTGTTGAATTTCGTGAACATGTTACGGAGGAGCAAAAAGAGCGAATCGAATCGGCCTTGAAAAGGGTAGGTATGTTAGATAGCTTAATTACAGATCACCCATTATCACCTAAACAGGATGCAGTGCTTGTGGCCGAACCACGTCTTTTGGGTTATACACTAGCTGATTATTTAATGCCAGATGTTGACGAAAACAGTCCAATTTCAAAAGAAAAAATTGATGAAGTTCTCAGAAGTATATCACTAGAAAAAGATGGAAGTGGATTTCACGTTGATATTGATGGTTCATACTCTTTAGGCTGTTTAGTTGGTCACGCACCATATGAAGAAAACTCAAAATTTATTGGACGTGCATCAAGGAAACGACATCAAAAGGAACAAATTCAACTTTGGATGGAATTGGTTATTACGCTGGAAACAGAGCTATCTGATTTACAAAACGAGTTAAACAGATTTGTGGTAGAACAACAGCTGATTGATAGATGGAAGAAAGAACTTCCTGATGACAAAGATTTAGCGGAATTGAATGAACAAATCGTAGAAAAGAAACAAGAATTCAAACGTGAACAGGATCTTCTTCGCCAAATTGATGAGGACTGGAAAAATGTATATGATCATCTTAATGATGTAAAGAAACAATTACGTGAACATGGCATTCATCTGAACATATCCTTGACAAAGGCGGATATTTCAACAGCTTTAGAAGCTGCGGAAAGTTATTCCGAACATCTTAACCAGTTTCAAAATGTATCCATCCAAATTTTCTTTACAAAGAAAGAGGTTTCAGATATTCTATCGCGAATCGAAGAAATAGAGGGTGATTTGGATGAGATTGCCGGGGAACAAAATATTCGAAAATCCCAGTTGAATCAAATCAAGGCTGAAATTATTTCAATTGAACAACAGCTTCAATTACAGGGTATTAATGAAGTTAGAAGACGTATCCAAGAGGTTCAGTTAGCATTAAAAGAGGCAGAAAACCAAATTCAACTTATTTCGGATGCTTTACCGCAAACGAAAGCAAACCAAAGTCTATGCTTTGAAAAGCTTCAAGAAGCTAAAAATGATCTTCTTTTTTGGCAGAACATGAATCGTGAGTGGGAAAAAATTGTGGAGAAGGAAAAACAGCAAGGCTTTGTGCCGGTTGATGGAAATGATGCTGCGACTCTTTTTGAACAATTAGAACCCGTATTTACAAAGTATGAACGGTCAAAGCTACTAGAGCAACTAACTAAGGTCTTCTTCAATGAACAAACGCATTTAACTGAATACAGAATGTTTGAATATACAGAAGAAGCAGATCTTCCAGAGTGGTTTCATAACGATTATGGTGACCAATATGAACCATTTAAAGCGGAGTGGATTTCGTTAAAAGGAAGACGCGTGATTCAGATGGAATATAGGGGACAGCGTGTCAATCCTTATTTTGTTTCATCTGCTTTAACGAAAGAACTAGAGGAGCAAAAAGGCTGGCTTGATGAACAGGACAGACAGTTGTATGAAGATATTATTGTAAATACTGTAGGCACAATCCTTCGCAACCGAATCCAAAGAGCACAGCAATGGGTGAAGAAAATGGATAAAATTATGGCGGATCGTGATAATTCCTCGGGATTAATTTTCTCGATAGCGTGGAAACCATTAACTGCGGAATCAGAGCAGGAGTTGGATACGAGCGAACTTGTTCAGCTTTTACAGAGAAACAGCAAATTTTTAAGTGAAGAGGATTTAAACAAAATCACCAAACATTTCCAATCACGGATTGCCAAAGCTAAAGAACTTATTCAATTAAAGAATGAAGGCTCAACACTTCATCAAGTTCTTAAAGAAGTCCTGGATTATCGCAAATGGTTTACATTTGTCCTATCTTTCAGTCGTGTTAACGAACAAAAGCGAGAGTTAACAAACAATGCCTTCTTTAAATTTAGCGGTGGGGAAAAAGCAATGGCGATGTACATTCCTCTATTCACTGCAGCATATTCACGCTATAAAGAAGCTGGTGATATGGCACCATATATTATTTCACTAGATGAAGCATTTGCAGGTGTGGATGAAAATAATATTCGCGACATGTTTGAAGTCGTAGAACAGCTCGGTTTCAATTATATTATGAACTCCCAGGCACTTTGGGGAGACTATGACACGATTTCAAGCCTGTCTATTGCAGAATTAGTACGCCCAAAAAATGCAGATTTTGTGACGGTTATTCGTTATCAATGGGATGGAAAGAAAAAATCCCTTGTTATCGATGAGGAGCAAGGGTTTGCGGAGCTTGTAACCAATGAATAATAGAGTAAATGTATTTAAAGGAGAACGGGGTTTTATTCAGCTTTTTCACTTATTTAAAGAAAAATATCGCTCCCTCGGCAGAATCGGAGGAACCGTTAGAATAAATGGATTTGATCGAAGTGAACTAGAATCAATTGCAGGTTTTTTAGGTAAACCCATAGGGGAAATTTTACAAAAGGGAACCATTTCCTTATTAGACTTTGAAAAAGAGTTAGCAAATACCGGGTTTGAAGATTTTACTTTACTATCTTTACTGGAAGAAGTCCTGCACGAAAAAATCTTAACAAAACAGGAAGAGTTAGAGATTGCCCGAGATCAAGAAGCTGCTTTTTTCAATTCGATAGATTCCCCCGATATGAGCTGGTGGATTGATTGGATTCGGTCTAAACAGCCAGACACAAGATGGATTTGGTCGTTATATAAAATGGACAGGGACAATCTTCGAGAAATGATTCAAACGATTTGTAAGGCGTTCTCAAAACTGCCAAAAGAAGGAGAGTTTGAAAGACTTCCCTTCTTTTCTCAACGGATCACTGGAAATCCACACTACTTTGACAATAATGAAGTAGGAGGCAAACTATTTATTCATTGTTTGTATGTTGATCAACTCCTTCATTGGAGCACGGATTTAGTTATGCCTAAAAGCATCGAGGAATTAAATGATTTATTGGCAGAATATCGATTAATGCGCGATGATTTGTGGAATTTTGTAACTTGTCAAAGTTTACTTGCATCCCGTAATGATGAAGTCCACCCTGTTTGGAAAGCAGCAGCTATGTCCCAAACAGTTATGAACATTCCAATGAAAGAGTTGACGAAAATAGACAGGGTTGTACCTGTCAAAGGGAATAGGGTTTGGGTAGTTGAAAACTCTAGTGTTGCTTCAACTTTAATGGATATAGTTCCTGATGCCCCCATTGTCTGCACACATGGTCAAGTAAGGATGGCAGGCTGGAGATTATTAGACCTATTAGTAGCAGAAAACTGCCTACTATATTATTCCGGTGATTTGGACCCAGAGGGAATATCAATTGCAAATCGGCTCAAAGAACGATATAAGGAAAATGTTCTTTTATGGAGAATGGATAAGAAATCCTATCTAGATTCACTTTCAAATGAAGATATTTCAACTAGACTGAGCAAACTTGACCGAATTTCTTCACCGGAATGGGAAGACGTGATTTCCGCCATGAAGGAAACAAAACTCGCAGGATATCAAGAAGCACTCGTGCGAGAAATGGTTAATGATATAAAGGAAATGTACACATTTAGGAATTAAAATAAATGACAGATGGGCGTGCTACCTGATTTAAAGGTGCATGCCCTTTTTGGTGGCTAATTTGTTCCTCACTCCTCTAGTACTTTTCTCATGCTAAAAACTTACAACTAATTCCCTGTGTCGATTTATGTAAAATATAGTAGAATGATAGATGGAAATAAAAACAGATCGAATGAGGGAAGAGGAATAGCATTGAAGAAGATTATTATCGGGTTGATTCTTATATTAGTGGCGTCCTCTCTATTTTTTACGAGGGAAGCTTTTTCTGATATTTTACAAGAAAGCTATACTTCGATTAAGGAAGTTGTCGTTGGAAAAATTGCTTTAAGTAAAGAAAACGATGAGGAAATCGTGTCGGCACCTGAAACTCAAACAGCAGGTGAACAGACGGAAGTGGCTCCAGAGGATGTGAAACCTGCCATTGATCCAAATGATCCGTTTCTATTATTAGTAAATAAAGAAGTAGGAGTGTTAGATGAAACATATGTACCACAAAATCTTGCGGTTCCCAATGTAGCATTTTCCACTTCCGTAGCTGAGCGTAAGCAGATGGTAAAAGAAGCTGCGGACGCATTGGAACAATTATTTGCTGCTGCAAGTAATGACGGAATTACATTACATGCACAATCTGGCTACCGCTCTTTTGGTACACAGGAATATCTTTATGATTCTTATGTTCGTGCAAATGGAGAAGAAGCAGCGAGTACTTTTAGTGCTAAACCGGGGCAGAGCGAACACCAAACCGGTCTTGCGATGGATGTAACAAGTGATAGTGTCGATAACCAGCTTGTACAAGAATATGGAGAAACGGTAGAAGGAAAATGGCTTGCTGAGCACGCAGAAGAGTATGGATTTATCATCCGCTTTCAACTTGGGAAAGAGGATATCACCGGCTATATGTACGAGCCGTGGCATCTTCGCTACGTTGGTGTCGAACATGCGAAATATATGACAGAACACGGACTTACATTAGAAGAGTATCTAGGAGTCACTGAAAAATAGATTTGAAGAGCTTCTCCTCTACGAGCATGGAATTAGTACAAACTCCTTGCTTGCCTGGCTACAAAATATAACAAACTCCTTTCATTTAAAAAAAGTGGGATGTCATATGAATCGCGACATTCTAAAGCTTGTGCAGGAATCACCACTGTCTGTTGTTAAATCAGAACGATATATGCTTAATGCTATTCACCTTATTTGGGCAAAGCCGGTGGAGTAATAAGGTCAGCATAAAAAAAGGCGAATCGAACTCAAGATTCGTCTTATTTTATTGTAAAAAAATGGGTATTATAAAAGTATTACATATTCGGGAGTGTATTTGATGCACCTAGTCTATAACGCGCTATTCCTTTTTGTCGCCATGAAATGGGGTGATTGGAGAAGGTGGCGAGAGTATTACCCAACCATTTTATTTTTTATTGTGGGGGATCTTTTAAAAAATTTATTGTTTCATGATTATTGGATTTGGACGTATCAGGAAACGATAATTGCAAAAGAGATCCTAAGCAACCATACATTTATTTCTTTATTAATTATGTTTGTGTGCTATCCGTGCACAACATTAATCTTTCTCGGTCATTTTCCCGAAAAAGTGTGGAAAAAGTTACTTTGGATTATGACATGGGTGTTTCTATTTTCAATCGTCGAATTCTTCAATTTGAAGTACCTCCATTTAATCGAACACCATCATGGCTGGTCGTTGGGATGGTCGATTCTTTTTAATTTTGTGATGTTTCCGATGCTAAGGCTCCATCAGAAACAACCCCTAATAGCATGGGGAATCTCGGTTATATGGATAATCTTTCTGTTAAATATGTTTCCGATTCCTATGAAGTATATAAAATAAAAAAATGGTGGTTACGCGAAGTCGGGTATCGGCACCAATTCGGGAATAAAAAAACAAGGGAGAAGCATTCATCCGCTACTCCCTATAACACACTTACGTCCACCACATCTCTCCAATAGAGTCCTTTACCCTTTACCATAACAGGTTTTATGGTTTGAATGGCTTTAGTGAATCCTTCTTCGACTGACATTAAACCGTCTTCATGCTCAATGCTTACGACGTAATCATAGCCAAAGAGACGAAGGGTAATTTAACCGTTTTCAAAAATACAGAATCTGCTTCCGAAGCAATGTGTTTTTGAGGGTGGAGAGGATTCCCGTGACAACTTAAGGCACTAATTGTTTCCTCAGCGCATGCCAGCGAAGTTGACAATTCGCCGAGGTTTATATCATGTACTCCATGGGGCCATTTCTCCAATGGATGGCATAGGTCCTAAGGATATCAAAATACCTCCTCTGTTTGAAATTTTTTCCATGAATTCTTTTTGTTTTTGTTCATTATCTAATAGTTCATCAACTTTACAGTGGGCATCGCCAGGATAACCACCTGTGCCTAATTCAATTGCTTCGATTCCTTTTGCGGCAACATGGTCCAGCATATCGTCAAGACTTTTTTCCGAAAATAAAACCGTGAAAACCCCTAACTTCATAAAGTTTCCCCCTAAAGATAATATATTGTAATCCGTTACATCCTATTATAACAAAAAAAGTAAAAAATCAGTATTCAAAATTATTGAATTATAGGTTCTTGGTTATACCTTGACATAAATATTCAGAATACTTACAATCGTAATTGTAATCGATTACAATTTTCTATCATAGTATTGAAAGCGGGGACCAACAATGGCGAATATTCAACAGGTAGCTCAAAAAGCTGGTGTATCCGTTGCAACGGTTTCAAGGGTCCTTAATAATGCAGCATCTGTTCGTCCAAAAACAAGACTGAAGGTTGAAAATGCGATTAAAGATCTAAATTATGAACCAAGTATGCTTGGAAGAAATCTACGAAACTCCGAAAGTCGACTATTATTAGTCTTACTGCCGAGTATTTCAAATCCCTTTTACACAGAAATCATTAATGGGATTCAAAATACTGCAATCGCCAATAACTACAATATACTTCTTTGTGAAACAGATTCAAATCCAGAGCGGGAAAACATATATTTTAATATGGTTAAGAACAAATTGGCTGATGGAGTCATTTCGATGGATCCAACCGTTAATATGCAAAAGCTGAATGAATTAGCAGAGAATTACTCTGTCATTCTTTGTAGTGAGTACGAAGAGGGAGGGGGTATCCCATATGTCACAATCGATAATGAATTGGCCGCTTATCAGGCCGTTAAGCATTTGATTAAATTAGGTCATCGTAACATCGCACTCATTAATTCAGATGAAAAGTATTTATATGCTAGACAGCGTCGAAATGGTTATGAGAAAGCTTTGAAAGAATTTGGTATCCCGATTCGTGAGCAATGGATCTACCGCTCAAAGGAACTTGAATTCCGGAATGGCGTTCAAGCAATGAGAATCATGTTTCAACTAGAGGAAAAGCCAACAGCGGTTTTTGCTGTTTCAGATACATTGGCAATTGGTGCGCTTAAAGGAATTAATGGATGTGGCTTACATGTTCCGAATGATGTTGCAATCGTTGGGTTTGACAATATTAGCTTTTCAAAAATGACAAATCCAACCTTAACAACGATTTCTCAGCCAATGTATAAAATGGGCTGCTATGCAGCAGATATGCTGATAAATAGAATTCAGGGAGAGAAAGTAGAAAGTGTTGTTTTAGACCATGAATTGATCATTCGTAAGTCAACGATGGGGTAATTTTCTTTTTAGTGAAAAAACAGATGAGGGAGGTTTTCATTCGTGGGTATTAAAGTAGGCATTATCGGCTGTGGTTCAATATCAAGATTCCGACACGCACCTGAGTATAAAGCAAATCCACATGTCGAGGAAATCGTCTTTTTTGACCGTAAACCTGAAAGGGCTGAAAGCCTGGCTAATGAATTTGGTGGGAGAGCTGTCAAAACACTTGAGGAACTCCTCAATGATCCATCCATTGTCGCAATTAGCGATTGTTCTTCTAACGAGGTCCACCATGTTTACACGACTAAAGCATTATTAAGCGGGAAGCATGTTTTATGCGAAAAGCCTTTAGCTATTAGTGTCAAACATGCTGAGGAGATCCTTGCAGCTGAACGGAAATCTGGAAAGAAATTAATGGTTGATCATAACCAGCGCTTTACCAAAGCCCATCGAAAAGCGAAAGAGATTTTAGATAACAAAGAGTTAGGTGAGGCTTTAACCTTTAAAACAACCTTTGGTCATCAAGGACCAGAAAACTGGGGTGTAAATAAATCAAACTCCACTTGGTTTATTAAAAAAAACCGTTCTCACTCAGGTGTTGCAGGTGATTTAGGAATTCATAAAATTGATTTAATCCATTACCTGCTAGATGATGAAATAGAAGACGTTCATTCATTTTATGGTGCATTGGATAAAGTGGATGAAAACGGATCGCCAATTGAGGTTTGCGATAATGTTGTCTGTGCATTAAAGACGAGAAAAGGGCGTTTAGGAACGGCCTCGTTTTCGTGGACATATTACGGTTCAGAAGATAATTCCACAATCATTTATTGTCAAAAGGGAATTATGAAAATCTATCATGATTCTGAAGTGCCGCTAGTGGTAGAAAAAAAAGATGGCACGATAAAAAAGTTTGAACTAGAATCAATTCAGACAAATGATAACCAAACAAATACTGGCGTGATTGATGCATTCATTCATTCAATTATTCATGACGTTACGCCTCCTGTTACAGGTGAACAGGCAATGGTATCACTTCGAGTAGTTGATAAAATAATCGGTTCATAAGTTTCATACACTAATGTGTGGAGAAATTAAGATAATTCCTCCTTTGGAAAAAATGATTATTAATACCTAAAAATAATTGACTGAATATTGTTTATCTTATACTATGAATGTAATGGATTACATTCATTATAAGTATGGCTTTGTATGAATAGTAATCGAAGGGTTGTACTAGGTATTTGTAATCAATTACATATTGGACAGGAGGGTGGACATGCTACGACAGCTTGCGATTAACTCCAATACATATCGTGGCTTTTCAATTGAGGATGCAGTAAAAGGAGCAAGTAAAGCAGGTTTCACACAAATCGAATTAGCGGCAGTTGCACATACTCCCCATGTATTACCTGATATGTCAAGAGAACAGATTAATGAGATTCTTTCATTGCTTCAAACGTATGGGATGAAATGCGTGGGAATTGGTGCCCACAGCAATGTCATGGATGCAGAAGGAATCGATCATTTATTAAAAAGTGTAGACCTTGCTGTAAAGTTTGACTGTAAGTATCTGATTACAGCCACAGGGGATGCACATCATGATGCAAATTTGATTGAGGATGAAGAACTCCTAGTTAGGAATTTAGAACCAGTTCTTTCGAAGTGTGAAAAATTCAACAAGGTGCTATTACTTGAAACACATGGAAATAACTATGCTACCGGGCAATCACTTAAGAGCCTAGCTAAAACTTTAAATAACCGTGTAAAAATCAATTACGATACGGCCAATGTCATGTTCTACGGAAACATTTTGCCATATGAAGATCTAGAATCATCCGCTGATTGCGTGGATTTCATTCATTTAAAGGATAAATTGGGTTCTTTTAATGAATGGAATTTTCCTGCAATCGGAGATGGGGATGTAGATTTTAAGAGGATATTTAAAACCTTAACAAATGCAAATTTTAAAGGTCCGATAAGTGTTGAAATTGAATTTACACCTTCAGGTCCAGCAAATCTTAAAGAAGTAGATGATTCTGTAAGAAAATCCTTCGAATATCTTTCAAGATTACTAGGATAAGAGGAGAAAAGATGAGAAATATTGGGCTTGTTGGTTTAGGGTTCATGGGAAAAACGCATTTAGAGGCCTACCGTCATCTTAAGAATTGCAGAGTAACAGTCATTTGTTCGAGGAATGAGGTAAAGGATAAAGATCTTATTCAAAATTATAACGGGTCTTTTGTTTCAGATTATGAAGAATTAGTTTGGAATAAGGAAATTGATATTATTGATATTTGTGTTCCTACTTTTTTGCATGAGGAATATATTATCAAGGCTGCTAGAGCAGGAAAACATGTTATTTGTGAAAAACCATTAAGCCTCACAATGGAATCTGCAAATCGAATTATGAATGAAGTAAATAAAAATGATGTCAAACTATTTGTCGGTCATGTCCTTCGATTTTGGCCCGCATATAAGGCGATTAAATCTTTGTCTCAAACAGACAAATTAAAAGATATTCAAATCATTCATGCAAAGAGATTAGGTCAAGTACCTAAATGGAGTGATTGGTTTTTATATCCTGAAAAAAGCGGTGGAGCCTTATTTGATCTTCATATCCATGATATTGATTTCGTCTACTATTTATTGGGTGCGGTGGAGTCGGTATATGCTGTTGGAACTAAGAATAAATATGGAGCTTGGGACCATATCATGACCACACTTACTTTTATGAATAAGAGTAAAGCCTTTGTTGAAGCATCTCAGCGAATGCCAACAGGGTATCCTTTTACAATGTCATTGCGGGCACAAGCAATTCAAGGAACTCTGGAATTTAGCTTGATTGCTGGTGAAAATATTGAAGATATTGAAGATGATGCCAATCAATTCATTTATTATCATAGCGAAGAAAGTTCAGTCCTTCCTGTTGAAAGAGGGGATGCCTTTCAAAATGAACTTTCCTATTTTGTGAACTGCATTGACAAGGACGAAGAGAATATTACGGTGCCTTTGCAAGATGTACTATACACATTGAAGCTGCTGCAAGCTATTGAAGAGTCCTTAGAAACAGGAAAACAAGTCTCAGTTTAGCGTAATCCTACATACAACAAGGGTCCTCAAGAAAACACAACATGATATTAACTCCTGGATGAAAGCGCTTATATACTAGTAGGAAATATATTAGGTTTCAATTCTATTTTGAAATAGATTACTAGTTAAAAAAGGGGGTTATTTTTATGAAGAAAGCTTTACGTTTATTATCGTTGCTAGTTTTATTGTTAATTCCAATGTTGAGTGCATGTGGTAATTCAGAGCAAACTGGTGACACAAAAACTGGGGATTCTGGAGATAGTTCAGGCAAAAAGTACAAGGTTGGTATTTTAGCACCAGCTGTAACACACGGATGGGTTGCGGCAGTTGCTTATCATGCGGAAGCTCGTGCAAAGGAACTTTCCAGTGAAATCGAATATCAAATTCAAACAAGTAGTAATGCAGCAGAGATGACTTCGCAATTAGATGATTTAATGACTTGGGGTGCGGAAGCTATTGTTGCGTTCCCACAATGGGAAGGTATGGAAGTACCTATTCAACGTGCACTGGATGAAGGCATCAAGATCATAAACTTTGACATTGTCATCGATGCTGAAGGTGTTTATCGTGTAGCGGGAGACAATAAGGATATGGGCATTCAAGGTGCGAATTATGTTGTTGAAAAAATCGGTAAAGAAGGTAATGTCGTTATTCTAGAGGTTCCAACCTCAGGCTCAGTTTCCGAATTACGCAAGAATGGATTTGTTGAAACAATTGAAGAAATCGCTCCAGATATTAAGCTTCACACGTATGCGACTCAGTTTACAAGAGAAGATGGGTTGAAGGATTTTGCGGATATTTTAACAAGCCTTGATAAAATTGATGCTGTCTATTCCTTAGATGATGAAACATCAATCGGTGTTTTACAAGCGATCAAGGAAGCGGGAAGGACAGATATTAAAGTCGTAACTGGTGGCGGTGGAATGCAGGAATATTTCAACATGATGCCAGAGAATGAAGACATCTGGATTCAGTCTGCACTTTACAGTCCAGCTATGGTTAAAGATGCAGTTGATGTGGCACTTAAGGTTTTAAAGGGTGAAGATGTTGAAATGGAAACTATTATTCCGACAACAATCGTTGACAGAGACAATTACAAAGAATTCCTAGATGAGGGTTCACCTTATTAAGTACTAGTGTTCATAAATCATGGGGGCTATGGCTAAAATGCATAGCCTTTCTCTATACCTTCTTTGTGAGAGTTGTAAGTGATATTAAAGGTTTGGAAGTGATTACATGATAATTGAGATGTCACATATTCGAAAATCCTTTGGAAGCAATGATGTACTTAAGGACGTTTCATTTACCTTAAAGGGCGGTGAAATTTGTGCATTGCTTGGAGAAAATGGCGCTGGGAAATCGACACTCATGAACATATTGGGTGGGGTATTGCAAATGGATTCTGGCTCAATCAATATTGATGGGAACGAAGTGGAATTTGCAGCACCAGCACAATCTCAGGATGCAGGAATTGCCTTCATTCATCAGGAACTGAACTTAATCAATGATTTACCAATTTATGGAAATATGTTCCTCGGGCGTGAGCTAAAAACGAAAAGGGGGAGCCTGGATTTAGAAAAAATGTATCAGGAAACAAAAGAAATATTTAAAAAGATGAACGTTGATCTTGATCCGAATAAATTGGTCCATGATCTTGATGCTTCTTATAAACAAATCATTGAAATATGTCGGGCTATCAATGCAAATGCATCCTTCATTATTATGGACGAACCGACCACTTCTTTAACTGACCAGGAAATTGAAAGGGTATTTGCAATGATGAGAACATTAAAGGAGCATAATGTCGGTATCATTTTTATCTCTCATAAACTAAATGAAGTTATGGAAATTTGCAATCGTTATCTTGTGCTACGCGATGGAAACTTGGTGTCTGAAGGAAATGTGAGTGATGTGACAACAAATGATCTTGCGCGTTATATGGTGGGATATGATGTGAGAACCGAGTCTTTAGTTAGGGAAAAGAGGCATGGAAACGAGATTCTGCGTGTAGAAGGGTTAACTTCAGGTAATATGTTTAAGGATATTAGATTTTCAATAAGAGCTGGTGAAATAGTAGGTTTTACAGGACTGCTAGGAGACGGCAGAAGTGAACTTTTCCAATCTATTTTTGGAGCCAATCAAATTTCATCTGGAAAAATAGTCCTAAATGGAAAAGAAGTTAAAATAACGAGTACTACTAAAGCGATTAAGGAAGGAATTGCGTACCTTCCTAGAAATCGTAAAGAAAATGCAATTATTAAGGATATGAACATTTTAGAAAATGCCTCCATTGTTACATGGCCAACATTTTCAAAACATGGCACGATCAATACGAAAAAACATCAGGAGATCTTTGAAAAGCAGAGGAAAGCATTACGATTAAAAATGGGAGAGCTTAAAGATGGTATCACAAGTCTCTCAGGAGGTAACCAACAAAAGGTTGTCCTAGCGAAATGGTTGGCAGCTAACCCAAAACTTCTGATTTTGGACAATCCTACCCAGGGTGTTGACGTAGGTGCAAAAGAAGATATATATGATATTATCTTGAAACTGGCTGAAGAAAATATTGCTGTTGTCGTTCTTTCCAGTGAAGCGCAGGAAATTATTCGCGTCTGTGACCGGGCAATCGTCATGTACCATGGAAAAATTCAAGGAGAAGTCGCTGGAGAAGACATGAATGAGCATTCCATCATGAGTCTTGCAACTGGTGGGGATTTAACCTAAGGGAGGTGTAAGCAAGTATGAAGCCAAGTATAGATCAGCCAACGATAAAAAATAAGAAAAATTTCTTTGAATGGTTTACATATAAATGGTCAAACGATCCCTTGTTCAGTATTGCAATTGCATTAATTATTATGATTATTTTACAAACATTGGTTCTAGGTTTTGACTACAATTCGTTTGGGGAATGGTTTCAATCATGGACTAACAACTGGATAAATATTTTACGGAACAATGCTGGTACAGCTATTGTTGCTCTTGGGATGACCTTCGTAATTATGACAGGTGGAATTGATTTAGCAGTAGGTTCTACCTTAGTTGTCACGGGTGCGTTCTCGATGATGCTGCTAGATACGGGTACAAAAGGGTTCTTGGGGATAATAGGAATAACTGGTGTGCCGGCATTTATCATCACGATTCTTTTCGTATTATTAGCAGGATATCTTCTGGGTTCACTGATTGGAGTTAGCATTACCAAGGGGAATGTTCCCCCATTTATTGCTACATTAGGAGCCATGATGATTTTTAGAAGTGTTACTCAGCATTTTATGCAAGGGTATAATCCTACTATACCAGTAGAATTTTTACAGATTGCAAGCTTTAAAATTGGAAATTACATGATTATGCCAATTATTTATTGGGCGGTCATTGCCTATATACTTTACTATGTATCGAAAAGAACCACATTTGGCAGGCATATCATTGCGGTTGGATCAAATGAACGAGCTGCAAAGCTTTCAGGTATTAATGTGGAAAAAGTTAAGCTGCGCGTATATGCGTTGATGGGACTGCTCGTTTCCATTGCAGCCATTATTCAGGTTTCACGAATTGGATCAATGGACTTTTCGAATGCAGGAAGAGGAATGGAAATGGATGCAATTGCTGCAGCAGTTGTTGGAGGAACAAATATGATGGGGGGAAGAGGTTTCATCCTTGGAACTGTCTACGGTATGCTCATAATTGCCGTTATGAATAATTTACTTAATCTCTTCGGGGTACCTCCGTTTTTAAGAGAAGCATTTAAAGGCGTGATCGTCATCGCAGCCGTTTTATTGCAGAAAAAAGAGAAAGCCTCATGAAATATTAGAAAAAAGTCAGACTGTAGGCAAACTTGTAAAACTTCAAGTTTAGATGCAGTTAGGCAGAGAATATGAATAAAGTAAATGGATGAAAAAAGGAGAGAATGTTTTGTAACTCAAATTTAATGAGTTGAAATTAAGTAAACCGGCATGCGGGCTTAGAATGGGGAGGGTATGTTAAGCTAGATCAGTTCTCCAAGTTTACTGAAAAAGAAGTGTTAGCTTTACATGGAGTGGGACCAACTGCGATTAACGAGATTAGGAAAGCTCTTGCGGAAAAGGGACTAACTTTTAAAATTGAGACCAAATAGAAAAACGCGGGGGTCATTCCCCGCGATTTTCATGACCATTGCGCTTTTTATTTTGATTATAAATATACCGGATCATCTTCATGGTTCTACTAGCTTGAATCATAATCACAATTGTATAGATGGTCGTTAAAATAACTCCTAAGATTGCAATCCAAAACAGTGTTGTGATTTTCGTAGCTCTACTAAACATATCAATCCCCCTAATCTTTAGTCTATTTGTAGCTTTTACGGCTGAGTTGTAATTATCCATTTTTCTTGGATTTTCAACTTTAAGGAGGATTCTTATCTTTTAAATAGAACTATTTAGGTAGATTTTTTTTCGAGCGAATAAAAGCTTCAGCCGAGTCATCGAGCAATCTTTCACGATTCATGTCTTCGTTAACATCTGAATCAACTTCCATCTCAGACTTAAAAACGCCATCATATGTATCATCTGGCTCAAAAGGATTGGATTTGTCTTTTGTCATTTGCATTCACTCCTTAGTGGTAGTGTAAGCAACTTAACCCAAACATACTCTACTTTCTAATAGGTCTTTCAAGCGTTAAAATTTCGTCATCAAGAGAGGCAAATTGTTGATCAACTACTGCTTTAACATCATGGACGGCAGCATTGTAGATATGTGGAGCTAGTTTTTCTTTCACAAAATGTAAGACTTGTTCTGCCGCAAACTCACTGATTTCCTCCTCTCTTTCAAGTGTGAAAAATTCCTGTATTTCGGAAATCATCATTTGCTGTTGTTCTTTCGTAAGCTTAATAAACATTAAAAACACTCCTTGTAAACTTATTACTTTAAAGATACATATGAAATGTTATAAATGAAAGGCTTTATTTTTAGATATATTTATGGCAAGTGCTTAGAGAAAATGGGAAATGCAAATATAAAAGGATGAGCCCGTTTAAGCTCATCCTTTTCCTATTAATAGATGCGATCTCCGTTGAAGATTGAGTTTTTAACAACTACATAATCAACGTGGCGGATGGAATCTAATTTGTTTCCACCTGAATAAGAGATAGCAGATTGTAGGTCTTGTTCCATTTCTTTTAATGTATCTTTTAATGAGCCTTTGTGCTCAACATAGATTTTCTTGCCTTCTACGTTCTTCTTTTCACCTTTTTGGAACTCTGAAGCTGAGCCGAAATATTCTTTCACAAGTTTACCTTCCACTTCTTTTGTTTCACCAGGTGATTCTTCATGTCCAGCGAAGAGGGAACCGATCATCACCATTTTCGCGCCGAAGCGTACGGATTTCGCGATATCACCGTGAGTGCGGATACCACCATCTGCAATGACAGGCTTAGTTGCAGCCTTTGCACACCAGCGAAGTGCAGCCAGCTGCCAGCCGCCAGTTCCGAAACCAGTTTTGATTTTGGTGATACAAACCTTACCAGGTCCAATCCCAACCTTCGTTGCGTCTGCTCCTGCATTTTCCAATTCTCTTACTGCTTCTGGTGTACCAACGTTACCAGCAATGACAAAACTTTTTGGCAGATGCGCCTTAATATGCTTAATCATTTCAATAACTGAGTTTGAATGACCATGCGCGATATCAATTGTGATGTATTCTGGTACAAGGTTCTCTTCAGCAAGCTGTTCGACGAATGTGTATTCCTCAGGCTTCACACCAACACTTATTGAAGCAATTAAACCACGAGAATGCATATCTTTAATAAAGTCTACACGTTTTTCTGGATTGAAACGGTGCATGATATAGAAATAGCCATTTTCAGCTAAAAACAAAGCGATTTTTTCATCTATTATAGTCTGCATGTTTGCTGGAACAACCGGAAGTTTAAATGTGTGGCCACCAAATTCCACTGTTGTGTCACACTCTGAACGACTGTTTACAATACATTTTGCAGGTATTAACTGAATATCTTCGTAATCAAATACATTATCCATTTAAAAACACTCCTAAAACCGAATATTATTTTCGTTGTTATTTAATAATGTTCGTACATTAGATAATGTACATGATTTTTAAACCGATGTCAAAGCTTTTTTAGTATTTGTATCCGAACAAGATTTAAACAATAAAAAAGCCTGCGATATTCGCAGGCCAGAATCTATAAAATTTCGTCCGATTCTGAATCAGAATACACGGAGATTAATATGACGGCTTTTGTATCTCCTATATTTTTTACAAAATGGGGGACACTGGCATTCCAACTAAAGGAGTCACCTTCTTCGACGATGATGGAATCATCGCCTTGTTCAGCAAGGATTTTACCCTGTAAGACCAAATGGCATTCTTCGCCTTCATGGGCGTTCGGTTCACCCATTGATGTACCAGGTGGACATTCGACTATCATCATTCGCAACCCCCCTTTTGAAGTGAGATGCTCCACTTGCAAATGATTAAAAGTCGTTATTTTACGTGCATCCTTACGAACCACTCGCATATGTTCTTTCTTTTCTAGTAAGAGGTAGGGAAGCGGTACCTCTAGAAAATCTGAAATTGCTTTTAAAGTGTTAATGGAAGGGGATGTATTGTTGTTTTCAACATTGCTGATAAAGCCCTTTGATAGGCCAGTACCTTCACACATTTGGGCAATGGTTATTTTTTTTCGATTTCGTATCGAACGAATTTTTGCACCAATATCCATAATTTGTACCTCACATTTTATCTGGTTGGTTTAATAGTAGCAAATAATAGGTTGACACTCTACTAAGCATTACTTCTGTAATACACGGAGGTAATGCTTTTTTTATTGAAAGCTTACATTTATAGTGACAACCTCAGACCTTGAGCCGAGTCTTAGCGGAGGTCCCCAAGTTCCAAAACCAGAAGATACGATTGAATGTAAATTTCCTTTTTTCAATAGGCCATAATCATTTTCATACAGCATACCGGTAATCAGGTTCCCGGGAAAAATCTGTCCGCGATGGGTATGCCCTGACAGAATTAAGTCGATTCCGTTACCTAAGGCTGCGTCTAATTGATTCGGTTGATGGTCTAGCATAATCATCGGTTTTGCGGAATCAAGTGAAGAAACAAGACTCTCTATATCGTCACGATTTTTATCTGTATCATCATTTCTTCCTATTATAAAGAAGTCATTTTCAATCATGGTCACTTCATCTGTTAAAACCTCAATACCTAGTTTCTCTATTTCTTCGACAATTTTTTCATTATCACTTCCATAGTAATCATGATTTCCGAGGGTGGCGTAGACCCCAAGCGGTGCATCAATTTTTTTCAGAGTTTCACCCATGTTCCCTTTTAAAAAGGGATCAATGTGATCATCAATGAGATCGCCGGGAAGTAACACAATGTCAGGTCGAGTTTCTTCTATTAAATGGACAAATTTTTCAAGGTGTTTTTTGCCTACAATGTTCCCTAGATGGAAATCAGATGCCATTACTATTTTTAGATCATTTCGTTCGACATTTTTGTCGATTGATATATCATAGGTTTTCAATACTGGACTCCATGCATAGAAAGTCCCGAAACTGAAGATTAAGATGTACAAACTGATTACCCCAAATCCAATCATTCGAATGCCTTTCCTTTTTAATAGAAAGAATAATAGGGTTGCAATCGGTAAAAGAATGAGTCCAAATCCTGATAAAATCAACCAAAAATAACCAATAGTCTGAAGGATTGCAGATGAAGCAGCAAAACCAACAATAATGGTTAACGAGAAAATGAGAACGACTGTTATGTATGTCTTTTTTTGTCGAAAATTAAATGAATGTTTAAGCCAAACCCATCCCATATACCCAAAAAAGAAACTCATCCCACAATAAAGCAAAAGAAATAGGAGAATCGCAAGAATAAACATAGTTCCTTAAGCCCTTTCCAATTAAGTTTGTTCCTATTATAGTAGTATAATTGAAACTCATTGTTTCGTCTTGGCTTTTGTTTATTTTAGAAAATAAAGTTGTCATAAATTAGAAAAAAATATCGTATTTATAAATATTTGTGAAACATTGTACAGGCAATGATGTAAAGGATTTCAAAAGTTGAAAGAAAATTTCGGGGTTTTCCAGATCTCTTGACTTTTCAAATAATCGTAGTAAAGTAAGTGAATGTATCGCAAATGTAAATTTTATTAAGCATGTTAATAATTTGTTCATATTTGATTGGTAAAATAGTTTTTAGGATTTTGGTTCTTAAAACTAATTCTTGTTTAGATTGAAGGTAGGTGCAATCAATGAAAAAGAACATTCTAAAACGTAGTCAAAATATCTTCACTGGCTTTTTTGGCTTTTATTTATTAGCGGTGGTATTCCTATGGTTAAAAACATATATTTCGCAATCAACTGAGTTTAACTTAAATATTGATAATACATTACAGACCTTTCTATTATTATTGAATCCACTTGGATCGGCATTATTCTTTTTAGGTTTTGCATTTTTAGGTAAAGAGAAAAAGAGATACAGAAGACTTCTTATTATCTATTTTCTAATGTCTTTCCTTTTATACGCAAATATTTTATATTACCGATTCTTTAGTGACTTTATTACATTACCAACTTTGTTCCAAACTCAAAACTTTGGTGATGTGAGCGGAAGTGTTACTTCACTTTTAAAACCATATGATTTCTTGTTCTTTGTTGACTTTATTGTTTTACTGGGACTAGTATTATTCAAAGTCGTGAAGGTTGAAACGGCAACAAGCGTGAGAGGTATAAAAGTAGCTGCATTATTTGCTTTTGCGATCTTAATTTCAGCTGTTAACCTTACTCTTGCAGAGGCCGATCGTCCACAGCTTTTAACACGTGGATTTGACCGCCACTATATTGTGAAATATTTAGGTATGTACAACTATACGATTTATGATGCTGTGCAAAGTACAAAGGCTTCAACACAAAGAGCATTAGCGGACAGTAATGACAGTATTGAAGTGATTAACTATACAAAAGCAAACTATGCTGAACCAAATCCTGCGTATTTTGGGGCAGGTAAGGGCATGAACGTGATTTATCTTCATCTTGAGTCTATGCAAAATTTCTTAATCAATTACAAGCTGCATGGGGAAGAGGTAACACCATTCCTTAACTCATTAACAAAGGATGAAAATACACTTTATTTTGATAATTTCTTTCATCAGACTGCACAAGGTAAAACAGCTGATGCGGAGTTTATACTTGAAAACTCATTATATGGCCTTCCACAGGGATCTGCTTTTACAACGAAAGGTATGAACACATATCAATCAGCACCAGCAATCCTTGGACAAGAGGGATATACGTCTGCTGTATTCCATGGTAACTCAGGAAGCTTCTGGAACCGAAATGAAATCTATAAATCATTTGGATTTGAACATTTCTTTGATTCAAGTTATTATCAAATGAATCCAGAAGATTTAGCTGAATATGGATTAATGGATAAACCATTTTATGAGCAATCGGCAGATTTACTAGAAACATTACCACAGCCATTTTATACAAAATTTATTACAGTAACGCATCACTATCCATATCGTATTGATGATGAGGATGCAACGATTGCGCCTCATACAACAGGTGACGTTTCCGTTGATCGATATTTCCAAACTGCACGTTATGCAGATGAGGCGTTAGAGCAATTTTTCAATGATTTAAAAGAAAAAGGTTTATACGATAATTCGATTATCGTTATGTATGGTGACCATTATGGTATTTCTGAAAACCATAATAAAGCCATGAAGCAAGTTTTAGAAAGAGAAGAAATTACATCATTTGATAATGCTTCCCTTCAACGGGTACCATTGTTTATCCGTGTTCCGGGTATGGAGGGTGGAGTTCAACACCAATATGGTGGTCAAATCGACCTTCTTCCAACTCTTTTACACTTACTTGGAATTGATACAAAAGATTACGTTCAATTCGGAACGGATTTATTGTCTGAACAACATGATCAAGTCGTTCCTTTCCGTAATGGTGATTTCGTAAGTCCGACCATTTCTGCGATTGATGGTAAGTTTTATGACTCAGCAACTGGTACTGAAATTATAGAAGACGAGCTAGATACTGCGAAAAAGCTCCAAGAAATTGTTGAAGAAAAATTAGCAACATCTGATAAGGTTGTAAATGGGGACTTGTTGCGATTCTATACACCTGAAGGCTTTAAGCCGGTTGTTCGTTCAGATTACAATTATTTGATTGACGGTGAAGAATCAGCTGAATAATAGAAAGGAAGCTACCTAAGCATGGTTCTTAGGTAGCTTTTTTTAATGGATGACTTGATGAAATAGGTGACGAACAACTTAGTTTTGTTCGTTGAGGGATTTTCGGGTAGGATATACATAAGTGAAAAATGGGGAGAAGTAGTGATGGATAAGACTAAATATAAAGGTGATCGCAGATACAAGGTTGCCAAAAAAGAGGCATCGATTGGTATAGGCTTAGCGGTTTTTAACTTTTTGTGGTGGTTTGGCTTTGCATATGGATTAGGTTCGAAGCCTGTTTCAGAATATACATATATTGCTGGTTTACCTAGCTGGTTTTTTTACAGCTGTGTGATTGGATTTCTAGTTGTCGTTTTTTTAGTAATCATTCTTGTAAAAATTGTTTTTAAAGAAGTACCGTTTGATGATGAAGAGGGAGGGGACGCTTTATGAATTGGGAAGTATTAATCCCTTTCCTAGGATTGTTAGTGATCATTTTTATAATTGGTATTTATGCGGCGAGTCGCCTGAAGGATAACGCAGGATTTCTGCAAGATTATTTTTTGGGAAGTCGTGAGCTAGGCGGTTTTGTCCTTGCAATGACAATGGTTGCTACATATGGAAGTGCCAGCAGCTTCATTGGTGGTCCTGGTGCCGCATATAGTATTGGGCTTGGCTGGGTGCTTCTTGCCATGATTCAAGTGGTCACCGGGTATTTTGTGCTTGCTGTTTTAGGGAAAAAGTTTGCGATTGTGGCTCGTAAAATAAATGCTGTAACTCTTATTGATTTTTTAAAAGAGCGTTATAATTCGAAGTGGGTTGTTTTGCTATCATCGGCTAGTATTATCATCTTTCTATTTGCTTCAATGATTGCTCAATGGGTTGGGGGGGGCAGATTAATTGAGTCCTTAACGGGATTGTCTTATACCACTTCATTATTTATTTTTGCCATTTCGATTTTAGTATACGTGACGATTGGAGGCTTTCGTGCCGTTGCTCTCACAGAGACTATCCAAGGGATTATCATGTTTTTTGGTACACTCATCATCTTAATTGGAACAATTATTGCTGGTGGTGGTGTCCCAGCGATTGTTAAGGAGCTAATCGCGGAAAATCCAAATCTTGTTTCACCGTTTGGTCATGATCGTTCACTTACGCCATTATATTTATCTTCATTTTGGATTCTTGTGGGAGTAGGGGTAGTTGGATTGCCGCAGATTGCTGTTCGGGCGATGTCATATCGACATGCAAAAGCCATGCATCAAGCGATGATCATTGGAACAATTGTTGTTGGATTTATCATGCTTGGTATGCATTTATCAGGAGTATTTGCTAGAGCGATCATTCCGGGGGTTGATGTTCCGGATACAGTGATGCCTTTACTTGCAATGGAGGTATTACCACCATGGTTGGCCGGAGTTGTTCTTTCTGCACCGATGGCAGCAATCATGTCTACCGTTAACTCGTTATTATTAATAGTAGGTTCCTCAATTGTAAAGGATGTATATTTGAACTACATAAAGCCGGATGCAACAGACGTTGCTGTAAAAAAAATAAGTATGAGTGTAACGGCAGTCGTAGGTCTAATTGTGTTTTTCCTTGCCATCAATCCACCTGATTTGCTGATCTGGTTAAATCTCTTTGCTTTCGGGGGTCTTGAGGCAGCTTTTATTTGGCCGATTGTGCTAGGATTGTATTGGCAAAAAGGGAATAAGTACGGAGCCATTTCCTCAATGCTAGTTGGGGTGGGAAGCTATATTCTCATCCATACGACTGTTCCAGAAGTTTTTGGCATGCATTCAGTAGTCTTGCCCGTTCTTTTCTCATTCATTACCTATATCGTGGTTAGCTTACTTATTAAGGAGAAAGACCTTGAACATTTACGAAATATTGATGCGAAGTTTTCATAATCTTAATGTTAGTATGGTAAAAAACAATAACCCCACAATCTGTGGGGTTATCGTCTGTAAACACTTTCGCATGTGTTAGGCTGTGGTTCATAATAACAATGATTTTTAAATTGTCCTGCAAATGGTTGACCATACCATGTTGGCGGACATGGAGCATACGGATTAAAGTACCAAAGAGAATACTTGGAAGGATGTTGTCTCCAATGGGTTAAAGTTTGTCTAGCCAACTTTTTTTCAACCTCTCTTGCTGGATTATAAAACAAATTTCCTTTTTGTACGGCCTCAAAGGAAAAATTTCCTCCCTGCACTTGAAAAATCACATCACGTATTGACCTTACATCTTTAAAATCCAAACAATCGGCTACTGCACGATTTACAATGACATTACCAACCATCAGCATCCCTAGTCGTCCTTCGGCTTCTGCCTCTGCCCTCATCATCCTTGCCACTAAATCGACGTCTTTGTCTGTATATTTAACTCTTGCCATTTTTGATCACCTCTAAAAGCATTGTATGAAAATCACCTCAAAAAAAGTCGCTTTTCCCTTCTTTTTTATCATATTCGACTTGTACATCTAATGAATCATGTCCAATTTAGTCGGACAACATCTTTCTTTACACTTTTTTTATACTTTTCTAGTCAGATTTTTTACACCTGATACCTATACTAAGTTTATCAACACCGGAAGGGATGAATAAAAATGGCGGAAACGATCCTAAAAGCAACCAATGTTTCAAAAATATATGGCAAACACAAAGCACTCGATAAAGTATCAATCGAAATAAAGCGTGGGATGATTTACGGCCTAATCGGCGAAAATGGCGCAGGAAAATCGACGTTCATGCGCACCATTATGGGGTTAATCACAATAGAAGAGGGAAATATCGAACTTTTCGGGGAAACCGGTACAAAGGGCTTGCAGCATGCTCGAAGAAAGATGGGGCAATCGATTGAAACACCGGCACTTTATCCAGAATTAACAGCCAGAGACAATCTAAGGGTTCAAGCAGCAAACGGAGGAGTGAGTGACCGAGAGATTGATGAATTGCTTCGCCTGATGAATATTAGTCATACTGGTAAGAAGAAAGCTAAAAACTTTTCACTAGGAATGCGTCAACGTTTAGCGATTGCCGCAACACTAATTACAAATCCCGAGTTCTTAATCTTAGATGAGCCGACAAACGGTCTTGATCCATCAGGAATTGTTGAAATGCGTGAAATTATACAACGTTTAGTGACAGAACGAGGAATTACCGTTCTACTTTCCAGTCACTTACTTGATGAACTTTCACAGATTGCCACACATTACGGAATTTTGCATGATGGAAAACTAATAAGTGAACTTTCAAAAGAGGAGTTGGCACGCCAAACTCGCATGTACATCGAATTAGAAACATTAGAGGTTCACAAAGCAATTGTTGTGCTTGATGAATTAGGAATAACAGATTATGAAGTTATTAATCATAGTGAAATTAATATATTCGAACACTTAGATGATGTGGCGGCAATCAATCGTTCTTTAGTCCTAGCTGATGTGAATGTTTCGCGAATTGGTACAACTAGGCAAAAACTCGAAGATTATTTCTTACAATTAACAGGGGGAAACACGCATGCTTAACCTTTTAACAGCTGAAAGAATTAAATTATTTCGCAGTAAAAAATTATGGATCGTCCTGAGTATTTTATCCTTACTTCCGATTTTTCAAGCCGCAAATAGTAAATTAACCGTGCATTATGGAACAAAACTTGTCCAAGCCATAGATACAGTCATCAATGGATCAACTGGTATTTTGATGATTGATAAAAATGGATTAACGGTTTTACTTGTTATGAGTGCTTTTATCAGTTTTTTTATTGGGGAAGAATTTCAAAACGGGACGATTCGAAATGCGTTGTCATTAGGTCGCAGCCGTACGCATTATTATCTGTCAAAATTGGTGATTGCTGCACTTCTTTCGCTCGTTGGTGTTATCGTCTTAACCATACTAGGTATGATCAGCTACTCAGTGGTCTTTGGCTTTGGTGAAGTAGCTGGGATTAGCGATTATTTTAGCTATGCTCTAAAATCTTTTACTACACTCTATTTATTAATTTTGGCAAACGTATCAATCTATATAATGATCAGTTTTCTGACAAAAAGTAGTGGAATTTCACTTGTTTGGAGTTTTATTTATACGATTGCAACTGGTTTTGTCCCTGGAATTTTCCAGCAGACTGAACATTTTAAGCAAGTCACTTATTGGTTTACGGAATCATTTTTATTCTATTCGAATTTCGCAGCACCTGCGGATATCACAAAATATCCTGAGATGATATTAGTAAGTATCATCACAATCATGGTATCATCAGTTCTAGGAATTCAATTTTTTAAACGAACAGATATTAAGTAGGTTTGATAAAAATGGCAACCATTTTAATTATTGAAGATGATATGGCGATTCATTCACTTATTAGGGAAGCACTAGATTTGAATGGATTTAAAACCCTAAACGCATACTCGGGTACTGAGGGAAAATTGTTATTTGAACAATATCACGTTGACCTAGTCCTCTTAGATTTGATGCTTCCCGGTATGAATGGAGAAGAATTTCTTCAACAGGTTCGGCAGAATTCAACTATACCTGTGATTGTCATTTCGGCAAAAAATGACCAAGAATCGAAATTGGAACTTTTGACGAACGGGGCAGATGATTACATTACAAAACCATTTGACCTAAAGGAACTTCTTGTTAGAATTCAGATTCAATTGCGTCATGCCGCGAAGACTTCTGACAATAATATGAAAGAAATTCATTATAAGAATATCAGTGTCAACCTAGACACGCGTGAAGTGAAGAACAACGATCAAATCCTACATTTGACTGGGAGGGAATACGCTATCCTTCTCCTATTTCTAGAGAATCCACAAAAGGTATTCAGTCGCTCCAATATTTATGAGAGTGTGTGGAATGAACCATTTTTTGATAATGATAAAACGATAAATATGCATATCAGTAATTTGAGAAATAAACTAAACTCGGATGATCAAAGCTATATTAAAACAATATGGGGCATAGGCTTCAAATTTGAATAACGTAAAACGTAAAGGAGCGTAAATGTAATGTGGGGATGGTTTTTTGTCATACTGGCATTGTCGCTCCTTCTTTATCTTTACTTCTTAAAACAAGAATTGAAGAAATTGAAATATGAGCTAAAGCGAATTCCTGCTCGTTCAGGGTTTGGAAGTAGGCTTTCTTTGGATTTTCGTGAGAAGACATTGATGCAATTAGTCGATGAGTTAAATCAAATGATAGATATGTTTGAAGAAAAAAACTGTCAGGCAAAACAGATGGAAGAGAATGTGAGGTTATCAATTGCTGGTCTCTCGCATGATTTACGAACTCCACTTACTTCGATTAATGGCTATGTTCAACTTTTACAAGTGATATCTGATGAGACAAAGAAGATTCATTATCTTAAGATTATCGAACAGTCTGTCAAACGCCTTATTGAAATGACGGATCAGTTTTATGATTTAGCGCGTATTGAAACAAATCAAAAAGAAATTTCATTAACCTCGATTTCACTTTCTAACCTAGTTGAAGAAATCTTTTTAACATATTATGAACAATTCGAAGAAAAGAAAATTGGACTCCAATTTCCCGAACACTTTAAGGACCGACCCGTGATTGCTGATAAAATAATGCTGATGCGCGTGATTCAAAACATTGTTCAAAATATCCTTCGTTACGCTAAAAGTAAAGCGGTTATCAGTTATGGGACGGAAGGTGACTTTTTAACTTTTACGATAAAAAATGATATTCAAACAGAAAGCAAAGTGGCTGTTGAAAAAGTATTTATGCGTTTCTATACAGAGGTAACCAGTCGTACAAATACAGAAACAAGCGGGTTAGGACTGTATCTTTCTAAAAAATTAGTTGAAAAGATGTATGGAGAAATGAGTGCAGAGCTGAATGGGAATTGGTTTGTACTAAAAATCAAACTTCCTGTTAATCGAATACAACCATAATTCTCATTTTAAGAGGGCGCAGATCATCGAATCTAACGCCTTTTTCGTTTGGGAAAAAAACATCTGCTACGCCGATTGTAAAAATATGAAACTTTATAGCAGTTATAACCGTAAAAATATATAGGAAGGTTAGGCAGCATTCCTGAGTCAAACTTAGAAATAATTACACAAGGAGTTGCTTTTGTTGAGTGAGAGTGAAATAAAATTGGAGAATCAATTATCTCCTGCATTTCCTAAAATACGTATGATTAATGAAACTATAACAAACGTAGTAGGTTTTATTATTCTAGGAGTCTTATTTTGGTTGAATCATTATTTTTCATGGCCAAAATGGGCATTTTGGATTTTGATTGCTATACTTGTGTTCGCCGTTCTTGGTACGATATGGTCCTTTATCGAACCAAAATTACTATATCGAACCTGGAGTTATCAATTTAATGATGAATACCTTCAGATAAGCTACGGTGTTTTAACAAAGGAATGGGTAACTGTTCCGATGACGAAAATCCAGTCAGTTTCAACAAGTCAAGGTCCCATTATGAAACGTTATCAAACTAGGTCCATTAAAGTAGAGACAATGGGCTCTTCCCATACCATTCCTGCTTTGGAAGAGGATGTTGCCCTCGAGTTAAGAGAGAGATTGGCAGAATATGCAAAGTTAAAGGAAGTGGATGAATGATGCGCTATCATCCACTAAGTGTCGGCTTTCGAATCTATCAATTTATAAAAAGCAGTTTCATCGTTATTTTGCTTTTATTTGTTTTAAGAAGGGATTCAGATTCTTGGATTTTTGTGTATGGAAGATATGCTTTTCTCTTGTTTGCTGTAATAGGGCTACTTCACATTGTGATAAGTTGGTTTGTCGAAAAATATGAGTGGAAAGGCCGTGCGTTCCATATTCATAAGGGGATTTTTGTCAGACGTAATAGTACCATTCCGTTCTCTAAAATTCAAAATGTGACAAGAAAAACATCTGTATTTCATAAAATTTTTGGATTAACATCCCTTACATTTGAAACCGCTATGGATGGGGAGGATGATGCAGTCAAGTTTGAGGTATTATCAAAGAAACATGCCCATTTTTTAATTAATTTAGTTCAGCCTGCTAAGCAACCAGTAGTCACAGAAGAACATGAAAACAAAGAGGCAGAACAGGCAATTGTTCAAGTACCGAGTCGAACGGTTCATTTTACACCAGAGAAAAGGGACTTGTGGAAAGCGAGTTTTACTTCTTTAAGTTTCCTTGCGATTATTCCGATCGTTTTTGCTTCGCTAGATTATTTGGAGACATTTTTACCAGATGCCGATCAGCTAAACGGCTTATTTGAAGTGGTACTAGCTAGCAAATGGCTGTTTGTCATGATCTTGGTTTTGGCTGTTATCGTTGCCATTAGTTTTGGTGTTGCTAGGACATTTATCCGTTATGGCAAATATGAAATCTCGTCTGATGATCGATATATTTATATTGACCGTGGGGTACTTGATGAAAGTTATTTTGCGATTGAAAAGAAAAAAATTCAGGGATTAGAAATGAAACAAACATTTATGAAGCGTATATTTGGGTTAGCTGAAGTAAAATTAATCAGTTCGGCCAATCCGAATAAAGGGGATGAATCCCTGAATGTCAACTCACTTTATCCGTTTTTACCAGTCAAAAAGGCATATGAGTTAATCAAGGAATTGCTTCCAATCTATCAGTTGAATGAAACTAAATTAGACAGGTTACCACGCAAATCCTTGTGGGTTAAACTATTGAAACCAAGCTGGTTTTGGATACTGGCAACGATTGGATTATGCTATTTTAAGCCTAATGCATTTGGACTTGACCAGATGTGGTGGATCTTATCGCTCGTTTTACTATGTTTGATTATCATTCTGCGAATTCTCGAATTTCTCCATACACGTTATGCTTTGAATGATGACCAAGTACAATGGTGGCATGGTGGACTAACGAGCCGTATGTTTATAACGAAACGAAGACATGTTATTGAAATGTCCTATTCTCAGACACGACTACAAAGGCTCTTCCGTGTTGCCTCTATAACTACGATGAATCGTTCAACACCGACACATATTGAAACCATACAGGATATTCCCCTGCCATTTGCGGTTATCTTTGAAAGCTGGTATTTGGAGCGGCAGGAGGAAGTGGAGATTGTGGAGGGCAACGGTGGTAATCCCATTGTTCCAATTTAGAAACAAGCACGGAATGATTTTCCATGCTTGTTTTAATTGATTTTAATGTAGAGTTTCTTCCTTTTGATCAACGTATAGTGATCCGTCCTGTTGCACTTCTGCATACATCACGTCAGAAGGAGTGATTACACCGGCTTGCTTAAGCTGTTGGTCCAGCCAGTTTTTTGATAAATTGAGTTTCGTTAAATTATTTGTTAACACCCTCCCGTCAGCGATAACTTCTGTTGAGATTGGATAAATTTTTGTCAGAGAAGGAGGAATATTCATATCGCTTTTGGTCATGGTCTGCTTTCCTTCTTTTTTCAGAACAGAAAGCATTCCATTTGTTTCAAATATGGCGTAGTCTACATCTGCCATTGAAAAGACATTTTCTTGTCTTAACATCGCACTTAATGTGTCAAGATCAAGGCGACTTTTTCGAAGTGTCTTATCCATGATTTTCCCATCTTTAATCACGATAAGGGGATCTCCGGTTGTAATTTTTCTTGCCTTTTTCGATTTTATATCGATATAACTCATGAAAAGTGTAAAAAGAGCCCATCCGCTCAGGGCGATAATTCCGTTTAGGATACTTAAATCTTTCGTCGTGATCCAGTTGGCCGCAAGTGAACCAATCGCTATCGCAGACACAAAATTAAAAAATGTCATCTGGCTAATTTCTTTTCTTCCCATTATTCGAGTAAGCGTAAATAAGATAATAAATCCAAGGAAAATTCGTAAAACTAATTCTGGAATGTCCATTTATTTCGCTCCAATCTTTAAATTGCATCATTAACATTTTTTGTTAGTCGTCTTGTCTTTATTCCTTAAATATGGGTTTGAAAAAAACGTAAAACAGTAATTTGATAGTTGACAATTGTATGAAAAAAATGGTAATCTTCAAGAACACTAATAAAAATTTTACAAAGGAGGAAAGGACAATGAGAGAACTAAATGCACGTAACATAAACAATAATTGCATACATTGTCCATACCTTTAATTTGTAGGATTGTAGATTCCGAATACAATAAAAGGTATAGGTACGCCTACTTTACCTTTATAGAGATGCATCCTCTTTTTAGGGTATGCATCTTTTTTGTGTGGAATCCTTTAGTGATAATGGATGAAAGGGAGTAGTGACATGTGGAACAAACGAAGAGTATTGATCTTCAAAAAGGAGTTACTGGATAGTGGGTAGCTTGGGTCTTACAGCCGTGAAAGAGAAAGAGGGTATGGAATATGTTTGATGTATTAGGTAAGCTTGGCTGGTTTTTTAAAAAATATTGGTTGCAATACACAATTGCCATAGTCCTGTTAATGATTGCCACTGTGTTGGAAGTTATTCCGCCATATTTACTTGGCTCAATTATTGATATTTTAACAGCAGGTGAAATGACAAAAGCAGTACTGCTTCAATATATTTTAATATTTGCAGCCATTATTGTAGCTGGCTATTTCTTGAATTTCTTTTGGCAATACCGATTATTCGAAGGTTCTTTAAATCTGGAAAAGTTAATGCGCCGAAAGCTGATGCTTCAGTTTTTAAAAATGACACCAACTTTTTATGAGAAGAACCGTACAGGTGATTTAATGGCACGTGCCACAAATGATTTGAATTCAGTTTCGCTAACAGCGGGTTTCGGAATTATGACCTTAATTGACTCCACCTTGTTTTTGGGAACCATTATTTTTGCAATGGGCATCATGATTTCATGGAAATTAACCCTCTTTTCAATGCTGCCAGTTCCAATTATGGCTGTGCTCATTCAATACTTGGGGAAAATTGTACATGAACGATATATGAAAGCACAGGATTCATTTGGTGAATTGAATGATAATGTGCTAGAGTCTGTTGCAGGTGTCAGAGTCATTCGCGCTTATGTACAGGAAAAAAAGGATGAAAGTTTCTTTGCTGATAAGAGTGAAGAGGTTTACCAAAAAAATATCCACACTGCAAAGATCAATGCCTTGTTTGGGCCGATTACCAAGGTTGGAACGGGTATCAGCTATGTTGTAGCCCTTGGATATGGTGCGTTTCTCGTAGCAAATGGTGAAATGACAGTAGGTCAACTTGTTACCTTTAATGTCTATTTAGGTCTTGCTGTTTGGCCAATTTTTGCGATTGGCGAGCTAATTAACGTCATGCAACAAGGGAATGCTTCACTTGATCGTGTACAAGAAACACTAAATTATGAGGCAGATGTAAAAAACACGAATAACCCTGTTGCTATTTCGACACCGAGTACCATTGGGTTTCAAGATTTATTGTTTCAGTATCCAACAAGCCAGGTGAAAAATTTACAGAAGATAACGTTGGCACTAAAAAAAGGAGAAACACTTGGTATCGTAGGGAAAACAGGTGCTGGAAAAACAACATTTTTACGGCAATTACTACGCGAATATCCATTGCAGGAGGGGCAACTAAGCATTGCTGGAATTGATATCGCGTCACAAACGAAGGAACAAATACTTGATTGGATTGGATATGTTCCACAGGATCACGTGTTATTTTCACGGACGATTCGGGAAAACATTTTGTTTGGTAAAGAAGATGCTACAGATGATGAAATCGATAATGCGATTCACTTAGCATACTTTAAAAAGGACTTAGAAAACTTACCGAGGGGGCTTGAAACTCTAGTAGGTGAAAAAGGAGTATCCTTATCTGGGGGACAAAAGCAACGCGTGTCTATTGCCCGTGCGCTTATAAAAGATCCTGAAATTTTAATCCTAGATGATTCACTATCTGCTGTTGATGCGAAAACAGAGGCACGGATCATCGAAAACATTCAGAACGAGCGAAGCGACAAAACAACGATTATTACAACACATCGTTTATCAGGCGTTCAACATGCTGATCAGATTATCGTGCTGAATGAGGGACAAATTGCAGAGCAAGGTACTCACGAAGAGCTCCTAAGACAAAATGGCTGGTATAAGGAACAATTTGACCGTCAGCAGCTAGAGGGGGACGGCGCATGAGTACAGGTAAACGGTTAATAAAATATGCGATGTATTATAAGAGACCTATTTTTCTTGGGCTATTTTTCTTAACAATTGCAGTCTTTGCAGATCTTGCAGGTCCGTTTATTGCAAAATATATTATCGATGAATATATGGTTGTTGGAAATATTGAAATTAAGCCGATTGCTTGGTTACTCTGCTTATATTTACTATTAGCAATCGCAACAGCGATTCTGCGCTACTTTATGTATATTTATTTACAAATAGGGGCGAATCGGGTGATACAAAAATTGCGGCAGGATGTATTTGGTCATATTCATACATTGCCGATTCAATACTTTGATCAACGGCCAGCTGGAAAAATTGTGGCGCGCGTTACAAATGATACAGAAGCGCTTCGGAATTTATACGTGCAGGTTCTTTCGAATTTTGCGACAAGCTTTATTTCGATTGCGGGAGTATATATTGCACTGTTCATCCTGAATTGGAAAATGGCAATGATCGCATTGCTTATGATTCCGCTCATTTACGTATGGATGATTTTATACAGGAAATATGCATCTCAGTATAATAAAGTGATTCGTAAAAAAATTGCGGACATCAATGCAATGATTAATGAATCTATTCAAGGGATGACCATTATTCAAGCATTCCGTCGTGAAAAGCAAATGACGAAAGAGTTTGATGAAATGAATGATGAGCATTATGCTTATGGGCGAAAATTATTGTTATTGGACTCTGCCACTTCATTTAACTTAGTTAATACATTACGACTGATTATGTTTATGATTTTCATTTTTTATTTTGGAACGCAATCATTATCACTCGGTGAGGTTGCATCAGCGGGTACGTTGTATGCCTTTGTGGATTACTTAACAAGACTATTTAATCCTATAACGAATGTAGTAAATCAGTTTTCTCAATTAGAGCGCTCCCTTGTTGCGGGGAAACGCGTGTTTGATGTATTAGATTTGAATGGGGAAGTGGTATCAGAGGAAACAATGCCTAGATATGATGGCCATGTTTTATTCGATGATGTCACCTTTGCCTATAAAGATGATGAATATGTATTAAAGCATTTGTCTTTTGAAGCAAAACGTGGTGAAACGGTTGCCTTAGTTGGCCATACCGGTTCTGGAAAAAGCTCCATCATGAACCTGCTATTTCGATTCTATGATCCTTCAAAAGGAAAGATTTATATTGATGGAATCGACATTACAACATTGCCAAGACAAACAATCCGTCAACATATGGGGATCGTTTTACAGGATCCGTATTTGTTTACGGGGACGATTGCTTCGAACGTGAGCTTAAATGACCCGAAGATAACACGGGAGAAGGTAGAGAAGGCATTAGAAGCGGTTGGTGCGGAACGAGTCCTTAAGAACCTGGAAAAAGGGATTGACGAACCTGTGATAGAGAAGGGAAGTACACTTTCATCAGGTCAACGTCAACTAATCTCATTTGCTAGAGCACTTGCCTTTGATCCTGCGATCTTAATACTAGATGAAGCGACATCTAATATTGATACTGAGACAGAAGAGATTATTCAACACGCGATGGACGTTCTTAAGCAAGGACGTACAACGTTTATTATTGCTCACCGTCTTTCAACAATCAAAAATGCAGATCGCATTCTCGTATTAGAGCAAGGGGTGATTAAAGAACAAGGTACCCATGATGAATTATTAGCTCATGGCGGCATTTATGCCCAAATGTATCAAATGCAAGCACAATCATTATATGCTTAAATTTTTGGGACCATCCGGCAACAGAGCGCGGGTGGTCCTTTTTATAAGCCCTATTGTTTGATATCTCTTTCTTATCTTGTAATAATAAAAGTAGTACATGTAAGAAAGGGGCCAGATTGATGAGAGTTTGTGTTGTCGGAGCTAATGGACAAATCGGTAAACAGGTAATTAATTTATTAAAGGAAAGTGGTGAGTATACACCACTTGCAATGGTTCGCAAACAAGAGCAAATAGACTATTTTGAACATCTAGGTGTCGAAACTGTCTTTGCAAGTATTGCTGATAGTGTGGGGAAAATAGCTGAAGCAATATCAGGTTGTGATGCGATAGTTTTTACTGCCGGTTCTGGTGGCCACACAGGTCCAGATCAAACACTATTAATTGATCTTGATGGTGCAGTGAAGACGATTGAAGCAGCAGAACAAACCGGTGTAAAGCGATTTGTCATGGTTAGTGCATTAGGAGCCAATAAGCGTGAAAAATGGAATGAGGCCATCCGCCCATACTATGTCGCAAAGCATTATGCAGATCGACTTCTCATGCAAAGTGATTTAACCTACACTATTATTCGACCTGGCGGCTTATTGAATGATGAAGGAACTGGGAAGATTGCAATTGGAGAGAATTTAACTAGAAATACAATTCCTCGTGCGGATGTTGCAAAAGCAGTAGTTGCTTCCTTAACTGAAGAACGTACATACCATCAAGCCTTTGACCTGGTTAGTGGTGATGAACAAGTCGCAGATGCATTGAAAAAATTATAGGATATGATTACGCTTGCGGCTAAAAGTCGCAAGCGTTTTTACTTATCGATCTGCTGGAAACACTAATCCCATTTGGCTTCGGGCTTCATCAAGAATTTCCATCACAGCAAGTGAGTTTTCATATGTGTTGATGTCAGATTCCAAATCCCCATTTTTAATATGTTTAATAAATTCCTTTGCCTCATAATACATTGTGTGCTGATCAGGGAGCTTTGAGATATCCTCGACTCTGCCGTCGCGATAGCGAATTTCCACCTTCTCGGGTGATGAAATTTTATCAATGAGAATGCTGCCATTTTCACCTTGAATTTCCGATGGGATATAGGAATTGGTGATTTTCGAAAACATCATCATGCCCTCCATGTCTTTGTAGTGGGCTAGAATACTCCCTTCGCCATCCACGCCCGAATCAAGCATTAGTCCGCTTGCTTTAATTGCATCAGGTTTCCCAAATAATTGCACCATCGGATATACACAGTACACTCCAATATCCATTAATGATCCATTTGAAAATTCAGGTTTGAAGGCATTTAAAACCGTTCCTTCCTTATAGGCATCATAGCGGGATGAATATTGACAATAGCTTGCGAAATAGCGGCGAACCGGACCGATTTTATGCAAGTTCTCCCGAATACTTGAATATGAAGGGAGAAATCCTGACTTCAGCGCTTCCATTAATAGCACATTGTTTACCTTAGCTGCATGAATCATTTCCTTTAGTTCTCTCGTGTTTGAGGCAATCGGTTTCTCACAAAGAACATGTTTACCATGATTCAATAGAATGATTGCTTGAGAGGCATGGAAGGAAGTGGGACTTGCGATGTAAACCGCATCAAATACATCAGATTGTGCCATTTCTGTGATTGATGAAAAGGTATAGGGTGCTTGATATTTTTCGGCAAATTCCTTTGCGCGTTCCTCTGTTCGAGAATAAACAGCAGTTAGCGAAAAATCATCGATTGCCTTTGCTGCTTCCAAAAATGCATCTGTTATCCAGTTGGTTCCGATTACTCCAAAACGAATCATAAATTTTCCTCCATATGTAAAAATTAAAGCAAATACATTATAACAAACATTCACCTATTGAAAAAAATGATAAAATGATTAATGCGGAATATTTTGGAATGGGATGAGGAAATTGAAAGTATTTTTTAGTTCATTACAATGGCTAGCCTTTATCATAGCTAGTTCGATTGTGGCACCAATCGCGATTGCAGCCCTATATGGGATGGACGCTTCTGAAACGGCAAGCTTCGTTTCGCGGACATTCCTTGTACTTGGATTATCCGGTTTGGTTCAAGTGTATTTTGGGCATCGCTTGCCGATTAATGAAGGTCCAGCAGGTCTATGGTGGGGCGTGTTTATTATTTATGCTGGTTTAGGGCCGACCTTGTACGGATCGGGGGAAGAAACGCTTCGGGCGATAGAAGCGGGGATTTTGGTCAGCGGGATTTTATTTATGCTTTTAAGTGTGCTCGGGATAATTGATCGACTCTCAAAGCTATTTACACCTGTTGTGACAGGGACATATTTAATTTTACTATCATTACAGCTAAGTGGTTCATTTTTAAATGGCATCTTCGGAGTTGGCTACCGTGGCGAAGAAACAGTAAATCTAAAAATCGCGGGTATTTGTCTTTTTATTGTTCTTTTTACGTTTGTTTTTGCAGAAAAAGGACCTCGGGTCTTAAGGCAATACTCCGTACTTATTAGCTTAGCCCTTGGTTGGATCATTTTTGCTGTCTTTGGACTAACAGAGCCAGTCAAGATCACATCAAATAAATTAATGGAAGTTCCACCTGTTTTTGCCTTCGGTAAACCAGTTTTTGATAGTGGAATGATTGCTACATCGATCCTTGTGACTCTGTTACTTTTAACAAATTTAATCGCAAGTGTAAGGGTTGTCGAGCAGGTGCTGCAATCGCAAAACATTAAATTAGCAAAAACAAGATATCGGCCAGCTGGATTTATGGCTGGAATTAACCAAATGTTAGCAGGACTCTTTTCAGCAGTTGCACCTGTACCTATATCCGGGGCTGCAGGTTTCATTGCAACTACGAAAATTAATACTAGGCTGCCATTTATTGTCGGCAGTTTTATTTTAGTCGTAATTAGTTTCTTTCCTAAAATTATGAATTTCGTTTCGGGCTTGCCTGCACCCATTGGTTATGCAACGGTTTTTATTATATTCGCAAATCTTATGCTGCCAGCATTAGCCGGATTTGAAAATCTGGTCAATAAAAGTCAATCCAGAATGATTATTGTGTTTTCGTTGTTCGTTGGGGTGGGTTCAATGTTTGTGCCATCAAGTGCTTTTCAGGATGTACCACCTATTTTAACGTCAGTTTTAAATAATGGGCTTGTTCTTGGAACAGTCGTTGCTATTTTGATCGAACAAACGGTTACAAAACTTGGGGCTAAAAAGAGAGAAAGTGCCTAGTCGAAAGATAGACAACTGTGCTACTATAAAGAAAAATCTGTTAATAGCAAAGTATTTTTCATATACTTTGCTTTTCGCAAACCTGTTGATAGTTGAGTAGAGGTGACCTGATGGATACGGTAAAAATGTATACGGCTTTTACGAAAAAAGCTTTTATGAGATCTGCCGCCTACCGATTTGATGTATGGACAAGGCTGGTTTCAAATATCATCTTTTTGTTAATGTGGATGTCGATTTGGTATGCGCTGTATGCTGGAAAAGAAGAAGCAAGTGGAATATCGTTAACCGCCATGCTTACTTATGTTGTCGTCAGTCAGTTTTTAACAGCAGTCAATGGTGCTGGTACACCTTTGTGGGAGTTACAGGAAAAAGTTCGAACAGGGGATATCGCACTCGAACTAATGAGGCCATTTGATGTGCCTTTACGATATTTGTTTGCGGATTTTGGTAGTGTTGCGTTTTATATGTTGACCGCATTAGTTCCGTTATATATTCTTTTGTTTTTCTTTGTCGATTTGAGCCTTCCAACTTCGTGGGCGACATGGATTTTATTTATTATTTCAGGTTTTTTAGGCTTTTTAATTCGGTACTGTATCGAGCTGACTTTTGGCCTATTTACGTTTTGGCTTATTGAAACAGGAGGAATCGAGGATATTTTCTATTTTTCCGTTTCACTATTATCCGGCTCAGTCATTCCACTGTGGTTTTTCCCGGGATGGTTGCAAACGTTTGCGTCATATTTGCCATTTCAAGGAATCTATTTTATACCGAATGCTATTTTCATAGAAGAAATTTCGGGTAGTGCTGTGTTTCTATCAATTGGGATTCAGTTATTTTGGGTGGCCGTGTCTTACGGAATCCTCCGATTTGTTTGGCGTAAAGCATCAAACAAAGTGATTGTGCAGGGAGGGTAACACATGAATAAAATAATCGATTACATTCAATTATATTTTAAACTTGTAGGGGCGGGGGTCCGTGCCCAAATGCAGTATCGCTTTGCATTTATCATGCGGATTGCCGGAATGGTTGCGGCCTACACGGGAACTGCCGTGACGATGTGGATTATGCTTTATCAATTTAAAGAACTTGGAAAATGGAATTTCTATGAACTACTCTTTTTATTTGCACTTGCTGTTCTATCATGGGGATTTTGTATCATTCTCTTTTTCCATTTTAGAAGCCTGGATACGTATATTGTGAATGGAACGTTTGACCGATTTCTCGTGCGTCCTATCAATCCATTCTTTCATTTTATGGCGATGAAATTTGATATTGGAGCAGCTGGTCAATTCATTTTCAGTATTCTTGTTTTCATCTGGGTGGGCAATGCCCTTGATATTCATTGGCAATTTGGAAAAGTCCTATTTCTATTAGGTGCAATTATCGGTGGGATATTAGTTCAAGGGGGTCTGCTCGTTTTTATTTCAGCTATTGCCTTCTGGACCACAAAATCAGAGCGGTTTTATTGGGTTGTGATGTATCCTGCTCGAAATTTAACAAACTATCCGCTTTCGATTTATCCAAAAATAGTCCAATGGGTAACAGCGTTTGTCGTTCCATTTGGATTTGTGAACTACTTCCCGGCAGCGGTGATTTTAGATAAGGAAACACCCAATTTCCCATCTTATATCGGGTATTTAACACCACTTGTGGGAATCGTATTTTTTTTACTAGCGTATAATGTGTGGATGCTTGGGTTAAGTCGATATAAAAGTGCTGGATCTTGATAAAAAGGGGGTTGTGTCATGGCTATCATTGAGGTTGAAAATTTAAGGAAAGAATTTAAGATTGCAAAAAGGGAGACCGGTTTTGTTGGAGCATTAAAAAGTGTTGTCAATCGGCAATTTGAAACAAAAGAGGCGGTTAAAGACATTTCATTTTCGATTGAAAAAGGGGAAATGGTTGGCTATATTGGACCAAATGGCGCCGGCAAATCAACGACAATAAAAATGCTTACAGGAATTCTTGTGCCATCAAGTGGTTCAATTCGTGTAAATGGGATTGTGCCTTATGAAAATCGTAAGGAAAATGCGAAAAACATCGGGGTTGTATTTGGGCAACGAACCCAGCTTTGGTGGGACCTGCCGACGATTGAATCATTTGAATTACTAAAGGAAATATACCGTGTTCCTGAACCGCGATATAAAGAAAATATGGCTACTTTTTCAAATATATTGGGCCTTGGTGAATTTCTCAACACGCCTGTTCGCCAGCTTTCACTAGGTCAGCGAATGAGAGCGGACATTGCCGCTTCTCTTTTACATGATCCAGACATTCTGTTTTTAGATGAACCCACGATTGGACTCGATGTCGTTGCAAAAGAAAAAATGCGGGAATTTATACAAGAAATCAATAAGCTTCGAAATGTCACGGTGATCTTAACAACCCATGACATGGAAGACATTGAGAAGCTCTGTAAACGAATGGTTCTGATTGATCATGGCCAAAAGGTGTATGATGGAGAGATTGCTGCGGTTAAGTCACGCTACGGAAAAATGCGAACGCTAATAGTCGATGTCGAGGAAAATGGGGTTGATTTACGGGTTTCGAATGGAGAGGTCTGTAAGGAGGAAGGGAATCGAAAATGGATCCGTTTCAATCGAGATAATTTTTCCGCGTCAGATGTGATTTCACAAATTACACAAACCCATAATATTACCGATTTGACGGTAGAAGAGCCTGAAATCGAGTCAATCATCAGTCGAATTTATCAGGAAGGCTTTGTGAAAGAAGAAGTTCCGGTGAAAGTTTGATAAATTGATATGTAAAGGCCCTACGAAGAATCATTTCGTAGGGCTAATTTGTGTGTTATGGCTGATATTTTAATTTTATGGCCAATAGCGGGGGCTTTATGGCCATTATTTCATTTTTATGGCCAATAATTTTATTTTTTGGCTTTTAGCTTAAAAATGACAAGAAATCCTTCAATCTAAAAAAACAAATACGCCATTCCAACTATAATCGGTAAAGTGATAAGTGTACGTTGTAAAAAAATAAGCACTAAGTCCAGGAATGAAACTGGTATTTTGGAGCCGAGTAACAATCCACCGACCTCGGACATATAGATTAACTGCGTTATCGATACACCAGCGATTACAAATCGTGTAAGATCATTCTCGATATCTGCACCGATTATGGATGGCAAGAACATATCTGCAAATCCAATTACCATTGTTTCAGATGCAGCAACTGCTTCTGGCACCTGGAGCAGTGTGAGAATCGGTACAAATGGCGCTCCCAAATATTTAAAGATGGGTGTGAATTCAGCAATAATCAGTGCTATGGTTCCAATCGCCATAACGACAGGAACTACGCCCATCCACATATCCAACACATTTTGTATGCCGCCTTTTAACACTTTGGAAAAGTCACTACTTTTTCTAGCTTGGACAACCGCTTGTTCCATTCCCCATTGGAAGCGACTGATATCGGGTGGAATGGTTTCGTCTGCCTTCTGTGTGGTACCTTCATAATACGTATCTGTCTTTCTCGATAATGGCGGGATTCTTGGCGTTATGATCGCCGCAACCAAGCCTGCAAGTAAAATTGTAAAATAGAATGGGGCAAACATATTTGCTAAACCCATTTGAGCTAAAATAACTACTGTAAATGTAATGGAAACAACAGAGAATGCTGTTGCAACAATGGCTGATTCCCTTTTTGTATAATAACCTTCTTCATATTGTTTACTTGTAAGGAGAATCCCAATGGTACCATCTCCTAACCAAGAAGCGATGGCGTCAACAGAAGAACGTCCAGGTAATCCAAAAAGGGGACGCATCACCTTGGTCAGCAATGCCCCGAATAGCTCCAGAAGTCCAAATTCAAGTAATAATGGTAAAAATAATCCTGCAAATAAAAACACCGAAAACAATACAGGAATTAAATCAAATAATAATGTACCTCCGGTCGAGTCCGACCAAATAGCAGAAGGTCCAACCTTGAATAAGGTCATGATTGCGAATATCATACCGAGAATTCGTGCAATTACCCATACCGGTGCAACGTAAAATAATCCAGATAAAAAAGGGGATCTCGTAATAAATGAAGGTTTTACTAGATAAGAAATGATTGAAATCATCCCGGTAATCGTGATCAAACCAGTCATAATATAAGGAATCGAATCACCTAATAAATTCTGAACAATGCCCGCCAAAATGGCAACAGGGATTGTGAATGTATCTTTATATTGAAATGGGACAATAAATAAAATAATCCCGATTAAGGAAGGAATTATAAATTTTAAATAATCAGTGATTGCTGGTTTTTCTTGATATTTTTGTACTGCCATTGTTGTTTCACCTCAAAGATTCTAAAAAAGTCACAATGAATACTTTATAACAAATTGCATAAGAATGCGAGGACTTTTTAAATAAAAATGCTTCCAATCGTATAAAAATACTATTCTGAAAAAGCGGTTTTTTTTGTAGCATTCCCAACTTATAATGGGACATACTAAAAAGAAAGGAGTGTTTACCTATGAAAAAACGTCAACAAAAGGAACAGGCAACAATCGCAGTTGGTATGGATACAGAGGATGAATTAAGAGAAAATGCGTCAATGGAAGAAATAGAAGAGGGGGATTATACACAGGTTACAACCCTTTCATTTGATGAGAATGATCCAAGCTAAACTGATCGAAAGCATTGTCACATCCGTGATGATGCTTTTCTCATTTTGCGGTAATAAAACCCAAGTTTTTTGATTTCCTTTATAAGACAACCTCTAAAATGCTAAAATTGTAGTATACTTAAAAAATGGTCTTGACTTTATTCAGCTGACTGAATAAAGTCATGCCTCCGGCGGATGCCACGATTTTTTAGGGGTAATTTTTCGAGCTTGCTCGAAAAAAATCGTGCAGCAAATGCGCTTTGGCGCATTTGATAGAAGTAGATTGATAAACTAGGAGAATGATGATGTTACAGAAACTCAACAAAAAATTAGAGAAGCTCATGCCGCTTATTACACCTACCAGTGTAGTATTGGGAGTTTTACTAACTGCATATTTAGCTCCTTTTTCATATTTGGTACCGTGGATTTTTGCATTCATCACTTTTTCAGGAGCATTAAGTTCAAGTTTTAGTTCATTAAAAAAGGCGATCACACATCCATTTCCAATCCTCATAGCCCTGTTTACATTGCATTTGGTTATGCCGGCTTGGGCTTGGATTGTTGGACATTTAACCTTTCCAGGTGACAGTTTTACCATTACGGGATTGATTTTGGCTGTAGTTATTCCAACTGGGATTTCAAGTTTTATCTGGGTTGCCATGAAGCACGGAAATATTGCGCTTACACTATCCATCATTTTAATCGATACTTTGATTTCACCATTCGTTGTACCGTATAGTTTAACATTATTTGTCGGCAGTAATGTTGAAATGGACGTGCTCAGTATTATGCAGGGTCTCTTTTTCATGGTTGTGCTTCCATCAATCCTCGGGATGCTAGTTAATCATTTTACGAGAGGCAAGTGTACAAAAACACTTAGCCCAACGTTGGCACCTTTTTCAAAAATTGGGCTTGGTGTCGTAGTCATGATCAATAGTGCCGAAATTGCACCTTATTTACAAAATGTAACCCCAAAACTGATTAAGATTGGTGTCGTTGTGTTTTTCATTGCATTTTGTGGCTATTTAATCGCCTGGGGAATCGGCCGTTTAATGAAATTAGACCCAGACGTCATAATTGCTCTGATCTTTACTGGTGGTATGCGTAATATAAGCGCAGGGGCTGTCATTGCAATTGCATTCTTCCCAGCGGAAGTTGCCGTTCCAGTTGTTGTCGGAATGCTCTTCCAGCAAATTCTAGCTTCGATTTACGCTCTATTTATCGATCGTGTATATTCATTCGAACGTCTTGAACAAAAATTTACTGCGTGAATTACAAATGTATAATAAGAGAAGAATACTACAAGAAATAAAAAAGGGGACTTACGTATGGAAGATGCAAAGTACTGCAGGGAATCTTTTGTTGTGAAGACAAGCAATGTATTTCCGCCTGATACAAATTATCATGGAACAATGTTTGGCGGAAAGCTCATGGCCTATATTGATGATGTTGCTTCCATTGCAGCAGTAAGACATTCACGCTCTCCAGTTGTTACCGCATCAACAGATTCAGTGGATTTCCTTCATCCGATTCATGAAGGAAGCTCTGTTTGTTTGGAGGCTTATGTAACATACACAGGGCGATCATCGATGGAGGTTTTCGTAAAGGTGATTGCTGAGGATTTATATACGGGAGAACGGAATATTTGTGCATTATCATTTTTAACGTTTGTAGCGTTAGACGAGAACGGAAAACCAAAGCCGGTCCCAAGAGTCATCCCGAAATCTGAGGAAGAAAAGATGCTTCATGAATCCGGAAAAGATCGTGCTGAAAACCGAAAAAGACGCAAAAAAGAGAATGAAAAAATGGCATCGAAGTTCAGCATTTCACTGCCATGGGAGAGTTAAAAAAGGGTTGTCCAGTCGATATCGATTCTGGACAACCCTTTTTCAGTTAGTTCCTTTGTTCTTTCAATAAATCACGAATTTCAGTAAGCAGCTGTTCTTCTTTTGATGGGGTAGGTGTTGCAGGTTTTTCTTCTTCTTTTTTCTTGAAGCGTTGGAAAAAGCGGACAAAGAAAAAAATCGAGAAAGAAATAATTAAAAAGTCCAAAACGGTTTGCATAAAAGCACCATACATAATTTCCTCGCCATTAAAGGGGATGGAAGCCTTTGTTATGTCAACACCGCCAAGCAAAAAACCAATTAACGGCATAATAATATCATTTACGAGTGATGTTACGATTTTTCCGAATGCCCCACCAATAATGACACCGACTGCAAGATCAATCACATTGCCTTTTAAAGCAAACTTTTTAAATTCATTTAACATATTGTTGTTCTCCTTTCAAATACTTCTTTATTTTACTAAAATATGTTTAAAAGAAAATAGTACGAAATGCTTATCATTTGAATCTTTCTAGTTGATGCTGCATGTTTTCACTTTTTAATATTTCAATTTGTCTTTCCCCTAATAAATCAAAATGAGGAAAGCCTGTCCGGTTATGAATGTATGCAGAAGGAATTCCATATTGTTTTCCCCATGCTTTTAGTTTCTCAACGTCGGAACAGCCTACCTTTGTCACGGTACGCATGCCAGGAAAGCGGTCGTCAATCCAATAATGTGTAAGAAAAGCAATTTCTCCTTCGAAAACTTTCTTTTTCCATTCAAGAAGTTCCTTGCGTTTAATCCCAAAAGCCATCTAAAAACCACCTCACCCTAGATCTGTTCTACCCATTATAACAAAAAGTTGTCGGATTCATAATATGTGACAATACATTAACACTTTGTCTTTTTAGTTCTACTACGAATTTTTGCTAATAAAATTGTAACATCATCTTAGAAAAAATTCGTTAGGAGTGGGATTTTGAAAAAGGCTAATCAATTTATCGTACATGCAGACAGAGCAAGTGTTTATTCTGTTTTTATGGATCCAATGAAATTGGGCCCATGTTTCCCGGGCTGCAAGGAAGTCAAACAATTAAGCCCAACTAAGTATGAAACATTGGTTGAGGTAAAGGTTCAATTTGTCCCAATTAAAATTCAGGGAGTAGGGGAACTAAAAGAGTCGATTAAAAATGAAAAAATTGTCGTCGAAATGAAGGGGAAACCGGTTTCACTTGCGGGATCCTTTACAAATACGCTTACTGCACATCTGAAGACCCTTGAACCGGATAAAACATTAGTTGAATATGAAATGGATTTTGAAATGACTGGGAAATTAGCTAAGGTTGGCGAGATTTTGATGAAGGGGTCAAACAATAAACAATCAGAGGAGTTCATGAAAAACGTACAAGAGCTTTTTTAAGGATACCTAACTAGTTTTATGGCTGATAAATCCAAAATACGGCTAATAAATTAAATTTATGGCTAATAGCAGAAAAATACGGCTAATAGCCAAAAAATATAGCCAATAGCCAAATTACAGTCAAAAAAAGAGATTAGTAGAAAACAAAACTCTACTAATCTCCTTACATTTATATCGTCCGTTCAAACGACTCCTGCACAATCCGTTCTGGATGTGAATAGACATTTAGTTTCCCGCCGCGGATAAAGCCCACAGCAGTTATATTAAGTTCCTCTGCCATTTGGATTGCTAAATCGGTAGGCGCTGATTTTGATAACACAATCCCGACGCCGATTTTAGCAGCCTTTAACAAAACTTCAGAAGAAATTCTTCCACTAAAGACAATCACCTTATCACGAACTGGAATTTTATTGTTTAAGCAATATCCGTATATTTTATCAAGGGCATTATGCCGGCCTATATCGGTTCGATTCACAATCATTTCATTTGCAGAGCATAGGGCGGCATTGTGCACTCCGCCTGTATCCCTAAAGACTACGCTATTTTGTTGCATTTCATTCATTAAGGTAATGCATTCTTCCGGTGCAAGGGTTATGGTTGACGTAGATGTTTTTGCCGTTTTTGCATCATTTACAAAGTAGAATTGTCTCCCTTTTCCACAGCATGAGCCAATAAAGCGCTTTGAATAATATTCCTGGCTTGTTGTTACTACTGTGGTCGTATCCACGTATGCATAGCCTTGGCCTTCATCGATATGAAGACTCTTTATTTCGTCCCGGAAACGGATGACACCTTCTGAAGCTAAGAATCCAATCACTAATTCATCTAGCTCTGAGGGGGTACAAACCATTGTCGCAAATTCATGTTGGTTCAAAATAATGGTCAAGGGATACTCAGTGACGATTTGATCTTCTTCGTCAATTAACTGACCATCCTCAAATTTAATAATCCCTTTTCTTACGGTAATAGAATCCACCATCATACACCTCTCTTTCGAATCTAACTTTTGCATTGATGCAATTCCCAAATAGATTACTATTATATAATCATACTTTTTTTGGTAATACAATATTAAAAATTTCCACAAGTCAAAAAAATTAACAAAAATCTATTGTAATATTTTGCTAGGTTTGATACTATCGTAACAAATAGTTCACAATATTGACACACTTTTGTCACAGGATAGCGAACCTGTCTCTGTTGCAAAAGGTGGAATATTGGTAGCGATTACTGTTAATTTTGTAGTAGCGATCCTGCTAAGGAAATTAACCGTCATCATCCTTTTATGCTTATTCAAGCATGGGGCTGCTGGCGGTTTTTTTGTTTATTATGCTACTTCAAGGTTGACCATATTTCAAAATAAAGGAGAGAAGAAATGGAAAAGACAAAAAATCGTTGGCTGATTGCGACCTCGGCAGTAGGGATTCACTTATCAATTGGATCTGTTTATGCATGGAGTGTTTTTACAAAGCCACTTCAATCAGAATTTGGCTGGGATTTGACTGACATAAGCATGACCTTTAGTATCGCGATTCTTTTCTTAGGATTATCTGCAGCCTTCCTAGGGCATTTCGTTGAAAAATACGGCCCTCGTGCATCTGGTATGCTTGCAGCTATTTTCTTCGGCGTCGGTATTACAGGTTCTGGTCTTGCTATTCACTTAGAATCATTGCCATTATTATATTTATTCTATGGTGCTTTAGGTGGAATTGGTCTAGGCGTTGGTTATATTACGCCAGTTTCAACACTTGTAAAATGGTTCCCAGACAGACGTGGAATGGCGACTGGACTTGCGATTATGGGATTTGGATTTGCAGCCTTAATTAGTAGTCCAATCATGCAAAAACTGATTGTTTCCGTTGGAATTGCAAATACGTTTTACATTCTTGGAATCTCCTATTTTGTCATTATGATTGCGGCATCCCTTTACCTTGAACCACCAAAAGAAGGGTGGTTACCAGCAGGGTTTAAGGAGAAGGTTGCGAGTGGAGCAAAACAGGTAAAGCAGGATTTATCACAATTAACAGCAAATCAAGCTATAAAGACAAAACGTTTTTATTATTTATGGCTCATGCTTTTCATTAACACAACCTGTGGAATTGCCATTATTTCCATTGCCTCTCCGCTTGCTCAGGAAAGTATTGGGTTAACAGCTGTAGCTGCAGCGGCATTAGTTGGGGTATTAGGAGCATTTAACGGACTTGGACGAATCGGCTGGGCATCTACATCCGACTTCATAGGAAGACCAAATACGTATACTACATATTTTGTGATTCAAGTGATTGCGTTCCCGTTACTCCCTCATGTATCAAACCCTGTAATATTCCAAATCTTACTAGCGGTTATCTATACATGTTATGGTGGTGGGTTCTCAGCAATCCCGGCATACATTGGTGACTTGTTCGGAACTAAGCAACTTGGTGCAATCCACGGTTATATTTTAACAGCTTGGGCAGCAGCAGGTCTTGCAGGACCATTGTTTACATCTTGGATTCGTGAGACAACTGGAAGTTATGCACAAAGCTTAAATGTTTTTACAGTATTATTTGCAGTTGCTTTGGCAATTTCACTTCTAATCCGGTTGGATATTAAGAAACTGCGAAAACAACAATCAGAAAAAGGTGCTGAGCTTGCTAGTTGACAATTATTCACAATCTTGATTAACTAGTGTTAATAAAGATGAGTTGTAAGAGGGTAGACAAGAATGAATAAGTACGAAGCTGAGTTTAGCAATCTAGTAAGATCTTTTCGAAAGAAACATATGGGGAAAGGTCCAAGCAAAATCACAACAACATTTTGTAAAAATTGGGCCATTTGTGAGATGGAAGGAAACCTGTCTCCAGTGGAAAAATTTATTGCCGGTGCCGATGAAGGAAAACAAATGCTTCGTGCGGCAAGAACCGAAATGGTAAAAGAAATGTATCGAAAAAACAAGCCTGCTGAAATGGAAGAATTTTTAGGTTCAAACCTAGTAGATTTATTTGTCGATATTGATATTGACCGTGATTTCGGAATGTCAGTTTTCGTATTTGATCAAGATCTAGAAAAAAAGTTCTCAAGTAAATAAAAATAACAACATCGTGTTGGCACTTGGTAGCGACCCTGCTAAAGACTAACCACCGTTTCATTTTTCTAACTTCGTAGAAATCTGTTTCGGTGGTTTTTTCTATAAGGATTGATTTTTCAGAAGGATTCTGCAGTTTAAATACCGAAAACTTAGTTAATTTAAGTTAACTTTAACCATACACATAATAGTAACGAGAAGGAAGAGGGGGATTAATCATGGGAGAAACAAAACATCAGGGACCAATCAAATCGACGAAAATGCCGCAACCAAAGCACTGGGTCAGTCCGATTCCCTTTGGTTTAGGAAAAGTGAAGCCTAAGCATATTCGTGACACCATGAAAGTCGCTTGGGAAAATAAGGACAATATTGGATATGCAACGCGAATTTTAACGCAGGGTGTTTGTGACGGATGTGCTCTTGGAGTTTCTGGTTTATATGACCAAACATTGAAGGGTCCTCATATGTGTACAACCAGGCTTAATGTGCTTCGTCTGAGTACGATGCCTGCGATTGACTCAGAGATTCTTCATGAAGACATCGATGAGTTGCGAAAGTATAATAGTACAGAACTGCGAAAGCTTGGAAGAATTCCGTATCCAATGATTCGCAGAAAAGGCGAAAGAAAGTTTTCAAAAATCGCTTGGGATGAAGCGATGGATATCATTGCGAATAAAATGAAGAAGCTTAATCCGCAGCAGTATGCATTTTATCTAACCTCTCGTGGGATTACAAATGAATCATATTATGTAGCCGCAAAGGTTTCACGTTTCTTGGGAACAAATCATATTGATAACGCTTCCCGTATTTGTCACTCACCAAGCAAAACAGCCATGAAACGTTCGGTTGGTGTAGGTGCATCTACTGCCAATTACCAGGATTGGATTGGAACAGATGTGTTAGTATTCTGGGGAAGTGTAGCATCAAACAGTTCGCCAGTTTCTACAAAATACATGCTTGAAGCGAAAAAGCGCGGTACAAAGATTATCGTCATTAATCCCCATAGAGAACCGGCAATGGATAAATATTGGATTCCATCCAATGTAGAATCCGCACTATTTGGAACAAAGGTTGCGGATGATTTCTATCAAGTAAGCATCGGTGGAGATATTGCCTTCATGTTTGGAATTATGAAGCATTGGTTTGATATGGAGGAAAAACAGCAGGGTTCTGCAATCAATCATGAATTCGTGAAAGAACATGTAAATGGATACGAAGAGTTAAAAGCACATGTGAAGGCGCAAAACTGGGAGGAGATTGAGAATTCATCTGGCGTATCGAAAGAAAGAATCATCGAGTTGGCAGAGCTTTTGGCTAAAAGTAAAAATGTGGTGTACACATGGGCTATGGGCTTAACGATGCATTCTTTTGCGACCGATAATATTTCACAGGTAGCAAATCTTGCCCTTCTGCGTGGCCATTTAGGGCGAAAGTATAATGGTTTAATGCCATTCCGCGGTCACTCATCCGTACAAGGTTCAGGTGAAATGGGAGCAGACCCATTTGTTCTCCCTGGTGGGGAATTTGATGAAAAAAATATCAAGCGCCTTGAAAAAATATGGGGCTTTGAGATTGAAAAATGGCAGGGAGATATTGTCGGTGTCACACTTGAAAATATCGTTCTTCCAGACGATCACGAACGAAAAGTAAAGCTCTATTATATGTCCGGCGGGAATTTTCTTGAAACGATGCCAGATCCTGATTTCGTTGAAAAGGCATTGTCTGAGCTTGATATTCGTGTCCATCAAGACATTATTCTAAATACTTCAACACTAGTAGATGCAAAAGAAGCTGTAATAGTCTTACCTGCGAAAACTCGTTATGAACAAGAGGGTGGAGGCACTTCGACGTCCACAGAGCGTATGGTCTATTTTTCTCCTGAAATCGATGGAAATAAAAATGAAATTAAAGAAGCGCGTGCAGAGTGGAAAATCTATATTGATCTTGCTAAGCGGGTTAAACCTGAAACAGCACATTTAATTGATTTTAAGAGTGGACAGGAAATTCGCGATGAAATTGCAATTGCTAATCCAAACTACAACGGAATTCAACATCTCAAGAAAAAAGGGGATGTGTTCCAATGGGGTGGCGCATGGCTATGTGAAGGCGGAATTTGTCCGACTCCTGATGGGAGAGGTAGCTTAATTCCAGTCGAAATTCCTGATTTCGGTAAAAAAGAAGAGCAATTCGTGTTGACGACTCGCCGCGGTAAGCAATTTAATTCGATGATTTATAAAGAGGTTGACCCATTCAATGGAGCAGGTCGTTATGACGTGTTAATCAACCCTGAAGATGCTAAGGAGCTACGTGTTGCAGAAGGTGAAGCAATCGTTGTACACAATGGATTTGGTGTTTTCCAAGGGAAAGCAAAATTTGCAGATATCGCAAGTAAAAATCTTGGCGTATTCTTCCCGGAAGGTAACTTCCTGTTACCTAAAGGCCGCTATGAAAAATATGCAGGTATCCCTGATTACAATATAGCTGTATATGTTGAAAAAGCAGAACGTTTTAATGCGCGAAAAGACACGCAATATCAAGAAAAAGAAATCGAGGATGATTTAGACATTAATCCTCCAGCATAAGAAGAAAAGTGGATGGCGCCTGGAGCTAGACATCAATTAAATGCCCCCAAACATAATTTGGGGGCATTTTTATGGGCAGAAATTGGAAGGATAAAAAGAGGACTGATTTATAGAGGTGTTACTATTGTTTTCATTTCGTGGAGATGCACATAAAATATATCTAAAACTAAAAAATAATGCGCGCAAGGACCGAACCTTTAAACATCTAAAGGAAATGGAAGAAGTGCGTAAAATCCAGCAATTTTACCAAGGAATAGACTCACAAACCTTAAAAATCATTTATTACCGGATGTTAAAAGAAAAAAATGGCTCTGGGATCATTCCCGTTTTAATTACAGCCATTCCATGGTTTTTGTTTCTTTTTTCTAATCAATTGCAAAAATTCCTGTTTGGCAAAGGATATTATTATTTAATTCTTTTCACCATTATTTATTTTTTTCTGCTATTCTTCACAGTCATTTTACACTTTCGTGAAAAAGCATGGGCATCCTTCCATATTCAAATGATTTGCGATATTTTGGAGGAGCGAAAAGAAGTTGGGAAATAGGCTCCCAACTTCTTCTTTAATATAGGATAAGGATGATACTTAACGTTAATATTCCCATCATTACAGATGAAAGTAACCCTACAAATAAAGGGCGCAGACCAACTGATTGAATTTTTTTAAAATCTGTACCAAGACCAACGCTTGCCATAACCATCAGGATTATGAATTTCGCTGCTCCATCCGTTACACTTGTAAGCATAGGCGGAAGAGGGAAAATTGTATTTACAGCAACAGCTCCTGCGAAAAATAAAATAAAGGCAGGAAAGACCTTTCTCATTTTCACCTTGTTTGTTGTAGTCCCTTTTGATTTCATTGAAATAAAGATTGACAGAATAAGAGTTACTGGAACAAGCATGAGAGTACGAATTAATTTGATTACAACAGATGTATCTCCAGCGGCACTACTATAACTATACCCCGCAGCAACTACTGAGGAAGTATCGTGTATTGCGACGCCTGCCCACATTCCAAATATTTGGTCTGACATCGAAAAAAGTTGTCCTAATAGAGGGTAAAATAACACGGCCAACACGTTAAATGCAAAGATGGTATTAATCGCATAAGCCGTTTCTTCCTCTTTGGCGCGAATAATTGGGCTTGTGGTTACAATGGCAGTTGCCCCACAAATCGCGGTTCCGAGTGAAACGAGCATGGGAATATTTCCATCTAATTTAAACAGCTTGGCCAAAACAAACGTAAATAAAATTCCGGCTAATACCGCTATTATGACTAAAAGAATCGCCTCATGGCCGAGCTGAAAGATACTGGCATAACTTAGTCCGAACCCGAGAAGAACAATTGCCATTTTCAATAAAGACTTTAACGTATAAGAGATGCCTTCTGTATACCCGACCGGAATACGTAAAAAATTTCGAACAAGGATTCCGATAATAATGGCAATTACGGCCCCGCCAATAAGCGGGAAATCTCTACCTAAAGAATTTGCCAAAACACCAATAAGAAAAACAAGCGCCACACCAGGCAGCTTATTTCGAAAGGAGAGTGAATGATTGAATAAGAAAGATTTTTTTTCGTAAGTTTGTGATACTTGTAGATTTGCATTCCTCATGTGTTTCATCCTCAACGTAGTTTTCTAAATTTATCTTACCACATGGTGGACACCCTTCCCACCTTTAACTTCTTCCTTTATAATTAAACACAGACCAGAGACTAAGGACGCCACGAATGAGTGGCAAGGTCTTTGTGGGCAAAAAAAGAGGAAGTGATTTCTCACTTCCAAACACGAACAGATAAAGAATAAGGAGCTAACACCACACTTTATAGTATGCACGATGATTCTCGGACATGTGGGGTAGTACACTACGTCAAACGCACATTTTTACCAAATTTAATAAAATAATTTAAAAAGGTGTTTTTTATGATTGAACAAGCAAAGCAAGTTTTACAGTCTTATTTCGGTTATCCGTCTTTCAGACCGGGACAAGAATCCATTATCGAAAACATACTAAACGGAAACGATACGTTAGCCATAATGCCTACTGGGGGCGGAAAATCGTTGTGCTATCAAATCCCGGCACTTATTTTTGAAGGAGTTACGATTGTCATCTCCCCATTAATTTCATTAATGAAGGATCAAGTAGACACTTTGGTCAGTGTCGGTATTCCGGCTACTTCTATTAATAGTAGTATTTCAATACAGGAAATACAGGAAAGACTTCAGGATGCGCGGCTTGGCCGCTATAAAATTATCTATATTGCTCCTGAACGACTCGAATCCACGCAATTTCGATCCCTATTATCTTCCATACCTATTTCAATGATTGCCGTTGATGAAGCACATTGTATTTCACAATGGGGACATGATTTTAGACCAAGCTACCGAAATATTCATTTTATGATTGCGGAACTGCCTTCAAAGCCGGTTGTAGCCGCATTAACAGCAACTGCAACGATTGAGGTAAAAGAAGATATTTGCGGCCAGCTTCAGATTGACCCTTATTCTGTCTTTATCACAGGGTTTGCTAGGGATAATTTAACCTTCAATGTCTTAAAAGGGGAAAACAAGCGAGATTTTGTGAAAAGCTTTTTGCTAGAGAATAAGAATCAATCTGGAATTGTCTATGCGGCAACTCGTCGTGAGGTAAACGAACTCCATTCCTTTTTAGAGAGGGAAGGCTTTTTAGCAGGAAAATATCATGCTGGCCTTTCAGATGAAGAGAGAAAAAATGCGCAAGAGAATTTCCTGTTTGATACTGTGAATGTCATGGTTGCGACTAATGCATTCGGGATGGGGATAGACAAAAGTAATGTAAGATATGTCATTCACTATAATCTTCCGAAAAATATTGAAGCTTACTATCAAGAGGCGGGAAGAGCGGGCAGGGACGGTGAAAAAAGTGATTGTTATTTATTATTTGCATCGCAGGATATTCAGCTCCAAAAATTCTTAATCGAGCAATCAACGATGGATGACGGGAAAAAAGAGCAGGAATATCATAAGCTCCAGCAAATGATTGACTACTGTCATACTGAAAAATGCCTGCAAAGCTATATCTTGGAATATTTCGGTGAGAACGATAACGAAGAATGTGGTCGTTGTTTTAACTGTAAAGATGAGCGTGAAAAAATGGATGTGACAACCGAGGCACTCATGGTGTTTTCCTGTATCAAAAGGATGAAAGAGCGCTATGGGAAGACATTGGTTGCTCAAGTGCTGAAAGGGTCAAGGAATAAAAAGATCCAAGAGTTTGGATTTACAACTCTATCCACATACGGTTTATTAAAGCAGTATTCGGAAAAGCAAATCGTCGGCTTAATCGATTTTTTGGCAGCAGAAGGATATGTCAAATTAACCAACTCCCAATATCCAGTGCTTATTCTTGATGCAAAAGCACTACCTGTTCTAAAAGGCGAAGTTAAAATTTATAAAAAGGAACAGGTGAAGAAAAAGCAGGTTGTTACTGACAATACGTTATTTGAAATTCTTCGTGAGGTAAGGAAAGGTATTTCTACCCGGGATGGCGTGCCGCCATATATCGTCTTCTCGGATAGCACATTACGGGAAATGAGTGAAGTGGCTCCGAAAGATGAAAAAGAGCTGCTTGAAATAAAAGGGGTTGCCACGACAAAACTTGAACGGTATGGTGAGGATTTCCTATTGGCCATTCGGGAATATGTAGAGGAAAAAAATGCAGTTGTAAAATAGTATTCGTAAGGCACCACATTTTTTGCGGTGCCTTTGCTTATGCTTTAAAAAGCTCTTCCAAAGCATGAATACGTTTTTGTTGTTCTTCTTCAGAAGCTAAATCATATTTTTTTAAGAGGTGAAATAATTCATTTAAAGTTAGCTGGATGTGTTCTTTCTCTAAAAATTGAATTGTGTTGTTGTATAGTTCTTTCGGTAGAAAACTTTCTTGGCTTTGAAGCTTTTTGATTACATCCTCTTTTGAGTGATTGATATTACAAGTAGACATTTGATTACCTCCAATTCATATTCTCCTTTCAATTCTAGCATGTTTGGCAGAGGATGAATATGAATAGACGGGCTTTAGGAAATGTTGTGATAAAATGGGAACGAGAAAGGGGGACAGAAAAAGATGGCCTATTATATGTGGATCTTCTTTAATGTACTGCTCGTCATTAGTACGTTTATTTACATATGGATGTTTAGAACCCATGACTCTCAAATCATCACCTTAGGGCAGGTTTTCGCTCAAATCGCAATCATCCTCTTTATCGTCAATGTAAATATGTATTTTATTTTTCTTGTCATCCGCAGGACGAAGGTTAGAAAATTGAAAATAACACTCGCAAAGATGTCACGATATATGATGAAATCTCATATTAAGCTTGCCATTATTGGGACGATTTTGATTGTATTTCATGGGGGAATCATGTTAGTCAATCTTGGGGAAGCAGCAGGGTATATGAACCCAAAGATATTAAGTGGGATTTTAGCCATTCTGAGCCTTGGGGTGACCCTTTTTGCAGGATATCTGCGCCATAAAAAATCTTCAGGATTACGGAGGAAATTTCATTATACGACGGCCTTTATATTCACCATTGTATTTCTGGTCCATTTATTTCTTCCTCTTTAAGACATAAAAAAGACCGCCCACATTTCCGATCTGGTTAGTCCCGCAAACGTTGCGAAGTTGGAAGTAATGGACGGTCTTAGCAATAGTATATGTTTTTAAGTTTATATATTATGCATTTTTTATAGTTGAAATGATGCTATTTTTTATGTCGTTCCAAAGTGTCTCGTCTGTTGTGATACGTTCAGTAAATGATTTAATAAATGCCTTAAATGCAGCTTCGTATTCCGGAGACTCTTTATCAGGAACACTTGCCTTTAATTCATCCGCGATTGCTTGGGCTTCAGGTGCTCTTGGTCCCCATTTTCCAACCTCTTCAAAGTCTTTATTCACGAAAATAATAATTGGAATCGAGCGGGACTTTCCGTTTGTTAGGTATTGATCCATTAGTTCTAAATTTTCATCGCGAATTAAATAACGGGTTTCGAGTAATGCCTCATCCGAAATTCTCATGAGGATTGGGAGATTGACCATCGCATCTCCACACCAATCAGCTGCTAAGATAATTGCTTTTAATTCTTTCTCTTGAAGGGACTGAAGCAATTCTTTATCGGAATCGTCTAAACGAAATTGATTATATACTTTTAATAAATTTCCCTTATGAACTTGCATGCTGTTAATGTAGTCGTATTGGTTCATGCCCTTTTCAAACCATGGTTTTAAGCTTGCCATTATGTATTCCTCCTCAAAATTAGCTATCTGCATTTACTATAATGGAAAAAGGAAATCTATACCACTAAGATGCTTAAGAATAATCTTGAACAGATTCGTAAAATTCATATATATCCTGATCTGGAAATTTTGGTATAATTGGATCTTCTTCAACTAGAACATCGGTTAACACACGATAGTCCCCATGGGCCGACGGCATTTCTGTTTGCTCCCACCTCCAACACGCACCAGTAAAAGCAATATGATTTCCATTCAAAAGTCTAATCTCATGCAGAACACCACCGAGTTCGACAAAGCCAATTCCGTTATTTAATTCAAGTTTTTTTCGTAATTCCTGCTTTGAAATAGTCATTTTCATTCCCCCAATATTTGATAGTTTTGCCCACTGGCATATGAATACGCTATCCAAGTATTGTTAGTTGAAAAGTTCATATTTGGGCGAAAAAAGTCACAAAATAGAGTAGCCAAGGAGAAAAATCTTTTGGTGATAATGGATGGGGAGTTGAGTGCACACGTGAGATGGCAAAGGTCACTAATGGGTTTACTTAAGGATCGAAAAGATAAAAAGATTGCACTTGCAATAGATACTTCTACTAATCAGGTGCGATCAATTTTAATAAACAATATCATAAAGTTTTTCGGAGAAATGATTCCAGAAACACAGCTAGTCCAAGCTGATTTTAAAATAAGAAGCATTACACCCATACAAAACCCTACTATAAAATATTATACTCATGGAAAGTCCTCCTATACGGAGGTTCTGGAGTGGGCTGACCAGGAAAAGATTGATACCTTGTTTTATATCACAGATGTTACAGGCTATTTTTACGAAGAGTTAAAAGTTCAAACTGAAGTGTTTTGGCTCGTTCCGGATGATTATGTACCGAAAGTGCCGTTTGGAAAAGCGATAAAAGTTGCATAGTATGGATAATGACGTATAGAATCAAATGGCTCTAGGCGTTTTTATGTTTTATTACAGAATTTTCTAGATAAAACTATAGAATTTACTGAGAAACCCATCAATGGGTCTCTTCATGGGGCTAAGTATCAACTATGAAAAAGAACCAACCGCATATATTCGGTTGGTTCTTGTCTTGGGCGTAATTCACTTTTCATAATTTTATTGCCGCGGTAGATTTGAAAATCTTAAACAACGAAAGCCCTACCTCTCTTTCGTCCTTTCGGCTCCGAAGCCGGTCCAGTGTGAATAAGTCTTTCTCAAATGTAAAAGATAAAAAACAAACTTGCTTTATCTATATAAAAAAATTATGTTTAAAGTTTTTAGGGAACAAATTATAATTATACTGCAAATTGAACTTGTTGTCAATTGGTTACGGGGTGCTTGTCGTGTTTAAAGAAGTTTTTAAAAAGCGGTTATGGCTCATCTATTTTTTGGCAAGCCTAATTTGGATTACTTTTTCAGAATATGTGATTGATAAATTTCCGTCTATCTACGGTAATTATTTCCAAATAGGAAAAGGGCTAATTTTTGTCATTTTTACTACTGTTCTAATACATCTTATTATTAAGAAACATGACGATTATATTAAAGCATTGGAAGAGCAAAATGAATTAACAACACTTATTAATGCGATGCCTGATTTTGTCTGTTTTAAAGATGGAGAAGGCAGGTGGATCCGCGTAAATAGGTATGCATATGAACTTTTTAACCTCCATTCTGATATTTATAAAAATAATACCGATTTAGAAATAGCGCAGATGTATCCAGAGTTTGAAGAATTTTTGATTCGGAATTTCCAATTAGATGAGGAAACATGGGAAAAGGGAGAAAAGACCCGGAATGAACAATCAATTATGATTCCAAGCGGAGAGGTGAAAACCTTTGATGTCATCCGTGTACCACTATTTGAAGAAGGAAAAAGAACGGGTCTTGTCACGATTGGCAGGGATATATCAAATGTGAAGGCTGCTGAAGAGCTTGCCCTTAGAAGGGAAAAACTCTCTGTTGTGGGTGAATTGGCCGCTGGAATTGCTCATGAAATCCGAAATCCGCTTACCACCATTAAAGGATTTGTCCAATTGCAAAAGGAAAAAAGCGAATCAACCTCACAAATATCAGATATTATCTTATCAGAGCTCGATCGAATTAATCAAATCGTTAGTGAATTGCTCGTGTTTTCGAAGCCGCAAAGTAAAATTCTAAAGGAATTTAAAGTCAAGGAATTGATTGATTATGTAATAAAGCTTACTTCTCACGAAGCAATCCTTCATAATGTTGAAGTAATGGTTGAAAATCACGCTGCAGAAGCCATTCTTTATGGAGATAAGAATGAACTCATTCAAGTATTTGTCAATGTCATCAAAAATTCCATCGATGCAATGCCTAATGGAGGTAAAACAAGAATTCGTACGGTTGTTGCAGACGATAAAATTAAAATTGAAATCATTGACACAGGAGTCGGAATACCGAAAGAAAGATTAGAAAAAATAGGAGAGCCATTTTTTACGTTAAAAGAAAAAGGTATGGGACTTGGTCTTACGATGAGTAATAAGATTATCCAAGACCATAAGGGGACATTCAAAATGATAAGTAAGGTAGGACTGGGAACGAAAGTAATTATCACCCTACCGACTGTCCATCATTAAGGGAATGAGTTGAAATGATTGATTTCTTCGACCTACTCATATAGGATATGGATGGTATGTAAAAGATAAAAGTGGGGAATTAAGATGTCTGACATTATCATATCTAAAGCTTTAAATAATAATGTTATCATTGCAGATCACTCCGACTATGGAGAGGTCGTTATAATAGGAAAGGGCATCGGCTTTAACCGAAAACAGCATGAGGTTCTTGATGTTGCCAGTGTGGAAAAGCTGTTTGTCCTAAAAGATGAAAAAGAGCAAAAAAACTATATTAAGCTACTGCCATATTTAGAGGATGATTTACAGAAAGTGATTATTTCTTCTATAGAATTGATTAAAAGCAGAACGGGCGCATCCTTGAATGAACACATCCATGTTGCCTTGACTGATCACTTGATATTTACGGTTGCTCGGGTTTCACAGGGGATGGAAGTCCGTAATCCCTTTTTAATAGAGACGAAAGCGTTGTATCCGTTGGAATATGGCATCGCTAAAGAAGTAATCGATCTTTTTTGGGAAGAAAGCAGTATACACTTACCTGAGGGAGAAGCAGGTTTTATAGCCCTTCACATACACAGTGCAATAACCAATAAAGAATTATCAGAAGTAAACCAGCATTCCCAACTTGTGACAAAATTGGTCCAGACCGTGGAGGATCAGCTGAAAATAGAGATTGATAAAAATAGCATTGATTATATGAGACTTGTAAGACATTTGAGATTTGCCATTGAACGTGTAAAAGCGGGAGAGAATGTAGAAGAGCCAGAAAAAATCACAACTCTCTTGAAAGAAGAATATCCCTTATGCTATAATCTCTCATGGAAACTCATTAAGATAATGCAACAAACATTGAAGAAACCGGTTTTTGACGCTGAAGCTGTCTATATTACGATGCATTTACAAAGGCTTCAGAAGAAAATTAAATAAAAAACATTGTTTTTAACGTGTCACTGATTCGATCAGGCATGAGTAAAGAGAATGATTAAATTGAGGTTAACAGGATCTAGTGTCTGTGAGCTTCTTTTGATCATACTCCTGCTCATGTCTTTTTTTTGTTTTTTTGGGAAATTCTTAATGAGAGTGAAAAATTATTGGAGGTTTTTAACCGTGTTCAAAAAAGTTTTTGGTGTCCTGCAAAAAATCGGTAAAGCGCTTATGCTTCCAGTAGCCCTTTTACCAGCAGCAGGTCTTTTACTCGGAATAGGAAATGCTATGCAACAAGAAACAATGCTACAATATCTTCCGTTCCTGGATGCTGATTGGATTCAACTTGCTGCATCAGTGATGGAGGATGCAGGTGGAATTATCTTTAGTAACCTAGCCCTTATCTTTGCAGTTGGGGTAGCAATTGGCTTAGCTGGGGATGGTGCAGCAGCACTTGCAGCTTTGGTAGGTTACTTAGTTCTTAATCAGGTTATGAGTTCATGGCAAGGAGTAACTCCTGATATGCTTGCTGATAACCCGGCATTTGCATCAGTATTAGGAATTCCTACATTGCAAACAGGTGTATTTGGGGGAATTATTGTTGGTCTTATTGCTGCTTTCGCCTATAATCGCTTTCATGATATTGAAATGCCTTCATTTCTCGGTTTCTTTGCAGGTAAACGATTTGTACCGATTGCAACAGCCGCATTTTCTTTTATAGCGGGTCTTTTATTATTAATCATTTGGCCGCCAGTTCAAGAAGCGATGAATACTGCTTCTTTATGGCTAATAGAAGAAGGTACGTATTTTGCAGTCTTTTTCTTCGGATTTATAAAAAGATTGCTGATTCCGTTTGGGTTACATCATATTTTCCATGCTCCTTTTTGGTACGAATTCGGTTCTTATACAACTGCAGCTGGTCAAGTTGTTAGAGGAGATATGACAATCTTCTTTGCCCAATTGAAAGATGGGGTCGATATTACAGCTGGTAACTTTATGGCTGGCGAATTTCCAATTATGATGTTTGGTTTGCCGGCTGCTGCGTTAGCAATGTATCATGCTGCGCGTCCGGAAAATAAAAAACTTGTAGCTGGTTTATTAGGATCAGGTGCCCTAACATCGTTTTTAACGGGTATTACAGAACCGCTTGAATTTTCATTTATGTTTGTGTCACCTATTCTTTTCTTAATCCATGCAATCCTAGATGGACTATCATTTGTTTTAATGACGTTTTTAAGTGTTAATATAGGTTACACCTTCTCTGGAGGAGGAATCGACTTTTTCTTATTTGGTATATTACCTGGTAAAGAACCTTGGTGGATTACGATTTTGGTAGGCCTAGTCTTTGCAGTTATCTATTATTTTGTATTCCGATTTGCAATAAGTAAATTTAATCTTATGACACCTGGACGTGAAGTAGCAAAAGGTGAAGAGGATAAGAAAGGGCAGGCTGGAGATCTTGCTTATAACATCCTAAATGCAATGGGCGGACAAGAAAATATTTCACATCTTGATGCATGTATCACTCGACTTCGTGTGTCAGTAAATGATATTAAACATGTCGATAAGGATGAATTGAAAAAACTGGGTGCTGCTGGTGTGCTGGAAGTTGGAAATAATATTCAGGCCATCTTTGGACCGCGTTCCGAAATTATAAAAAGTCAAATGCAGGACGTAATGAGCGGGAAAAAGCCTCGTGGAGCAGAAACGAATCAAACTAAAGAAATAACGAATCAGGAGCAATTGAGTAATGGGGGACAAGGTGTTGAACAATTTGTTTCACCTATCAAGGGTGAAATAAAACCAATTACTGAAGTTCCTGATGCGGTATTTTCTGGTAAAATGATGGGTGAAGGCTTTGCAATTATTCCATCAGACGGTGTAATTGCTTCACCTGTTAATGGAAAAATTATCAATGTGTTCCCTACAAAGCATGCGATTGGTATTCTATCTGATTCGGGCCGAGAAATTTTAATTCATGTCGGAATCGATACAGTTAATCTAAAAGGACAAGGTTTTGAAACTTTCGTGAGTGAAAATGATAAGGTCAAAATAGGTCAGCAGCTTTTAAAAGTTGATTTAGACTATATTAAGGAAAATGCAACGGCAATTGTTACTCCGATCGTATTCACAAACCTAGCTGAAGGAGAAAAGATTGTTCTTACTAAGCAAGGAAACATTAATCTCTCAGAAGAAAATATCATTAAGATTACAAAAGGATAATTAAATGAAACAGACAGGCCATTACTATGGATCTTTCTGGTTTAAGTTAAAGGAACGCTAGAAGGAGAGTAAAAAACTCTCCTTTTTTTTCGTTCGATGATCGTATTAAAGAATTATGTTGGAAAATGCCTATATTTTTGATAAATTTAAATTATTACATTATTACTATTTTTAGCAAAAATGGGAGGCAATTATGTCTGCAAAAGAGAATGTTCAAAAAATCAAAGAGAATATTGGGAAAGTCATCATCGGGAAGGATGATGTTATTGAATTAGTATTAAATTCTCTTATTAATAAAGGTCATATTTTACTAGAAAGTGTCCCTGGTACCGGAAAAACAATGCTTGCGAAGAGTTTCGCGAAATCAATTAGCGGTAATTTTAAGCGGATTCAATTTACACCAGATGTGTTACCAAGTGATATTACAGGAATTCAATTTTTCAACCCGAAGGAGCAGGAATTTCAACTTCGTCCAGGTCCGGTTATGACCAATATCCTATTGGCTGATGAAGTTAACCGTGCGACTCCTAGAACGCAATCAAGTTTACTGGAGGTAATGGAGGAGCGTCAGGTAACAATTGATGGCGAAACATTAAAACTTCCTTCGCCATTTGTTGTAATTGCAACGCAGAATCCAATTGAATCACAACAGGGTACCTTTCCGCTTCCAGAGGCTCAAATGGACCGTTTCTTTGTGCAAATTGATCTGGGCTACCCTAGCTTTGAAGGGGAAAAGCAAATAATGAGAACGTATCGGCAAAATAATCCGATCGAGGAAATTTTAGAGGTCCTAACAAAAGAAGAGATTCTTGCGATGCAGGCTGAAGTTGTGCAAGTAAGGCTTTCTGATGAGGTTGAAGATTATTTATTGCAAATTGTTCATGCCTCAAGAGAGCATGCGGATGTTGAGGTTGGAGTGAGCCCGAGGGGAACTCTGGCACTAATGAAGGCTTCTCAAGGGAAGGCGTATTTAGAAGGACGTATGTTTGTAACCCCGGAGGATATAAAGTTTATGGCCCCATATGTGATTTCACATCGTCTTGTGTTGACGATGGAAGGATCATTAAAGAAGACAAATCGCCAGATTATTCAGGAGCTGCTTCGGGCTGTATCTGTACCGGTTGAAGCTGGAGCTATAAAGTAATGAACTGGCAACGGCAAGTATCCATTGGAAATGAAATGTCGTATATGACATTTCTTTCTTCCGTAATTATTCTAGTCGGAATCCTTTCACAGGTATTTTTGCTTGTGTTTGTTGGTGTGCTATTTCTTTTATTTGTCTTTCTAAACAAATATTATTTAAAACATGTTGGAAATAAAATCGTTGTTTCGGTGGACAAGGAAACGGTTAAACTCTTTCAAGGAGAAGAAAGTGATTTTTCACTTACCTTACGACAAGAGGGGTTATTACCAATTTTTAATGGAACCATCCGGATGACAGTAGACCATGTAATAGGATTTAAAAATGAGAGAAAAGTACTAGAAACAGAACAGGTTGAATTAACTCTGCCACTTACTCTTTTCGGAAGACACGCCTTTACGACAAGGCTACCATTTGAAGGGAAACAAAGGGGAGTTGCAAAAATCAGAACACTTGAACTCAGAATCCCACATTTATTTGGCTTTGGTGACGTATATCTTCATGATATGAAGCCCGTTAGCTTTGAGACGATTATCTATTCTTCACCTGAACCAGTTGGAGGAATTGAAAAAATTATTCCGAAAAATCAAGGGGAATATCCAATCAGGAGTTCATTTTTTGAAGACATGACGTCAATTGTAGGAACGAGAGGCTATGTTTCAACTGATCCATTTAATCGTGTTCATTGGAAAGCTAGTGCTCGTACCAATCAGTTACAGACAAAACTTTTTGATAAAACAGCTCAGTTTTCGTGGACGATTATCATTAATGTCCGTGAACAAAAGCTTGAGCAATATTTAAGCGGGTTAACCTATTTGTTAGAAACGGCAACCGTAAAAAATATTCCGTTCGAGGTTTTTGTCAATTCTAGGAAAGCTGGTAAAACGCCATTTATCCATCTTCCTCTTGGAAAAGGGAAGGAGCATTTAGCGAAAGCACTTGAATTGATAGCAAGACTGAGTAAGCATAGTGTTACAATCCCGTTTCATTACATGATTCATGCAATTGAAAGGCAACAGCAACTTTCACCATATATGATTGTTTTAGGTGAAATTGAAGAAAATGAGCAACTCATTTTAAGAAGCTTTGCAAGGAAGGGTGTCGATTGTTTTAAACTAATCGAAAATGAGGACACGATCTATTTACACAAATCTTCCTTTTCAGTGAAGAGGGGGGATTCCCGTGCGATTTAGTCAATCATTGCTAAAGTCATATCCATATATTATGGAAGTGATCCTTCTATATATTTTATTGATATTGTTGTATATCCACACTGTACAGCTGCCGCCAATTCTGCCATTCCTATTTATTACAGGTGCGGGGGCCGTCCTGATAGGGGTAATCTTGTCGTTAATGAAATCCAATACCCCATATCTTTTTATTATGCTGGTCGTACCGCTGCTTGCTATTGTGAGTAGTAAAATGGGCTTGGCGTTCGGACAGAGTTTAGTAATTGCAGCTGTCGTTTGTTACCGAATAATTATTCATTACCTTAAAAAACCAAAGCTAACAGAAGCGGTAGTGTTAAATGGTAGCTTACTAATTGGTGGGCTTACTTATTTTGCGGCAAAAGTGCAAGGGTATGTCCACAGTGATCTTGTATTGTATTTACTTGTTACACAATTGGTATTTTTCATGATTGGTAAAATATTAAACAGTGTAAGTCAGAACTCGTTTGTAATGAATAATGTTACGGCGAAAAATAACGTATGGTCTGTCATTGGTTTATTTTGCAGCCTGTTTATAGGGGCAATTGCAGTTGCGGTTGTATTTCCAATTCTTTTTGTGAAGGGATTGTCCTTTGTATCTTCAATGATTGGAACAGGCCTTTATTGGGTTTCAAAGCCGCTTTTTAATGCTGTTGAAGATATTGAATCGGTTAGAGGATCGCAAGGAGAAAGTGTTGGAACCCTAAACTGGGAAGAAACAGAAAAGAAAAATCCGTTTTTAGAGATGATTGGAAGTTTTGATATTTGGTTTTATTTAATGATTCTGGGGGCTCTTATTTTAGCGGTGATCCTCTTCATCTTAGCAAGAAAGAGGTTTGTAAAAGAAGTTGCAGTAGTGGGAGATGTCTATCAATACGTATCAGTCACTGAGGGAATTCGGGTACCTGCCGCAAAATGGAGAAAACCGAAACGGCAACCCCCGCAAGCAAAGGTCAGAAGGCTTATTCTTGATTTAGAGGTGCTTTCTGCCCAGCACGGACTTGGTCGCCACCATCATGAAAGTGTGACAGAATGGTTAAGTCGAAATCATTTTCTGGATGATCGTCTTGTTGAGCTCTATGAAAGAGTAAGATATGGGGATGAAGAAATAAGTGCAGACGAGAACTTGGATTGTGAGGAAATGGTGAAGCAAATAAAAGCAAAAATAAAAAGCCTTACAAAGAAAAAATAGCAAAAGAACCTGGTTTCCTCAGGTTCTTCTTTAGCTATTTCAATTAAACACGCTGCTTACTATTCTCTTTTAAAATCATTTCAACCGCTTCAGCAACAGATTCTACTTCGAATTTCGCCTCTTTTTTCACATCGTCATGTGCCGTAGACATTACAAAGCTATAAGGGGTTAAACGGAACATAGGGATATCATTAAAGGAGTCCCCGATACAGGCAATTTCCTCTGGATTTAGAGAAAGCTCAGCCAGTAGCTTTTTAATCGCATTCCCTTTACTGATTTGCTTTGGCATAATGTCTAGGACATGTGTTTCAGAAATGAATAAATCCATCTCATCCTTAAATTCATTTGAAAGCTTTTCATGAATTTCAAAAATATCATTTTCAAAGCCAATCAACGTAATCTTTGATGGTTTAACTTCACTAAATTTCGAACTGATTTCTGGATCAATGATGATTGGATGGAACATTCTTTTTTGAATGTCCTCCACATATTCATTGTTTTCATGTGTGAAATTGGTGTCATAGCTGCAAACAATCGTGACGAATTTTGGATGTAGTACTTCTTTATAAATTTGCTCTGCTATTTCAGTAGTGAAGGTATTGGAAAAAATTGACTTTTCGTCAATAGTCGATGCAAAAGCACCATTTTGGCTAATTCGATGAAATTTTTGTCCAATCGATTTTAATACTTCTTTAATTTCAGTATCCATTCTCCCAGTTGCAATGCTGATTTGAAGGCCTTCCTGAATAGCCAGTTTTAAGGCTTCGGCATCCTTAGATTTAACTGTATTATTATCCTGTAATAGTGTTCCATCTAAATCACTTACAATCAGCTTGATCAATGAAAATACCTCCAACTCTAGTTTGTATATAAAATACAATAATTGTTTATTATACATGATAATCTTTAAGGACTGGTATCAATTTGTTGAAATATGTCTAATCTTTATGCTATACTGTCCTTTGTTAGTGGTTAGATTGTAAAGTCAAGGGCTTAAAATCCGAATTCTATACATTTACATACATGTTTTATTTACGTGTTACTGATTCGATCAGGCATGAGTAAAGAAATAATAAGAGCTATGAGGTAAAGTTAACGTCTTTCGTCCATAGTGTTTTATTCTCTTTCTCGTGCCTTTTTATTTATAAAACTTCAATTTAGAACATGTAACTCTTCTTTACATATCTATCGAAAACGAACAAATACTACAAGTAATCAATTTGATTCTTTAATAACGAAAGGAAGATATAAACATGGCAGAAAAAACATTTAAAATTACAAGTGATTCAGGAATTCATGCACGCCCGGCGACAGTATTAGTACAGGCTGCAAGTAAATATAATTCAGAAATTCAATTAGAATATAACGGGAAGTCCGTTAACCTTAAATCTATAATGGGTGTTATGTCTCTTGGAATTGGACAAGGTGCTGAAGTCAAAATCACAGCTCAAGGTTCTGATGAAGCAGAGGCAATCGCAAATTTATCAGAAATTATGGTGAATGAAGGACTTGGTGAATAATGGCTAATATGATTAAAGGTATTGCTGCATCAGCAGGGATAGCAATTGCAAAAAGCTTTCGATTAGAGCATCCGGATTTAACAGTTGAAAAACAGTCAATCTCTGATAAAGATGCAGAAACTAAACGTTTTGAGGACGCTGTTAATCAATCAAAAGATGAATTAGAAGTAATTAAAAATAGAGCGAATGAAGAGCTTGGGGAAGACAAAGCTGCAATTTTCTCTGCTCATCTTCTAGTATTAAGTGATCCAGAGCTGCTTAACCCAATTAAAGATAAAATTAATTCTGAAGGTGTAAATGCTGAATTTGCCTTGCAAGAAGTTGCAAACATGTTCATTTCAATGTTTGAAGGAATGGAAAATGAATATATGGCAGAACGTGCTGCAGATATTCGTGATGTTACAAAGCGTGTCCTTGCGCATTTATTAGGGGTTACAATTTCAAATCCAAGTATGATCTCAGAAGAAGTAATTATCATCGCGGAAGACTTAACTCCTTCAGATACTGCTCAGTTAAATCGTAATTATGTAAAAGGCTTTACGACTGATATTGGTGGTCGTACTTCTCACTCTGCCATCATGGCAAGATCGATGGAAATCCCAGCTGTCGTTGGAACAAAGTCTGTCACCTCCAATATTCAAAACGGGGTGATGGTGATTGTTGACGGACTTGATGGTGCTGTCATTATTGATCCATCTGAAGAAGTTTTAGCTCAGTATCGTCAAAAGAAAGAACAATATGAAGCACAAAGAGCTGAATGGGCTAAATTGAAAAATGAAAAAACCGTTACAAGTGACGGGGAGCATGTTGAGCTTGCTGCAAATATTGGGACTCCTGAAGATGTCAAGGGTGTCCTTGAGAATGGCGGGGAAGCGATCGGGCTATACCGTACTGAGTTCTTATACATGGGGCGTGACCAGCTTCCTTCAGAAGATGAACAATTCGAAGCCTATAAAACTGTTCTTGAAAAAATGGAAGGTAAGCCAGTTGTCGTTCGTACATTAGACATAGGTGGAGATAAAGAGCTTCCATACTTAAATCTGCCGAAAGAACTAAATCCATTCCTTGGCTTTAGAGCAATTCGTCTTTGCCTGGAGGAGCAGGATATTTTCCGTACGCAGTTACGTGCCTTACTTCGTGCAAGCACATTTGGAAACTTAAAAATTATGTTCCCTATGATTGCAACACTTGATGAGTTTAGGCAAGCAAAAGCAATATTACTTGAAGAAAAAGAAAAGCTTGTGGCAAATGGAACTGCTGTTTCTGAATCTATTGAAATTGGAATCATGGTTGAGATTCCATCAACTGCAGTATTAGCTGATCAATTTGCGAAAGAAGTTGACTTCTTTAGTATTGGAACCAATGATTTAATTCAGTATACAATGGCTGCTGACCGTATGAATGAGCGTGTTTCTTACCTTTACCAGCCGTACTCACCTTCCATCCTGCGTCTTGTTTCAATGGTTATTGAAGCAGCACATAAAGAAGGTAAGTGGGCAGGAATGTGTGGAGAAATGGCCGGTGACACCATCGCGATTCCAATTCTTCTAGGACTTGGGCTTGATGAATTCAGTATGAGTGCGACATCCATCTTACCTGCACGTACTCAAATTAAAAAGCTTTCGAAAGCAGAGATCGCAAGTAATAAAGAAAAAATTCTTTCTATGAGCACAACTGAAGAAGTTGTTGAGTTTGTAAAAGCAAACTTTATGAAATAATAGAAAAAACGAGTCTATGTTAGACTCGTTTTTTTGCATCTATACCAAAAGGGTTTTTCCATTCCATTAGTAATCCATAATTACAGGATTCCTCATCATCAAGATAATTTTCAATCAATTGGACAGGTGTACGTCCACAGCGGAGGAGAAAGGTAATCACCGGATCCTTCAGTTCACCCGCAACAACTTTCTCCATATAGGTTTGAGCACTCATGTCTATTGCATGCTTTGAATACCCGGACATTCGTCCGCCACCCAATAATCGCTCCAGTTTTAAATGAACGACAACCTCATACATCGATTGCATTAACCATTTTCCTAGACCATATTTTCGGAAGGCTGGGCTAATACAAATATCCACAATATACAATGTGTTCCCATCTGTTGTATGATTTTGAATATATCCGTTATCTGTGATTTCCTCCCATGTGTGCTCCGGATGACTCGGGTTAAACTGAACAATTAATCCAGTCATGGATCCGCATATTTTTCCGTCAATTTCAACACAAAGGGCACCTTCAGGAAAAAGGCTAACATGATTATGCAATTGTTCTTTATTCCACCATAATTCAGAAGGAAATGGTGGGGGAAAGCTTTCCCGTTGAACTTGGATTAAGTCGTCAAAATCAGATTCATGATAATTTCGAATCACGCACTTTTTGGGTTTATTTGCATCGAACACAAATAATTCTTTACGAAACAAGCTAATCACCTCACACCACATTTTACGTTAGATTTCATAGGATGAGAAGCATAACTAGTCACATTATTGATTATTTACAAAAAACGATTCAACTACTTTTTCGATTAATGCAGGTTGAGGATGTTCCCCCGTAAAAGTGAAGGGTAATTCTTTAATAAATTCTCCATCTTGATAGACATGGATGGCTCCGTTTTGATTAATCACACTATACTCGGTTTCAAATCGATAACCTTCGCGGTCAATGGCTCCCATTTTAAACACTCCTTCTTTCACACATATTGGTTTTATTATTCCTATTTGTTGTGTAAAATGTACATATTTTTCTTGAAACACGCCAATTTATAGATGAGGAGGTATTAATAATGCCAGATAATGATCGCGACTATCCTGAAAGAGACCCACATTTTGATGGTAGATATGAAGGAGTTATCAATGCCGATATGGCGGGGGATAAAATTGGGATTAGATCCGATATAAACCCTGAAAACATGGTTCAACCGAAAAACCCATTTAATATGAAGCCGAAAGTAGATCAGGAAATGAAGAAATTTCGGGATCTGTTTGATGGAGAATAACATGAAAAAGCCAGCAACCGTTAGGTAGCTGGCTACTCTTTTTTTGTTATTTTAAAACCAAGCAGCGCCAACGATGATTAGAAGAATGAATAATACAACAATCAACGCAAAGCCTCCGCGGTATCCAAAGCCACCACCGTAGCCATAGCCTCCATAACCAAATCCGCCACCGTATCCACAGCAACCCATTTTACATCTCCCTTTCTTTTTTATAATTAATCTTTAAAATCCTTAAAGAATTAGTAACCTACATATGCAGCTCCAACAATGATCAATAGAATGAACAATACAACAATCAAAGCAAAACCTGCTCCATATCCTCCGTGATTTCTTTCACCCATTTAGAACACCTCCATATCTATTTGTTATATCCTATGGAATACGTACAGATTTCGTAAGGTACAAATCCCCAATTTTCCTGGAATTTTATAAAAAAGTTTTTTCGGTCTTCCGATATTTCAAAATATGGTATGATGAAAATAAAAAATGAGGGAGAAAAAGCAATGGTACATACAAATGTCTTAAGTGAAAATACAGTAGTGGGCTTCATCGGAACAGGTGTCATGGGAAAAAGCATGGCTGGCCATATCCTTTCAAAAGGGTACAAGGTTCTTGTCTATACGCGCACGAAAGAAAAAGCAGCAGAGCTTGTCAAACAAGGCGCGAGTTGGAAACAGTCTGCCAGGGAAGTTGCAGACGAGGCAAATGTCATCATTACAATGGTTGGATATCCGCATGATGTAGAGGATATCTACCTAAGTGACAATGGACTCTTGGCACATGCTAAAGAAGGAACTTATTTTATTGATATGACAACTTCAACCCCTTCTTTAGCGATAAAAATTGATCAAGCGTGTAAACAGCATGGTATGTATTCTTTAGATGCGCCCGTTTCTGGTGGAGATGTCGGTGCAAAAGAAGCAAGACTCGCTATCATGGTTGGTGGCGATCACGAGGTATTTGAAGCATGTAAGCCCCTGCTTGAGATAATGGGACAAAACATCGTCTACCAAGGTCAGGCAGGTTCTGGACAGCATACTAAAATGTGTAATCAAATTGCAATTGCATCAAATATGATTGGTGTAGCGGAAGCAATGATTTATGCGAAAAAATCGGGACTTGATCCAGAAACAGTATTAAAAAGCATTTCCACAGGGGCAGCTGGAAGTTGGTCATTAAGCAATCTTGCTCCACGAATGATTGAAGGCAATGATAAACCCGGTTTTTACATCAAACACTTCATTAAAGATATGGGAATTGCTCTAGAGGAAGCAAAAGCAATGGGAATGGAAACACCAGGCCTTGAACTCGCGAAAAGAATGTATGATGACCTAGCCGAAAAAGGAGAAGAAAACAGTGGCACCCAAGCCATCTACAAGCTCTGGGATTAAGCGGTCAGATTGTGGGTCACTCCACCAGCCAATTGTTGAATAGAAATTTCCTTAGTGAAGAAAATAATGATGATAAACACTAAGGGGGTGCATTCAGGCTATGGCAAAACGTAATAAGAAGAATGATCCAGAACAAAAAAATAAAAAAGGCTTTGATTCGGCTGTAACAGATACAGAATTCGGTAAAGAGTTTGGCAGTGCTGCTGCTAACAAAGCACATAAGAAAAAAGCCAAAAAAGAAAAAGCATCTAAAAACGATGGTAAATATGAAGGCGGGCTTTAATTAACGAGAGACAGGATCCAGGTTCCCAAAGAACCTGGCTTTTTTCATTTTTTACAATTGTTGAAAAACATTGGGAATTTTGCCGAATTTTCTTTATAATAGAAATAAAACAGGTCTTTCTGCCTATGGATATGAATTAGCCCCTAAATTAATGTAATAGTATAGTAAAAAAATGGTTACATGAACCAATTTATATATATAAATACATCGAAAATTCATATACAAGATTGATCATAATTATCAAAACAAACGATTAAAGGGAGGGGGTACAATATATGAAAACAGGAAATCATCACAGTGCTCCAGTGCATGTATCAGCAACACCAACAGTTAATCTTGTGTTAACAGTGACTATAAATGGTCAAATTCTTTATATTTCAAACAACTGCAAAGAAATCTTAGGGTATACGAATGACATGCTGATTGGAATGTCGATTAAAAATATCATCCATAAAGATGACCGTTTCATGCTAGAGAGCTATTTTTTCAATAAGCAACAACAATCAGAATGTGCATTAAGAGTGTTGAAATCAAATGATGATATCATTTGGTTCGAGACAACTATTGAACCAATCTATTATTCCGAGTCCGAGTATGAGGAAATATTATTAACAATGAAAGTATTAGTGGAGCCGACAACTAACCGGGTTCATGAGGAAAACAGGCTCGATTCTTTATTATCTTCGTTTATTTCAGATGATCCGCTTGCTCCTGCTAAATTGGTAGATGCACCGATTTTAATAGATGAAGCCCCATTTCCAATAGTGATATCAAAATTGGGTCAGATTGTTTATTTGAACAGGGAAGCAACTTCCTTATTAGAAATTCTGCATCCAAATGAGGTAATTGGAAACTCCATTTATTTGTTTATAGACGAAGAATTCCACGAGGTGGTGGCTAAACGAATCGAGCAACTCCAAAACGGTTTTCGCTTAGGCATTATCGAGCAAAAATGGGTGAAACAAAACAAGGAAAAAATCTATCTTGAAGTGAAGGAAGTTCCAATCTATGTAAAAGATGAGATATATGAGTATATCGTTTTGCATGATATTTCATCGCGCAAGTCCTTCCATGACATCATTCATAGAAGTCGTGAACGCTACCAGCGTATTATCCAAAATTCAATTGATACGATTGCTGTGATTTATCGAAATAATTGGGTATTCATTAATGATTCGGGCGTTAAAATGTTTGGTGCTAACAGCTATACGGAAATGTTAGGGAAAAATATTTATAGCTTTCTTCACCCAGAAGATCATGATCAAGTTAGTGAATTCATCAAAATTGTAAATGAGGAAAAGAAAGAAATTAATTTTAGCAAACAATCGTGGTATACATTCCAAGGAAAGCAGGTTTATACAGAATTAATCGGAATACCGACTACTTATTTCGGGGAATCGGCAGTTCAGGTCATTATTCGTGATATTTCTGACCGAATAAAAGCAGAGGAATTAATGATTAAATCTGAAAAACTATCGATCGCTGGACAGCTTGCGGCAGGAATTGCCCATGAAATCAGAAACCCATTAACCGCTATCAAAGGCTTTTTACAATTGTTTAATGATGATTTCCAAGGGAAACAAAATTACTTTGACATTATTTTTTCTGAATTAAATCGAATTGAATTAATTTTAAGTGAGCTCTTGTTGCTGGCAAAGCCTTCCGAAATTAAATTCAAAAATATGGATATCCGGACCATTTTACGTGATGTTGTGACATTACTTGAAACACAGGCAATCCTTCAAAATATTCAAATCAATATTGATTTTATGAATGAAGATTCAGTGATTACATGTGATGAAAATCAGATTAAGCAAGTCTTCATCAATCTTATTAAAAATTCCATTGATGCGATGGAAAATGGCGGTACTATTACGATTCGCACAATGGTTACAAATGACTCCATTTATATTTTATTTGTTGATGAGGGGTGTGGAATCCCAAAATCCATCCTTGAACGAATCGGTGAGCCTTTTTATACAACTAAGGAAAAGGGAACTGGCCTTGGGCTCATGGTAAGCTATAATATTATCGAAAACCATAATGGGGAAATTAAGGTGGATAGCAAGGAAAATGAAGGCACAACCTTCGAAATTAAACTTCCACGCATCAAGTGAAACGGTGTAGCGCAAAAGGCTGCATCGTTTTTTATAAATGAAAATGGCTAGTGCATCTTGCACTAGCCGATTAATTATTGTAAAAAATTATGTTGTGACAGTAACATATTATATTGTTTTGTAAGTTCCATAAATAATGTTTCATCTCGTTCAATTAGTGATTGGTCAATTTGTTTAAGTAATTGCTCTTTCTTAAAGGAGGCCTGTGATTGGATGAGAACCATTTCTGCTACCTTCTCATACATTTCTTCATCAGGCGTTTGAGGAATAACAACTACTTCATTTTTTTGCTCTTTGTTAAAATGGTCCATTACTTAATCACTCCTTTTAATTTTTCGCTTATTTGTAAATAAAACGTCGTTACCTCATAAGCGCCACTAGAAATATGCTATTCTAAGAAAATAAATGGCATTATCTAGTTGTCTTTCTATTATGAAGGGAAAAAGGCAAAAAGTAAAGTCCTTTTTTAGAAAATTTAGACATGTCAGAACACAGTTGGATAGGTAAATATGGAGATATGTCGCAAGAGAATATGAAAAAATGGGTTACTTTCCTAAATAACGTCATAGTATGAAATGAAGACTTTTTAACTTCATTCAGCCTTACTGAATAAAGTTAAAAGCCTCCGGCGGATGCCACAGATTTTTAAAGGAAATTTTTCGAGTTAGTAAGATCAAAGACTAAAAACGCCACATCCTGTGGCAACGTCTTTATGACCCACTTCCTGTGGGCCTAAAATCTGGGCGCAAATACGCCAAAGCGCATTTGAATAAATAAAAGGGAGGTACCTGCTATGAATCAACCATATGGTGGATATCAAATGAATCCTTATTATCGGACAGTTCCGCAATATTATTACCCATCTTATCCGGTTAACGGCTACCAACAAGCTTATTATATAAATCCCTACGTACAGGAGAATCAAACAAGACAAACGGAAGAATTTCAAAATGTGTGGAAAGAAGTGCGAAAAAATGCAAAGCCCTACTTTGATGAATTAGCAGAATACAATGTCAATAGGAGGGTGTCACAGTATATTGCGATGCAGCTTATCATGTTTACCCTCATGACGCAAAATCAATTTTCGGGTTCCCTTGACCAAAAGGTGAATCAGACCTACCAAGCTTTTCGAAATCAAGCCAATTGGATTTTTGCTGTGCTAACCCCTTACCGAATTCCAGACCGGGTACTTGAAAGGATATTTAAGGGGATTATTCGACTTACCTATGAAAATATTGGCTTCTCTCCTGAAAAGAATTGGAGTGAATGGGAAGACCTTGGAGGATATTTAACATCAGGACCGTCTGTAGCAGTGCCTGGCAGAAACCAATTGGATGTCTACGTACGCGGAAGAAATCGGGTCCTCTATCACCGGATGTGGGATGGATCGAGATGGACAGATTGGGAGAGTCTTGGCGGATCCCTTACTTCATCACCAGCTGCTGTCTCATGGGGGCCAGGAAGGGTAGATGTTTTTGCTCGTGGTGACAATAATCAGCTGATTCATAAGTATTGGAACGGCTCCTCATGGAGTGAATGGGAGGATTTAGGCGGTGTCCTCTCGTCATCACCTGCAGTTGCCTCATGGTCGGAGAATCGTCTAGATGTATTTGGAAGGGGTACAGATCGCCATCTTTATCATAAATATTGGGATGGAGATGGATGGAGCGATTGGGAGGATTTAGGAGGCATTCTTACCTCGGCTCCTGGTGCAGTCTCTTGGGGGACTAATCGTATTGATGTATTTGCACGTGGTGAAAATCGTGCTCTTTATCATAAGTATTGGGATGGGGCGAATTGGAGCAACTGGGAGGACCTCGGTGGCCAATTAACTTCAAGTCCAGCTGTATCTTCAAGAGAATCTAATAATCTAGATGTATTTGTAAAAGGAACGGATGATCATCTCTATTTGAAAAATTGGGATGGAAGCCGTTGGAATGAATGGGAGGATCTTGGCGGAACTTTAACCTCTGAACCATCCTCAGCCTCATGGAGTCGCAACCGAATTGATGTATTTGCAAAAGGAGAAAACAATCAATTAATCCATAAATGGAAATCTTAATCTGACATGCACTAAGGAGTTGTGAATATGCCTAGATATGTGTGGGGAGTGGATTCGGCAGGAACCGCCGATGAAGAATTATATACATGTGTGAAAAGTAAATATGGTAACCCGAAATTTTGGGGCAGATATTTAAGCGAAGTGCCGAATGTTTCACATGGTTTAACAAGAGCGGAAATTTCATTTTTACGAAACCGAGGAATCAAGATTTTGCCTATTTATCATGTTTTTTCCGATGCAACAGGCTTTGAAAAAGGGCAGCTTGCTGCACGAAATGCCATATTCAATGCAAGACGTCTAGGCATTTCCAATAATGTAGCACTGTTTGCAAATATTGAGCGCTTTATTGCTGTAGATGAAGCATGGATTCGCGGGTGGGTGGAGTCCATTTACCCAACTGGCTTCCGGCCGGGTATTTACCATGATCCATCCGAAGGCGATTTTTCCAATGCTTATTGCGAGGCTGTAAGAAAGAATAATCAGATCGCGGTCCAAACAATTCTTTGGAGTTCGGAACCAGAAACAGGTGTAACAAAGGAGCGAAAGGCACCAGTATTTAGACCGCATTCACCAAAATGTAAAGCAAATGTGTGGGTATGGCAGTATGGTAGAGATTCAAAAGACTGCCCAATTGATACAAATTTAGCCGATCAGCGCACCTTAAATTACCTCTATTAAAAAAACCAGGTACATACACCTGGTTTTTTCCATGTTTTCAAAGTCTAGCTCAAGAAGCCCTCCGCTTTTCTACTTAACGATAACTTTCTCCCAGCTTTTTAAATACGGGTTTTTGGTAGGTTCGTTTATTAGGTCGATAAGAATTCTCCGCTTTTTCTTCAATTCCAACGTATTGCTGTAGAAGGCTTTTAGCTAGAGAAAGTGATAGATAGGTTTTTGGATTGCGATATGTCTGATTCAAATTTCCAAGGTGTGGTAGGCGAGAGAAGTCATCCTTTGTGGGAGGCATATGAAAATAATAATCTCCGGCTGAAATTAAGACATCGGATTGCTGTTGACTATTTTTTGGATTTCTGGAAAAATGAAGTCCTTCTTTTTTGGCTTTTCCTTCTGTTAAAAGCTTTTCTAATGCTTTTCTTTTAAGTAAATATAAAAATTTAGGGTTTGTTGCCGTTTTGGCATGTCGGTTTACAACAAAGATGGCACGAGCTAGGTTGTCCACATTTGGTTCGAGCGGGGTTTGATTTACCTGTTTTTTCATACTTTCTCTCCTTTCTATCTTTTATTATACTGGTAGTAGTGAATTTTGACAAATTCAACCTAGTCTGATTTGATTTATTGATAAAATTATCTAGAAAGTTGGAATGAATTCTTGAAAAAATAAAGGTTTTTGTCGATATATGAAGAAAGATTTAGATATTACTTGAATTAAGGAATGGTATCATGAACAGAATGAACAATGTCGTCCTAAAGGATGATCAATTTAGCCTCCGTTTTGATGATAAAATCGAGGCGATCATATTTGAAATTATCCTTAAGCATATCAAGGATTTAATATACGTTATGAAAGTAGAAGAGAACGGCAACTTTTCCTATGTTTTCTTAAATGAAGAAGCCAAAGGTCACGCGAAATTGACCAGTGCCAGTCTTGGGAAAACACTCCATGATGTATTACCACTCGAAACAGCCAATCATCTCCACGAACAATACAACTTAGTTTTGGAGAAAAAAGAACCTGTGTCTTTCCAGGATGAAGTCACTTTATCTGACGAGAGAATCGTACACGGAGAATCGATTTTAACTCCGATATTCGATGATAAGGGTGATATTACTTTTATTGTAAGTGTTACACGTGATATTTCCGCGAGAGTTGCCGATAAAGAATTGATTACTTTCATGGCTTATCACGATCAACTTACAGGTTTGCCAAATCGCAGTTCGTTAAAACAAGACTTAGACAATGCAGTAGAAGAGGCAGAAATTAATAGCCAAAATCTAGCATTAATGTTTATTGATCTTGACCGATTTAAGTTTTTCAATGATTCGATGGGGCATGTTGCTGGGGATCAGCTTCTAAAGGAAGTTGGAAAAAGGTTAGCTTCCATTAGTCAAAAAAGCTATAAAGTGTTCCGCCAAGGTGGAGACGAATTCATAGTTATCCTGCCAAACACTTCAAGGGAACTTTCGAAAACATTTGCGCAAAACGTGAACCAAGCTTTTGAAAAGCCTTTCTTATTAGAAAAAAAGGAATTTTTTATTTCAGCTAGCATCGGTGTTAGCATCTATCCAACGGATGGGAGAGACGGCGATACTTTGATAAAAAACGCGGATACAGCCTTGTATCGTGCAAAGGAATTAGGAAGATCGCTTCATCAATTTTATAGTACTGATTTACAAAAACAAACATCACATCTAATGCAGCTCGAGACAGGTCTTAGAAAAGCAATTGAGAATAATGAACTCGAAATTTATTACCAGCCACAATTGGATCTTAGTTCAGCAAAAGTTACAAGCTTTGAGGCCCTCTTAAGGTGGAGGCATCCAGTGCTAGGGTTCGTGTCGCCTGCAGAATTTATTCCCATTGCTGAGGATACCGGGCTAATTCTATCAATTGGGGAATGGGTTATTCATACGGTATGCCGAAAACTCAAGCAATGGAATGAGAACGGCTACGGTCCTATTTCAATAGCAATCAATTTGTCACCGAAGCAATTCCAGCAGTCTGATCTAGTAAATATTATTCAACAAAATATCGAACAAAATCATATATACCCAGGCAGCCTTGAATTTGAACTTACAGAAGGGGCTATGCAAGACCCGAAGAGAACGTTGCAAACACTTGCTAAATTAAAAGAGATTGGTGTTCGTATTTCCGTTGATGATTTTGGAACTGGTTATTCCTCATTAAGTTATATTAAAGAACTTCCAATTGATACATTGAAAATTGACCAGTCCTTTGTTAAAGATGTGCTTCGTGACGAGAAGGATGCTGCGATTACAACGACCATCATCCATTTAGCACAAAGCCTCGGACTTTCCGTTATTGCAGAGGGGGTAGAAGAGGAACAACAGGTAGAATTTTTCAAAATTATGGGTTGTCATAAAGTGCAAGGTTATTTCTTTAGTAAACCAATTCCGGAAAATGAAATGATTGAACATTATCTAAAAAATAAATAGATGTTGGAAAGAGGATGTCATTTGGACATCCTCTTATTTTGAGACTAATGTAAAAATAGAGATTTCAGGTTTTGCCAAAAAACGTAATGGAAGTCTAGTAGTTCCCAGTCCACGATTTACATATAAGAACATTTGATTTGGCCCAATTAAATGATCTCCCTCATAGTAAATGCTACCAAGTGGAGGAGTTATCAGGGGTCCGAAAAATGGAAGCTGAATTTGGCCACCGTGACTATGTCCTGATAATTGCATATGTGCTCCTACTTCTTCTGCACGATCTGCAATATCTGGCTCATGTGCAAGCAGAATGGTAAAACTAGAGGAATCTACATTTTTAAAGGCCTGTTCAAAATTAGGTCGACCGAGCATAACATCATCTAGTCCTACGATTGTAATTTTAGAATCCTCTATATAAATTTCCTCAGATGTATTCATTAGCAGTGTAAAACCAGTTTGATTCATTAGCGTTTTATATATTTCCGATCCATATCCTCCGTGGTCATGGTTCCCATAAATTGCAAACTTTCCGAGTGGCGCTTCTAACCGTTGAAGAATCGGAATAAGGCGGTTGGCAGCAGCGTATTTATTGGGCTCATCCATTAAATCACCAGTAAAAAACAAAAGGTCCGGTTTAAGTCCATTTATTTTATCAACAATTTTCGTCAACTGCTCCAATGTAAAGTGATGTCCAACATGTGTATCACTAAATTGGACAATCCTTAGATTGTGAAATTTTTTCGGAATGGCGGGATGTTCAATCGTGTGCCTTGAAATTTCGAGCTGTTTCGGTTCAACATAACGAGCATACCAATACCCGAAAGAAGAAGCGATAATAGCTGTTGAGGCAGTGGCAAAAACCCGTTTTATAAATTGTCGTCTTGTAAATTTTTTAGACATCCTAACCGCCAACCTATCTTATCAAATGCGCCTTGGCGTATTTGTGCCCAGATTTTTCGAGCATGCTCGAAAATTTCCTTTGAAAATCTGTGGCATCCGCCGAAGGCTTTAACTTTATCCGGCTATACCGGATAAAGTTAATTCGAGTCATAAGACTAGTGTAGCATATTCATATTCGTTTAATTTTTAAATATGTATTACAGTTATTGAATGTTTAATGTCAAAATTCTTTCTTTTTTTTGTGGAATTTTTAAATTAATTGTTTGTATATCATTTATCGTGTCAAAATCTGCAAATATTTAACGAACGATTCATGTCCATTTGAAACATAGAACTTGCTAAAATGATGGTACTTGTACAATCCAAAGCTAGCAAGGGAAGGGTGATATTTTGAGCAAGCGAATCGTGCTACTACTTATTGTCATTTGTATAATCGGAATCGTTTCTGTTCCAACAGCGACAGCATCATCTACTCAACCACTAACGAAGCAACAGGTGTATGCACTTCTGCAAGAAGCCTTTCAGGCACAATCATCATTAACATTTGAATTTCGTGCCTATGATGAAGTTCAGCAAATCATCGCCCCGTATTTTCATGAGGACTATGCTGCAAGCTTTTTAGAGGAAAATTTGATGAAGGAAGAAGAAGGGTATATTGTATATGGATCTGATTTCGCCCTATATTTTGTTCCGTTTTATACCTATACAGACGAAACGAAAATTTTATTTGATCCGGAAGAAAATAAAATATATGTCTATGAATTATTTAAAGTTCCTGAATCAGGTCCCGTTTCCTATGAAGATCATTATGAGGTTATCACGCTTGAAAAAATAAACTCAAAATGGCTGATCACAGACTTATCCATGGAGAGTGAGGCACCTTCTGTGAATGTGGCTGCCCATCAACCCGAAACGGCTAAAGCGGGGACAGCATTCTTAACATGGAATCCGTTTAAAACGACAATTTATTCCTTACTTGAGATGGACAATCGCACCCCGGTAAAAGCGGGCTGCTTCAGTGAAATCTTTTAATACCATTAAAAAATAGAAATCCAATTAGGATTTCTATTTTCTTTTAAGTATCCAATCAACTATCCCCATCGAACAAACATCAAGGTCAAGCCAAATTATTTCGTAAACCTCATGATTCCTAGGTACATCGCGCTCGTCGAGGTATGCAGAAACTTCCTTTAGTATTAGTTCCTTGATAAATTCCTTGTGCTCACTTGGGTTTGCTGACGGATGTTCTGCAAACGACAGATTCCCAGCATTCACAAAAATAGGCAACCAATATGACAACTGTCTATATACCTCATTCACATTTGACGTCATCCCATAATGACCAAAATAAATTGATGAAACTTGTAATGCTTTTATTCTATCAGCAGATTCGAGCATGGCATCTGGCCTGAATTGATTAGGTGAAGTCGAAGGCAAAAAGAGTTCTATTTGATCTTTAACAAGTTCATGATAATAAACTCCGATTGTATCTCCAGTAAAAATGCCGTTACTGACAGGATCATAAATACTAAAATGATGATTAGCGTGCCCTGGTGAATCATAAAATACTAGTGTACAATTTGGACTAATTGCAAGCTCTGCCAAATCTTCTTTCACAAGTAGTTTTTCCTCAGGGATTGGTACAATTGGGTCGAATAAGGAATCAAATTCCTCACCATAAACAGCCCTTGCACCAGCTATTAAACGGCTTGGCTCAACTAAGTGCCTGGCACCTTTTGGATGAACAACTACTTTTGCATTTGGACAATACCTAAGTAGAAGTCCAACACCTCCTGCATGGTCTAAATGAATATGAGTAACAATGATGTACTCGACATTACTAGGATCAATTTCAAGTTCTTTTAGCCCCTCTAAAATATAAGGGATGGACGGGCTGGCACTTGTTTCAACAATGGTTATTTTATCCTCTTTGATAATGTAAGAACCTGTTCTTGCGACCCTGCCCAAATCATGTGCATCAATTAAAAATATTCGCTCATTTAACCGTGTAAGATTTGCCATATTCTCCTCCCACTTTTTTATTGTTTCAAAGCTAATTTTATTGTATTGTTACATAGTAGTTATGTAAAGGTATTGAAAACAATATTCTGATATTATTGCTCCGTTCGAAAAAATGTGGATAGAAGAATGGATATTGCTCAATCCTAAAAAGAAATAGGCTTTATGCTATGAAAGGAGAGGCACATATGTCACAGTTACAAGGAATCATATCTCGCCTTATAAGCCTTCAGGAAAATGCAAATGGCGGGGAGCCCCCACAACGTTTTTTTGAAGTAAACGGTGAAAGAAAGTGCAGTGTAAAATATTTTAACAAAACAAGTACTTTTGAACTTGAAGTATACCTGCAAGGGGAAAAACCTAAAACATATCAATTCGATAATATTGATATGATTGCAATTGAAATTTTTGATTTAATTAACTAAACATTTAGGTGAAGGTCTGGCGCATTGCCGGACCTTTTTCTATCCGAAAATGTCCTTCAAGCAAACTCTGTTAAATAATACAAGTTCTCTACATGAAATTATGGTAAGATAAAAGAGGAGCTTTAAAAATAGCAAACTGATACTATATGATCAATAATTATGATGTGAGGTTGTGAGGCTTACATGTTTGGTCTTCAAAGTGAAAACATATTTGAAACAACAATTAAAGACTTGCTTATTCCAGCAGATAAGGTAGCCCATGTTCAAATTGGAAATAGCTTGGAGCACGCACTTTTGGTCCTTACAAAGACCGGTTACACCGCTGTTCCGGTATTGGATCCAAAGTATAAGCTGCATGGATTAATCAGCTCAACCCATATCCTAGACTCTATCCTCGGTTTAGAAAGAATTGAATTTGAACGTCTAGAGAAAATGAAGGTTGAAGAAGTAATGAACAGGGAGATTCCACGGTTGAACTTTAATGACAATCTTTTAAAAGGCCTTCATCTAGTCATTGATAACCCATTTGTTTGTGTGGAAAATGATGAATTAGTATTTGAAGGGATTTTTACCCGTCGTGCAATCTTAAAACAATTTAATAAACAACTTAAAATTAAATAAGGTATTAATTCCTCCATATCAAAATGGAGGTTTTTCTATTTATAATGAAAAAGAGCATCATATAAATTATACTATAAGTAAAACTTATGCCTTATTCAGGGAGGAAAAAGTGTGCAATTTTCCGAATTTCAATTATTAGTTGTCCTTGCATCTGAATTAAATATGCGAAAAGCTTCAGAGCGCTTATTTGTAACACAGCCAGCATTATCCCAACGTCTTCAGACGATTGAAAAAGCCTGGAATACAAAAATTTTTATACGTTCTCAAAAAGGGCTCACTCCAACGCCAGCAGGAGAAAAGATTATTGATTTTGCAAAAGAGGTTGTAGAGAAAGAAGAGAAAATCAGGGAGCAGCTTCAAGGGCTTAATCAGGAGGTCCATGGGACTTTAAAAATAGCGTGTGCCTCCATTATCGGTCAAAATTGGCTCCCGAAGGTTTTAAAGAAATTTGTGAATCAGTACCCGCATGCAAAAATTTCATTAATTACTGGCTGGAGCAGTGAAATTTTAAAAAATCTTTATGATGATACTGTACATATTGGAATTATTCGCGGTAAACCCGATTGGAAGGGTGCAAAGCACCATTTATTAACAGATACAATGTATTTGGTTGATAAAGAAATTCAAAAAATTGAACAGGTGTGGGAAACTGATCGACCGTTTATTCAATTTAAAAGTGACTCAACCTATTATCAAGAAATCCAAGAATGGTGGCATCGCACTTTCCAATCTACACCAAAGCGCACATTCGTGGTGGACCAAATTGAAACATGTAAACAGATGACCCTAAATGGAATTGGATATGCGATTTTACCGTCTGTAACATTAAATGATGAGGAGACGAAGAACATCTATAAGATTCCTTTAATGAATGAATACAATGAACCCATGAAACGTGATACTTGGCTAGTTGGCTATGATTACGCATTTGAACTTAAGCAAGTACAAGCATTTGTTGAGTTGATCAAGGAAAACTTGGATACTTGGTAATTTTTGCATTCCATGAATTCTATCCGCAAATATGTAAAGAATAATCACAGTCTGATTGTGACAAATTACATATATGAGGAGGTGGATGATTAATGGCGAAAATTGGAGTTGAAGGCTCTTTAACTAATGTTCAGCAGGCTCTTCAAGAAAAGGGCTATGAAGTTATTCAGCTAAAACAGGAAAGTGATGCTCAAAACTGTGACGCTTGCGTTGTAACGGGCTTAGATACTAATGTGATGGGTATGGCTGATACAGTCATGAAAGGGCCTGTGATTGAAGCGAATGGACTATCTGCTGACGAGGTTTGTCAGCAACTAGAGAGTCGTTTAGGGCAAGCGTAAATAATAATAAACATCGGAAAAAATGAAAAAACTTAAGCTAGAATAAAAATGTTTACAAGACCAGGTTGTTTATAACTTGGTCTTTTTTCGGGCTATCAAAAATATTTAACATTTTCAGAAAATACACTAGTAATTTATTTCGAAAACCGTTATATTATATGTTACGTAGTTTTCATTACTTTTTTGGAACACCAAGGGGGGAGTTAAATGGAGACCTTTAAGAAATTAAAGGAGTTTTATTGGCCGTATCGTAAGTATTTTTTCTGGTCATTATTTGCAATGATTTTTGTAACAGGAATTACAGTTGTTTACCCAATTGTACTTCAGCTAACAATTGATGAAGTTTTTCGCGCGGGTAATTATCAGCTTGTACCATACCTTGCTTTAGGTTTTATCGCCATCATGGTTATTAAGGGGGTAGCTACATACTTCAACCAATATCTTGGCGATTTATTTGGGATAACAGCTGTATATAAAGTAAGAAATGCTTTGTATGAAAAGCTTCAACGATTATCTTTTGGCTACTATGACAATGCAAAAACAGGGGATCTTATGTCACGGCTAACAGCAGATGTCGAAGGGATTCGATTCTTTCTATCCTTTGGCTTTGCGGAATTGCTTCGCTTCACTTTGCTAATTGTATTCAGTTTAATGGTTATGTTTTCATACTCAGTCTCTCTTACTTTTGTGACGATTATGGCATTGCCATTTTTAGCAATTGTCGTCTATCGATTTGATAAACGTGTCCATCCGGCCTTTCGAAAGGTACGAAAAACCTTTGGTCGTTTGAATACAAATGTTCAAGAAAATATTAGTGGAATCAATACAGTTAAATCCTTGTCACGTGAAGAATTTCAAATCAATAAGTTTAATCACTCAAACAAAGGCTATCGTGATGTTTCCTTGGCAACTTCCGAGATTTGGGCAAAATTCTTCCCATTAATGGAGTTTATCGGCAATGTCTGTGTCGTTGCGCTTTTATCATACGGAGGATACTTAGTTATTGATGGTGCAGTTTCACACGGTGAACTTGTCGCCTTTTTTAGTTTAGTATGGTATCTTCTTAATCCAATCATGAACCTTGGATTTATTATTAACATGTTTTCACAAGCAAAAGCATCAGGAGAACGTCTTTTAGAAATCCTTGAGGCAGATGAAAAAATTATCGACCGAAATGATTGTATTACGAAAGAAAAATTGCAAGGACATGTTGAATTTAAGGATGTCACCTTGAATTATACCAAGGATGATGAGGCAGCCCTTGAATCGATTTCATTTACAGCTGAACCAGGTAAGGTGGTTGGCTTAATTGGGGCTACCGGCTCAGGAAAAACTAGTATTACTCAGCTCATGACTAGATTTTATGAGCCAGTAAAAGGGCAAGTTTTTATTGATGGCAGAGATGTATCCGATTACTCGATTCAAACATTAAGAAGTAATATTGGCTTTGTTATGCAGGAGTCCTTTTTGTTTTCATCAACGATTCGTGCAAATATTGCTTATGGAAGACCTAATGCAACAATGGAAGAAATTATTGATGCAGCAAAACGAGCCCAAGCACATGATTTCATCATGGAGCTTCCAAAGGGCTATGATACAATGCTTGGCGAACGTGGTATGGGATTATCAGGAGGTCAAAAACAACGAATCGCAATTGCAAGGTCGATTTGCATTGACCCCAGTATTTTAATTTTGGATGATGCGACAAGTGCGGTTGATATGGAAACGGAATTTAAGATTCAGAAGGACTTAAAGGAAGTTATGAAAGGACGTACAACATTTATCATTGCTCATCGTATCTCTTCCTTGAAACATGCTGATGAAATATTAGTATTGGAAAATGGAGCAATAGTGGAACGAGGGACTCATGAAGAACTATTGAAAAATGAGGGACCATATCAACGTATTTATGAAATACAATATCAGGATCAAAAAGTGGTCCTCGAGTCACAAGTCGGATAGGTAGGTGAGATTAAATGTCCCAGGAAGAAAAACAAGATATTAAACATCGCTTCCATTATTCAACAGATCAAGCAATTGAAAAACCGTTTAACTGGAAGCAAATGCTTAGATTACTAGCATACATGAAACCATATTCTAAGAATCTGTTACCACTTGCAATTATCATGGTTTTACTGACAACCGCGGTTCGGTTAATCGCACCTATTTTAATTGGGAAGTATACGATTGACCATGCGATTGCCAATAAAGATATGAGTTTATTAATCATTTTAGTTGTGACGATTGCTGGGTTATATGCCATCAATTATGTGGCCAATATTTTTAGAATCAAATGGACAAATATGTTAGGTCAAAATATAATTTACGATTTACGAAAGCATCTTTTTTCACATGTCCAAGGGCTTTCACATCGCTTTTTTGATAAGCGATCAGCGGGTTCCATTTTAGTTCGAATATTGAATGATGTTAACTCTCTTCAGGAATTATTTACAAATGGTGTAATTAATCTATTAATGGACTTTGTACTTTTATTTGGGGTTATTTTTATCCTCTTTGGATTAAGTCCAAAGCTTACATTGGCAATCTTGATTATCCTACCATTAATGGTCTTAATTACGACTAAATTAAGAAGAAAAATCAGAAGATCGTGGCAAACCGTACGAATCAAGCAATCTATGATCAACTCGCATTTGAATGAAAGTATTCAGGGAATACGTGTAACACAGGCTTTTACACAGGAACAAGAAAATATCGAATTCTTTGATGGGATTAACGATGAAAACTTTGAAAGCTGGAGAGATGCGACCCAGAAAAATGCCATGTTCCGTCCGTTTGTTGAAATGACAAATGCAGTTGGAACAGCGATTCTAATTTGGTTCGGGGCGATGCTAATTCAGGACAATGGATTAACCGTCGGGGTATTCGTTTCTTTTGCCTTTTACTTAGGGATGTTCTGGGAGCCTATTTCACGACTAGGTCAAGTGTATAATCAACTGCTTGTTGGAATGGCTTCTTCTGAGCGTATTTTTGAATTTATTGATGAAAAGCCAATTGTTGGCGAAAAAGAAGATGCGATTCACTTAACTGATATGAAAGGGAAAGTTGAATTTAATCAAGTTGAATTTTCATATGATGATAGCCGTAAAGCATTAAAAGGGATTTCTTTAACGATGGAAGCGGGTAAAACAGTCGCGCTCGTTGGTCATACCGGTTCAGGTAAAACTACGATTGCAAACCTGATCAGTCGTTTTTACGATGCTACGAGTGGGGAAGTACGAATTGATGGAATTGATATTAAGGAATTATCGCTTCAAAGTGTTCGTTCCCAAATAAGTGTCGTGCTCCAAGATACCTTCATTTTCTCGGGTACGATTAAAGACAATATTCGTTTTGGCAGACCTGATGCAACAGATGAAGAAGTAATAGCAGCTGCAAAAGCGGTTGGTGCTAATCAGTTTATTGAGAAGCTTAATAATGGATATGAGACAGAAGTCGAGGAGAGAGGAAATATCTTGTCAGTAGGTGAAAGACAATTATTATCTTTTGCACGTGCACTTCTGGCCGATCCGAAAATTTTAATTCTGGATGAGGCGACTGCAAGTATTGATACTGAAACAGAGGTAAAAATCCAACAAGCCTTAAAACAGCTATTAAAAGGTCGGACTGCGATCATTATCGCTCATAGACTATCGACGATACGTGAATCTGATACGATATTTGTATTGGATCATGGTGAAATTATTGAACAAGGGAATCATGATGAACTGATGAAACAACGAGGAGAGTATTTTGGCTTAGTAAAAGCGCAATTTAAAATGCTTGAAGCAATGTAAGATTAAGGATGAAAGGACGGCTTTTAAGTTGTCCTTTCATTTTTTATGTAAACAGGAAACGAATAAACGGTTTTATGGTGCTTCCACATTATTCATTATTTATGTTAAAATGGGTGGTATCATCAAATTGATGGGGGAATCGCAGTGAATAAAAAGGAATTTGCGGTCATTGGTCTTGGTCGGTTCGGTGGAAGTATTTGCCGGGCATTGAGTGATGAAGGCATGGAAGTTATGGCCATGGACATTGATGAAGATAAAGTGAATGAATATCAGTCTATTGCTTCTCATGCGGTTGTAGGTGATTCTACGGATGAATCTGTGCTAAAAAGTATTGGGATCCGTAATTTTGACCTAGTCATTGTGGCAATCGGGGATAACCTTAAAGCAAGTATTTTAACAACCATTATCCTTAAGGAATTAGGGGTCAAACAAATTTGGGTAAAAGCACAAAACGATTACCATGAGAAAATTTTAAGTAAAATTGGTGCAGATAAGATTGTCCACCCGGAACGTGATATGGGAAGACGGATTGCCCATAATATTATTTCAAATAATGTATTAGATTATTTAGAGCTTTCTGATGAGCATAGTATCATTGAAATTGTGGCAGGACAGAAAATTAATGGGAAATCATTAATTGAATTAGATGTGCGTGCTAAATATGGGGTAACTATAGTAGCGATGAAAAGGGGAAAAAATATCATCGTATCTCCACAAGCAACCGAGCAAATACATAAAGGAGATATTCTAATCATTATCGGAGCTGATACAGACATCAGCCGTTTCGAAAAGAACCTTATCGAAGAATAACGTCTCATATGAGGCGTTTTTTTGATGAAATTAAAAAACCCACTGAGGAAGGCTCAGTGGGAGATCAACATTGAATATAGGTTTAAATGAGAACGAATTAAACTTCCATGATGATTGGTAAGATCATCGGGCGACGTTTTGTCTTCTCATATAGGAAAGGAGCAAGCGTATCTGTGATTTCATTCTTAATTTCAGACCATTGTGTCGTACGACGCTCCATTACTTTATTTAAATGCTTAGAAATCAGACTTTGTGCATCATTGATTAAATCGCCAGATTCACGCATATACACAAATCCACGCGAAATTAAATCAGGACCTGCAGCAATTTTAAAGTCCTTCATATTAATACTTACAACAACAATAACGAGACCCTCTTCAGAAAGAATACGGCGGTCGCGTAATACAATATTTCCAATATCGCCAATACCACTGCCATCGATATACACATTACCTGAAGGAATCTTACCAGCAACGGCCGCTTCATTTTCACTTAAAGCAAGAACTTCACCATTATCCATAATAAAGCAATTTTCCTTATTTACACCACAATCAACAGCAGATTTTGCATGCATGATTTGCATACGGTATTCACCATGAATTGGCATAAAGTATTTTGGCTGCATAAGGCGAAGCATTAATTTTTGCTCTTCTTGACCACCATGACCGGATGTATGAATATTACTTAATGGTCCATGGATTACATCGGCGCCTGCACGATATAGCATATTGATGATTCGACTAACACTTAGTGTATTCCCTGGAATAGGAGAAGATGAAAATACAACTGTATCCCCAGGAATAATTTGAATTTGTCGGTGTGTGCCATTGGCAATTCTTGAAAGGGCTGCCATTGATTCACCTTGGCTCCCTGTACAGAGAATAACTACTTTATTGGCAGGAAGACGGTTTATTTGGTTTGCATCAATAAAAGTATCCTTCGGGCATTGAATATAACCAAGGTCATACCCAATTGTAATTGCAGATTCCATACTTCTTCCGAAAACGGCAATTTTTCGATCATTTTGAACAGCGGCTTCAACAACCTGTTGAAGGCGATGAATATTTGATGCGAAAGTAGCGAAAATAATTCGGCCATCTACAGTACGGAAAATATCCTGAATACTTTCACCAACACGTCTTTCAGACATTGTGAAATGAGGTATTTCCGCATTCGTACTGTCAGATAGTAAGCATAGAACTCCTTCTTTACCGATTTCTGCCATCTTTTGCAGGTTTGCAGGTTCCCCAACAGGTGTGAAATCAAATTTGAAATCTCCTGTATGTACGATTTGTCCAGGGGGAGTCTTTACGACAATCCCATATGAATCAGGAATACTATGTGTTGTTCTGAAAAAAGTCACCGATGTTTTACGGAACTTTATGATGTCATCTTCTTTAATTTCGATAAGCTTTGCCTGACGGAGTAGCCCGTGCTCTTCTAACTTGTTTCGAATTAAACCTAAGGCAAGTTTTCCGCCGTAGATTGGTACATTAATTTCTCGAAGTAAATAAGGAATACCGCCGATATGGTCCTCATGTCCATGGGTTATAAATAATCCCTTAATTTTATCTTCGTTTTTAACAAGAAAGCTATAATCAGGAATCACATAGTCGATTCCCAACAGCTCGTCCTCTGGAAACTTAATTCCAGCATCGATCAGGATGATTTCATCCTGAAACTGCACGCCATAAGTGTTTTTACCAATTTCCCCGAGTCCACCTAAGGCGAAAACAGCTGTTTGATCGTTCTTAACAAATTTCATAATTCATCAAATCTCCAATACTTTATAATCTTCATTTAGTTTTTCATATTCAAGATAGGCACTTTCCACTTTTTGAATATATTCAATGTTTATTTTCCGTTCCTTTAATTTTTTGCGTACCTCAACTTGAGATTCTGCTTCAATATACATTGTTTTTGTATTTTCTCTTACAGGAACTTCATAAGCATCTTCTTGGTAGTAAACTTTAAAAATCATTGCCAAATCTCTCCTTAATTTCCGAAAGTTAGAGTAACTTTTTCTATTATATAAAAATATAACATGATTTTCATGTTTTTTCTTGCTTTTCCAAAATAATTCTTATCAATGTGTCCTAAATAGGTAAAAAGAGGGGGTAAATTAGAGGCGAATACTTTGATTTTTCGATAAAGCCGATTAAGGATGAAGTTCAAAAAACCGTACACCTAAAGATTAATTATATCATTAATAAGAAGGTTAGTATATAACGAACCCTCCGAATTTCGAAGGGCTCTATATATTTCTTTCTCATGAATTAAGCAATCGACTTCCTTTTTAATAAATCCTGCCACTGCTTAATTAATTTTTCCCGTAACTTTTTTAGCATGACTATCATCTCCCTTTTTTTGATACTTTAAACATTCTATAATCGATGCGATATATGAATTTGTCCTTAGTATGTGAAAAAAAAGGATGGATTATCATGGCAAATAATTGGAAGTAATCATTGAAAAAGCACCGACATGCTTTGCACATCGGTACTTCCTTTACCGTTCAATTGGAATTGCATGATCTGGTTCAGCAAATGGATCTTCTTCATTAATATGGTCATAAAACATAATGCCATTTAAATGATCAATCTCATGCTGGAAACAAATAGCCGCCAGACCCTGAAGTTCCATAAAGACTTCTTCACCATCCAGATTAGTTCCTTTCACCTTGATTTTCGCATAGCGAGGAACAAAGCCTGGTACAGCCCGGTCAACCGATAAGCATCCCTCTCCAGCCGTTAAATAAATCTTTTTAACAGAATGTCTAATAATCTTTGGATTGAACAGAGCATAGCTATAAAGAATATCATTTTCCTTAAGATGAATGGCAATCATTCGCTTCGAAACGTTAATCTGTGGTGCGGCAAGCCCAATTCCCGGTCTGAGCCCATATTGTTCTGCAATTTCTGGGTTCTGACTGTTTTTTACATATTCAATGAGGTCTTTTAAAATTTTTCGGTCTTCTGCTGATGCCGGTAAAGTTACCTCTTTTGCCACTTTTCGTAATGTTGGATGGCCTTCACGGATTATATTTTCCATAGTAATCATTTTGTTATCACTTCCTGATCCTGATGCTTATTTTGTATGTTTAAGTTTACCAAAGGTCCCATCTTTTTAGAATACAAAAGTATGATGGTCAACCTTGTTCTAAAGCCTGGATAGACTAATATATTTAAAAATAAACCAAATTATAAATTTCTGTTATGAAAACATATTATTATATAGTATATTGTAAGTATCTAAGGGGGAGCAGATCTTGAAAAATAAAACAACATTTAAACTTTCAATTGTTTTAATTTGTATGGTTTTTCTCTTAATGGGATGTATGGGCGGACCATCACCTGAAGAACAAATTTATGAGACATTAGAAAAAGTTGTCTCAGTTGAAAGAGACTTTGAAAAACAACAAGATCCATTAGTGGAGTTAGAGAAAAAGGAAAAAGAGCTTTATGATGAAATTTTAACATTAGGTATGAAAGAATTTGATCAAATCGTTTCGTTATCTAATGAGGCTCTAACCATTGTGGCTGACCGAGAATCTAGAATTAACAATGAGCACGAAAGTATAAAGGCCTCCAAAAAAGAGTTTCAAAAAATTGATTCTCTAATTTCCGAGATTAAAGAAGAAAATGTTAAAGAAGAGGCGGATGCTTTAGGTACTTTAATGAATCAGCGTTATGATAGTTATGAGGAGTTATATTCCGCTTACACAGAAGCAATTGGACATGATAAGAAATTATATGAAATGTTCCAAAATGAAGATTTAACATTAGAAGAATTAGAACAACAAATCAATCTGATCAACGAAACCTATGAGAAAGTGGTTTCAGCAAATGAGGCCTTTAATAAATTAACTGAGGAATACAACAAAGCTAAGGTTTCATTCTATAAAAATGCTGGACTGGAAGTTGTCTTTGAAGAGGAATAAAAATACATATGATGAAAGGGCTATCATTACTGGTAGTCCTTTTCTAATGGTTTTTTACCCATTAACAAATTAAAAAAATCGTGAAAACTATATTTCTTATGATACAGATGCAAAGTGTGTACTGATACAGATTTTTAAATTGGATAAAAGTGTAAAATAATAAAAAATATGTACAAGTAATAAAACAGTAAACAAACAATTTGACGACTTTCTATCATTGTTGTAAACTTGGAAATGGATAGAGAGCAGTTGTATTAATTGCTTTACCAAAATAATTAATACAGCTTCATTTAGGAGTCAGAATATCCTTTTCGAGCATAACGATAAGTCATTACATCTTAAAGACTACGTAAGCCAGGATAAAAGATGTCTTTGAAAAGATATATTTGGGTAACCTAATGCTGTATGTTTTGTATTAAAGAAAATAGGGTAAGAAAGGAAGCGAAAAGAAGATGGCTGTAAAAGCAAATGTCTTTGATTTACAAGGGCAACTGAATAAGGTTGCAGAAAACTTTCCTATGTTTCAGATCTTAAATGAAGAAGGAGAAGTAGTAAATAAAGCTGCTGTTCCTGATTTAAGTGATGATCAATTAAAAGAATTAATGAGAAGAATGGTCTATACACGAATCCTTGATCAACGCTCTATTTCATTAAACCGTCAAGGTCGTTTAGGTTTCTATGCTCCGACTGCAGGTCAAGAAGCATCTCAACTTGCGTCTCAATTTGCTTTAGAAAAAGAAGATTTTATTTTACCAGGTTACCGTGATGTACCTCAAATCGTGTGGCATGGTTTACCATTATATCAAGCATTTTTATTCTCACGTGGACATTTCCATGGGAACCAAATGCCTGAGGGAGTTAATGTGATTTCTCCACAAATCATCATTGGGGCACAATACATACAGTGTGCTGGTGTTGCATTAGGTATGAAAAAGCGCGGCAAAAAATCAGTTGCGATTACGTATACAGGTGACGGTGGAACTTCACAAGGTGATTTCTATGAGGGAATTAACTTTGCTGGAGCATTCAAAGCACCGGCTATTTTCGTTGTTCAAAACAACCGTTTTGCAATTTCTACACCTGTTGAAAAACAATCAGCAGCAACTACTTTAGCACAAAAAGCTGTAGCAGCTGGTATTCCTGGAATTCAAGTTGATGGAATGGATCCACTGGCAGTGTATGTAGCTGTTAAAGAAGCTCGTGAGCGTGCAGTTAATGGTGAGGGCCCAACGTTAATTGAGACTATGACCTATCGTTACGGTCCACATACAATGGCTGGAGATGATCCAACAAGATACCGTACATCCGAGCTTGATAATGAATGGGAAAAGAAAGATCCGCTAGTTCGTTTCCGCAAATATCTTGAAGGTAAAGGTATTTGGAATGAAGAATTGGAAAACCAAGTTATCGAAGAAGCAAAAGAAGATATCAAGAACGCAATCAAAAAAGCAGATGAACAACCAAAACAAAAGGTTACTGACTTAATTTCACATATGTTCGAAGTGCTTCCTCAAAATTTAGAGGAGCAAATGGAAATCTATAAAGCGAAGGAGTCGAAGTAAGCCATGGCGCAAATGACAATGATTCAAGCAATCACTGATGCGTTACGCACAGAATTAAAAAATGACCCAAATGTCTTAGTTTTTGGAGAAGACGTTGGTGTTAACGGCGGTGTGTTCCGTGCAACTGAAGGTCTACAGGCTGAATTCGGTGAAGATCGTGTATTTGATACGCCACTTGCTGAATCAGGGATTGGTGGGCTTGCTGTTGGTTTAAGTTTAGAAGGTTTCCGTCCCGTTCCAGAAATCCAGTTCTTTGGATTTGTTTACGAAGTAATGGATTCCATTAGTGGCCAATTAGCTCGTCTGCGTTATCGTTCAGGCGGACGTTACAGTGCTCCAGTAACGATTCGTTCACCATTCGGTGGAGGTGTACATACACCAGAACTTCACGCAGATAGCTTGGAAGGGCTAATTGCTCAACAGCCTGGTGTAAAGGTTGTTATTCCATCAACACCATATGATGCAAAAGGTCTATTGATTGCAGCCATTCGTGATAACGACCCTGTTGTCTTCCTTGAGCATATGAAACTTTATCGTTCATTCCGTCAGGAAGTTCCAGAGGGTGAATACACAATCGAGTTAGGAAAAGCTGAGGTAAAGCGTGAAGGTACAGACCTAACTATGATTTCTTATGGGGCAATGGTACATGAGTGCTTAAAAGCTGCAACTGAGTTAGAAAAAGAGGGTGTTTCTGCAGAAGTTATTGACCTCCGTACTGTAAGCCCACTAGATATTCCGACAATCATTGCTTCTGTTGAAAAAACAGGACGAGCCATCGTTGTTCAAGAAGCTCAAAAACAAGCGGGTATTGCAGCAAACGTAGTTGCAGAAATAAATGACCGTGCAATCTTAAGCCTAGAAGCTCCTGTATTACGTGTAGCTGCACCTGATACAGTATTCGCATTCTCGCAAGCAGAATCAGTTTGGTTACCAAACTTCAAAGATGTAATTGAAACAGCTAAGAAAGTATTGAACTTTTAACTTTATTCAGCAGAAGTCTCCCAATTCTATAAGTGGATGAATGCAACTAAAGAATACAATTCAGTCAGGGTTCAAATTCCGTCTGAATAAAGTTAAAGCCTTCGGCGGATGCCACAGATTTTCAAAGGTAACTTTTCGAGCGAGCTCGAAAAAATCTGGGCACAAATACGCCAAGGCGCATTTGATTTATTAAACGAAAATGGGAACTATAATCCCAATTACAACTAAAAAGCCGTTGGTGTACGGATAACAAAAGTAATAACTTCATGTGTAGAGTCGTGCACCAAGGCATATTTGAATTGAAATAACTTACTATATAGGAGGCGAATACCGTGGCATTTGAATTTAAGTTGCCAGATATCGGTGAAGGTATCCATGAAGGTGAAATCGTAAAATGGTTTGTAAAACCAGGCGATGAAGTAAATGAGGACGATGTTCTTTGTGAGGTTCAAAATGATAAAGCAGTAGTAGAAATTCCTTCACCTGTTAAAGGGAAGGTACTCGAAGTTCTAGTTGAAGAAGGTACTGTTGCAATTGTAGGTGATACTCTAATAAAATTTGATGCTCCTGGATATGAGGACATTCAATTTAAAGGTGAGGAATCTCAAGAGGCACCTAAAGAAGAAGCACAAGTTCAAGCAACAGAGAGTTCGTCTGAAACTTCTCAACCTGCAGCGGATGTGGACGAAAACCGCCGCATAATTGCAATGCCATCAGTTCGAAAATATGCACGTGAAAAAGGAATTGATATTAAAAAGGTTGCAGGAAGTGGCGATAATGGTAGAATAATGAAGTCAGATATTGACGCATTCCTTTCTGGTGGTGCAACTGTTGCGCAAGACAGCCAGGTTGCCCAAACATCACAAGCAGCTCCTGAGGAGACAGCTAAAGCTCCTGCGAAACAACCAATTCCAGCTGGTCAATATCCAGAAACTCGTGAAAAAATGAGTGGAATTCGTAAAGCAATCGCTAAGGCTATGGTTAACTCAAAACATACGGCTCCACATGTTACATTAATGGACGAAGTTGATGTAACTGAATTGGTTGCTCACCGTAAGAAGTTCAAAGCAGTTGCTGCTGAAAAAGGTATTAAATTAACATATCTTCCTTATGTAGTTAAGGCATTAACTTCAGCATTGCGTGAATTCCCTGCATTAAATACATCACTAGATGATGCAACTGATGAAATTATTCATAAGCATTACTTTAATATCGGTATTGCTGCGGATACAGATAGAGGACTTCTTGTACCAGTTGTTAAAGATGCAGATCGTAAATCAATTTTCACAATTTCAAATGAAATTAATGAATTAGCAGTTAAGGCCCGTGATGGTAAGCTTGCTCCTGATGAAATGAAGGGTGCATCATGTACAATAAGCAATATTGGATCGGCAGGCGGACAATGGTTCACTCCTGTTATTAACCACCCTGAGGTTGCAATCTTAGGTATCGGTCGTATTGCGGAAAAACCAGTTGTAAAAAATGGTGAGATTGTTGTAGCTCCGGTACTTGCTGTATCACTAAGCTTTGACCACCGTATGATTGATGGGGCTACTGCTCAAAACGCACTCAACCAAATTAAACGCTTGTTAAATGACCCACAATTATTATTAATGGAGGCGTAATTAAACATGGTAGTAGGAGATTTTCCGATCGAAACAGACACAATAGTTATTGGTGCTGGCCCTGGTGGATATGTTGCGGCGATTCGTGCAGCACAACTTGGACAAAAGGTAACCATCGTAGAGAAAGCTACTGTTGGTGGTGTTTGTCTTAACGTTGGATGTATCCCATCTAAGGCACTAATCTCCGCAGGACACCGTTATGAAACAGCTAAAAATTCTGAATCAATGGGAATCAAAGCTGACAATGTTACCCTTGATTTTTCTAAGGTTCAAGCATTTAAAGATGGTGTTGTAAAGAAATTAACTGGTGGAGTAGCTGGACTTTTAAAAGGGAATAAAGTTGACGTTGTTCAAGGGGAGGCATTCTTCGTTGATGCTAACTCTTTACGTGTAATGAGTGAAAACTCAGCACAAACGTATAACTTCAAAAATGCAATTATTGCTACTGGATCTCGTCCAATCGAGATACCATCTTTTAAATATTCAAAACGTGTACTCGATTCAACAGGTGCACTAGCACTTCAAGAAGTACCGGAAAAAATCGTTGTAATCGGCGGCGGTGTTATTGGTATTGAGCTTGGAGGAGCTTATGCAAACTTTGGCTCACAAGTAACAATTCTAGAAGGTGCTGATGACATTCTTCTTGGATTTGAAAAGCAAATGACTGCACTTGTGAAGAAGAATCTGAAGAGTAAAGGCGCTGAAATCATTACAAAAGCACTAGCTAAAGGTGTTGAAGAAACCGAAACTGGTGTTACCGTGAAGTATGAAGCAAAAGGTGAAGAACAATCCATCGATGCAGATTATGTATTCGTAATGGTTGGACGTCGTCCTAATACTGACGAGCTTGGCTTAGAGCTTGCAGGTGTTAAAATGAACGAAAGAGGCGTTATCGAAATTGATAAACAATGTCGTACTAGCGTAAGCAATATTTTCGCAATTGGCGATATTGTACCTGGACCTCAATTAGCTCATAAAGCTTCATATGAAGGTAAAATTGCAGCAGAAGCAATTGCAGGTGAGACATCTGAAATTGACTACTTAGGAATTCCGGCAGTTGTGTTCTCTGAACCTGAACTTGCTACTGTTGGTTACACAGAGCAACAAGCGAAAGACGAAGGCATTGAAATTGTAGCAGCTAAATTCCCATATGCTGCAAATGGCCGTGCCCTAGCTCTTGAAGCAACTGATGGTTTCGTGAAGCTCATTACTCGTAAAGAAGATGGACTTCTCATTGGTGCTCAAGTAGCTGGAGAAAGTGCATCGGATATTATTTCCGAATTAGGTATTGCTGTTGAAGCAGGAATGACAGCGGAAGATATCGCAATGACAATTCACGCTCATCCAACTCTTGGTGAAATTACAATGGAAGCAGCGGAAGTTGCTTTAGGAACTCCAATTCATATTGTAAAATAATGAATACAAAAAAATCGCTCCAATCGGAGCGATTTTTTTATTTTAATTTTTTGAACTTGCCGTCGAAGAAAGTACATTTTCTAAGGGAGTAATTATTTCATCTTTTTTAACATTACCTTCAATTTTTTTTAGGACTTTGTCTTGTTGGACGATTAATAAAGATGGAGATTCTTCAACTTCATATTTTGTATAAAGTCTATTGTCATCAGAAGATACGACCTTCATATTTGCGATTTCAGTTGGGAATTTGTTTTTTAGCTCCAGTAACGCATCATAGTAGTTACTCTCATTACGTAGATTATCCTCATCTGAAAAAAAGATAATTTGTTTTTCATCGGTTTCCGGTACTGGTGGCTGTGCCTTGTACGAAGAACACGAGGAAAGTATAAAAAAAGAAAGTATGATTAGAATAGATGTCTTCATTTTTATAATCACTCTTCCATAAAATAGTCAAATGTATAGGTCTTTAAAGCTAATCAAAATAATACAAAACACCTATTTTTTCATTCCAGTTTATTTTATCATGTATTCTAAAAATTCTTTCCGATGTAATCGATTTGTTACAAAAATGAAAAATACTACCATCTTTATGTGCATATTAATTAATAAAGTAAATAGAATTTTATAGAAGACGAGCATATGGCCTGAAGGTGTAAAGGGGAGTTTCTTCATGAAGGTATATGTAATTGGTTTGATTCAAATTTTAATTTGGAGTGCTTTTTCATTGGTTACATGGTTATCTGGCTCCGATCGTTTTCTTGCGAAAGGAATATTGTTGATTATCTTTTGTTATGTTGCTTTCTTAATCGCTTTTAAAATCGGTTTGACACGAAAAGGATCTTTGCTTGTAACAGCAATTTCCTTTATTTGCTTTTTCTCATTTGAAAAAGTTTTTTGGGCCTTCACATAAAATAGACCACATCTCAATGATATGGTCTATTTTTATTTCGCTAATAAATGATTTTTGCTATTTTCGTTTGTAGAAATACATCACTCGTTCATTAAATAAGTGTAATTCACCTTCAAGTTTTTTAGCTAGGAACTTACAAAATTCATTTGCTTTTCCTTTGTCACCTGGGGTTGAACTTTCCGGAAGGGTGACTTGGATATAGGTTTGTTCTTTGATTTCATCAATTTCATCTTCAATTTTTTCGTGGCCCACACCAATAACAATTGCGTTATATTTTTGTTGATCTGATTTTAAGTAAAACCAATTTTTTTCGTGATTAATCTCTTTAATTTGGTAGGGGAATGCAGCGTTATTGTAATCCCAATCAAGCTGTTTGCCAGTTTTACCTGTAATTTCTTTGTAATAGTTAAAGAGGTCTTTAACATCATCAAGTGAAATATTTTGTATGTTTGATTTAGAGACGAGCTTTATGTATGCGTTTTCCAAACTTTTCACTCCTACTCCGGATTGTATTCATATGTATCTCTTATTCTAGCATTTAAATGGTAAAACGTACAACTTCAGATTATCTTGGATGCTGATATCCTTGGTTTTTAGTAATTATGCTAAAAATAAATATAAAAAAAATAAAAACGTTATACAATTAACCATTGACTAACCAAATGTGACATACTATTATAAAAGTAACATAACATAAAACGTTTTCAAAATGAGTTGAAGGACATCTACTTTTCGAAAGGGGTTTGAATAATGGGTACAATCATCTGCCAAACATGCAGTGAAACAATCGAGCACTTTGAATACGAGAAGGTTACAACACTTTATTCAACTTGCGACCACTGCGATTGCCATCACGACGAAAATTAATCTCAATAAAAATATGAAAAAAGCATGCAGAAGTTTGCATGCTTTCTTTTTGGCTTCACCGAATCGCCCTATGTTCTTTGATGACACGCAGAAATTTTAACTCATAATCCTCAGGTCCTTGGACAGGAAGACCTGCCTCAATATTTGTATGGATATAAGTTAAGTTCTCTTCTGTAATAATTTCTCCTGGGATAAAAATTGGTATTCCCGGTGGGTATACCATTACGAATTCAGCTATTACTCGTCCAGCAGATTCTTCAAATGGCACCACTTCTGTTTCGGAATAAAAGGCATCCCTTGGTGATAATGCAAGAACAGGAATATCTGGCAGTAATACTTCAGGTATAGTTTTTGATTCTGAAAGATGGGACACTTCATCAGAAAGATTAGCAAGCGCCTCTATTAGTAAATCGGCCTCTCTCCTGGAATCACCAGGAGTCACAATACATAGGATGTTATAGAGGTCGGACATCTCTACTTCAATATTGTATTTTTCACGAAGCCAAACCTCCGCATCTGATCCAGTAATGCCAAGGTCTTTTACGGAAATGACTAGTTTTGTTGGATCAAAATCGAATGTAGCTTTTGAGCCTAAAATTTCACGCCCAACACAATATAGTTTTTCGATTTCATTGATTTTTTCACGAATATAATCGGCTAACATGATTGTTTTTTCAATCAATTCATGGCCTTCAGTCACTAACTGTTTCCTAGCAACGTCTAAGGATGCTAATAACAAATAAGAAGTTGATGTAGTTGTGAGCATACTTAAGATCGATTGTACCCTATTAGCGGATACTAACCCCTCTTTTACATTTAAAATAGAGCTTTGGGTCATTGATCCTCCAAGTTTATGGACGCTTGTAGCAGCCATGTCTGCTCCCGCCTGCATCGCTGATAGAGGAAGACCTTCATGGAAGTGAATATGAACACCATGCGCTTCGTCAACAAGAACCGGAACATCATAGGAATGAGCAATATCCACAATTCTTTTTAAGTCTGCTGCAATGCCGAAATAGGTTGGGTTAATCACCAGTAAGCCCTTGGCATCAGGGTGCTGTTCGAGTGCCTTTTCAACAGAGTCCGTAGTAATTCCATGAGAAATTCCTAATTGACTGTCAATTTCCGGGTGGATGAAGATTGGAACTGCACCGGAAAATACGATGGCTGACATAACAGATTTATGCACGTTTCTTGGCACTATGATTTTATCTCCAGGGCCACAGACAGCCATGACCATCGTCATAATTGCTCCACTTGTACCTTGAACTGAAAAAAATGTATAATCTGCACCAAACGCTTCAGCAGCAAGGTCTTGGGCTTGCTTAATAATTCCTTTAGGTTGATGAAGATCATCTAAAGGTCCAATATTAATTAAATCGATGGATAAGGCGTTATCACCGATAAAGTGTCGAAAGTCAGGATCGATCCCAGCACCTTTTTTATGTCCGGGAATATGGAATTGGGTTGGATTCTTTTTTGCGTGTTCAACAAGGCCAGTAAATAATGGTGTTTCATTTTGTGACAATTGATTACCACACCTCTTTATTTGTCATTTTTCTACATAAAACAAGTGAATTATAGCACTTCTTTCGCCATTTGCATATAAAAATATTTCTCTATTTTAAATTGTCACGTGTAGGGGGGAATTAAACATTTTTTGGATTGTTAAACTTTGCTGTATCTTAGTTAAGGATCAAGTAAGCAAAAAACAATAAAAAAAAGGAATATTGGGCAGTTATCACGAAATGGATATTTGAAAGGTGGGAGTTATATGAATTGGGAAACAAAGGTTTCGTCTTTATTAGGTATTCAATATCCAATTATTCAGGGAGGACTTGCTTACTTAGCTTATTCCGATCTTGCAGCAGCTGTTTCAAATGCAGGAGGACTTGGTCAAATAACTGCAATGTCACTTAGAACACCAGATGAGCTACGGAATGAAATTAAAAAAGTAAAAAAACTTACAAAGAACCCATTTGGGGTTAATTATGCGATAGGACAACACGGAAGGCCGTTTTCAGACATGCTTGAAGTAGCAATTGAGGAGGAAGTCCCTGTAATTACAATGACTGGTGGAAATCCTGCTCCAATTTTTGAACAATTAAAAGGAATAAATACAAAGAAACTTGTTCTTGTTGCAGCTAGAAGGCAAGCGGAAAAAGCGGAGGAATTAGGAGCGGACGCTGTGATGGTTGTTGGTCAAGAGGGCGGAGGGCACCTGGGTAGACAGGATATTGGATCAATGGTGCTTATTCCACAGGTTGTCGATGCAGTATCGATTCCAGTAATTGCTTCTGGAGGTATTGGTGATGGTCGCGGATTAATGGCAGCCTTAAGCTTAGGGGCTGAAGGAATCGAAATGGGAACTCGCTTTATCGCCACAAAAGAATGTGTTCATGCCCATCAGGCCTATAAAGAAGCATTGATTAATGGGACTGAAAATGATACGGTCGTGATTAAACGATCCCTTGGAGCACCTGGTCGAGTGATTTCAAATAAATGGACCTCAAAGATTCTTCAGCTAGAAGAAGCAAACAGCGGATATGAAGGATTAAAGGAATACATTAGTGGTCAAGCTAATATGAGCTACATTTATGATGGAAAAGTAGATGGAGGATATGCTTGGGCTGGACAGGTCATGGGGCTCATTAAGGATGTACCATCAGTTGCAGATCTATTTGATCGAATAATCTCCGATGCGGAGGCAATCAGGAATAAGTGGAGTGAATAGAGGTGAGGTAGTTGGATTATCAATATCCAGTTTCATTAGATTGGAGTACAGATGAAGTAGTTGATGTAATTGCCTTTTTTGAATGCGTTGAAAAGGCATATGAGAAGGGAATTGCAAGAGATAAAATGATGCAGGCATATAAACGTTTTAAAGAAATTGTTCCAAGCAAATCTGAGGAGAAACAGATTTGTGGTGAATTTGAGGAAATGAGCGGATATTCTCCATACCGTGTGATCCAAAAAGCAAAAGAAAATACAGAAAAGATTAAAATGTAAAATTATTCAGTTGGTGTGCATACCCCAACTGAATAATTTTACAGCCTCCGGCGGTTGCCATAGATTTTTAAAAGGATGTCTATTATAAATAGGACATCCTTTTTTACGTATAAGCTTGCCGAAAAATGCATATATCTTGAAACTTATTTTGAACTTTTTTGCGCTAACTGGTATAATGGTATTAACTTTCTGAAAGTTCCATCAATTACTCGTACTAACTCTTCTGGTTTCATATCAATTATTTCATCTCGGGGAATGTTAATTCCACAAAGTATTTCAGCCTTTTTGACAGTTTGGAGTCTTGTAAACATCGCTTCAAGCTTTTGTTCATCTAATTCATGATGGTTAATTGTTTCCGGTTTTGTGTGATCGACTGACCATAGAAAATGGTGAGGGGTATCCTCTTTAATTTTTTCCGAGTGCTCCAACAAAATCTTTCCAAACCCAGCTTTAATCGGTGCCTCATAAATCACTGCAAACCAGACAAAGAGGTGTGTATTCCATAGTCCGATTTGGAAATGGGGCAGCATTTTATATCCCCGCTTATTATTGGCAAAAGCAACCCAGGTATCTTTAGGTGGATTAATTGTCCTTCTCGCATGTTTTGCCACATGTGCAAACATCTCGTCTCCTGTAAGGCTTGAGAGTGTGGGTGCAAAATGATTACCTAAATCCTCTAATTTAGGTCGAACATGTGTAATTAGGGCATCCATTCGGTTTTCAAGTCCATCTATTGTAAATACGTCAAAGTCATCATTTGTAAACCCTGTAAAAGTCATTTTATGTATCCTCCTATTGATATTCCTATTCATATTTTAACAAAAAGTTAAGAAATTCTAAACTAGACTGCTTTAACTTTATTCAACAGAAGTTCTCCATAATTTGGGGATGAATGTAAGAAGCGTATTGGATATTAGAGTTACGGCTTATCTAGGTATACGCACATATTTGTTACAATGCTCCAGTTTTTTCATAAGTTAAGAGTAACAAGTGAAAAAGTCAATAAGGGATAGTGATGATTGAAATAGAGGAAAGGGGTGCGGAAATTGAAACAAGTGATTAATGATTTAAAGCGAAAAGACGGAGAGAAACGCTTGGCAGTGTTACGTTTAGAAGTAGATTATGAATTAGCAACCCTTTATGATGCGATGAATGAAAATGACGAGATGAAAAAGGCTGAATGCAAAAAGAAACTACAGAGATTAAGTAAAGAAATCATAAAATTAGAGGCATAAAATGCGTAATGGCGAACCAATTTTGGTTCGCTTTCCTTATTGCTTGCTTTTCTGTAAATAAGTAAAGTAAGCTTTTAAAGAGTAATACTTAGCGTATACTATCTTGTGAGATAAAAAAGTGAGGTACATACAATGGTAAATTGGAATGAAATAGATTCTTTTGCAAAACAATGGATCAGGGAAGCTGGTAAACGAATAAGAGATTCATTTCAAGAAAAGCTTGTTGTGGAGACTAAATCAAATCCAGATGATCTTGTAACAAATATGGATAAAGAAACTGAGCAGTTTTTTATCGAAAAAATCCATGGAACCTATCCATCACACCAAATTCTTGGAGAGGAAGGATTTGGGGATCAAATCCAGTCATTGAAAGGGATTACATGGATAATCGATCCAATTGATGGTACCATGAATTTTGTTCATCAACAGCGCCATTTTGCAATTTCAGTTGCAGTATACGAGGAAGGGGTAGGGCAAATCGGTCTTATTTACGATGTCGTGCATGATGAACTCTATCACGCACGAAAAGGACAAGGTGCCTATTTTAACTCAACGAAAATTGAACCTTTAGGTGAGGTCCCTCTTGAAAAAGCGATATTTGCCATAAATGCAACCTGGGTAACCGAAAATAAACGAATTGATCCGAAAATTTTGATTCCGATAGTAAATAGCGTTCGTGGAACACGTTCTTATGGTTCAGCGGCTTTGGAACTAGCCTATCTTGTAACAGGCAGAATCGATATATATATAACAATGCGCCTTTCACCTTGGGATTTTGCAGCGGGTGTAGTGCTTTTAAATGAGGTAGGCGGGGTTATCTCTACACTAGATGGAGAGCCGCTAAACTTTTTAAAAGAGAATAGTGTATTTGTAGCTAGACCCAATTTACATAAAGAAATTTTTACCAAATTTTTAAAAAGAAAATAGTAACCAAATGCGATGAAGCTTAAAAATAAAGCGTGGGAAGGCAGAGCTAAATTCTGCCATTCTCACGCATTTTTTTCTTTGTCGTAAATCCTAAACCTGTCACAATAATTACTGCAATAATAGACAGAATAATACCTAACATACTTCTTTCAGCTATCGATACTCCAATTAACATAATACAGACAGCTGTGGCAATCGCAAAGAGAAGCATTGGGATATTCACGTTTTTCATAGAGATTGACCCCTTTCCATAATTTATTTTACAGATAAATATATATTATTTCTACTCTTTGGTATATAATATTTTAGTTGCAGCTTTTTTAAAAAGTAAAAAAATGTAAATGGTGATTAATTTTTATTTTGTCTAGCTCCAGGCGCCATCGGCTCGCGGGTCTAGCCAATCGCTTCGGAAGGTAAAATACACCTTCTGTCAGCGCTCGTCTTATGCTTGTCACCGATAGGCGGGCGCCTTGCGCTTTTCTAATTTAATCTGATAATAGGAGATGTGAAATCGTGACAACACGTAATGACTTACGAAATATAGCAATTATTGCTCACGTTGACCATGGTAAAACAACACTTGTAGACACAATGCTTCATCAATCAGGAACTTTCCGTACTAATGAACATGTAGAAGAACGTGCAATGGACTCAAACGACATTGAACGTGAACGTGGTATCACAATACTTGCCAAAAATACGGCAATTAATTATAAGGATACCCGCATTAATATTATGGATACTCCCGGACATGCTGACTTTGGTGGAGAAGTTGAACGTATCATGAAAATGGTTGATGGCGTACTATTAGTCGTCGACGCATATGAAGGCTGTATGCCGCAAACTCGGTTTGTATTGAAAAAGGCATTGGAGCAAAATCTTAGACCAATCGTGGTTGTAAATAAAATTGACCGTGACTTTGCTCGACCAGAGGAAGTAATCGATGAAGTAATCGACTTATTTATCGAGCTAGACGCATCTGAAGAACAATTAGAGTTTCCGGTCGTCTATGCTTCAGCACTTAATGGAACAGCAAGTACAGACCCTCATCAACAGGATGAGAATATGGAAGCATTATTCGACTGTATCATTGAAAATATTCCTGCTCCTGTTGATAATAGCGAAGAGCCTTTACAATTCCAGGTAGCCTTACTTGATTATAATGACTATGTTGGACGAATTGGAATCGGACGTGTATTCAGAGGAACGATGCATGTTGGACAACAAGTTGCTTTAATGAAATTAGATGGCAGTGTGAAACAATTCCGTTTAACAAAAATCTTTGGTTTCTCAGGATTAAAGCGAATTGAAATCCAGGAAGCAAAAGCTGGAGATCTAGTTGCGGTATCAGGTATGGAGGCTATCAATGTCGGGGAAACAGTTTGTCCAATCGACCACCAAGATGCCTTACCAGTTCTTCATATCGATGAGCCTACATTACAAATGACATTTTTAGTAAATAACAGTCCGTTTGCTGGACGTGAAGGGAAATATATAACTTCTCGTAAAATTGAAGAACGCTTGCGTGCACAGCTTCAAACCGATGTAAGCTTACGCGTTGATAATACGGATTCTCCGGATGCGTGGATTGTTTCAGGACGTGGAGAACTTCACTTATCAATATTAATTGAAAATATGCGTCGTGAAGGCTATGAGCTTCAAGTGTCTAAGCCAGAAGTTATTGTAAGAGAAATCGACGGAGTTCGTTGTGAACCAGTTGAACGTGTGCAAATCGATGTACCTGAAGAACATACTGGTTCCATCATGGAATCAATTGGTGCACGAAAAGGTGAAATGTTAGATATGATTAATAATGGTAATGGCCAAGTCCGACTTATTTTTATGGTGCCTGCACGTGGACTTATTGGATACACTACTGAATTTTTAACCTTAACAAGAGGTTTTGGGATCCTAAATCATACTTTTGATAGTTATAAACCAATGGCTCATGGCCAAGTTGGCGGACGCAGACAAGGCGTTCTAGTTTCAATGGAATCAGGAAAAGCAACCGGGTACGGGATTATGGGTGTTGAGGACCGAGGAACGATTTTTGTTGAGCCTGGAACTGAAGTTTATGAAGGTATGATTGTTGGAGAACATACTCGTGAAAATGATTTAACGGTTAATATCGTTAAAGCAAAACAAATGACAAACATGCGTTCTGCAAACAAGGATCAAACGACAACAATGAAAAAGCCACGTATTATGTCTCTAGAAGAATCACTTGAATACTTAAACGATGATGAGTATTGTGAGGTTACACCAGAATCCATCCGTTTACGTAAAAAGGTTCTCGATAAAAATGAACGTGAAAAAACAGCAAAACGAAAAAAACTTGCCGAAGTGAATCATTAAGGTTGTGAAGCTTGTCTCTTTCTGATACTTTAATGATAGTTAGTGTCAGAAAGAGGGGTATGAATAGTTATGGATGTCTATGAACATATGTGGCCGATTGCAAAAACAATCTATACATCGACAACTCCAAATGTCGGTTCAAATATATTGTACATTGTAATCTTACTCCTAACGATTCTTGTGTTTCGATTGGGATTTGCAAAAAAATTGCCTTTGTTAAAAAATATTGTCATTTATGTATGTCTTGCTCTAGGCTGTACAATTTTAACGTTTTTAGGTGCATTCTTACCAATCTCAGAAGGATTAGCGATTACCGCTGCTATTTTAATTATTTATAAAATTCGCCTTCACCAAACAAAAAAAAGTGAAGCGTAGGAGGTAATCTGATGAAATCCCTGCAGGATGCAATTTATAATTGGTTAACGATCAAAATTGTGGCTGAAGCCAGACCTGATGATAAAGCAGCAAAGGATACATGCGATCTTTTTGAGGATATTTTAGTTAATGAGTTTAAGTTTCAGGATATTGATGTTCAAAAAGATGATGTCATGTATTTTGTAAAGTATACGATTGATGGAGAAGAAAAAAGTGCACGATTTCCAATTGAGTTAATCGAGGTTATGCATGATCAAATTCAAGAACATCCTGAGAGATATCAAAATTACGAATAATACAAAAAAGCCGAGCATATATGTTCGGCTTTTTTGTTTACCACCAATCGTCGTCGGTTTTCTTCTTGCGGTATAGCTTAAATTTATTTGTTGCAATTCGCTCATTTGTCCTTGTTTCAATACGATCATGGCAGTCCTGACACATATATGTATGGATTGGGCGATTTCTAAGTCGTTTAGCGAGGCTCGATTCGTCTTCAATATCCTCGATTTTATCACAAATTACACATTTTACTTTCATTTTATGAACCCCTCTTGTATAATCTTGTATCTATTTTTTTTATGTCTAACTCCAGGCGCCATCGGCTCTATGGTCTAGCCAATCGCAACGTAAGGCTAAAGTGCACCTTCTGTCAGCGCTTGTCTTATGCTTGACTTGCACAGGAAGTGCTGACATCGACGTTCGTCACAGGACGTGGCGGTAGTTAGTCGATGTTCCTCAATACTGCGCCTTGCGTTTTTCTTATTATACAACATTATTTACTTTTCTGACAAAAATCATTATAAAAAGGAGCATTGCAAGGGTATGCAATACTCCATTTCGATTTATCTATTTCCCATTTTATCATTTGACTGATCTTGCTGTTCCTTATCAAATTTTTGTTGTTCTTGCGGATTTAACTGTTTATCATTCGTTTTTGTTGGTTCTGTATTGTCATTATCAATTATATCACTCGGTATATCGGGAACCAATCGACCAACAATTTGTGCTAATTCATCCAAAACACCTGTAACAGGTCTTCCATCTTCAATATGTTTCTTCATTTGCTTCAACCGCTCATAAGTATCGGCATCTGCAATAACGATTGCATTTGCACCATGTGGGTCGTGCTGTAGACTTTCAGCGACCGAATATTTAATCGTTTGTACTCTCGACCGTTCCAGCTTAGAATCTACATCAATCCCAACGACTGCAAACTCTCCTAGTACAACGGCTGTCGCATCATTCACCTTAGGAACACTGCTAGCAAGTTCGACAAGATGACTCGCAATTTCCTGTCCTGTTTTTCTGTCAATATTATTATCGACTGTATTCTGAACCTTTACTCGTGTATCGTTGACATCTTCTCCAGCATTATTATTTGCACCGCAACCAGAAACAATAAATAGTATACTTGCGAACAGAAGGATATAAATATATCTCACCGTTTTGCCTCCCATCGTTCTATGTGTTTTCTTTTTTTATTGTTTAATTATTCTTCTATCTTTATTCATCCATACATATATTTTTATCAACGGTCGTCCTTACATGAACAAAAATGGGATTGACTAATATACTATAATAAAAAAATTTCATAAGAATGGATTTACCTGTTTCACTCCTAAAACAAAAAATTGAAACCCACTTGAGTAGGAGGCGTGATTTTGGGGAAAATTTATGTATTAGACACGAATGTATTACTGCAAGATCCCAGAGCAATATTTTCATTTGAAGATAATGAGGTTGTTATACCCGCAGTAGTGTTAGAAGAGGTAGACTCAAAAAAACGTTATATGGATGAAATAGGCAGAAACGCAAGACAGGTTTCAAAGCTAATAGATAATATGCGTCAAACAGGGAAGCTGCACGAGAAAATTCGCCTTGAAACAGGTGGTAGTCTAAGAATTGAATTAAATCACAGATCCTTTCATGAGCTACAAGAAATCTTTGTTGAAAAAACAAACGATAACCGCATCCTAGCGGTCGCCAAAAATCTTTCATTAGAAGAACAATCAAAGGAAAATGGAAAACAGGTGATTTTGGTTAGTAAGGATGCATTAGTGCGGGTAAAGGCTGATGCATTAGGATTACAATCTGAAGATTTTCTGAGTGACCGGGTTGTTGAGGTTGATCATATTTATTCTGGTTTTCTCGAGATTTATATAAACCGTAACCTTCTCGATCTTTTTTATGAAAAAGGAGAACTTCATGTAACAGAATTAGTCAATCACCCATTTTATCCAAATCAATTCATCCTCTTAAAAGACGCATTAGGTGGTTCTTCATCTGCTATTGGGGTAGTCGATAAGACAGGTAAAGTGGTGAGGAAACTTCATTTTAAACAGGATCATATTTGGGGGATTAAACCGAGAAATGTGCAACAAACAATGGCATTTGAGCTATTATTAAGAACAGATATTCCATTGGTGACGTTAATAGGCAAAGCGGGAACTGGCAAAACATTATTAGCACTTGCCGCTGGTCTCATGCAGACAGAAGATTTGGGACAATATAAAAAGCTTCTAGTCGCCCGCCCAATCGTGCCGGTCGGGAAAGATATTGGATTCTTACCTGGCGAAAAACAGGAAAAGCTTAGGCCGTGGATGCAGCCAATCTTTGATAATCTGGAATATTTGTTCAATACGAAAAAGCCCGGTGAATTAGACGCCATTTTAGCAGGAATGGGTTCAATTGAGGTGGAGGCTCTTACTTATATTCGAGGCAGAAGTATACCAGAGCAATTTATCATCATTGATGAGGCACAAAATTTAACCAAGCATGAAGTGAAGACGATTCTCACCCGAGTAGGGGAAAAGAGTAAAATCGTGTTTATGGGTGATACCGAACAAATTGACCATCCATACTTGGATGAATACAACAATGGATTAACATATGTGGTAGAGAAGTTTAAGGATCAAAAGATTGCAGGTCATATTCGATTAGTAAAAGGAGAAAGATCAGGTCTAGCACAATTAGCTGCTGATATTCTTTAATAAATGAAGCCTGACACCAATTCCTTAAAAAAGAGTCGGTGCCAGGCTCTATTCCCGTGTTATTCAATAATAAAACGGGTAACATTTTTTATTGGGTTATCACGATTGGATCCATCACCGAAATAAACATGGACAGGACCATCTTCACGTAAAGGCTTACCTTCTATGGAGAATCCAAGAACAGCTTCATATGCTTGACTGAGTGGAATAGTTGTTTCTTGATCGGTTTGCACGATTTTTAAGCTATTAGCATCCTCAAATGGTTCTGCATTTTTAATAAAATCTTCAAAAGGGATCCCAAATGTACCAGTTAATATTTGTTCCTTTAAAAACTTTTTCTCTGTCTTTAAAGTAGGGGGATATACCGCACCTTCACGAATTTCTCTATCCCAATGCTTTGAAACTGATTTAGTATATTCAGTTAAATCTTCTTTAATGTTTTGATCCGACTCGAAATATGTAAGTAGATCTACTCTGCGATCATCAAAAATCCACACACTTGGATCAAGTGTAATTTTATATTTTGTTTTACCTTCAATCATTATAATTGAGTTCATCATAATCATTCCTTTCACCCATATTATAGAGGTTTTAAAACGTAATAGGAAGTATCAGATCTTTTCTCATATATTCAAAAGCGATTAAATCAACTGTTTGTTAATGAAATCCAATTCAAAGAATAATAGTCTTATCTATTTATTCTTGCAATTTATTTGTATACAGGTTAATATTTATAGATAGGATTAGGTATAGCTTCGGAAACGGAGGGGTTATGAATTGACTTCAGAGATTTCGGTGAATCATCGTGAAAAAGCATTGTCTTTACTACAAGCGGATGCTGAAAAGATATTAAAACTTATTAAAGTTCAAATGGATAATTTAACAATGCCTCAATGTCCACTTTATGAAGAAGTACTTGATACGCAAATGTTCGGATTATCAAGGGAAATAGATTTTGCAGTAAGATTAGGATTGATAGAGGGGCTTGAAGGAAAAGAACTACTGTCCAAACTTGAGCGTGAATTATCCGTTCTTCATGAAGCTTCAACTCGAAAATAAGTTTTTATAGATAAATCAACTCAAATTATCCTGACCTGAGGGTAATTTGAGTTTTTTTATAAGATGGGTTTACAGCCTATCTTTTTTACAGTACTTTTATTAAAAAGGTTTTTCATGTTATCCATATTATTAACTGTATTTTTAGTATCTTGGAAGATTAGAAGAAAATGTAGGATTTTTACGATACATAACGAAAAAATATAGTACAATAAATAATAATATCCTATATTTTAGAGGAAGATGCCAATGCTTAAGAAAATTTTACAATCTTATGATTATACATTAGTTGTTGCTGTATTTCTGTTATGTTCATTTGGACTAGTCATGGTCTATAGTGCTAGCATGGTCATTGCCTCAGCTCCTAAGTTTGGAGAAAACCCATCCTTCTTTTTTGATAGACAAAAATTAGCATTACTCGTTGGTACAGCTGCATTTTTCTTTACCATGATTTTACCTTATAAAATATATGCATCCAAAAAAATACTTCTCACAATCGTTCTAGGATCAGTCGCTATGCTTTTATTAGTATTTGTTATTGGTCATACCGCAAATAATGCACAAAGTTGGATTATGGTGGGTGCAAGGGGGATACAGCCTTCAGAATTTACTAAACTGAGCGTGATTATCTATCTTGCTGCTGTTTATTCTAAAAAACAAGCCTATATCAACCAATTTGGAATAGCAGTAATGCCGCCAATAGCCTTTACCCTCTTTATATGTATGGCAGTAGCAATCCAGCCTGACTACGGAACAGCTTTTATTATAGGGCTAATTGCTTTATCTATTATTATTTGTTCAGGTATGAGCCTTAAAAGCCTTGGTAAACTAATGTTAGTCGGACTTGTTACCGCAGTACTTTTATCGCCGTTACTATACATACTATCAGGTGGGATTCTATCTGAGGGACGTATGGGGCGTTTCCTAGGATTTATGAATCCTTTTGAAGATGAAAAGAATGGCTATCAATTAGTTAACTCCTATATTGCTTTAGGTGCTGGAGGATGGAAGGGACTTGGGTTAGGGCAAAGCATTCAAAAGTTTAATTATCTCCCAGAAGCCCATACAGATTTCATTATGGCAATAATTGCAGAAGAATTAGGTTTATTTGGAGTCTTATTTGTATTATTATTGTTAGCATATATTGTTTTTCGAGGATTCCAAATTGCAAGAAAATGTACAGATCCGTTTGGAAGCTTACTTGCTATTGGTATTTCTTCAATGATCGCGATTCAAACCTTCATTAATTTGGGAGGTTTAACGGGATTAATTCCGATCACAGGGGTTACATTGCCATTTATTAGCTATGGAGGATCATCCCTATTGCTGCTAATGGCATCGATGGGAATTCTAATTAATGTTTCTATGTTTACAAACTATCATTCTATGTTTCGCACTAAAGAAAAACAACCGGAAAGCCAACCAGCGCGAACATTCCAAAAAAACTATGTCTCTTATAGATAAAAAAATCTATATGTTGATGATAAAATGTATTATAATTTTTAAAATGTTTCATTTTTAGAAGGAGGATTTATATGGACAAGCGCATCAAGAAGGTACTAGTTGCCAATCGAGGAGAAATTGCAATACGTGTTTTCAGGGCATGTACAGAGCTTCATATTCGTACTGTCGCTATCTATTCAAAGGAAGATGCGGGTTCTTTCCACCGTTATAAAGCGGATGAAGCTTATTTAGTTGGTGAAGGGAAGAAACCAATTGATGCATATTTGGATATCGAAGGAATTATAGAGATTGCAAAAGAAAACGATGTAGATGCTATTCATCCTGGATATGGATTTTTATCTGAGAATATTGATTTTGCAAGAAGATGTGAAGAAGAGAATATTATTTTCATCGGTCCGAAATCTTCACATTTAGATATGTTTGGCGACAAGGTAAAGGCGAGACATCAAGCTGAAAAAGCGGAAATACCAGTTATTCCTGGTAGTGATGGACCACTAAAGAGCTTGGAAGAGGCAGTACGATTTGGAGAAGACTACGGCTATCCTGTTATCATCAAGGCATCTCTTGGTGGAGGCGGACGTGGAATGCGGATTGTTCGTAATAAGGCTGGAATTAAGGAGTCGTACGAACGCGCTAAATCAGAAGCTAAGGCCGCATTCGGCAGTGATGAAGTATATATCGAAAAGCTCATTGAAAATCCAAAACATATTGAGGTTCAAATTATCGGTGATAGTCAAGGAAATATTGTCCATCTATATGAGCGTGATTGCTCTGTCCAAAGACGTCACCAAAAAGTGGTTGAAGTAGCACCAAGTGTATCTTTATCTGAACAATTACGCCAAGATATTTGTGATGCTGCGGTTAAGTTAATGAAAAAAGTTCAGTATTTAAATGCTGGAACTGTTGAATTCCTAGTAGCAAATGGTGAGTTCTACTTTATCGAGGTTAACCCGCGTGTACAGGTTGAACATACAATTACTGAAATGGTCACTGGGATTGATATCGTTCAAACACAAATCCAGGTTGCTGAGGGTCATTCCATACACAGTAACGACATTGGCATCCCAGCACAGGAAGATATCAAAACCCTTGGGTATGCAATTCAATCTCGTGTAACAACAGAAGATCCATTAAATAATTTTATGCCTGATACGGGTAAGATTAGCGCATATAGAAGCGGTGGCGGATTTGGTGTTCGTCTGGATGCAGGAAACGGATTCCAAGGTGCAGTTATTACACCGTATTATGATTCCTTATTAGTAAAACTATCAACACAAGCGTTGAGTTTTGAACAAGCTGCATCCAAAATGGTCAGAAACTTGAAGGAATTCAGAATCCGTGGAATAAAAACAAATATCCCTTTCTTAGAAAATGTTGTAAAGCATGAAAAGTTTTTATCAGGGGAATATGATACATCATTTATTGATTCATCACCTGAATTATTTATTTTCCCTAAACCAAAAGACCGCGGTACGAAGATGCTTTCCTATATTGGGACAGTAACGGTTAACGGTTTCCCGGGTGTTGAGAAGAAAAGAAAACCAGTTTTCGACAAGCCTTATACACCTAAAATAAGACATGATGAACCAGTTCCAGCTGGAACAAAGCAAATTCTGGATCAACATGGTCCGGAAGGAGTGGTGAACTGGGTTAAGGAACAAAAACAAGTTCTATTTACGGACACAACATTCCGTGATGCTCATCAATCACTACTTGCGACAAGATTTAGAACAAATGATATAAAACATATTGCAGACCCGACTGCTAGATTATTACCAGAGCTATTCTCACTAGAGATGTGGGGTGGAGCAACATTTGATGTGGCATACCGATTCTTAAATGAGGATCCTTGGGAGCGTCTTGCAACATTAAGAACACAGGCACCAAATATCCTATTCCAAATGCTGCTTCGTGCTTCAAATGCAGTTGGATATAAAAATTACCCAGATAATTTGATCCGTGAGTTCGTTAAAGAATCAGCTGAATCTGGTATTGATGTATTCCGTATCTTTGACAGCTTAAACTGGGTGAAAGGTATGACATTAGCGATTGATTCTGTTCGTAACAATGGAAAAATTGCTGAAGCTGCAATTTGCTACACTGGTGACATTAGTGATCCTACCCGTGGAAAATATGATTTAAAATATTACAAAGAGCTTGCAAAGGAACTTGAGCAATCAGGTGCACATTTACTTGGAATCAAAGATATGGCAGGATTGCTTAAGCCTCAAGCAGCATATGCGTTAATTTCTGAATTGAAGGAGACAGTATCGATTCCAATCCACCTCCATACGCATGATACAAGTGGTAATGGATTATTCACTTATGCGAAAGCGATTGAAGCGGGTGTAGACATTGTTGACGTTGCTGTAAGTTCTATGGCCGGTCTGACATCACAACCAAGTGCAAATTCATTATTATATGCTTTGGAGGGGACTGAACGAAAGCCAGATCTTTCTGTGACAGCATATGAGGAAATTGCACGTTACTGGGAAGGTGTTCGTAAATATTACCTTGATTTTGAAAGTGGTATGAATGCACCACATACAGAAATCTATCAGCACGAAATGCCAGGTGGTCAATATAGTAACCTTCAACAACAGGCGAAGGGTGTTGGCCTGGGTACTAGGTGGGAAGAAGTTAAAGAAATGTATCGTCGGGTAAATGATATGTTTGGCGATATTGTCAAAGTAACACCTTCTTCCAAAGTAGTAGGGGATATGGCACTTTACATGGTTCAAAATAATCTTACAGAAGATGATATATATGAAAGAGGAGAAACACTAGACTTCCCTGATTCGGTCGTTGAGCTATTTGAAGGGTATTTAGGTCAACCACATGGCGGCTTCCCAAGAGAACTTCAACGAATCATTTTAAAAGGACGGGAACCTATTACCGTTCGTCCTGGGGAATTACTGGAACCTGTTAATTTTGGCGAAGTGAAGGATACATTAACCCACAGCCTAAATCGTGATGTAACAAATAAAGATATGATTTCTTATGCGTTATATCCAAAGGTATTCATGGACTATCAAAAAATCTTTGAGCAATTTGGCAATATTTCAGTGTTAGATACACCTACTTTCCTTTACGGAATGAGACTTGGTGAGGAAATTGAAGTAGAAATTGAACAAGGGAAGACATTGATTGTTAAACTTGTATCAGTTGGTCAAGCTCAAGCAGATGGAACAAGAGTCGTATATTTTGAATTGAATGGTCAGCCTCGTGAAGTTATCGTTAAGGATACCAATATTAAATCAACTGTTGTTGCAAAGCTAAAGGCGGATCGTGATAACAAAAGCCATATTGGTGCAACAATGCCAGGAACAGTGATTAAAGTCTTAGTTGAAAAAGGCGAAAAGGTAAGTAAAGGGGACCATCTTATGATTACAGAAGCGATGAAGATGGAGACAACTGTTCAAGCACCATACGCAGGTGTAGTAAAGGATATTCATGTTGCAAATGGCGAGGCAATCCAAACAGGTGACCTATTGCTAGAAATCACGAAATAATAACAAAGAGCCCTAAAGACAAAACTTTAGGGCTCTTTTTATTCAAAAAAACCCCCAAGGATGAGTACCCTTGGGGGTTGATGTTTTATTGAACTGGTATGGTTTGATTTGGTTTAATTCGTTCCTCATTTGTGTTTTGTGCTTCTGCTATTAATGCTAATTCATTTTTCTTACTTCTTGAAGATAATAAAATGAAGTAACTTAAAACACCAAACAAACAAGCAATAAATAACGCATGAGCAAGTGCGATAAAAAGATTTAGTTTGGAGAAAACAATAACAGCTCCTGACATAACTTGTAACGAGATTAATCCCAGAACAATCATCCAACCATGATAGAGAACTTTTTCGTGCTTATAATGCTTAACGATACGAACTGCAAGCAACACTACCCAGATAAATAATATGCCTGCCAGCATTCTATGTCCCATCTGAACCCATTCATGCATTTGGGTAGGGAGGCCAATATTATTATATGAACATACCGGCCAATCCGGACATGCAAGAGAAGCACCAACATGTCGTACCAATGCTCCCGTATATACAACAACTAAACTGTAAATTGTAATTGCGTAAAACTGAATTCGTAGTTTTGGGGCAATCACCAGTGAATCAGCATCAAACTTTTTATCAACTTCAAAAATTAGTAAAGTTAACAATAGCACTGACGCAAAGGATATGAGCGAAATTCCGAAATGTAGAGCTAATACGATATCAGATTGTCCCCACTTAACAGCTGCTGCACCAATCAGTCCTTGTAAAACTAAGAAAAAGAAAGATATAAATGCTAAAAATTTTGTTTCTCTAATGTGACCGATTGCTTTCCATGCACAGATTGATAATGCAAGTACTAAGACCCCGACTACTCCGGAAACAACTCTATGACTTAGTTCAATGACCAATTCAAATGTTATTTCATCAGGAATCAACTGCCCGTGACAAAGTGGCCAAGAATCTCCGCAACCAGCACCAGATTCAGTTTTCGTTACAAGTGCACCACCGATTAAAACAAATAGCATACCGATTGTAGTTAGAACCGATAACCATTTTAATGAACGGCTCAAAAAATCACCTTCTTACTTTGATAAAACCTCTATTTTTTCTAGTATTCTTTTTATATTTCTGCGATATTCATCTTATCTAAATAATAGATAAAATTAAAAAGAAACGTTCTTCTCGATATTACACAATTTACGAATTCTTTACAACCCACCTAAATTTGAAAAAAATTTATTATTGTAGTAAAAAAGGTTGAATATTATGAAGGAGTTTGCTAGAAATAGATATGGGGAAAGAATTAAGTATCGACAAGTTCCCTAAATCATAGGATTAACACTATTATTATAGTGCAAATAGTAATTATATCGCGGTTTTGTCGCCACCTAAAGGTCACAAAAAAGTCATAAATTATTAACGAAATGTTCACAAAAAATCTTGAAAATGTGATTTAATATACAGAAAGGGTAGTTTTTAATATAATTTATACTATCTTCATCTTAGTAACCTTGTTAAGATAAAATTGTACACATTATACATACCTAAAAACCCGAAAACGCTTTATTTTTATTATTGCGTTTTTTAAGACTGAAATAAGTACAAGATGGTTAAAGAGTTTCATAACGGATTTACTTTTTGAAATACATAAAACCATGAGGTTGGAAATATTGTTGCATCCATGCAATGTTCATGTATGAGAAAGTATGGGTTGAAGAAAATAAGGAGGCATCACGATGACGACTACAAGGTCTGTACTTAGTACAGATAAAAAAATACAAAAGGAAGTACGTGATCAGGAATATCGAACTACTGCCTTTAAGGATTTCCTCGCACTAATTAAAATTGGGATTGTAAATTCCAATCTAATTACTGCTTTTACTGGTGTGTGGCTTGCTTTGTTTTTTACAGGAAAAAGCTTTTTACACGAAATAGACATCGTCTTGTATGTGCTTATTGGTTCTGCGCTAGTAATAGCTGGTTCTTGTGCGGTAAACAACTACTATGACAGAGATATTGATCATGTGATGGAACGTACTAAAGTACGTCCAACTGTAACTGGCAGAATTAATCCAAAACATGTTTTAGGATTGGGAATAATACTCATACTAATAGGAACTGGATTTCTGCTTCTCACAACAGTTACTGCTGCGGTCATTGGATTAATCGGTGTTTTTTCTTATATATTTTTATATACAATCTGGTCAAAGCGCAGATATACAATAAATACCGTAATCGGAAGTATATCAGGGGCTGTTCCTCCACTCATTGGGTGGGCAGCGATTGACCCGGACTTACACGTTTTAGCGTGGCTTTTGTTTTTTATTATGTTTATCTGGCAACCACCTCATTTTTTGGCATTAGCAATGAGGCGGGTTGAAGAATACCGTGCGGCAGGAGTTCCAATGCTGCCAGTTGTTCATGGGTTTGCAATGACTAAGAGACAAATTATGATTTGGATTCTTTGCTTGCTTCCACTTCCTTTTTATATGTTTTCTTTAGGCGGCCTGTTTGTTATAATCGCAACCCTCCTAAATATCGGATGGTTAGTCCTCGGAATTAAAGGATTTAAAATGAAGGACGATATCAAATGGGCAAAACAAATGTTTGTATACTCACTTAACTACTTAACGATTATGTTTGTAACAATGATTATCGTTACATTAGTCTAAGAGGGTTTCAAAATATAAATGATTCTTCTATTTAAATAGGGGGATTTAATATCTTTTTCATAAAGATAGCAGCAAAAAATAATTGAAAGAGGGGTTTGATGAAGCTATGAAAAAATGGCTATCAAAAGTGCGCTTATTTACTTTATTTAGTTTCATGGCGCTACTGTTAGCTGGGTGTGGGGAACCATTCGTTTCTGCACTTACTCCAGCAGGGGAAGTTGCAAAAATGCAATACGATCTAATGATTCTTGCTACACTAATCATGGTCATCGTAATGGCAGTTGTAGCAGTAATCTTTGTTATCGCCGTAGTCAAATTTAGACGTAATAAAGTTGGTGAGAATAAGATTCCAAAGCAAGTAGAGGGAAATCACACTTTAGAAATAATCTGGACTACTATTCCTATTCTGTTGCTTTTAATTCTTGCTGTTCCAACTGTTTCAGCTACTTTTAAATTAGCTGACGTTAAGGCCATGGACCAAGATGAAGATGCAGTTGTGGTAAATGTCACTGCAAATCTATACTGGTGGGAATTTGAATATCCTCGAGAAGGTATTGTAACTGCTCAGGAGCTAGTAGTTCCGATGGATGAAAAAGTTTATTTTAACCTGATAGCAGCAGATGTAAAGCACTCATTCTGGATTCCAGCTGCTGGCGGTAAATTAGACACGAATACAGATAACGTAAACAAATTCTGGTTAGAATTTGACTCTGAAAGTACTGAAAAAGCAGGTGGTTTACTATATGGTAAATGTGCTGAGCTTTGTGGCCCTTCACATGCTTTAATGGATTTCAAAGTAAAACCATTACCACGTGCTGAATATGATCAGTGGATTAACAGTATGGTAGCAGCTAAGGATGCAGAACACGTACCAGCAAATGATGTTGCAAAAGCAGGGGAAGAACTATTTACTACAAATGGCTGTATAAACTGTCATGCAATTAATCCTGGTGAAAAACGTCCAACTGCACCAAGTTTAGCTAACTTCGGTGATCGTTCAAGTATCGCTGGTAAATTAGAATTTAGTAAAGATCATCTAAAAGAATGGTTAAAAGATCCTGAATCAATTAAACCAGGTAACAAAATGTCTGGAACTTATGATAATAAAGGTTTATCTGACCAAGATTTAGACGCTTTAGCTGAATATTTAATGGGACTTAAAATTGAAGAATAATGTAATAGATTATTGAATAAGGAGGTCACATTGTGAGTACGTTAACTCAGAAAAAAGGGTTTGGTGCTACTTTATGGGATTTTTTAACTACGGTTGACCATAAAAAAATTGCTAAACTTTATATAATGGCTGGTGGGTTTTTCTTCCTGCTTGGTGGAATCGAAGCCCTTATTATTAGGATTCAGCTTGCTGTACCTGATAATAATTTTGTAACTGCTGGCTTTTTTAATGAAATCATAACAATGCATGGTACTACTATGATATTCTTGGCAGCCATGCCGCTTTTACTAGGATTTATGAATGCGGTCATGCCACTTCAAATTGGTGCACGTGACGTCGCGTTCCCTTTTATTAATGCTTTAGGTTTCTGGTTATTCTTCTTTGGAGGAGTATTCCTGAACTTAAGTTGGTTTATGGGTGGTGCACCTGATGCTGGGTGGACTTCATACGCTTCACTTGCCTTACATTCAGAAGGTCACGGTATTGATTTCTATGTACTGGGTCTTCAAATCTCAGGTATTGGTACTTTAATTGGTGGTATTAACTTCTTAGCAACCATTATCACAATGAGAGCACCTGGTATGACATATATGCGTATGCCATTATTCACATGGACTACATTTGTTGCATCAGCATTAATTCTTTTTGCATTCCCTCCATTAACAGTTGGATTGCTATTAATGATGTTTGACCGTATCTTTGGTACAGCATTCTTCGTTCCTTCAATGGGCGGAAACACAATTATTTGGGAGCATTTATTCTGGATCTTCGGTCACCCAGAAGTGTATATCTTAATTCTCCCAGCATTCGGTATTTTCTCTGAGATTTTTGCTACATTCTCAAGAAAGAGACTATTCGGATATTCATCAATGGTATTTGCAACAGTATTAATTGGTTTCTTAGGATTCATGGTGTGGGCTCACCACATGTTTACAACAGGTTTAGGACCAATTGCGAACTCAATTTTCGCGGTTGCAACAATGGCAATTGCAGTACCTACTGGTATTAAAATCTTTAACTGGCTCTTCACTATGTGGGGCGGTTCAATGAAATTTACAACACCTATGCTATATGCAGTTGCATTCATTCCATCTTTCATCATGGGTGGGGTAACTGGTGTTATGTTAGGTTCTGCACCTGCAGACTATCAATATCATGATACGTATTTCGTAGTTGCTCACTTCCACTATGTTATTGTTGGTGGGGTAGTATTGGCAGTATTCGCGGCTACTCACTACTGGTGGCCAAAAATGTTTGGTAAAATATTAAATGAAACATTAGGTAAAATCACCTTCTGGTTATTCTTAATTGGTTTCCATTTAACATTCTTTATCCAACATTTCCTTGGTCTAATGGGGATGCCACGTCGTGTGTTCACATTCTTGCCTAACCATGGTTGGGAACTTGGAAACTTAATCAGTTCAGTTGGTGCTGCATTCATGGCACTTGGGGTACTTGTACTTCTTTATAACGTTGTAGTTACATCTATTAAAGGAGAATATGTCTCAGGAGATGCATGGGGAGATGGCCGTACACTTGAGTGGGCAATTTCATCACCACCACCTGAATATAACTTTAAGCAGTTGCCACTAGTTCGTGGATTGGATGCTTTTTGGGTAGAAAAAATGCAAGGCAAAAAAGAAATGACTCCTGCTGAACCACTTGGAGACATCCATATGCCAAATAGTTCATTCTTACCTTTCACGATTTCTTTAGGACTATTTGTTGCAGCATTTGGTTTCTTACATCATCCAGATGGTGTAAGTTGGTCAGTTCCAGTTATGATCATTGGAGGAATCATTACTTTCGGTTCTATGTTCTTGCGTTCAATAATTGACGATCATGGATACCATATTCATAAAGCAGATTTAATGGACGATGATGATAAGAAAGGGGTTGAGGCATAATGCATGTAGAAGAAAAATTAACAGCTGAAACTTTTCCTGCTGAGCCTGAAAAAGCGACCCTTGAAGGAAAAAATAAATTTATCGGTTTCTGGCTTTTCCTTGGAGGCGAAACAGTTCTATTCGCTTCTCTATTTGCAACATATTTAGCATTAAATAAAAGTAACGGTACAGGACCATCAACACAGGACTTGTTTGAAATTCCACTTGCTTTTGCAATGACGATGATCCTTTTAACAAGTTCATTAACTAGTGTGTACGCGATGTACCATATGAAAAATTTTAATTTTAAAAAAATGCAGATCTGGTTAGGTCTAACTGTCCTACTTGGAGCAGCTTTCTTAGGATTAGAAATCTATGAGTTTCAGCATTATGTACATTTAGGTCATACTATCACAGGTAGTGCATTTGGTTCTGCATTCTATTTACTCGTTGGAACTCACGGTGCTCACGTACTATTCGGATTATGTTGGGCTCTTACCATTATGATTCGAAATGGCAATCGTGGATTAGATTTATATAACGCACCTAAGTTTTATGTCTTTAGCCTTTACTGGCACTTTATTGACGTAGTGTGGGTGTTCATCTTTACTGTTGTATATCTTATGGGAATGGTGGGATAAACACATGGCAAATAACTCAAATAACACAAATGTTGATTTAGCCTATCGTAGAAGAAAAAGTGCGGAAGAAATGAAACATCATGTTATTTCATTTGCACTCATGATTTTTCTTACTATCATTGCCTTTATTGCAGTTGGATCAGGTCAATTTTCACCTTATGTTGTTGTACCGTTAATCCTGCTTCTAGCTGTTATACAGGTAATCTTACAATTGTTTTACTTTATGCACATGAATCATAAAGGACATGAAGCACCAAAGATGTTCATGTTCTCAGGAATATTAATTGCTGCTGTAACAGTCCTTTGCTTCATGACAATCATTTGGTGGTAAGATTTACGAAAAAGTCGGTGTAAAAACCGGCTTTTTTCAATACTTAAGTACATGAAGTTCGAGTTATTGTGATTTTGTTCTATTGACATGAAATGTTCATAAATGGTTTGTTTGCATGGCGATTTCCCTAGGAGTATAATTAATAGTATGTACATATTGTTTATATTATTAAGAGGGGTGAGATGGAGATGTCTATAGATATCTTTGGTTTTCGGGCATTATGGAGTCCCTATTTTTTAGCGTCACTTTTAATCGTTACGCTTCTTTACTTTATGATTGTTGGTCCAATGAGACATCGATTTGCTCATTCTGAACCTACATCTATTAAAACAAGGATTTTATTTGTGATTGGGATTATCCTACTTTATATATGTAAAGGAAGTCCGATTGATCTATTGGGTCACATGACGATGACTGCTCATATGATACAAATGGCAGTTCTTTACTTAATTGTCCCGGCATTTTTTATATTAGGTATCCCAAATTGGTTGTGGAGGAAGTTTATCAATCTCAAAGCAATCAAGCCAATTTTTAAATTTCTAACAAAGCCTTTAATTGCATTAGTGTTATTTAATGGTTCATTCTCTATGTATCATATTCCACTGGTTTTTGATTTTGTAAAAATAAATGTAATTATTCATGCTTCAACGACGATTTTTATTTTTATTGCTGCTTTCTTCATGTGGTGGCCCCTAATCAATAAATTAGAAGAGTGGAACACATTAAGTGGTCTCAAAAAAGTTGGGTATATTTTTGCAGACGGTATGTTATTAACACCCGCATGTGCCCTAATCATTTTTTCAGATACAGCAATGTATTCAACGTATACAGATCTTAGTTCGTGGATGACTGCTCTTGCACTTTGTGTACCTGCCTCCATGCTAAGCAGTATCAACCTTACTGGTCCAGAGATGTTTAACTTTATGCCACCGCTTGAAGACCAACGTACTGGCGGTGTCATTATGAAAATTATTCAAGAGTTTGTGTACGCGGTTCTACTTAGTAAAGTATTCTTTGAATGGGTTCGTAAAGAACGAGAAGAAGAAAAATTACTAGACGAGCGATTACAAAAAGAACAATTACTTAAACCGCAAACGAATTAAAACGAGTGTAAATAAAGAAAGTAAGTTAGAGAGGTTAAAAATGAGTTTACCGATTCTTCCTACATTGAGCACGACTTTTATCATTTTAAGTGCAGTAACTGTTGCCATAGGTTGGTATTTTATTAAACAGAAAAATATTGCTGCTCATAAAAAAGCGATGACAATTGCTGCTATTTTTGCTTTAATCTTTTTTATTATTTATATGTCCAGAACCGTATTTATTGGTAATACATCTTTTGGTGGTCCAGACGATGTGAAGGTGTACTATACGATTTTCTTAATCTTTCATATCTTTCTGGCAACAACTGGTGCCATATTCGGAGTCGTTACATTATATCTCGGCTATAAAAATAAAATTGCAAAACACCGCAAGGTTGGACCAATTACAAGCATCATTTGGTTTTTCTCAGCCATAACGGGTGTAGCAGTCTACTTCCTGTTGTATGTCTTTTATAAGGGCGGGGAAACAACATCCATGTTGAAAGCAATATTAGGGTTTTGAATGATTCGATATGATTGTTTGTAATATGTATAAGGTGTTCTAGAATACAATGTTCTAGAGCACCTTTTTATTTTGTATTTCGTTTCACATTATCACTAGTAATTTTCATTTTGGTAAGAGGGGAGTGTTAAGGATGATTGAGATCTTTACAGAAAACTTATTATTGGTTCCATGTTCTTTGGATATTGCCAAATCATTAGTTTTTCATCGCAAAGAACTTGAAAAACGATCACCTATAACGATTCCACAAAACTGGCCATCTCCATTAATAACAGGAATTCTTCCGTTTTATATAGAAAAGCTTGAGAAGGACGAGAAATATTATGGATGGGGATTATGGCTAATCATTAATTACGCTGATAAACGGATTATTGGCGATATTTATCTTCATGGGAAACCAGATAAGAAAGGTAACGTCCAATTGACGTATACGATGAATCGTGATTATCAAAAGACGAGTTTAACTTATGAAGCTGTTGATGCTTTAATTGATTGGCTTGTTTCACAAGCCGATGCGAAAAAAGTGTTAATGGAATGCAGTGATAGTAATTATCAGTCAATTCAGTTGTTTGAAAAATTAGGGATGAGATGTACGAAGAAGGATGGTAGATTTTTAACTTGGGAGCTTCGTAAGGTTATCTGAAAAAAGTATGAATAGACTAGTGCCCAATTCATTCCATATTGCATATGGTAGGAGTAACCTTAGTGGTTTTGAAAATGTGAAGGAGTGTGGTTGGGTTGGTTCGAAAGTCATTAGAAAATGGTTCCCTTTATATTAAGAATGATGTGTTGGCGATGATTGCTTCGATTTGCGCTGAGGATATGGAAGGAGTAACGATTGTTTCCGGCTTTAAGGATGGTGTAAGCGGCATTCTCCATCGTAATTTCCATAAAAACGGGATAACTGTTATTGAAGAAGAAGAAGAAATTTCTCTTGAGGTCAAGATTGCGATTGAATATGGTTTGGAAATTAAGAAGACCTGTGAGCTTTTACAGCAAGCTATTTTACATGAGATAAAAAGCATGACTGGTATTAGTCTTTCGAATTTAACAATTAAGGTAGAGGGACTTACAAATTCACATGCACTTGCGACGACATAACAAAAAAGGAACAGCATTGACTGTTCCTTTTTGTATGCATTTTTATCACCTAAAGCTGCGCTTTCCCTTTTCGTAATTATGCATTTACAACGGCGTCGATTTCTTGTTTTACTTTTGCAAGGATGCGATTGCATTGATCCACTAGTGATTTTGGGAAATTTTCATCTTCGCCATATTCAACTCCATGAGGATAATAGTATTTACCTAAAAATGGAGTAAGAAGCTTGATGACTGCATCTGTTGCATTTTCTTCGATAATTCCTTCTACTGCATAGCCTTGAACGCGAAGGTAGTAAATATCACCTTTAATTTCAAACTTTCGATCGTATGTAATTCTTTCATAATCCCACTGACCTGCGAGGATAAATCCTTCTGATCTCATTATGTCAGTTATTCTTGGTAGTTCGATTGTTACGTTTTCAATCCCCGTATTTTCAAATCTCATTTAAATTCCCTCCAAAAACCGTCAACTAACGATTTATATGTTCTCAGTATAATAATAGTACGAAAAGATTCAAGTTGCAACGTTTGACATTAATATGTCACGAAAAATAAAAAATATTTTATGTGAAATTTCTTCATTTATGGTCAAACTAACATGGAAAGGAGGGACAAGATTGAAAAAAATATTGTTATTTATTACGAGTTTACTGTTTGTCTTAAGTAGTCCAATGATTGCAAATGGACAAGGTACAAGTACATATACTGTACAGCATGGGGATTCTCTTTGGAAAATTGCTGTACGTTACCAGGTAGGATTGTCGGAAATTATTTCTGCAAACCCACAATTTCGTAACCCCAACCTCATTTATCCAGGGCAGAAAGTTACGATTCCAATTTTGGAAAATGTCAAAAGCATCGAGAATCAGGTTATCACATTAACCAATCAACAACGTGCAAAATATGGATTGTCAGCATTAAAGATTGATTGGGAGCTGTCACGCGTAGCACGGTATAAATCTGTTGACATGAGGGATCGAAATTACTTTGATCATACATCACCAACTTATGGCTCTCCATTTACGATGATGCGAAACTTTGGTATTTCGTATCGGACAGCCGCAGAAAATATTGCAGCTGGACAAAGAACACCACAGGAAGTCGTAAATGCATGGATGAATAGCCCAGGACATCGTGCAAATATTTTAAAGGCTGATGTTACACATATTGGTGTTGGATATGCAGAAGGCGGATCGAAGAGGCATTACTGGACTCAAATGTTTATTGGAAAATAAAAGAAATAAATTAGGAGGATACAATGGAATTTGTTCGCGATGTAATGAGTACTGATGTTGAATATTGTACTCCCCTAGATAATTTATATGAAGTATCTGTTAAAATGAAGGATTTAAATATCGGTGCGATTCCAATTTTAGAAGATAAGAAATTAATTGGTATGATCACGGATCGAGACCTGGTAGTTCGAGGATATGCGGAAAAAAGATCTGGATCGAATCAAGTTACAAATGTTATGAGTGAAGACTTAGTTACATGTACGCCTGATACTTCTCTTCAAGAAGCGTCCCAGTTGATGGCGAAACATCAAATTAGACGTCTGCCAGTTATAGAAAATGAGCAATTAGTTGGAATGTTATCATTGGGTGATTTATCGACAAACCAAATGTCTGATAACAGTGCTGGAGAGGCATTAAGTCATATTTCTGAGGAAAACCATCTGCATTAAGAACAGGCACCAATCCGGTGCCTGTTTAATTTTTGTCCAAAAACGAATAACACTAGCAAAATTTTAATATACATGATAGAAATACGTTCAATGTTAGGAAGTGATTCTTCTGAAATTAGCTAAGACTGCAGTTATCATCTTACTTTTGGCTTCTAGCATTTATTATATTTCTTTTAAACATGGAAGAACGGAATTCGAAAATAGTGTTGAACATACTTCAGCTGTATTAAAGCATTCGTCCACAACGAAACAAACGATACCTACTCAACAGGAGAACCACCAATTTAGCGGCCTGTTCTCATTTATAGGTATGCAAAGTACAGAAATAAAAGAAAAATTGGGTGAACCCCTTCGAATCGATCGCTCCTCCTATGATTATGACTGGTGGGTGTATAATACAGATCCCCTAAATTATATTCAGGTTGGGATCGAAAATGGTAGAGTCGTCACAGTATTTGGAACGGGGGATGATGTTCTAGTTGAACCTTTTGAAATTGGACAACCTATCTCTGAACTACACTTAAAGGGGTTAATAAAGTCTCAAATTTCATTAAATATCGATAAAAACCGTTACCGTTTTGAATTAACAGAGGAGGAAATGATGACTAGACCATTGATCTCAATGGGTAATGTCTATATTCAACTCTATGTGGACAAATTTACAAATGAGGTATCTAGTGTTCGTTTTTTAGATGGAAAAACCTTAATTAAACTGCGTCCCTATGAATTGGCGTACAGAGGGGAATTACTTTCGGCTAGTGAGGTAACACAAGCCGAATGGAATGAAATTGAACAAGGAAACAAAGCGCAAATTCTTGACTTAACCAATGTGATTCGGATTAGACATGGTATCCATTCGTTAAAAGGTGATGAACGTTTAGCAGAGGTTGCATATTTACATAGTAAAGATATGCGAGAGAGTGATTATTTTGATCATACCTCACCAACAAAAGGAGGTCTTGCGGACAGACTTGCAGATGGTGATATAAGTTACCACTTAGCAGGTGAAAATATTGCAGCTAAATATGTGGACGGGATTGCTGCTGTTGAAGGTTGGCTGAATAGTGAAGGTCATCGTGAAACCCTTCTAAGTGAGGAATACAATTACCTTGGAGTAGGAGTGTATGAAAAATATTACACACAAAACTTTATCCAGAAATGGGATTAGTTAGAAATGTAAGCAATACGAATAGTGTATTGCTTACTTTTATTTCTTATTTTTTTGTTGGTCGATCGATAATAAAAAAGCTCCCTGTTGCATGCGCCATTAATTTTCCGTCATCGCGGAATACTCGACCCTCAACTACACATATTTTTGTTCCTTTATGAATCACTTGTGCAACACAGCGTAACTCTTTTCCGATTCCAGGTGCCACATAATTAATTTTCATTTCGGTAGTTACTGCAGCTTTATCCGGTGGAAGAACATGGTGAACTACTGATCCCATTGCGGAATCAAGTAAAGTTGCCGTAATGCCCCCATGAACGATTTGTAATGGATTTTGAATGAGCTCTGAATTCGGTATGATAATTTCATATGTTTCATCATCAATAACTCGTCTGTTTGTTTGCAATAAGCCACCAATATAGGAACCATTCTGGTTTTTTTGTTTTCGAATTACGGCATCGATGACAAGTTCCATTGCTTGTCTTTCCTCTTCTTTTGCCTCTAGGAAAAATGTCTGTAATTTTTGTAGAATGCGGTCTTCCATTCACCTAACCTCAAATCCATAATATTTTTATTATTCTTATTTTAACAGGATTTAAAGGGTTTTGGCAATTTGGGCGAACCATTCAATTTAATAAAGATAAACTATAGTAGGCAATTGTATACGCCAAGGGCGTATTTGATAAAAGAGGTGATTGAGATGGGAAATAAACTTCATCCATCTGTTCAGGAATTTAAGGCTTTCGTAAAAAAACATCCTGTGTTAGTTCAGGAAGTTCGAAAAGGAAAACTTAACTGGCAGGAGGTATATGAAGACTGGTATATACTTGGTGAGGAAGATGAGAAGTGGAAAAAGTTTAAAGATAAAGATAGCAAAACAGAAGAAAGCAGCAAAGAGGATTTTATCGGAAAGATTTTTACATCGATAAAAAATGCAGATATGAATAACTTACAACAGCATATCTCCCATGTTGGGGAAGCCATTTCAACAATCCAGGCCGTAATTCATCAGTTTCGCGGTGAGGAAAAGTCACAGCAGCCGCAGCCTGCCGGAAAAACTCATCATCCTTTTGCCTTTCGTAAGGATTAGGTGAGAAGGGAGTCTAGGATGCGACAAGAAACATATGAATATCTCAAATCCAAAAAACAATTACGTGCGTTTGTTCGCCAAAATCCAATTTGGTATCGAAAATTAACCCGTAATCCAAGAAATTTTCAAAGCTTGGAAAACGAGTCAAAGATTTATTTCAAGCAAACTCTTCCGCATAAGGTTCAAAAAATTAACCAGTCATTGGAAATGGCCTCATTCATGCTGCAAATGTATCAGGGTATGCGACAAAGTGATTAAATATAAAAGTAAGGAGCCACTTCTTTTGTTGTGGCTCCTTCTTGAATCCACAAGGATATTTGTGAGGTTAAGTGGAAAAGCTAGGAAAAAAGGAGTTGGGAAAATGTGTACCAGGTTTTATTACCCCTTTATTTTCTAAGTATCCTTGTCATTCAAATAAATGAAAAACCAGTTGCAGCTGAGCGAATTTCCTCTCCCGATTTTAGCTTGATAAGCGAGTATGAAATGGAGCGAACCATTCAAGTTGAGCATCATGTAAGAGGTAATAATGTATATCTGGAGTGCGTGATACCTAATTTTACATTCAAACAAAGTGGTGGGCTAAAACAAGATGGAGAAGGCCATCTTAATGTAATAATTGATGGAACGAGAACGGAGAAAGTTTCGACAGCAGCATTTATTATTCATGGGCTTTCTAGTGGAGAGCATACATTAAAGATCCAAGTTGTTCATAATGACTTTACCAAATATCCGCTTGAACATACCATTAATGTTCAAATCCCATAACTTTTATTCGCAGTATTGCCACAGTAGATGCGATTCATAAAAATTCGTGGTATAGTGAATGTGGAGGTGTTTTTATTTTGATAGCTACAATTGAAAAAGTTGAAATACTTGAAGAGGCACAAAGTTTATCATCTATGATACTGCAATCAGAACTAGCAGAGGAATACAGAAGCTGTTTATATACATTACAAAATGATAGGGAAGCACAGAAGCTAATCTCTGATTTTCAAATAATGAAGGAAAAATATGATGAGGTTCAACGATTTGGGAAATATCATCCTGATTTTCGAACCGTTTCAAAAGAGACAAGAGAACTGAAAAGAAGGCTTGATCTTTACGAGACAATCGCTAATTTTAAAAAAGCAGAGGATAACCTTCAAAAGGTACTCGATGAGATTAGTGTGCTGTTAGGCGGAGCCGTATCGAAGCAAATTAAAGTTCCAACTGGGAATCCTTATTTTGACTCCATGTCAAGCTGTGGCGGCGGCTGTGGAAGCGGCGGAGCTTGCGGCTGCAAGTAACCGAATCATCTCACTTTTAAGAAAAAAGATACGTTTTCTACTTTATTTCGTATTGTAAAAATTTAACTTGTTATGCTACACTATTTAAAAGCCTATTGCGATAAGGAGAAAACGCTATGATTGGACAACGCCAAGGAATTATCGTTTGGCTGCATTCGCTAAAGCATTCAAAAATGCTGCGTAAATTTGGCAATATTCATTATGTGTCTAAACGACTTAAATATGTGGTCCTTTATAACGATATGGAAAATACAGATTCAATCGTAGAAAAATTAAATTCCCTAGCCTTTGTCAAAAAGGTTGAACCATCCTATAAACCATTTTTAAAGATTGAATTTGAGAATAAAAAACCAGATCGTGCCAAGGAATACGATTATAAGATTGGCTTATAAAAAGCTTACCAAATCATTTGGTAAGCTTTTTTATTGCATTGGTGGCAGATAGCGGTTCATTCGTAAAATCCCGATTAAATGTTGGTAATAGAGCTCTTTTTCATGAAACATACTAGAAGGCTTTACATCTAGTGTAATGATTTGTAAACCAAGTTCATTTGCTACATCTGCAAAAAGTGTGTAACGTTGATTCGGTTTGACATCAGGATTAGGGATTCCCTCTCTGCAAATATAGATTGCTTGAAAATCTCCGAGTTTTGTTGGCTTAAATGCGACAGCTAAAGAAGCAACCTGCTTATCCTGTATTGTTGTGTGAAATGCAAATAGCTTTGAAACTCTGTGACTATTTCCTTTTGCAAGCTCAAGAAGTTCATATATATCCGAATACCCTTCACCAATCTCTATAAAACGTTGTATCATCTTTAAATTCCCCTTAATCTCATATTTTCCATGTCTACTTTATCATGAATCGATTTGAATTAACAAATTAAAACAAAAAAACCCTGCAATCAACCTGCAGGGTCCTTCCATTCCATGTTTTTCGTTACCGTTCACATGGAAGAAGGCAAAGGGAGAGGAGAAACCGGAGGAAGAACTTATGGGGAAACGTAAGTCTTCTCCGCGGTTGGCAACAACATCCTCGAATGATGTTGTTATTACTAATTATGACCAATTGAACATTGTGTATACATCATGTTACGTATTTTTATTATATAAGAAAAATTTTTCCCAAAGACTGGCCCTTGAATTTTTCGTAATTTATTAACAAACGTTTATGTTTATGGTAGGATAATGATATTCAATTTACCTTTATTCAGCAGAAGTTGGAAACTTCTGCTGAATAAAGGTAAAGCCTCCGGCGGATGCCACAGATTTTTAAAGGAAAATTTTCGAGTAGTAAGATCGAAGACTAAAAACGCCACATCCTGTGGCAACGTCTTCATGACCCACTTCATGTGGGCCTAAAATCTGGGCGCAAATACGCCAAGGCGAATTTGACAAAGACAGTGGTGATAGCAGTGAGAGTTGTGTCGGGATCGAAGAAAGGTCTTCACTTGAAAGCGGTACCAGGAATGTCGACTAGACCTACAACTGATAAGGTGAAGGAAGCCATCTTTAATATCATCGGTCCATATTTTGATGGTGGGAATGGACTTGATTTATTTGGTGGAAGCGGGGGACTTGGGATTGAAGCGTTAAGCCGCGGAATCGATAAAGTTATCTTTGTTGACCGTGATCAAAAAGCAATCCAAACAATTAAAGGAAATTTAGAAATATGCATGTTTTCCGGACAAGCAGAAGTCTATCGGAATGAGGCCTTCCGGGCTTTAAAGGCCATTATAAAGCGTGATATCCAATTTGAGTTAATCCTTTTGGATCCACCATATAAACAACAAAAACTAACAGAGTTAATCGAAGAAATAAGTGACCATCGGTTATTAACGAAAAATGGTTATATTGTAGCAGAACATGATTCAGAGGTTATATTAGACAAATCCATTGGTAACCTTACTTTAGTACGTCATGAAGTGTACGGAGTCATTGGGGTATCGGTATATAGGCATTAAGAGTGATAGAAAGGGGAAATGAAATGACAAGAATTGCCGTCTGCCCAGGTAGCTTTGATCCAGTAACAAACGGGCACCTGGACATTATTAAACGAGGGGCAAAAGTGTTCGATAAAATGTATGTATGTGTATTGAACAATTCTTCGAAACAGCCTTTGTTTACAGTAGAGGAACGAATTCAACTATTACAGGAAAGCACTAAGGATCTACATAATATTGAAGTTGAGTCCTTTAAAGGTCTTTTGATGGATTATGCTAGCCAGAAGAATGCGAATGCAATTTTACGTGGTCTTCGTGCTGTTTCAGATTTTGAGTACGAAATGCAAATTACGTCAATGAATCGTATATTAAATGAAGAAATTGAAACCTTTTTTATGATGACAAATAACCAATATTCCTTTTTAAGCTCAAGCATTGTAAAGGAAGCCGCCAAATATCATGGAGAAATTTCTGAGCTTGTGCCAAAACCAGTTGAATTGGCGCTCAAGGAGAAATTCAAAAGCCCCGCAAATTAAATGCGTGGGCTTTTCATTTTATTTGAGTAAACGAAAAGATAACAGATCAACGAAAAAATGGTAACAAGCGGTCCAAAAGTTAATAATCCGTTCCATATGGCTTCGGCCCATACAGAAGTCTGCTCTGGAATAAATGGCGAGAAAATACCGAATGTTTCTTGTGATTCCGCATTTTTTATGTAAAGTGGCTTCCATAAAAGAAATGCGATTATCCCAGCCAAAAAACCGTGCATAATCCGTGCAATAAAAAATGGTTTAAAGCTCACATCGGTTTCAGCTAAGATACTTGCAACCTGTGCTTGTACAGAAAGTCCGCAAAATCCAAGGATAAAACTGACGGCAATTACCTTAGGAAGTAATTCAATATGCTCTAACTCACTTGTCATCATGGAGCCAGTCGTAATTTCAAATATCCCCGAAATAAGCGGGATGCTGAGTTCTGTTGGCATTTGAAATAGTTTTAATAATATGGATAGTCCTGCTCCGACTAATGCGATTATATTAATTAATGAAAGCAGCTTATTAAAAACAGAAAAAAGAATGATAAATCCGCCAATCATCAGCAATGTATGGATAGAGGTAGTTACCGCGTCACCCAAAATTAATCCAAATGGCCTTTTTTCCTTTAGTCTTGTCCGGTGTAGCTCCTGCAAAGCTTTATAAATAATACTTTTTTTCTCTTCATCTTTAGGTGTTTGTTCATCACCCTTTTTACCGTGGAATCTCATGATTAAACCAACACAAAAATTTCCGACATAATGGCTGACCGCCAGTAAGACTCCTAACCCGGCATTTTCAAAAAAGCCAACAGAAATGGCTGCAAATATAAACAGGGGATTCGAAGCATTAGCGAAGGAAACAAGCCTTTCTGCTTCAACCCTCGTAATCTGTTTCTCCTGTCTAAGCCTTGCAGCTAATTTGGCACCTGCCGGAAATCCAGAAGCCATACCCATGGCCCAAGCAAAACCGCCCACACCTGGAACCCGAAACAAAGGTCTCATTAGTGGTTCAAACAAAACACCGATAAATTTAACGATACCAAAACCTATTAATAACTCTGAAATGATTAAGAAAGGGAGTAGGGAAGGAAATACAATTTTCCACCACATTTCCAAACCAACCCTAGAGGCTTCCAATGATTCCTTTGGAAAATAAATAAGTGCAAGTGTCAATAATGATATTCCTGCTGCAATTGTTACTGTCTTAAATCTAGAACGTATCAATGGTACTCCTCCTACAGAAGTCTTCTTTTCTATACAGATAGTTCAAACGAATGATAGAATAAGAGAGTCCGTAATTTTCGTAATATTCCTTCATTTATTTAAAAACCAAATGAATGGTTTGCATATCTATTTAAATATACGTAAATGGGTGGCAAGTTTAGACCAAAAGAATATACAAGTTTTCAATTCTTTTTTCATATAATGATTAAAAAAGCAGGAAAAATTACCTCAGAAGGATTATGGTTAGGGGATGATTCTTATGAACGAACCTATAATAGGAATGGCACTTGGATCTGGTGGTGCAAGGGGATTTGCCCATTTAGGAGTGATTAAAGTACTTTTAGAAAATAAAATTCCAATCCATCTCATTGCGGGAACAAGCATGGGTTCATTAGTAGCAGGCTTTTATGGGGCAGGTCTGGATATAGATCGCATGTATAAGCTGGCATTAGCTTTTAAGCGGAAATACTATTTGGATTTTACGGTTCCGAAAATGGGCTTTATTGCGGGAAAAAGAGTCAAGGAATTAATCCGGGTCTTTACACATGGTAAAAATATTGAGGAACTTGATATTCCCATTGGTATTGTTGCAACAGATTTATTAACAGGTGAAAAAGTAGTGTTTCGAAATGGACCTGTTGCGGATGCTGTCCGAGCAAGTATTGCCATCCCCGGAATTTTTGTTCCAGAAAAAATAGATGGGCGCATTCTCGTCGATGGAGGTGTAATAGACAGGGTACCGATTTCAGTTGCAAAAGAAATGGGAGCTGATATTGTTATTGCGGTGGACGTCTCACATGTTAAAATAAATGAAGAGGTTACTTCAATATTTGATGTGATTTTACAGAGTATTGATATCATGCAAAAAGAGCTTGTGAAGTATGGAGAATTTTCATCTGATATTATGATCCGACCACATGTAGGACATTATAGTTCACGTGCTTTTACAAATATTGAGGACATTATCCGAATCGGGGAAGAAGAAACAAGAAAACAACTTCCCGCAATCCAAGAGGCAATCGCAAAGTGGAAGGAGTCTATCATTAATGAAGAAAAAGAGAAATAAGGCCTATTTAAAGGCCCTAGCAGTTGGGGTGGTACTAGCCATCCTTGGCACCTTTATCCAGCTTCCTTATTACGTGACAAAGCCTGGAATGGCGACAGAGCTTGATCCAATTATCGACGTGGAGAACGGCTATAAAGAAGATGGCGAATTCATGCTAACAACCATTCGCATGGGGCAAGCAAATATTTTTAGCTATGCTTTAGCTAAATTTCAAAAGTATCATGAAATCTTACCGATTAATCATGTAAGACGTGACAATGAAAGTGATGAGGAATATACAAATCGCCAACTCTTTTATATGGAGGATTCACAAGAATCTGCTATTACGGTTGCATATCAGCATGCGAACAAGCCTGTAACGGTAAAAAACCATGGCATATACATAATGGGTATCGTGGAAGGAATGCCTGCAGAAAAGGAATTAAAAGCAGGTGATCGAATTTTTGAAGTGGATGGCAAACAAATTCAAGAGCATACAGAATTTATGAAGTATGTAGCTGAGAAAAAAGAAAATGATGTCATCAATATTTCAGTTGAGCGAAAAGGTGAAGAGAAAACAGTTTCTGTTCCACTTGCTCCTTTTCCAAAGAATCCGGACAAAATCGGAATTGGAATTGAATTAATAACTGATATTGAAGTAGTGACCGATCCGAAAATTAAAATTGATACAAAAAAAATCGGAGGTCCTTCTGCCGGACTTATGTTTACACTTGAAATCTATAATCAATTAACAGAAGAAGACTTAACACATGGAATGCGTATTGCGGGCACAGGAACGATTAATATCGATGGACAGGTTGGTCCAATCGGCGGGATTGGCCAAAAAATCGTTGCTGCTGATAGCTCAGATGTTGATATATTCTTTGCACCTAATGAAAATGGTGCCAAGGATTCAGATTATCAGCAAGCCCTAGCAACAGCGAAGGATATCAAAAGTGAGATGAAGATTGTACCTGTTGATACATTTGAAGATGCGCTTAACTTTTTAGAGAATCTTGATGTGAAATAGTCATAAAAAACAGTCGCAACCAATTGGTGCGACTGTTTGCATTTAAAGGTATATTCGTTGTTCTTCATGATATCTTATTGGTGGAATTGAATATTCCTGTCTTAGTAATTTAGTACGATGAGGTTCAGGAAATATTGCTAAATAGGTTTGGGCAGCTTTCAAATCAAGCGTGAAGAGTTCATCAGAAATTCCGCTCCCTTTTGAAAGAATGGGCAGCTTGACATCCTTTTTTACATGATTTAAATACGCTTGTCCTTTTTGGGACATTCCAAGCAGGCGAATATATGTTGCAACAGGGTTTTCATTGATTGGTTTTAGCTGTTCCTTTGTTGTGTTTGTTAAGATATGTACACAAAGTCTTTGCAATCTTGTCCATGTGTAGCGTTTTGTTTTAATCTTTTCCATAAAGTCTTGGAAGGAGGCTGCTTCTGTAATAAAAGCTAATAAACGATTTTCAATTCCTTCTTCTGCCTCATATATTTTTGCTAATTCAGAAGGTGGAGTTGTGAGCAGTTTGTATTTTAATAAAGTAAAATATTCTTCCCACCGATGGTAAAGTTGATTTTCCTCATAATAGGAGGTTAACCATTTGGCAGTAGAAGGAGGAAGATAGTCTATTATATCCTCAATCTTTTTTTCGGTCGAAAATAAGGTTTTTCGGATGCTCGTTGCACTTGCGATGGATTCATGGGAAATAGTTTCATCATGGTAGCCAGCAGATGTCCTCATGATGGTTTCTGCTTTTATTGAACTCTTTTGGTCGTGAATGGCTTTGACATAATGATAGCCTAAAATATTATTTGGTTTTGATAAATCGACGTATGTATTATGATTTGAAAGTGAAGAATAAGCTAGAGATGCTGCTTTCGGATAACTATATCCTTCTTTTAAGTATTTTCTTGTTGTGTGATCATAGGATTGTTGATTGTCTTTCATAAAATCAACAGTAGATTCAAAGTCGTTGATTGTCCCATTTTCACTTCCGAAGCAAACTTCTTCACAAAGAATTGCGTCTAGAAGCGAAATCGCACCATTTGCAAAGTTTTGTGCTTTTTGAGTTGCAAATGCGTATGGCAATTCAATGACAATGTCAACACCAGCCTCTAAAGCCATTTTCGTTCTTACCCATTTTGATACTAAGGCAGGTTCCCCGCGTTGTAGAAAATTTCCACTCATGACTGCAATTGTACAGTCGGCATTTGTCTTCTTTTTCGTTTCATCAAGATGGTACCTATGTCCATTATGGAATGGATTATATTCAACAATTACACCAACAGCTTTCATCATTTCACCCTTTAGTAAAGATTATTAATAAAACTCGATTTTTAAATATCATTTTATTGGAAAAGCTGATATAGTAGAAAAGTATTCATACACTAAGTATAGTGTAAAGAAAAAATATTGACAAATGTAATCTGCAAAGCTATAATTACCTTTGTTGCCTTGAGGTGATTTCAATTGAAATGGACAATTAATCAATTAAATCAGTTGGCTCGAAAAGATCTAATGATTGATGAAACTGTTGATGTAAAAGACATAATGGAGCTCGACAAGTCGATACGAGACATTTCACCGGTCCAAGTATCTGGTCGTGTTGATCTAAGTTCTTCAAAAGCGAGCTTTCATATAACAATTTCAGGTTCAATGATTCTGCCTTGCTCTCGAACCTTGGTTGATGTGAAATTTCCATTCGAGATCCGAACAACTGAAACGTTTCTTCTCAAAGAAACATCTGATTATGATCTAGAGTCGGACGATGATATTCATCAAGTTCGGGGAGAAGTAATTGACTTACTTCCTCTAATCAAGGAAAATATTTTACTTGAAATACCTATTCAGATTTTTTGTGATGATTCGAACTCTGAAGATGCTGCACCGCAATCAGGACAAGATTGGGAAGTTATCACTGAGGATGACAAGAAAAACAAGATTGATCCCCGGTTGGCAGGACTAGCAAAATTCTTTGAAGACGAATAAAATCCATCTTTATCTATTTATTTTTTTAAGGAGGTGGGAATAATGGCTGTACCTTTTAGAAGAACATCTAAGACAAGAAAAAGATTACGTCGTACACATTTCAAATTACAAGTGCCAGGTATGGTGGCATGCCCAAACTGTGGTGAAATGAAATTAGCACACCGCGTATGTAAAGAATGCGGTACTTACAAAGGAAAAGAAGTTGTTAGCAAATAATTTTTGTTAACAAGTTAAAAGCGTATTGATAACAGACTTGTTATCAATACGCTTTTTAATTTTTTAAAGGGGTAAAAATCATGTCAAAATACATAGTTAAACGTGATGCTCGTGGGATTGTTTGGTTTACAATCAATCGTCCCGAAAAATGGAATGCGATCGATTACGATGTAATGGATGGACTTTTGCATACCCTCACAGAGGTTGAAAAGAATGAGGAAGATCAGGTTTTAGTCATTACAGGGGCTGGACAAAAATCATTTTGTTCAGGTGGTGATTTATCGATTTTCCAAAACCTGCAAACGGTAGAAGAAGCATATCAAATGCTTATGAAGATGGGCATGATTTTATACAAGCTTGCAACTTTAACGAAACCCACTATCGCTCTATTGAATGGACTAGCAATTGGCGGTGGATGTGAGCTTGCGACAGCATGTGACTATCGACTAGCAACTCAGGGAAGTAGATTTGGCTTTGTTCAAGGAAAACAAGGAATCACGACGGGTTGGGGTGGTGCGACTCTCCTGCTAGAAAGAGTATCTATTGATAAAGCATTCCACCTTCTTTTGGGCGGGGAAATCATTTCTGCTGAAGACGGAAAAGAGCTTGGCTTCATTCAACATGTCTTATCTAAGGACGATGCGATAAAGGATTGTGAGGAATTTATCGCCAATGAATTTTTAATTACTACTAAAGTAGTAAAAGCTTATAAAAAAGTAGTGAATAGAAAATGGCTTGCGACTGGGTTGAAGGAAAGAATCCTTGAAGAAATTGAGGAGTGTTCGGCTTTGTGGGTAACAGATGAACATCTTGAGGCCGTTCAAAAGATCATGCGAAAAGAATAATTATTTTCTTACTAGAGTGTGGATAGTCTATCTTTTCTACTACATGCATATGTATAAGTAAAAAAGTATGGGAGGGAAAGATATGACTTCAACACGTCAAGATGCTTGGTCAGGAGATGAGGATTTATTGCTGGCTGAAGTGGTATTGCGCCACATCCGTGAAGGAGGAACACAATTAGGTGCATTTGAAGAGGTAGGTCGTACACTATCTCGTACCGCAGCAGCATGTGGTTTCAGATGGAATTCATATGTGCGCAAACAATATAAATCTGGAATTGAACTTGCAAAAAAACAGCGTAAAGAATTAAAGAAACAAAATAATGGAGAGCAGCTTCAACAAAATCAACCAGAGCCTGAAACTATTGAACTTACGAATAGCCAGTCGACTGAGCTGCAATTAAGGGATATCATACGATTTCTTGAAGAATATGAGAAAACAGAAAACAAGTTCGACAACGTGGTTAAAGAAAATAAGAGCTTGAACACTGAAGTAACGAAGCTCCAAGATCAAGTTAAAGACTTAAAGGCACAAAATAAGACCTTAGAAAATAATATTCAATTAATTGAGGAAGATTATAAAGCCTTGATTGAAATTATGGAACGCGCCCGAAAAATGGTGGTACTCCAAGAAGATGAGCGAAGTAAAAAAGTTAAATTTCAAATGGACCGAAATGGAAATCTTGAGCGAGTTGAAAAATAAAAAAGAAAACAGCTGACATTGTTCAGCTGTTTTCTTTTTGTATTGTCTAGTTTCATACATATTTGTTTAATCGATTTCATGTACACCTTGTGGAAACCAAAGAAGCGGGTTTTCTCCAAGGTCACGTTCCATATTGTAAGCAGCAGGTGTGAACCCCATTTTTTCCCAAAACTCTGATGATTTCACACGAGGATTTGTTTTAATCGGTAGATTATACGATTTTGCATAATCCACTAGAGCCTTTCCAAATCCTTTTTTCTGATAATTTGGAAGCACTTCTAGCTTCCACAGCTCCAAGTAGTCCTCGGCAGGTTCAAAGTATTTGTTGAATTTTTTATCAACACGATAAAGGCTCATGCGCGCCACTAATTTATCTCCAAAGAATATGCCGTAAAAAGGTGAAACGCTATCATTTTCAATAATATTTGATTCAAGGTCTTCAAGCATCGAAAGTTCCTGAAGGCCATATTCCTTAAATTCTTTAAATTCTTCAAGAGTTTTATAGTTTACTAATAATTTTTCAACCTTTGCCGTATACATTTGATATCCCCCCTGTGATTCTCCTAAGAAAAAACTGTTTTTAAAGCTAATATATTCATTATATAACAAAATTACAAAAAATTCTGTAGAAAAAAATAGAAAGCGTTTCCAATACGGTGCAGGAATATGTAGATAGATGTAGAAATTATATAATGCACCTTTATCTTTTTGCGAAAGGGGAAAAGAGCCTTGAAAAAAGTGTTGATTGCAAACAGGGGAGAAATTGCATCAAGGATCATAAAAACATGTCATGAGATGGGGATTGAAACAGTCGCTGTCTATTCTGATGCGGATCAAGAGCTGCCGTTTGTGAGAAATGCAACCGTAGCCCATCGAATTGGTGAGCCGCCGGTAATGAAATCTTATCTTCAAGCAGATAAAATCATTAAAATTGCCGAGTTGGAACAGGTCGATGCAATCCATCCCGGGTATGGATTTTTATCAGAAAATGCAACCTTTGCGAAAGAGGTCGCAAAAAGTGGGATTGTTTATATAGGACCAACACCATCAATTATCTCATTAATGGGAGATAAAGTTAAAGCAAGACAAACAATGATAGATGCTGGTGTACCGGTAGTGCCGGGGAGTGAAAGTGCCATCCAAACAGTGGATGAAGCTTTGGCACTTGCACAAAATTATGGCTATCCAGTCATGTTGAAGGCAAGTGGCGGCGGGGGCGGAATCGGGATGGTATGCTGCCAATCTGAAGAAGAATTACAAAATGCATTTCAAACAACAAAGACGAGGGCTAAATCGTATTTTGGAAATGATGAAATGTTCATCGAAAAGTTCATTCCAAATGCAAGACATATCGAGGTGCAAATATTCGGTGACCAACACGGTAATATTGTCCATCTTTTTGAGAGAGATTGTTCGATTCAACGGCGCAATCAAAAGGTAATTGAGGAAACACCTTCACCTTTTCTTTCGGAAGAGACACGTGAAAAAATCTGTGATGCGGCAAAAAAGGCAGCAGAATATGTGGACTATACAAATGCCGGAACTATCGAATTCATTGTGGATGCAGAAGAAAATTTCTATTTTCTTGAGATGAATACAAGGCTTCAGGTTGAACATGCCATTACAGAAATGATTACAAATGTTGATCTTGTAAAATGGCAGATCCTAGTCGCAAGGGGAGAAAAATTGCCATTGACCCAAAACGAAATCATGGCAACTGGGCATTCAATCGAATTTCGTGTATATGCGGAAGACCCAGTAAAGTTTTTTCCATCCCCTGGTAAAATAAAAGATTTTGTATTACCGCAAAACAATCAAGGTGTCCGAGTTGATAAGGGATATGAATCAGGATCAACAGTGACACCCTTTTACGACCCGATGATAGCCAAAATCATTGTGAAAGGCAGTAATCGTCCCGAAGCGATTCAAATAGCAAAAGACTATTTTAATAATATTGCTATAACAGGAATAAAAACGAATATCCCTTTATTCCAGGAAATTATTAATGAGGAGTCCTACCTTAAAGGAGAATATACGACAAATTACATTTCTTTGATGAAAAACATAGGGAGGCATTAAAATGAAAGAAATCACAGCAACCATGGCAGGAACCGTTTTACAAGTATTAGTTTTAGAGGGTGATCAAATTACAGAAGGTCAAGTGGTTATCATGCTTGAATCAATGAAAATGGAAATTCCGATTGAAAGCGGGCTAGATGGCAAGGTTGCTAACGTGAATGTAACTATTGGGGATTTTGTAAATGAAGACGATGTCTTACTTGTTCTAGAATAAGGAAAGGAGTGTAATGATGCTTCATACTAAGGATTTAGACCAAAAGCTCGTTGAAAAAGGCAAAGAAATTGAAGCGGGGGGACATGAAAAATATCATCAAAAGCTTAAGGAACAACATAAATTATTTGTTCGAGATCGCCTTGCCCTTTTATTTGATAATGGAATTTACCAAGAGGATGGAAAATTTGCTAACAATGCAGCAGGGGATCTTCCAGCAGATGGAGTTGTTACCGCGATTGGAGAAATAAACGGACAAAAAGTGTGTGTGATGGCGAATGACTCCACTGTTAAAGCTGGATCATGGGGGGCTCGTACGGTTGAAAAAATTATTCGAATTCAAGAAACCGCTGAAAAGCTTCAGGTGCCGCTTTTATATTTAGTAGATTCAGCTGGGGCACGAATAACAGACCAACTTGAGATGTTCCCGAATCGGCGTGGTGCAGGGCGAATTTTTCATAATCAGGTACGATTATCGGGAATGATTCCTCAGGTCTGTATTTTATTTGGTCCGTCTGCAGCGGGGGGAGCATACATACCTGCTTTTTGTGATATTGTCATCATGGTTGAAAAGAATGCGTCGATGTATTTGGGGTCTCCACGGATGGCTGAGAAGGTGATCGGCGAAAAGGTTTCATTAGAAGAAATGGGTGGTGCAAGAATGCACTGTACAGTCAGTGGCTGTGGTGATGTGCTTGCTTCAAATGAAGAACAAGCAATTCAAAGTGCGCGGGATTATTTGAAATTCTTCCCTGCCAATTATTTGAACAAACCTGCTCTAACTGAAGCTGTATTACCAAAGGAAGGGAAGGGTCTGGAAGAGATCATTCCTGTTAATCAAAATGCTCCTTTTAATATGTATGAGGGAATTGACGCCCTCATTGATCAAGGAAGTTTCTATGAGATTAAAAAACTATTTGCGCCTGAAATAATCACGGGTCTTGCCCGTATTGCCGGAAGACCAGTGGGGATAATTGCGAATCAGCCTAAAGTGAAGGGTGGCGTCTTGTTTGTAGATTCCGCAGACAAAGCGGCTAAATTTATCACTTTATGTGATGCTTTCCAAATCCCGTTGGTGTTCTTGGCGGATGTTCCAGGATTTATGATTGGTACGAAGGTTGAAAGAGCCGGAATCATTAGACATGGAGCGAAGTTAATTGCAGCTATGAGCTCCGCAACTGTACCGAAGATTTCGGTCATTGTTCGAAAAGCATATGGTGCAGGTCTCTACGCAATGGCAGGTCCTGCATTTGAGCCTGATTATTGTGTCGCGCTGCCAACTGCTCAAATTGCGGTAATGGGTCCAGAGGCGGCGGTAAATGCTGTTTATTCTAATAAAATCACTGAAATTGAAGATCCAAAGGAACGAATTGCCTATGTGCAGCAAAAGCAAAAGGAGTATAAAGAAGCAATTGATATTTACAAGCTAGCTTCTGAGCTAATCATCGATGATATCGTAACAGCGACTGATTTAAGAAATGTCCTCATCAATCGCTTAGCATTGTATGAAACAAAAGAACTCAACTCTGGACACAAGAAACACCCTGTTTATCCGGTATAAATAATAGTGAAATTATACCCCAAGGGATTATCCTTTGGGGTATAGTTATGGGTAGTAAGTTTTTACATACTTTTCATTGTCCTTATACTAGGCATATTGTCGGACTCTTTGGTAAAATATAGGCAAAGACAAATTGTGGAGTTGGAGTTATGAAAATTGGAATCATTGGGGGAGGTTCCATCGGGTTGCTTTTTGCTGGTTATCTTGCAGAACAACATGATGTAACCATTTATACAAGAACTGAACATCAGGCAAACGAAATAAATAAATTAGGTGTAACAATTGAAAAGAAAAATACGTCAAAAACATATAAGGTACAAGCAGTAGTAGCCTCCGCATCTGTAATAGGAGAAGAAATAATTTTCATTGCTGTAAAACAATACATATTAGCAGAAGTACTATCACAAACTTCAGACCTAGAGAAGGTCCAAACAGTATGCTTCCTTCAAAACGGAATGAGCCATATTAACATGATCGATAAGCTAAAGAACCCTTCGATTCTATTGGGCGTTGTGGAACATGGGGCATTAAAAATAAATGAAAGCACCGTCATTCATACTGGTGTTGGACGAACAAAATTAGGAGTATTCAAAGGAAAAAATGAAGCTATCGATAGTAGACTAACTGATTTTCCATTCGAATTTCATGAAAATTGGTACGAAATCGTAACATCGAAGCTAATCGCCAATGCTGTTATTAATCCTTTAACTGCCCTTTACCGGGTTAAGAATGGGGAATTGCTTGAAAATCGTTATTTTCACAACCAAATGAAAACCTTATTTCATGAAATCACCAGGGTTGTTCCTTCGGGTGGGGAAATATGGGAACTGCTAACAACAATTCTTAAAAATACTGCCGAAAATAAATCATCGATGCTACGTGACATAGAAGAAGGTAGAAAAACAGAAATTGATGCCATTTTAGGATATGTAATAGATGAAGCAAGGAAAAAGAATGAGGGAGTAGTCATTACACAATTCTTATTTGATTCAATAAAAGGGATTGAAAGAAAAGGGGGATAAGGAATGATCGATTTTTTTGCCGGATTAGCTGCAACATTTGTTACAATTCCATTATTAGGTTTCATATTAGTCTACTTGATTAGTAGAATTCTTTTGAAAAACACGCGAAAATCTTTTTTTCTTTCGGTTGATGTGACGACTGTGTTTTTTCTCATCGCAGTTCATTATTTATTACTAGTAATCATAGGAAAAAGCATGCTTTGGCTAATCATTCTAATCCTCATGATGACTATTTTCTTTTTTGGTTATTTAACCTGGAGGACAAGCCATGAAATTGAAACAGTGAAGGTGTTAAGAAAGACTTGGCGATTTGTTTTCCTTGCGTCCACGGTTGCGTATTTTCTGCTGTTGCTCATTGGACTTGTTCAGCGAATCTTTATTACGGCTTAAATTAATTGATTTTAACATGAGCAGTAATTTTTGGTTTCTGAAAAAAGCGTGCTATACTCAACTAAGATATAAACTGGATATGAAAGGAAGAACGAGAATTTATGGAGGTTTTGGATCTCTCATTACCATCTTCAAATCGATTAGTGAACGATTATCTTTCAAGTAAAATGAAAATAGAGAAATTTTTCGATTATGATATACAGTCTCCGCTTGTGTACGAGGTAAGAAAAAAAGATTTACAAAAACGACATTTTGAACGCGAAAAGCTTGTGGATCATTTGCTTTCTTTTAATAAACGATTAAATTATCACACACAAACCATTGATAATATTAACAAACTTTTAGATCCGAGGAGTGTCGTGGTGATTGGCGGACAGCAAGCAGGTGTATTGACTGGGCCACTATATACTATTCACAAAATCGTTTCTATTATTAAACTTGCAAAAGAGCAAGAGGAAAAATTAAATGTACCCGTCATCCCGGTATTTTGGATTGCCGGGGAAGACCATGATTTTGCTGAAATCAACCATCTTTATGTCAATCTTCAAAATGGGATTCGAAAAAGGGCTTTACCACAATATCACAACCGTAAGATGATGGTATCGTCAATAGAAATAGAACAAAATGGCCTTATGGAATGGATTAAAGAAGTGTTTGAGACTTACGGTGAAACTAATTATACGAATGGTCTTCTTGAACTTCTTAATGAATATGTACAAAGATCAAATACATATGTTGAATTCTTCATACAAATTATTAATGAACTATTTGGTGAAACTGGACTTGTCCTTGTTGATTCTGGTTCAAAGGAAATTCGAACCCTTCAATCACAATATCTCAGAAAAATGATTGAAAAAAACCGCGATATCCATGATTCATTGTTGTTGCAGCAGGAGGTATTGTCTACCTATCAATACCCTAAAACAATTGAAATGAATGAATCTAGTGCCAATCTTTTTTTTACGCAAAATAATGAACGTATTTTGCTCGAGTATAATGTAGAGCATGATATTTTTAGCGGGAAAAATAATGAATGCATCCTTTGCGGGGATGAATTACTTGAAATTGCGGAAAAACAACCGGAATTACTGAGTAATAATGTAATAACCCGACCAGTTATGCAGGAGTTCTTATTTCCGACACTTGCTTTTATTTCTGGACCTGGTGAGGTTTCATACTGGGCAGAGTTAAAACAAGTTTTTGCGGTTATGGGCATCAAGATGCCACCGGTCGTTCCGCGGTTAATGATGACCATTGTGGAAAGAGCGATTGATTCTAATATAGATGAAATCGGGTTAACGATTCAGGCTGTGTTAAATGGTGAACTTTCAAAAGCCAGAGAAACATGGCTAGAAAAACAAACGGCTGATGTGGACGGGATGATCTTAGAGGCGAAGAAAGAAGTGGAGAGGATACATAAAAAGGTCCGAAAAGTGGGACTTGAAGTGGATCCAGGGCTGGCGGATCTCTTATTAAAGAACGCCGAAATTATTCAACATCAATTTGAATTTCTTAAGAATACATTCAACCGCAGTATCCTGAAACGCAATGAAATTGAATTGAATCGTTTTAACCGAATTGAAAAATCACTTCTGCCACTTGGCTCCCCACAAGAGCGATTATGGAATGTTTTTTACTTTTTAAATAAATATGGAGACGATTTTATCAAAGATTTATTAGCTCTTCCGTTTGAATTTAACGGAAAACATAAAGTAATAAAGCTTTGAAATTGCTATATTCTATCGAAAATCCTCGGAATTCCGGGGATTTTTTTTATTTGGAAAAAATCTGATAAAATTGGTGGTGGAAAGTGGGGGGATGTGGTAAGATAAATACAGAAAGTGGGGACAATAGATATGTTCATGGGAGAATACCATCATACTGTTGATATGAAAGGCCGAATGATAATACCTGCTAAGTTTCGGGACAATCTTGGTGAAACATTTGTTTTAACAAGAGGACTTGATCAGTGCTTATTCGGTTACCCACAATCAGAATGGAAAATACTTGAAGATAAATTAAAAACACTCCCATTAACTAAAAAAGACGCTCGTGCTTTTACAAGATTTTTCTTTTCTGGAGCCATTGAATGTGAACTTGATAAACAAGGAAGAGTGAATATTGCATCACCGCTTCTTTCATATGCAGGGCTTGAAAAAGAATGTGTAGTGCTTGGAGTATCAAACCGCATAGAAATTTGGAGCAAGGATAAGTGGGAAGAGTACTTTGCTGCTTCTGAGGAATCTTTTTCTGATATAGCTGAAAATATGATCGGTTTTGATATATAACATTATTAGGTTAACCCCACATAATAATGTTATAGCCTCCGGCGGATGTCACGATTTTTCAAAGGAAATTTTTCGAACTTGTTCGAAAAAAATCGGACTGCAAATACGCCATCGCGCATTTGATTTATCTTTTGTGTGAAAGATAATAAGAGTACAACAAAGATGATTATAAGAGGTGTCAGCATGTTCGAACATAAAACCGTTTTATTAGAGGAAGCCGTAAACGGATTAATGATAGACCCAGATGGCATATATGTAGACTGTACACTTGGTGGTGCAGGACATAGTTCATACATAGCTTCAAAGCTTTCAAACAAAGGCAAGCTATATGCATTTGATCAAGACGATATCGCAATCAATAATGCGAAGGACAAGCTTGCTGAATATGGTGAAATTGTAACAATCATCAAAAGTAATTTTGCGAACATAACTGAAAAATTACATGAACAAGGTGTAACTGCCGTTAATGGCATTTTGTTTGATTTAGGTGTTTCATCCCCACAATTGGACACCCCGGAAAGAGGATTTAGTTATCACCACGATGCCCCACTTGATATGAGAATGGATCAGGAAGCATCATTATCTGCCTATGACATTGTTAATCATTGGTCATATGAGCAGATGGTAAGAATCTTTTTTCAATACGGTGAAGAAAAGTTTTCAAAACAAATCGCTAGAAAAATTGAAGCAGCACGTGAAAAGAAACCAATTGAAACTACCGGTGAATTGGTGGAATTAATTAAAGAGGGGATTCCAGCAGCCGCAAGAAGAACTGGCGGACATCCGGCAAAAAGGATTTTTCAAGCAATTCGAATTGCAGTAAACGATGAGTTAAAAGTTTTTGAAAATGCAATTCATCAATCAATTGATCTTCTTGCAACAGGAGGAAGAGTGAGTGTTATTACTTTTCACTCGCTGGAGGACAGAATTTGTAAAGTTTCCTTTAAAAAGGCAAGCGAAGGTCCACCCCTTCCGCCAGGGATTCCAATCATTCCTGATGAATACAAACCAACATTAAAACTTATTACAAGAAAACCGATATTACCTACAGAAGAAGAATTAGAGGTAAATAACAGGGCTCGTTCTGCAAAGCTTAGAATCGCAGAAAAGCTTTAGGCAAAAAATAGGATAGGTACTTAAGGAGGGATATGATGGGTAATTTAGCATACAAAGTAAGACAAACAGAAAACTATCAACCAAATCAGTCACCAAAGACGCAACCAACTAGAAAGAAATTTCGATTTTCATTAGGGGAAAAGGTATTAGGGATTATATTTTTCGCAGCTGTGATATTCTGCGCAATTCATATCATATCTAACCAAGTATCGATCTATCATACAAACATCGAAATCCAGAAAATCGAAGCGTCAATCAATCAACAAACGAAAACAAATAGTGACCTTTATGTACAGGTACAGGAATTGAGCGAATACGAACGTCTTTGGGAAAAAGCGAGAGAGCTTGGTCTTGATTTAAAGGAAAACAACGTGAAAGTTGTTCAAGGGAACTAATTATGAAAATGAAGATTAAAAATACCAATATAAACAGAGGAGCAGCATTTATTAGTATAATATTTGCTTTGCTCTTTTTTACATTGATGGCAAGATTTGTGTATATCCAAGGTAAAGGTAAGGTTGATGGTGTCGTATTAGCAGCATTAGCTGAAGAAAAATATACGAAACAAAGAGCTATTGAAGCACATCGTGGAACGATTTTTGACCGCAATGGAAACCCAATTGCTGAGGATACTTCTTCTTATACCGTAGTGGCGATCCTTGATGAAGATTTAACTGTAAATGAAGATGACCCTCAGCATGTTGTTGATCCTGAAGAAACGGCTCGCAAACTTTCACCATTTTTAAAGATGGATGAGAACGAAATGTATGAGGTTTTAACGAGGGATAAAAAACAGGTTGAGTTTGGTACTTATGGCCGAGATATTAGTACAACTCTCAAACAGGAAATTGAAAGCTTAGAATTGCCGGGTATAGCGTTTAGAAGAGAATTAAAACGCTACTATCCGAACGGGACTTTTGCATCACATGTTGTTGGATATGCCCAAAAGGTGACAGATAAGAAAACGAAAGTGACGGAAACGATTGGCAAGATGGGTATCGAACAAAGTCTTAATAAGTATCTTCATGAGGAAGATGGCTATATGAAATTCCAGAGCGATAGGAAAGGCTATAAATTACCAGACGCCAAAGAGCAGATCGTCGCTCCTGATAATGGAAGCAATGTTTATTTAACAATTGACCAAACCATTCAAACGTTTCTTGAGGATGCCATGAACATGGCGGTTAAGGAATATGAGCCCGAAAAAATAATTGGTGTTGTGGCAAACCCAAAAACTGGTGAAATCTTAGCAATGTCGACAAGACCGAGCTTTGATCCAAATGTAAGAAACATTGAAAATTACTTGAATGACGTGATTGCCTATCCGTTTGAACCGGGTTCAACGATGAAAATTTTCACATTGGCTGCTGCGATTGAAGAGGGAGTGTATAATGGGAATGCCTCCTTTGCTTCGGGAAGTTACAGTGCTGGTGGAGAAACGATTCGGGACCATAATCGGAGCGGATGGGGGACGATTACTTATGATGAAGGTGTGCTTAAATCTTCAAACGTTGCGTTTGCAAAGCTCGCAAATGAACAATTAGGAACAGATAAATTATTGGAGTATTTAGGTCGTTTTGGACTCGATCGACCAACTGGCATCGATTTGGAAGGCGAAGTTCAAAACACGATCAATTTTAAATGGGAGATTGATAGAGTTTCAACTGCGTTTGGTCAAGCATCCTCTGTTACTCCGATTCAGCAGATTCAGGCAGCAACTGCAATCGCCAACGGCGGTAAGATGATGAAACCATATGTTGTTGATAAAATTGTTGACCCTGATACAGATAAAACCGTTGAGGATCACAAGCCTCAGGTTGCGGGACAACCTGTTTCCGAAGATACAGCTAAGAAAGTTTTACAGTTATTGCGCCAGGTAGTAACAGATGGAACAGGAAAAGCTTATAATCTCGAAGGCTATGAAGTAGCTGGAAAAACAGGTACTGCCCAAATACCGAGTCCGACTGGCGGTTATCTAACAGGAAGAGGTAATTTTTTATATTCATTCCTTGGAATGGCACCTTTGGATGATCCAAAATTAGTTATTTATGTTGGCGTTCAACAGCCTAAGCTTAAGGAAACAGATATTGGTCACGAGCCAGTGGCCATTATCTTTAATCATGTGATGAAAAATAGTTTGCAGTATTTAAATATTCAACCGGTTGAACAAAATCCGGAAAATAATGTGAATGTAGATAAAGAGGTTGAAGTAGATTCCTACGAAGGACGTTCAATTGAAGAAGCTAAATCGTCGATTGAAAAACAAAAGCTTAAGGCAACAGTGATCGGAAATGGAAAGAAGATAATCGCTCAAAGTCCAAGGCAAGGTGAAAAAGTTCTGCCTAATGAACAGGTATTACTTCTTACTGATCAGGAAGCAACCTTACCTGATATGACAGGTTGGTCTATAAGGGATGTTATGAGAGTTGCGGATTTAACAAATATTCACGTTTCAAATAATGGGAATGGATATGTTGTGCAACAAAGCTTGGCACCTGGGTCTATTATAAAAGATGGTGATAAATTATCCGTGAATTTAGAACCGCCATACACACCTCAAGAAGAAACAGCTGAAAAAGAGAATAGTGAAGAAGATCAATAAAGGAACTGATTTCAGTTCCTTTTTCTTTTGGAAACAATTGTATATTGTCACTTTCGTTCTATCTATTTCTGTATAAGCATATATTTAGACGAGCCTTGGATTTTGAATATGCTCATGCCTTGGCGCTTACGTTGTTATAGGAGGTACAGCAATATGCGAGTTTCGAATGTGACAGTGCGAAAAAGATTATCATTAGTACTATTTATAGGGTTTTTAATATTTTTGATAATTGATGTTCGCTTAGGCTATGTTCAATTTTTTGTGGGGAATAAGCTAACTGCTCTTGCGAAGGATTCATGGAGTCGGGATATTCCGTTTGAGCCGGAACGAGGGAAAATACTTGACCGGAATGACGTCGTCCTAGCAACCAACCAGAGTGCTCCGACTGTTCTAATTGTACCACGGCAAATTGAGAATCCAGCTGAAGCAGCAGAAAAACTTGCTTCCGTGTTAAATATGTCTAAAGAAAAGGCGTATAAAAAAATTACTGAAAATGAATCAAAGGTCTATATTAACCCTGAGGGCAGAAAGATATCCCATGAAAAAGCCAATGAAGTTCGCGCACTTGGGATAAAGGGTGTATACATCGCGGAGGATTCCAAACGCCATTATCCATTTGGCAGCTATCTCTCACATGTATTAGGCTTTGCAGGAATTGATAACCAAGGATTAACAGGACTTGAGAAAAACTATGATGAAGAATTGAAAGGTGAAAAAGGAAGTGTGCAATTCTATTCCGATGCAAAAGGAAGAAGAATGCCTGATATCGCTGATGATTATACGCCACCTAAAGATGGTCTTGACCTAAGGTTAACGATTGATACGAGAATCCAATCCCTTATCGAACGTGAACTCAATAATGCCCAAGCCCAATACAACCCGGATGGAATAATTGCAATAGCGATGAATCCTAATAATGGCGAAATTTTGGCCATGTCATCAAGACCAGATTTTGATCCAGCAAACTTTCGAAATGTTCCACAAGAGGTGTACAACCGCAATCTCCCGGTTTGGAGCACTTATGAACCTGGTTCTACCTTTAAGATAATAACATTAGCTGCTTCTTTAGAAGAAGGCAAAGTAGATTTAGATAAGGATCATTTTAATGACCCTGGATTTGTAAAGGTGGGAGGAGCAACTTTAAAATGTTGGAAACGCGGCGGTCATGGCCATCAGACATTTCTAGAGGTTGTTCAAAACTCTTGTAACCCTGGTTTTGTTGAATTGGGGACAAGATTAGGCAAGGATACATTGTTTAAGTATGTTCGCGATTTTGGTTTCGGTCAAAAAACAGGAATTGACCTTCAGGGAGAAGGTACTGGCATTCTCTTTAAACCAGAGAACGTAGGGCCAGTAGAATTAGCGACAACAGCATTTGGTCAAGGGGTCGCTGTAACACCGATTCAACAGGTAACAGCTGTGGCTGCAGCTGTAAATGGGGGAACCTTGTATAAACCATATGTGGCAAAGGAATGGGTTGATCCTGTGACAGGAAAAGTGGTGAAGAGCAACACACCTGAAGCAAAGCGAACTGTCATCTCTGAAGAAACGTCAAAACAAGTCAGATATGCACTTGAAAATGTTGTAGCCAGAGGATCAGGTGGTGGGGCTTATGTGGATGGGTATCGTGTAGGCGGTAAAACCGGTACTGCTCAGAAATCCAAAAAAGGTGGGGGCTACCTCCAAAATAATCATATTGTATCATTTATTGGCTTTGCTCCGGCAGATGACCCGCAAATAGTCGTCTATATTGCCGTTGATAACCCAAAGGGGACTGTACAATTTGGTGGTGTTGTTGCAGCACCAATTGTTGGAAATATCATGCGTGAAGCGCTGCCGCTTCTTGGAGTCGAAAAACGCGAAAATCAAATCGAAAAAGAAATGAGATTATGGACGGATAAAAAATATCTTGAGGTTCCAAATTTGATTGGGTTAACAAAGAAGGAATTGCAACAACAATTAATGAATATACAATTGGATATCAGTGGAGAAGGAACTGTCGTTGTTGACCAAGCGCCAAATGCGGGAGAACGGGTACAAGAAGGAACAACATTACGGATCCATCTTGGGGAAGCCACAGATAAAAAAGAACCAAAAGACAAGAATTAAGCAGCCAAAAGGATTCCCCTTTTAGGCTTCTTTTTTCTATAAAAAGGAATACCTTTAATATAGAGGAATAAAATTTTTTGTAAGGTGTCCTTTTTTAGAAGTTTATTAGGAAAATAGGGTACTAGACAATACATATAGACTAGAGTAATATGTTAATCTGATGCCCAATTCTTGAGAATTTTTTTCGAGAGGGAATGGTAAAATTCATGATAAAATTACAGGACCTGTTAGCGAACCTGCATGATTTTACGGAAAAAGGTAATGCCAATCCTTCTATCACGTCTCTTGAAATGGACTCAAGGGAGGTAGTGAAGGGAAGTTTGTTCTTTTGTGTAAGAGGAAATACATTTGATGGTCATCTGTTCGCAACACAAGCCGAAGCAAAAGGTGCTGTTGCGATTATAGCGGAAAAAGCTGTTCAGGTGTCCATACCGGTCATCATAGTGAAGGATACAAGAAGAGCGATGGCTGTTATAGCAGACGCTTTTTATCAGCACCCCACACACAAGCTCCAATTAATAGGGGTAACGGGGACGAACGGGAAAACATCAATAAGCCATATTATTGAAGAAATTTTTAGTGCAGCCGGGGAAAAAACGGGCCTCATTGGAACCATGTATACAAAAATCGGAGAGAAAACGATTGAAATGAAGAATACAACTCCAGAATCTGTTATGCTCCAAAAGTATTTTCATCAAATGATGTCTGCAAAAGTGACTAGAGCTGTAATGGAGGTTTCTTCACATGCTCTCGATATCGGAAGGGTACATGGATGCGATTTTAATATTGCGGTGTTTTCAAATTTGACACAGGATCATTTGGATTACCATCGGACAATTGATGAGTATCGAAGAGTAAAAGGTTTGTTGTTTGCTGGTTTAGGAAATCGTTTTGACAAGGATAATCCGAAATATGCGATTTTAAATAATGATGACCCGGCTTCAGAGGAATATGCAAGATCAACGTCAGCAACAATTGTTACATATGGCATACAACAGACGGCGGATATTATGGCTTCTAATATACGGATGACAGCATCTGGGACAATATTTGAGCTATTAACACCTGTTGGTTCATACGAAGTGAAAATGAAGTTAATTGGACAATTTAGTGTGTATAATGTGTTAGCTTCAATCGCAGCATGTATTGTTTCTCAGATCCCAATTCACACAATTATTAGCGCAGTCGAACAGGTTAATGGCGTACCCGGACGTTTTGAAATTGTGAACGAAGGGCAAAATTTTACTGTAATTGTTGATTACGCACATACCCCGGATAGCTTGGAAAATGTCTTAAAAACGGTTAAACAATTCGCAAAGGGGAAAATAAATGTAATTATAGGATGTGGCGGGGACCGAGATCGGTCAAAGCGTCCAATCATGGCCCGGATCGCAACAACATTTGCGGATGTCCCAATTTTTACATCAGATAATCCTCGCTCAGAAGATCCAATCGAAATTTTAAAGGAGATGGAAGCGGGGGTAGTTGGTGAAGCATATATCACTATCCCAGATCGTGAAAAAGCAATATTTTATGCTATTTCAAATGCGTCTGAGAATGATATAATAATTATTGCTGGCAAAGGACATGAAACCTATCAAATCATTGGGAATAAAACTCATTCATTTGATGACCGCCTTGTTGCAGCTCGTGCAATTAAGGAGTTGAATTAATTGTTATCCAATCAAGATATGTGGAATCTTTTTGAAGAGGCGTATGGCATCAGGAATCAGAATTTTGATTTTGAAGAAGTGGTTACTGATCCAACAATTTTAACAAAAAGAGGGCTATATATTTCACTTGAACAAGAAAAAAGGGATGAATTTTTAAAGCAGGCACTTTATAATGGTGCAATTGCAGCGGTTTGGCCAAAAGATGAAAAATTACCGCTGTTTCTTCCCAATCATTTCCCTGTATTCGTAGCAAAAGATCCACTACCAGTACTTAATAAAATCATAGAATTTTATCTAAAAAAATTGAAGAAAACGGGTTTGATAAAATGACAAAATTTAAACTATTTACAAATGTAGACTTGGGAAAAGACAAACAAACAACAGATCAAATAAAGTTGCTAGAAAAAAAATTAACAATGATTGAAAAAGGGAGGGGATAAAGATGATTGAAGAAGTGGTTATTTATTCGATTGCAATTGGATTTATCATAAGCGTCGTTCTCTCCCCCATTTTTATCCCTTTCTTACGTAGATTAAAATTTGGACAAAGTATCCGTGAGGAGGGTCCTAAATCACATCAAAAAAAATCGGGAACACCTACGATGGGTGGAATCATTATTATGGTTTCGATTTTGCTCACCACGATTTTGGTCTCAAATCGATTAGGGGAACTTTCGGTAACGACATATTTACTTTTATTTGTAACATTAGGATATGGGATATTAGGTTTCTTAGATGACTTTATTAAAGTAGTCTTGAAAAGGAATCTCGGTTTGACCTCCAGACAAAAATTAATCGGTCAAATCGTTATTGCTATCATTTTTTATTTTATTTTTAAACAAAATAATTTTTCAACGGCGATTTCGATCCCTGGGACAGAATTTGAGTTTGATTTAAAAATTCTGTATGTACTCTTTTTAATCTTTTGGTTAGTTGGATTCTCCAATGCTGTCAATCTAACGGATGGTTTAGATGGATTAGTGTCAGGTACATCGGCTATTGCATTTGGAGCATTTGCAGTATTAGCTTGGAACCAAGCTCAATATGACGTTGCTATCTTCTGTGTAGCAGTAGTTGGAGCAGTTCTTGGATTCCTTGTATTTAATGCAAACCCAGCAAAGGTATTCATGGGTGATACAGGTTCACTTGCACTTGGCGGTGCAATTGCAACGGTTGCCATTATGCTTAAGCTCGAAATCCTTCTCATATTAATCGGTGGCGTTTTTGTAATAGAGACATTGTCTGTTATTATTCAAGTTATCTCTTTTAAAACAACAGGAAGACGTGTGTTTAGAATGAGTCCTTTACATCACCATTACGAATTAGTGGGATGGTCCGAATGGCGGGTTGTTGTGACATTTTGGACGGTGGGTTTATTATGTTCGATTCTTGGAATCTATATCGAGGTGTGGATTTAATTGAAAAATACATTGAAATTTACTAACAAACATATTTTAATACTTGGACTTGCAAAAAGCGGCTTTGCTGCTGCTAAAGTACTTCTTGATCTTGGTACCCGCCTTACAGTTAATGACCAGAAGCCATTTGAAGAAAACGAGGCTGCTCAGGAGCTTGAAAAAATGGGAATAAAGGTAGTATGTGGAGGTCATCCAATTGAAATTATGGATGATCATTTTGACTTTATTGTTAAAAATCCCGGGATCCCTTATACAAACCCAATTCTTGTAAAGGCGATAGAGAAAGGAATTCCGGTTATTACGGAAGTGGAACTTGCCTATCATATTACGCCTGCAAACTTTATTGGTATTACAGGTTCTAATGGAAAGACAACAACGACAACATTAATTTTTGAAATGCTTAAATATGGCAAGAAATCTCCATTGATAGCTGGAAATATTGGTACAGTAGCCTGTGAGGTTGCGCAAACAGCGAATAAGGAAAATATTATCGTTACAGAACTTTCCTCCTTTCAATTAATGGGAATTGAAGAGTTCGCTCCGAAAATATCTGTTTTACTAAATATTTTTGATGCGCATCTTGATTATCATGGAACGAAGGAAGATTACGTGAAAGCAAAGGCAAGAATCTTTGAAAATCAAACAGAAGAAGATTATAGCGTTATTAATGTTGATGATAAGGATGTTGTAAGTGCTGCTGAGGGTGGCCGAGGAAAGAAAATTCCATTTTCAACGAAACAGCAACTACTAACAGGTGCTTATATTAAGGACCAAGCTATTTATTTTGATGAAGAAAAGATCATTGAAAGTAAGGAAATTGTTTTACCAGGTGTCCATAACTTGGAAAATATTTTGGCTGCTGTTGCGGTCGCAAAGCTTGTTGATACGCCAAATCGTGCTATTGTCCAAGTACTAACAACCTTTACGGGGGTAAAACATCGCCTCCAATATGTTACTTCGATTCAAAACCGCAAATTTTATAATGATTCAAAAGCAACGAATATCCTTGCAACGAAAAAGGCGATTTCTGCTTTTGAACAACCGATTATTTTGTTAGCGGGCGGGCTTGATCGCGGGAATGAGTTTGATGATCTCATTCCGGAACTAACCCGTGTTAAAGCGCTGGTTCTGTTTGGTCAAACAGCGAAAAAGCTTGAACGAGCTGGGAAACTTGCTGGAATAGAAATTTTAAAAACTGTCGATAATGTTGAAGCAGCGGTTAATACGGCTTATGACCTTTCAAATGAGGGTGACGTTATTTTATTATCACCTGCATGTGCAAGTTGGGATCAACATAAAACATTTGAAGAAAGAGGAGACATTTTTATAAACGCCGTGCATAAGCTTAAGTAAGGGCTTGGACAATCTAGAGCAAGGCTTGTGGTGGAAAACATTACATCCACTTACAGATTGTCACCATAAGCTCTGAATCTAGAATGTAGAGGTGTTTTGATTGTGACCCAAAAAACGACTCCGGATATTATATTAATTATTACAACACTTACACTATTAGCAGTTGGATTGATTATGGTATATAGTGCCAGTGCGATATGGGCTACATATAAATTTGATGATTCATTTTTCTTTGCTAAAAGACAGCTTCTGTTTGCAAGTGTTGGAGTCATTGCCATGTTTTTTATCATGAATGTCGACTATTGGACATGGAGGACTTGGGCAAAGGTCCTTATCATTATTTGTTTTGTTTTATTGGTTGCAGTATTAATTCCTGGAATTGGAATGGAACGTAACGGTTCGCAAAGCTGGATTGGAGTTGGAGCGTTTTCTATCCAACCTTCAGAGTTTATGAAATTAGCGATGATTGCGTTTTTGGCTAAATACCTATCAGAAAATCAGAAGAAAATTACCTCCTTTAAAAAGGGGTTAATGCCGTCCTTAGCGCTTGTTTTTCTAGCATTTGGAATGATTATGTTACAGCCGGATCTAGGGACAGGAACAGTTATGGTTGGTACTTGTGTAGTGATGATTTATGTTGCAGGAGCAAGAATCTCCCATTTTGTCGGATTGGGTTTAATCGGTGTGGTTGGGTTTGTAGCCTTAATTTTATCAGCCCCATATCGAATTAAACGAATTACTTCCTTTTTAGATCCGTGGGAGGATCCGTTAGGAACTGGGTTTCAAATTATCCAATCTCTATACGCAATTGGCCCGGGAGGTTTATTTGGATTAGGTTTAGGTCAAAGCAGGCAAAAGTTTTTCTATCTGCCAGAACCGCAGACCGACTTTATCTTCGCAATCCTGGCTGAAGAATTAGGATTTATCGGCGGATCATTTGTCATTATTTTATTTAGTATTTTACTATGGAGGGGCGTACGAATTGCATTAGGCGCACCTGATTTATATGGAAGTTTTCTTGGAATCGGGATTATTGGAATGATTGCGATTCAAGTGATTATCAATATCGGAGTGGTGACGGGTCTTATGCCTGTAACGGGTATTACTTTGCCGTTTTTAAGTTACGGCGGTTCTTCCCTGACCCTAATGCTCATGGCGGTCGGAGTCCTTTTAAATATTAGTCGGTATTCGAGGTATTAAGCACAAATCACATGAATATATGTTATACTATAAGATGGTTTAACCCTGTTTACATGAACAGGGTTAAACTACTTTTAACTAAATTCAGTCGGGATCAAGCCCCACTGAATTTAGTTAAAGCCTCCGGCGGATGCCTCAGATTTTCAAAGGAAGTTTTCGAGCAGTATGATTAAAGACTAAAAACGCCACATCCTGTGGCAACGTCTTTATGACCCACTTCCTGTGGGCCTAAAAATCTGGGCGCAAATATGCCGAGGCATTTTTGACTTAAATTAAACTTCCAAACGGGAGGAGTTTCCTTGAAAATAGTTGTTAGCGGAGGAGGTACAGGAGGACATATTTATCCTGCACTTGCCTTAATCAAAGAAATAAAAGAGTTAAATCCAGCAGCTGAGTTTCTCTATATTGGCACTGAAAAAGGGTTGGAAAGTGGCATAGTGACGCGGGAAGGGATTTCTTTTAAAACGATTCATATCACAGGGTTTAAGCGAAGTCTTTCCTTTGAAAATATTAAAACAATCACGCGGTTTATAAAAGGGGTCAGTGATAGCAAGAAATTGATAAAAGAATTCGAGCCAGATGTGGTAATTGGTACAGGCGGTTACGTATGTGGACCTGTCGTCTATGCAGCATCTAAATTACATATCCCAACAATTATTCATGAACAAAATAGTATTCCAGGACTCACGAATAAATTTTTAAGCCGTTATGTCGATAAAGTAGCAATTTGTTTTGAAGAAGCCGCGGAATTCTTTCCCAAGGAAAAAGTCATTCTGACAGGAAATCCGCGCGCTTCTGAAGTGATTGGAAAAGACGGCAGTAAGGGAAAAGAATCTGTTGGTCTTAATAGCTCTCAAAAATCTGTTCTATTAGTTGGTGGAAGCAGGGGAGCGAAGCCATTAAATGATGCTTTTTTAAATGCCCTAGCTGAGGTGAAAAACAAGGATTATCAATTTCTATATGTTACAGGCGAGGTTCACTATGAAAATGTACTTAAACAAGTAAAGGCAGTTGGAAATCCTGAAAATGTCATTATCAAACCATTTATTCACAATATGCCAGAAGTACTAGCAGGCGTAGACCTTGTTGTTGCTCGTGCAGGTGCAACAACATTAGCTGAGCTAACTGCTTTAGGACTGCCAAGTATCCTAGTGCCAAGTCCATACGTGACAAATAATCACCAAGAGAAAAATGCCAGGTCCCTAAGTGATAAAGGGGCTGCGATTTTACGCCTTGAAAAGGATCTAACAGGTACCCAGCTTATTAAGGACATTGACTCCATTCTTTTAAACTCAATAAAGCAAGAGGAAATGAAAAAAGCATCCTCACAAATAGGTATACCAGATGCCGCAAAACGGCTATACAAGGTAATGCATAATCTAATCTAATGTCTAGCTCAAGAAGCCATCGGCTCGAGGTCACAAGTCAATCGCTTCGGAAGGCAAAAAGCGCCTTCTGTCAGCGCCTGTCTTCTGCTTGTCGCCGATAGACGGGCTCCTTGCGCTTTTCTTATAGGCAAAAGTACCATGAAGCACACATTGGGCATATACTATTTGTAATATTTGTTCCAAGTGAAAATGCTGATAAAGGAGGTTAATATGGACAATATAGTAAAGGAACTTCAAGAGGCAAATGTTGGGAAGGTTTTAGTGAATGAGCCTTTATCAAAGCATACAACGATTAAAATTGGTGGTCCTGCTGATATATTCATCGAACCAAATAGTATTAAATCATTAAAAGAGACACTAGATATTATTAAAAAGCATGGCATCAAATGGCGAGCAATTGGAAGAGGTTCCAACCTTCTCGTATCTGATAAGGGGATAGAAGGAGCAGTCATCAAGTTAGGTAATGGCCTAAACCATATGGAACTCGACGGTACTACACTTACTGTTGGTGCTGGATATTCAATCGTAAGCCTTGCTGTTCAAATTGCAAGAAAAGGATTATCAGGACTAGAATTTTCCAGTGGGATACCTGGTTCCATTGGTGGTGCTGTGTATATGAATGCAGGAGCTCATGGATCTGATGTATCGAAGGTACTGACAAAAGCACATATATTATTTGATGACGGCAGCTTTGAATGGCTGTCGAACGAGGAAATGGAGTATTCCTACCGTACCTCAATCCTTCAAAAAAAGCGACCGGGAATTGTGGTGGAAGCAGAATTTCAATTAACAGAAGGGGATAAAGCAGATATCTCAGCAGTAATGAAAAAAAATAAAGAATATAGAAGAGAAACGCAGCCATGGGATCTACCTTGTGCCGGCAGTATTTTCCGTAATCCGCTTCCTAATTATGCGGGACAATTAGTTGAAAAATCAGGCTTAAAAGGTTACTCCATTGAAGGAGCAAAAGTTTCTGAAATGCACGGTAATTTTATAGTCAATGCAGGAAACGCAAAAGCGCAGGATGTACTTGATCTAATAGAATTTGTAAAGGAAAAAGTTTATACTTTACATGGTGTGCGAATGGAAACAGAAGTTGAAATAATTGGTCGAATGTAGTCAGTTTCTACACCCATTTCTTAGGAAAATATGATATAATACAATAACATGTATGTGTTACTGTATTTATTAATAAACGGCATGTATACATGCCGTTTATTCTTTCGTTTAAAGCATTTTTATAAATGGTATTTTTCTTATACCAAAAATCATAAATAATTTTGTAATTCTAGGGATGCCTAGAACGGGGTGAATGTAATTGGCAAAGCAAAAGGTTGTTACTATAGAAGACCGAATTCCAAAGCTAAAGCAACGGAGAAAGCAAAAGGCTAATCGACGATTGATTATGTATATCACGTTTTTCTTTTTTTTACTTTCCGGAATTCTTTATTTCCAATCTCCTTTTAGTAAAATTGGCGATATTACCATTACTGGCAACCAAAATATCTCATCCGAACAAATTATTAGCTTAAGTAAATTAGAAGTTGGGACAAGCTTTTGGAAGGTTGATAAAGATATTGTTATGCAAAACATTAAGAAACACCCAGAAATTAAGGAAGTAAAAATTGAAAAAATACTTCCCAATCATATTCAGCTAAATGTTAGTGAATTAATAAGGGTAGGATATATAAGTGGCCAAAATTCTTATTATCCAATCCTTGAAAATGGAAAAATTATTGACAAGCCACAAGAATTCGGTTCAAAATCAATACCCGTTGATGCACCTATTTTAGTTGACTGGGAAGATGAAGCCCTAACATTGCTTGCAAAAGAACTAAAAAAAGTCCAACCGTCAATCTCCAAGCTTATTTCTGAAATTCATCATACCCCCACAGAGTATGATCCTCTTCAGATGACCTTGTTTATGACAGATGGGTATGAGGTAAAAGCCACGGTTAGAAATTTTGCGAAGAATATCACCGCTTATCCGACGATTATTAGTGAATTGGATCCGGCCCTTAATGGATACATTGAACTAGATGTTGTACCAACATTCATTCCATACGAATACGAGAACGAAGATATTGATGAGGAGATGGTAACAGGTGAAGGTGAAGGGTAAGCACGTCATACTCTCATTTGTTTGCTTAGTTCTGGGCTTTATGATTTCATTCTCGTACCAATTTACAAAAGAACAGTTGGAATCAAATCAGGTTACTGAACAACAATGGAACGAAGAATCTAAAATAAGAACTGAATTGAATGATCAAAACGAAAAAAATAATCAACTGCAACTAAAGTTGATTGAAAAACAAAATCAAATTCAAGCAATTGAAGAAGAGCTCGCAAAAGAAGAACAGGAACAAATTTATTTCAATCTTGTCGAAGAAGTAGAAAAGTATCGTATGGTTGTAGGGGAGATTGGTGTAAAGGGTCCGGGAGTTGTCGTTACACTTGAAGATTCTTCTTACGTGCCGTCTGGGCAGGATGTGAATAATTATTTAGTGCATGAAAGTCATTTATTCAAGGTTATAAACGAACTTTATGTATCAGGTGCCCAAGCCGTTTCTGTTAATGGGAAAAGACTTGATGCTAATTCTTATATTTACTGCAATGGTCCTGTTGTTGTCGTAGACGGTAACCCTTTTCCAGCTCCATTTGTGATTTCAGCAATCGGTGATCCAAATGTACTGGTACCTGCTTTGAATATGAACGGAGGAATCACTGACCAATTGATTCAGGATAATATTGTAGTGAAAATTGAAAACAAGGCACAAATTCAAATGGATCCACTAATTAATGCAAAAAAATAATACGTATTTAATGTTTTGCTACAGAAGGCTAGGTGGTTTTGTTGGACAAAAAAACGGGCATTAGCTTCACGGTTATTACTTGTATAATAGGGTTTATGGTTGCTGTCCAATTTCAAACCATTAAAGAACCTGAAGTACGTGATACCCGTGATTTATGGGAATTACGGGAGGATCTAAAACAATCCCAAGAATTATATACAGAGCTTTTAACAAGAATTTATACATATGAAGCAAAGCTGGAGCAATATGAAGGTGAACGAGATGATAGTAAAATAATGATTCTGAAGGATACTCTAGATGAATTGAAGAGAGAAGCTGGGCTTACACAAGTTTCAGGTCCCGGAATCACAATTACAGTTGAGCAATCGTTCAATGAAGCAGGCAAGCAAGCGACAACGATAACACCTAGCTTGTTAAGATGGTTAGTAAATGAATTAAATTCTTATCAAGCAAAGGCAATTTCTATTGATGGTCATCGAGTAATAACAACTACGGTTATCCGTGAAATACAAGGAAGACCGAAAATCGACTCGTATTCCATAGGTTCATTGCCAATTGAGATAAAAGTGATTGCTGATGATGCAGAACGTATTTACAATAAGCTAAAAGCATCGGAAGCAGAGCGGCAGTTTTTCATTGACAATTTGCGGTTAAAAATCTCAAAGCCAAGTAAAGTCGTAACGATTCCAGCGTATGACGACCCAATTAGGATTACAGAAATGCAGCCTAATATGGAACCAGATAAAAAGTGATAAAGGTGGAACATAGTCATGTGGCTCCCAATCTTCGGTTTAATAGTCGGAATCATTCTCGGACTGTTATCGGAATTTAAAATTCCGGCAGAGTATTCAAATTACTTATCAATTGCGGTTTTAGCAGCACTTGATACATTATTCGGTGGTATTCGTGCACACCTGCAAAATATTTATGATCAGTCCGTCTTTGTTTCTGGTTTCTTTTTTAATATTTTATTGGCTGCAAGTTTAGCTTTTCTAGGTGTACATCTTGGTGTAGACTTGTATTTGGTAGCCGTTTTTGCATTCGGAGTAAGGCTTTTCCAAAATATAGCGGTTATCAGACGAATAATTTTATCCAAATGGAGCCTTTCTCGTGATAAAATAGAAAAAAATTGATTTTTTATAAAGGGAAAACCCCTATGGTTGTTGAATATTTTTCATATACGAAAATTCATATGAAAAATTGGCTGTTGTTGTTCGCAATGAATATTTGAAATGTGTTATGTAAAAAAGGAGGTGCCACAGAATGAACAGCAATGAAATATGTGTTAGTCTTGACATCGGTACATCCAGTGTTAAGGTAATCATTGGTGAGATGGTTGATGATTCTCTTAACATAATAGGTGTGGGTAATGTTAAATCAGAAGGTTTGAAAAAAGGTTCAATTGTAGACATAGATGAAACCGTTCATTCTATTAAAAAGGCAGTTGAGCAAGCAGAAAGAATGGTAGGCATTTCTATTAATCAAGTAGTTGTATCTGTTCCAGCAATTAATGTTCAGTTACAGGATGCCCACGGTGTTGTGGCAGTTTCTACTGAATCTCGTCAAAACCGTGAAATTAGCAATGAAGATGTCCTACGTGTAATCGACGCCGCACAATTTATTTCTCTGCCACCAGAGAGAGAAATTATCGATATGATTCCAAAGCAATTTATTGTAGATGGATATGACGAAATTAGTGATCCGCGTGGTATGTTAGGTGTTCGCCTTGAAGTGGAAGGTACTATTATTACAACTTCACGTACAATCCTACATAATCTGCTTCGTTGTGTTGAAAAAGCAGGACTTGATATCGCAGCAATATCTTTACAGTCTCTTGCGTCTGGTTCAATCTCATTATCCGATGATGAGAAAAACCTAGGAGTTGCTCTCGTTGATATTGGCGGAGGATCTACTACGGTTGCTCTGTTTAATCATGGGTATTTAAAAGCAACAAGCGTCCTGCCGGTTGGTGGAGACCATATTACAAAAGATTTAGCAATTGGTTTGAGAACATCTACTGAAGATGCAGAGAAGATTAAAATTAAACATGGACATGCCTTCTATGATGATGCTTCGGATGAAGACGTATTTAACGTTCCAATTATTGGTAGTGATCAACAAGAACAATTTACCCAATTACAAATTTCTGAAATCATCGAAGCAAGACTAGAAGAAATTTTACAGTTAGTTCAAAAGGAAATTAAGAAAATGGGTGTAGGAGATCTTCCAGGTGGCTTTGTTCTTACAGGTGGAGTAGCAAATATGCCTGGAGTACTAGAGCTGTCACAACTTGTATTACGAAGTAATGTTAGAATTGCAAAGCCTGACTATATTGGTGTAAGAGAACCTCAATATGCAACAGGTGTAGGCTTATTGCAGTTCGCTTATGAACAAGCAAGAGTTCAAGGAAGAAAAATTAGCACCACGGTCCAGGTGGAAAGTCCTGAAAAAAGACCAGTTAGACAGCCTCAGGCGAAAAGTCACCCTAAAAACTCAAAAGAAGAACAGAACATTGGGAAAAAGGTTAAGAGGTTTTTTGGTCTCTTCTTTGAATAAACAGTTTACAAGAGAAGTATATTTGCAAATTAGGAGGATCTTATAATGTTAGAGTTTGATACAAATGTTGATCAATTAGCTACAATAAAAGTAATAGGTGTAGGTGGCGGTGGAAATAACGCGGTTAACCGAATGATTGAACATGGTGTTCAAGGTGTTGAGTTTATCGCTGTTAATACAGATGCCCAAGCTTTGAATCTTTCAAAAGCTGAGGTAAAAATGCAAATTGGCGGGAAATTAACCCGTGGATTAGGAGCTGGGGCAAATCCAGAGGTAGGTAAAAAAGCTGCAGAAGAAAGCAGAGAACAAATTGAAGAGGCACTTAAAGGAGCAGATATGGTATTCGTAACTGCTGGAATGGGTGGTGGAACAGGAACAGGAGCTGCGCCTGTGATAGCACAAATATCGAAGGATCTAGGTGCTCTAACAGTAGGGGTTGTAACAAGACCATTCACTTTCGAAGGCAGAAAGCGTCAAACGCAAGCTGCTGGAGGTATCTCTGCAATGAAGGAATCAGTAGACACTTTAATCGTTATTCCAAACGATCGTCTTCTTGAAATTGTAGATAAGAATACACCAATGCTTGAAGCATTCCGTGAAGCCGACAATGTATTACGTCAAGGTGTACAAGGTATTTCTGACCTAATTGCTGTTCCTGGATTAATTAACCTTGACTTTGCTGACGTAAAAACAATCATGTCTAATAAGGGTTCTGCACTTATGGGTATCGGTGTTGCAACCGGTGAAAACCGTGCTGCAGAAGCTGCTAAAAAGGCAATTTCAAGTCCATTACTTGAAACATCCATTGATGGTGCACAGGGTGTCCTTATGAATATTACTGGTGGAACAAACCTAAGCCTTTATGAAGTTCAAGAGGCTGCTGATATTGTTGCATCAGCTTCAGACCAAGAAGTTAACATGATTTTTGGATCTGTTATCAATGAAAACTTAAAAGAGGAAATTGTGGTAACTGTTATTGCTACTGGTTTTCAAGAGACAGTGATTGATCCAGCAGCACGTCCATCACGTCCTTCTTTTGGCACTAAACCACAATCGCAACCACAAGTACAGGCTGCACCAAGAAGAGAAGTGAAGCGTGAAGAGCCAGTACAAGAAGTAAATACACGTGGTTCGGTTCATATTGAAGATGAAATCGATGTTCCAACATTCTTACGTAACCGTAATAGAAGAGGATAATTAAATATCTCAAGAAATAGGAAAAGGCATTTGACAAGGAATTGTTGAATGTCTTTTTTCGTGTTTCCCCCGTTTAATTCTGTTCTTACTTCATTCACAGGTAAACTGACAAAATAAGAACTTATCTTTCAAAATTTCTCTTTTGTTATCGGCATGAAGTGACAGACTTCCATATAAGATGTACTATATACTATTTTTATGCTAACTAGTTTTACGTCAATTGCGTTCGGAAAAGAGCTGTAATTATAGGTGAAAGGAGAAATAGATTGTCCATTTATTTAGATGTCATTTGGTTACTGAACTTTTTCTTTGACGCCCTATTATTACTTTTAACTGCGATGATACTAAAGCGTGAAATAGTTAAATGGCGAATCCTTGTGGCTGCTTTAATTGGATCCTTAGTAGTCTTGATTGTGGTTTCTCCTTTTGCGGCATTTGGGTCACATCCTCTTACAAAACTACTCTTTTCCATCTTGATTGTAGGAGTCGCTTTTGGTTATAAACGTTTTCGGTATTTTATACAGGGGCTCTTAACCTTTTATTTTACTACTTTCATGATTGGGGGTGGAATGATAGGGGTCCATTATTTCTTGGAATTTGATGTCCGAGTATTTGATGGCACAATCCTTACGCAATCTACTGGTTATGGGAATCCAATTAGTTGGGGATTTGTACTAATCGGTTTTCCACTCCTCTGGTATTTTTCCAAAAATAGAATAGATGACATCGAAACGAAACAAGTTTTTTATGATCAGATTGTTGATGTAAAGCTTGAAATAGATGATGTTATTTTACATTTAAAGGGTTTAGTTGACAGCGGAAATCAATTATTCGATCCGATTACAAAAAGCCCAGTTATGATTTTAGACATGACGAAATATGAGGAGTTGTTTCCTAAACCATTAATCGACCAGTCTAAAAATATCGAGTTATTAACAAATGATTCATCAACAGAATCACATAAATGGGAAAGTCGTGTAAGACTTATTCCGTATCGGGGGGTTGGACAAGAGCATCAATTTTTACTAGCCGTTAAACCAGATCAAATTACGATCTACCAGGAAAATGAAGAAAACATTGTGAAAAAGGGACTTGTTGCCTTTAACCATACAACATTGTCGACAGATGGGGATTATGATTGTATTGTTCATCCTAAAATGCTAATTTCATCCTCCATTAAGACAGCTTCTTAATAGGTAAAATGAACGAATTGATTCCTATAAATATCATACTCACAGTTTTTACAAATTAGAAGGGAGAACTTTCCTGTGACAAAATTAAAATTAAAACTTACATATTGGTGGTATAAGCTTTTAATAAAATTAGGCTTAAAAACAGATGAGATTTATTATATTGGTGGGAGTGAGGCATTACCGCCACCCTTGTCAAAGGATGAGGAAGAGGTCCTTTTAAACAAGCTTCCTAGCGGAGATAAGGCTGCAAGGTCAATCTTAATTGAAAGAAACTTAAGACTTGTGGTGTATATCGCACGGAAATTTGAAAACACGGGAATTAATATTGAGGATTTAATCAGTATTGGAACAATCGGTTTAATTAAAGCGGTTAATACATTTAATCCAGAAAAGAAAATTAAACTAGCAACCTATGCATCAAGATGTATTGAAAATGAAATTTTGATGTATTTACGCCGTAATAATAAAATTAGGTCTGAGGTGTCCTTTGATGAGCCATTGAATATCGATTGGGATGGCAACGAATTATTATTATCTGATGTACTTGGAACCGAGGAAGACATCATCACAAAGGATTTAGAAGCAAATGTCGACCGCAAGCTATTAGTAAAAGCTCTCCATCAGCTTAATGACCGTGAAAAACAAATTATGGAGTTGCGTTTCGGATTAATTGGCGGTGAGGAAAAAACACAAAAAGATGTGGCAGACATGCTCGGAATTTCACAGTCATATATTTCAAGATTGGAAAAACGAATCATCAAACGCCTTCGTAAAGAATTTAATAAAATGGTGTAATCAAAAAAAGCTGATAGTTGTTGGTTTATACGTTTTTTTATAACAGTTTTGGAAATAGTTGTGAATTAAAAATGCATATTTTTCCCTCTAACGGAGATACTTAACTTTGTACAGCAACTCCTGTTAGGAGGGAAAGAATTGACTCGAAATAAAGTAGAAATTTGTGGTGTTGATACTTCGAAGCTTCCAGTATTAAAAAATGAAGAGATGCGGCATTTATTTAGACAAATGCAAAGTGGTGAAGATTTGTCAGCCCGCGATAAACTCGTAAATGGAAATTTACGACTTGTGCTCAGTGTTATTCAACGTTTCAACAACAGAGGAGAATTTGTGGATGATTTATTTCAGGTCGGATGTATCGGCCTTATGAAATCAATCGATAATTTTGACCTCGGTCAAAACGTAAAATTCTCCACCTATGCAGTACCGATGATTATCGGTGAAATACGACGCTATTTACGAGACAACAATCCTATCAGGGTGTCGCGCTCACTGCGGGACATTGCCTATAAGGCATTGCAAGTAAGAGAGCGTTTGATGAGTGAAACATCGAGGGAACCAACGGCTGAAGAGATCGCCAAGGTACTTGAAGTACCACACGAGGAAATTGTTTTTGCACTTGATGCAATTCAAGACCCTGTATCATTATTTGAGCCGATATATAATGATGGAGGAGACCCTATTTTTGTAGTAGACCAATTGAGTGACGAGCGAAATCGCGATTCTAATTGGATTGAAGAAATTGCCTTAAAAGAAGGGATGAGACGATTAAATGATCGTGAGAAACTAATCCTTCGCAAGCGATTTTTTCAAGGAAAAACACAAATGGAGGTTGCTGAAGAAATCGGAATCTCTCAAGCCCAAGTCTCACGTCTTGAAAAAGCAGCAATTAAACAAATGAATAAGAATATCCAAAATTAATAATGGAACCAGCCCATTTTGTGGACATGTTATAGCATGAATAACGGAAAGTAATTAGACATTCGGATGATTCGAATGTCTTTTTTAATGTTAAAAATGAACTAGTCTTCCTAACTGTCTATTTTTGTCTCATAAAAAGCGGTGAGATCGTCATATAGTTAAGATAAGGGGGGCGGGGGATATGGTGAAGATTTCTGATTTTCAGGCAAAGGATGTTGTAAGTGTAATAGACGGGAAAAGACTTGGCAATATTGGGGATATCGATATTAACTTAACAACCGGAAAAATCGAATCGATCGTCATTGGCGGTTATGGAAAAGTATTAGGTTTATTTGGTCGCGATGAGGAGATCGTGATTCCGTGGAAAAATATTATAAAAGTCGGCAAGGATGTCATTTTAGTTCGAACGCAAAATAATATAGAATAAGCTTAGCTAAAATTAGACATTTTTCCTAACATATTCTCCTTTCTTTTGCTAAGATGTGATAAAATAGGCAGAAGAAGGGTTCATTTTTCGAAAAAAATAAAATATTGCCGACCTATCTAAAAGGTTGATTATGTGAATATAAGGATGTTGTTATGAAGCTTGAACCATTTATTCAAGATACAGAGCAGGTTTTAAAGGTCACGAGCTGGAGCAAGTTTTCTGATAAGCTTGTAGTTGGATTCACGACTAAAAATGGGGGAGAAAGCAAAGGGGAATTTGAATCCCTTAATCTGGGTTTGCATCTTTATGATCAGGATACATTAGTTCGTTCCAATCGTAAACAACTTGCAGATATACTTGATTTTCCGCCAGAAAACTGGGTATGCTCTGAACAAACACATAAAAATAAAATTGCCAAGGTTTCAAAAAATGATCTTGGCGCAGGGGTTTTTACATACGAAGAGGGCATAAAGGATACGGATGGATTATTTACGAATGAGAAAAATATTCTGTTAACCCTTTGTTTTGCTGACTGTGTTCCACTATATTTCTTTACACCTTCGAAACAAATCATTGGAATTGCACATGCGGGCTGGAAGGGAACTGTCCAAGATATTGCAGGTGAAATGGTTCGTGCTTGGGGAACTGAAGATGTTAAACCAGATGAAATTCAGGCTATCATCGGACCATCAATTGGTCAATGCTGCTACATCGTTGATGATTATGTTATCAATTACGTGAAAGGTTTGGACAATATTAATTCCGCCTCATACGAAAAAATGGCCGATAACAAGTATCGATTGGAATTAAAACAACTGAACTATCAACTTATGGTAAGAGCGGGAATTCCTCCTGAAAATATTCAAGTTTCCTCATATTGTACATCTTGTGAGAATCAGCTTTTCTTTTCACATCGAAGGGATGCCGGGAAAACAGGAAGAATGATGAGTTTTATTGGTTTTAAGGAGGATTAATTTTCAAATGGGTATTCAAGAAAATCTTTTAAACATACAAGAAAACATTGAACAGGCATGTAAGCGATCCAATCGTTCTGCTGATGATGTCTCAATTATTGCGGTTACGAAATATGTTAGTGTTGAAACTGCTAAAGAAGCGATTGAAGCAGGGATCCACCATATTGGGGAAAATCGTGACGCTGGTTTGTTAAAGAAACAAGAGGAAATCGGGGACGCTCCGAATTGGCATTTTATCGGATCGCTTCAAACAAGAAAGGTAAAAAACATTGTTGATAAAGTGGATTATATTCATTCACTTGATCGCATTTCGTTAGCGGAGGAAATACAAAGCCGTGCAAACGGAAAAATAAAATGTTTTATACAAGTTAATGTATCTGGAGAAGAGTCCAAACATGGCATGACACCCGAACATCTTGAGCCTTTCATAATAGAATTGGAAAAACTCCCTAATATAGAGGTTGTCGGATTAATGACTATGGCTCCATTAACTGATGATAAAATCATCATTCGTGAATGCTTCCAAAGACTTCGAAGACTAAGAGATGATGTACAAGCATTTGGTCTCCCATATGCACCTTGTACAGAGCTGTCTATGGGCATGTCCAATGATTACGAAATCGCAATAGAAGAAGGAGCTACCTTCATTCGAATAGGTACTGCATTAGTTGGTAAGGAATTTTAAAGGGGTGAAAACCATGAGCATAAAGTCAAAATTTAAAAGTTTTTTTGCACTAGAAGATGAATATGATTATGATGAGGAAGAATATTTTGAAGAGGAGTTAGAGCCTACAAAGCCTACAAGAACTGCTCCAAAGCAAAATGTGGTAAGCTTGCAAAGTGTTCAAAAATCATCAAAAGTTATTTTATTCGAACCACGTGTGTATGCAGAGGCTCAGGAGATTGCAGATCATTTAAAAAATAGACGAGCAGTTGTTGTCAATCTGCAAAGAGTTCAACATGATCAAGCTAAGCGAATTGTTGACTTTTTAAGTGGAACTGTATATGCAATCGGTGGAGATATCCAACGTATTGGCTCAAATATATTCTTATGTACTCCGGACAATATTGATGTTTCAGGAAATATCTCTGAGATTGTTTCCAACGAAGAATACGCAGAAAAGGGGTGGTAGTCCAGTATGGGTATTATTTTTGGGATTTTAAGTCAATTGATCGTGCTTTATTCGTATGCACTCATCATCTATATATTAATGTCATGGTTTCCAAATGCGCGTGAATCAGGAATTGGTCAATTTTTAGCAAGAATCTGTGAACCATATCTAGAGCCTTTCCGCAGGTTTATTCCGCCACTAGGGATGATTGATATTTCTCCAATTGTCGCAATCCTGGTACTAAATTTTGCTAGCAGAGGAATTCATGCATTGCAATCAATGTTTTAAGAAAAGGACCTTCCATAATAGGTCCCTTTCTTTATTTCAACCTGAGGTAATATACATATGAATTTATATCAACATTTTCGAAAAGAAGAACATGCGTTTATTGATCAAGTTTTGGAATGGAAGCAGACTGTAGAAAACCAGTATAGTCCAAAGCTAACCGATTTTCTTGATCCGCGTGAACAAGAGATAGTAAAACAAGTAATTGGCGCAAATGGAGAAATCCTTGTTTCCTTTTTTGGTGGGAAAGAAGGGCTTGAACGTAAGCGTGCATTACTTTATCCTACCTATTTTGAATCAAATGAAGCTGACTATGAACTATCATTTTTTGAATTGAAATACCCAGTTAAGTTTGTTACGGTTGACCATCGCAAAGTACTTGGTTCATTAATGTCACTTGGTCTAAAACGTTCTAAATTTGGCGACATTTTAACTATTGATGAGAGGATTCAAATCGTGGTTGCAAAAGAGATTGCAGATTACGTCCGTATGAATCTGACTTCTGTTGGAAGAGCAAGTATTTCATTGTCGGAAATTACCACTTCGGATTTACTTGAGGTAAATGAAGAATGGACAGAGCAAACAGTCACTGTCTCTTCATTAAGATTAGATGTGGTACTGTCATCGATTTTGAATGTATCCAGACAAAAAGTCCAAGTGTTAATTGAGAATGGGCTAGTAAAAGTGAATTGGAAAAAAATCGAGCAAACTTCGTTTGAGTGTAAGGAAACCGATGTCCTTTCTGTTCGTGGGTACGGAAGAAGTAAGCTTCATTCGATTGAAGGAAAAACGAAAAAGGAAAAATGGAGAGTTATTGTAGGAAGACAAAAATAATTGAAAAGAATGCAGGAATTTCTTCTTTTTTGTCGAATTGTAAAGTATCATACAGGTATTATTTGAATTTTATTTTTATTAATTTTTGGAGGTGGCATACGTGCCTTTAACGCCATTAGATATTCATAATAAGGAATTTAATAAAGGGTTTCGCGGCTATGATGAGGATGAAGTAAATGAATTTCTTGATCAAGTCATTAAAGATTATGAAATGGTTATTCGTGAGAAAAAAGAACTTGAATCAAAGCTTACAGAGCTAAATGAAAAATTAGGACATTTTACAAATATTGAAGAAACATTAAATAAATCAATATTAATCGCCCAGGAAACAGCCGAAGATGTGAAACGCAACGCTTCAAAAGAAGCAAAGCTGATCGTCAAAGAGGCGGAGAAAAATGCAGATCGTATTATAAATGAGTCATTAGCGAAATCTAGAAAGATATCTATAGAAATTGAAGAATTGAAGAAACAATCTAAAGTATTTAGAAATAGATTTAAAATGTTGATTGAAGCACAGCTAGACATGCTTAATAATGATGATTGGGATCATCTCATGGAATACAATGTTGAGCCAGTTTTTGCTGAATCAGAAGATAACTAATTTCTATACTTGACTCTTTTGTATAATACGCATATAATTTTAAAACAACTAATTAAACTTAAATAAACAACCAGCTGTGAAGGGGACAGTAGTTCTTATAGACTTATCTATGTTTGAAAGCGAGTCAGGGATGGTGAAAGCCTGATATAAGTATTAAGAATGAAAATCACCCCGGAGTTCGATGCTGAACACATAAAAATGGTCTATGATGCTTCTTTTGATCATTTTAAGTAAGCATTTCGCGAATCATTCACGTTACGAATGTCGAGTGGACGAATGATGATTCTTCGTCTATAAGGGTGGTACCGCGAGAGGCCTTCTCGTCCCTTTTTGGGATGAGAAGGTCTCTTTTTATTTTGATTAAAGGTATCCGAAAATTACCATACTGTAACAAGCTGCAAATATTTTAAATGAGTGAATTCAAATCTAGCTCCAGCGCCTAGCCCCTCGAGGTCATAAGCCAATCCGTCAAGAAGGATAAAATACATCCTTCTAGCCAGATTTTCTTATGCTTGTCGTGGCTGATCAAGGCGCTTGCGCTTTATAATTTTAGGAGGAAATGGTAATGGAATACAAAGACACGTTATTAATGCCAAAAACGGAATTTCCAATGAGAGGAAATCTTCCGAATCGTGAACCACAAATGCAAGAGCAATGGGAAAATATGAACATTTATCAAAAGGTTCAAGACCGTACAAAAGGGCGTCCATTATTTGTTCTGCATGATGGACCTCCATATGCAAATGGTGATATTCATATGGGGCATGCTTTAAATAAAATCATCAAGGACATGATCGTTCGATTTAAATCAATGAACGGCTATTGTGCACCATATGTGCCAGGATGGGATACACACGGATTGCCAATCGAAACAGCTCTTACAAAAAATAAGAAGGTCAATCGTAAGGCAATGAGTGTTGCAGAATTCCGTAAGCTATGTGAAGAATACGCATATGAGCAAATTAATAATCAAAGAGAACAGTTTAAACGACTTGGTGTTCGTGGAGACTGGGAGAATCCATATATTACATTAAAACCTGAATATGAGGCACAGCAAATCAAAGTATTTGGAGAGATGGCTAAAAAAGGCTATATCTACAAAGGGCTGAAACCTGTTTATTGGTCTCCGTCAAGTGAGTCTGCTCTTGCCGAGGCTGAAATTGAATATCAAGATAAGCGTTCGCCGTCTATCTATGTAGCATTCCCTGTCAAGGATGGTAAAGATGTGTTGGAGGGTGACGAAAAAATCATCATTTGGACAACAACTCCATGGACAATTCCTGCTAACCTTGGTATTAGTGTACACCCAGACTTAGAATACAGTGTGGTGAGTGTTAACAATCAGAAATATGTTGTTGCTTCAGCATTACTGGAGGCAGTAACAAAAGAAATTGGCTGGGAAGATGTTACAGTAGTGAAAACATTTAAAGGCCGTGAATTAGAAAATGTCGTTGCAGCACACCCAATCTATGGACGTGACTCTCTCGTAATGCTTGGCGAGCATGTTACAACAGATGCAGGTACTGGTTGCGTTCATACTGCACCAGGACATGGGGAAGACGACTTTATCGTGGGTCAAAAATACGGAATCGGTGTTCTTTGTCCTGTTGATGAAAAAGGATATATGACTTCTGAAGCAGAAGGCTTTGAAGGTTTATTCTATGATGAGGCTAATAAGCCAATTACTGAAAAGTTAAATGAAGTTGGGGCATTATTAAAGCTTTCCTTTATCACTCACTCCTATCCACATGACTGGCGTACAAAGAAACCAACCATCTTTAGAGCAACAGCTCAATGGTTTGCGTCAATCAAGGATTTTAGAAATGAGCTAATGGAAGCTGTTAAAGAAACAAAATGGGTTCCTGCATGGGGAGAAACACGACTATTTAATATGGTTCGTGACAGAGGAGATTGGTGTATTTCTCGTCAACGTGCGTGGGGTGTTCCAATCCCAGTGTTTTATGGTGAAAACGGTGAACCAATAATCACGGACGAAACAATTAACCATGTATCAGAATTGTTTAGAGAATTTGGTTCAAATGTTTGGTTTGAACGTGAAGCAAAAGATTTATTACCAGATAGATTCACACATGAATCAAGTCCAAATGGCAGTTTCACAAAAGAAACAGATATTATGGATGTATGGTTTGATTCTGGATCATCCCATCAAGCGGTTCTTTTAGAAAGAGATGAGTTACAACGTCCAGCAGATCTTTATTTGGAAGGTTCAGACCAATATCGAGGCTGGTTTAATTCATCATTATCTACTGCAGTGGCGGTAACAGGAAAAGCACCATATAAAGGTGTATTAAGCCACGGTTTTGCCCTGGATGGTGAAGGTCGTAAAATGAGTAAATCACTTGGAAATGTCGTTGTTCCTGAGAAGGTAATGAAACAACTAGGAGCAGACATCTTACGTCTTTGGGTAGCTTCAGTCGATTATCAATCAGATGTTCGTGTATCTGACGCTATTTTAAAACAAGTTGCTGAGGTTTATCGTAAAATCAGAAATACGTTCCGATTCTTACTTGGTAACTTAAGTGATTTCAATCCGGAAACAGATGCACTTCCAGTAAATGAATTGCGTGAAGTGGACCGTTATATCCTTGTTAAATTAAATAAACTAATTGATAAGGTTAAAACATCCTATGAAAATTATGAATTTGCAGGTGTTTATCACTCTGTTCATAATTTCTGTACAATTGAGTTAAGCTCATTCTATCTTGACTTTGCTAAGGATATCTTATATATCGAGCCAGCTAATCAGCATGATCGACGTTCAATTCAAACTGTTTTATATGAGGCATTATTAAGTTTAACTAAGCTGGTAACACCAATTCTTCCACATACAGCAGACGAAGTATGGTCTCATATCGATTCTGTTAAAGAAGAAAGTGTTCAATTGGTTGATATGCCTAATTCAGTAGAAATTCCAAATGCGGATCAATTAGAAGCAAAATGGGATGCATTCATGGAGCTGCGCGACGATGTTCTTAAAGCGCTGGAAACAGCAAGAAATGAGAAAGTTATTGGAAAATCGTTAGCTGCCAGCATTACATTGTATCCAAACAATGAAACAAAAGCCCTTTTAGATTCTGTTGAAGAAAACTTGAAGCAATTGTTCATTGTATCAGGCTTTGCAATTGGTGGCCAATATGAGGATGCACCTGAGAATGCACAGGCTTTTGATCAAGTTAAAATCGTTGTCGGTGTTGCAGAAGGTGAAACCTGTGATCGCTGTTGGGTTGTTACACCAACTGTTGGGGAAGACAAGGATCACCCTACACTTTGCACACGTTGTGCATCAGTAGTAAAGGAAAATTACGAAAACTAAACTAGGAAAAATGCCATGAATCTTAAGGTTCATGGCATTTTTTTGCAACTGAATGATGTTTTGAAATATTACATTAATATAACTGTAAACGAACAACTTAGCTTGCCAACCGTCAATTTTTCGTGAGAAATACGTATTATGTAATTAGAAACATCCGACAGGAAAAAGTTGTTGGCTTTAACACAAACCTTTCTAGGCAACACTATTCTTACTCACCATTCAAAATGTTCTTATGCATTTAATCAAAAGCATGATAAGGAGGCGTTCTGATGAACGATCAGTATGCAGAGATTAAAGCGGAGTTAGAATTAACAAGGAAGGAACTATTCTCAAGGTTAATGCAGTCAACACAATATGAGGTAAGTCAAGAATTCCTTTTTCAAAATCAGCAATCCGAAAAAGAAAAAATTGTTATCAATCATATTAAGGAAGACTTAAATGATGTTGAAAGAGCATTAAATAAAATGAATTCCGGAATGTTTGGTATATGTGAAGAAACAGGTGCCGAAATTCCTATTGAGAAATTAAGGATCCTTCCAACAGCTCGAACAATTTTTGAATTTTCCTTCACTGATCTATATGACAGAGGCAATTGTCTTTCCCCTAAACGTGAAAACCATCTGTATTTAGTTGAGCAGAAGTAAAGGTCCGCTTTTACTTCTGCTTGCTTCATCTTCATCCCTTAAATACATTGTACACCCGTCCAAACATATGCTAAAATGCAGAAAGGTAAAGTTAGTTAATATGGGGGCGTTTACGTGTATTATTATTTAATAGCTTTGTTTGTGGTTTTATTAGACCAAGTGACAAAATGGATTATTGTCCGTTATATGGAGCTTGGCGATTCATTTGAAATCATTCCTAACTTTTTGTACATAACCTCGCATCGTAATCGTGGTGCAGCATGGGGGATTTTACAGGGGCAAATGTGGTTTTTCTATATTATCACCATAATTGTGGTTGTTATGCTAGTTCTGTATATTCGACGTCTTAAACCAAATCAACGCTTCTTTGGCATTGCGCTTTCATTAATGCTTGGAGGTGCAATTGGTAATTTTATCGACCGTATCATTCGTAAGGAAGTTGTCGACTTTATAGATACATACATTTTCACATATAATTTCCCAATTTTTAATATTGCCGATTCTGCCCTAGTTATTGGCGTAGGTTTAATCTTGATCTTAACGCTTTTTGAAGGGAAATTGGAAAAAGGAGAAAGCAAATGAATCAATTCGAATTAAAACCTGAAGAAGATCAACAAAATGACCGAATTGATAAAGTTGTTTCCGCCTTTAATTCAGAATGGTCCAGAACTCAGGTTCAATCTTGGATTAAGGATGGAAACATCACGGTTAATGGAAATAAAACTAAACCCAATTATAAAGTAAATCTGGGAGACAACATTCGAATAGACATCCCAGAGCCGGAACCGCTTGATGCAGTTCCTGAGGAAATGAATTTAGATATTTATTATGAAGATGCTGACGTTTTAGTTGTTAATAAACCGAAGGGAATGGTTGTGCATCCTGCGCCAGGCCATGTCAGTGGGACCCTTGTAAATGGTCTTATGGCCCATTGCAAGGATTTATCAGGAATTAATGGAATTCTTCGCCCAGGGATTGTCCATCGAATTGATAAAGATACTTCTGGTCTATTAATGGTCGCAAAAAATGATGTTGCGCATGAATCTTTGGTTAATCAATTGGTCGATAAGACGGTAACTCGTAAATATAAAGCAATTGTTCATGGTGTCATACCTCATGACCAAGGTACAATTGATGCACCAATCGGAAGAGATAAAAAAGACCGTCAAAGCATGACAGTTACAGATGAGAACAGTAAAGGAGCAGTCACTCATTTTAATGTAATAGAGCGATTTAAGGATTTTACCTTTATTGAATGTCAGCTTGAAACAGGCAGGACACATCAAATTCGTGTTCATATGAAATATATTGGATATCCGCTAGCTGGGGATCCTAAATACGGTCCTAAGAAAACCTTAGATCTTGGCGGACAAGCATTACATGCTGGACTGTTAGGGTTCGATCACCCCAGAACGAATGAGTATCTTGAATTTGAAGCACCACTTCCAGCATATTTTGAGGAACTTCTAGAAAAACTGCGTCATTAGAATTTTGTCAGATAAAAGGATTGACAAAATTCGATATGGACCGTACAATAAACTTAATTAAATGAGCCCCTTTAAAATCAGTCCCGTGAGGCTGAGAAGGAAACGGAAGTTACATTGGGATAATTCTATCTCTATGTGAAGATTTCTAGGTCCTCTCGCTTACGGTGAGAGGACCTTTTTCGTTATTAAGGGAGTTATCCGAGCAGGTGAGGTGAACATTAATGGCTGAATCCGAGAAAGCTGTGGTACTAGACAATCAGGCAATTAGAAGAGCGTTAACAAGAGTAGCTCATGAAATCATCGAAAAAAATAAAGGTGTCGAGGAATGTGTGATTGTAGGGATTAAAACAAGAGGGATCTACTTGGCCAATCGTATCGCAAATCGAATCGAACAAATAGAAGGCAAAAAGATTGCCATCGGTGAACTGGATATCACTTTATACCGTGATGATTTAACAACAAAAACAGAAGATCGTGAACCAATTGTTAAAGGGTCTGATATTCCAGTTGATATCACAAATAAAAAAGTCATCTTAGTTGATGATGTACTATACACAGGAAGAACAGTCCGAGCTGCGTTAGATGCTCTCATTGATATCGGACGACCCGCACAGATCCAATTAGCCGTTTTAATTGACAGAGGACATCGTGAATTTCCGATTCGAGCTGACTATGTCGGGAAAAATATTCCAACGGCTAACTCTGAACAAATAGTGGTGGAACTAGAAGAAATTGATAAAATCGATCAAGTAACCATTCATAAAAAATAAGACGAAATGCGTAAGCGCCTTGATCAGAAACGAGAAAACTGGAGACTCCGACAAAAGAAGCGTTCTTTGCTTCTGAAGGAGGAGTTGAAGTTTCTTGAGTTTCTAGGCGCTGGAGCTAGACAAATAAATACCCTTTAAATGTAGTCCAGAGAGGCTAACAAAGGGGTAACATTCCTTCTCTTAAGTTAAAGGGATATGTGTACCTCTTTGTGTAAAAAACACAAAGATTTTTTTGTTTTGGGTATGTTAAGACTGAGGAGGAAATAAGGTAATGAAAGATAGCCAAAAAGTTGTTTTAGGCATAAAAGATAAACCGTCAGCAGGTCTCTTTGCAATACTTAGCCTGCAGCATTTGTTTGCAATGTTTGGTGCAACAATACTCGTACCATATCTAGTTGGAATTAGTCCTGGGGTGGCTCTCATCTCCAGCGGGTTAGGTACTCTTGCATTTCTACTAATTACAAAGGGTCAGGTCCCTGCATACTTAGGATCATCCTTTGCATTCATAATCCCGCTTCAGACCGCAATCGCTGCAGACGGTCCAGGTGCTGCAATGATGGCAAGCTTACTTGCCGGTTTAGTATATGGGGTTGTAGCCCTTGTCATCAAAGCAACAGGCCATAAATGGCTTGTACGCATTTTACCGCCTGTTGTAGTTGGCCCGGTCATCATCGTAATCGGATTAAGCCTAGCGGGTACAGCGATAGGAATGGCAATGAATGATGCAAGTGGAGCATATAGCTTACAGCATTTTTCAGTGGCATTAGTAACGTTAGCCATTGTCATTATCGCAACCATCTTCTTTAAAGGTTTTTTAAATCTAATCCCGGTGTTAATCGGAATTATCGGTGGATATGTTTATGCATTGGCCATCGGATTAGTTGATTTTACTCCTGTAAAAGAAGCAAAATTTATAGAAATGCCCGATTTTATTATTCCGTTTGTTTCATACACACCGCATTTTTCAATGGATATGATTGCTTTAATTGTTCCAGTTGCGATTGTGACCCTATCAGAGCATATCGGACATCAAATGGTGTTAAGTAAAGTTATTCACAAGGATTTGATTAAGCAACCTGGATTACATCGCTCTATTATGGGAGATGGTGTTGCAACGATGATTGCTTCACTACTTGGCGGTCCGCCAAATACAACATACGGAGAAAATATAGGTGTCCTTGCTATCACGCGTATCTTTAGTGTATATGTGATCGGTGGAGCGGCTGTAATCGCAATTTTCTTCGGGTTTAGTGGAACAATCAACGCATTAATTAGCTCTGTTCCAACACCAGTTATGGGTGGAGTGTCCATCCTTCTCTTTGGAATTATCGCTTCATCTGGTTTACGGATGTTAGTGGACAGCAAAGTTGACCTTGGTGAAAACAGAAACTTAGTCATTTCATCTGTCATCCTTGTGGTTGGGATTGGTGGAGCCTTCATCAAAGTAATGGGCTTTGAAATTCACGGCATGGCGCTAGCCGCTATCATAGGTGTTTTACTAAACTTAGTTCTTCCAGGTGGAGAAGTGAGTGAGGAAGAAGATATATATGAGACTCATCTTGAAGAAGATGATAACTCTGTTGCATAATGCAACACCTTTTAAAGTAACCCAGAGAGGTTATTAAGGGTGTGGTTTTGCGAAAAAGGAGTATAGCATAGTTATACCCTTTTTTACCAAAACCGTGTTTCTTACACCCTTACCATGTAGGTAAGGGTGTTTTTTTATAGATATATGAATTGGTGTCTAGCTCCAGGTGCCATCGGCTCGAGGTCATAAGCCAATCGCTTCGGAAGGTAAAGAGCACCTTCTGTCAGCGCTCGTCTTATGCTTGTCGCCGATAATCGGGCACCTTGTGCTTTTCTAAATAGGAGGAGAGAAAATGAATCATTTACTTACGATGACTGAGTTAAGTATTGAGGACATTGACCGTATTCTTTTTGATGCAGAGCTATTTGTACAAGGGAGCAAATGGAAGCTTGAAAAACAAACCTTTGTAGCAAATCTTTTCTTTGAACCAAGTACTCGCACACGTTTTAGCTTTGAGGTTGCAGAAAAAAGATTAGGTGCCGAATGTTTGCATTTTGAAGCAATGACATCAAGTGTTCAAAAAGGTGAAAGTCTATTTGACACTGTAAAGACCCTTCAATCAATCGGTGCAAATGCAGTTGTGATTCGTCATCCTAGGGATGAATATTTCAACGAACTAGAGAAAAGCATCAATATTCCAATCATTAATGCAGGTGATGGATGCGGACATCACCCTACACAATCTCTCCTTGATTTATTAACGATAAAACAAGAGTTTTCTAGATTTCAAGATTTAAATGTGTTAATTGTTGGCGACATCAGGCATAGCCGGGTAGCCAGATCAAATGCGGAAAGTTTAACTAGACTTGGAGCAAAGGTTCATTTTTCAGCGCCGCTAGAGTGGCAGGATCATTCAAACCCATATGGTACTTATGTGGACCTTGATCAAGGGCTAAAAGAAGCAGATGTCGTCATGCTGCTTCGCATTCAGCATGAGCGTCATGAGTCATCTATGGGCTTATCCAAGCAAGAATATCATGAACAATACGGTTTAACGATTAAACGAGGTAAAAATATGAAAAAAGGAAGCATTATTATGCATCCAGCTCCAATTAATCGTGGGGTTGAAATTGCAAGTGAATTAGTCGAAGCTCAGAATTCAAGAATATTTAAGCAAATGGAAAATGGTGTATTTGTAAGAATGGCCGTACTTAAAAGAGTTTTACAACAGGTAGAAGGAGGAATTTTAATATGAGCACATTACTAAAAAACGCAAAAATTCTAAATGAACATGGCGAGCTAACAGCAGCCGATATCAAAATTACCGACGGCTTAATCGAAGCCATTGGTGCTGGTCTAGATCAAACCAATTGTGAGGTTATTGATGTAGAAGGTATGTTTGTATCTGCTGGATTTGTTGATGTCCATGTCCACCTTCGAGAGCCTGGAGGAGAACATAAAGAAACAATCGAAACGGGCAGCCTTGCCGCTGCAAAGGGTGGTTTTACAACAATTGCAGCAATGCCAAATACAAGACCAGTTCCAGATACAGTAGAGCAAATGAATTGGCTGCAACAAAGAATCAAGGATACAGCTCACGTCAATGTCCTTCCATATGGCTCGATCACCATTCGTGAGCTTGGCGAGGATCTAACCGACATGAAAGGATTAAAGGAAGCAGGGGCGTTCGCATTCACGGATGACGGTGTGGGAATTCAAACGGCTAGTATGATGCTCCAAGCAATGAAACAAGCGGCAGCAATTGAAATGCCAATCGTTGCCCATTGTGAAGAGAATACTCTCATCAATAAAGGTGCTGTACACGAGGGTGAATTCTCGAAAAAAAATGGGTTGAATGGCATACCTTCGGTTTGTGAATCTGTACATATTGCAAGGGATGTGTTATTAGCTGAGGCTGCTGGTTGTCATTATCATGTATGCCACGTAAGTACAAAGGAATCTGTTCGTGTAATCAGGGATGCAAAGCGAGCTGGTATTCATGTAACAGCTGAGGTTACCCCACATCATTTATTACTATGTGATGCAGATATTCCAAGCCTAGACACAAATTATAAAATGAACCCTCCATTACGTGGGAAAGAGGATTTGGAAGCTCTTGTTGAAGGATTGCTGGATGGAACAATTGATTTTATCGCAACTGATCACGCTCCACATTCAAGTGAAGAAAAAGCACAAGGAATGGCTCTAGCACCGTTTGGTATCGTTGGGTTAGAAACAGCATTCCCACTACTTTATACACATTTTGTAGAGACAAATGTGATCACGTTAAAGCAATTAGTAGACTTTTTAACTAGCAAACCAGCAAATACATTTAAGTTGCCATTTGGAAGCTTAGAAACTGGGAAGATTGCGGATTTAACGGTCATTGATTTAGATGCAAAAGAGACAATTAATCCTGAAAATTTCATATCAAAAGGAAAAAACACACCATTTGCAGGTTGGGAATGTAAAGGGTGGCCAGTCATGACATTCGTAAATGGCAGCATTGTTTGGCAGAAAGGAAGTGTTCTAGCATGAAGCGTCAGCTTATTTTAGAAGATGGAACTGTATTTATCGGAGAAGGTTTCGGAAGTGATATTGAAAACACAGGTGAAGTTATTTTTAATACAAGTATGACGGGATATCAAGAAATCATATCAGATCCATCGAACTGTGGCCATATTGTCACCCTAACTTATCCACTCATTGGGAACTACGGGATTAACAGAGATGATTTTGAATCCATTACCCCTAAAATTAGTGGACTGATCGTAAATGAGGTTTGTGACCATCCATCCAATTTTAGAAGCCAATTAAGTCTTGATGACTATTTCAAAGCTAAGAATATTCCAGGTCTTTCAGGAATTGATACAAGAAAGCTAACAAGAATGATTCGTCAATATGGGACATTAAAAGGAACGATTTGTGGGCTGAATGTCAGTGTACATGATGTTGTTAAACAACTTAACGACATGACACTTCCAACGGACCTGGTAAAACAAGTATCTACATCGAGCGCGTATCCAAGTCCTGGAAGAGGAAATCGGATTGTGTTAGTTGATTTCGGAATGAAGCATAGTATCTTACATGAATTAAATAAGCGCGACTGTGATGTCATTGTTGTTCCATACAATACAAAAGCGGAAGAAATTTTATCTTTAAGCCCAGATGGCATTGTGTTAAGTAACGGGCCTGGTGATCCAAAGGACGTTCCAGAAGCGATTGAGATGATTAAAGGGGTTTTAGGTAAAGTCCCACTCTTCGGAGTATGCCTTGGACATCAATTATTTGCCTTAGCAAATGGGGCAGAAACTGAAAAAATGAAATTTGGTCATAGAGGAGCAAATCATCCTGTTAAGGACCTTACAACAGGTAAAATTGCGATTACTTCACAAAACCACGGCTATACAGTGAATAAAAAATCTCTAGAGAAAGCAAAGCTTGAAGTAACACATATTGCACTAAATGATGACACAGTTGAGGGATTGCGACATCTGGAATATCCGGCATTTACAGTTCAATTTCATCCAGAGGCATCTTCTGGTCCTGACGATACAAAGAGTATATTTAACGACTTTTTACAGATGATTGAAAACTTCAAGAAAGAAGGCGAAGAGCTATGCCAAAACGCTTAGACATTAACAGTATATTAGTAATTGGATCTGGTCCAATTGTAATTGGGCAGGCGGCTGAATTTGATTATGCAGGAACTCAAGCATGCCTTTCGTTAAAAGAAGAAGGATACCGAGTGATTCTCGTTAACTCAAATCCTGCGACCATTATGACAGATGTAGAAATAGCAGATAAAGTATATATTGAGCCAATAACATTAGAATTTGTTAGTAAAATCATTCGCAAGGAAAGACCGGATGCTATCCTTCCAACCCTTGGTGGACAGACTGGTTTAAATATGGCTGTCGAGCTTTCAAATTCAGGTATTCTTGAAGAATGTGGGGTTGAGATTCTTGGAACTACTCTTTCTGCGATTGAAAAAGCAGAGGACCGTGATTTATTCCGTACTTTAATGAATGAACTGAATGAGCCTGTGCCAGATAGTGATATTGTCCATAATTTAGATGAAGCATACCGTTTTGTTGAAAGAATAGGCTACCCTGTTATTGTACGTCCAGCTTTCACGCTTGGAGGTACAGGTGGTGGAATTTGTAACAACGAAGAAGAATTAATTGAAATCGTAACAAGTGGTTTAAAAAATAGCCCAGTTACTCAATGCTTATTAGAAAAAAGCATTGCGGGATTCAAGGAAATTGAATTTGAAGTAATGCGAGACTCAGCAGATAATGCAATTGTTGTATGTAGTATGGAAAATGTGGACCCAGTTGGAATCCATACAGGTGACTCTATTGTAGTGGCTCCATGCCAAACCTTAACTGATCGGGAATATCAATTATTAAGACATACATCATTAAAAATTATACGTGCGCTTGGAATTGAAGGTGGCTGTAATGTTCAGCTAGCACTAGATCCATATAGCTTTAATTACTATATTATCGAGGTTAACCCACGTGTAAGCCGTTCCTCAGCGTTAGCTTCAAAAGCAACTGGTTACCCAATTGCAAAGCTGGCAGCGAAGATTGCAGTTGGTTTAACTTTAGATGAAATGAAAAATCCAGTAACAGGTACGACATACGCAGCGTTTGAACCTGCGATTGATTATGTAGTAACAAAAATCCCACGCTTTCCATTTGATAAATTCGAGTCTGCTAACCGCCGTCTTGGAACTCAAATGAAAGCAACTGGCGAGGTTATGGCGATAGGACGTAATTTTGAGGAATCGATTTTAAAAGCAGTTCGTTCACTTGAGGCAAATGTATCGCATATTGACCTTGAAGATGCAGCAAATGCTGATCTTGCAACAATTGAAAAAAGAATTCGAAAGGCAGGAGATGAACGTCTATTCTATCTTGCAGAAGCAATTAGACGAGGGATTACCATCCAGCAAATTCATGAATGGTGTGAAATTGATTTATTCTTCCTCCAAAAGTTTGAAAATATTATTAAGCTTGAAAACACATTAGGTAAAAATATTGGCGATTTAGAAACATTGCAACTTGCGAAGAAGAAGGGCTTTGCCGATTCCATTATCGCTAAGTTATGGAATACAACAGAAATTGACATCTATGATACTCGCAAACAAGCAGGAATTGTTCCAGTTTATAAAATGGTAGATACATGTGCGGCTGAATTTGAATCAGCAACACCTTATTATTACGGAACATTTGCTGATGAAAATGAATCAATTGTAACAGATCGAAAAAGCGTCATCGTTCTTGGATCGGGACCAATCCGAATTGGACAGGGTGTTGAGTTCGATTATGCTACTGTTCATTCTGTATGGGCAATTCAACAAGCGGGCTATGAAGCAATCATTATTAACAACAACCCTGAAACAGTCTCAACAGACTTTAGTATTTCAGATAAGCTTTATTTTGAGCCATTAACGATTGAAGATGTAATGCATATCGTCGATCTTGAAAAACCTGAAGGTGTTGTTGTCCAGTTTGGTGGTCAAACAGCAATCAATCTAGCCAGTGCCCTAGATGAGCGTGGAGTAAAAATACTGGGAACATCCTTAAATGATTTAGACCGCGCTGAAAACAGAGATAAATTTGAACAAACGGTTATTTCACTTGGCATTCCACAACCAAAAGGAAAAACGGCAACCTCGGTTGAGCAAGCTGTGGTGATAGCAGAAGCAATCGGGTACCCGGTGCTTGTCAGACCTTCATATGTATTAGGTGGAAGGGCGATGGAGATTGTTTATCAAACAGAAGAGCTCCTGTATTATATGGAAAATGCGGTGAAAATCAATCCGCAGCATCCGGTACTTATTGACCGTTATTTAACAGGTAAAGAAATTGAGGTAGATGCCATTTCTGATGGAGAAACAGTGTATATTCCAGGAATCATGGAACATATTGAACGCGCCGGAGTTCACTCAGGGGACTCAATTGCTGTATACCCTTCACAGACGTTAACAGAACATGTAAAACAACAAATTATTGATCACACAATCGCACTTGCAAAAGGATTAAACATTATCGGTCTATTAAATATCCAATTTGTTGTTTATAACGAAGAAGTATTCGTAATCGAGGTAAATCCAAGATCCAGCCGGACAGTACCATTTTTAAGTAAAATTACGGGCATACCAATGGCTAATATCGCAACCAAGGTCATACTCGGACAATCTTTACCATCTTTAGGATATACAACAGGGTTACACCCGGAAAGTGAAGGGGTATATGTGAAGGTTCCAGTCTTCTCATTTGCTAAGCTTCGCAATGTGGATATTTCCCTTGGTCCTGAAATGAAATCAACTGGGGAAGTAATGGGTAAAGACTATACGTTAGAAAAGGCTTTATACAAGGGTCTAGTAGCATCAGGAATCACAATTCCAACTTACGGATCCGTGTTATTAACCGTAGCTGATAAAGACAAGGAAGAAGCCCTTGAAATTGCAAAACGATTCCATACGATTGGTTATCAACTCCTAGCAACAAGTGGAACGGCAAGCTTCATACAAAAGGCAAATATACCAGTTACAGTGGTTAATAAAATTGGTTCAGAAGCACCAAATTTAATTGATGTCATCCGTCAAGGAAAAGCACAGTTCGTTATTAACACATTAACAAAAGGAAAGCAGCCTGCAAGAGATGGTTTCAGAATTCGCCGTGAAACCGTAGAAAATGGAATTGCTTGTTTAACTTCACTGGATACAGCAAAAGCAATCGTAAAAGTTTTAGAATCGATGACATTCTCAAGTGAATCAATGGGTTCTCACGTGCAAAAGCGTGAGGTGGTACATTCATGATTAAAAAGGAGCAAATGATGGTTGTAAGCCACACCCAAATTGCTGAGGATATTTTTGAACTTACATTAGCGGGAGCGTTGGTTCAGGGAATGGGCGAGCCGGGTCAATTTGTCCATGTAAAGGTAAGTGATGGGATTGATCCATTATTAAGAAGACCGATTAGTATTGCAAATATAAACAAAGAAAAACAAGAATGCACACTAATTTACCGAAAAGGCGGGCTTGGAACAAGAGTCCTTTCTAAAAAGAACATCGATCAATCAGTCGATGTCCTCGGTCCCCTTGGAAACGGCTTTCCAGTGGATGAAGTTGGAAAAGGGGAAACCGCATTGCTTGTCGGTGGAGGAATTGGCGTTCCCCCCCTTTATGAACTATCCAAGCAATTGGTTGCAAAAGGAGTAAATGTTATCCATGTTCTTGGATTCCAATCAAAATCATCAGTTTTTTATGAAGAAAAGTTTAATAAGCTGGGCAAAACTTATATCTGCACAGTGGATGGATCTGTTGGAACAAAGGGGTTCGTGACAGATGTTATTACCAAGTACGGAATGACATTTGATACTCTTTATTCATGTGGTCCGACACCGATGCTTAAGGTACTAGAAAATAGGTATCCTGACCGAAATGCGTATATTTCTTTAGAAGAAAGAATGGGTTGCGGGATTGGCGCATGCTTTGCATGTGTATGCCATCTTCAAAAAGATCCGGACGGAACTTCCTATAAAAAGGTTTGTAGTGACGGTCCAGTATTCAAGGTTGGAGAGGTGGTACTATGAACAGACTTCAAGTGGAACTACCAGGATTATCACTAAAAAATCCAATCATGCCTGCATCCGGTTGCTTCGGATTCGGAAAAGAGTACTCGAAATTTTATGATTTAAGTGAGCTTGGCGCGATTATGATAAAAGCAACAACAGCCCAGCCAAGATTCGGCAATCCAACTCCCAGAGTAGCAGAAACGAGTGCAGGGATGTTAAATGCGATTGGATTACAAAATCCGGGGCTAAAGAAGGTTATATCAGAAGAGTTACCTTGGCTTGAGCAATTTGATGTACCGATTATCGCCAATGTCGCTGGTTCACAAATTGAGGACTATGTCGAGGTAGCAAGGGAAATTTCAAAAGCATCGAATGTTCATGCGCTTGAATTAAATATTTCATGTCCGAATGTTAAAACAGGTGGAATTGCCTTTGGTACAATTCCTGAGGTTGCGGCTGAGCTTACAAGCTATGTAAAGGAAGTATCTAGTGTTCCGGTTTATGTAAAATTATCACCTAATGTTTCAAACATTGTTGAAATGGCAAAAGCCATTGAAACAGCGGGTGCGGATGGTTTAACCATGATAAATACATTAATTGGAATGCGGATTGATCTTAAAACAGGGAATCCGATTTTAGCGAATAAAACGGGTGGATTATCAGGTCCAGCAATCAAACCTGTTGCAATTCGCATGATTCATGAAGTGAGCCAGGCAGTATCAATTCCAATCATCGGCATGGGAGGCGTTCAAACAGCTGAAGATGTGCTTGAATATATCTACGCTGGGGCTAGTGCTGTTGCAGTTGGTACAGCAAACTTTGTTGACCCATACGTCTGTCCAACAATCATCCGTAAGCTTCCTAGTTTACTAGATAACTATGGATATAAGCATATATCTGAATGTCAGGGAAGGAGCTGGAAGTAATGCACAGACCACTTATTATCGCACTTGATTTTCCAAGTCTAACTGATGCGAAAGGTTTTCTAAAAGACTTTCAAGAGGAACAGCTTTTCGTAAAGGTAGGGATGGAATTATATTTTCAAGAAGGTCCATCTGTCATTCATTTTTTAAAAGAGCAAGGTCATTCCATTTTTCTAGATTTAAAGCTTCATGATATTCCCAATACCGTATATTCCAGCATGAAGCGTCTTGCGGGGCTGGGTGTTGACCTAGTCAATGTGCATGCTGCTGGTGGATCAAAGATGATGGAAGCAGCTAGAGAAGGATTAGAAGCTGGTACAGTCCTGGGACAATCAAGACCTAAGTGCATTGCTGTCACTCAACTTACGAGTACAACTGAAGACGTGATGAGAAATGAATTATTAATAGAACGAAATCTATTAGATGTAGTAGTTGAATATGCAAGATTAACGAAAAAAAGCGGATTAGACGGTGTTGTATGCTCCTCGCTTGAAGTTCCAGTCATTAACAGACAACTAGGAAACGAATTTATGACTGTTACACCAGGAATCCGCCAGGCAAGTGATGAAGTAGGCGATCAAGCCAGAGTGGTTACACCTGAAAAAGCCCGAGAATTAGGATCAACGGCGATTGTGGTTGGTCGTTCCATTACAAGAGCAATCAATCCATTACAAACATATAAACAAATGAAAGCAGCATGGGAAGGGGTACAAGTATGAGTAAGGAAATAGCAGGACAATTATTAGAGATTGGTGCAGTGTTTTTACAACCAAATGACCCATTTACTTGGTCTTCAGGCTTGAAATCTCCTATATATTGCGACAATCGAATGACCCTTTCATTCCCGGATGTTCGCCAAAATATCGCAAAAGGGCTATCTGAAGTGATTCAAACTTATTATCCTGAGGCGGATGTAATAGCTGGAACTGCAACGGCAGGAATTCCTCACGCAGCTTGGGTAAGTGATGTTTTAGACTTACCAATGTGCTATGTTCGAAGTAAAGCAAAAGCACATGGTAAAGGAAATCAAATTGAAGGTAAAATCGTCAAGGGGCAGAAAGTAGTTGTCATTGAAGACCTTATTTCAACAGGTGGCAGTGCAATTACAGCAGCTGAAGCCCTTCGTGAGGCTGGTTGTGAAGTACTAGGCATCGTGGCCATCTTTTCATATCAGCTTCCGGCAGCGGCAGTTCGTTTAAATGCGGCAAATATTACAGCACATACATTAACAGATTATCCAACATTAATCGAAGTTGCTTTAGAAAAAAATATCGTGTCAGAAAGCGATATCGAAAGTCTTCAACGCTGGCGCGATAATCCAGCTGAATGGTTAACTGCAAAGGCTTAATTAAAAGACAAACCCTAGGAATCAGTTCCTAGGGTTTTCTAAGTTTTACAATTAAATCCTCTTCCGGAGTAACATAAATGGTCTGTTGATTGTCATAAATTACATAACCCGGCTTTGAACCATTTGGTTTTTTAACATGACGTACTAATGTGTAATCTACCGGAACAGAGGATGAATTTTTAGCCTTACTAAAATACGCCGCAATTGTTGCAGCTTCAAGGATTGTTTCTTTTGCTGGTTGTTTACTTTTAATAATGACATGTGAACCTGGAATGTCTTTCGTATGAAGCCAAATGTCATCTCTAGCTGCAAGTTTGTTGGTTAAATAATCATTTTGTTTATTATTTTTACCGACAAGAATCTCTGTCCCATCACTTGCTGCATAATGCTCAATGGATGGTTTTGCAGGCTTCATTTTTTTATTCCCTTTTTGTTGCTTGTTTTTGAGATAACCTTCTTCCATCAATTCTTCCCGAATTTCCTGTAAGTCCTTTGGTGCGGCGGATTCGATTTGCTGTAACAAAGAATCAAAATAAGTAATTTCCTCCCTTGCTTTTTCAATCTCATGATTCACATAGGCAATTGCATTTTTTGCCTTTTGGTATTTTGAGAAATAGCTTTGTGCATTTTCAGATGGCGTTTTCTGGGGATTTAATGGGATTTTTACCATCTCATTGTCTTCTGAATAGTAATTTAATACCTCGATTTCCTTATCGCCACGGGTTGCAGCATAAATATTTGCTGTTAAAAGCTCACCAGAAAGCTTGTATTTTTCAGCTTTTTCCGATTCCAACAAGGTTGCTTGCAGCTTTTTAATTTTCTTTTCATTTTTTGTTTTTTCATTGATGATAAACCGCTCCAGATCGTTGCCTTGTTGTTTAACTCGATCCCGTTCTGCTTTACCAAAATAAAAACGATCAAGCAATTCACTAATCGAAGCGAATTCTTTTGCCACGCCGCCAATATGATGTAGGGGAAGGATATAAAAATAATCCTTCTGATCTTTTGTGATGATTTGTGGTGTAATTTGATTTTGTTTTAAATTCTCAATCATTGAAAAAAATGGATCTGGCAGTGTTTTGCGATTGGCTATTCCAGCCCTAAATATTACTTCCTTTGCAAATAGCGGGGAGATACCCGAAAATTTACTCACAATTTGTTGATCGAGCTTGCCGGCATTAAAGTCGATTTTTTTCAAAAATGATTCTTCATCGACTGTAAAAGGGTCAGCCTTTTCTTGTGAAGGTGGTGCAACATATGTATAGCCTGGTAATACTGTTCGATGTCGATTTACAGCTGGTGAAACATGCTTAATGCTATCTAAGATTGTTTGTTTTTCCGTATCAACGAGGATGATATTACTATGTCTGCCCATAATTTCAATGATTAGTTGTTTTAAAGAGACATCTCCTAGCTCATTACGCCCTTTTATATCAAAGACGATAATTCTGTCCATGTCTATTTGTCGGATACTTTCAATAATGCTCCCTTCAAGATGTTTACGGAGCAGCATACAGAACATAGGTGGTTCATGCGGATTGTCATAAAGCTCATTAGTTACATGAATGCGCGCATAACTTGGGTGAGCAGAAAGCAATAGCTTATGATTCCTGCCATTTGATCGAACTTGAAATATTAATTCGTTTTTATATGGTTGATAGATTTTTGAGATTCTTCCATTTCCAAGTGTTAGTTGTAATTCATTCACGATTTGTTTCGTGAATATCCCATCGAAAGTCATATATATGATCCTCTTTTCTATTTCAATAGATGCTAAGCCTTCTATATGTATTCAATCTTATTGTACCAACAAAACGGTAACTTAGAAAAAGTATAGCATTTTTTTGGACGAGACTGAATAAGCTTTCATAGATAAAGATTTAGCGAGGGGTGTGTAAAAGACGGATGAAGTGGTATGAGCTTAGGTCAGAAGAGGTCGAAAAAAAAGTTAATACAAGCCTTTCCAAAGGTCTTACCGACCAAGAAGTAAAACAGCGACAAAAGCAATTTGGATATAATGAATTGAAGGAAGCAGAACGCCCTTCAGCAATTTTGCTTTTTTTAGCTCAGTTTAAGGATTTTATGGTACTTGTGCTACTAGCTGCAACTCTAGTTTCCGGGTTGTTAGGGGAATACATTGATGCCATCGCCATTATGGCAATTGTTTTAATCAATGGGTTTTTAGGTTTTTTCCAGGAACGAAAAGCTGAAAAATCGCTTCAAGCATTAAAGGAGCTTTCAGCACCTCAGGTGAATGTATTCCGAAATAATGAATGGGTTCGAATTCTTTCTAAAGAACTGGTTATTGGGGATATTATTAAATTCACTAGTGGTGACCGGATTGGAGCAGACATACGATTAGTTGATGTGAAAAGCTTAGAAATTGAAGAATCTGCCCTAACTGGGGAATCTGTCCCGGTTACTAAACAAGTTGAACCGATTCGCGATAATGAGGTTTCACTTGGTGATCAAGAAAATATGGCCTTTATGGGTACGATGGTGACACGTGGCAGTGGTGTCGGTATTGTAGTTGGAACTGGCATGAATACAGCAATGGGTCAAATTGCGGAGCTTCTCCAATCAGCTCAAGCGATGATCACGCCATTACAAAGAAGATTAGAGCAATTAGGGAAAATTTTAATAACAGTTGCATTATTATTAACTCTTTTAGTCGTCGTTGTAGGTGTTATAAATGGACATGAACTCTATGAGATGTTCCTGGCGGGAGTTTCATTGGCTGTTGCTGCAATACCTGAAGGGCTTCCTGCAATTGTTACAGTTGCACTATCTTTAGGTGTTCAACGTATGATTAAGAAAAATGCGATTGTTCGCCGCTTACCTGCGGTTGAAACATTAGGCTGTGCATCGGTCATATGCTCAGATAAGACAGGTACAATGACACAAAATAAAATGACGGTTACACATCTTTGGTCTGGTGGCAAAACGTGGTCTGTTTCAGGTACAGGCTATGATGTAACAGGGAAATTTTTTGCTGGAGAAAAAGAAATCAAACCTTCTGACCACAAAACTCTTCAACAATTATTAACCTTTGGCGTTTTATGTAATAATGCTTCATTAAAAAGAAACGGCGAAGACTTTATTGTTGATGGGGACCCGACAGAAGGGGCACTGCTTGTAGCGGGAATTAAGGCAGGTCTTACGAATGAATTTTTAGCGAGGCAATTTGAAATAGTTGATGAATTCCCATTTGATTCTGCAAGAAAAATGATGAGTGTGATTGTCAAGGACAAATCCGGAAATCAATTTGTCGTGACAAAAGGTGCACCAGACGTTTTACTTGGTGTCAGTAAATCTGTCCTTTGGGATCATAAACAGCAGCTTTTATCAGTGGAGTATGAGAATAAAATAAAAAATGCGATAGAAGGATTAGCTTCAGATGCCCTTCGAACGATTGCGGTTGGTTTTAAACCATTAAGACCTAATCAACAATTAGTATCAGAACGTGAGGCAGAAAGCGATTTAACTTTTATTGGTATTCAAGGGATGATTGACCCGCCACGTCCAGAAGTAAAAGCAGCTGTTAAGGAATGTAAGGATGCAGGAATAAAGACAATTATGATAACAGGTGACCATCTTATTACAGCCAAAGCAATCGCTTCTCAGCTCGGAATTCTGCCAGCTGGTGGTAAAGTTCTAGATGGATATGCCCTTTCAAAAATGAATGTCGAAGAACTGGAAGAAATTGTAGATGATGTCTATGTATATGCAAGGGTATCACCCGAACATAAACTAAAAATCGTAAAGGCTCTTCAAAGCAGGGGACATATCGTTGCGATGACGGGTGATGGAGTAAACGATGCGCCAGCTATTAAGGCATCCGATATCGGAATTGCCATGGGAATTACCGGAACAGATGTTGCGAAAGAAGCTTCATCTTTAGTTTTACTAGATGACAATTTCGCTACAATTAAGGCAGCAATTAAAGAAGGACGAAATATCTATGAAAATATTAGAAAATTTATCCGTTATTTATTAGCTTCCAATGTCGGTGAAATTCTTGTCATGCTGTTTGCGATGCTAATGGGTCTTCCTTTGCCACTCGTACCGATCCAAATCCTTTGGGTTAACCTTGTAACAGACGGATTACCTGCAATGGCTCTTGGACTCGACCAACCAGAAGGTAATTTAATGAAACATGGTCCGCGACATCCAAAAGAAGGAGTGTTTGCAAGAGGACTAGGCTGGAAAATTGTCAGTCGTGGATTTTTAATCGGTATTGCGACGCTAGCTGCCTTTATAGTGGTGTATCATCGAGATCCAAATAATCTAGGTTATGCACAAACAATTGCGTTCGCAACACTTGTTATGGCTCAGTTAATTCATGTATTTGATTGTCGAAGCGAACGTTCCATTTTCCACCGGAATCCTTTCCAAAATATGTACTTAGTTTGGGCGGTTATTTCATCCGTTTTATTAATGCTAGTCGTGATATACTATCCGCCACTACAACCAATATTCAAAACTTATGCGATTGCACCAAGAGATTGGCTCCTAGTGATTGGAATGTCCGCAATCCCAACATTCCTGCTTGCAGGCTCGTTACTAACAAGCAAACGTTCGACTGCTCGTGCATAAAATTTAGGAAGACTTGGAATTTAGATATAAAACTGTGTTATAATTCATGAGGTAATGGAGTTTATACTCTATTACCTTTTTTACGTAGTAAGAACTATTCGGTTTTAGAAAACAATGGTAAAATAAGTATAGTTATTACGAACTTATAGATATACCTGTTATGTAAGATTGGAAGTGTTATTGTGATAGCAAGTATGACGGGTTTTGGACGGGCTAAAAAAGAATCCAATTCTTTTTCCGTAAATGCAGAGCTGAAATCTGTAAACCATCGATTTTGCGAAATCAATATAAGATTACCTAGACAACTGCTGTTTCTTGAGGATAAAATAAAAAAAGCAATAGTTGAACATGTGAAAAGAGGGCGTGTCGAAGTATTCCTTACAATTGAAGGCGATAGTCTGGTATCGAAAACAATCTCCATAGACTGGGATTTTTTAGATGCTTTAGTTACATCAACAAAGCAAATCCAAGAAAAATATCAGCTTTCCGATCAAATCACAACCGGACAGCTGCTTTCTAATGAAAATATTCTCTCCATTGATGAAAAGGAAATGGAGAATCAGGAAGTAGAACCAATCATCCTTGAGGTCATTGAAAGTGCAGCACTTCAATTGAAACAAATGAGGGAAATTGAAGGAAAAAAATTAATCGAAGATATTTTTTCATTTCTTGAACAAATTGAAGAAATTGTACATACCATTAAAGAATATGCGCCAAAAATAGTTACTCATTATCGTGACCGAATCGAAAAAAGAATAAAAGAATATGTGGGAAATGACTTTGATGAAAATCGAATTCTCACAGAGGTTGCATTATTTGCGGAAAAAGCGGATATCAGTGAAGAGCTTACACGTCTTGAAAGCCACATTAGTCAATTTAGGGAAACTACACAATCGAATGAGCCAATTGGCAGAAAACTTGATTTTATAGTGCAGGAAATGAACAGGGAGACAAATACAATCGGTTCAAAGGCAAATGATCCATTAATTGCAAAACATGTGGTGGAATTGAAGAGTTTTCTAGAGAAAATAAAAGAGCAAGTTCAAAATATTGAATAAGCTTGATTATAAAGCCATTTTCGCGGCAAAAATAGAGGGGTACATAATGGGGGAGATTAAGTGCAAATTAAATTAATTAATATCGGATTCGGGAACATTGTCTCGGCCAACAGAATTATTTCAATTGTGAGTCCCGAATCTGCTCCGATTAAACGAATTATTCAAGATGCTCGTGATCGAGGAATGCTCATTGATGCTACATATGGAAGAAGGACTCGCGCCGTTATGATTATGGATAGCGACCATATTATTCTATCAGCAGTTCAGCCAGAGACAGTTGCACAAAGACTATCTAAAGAAGATGAGCTAACAGACGAAGGGTAGGGTTAAGGACGAATGAAAGAAAGAGGTTTACTAATTGTTTTATCAGGTCCATCTGGTGTGGGAAAAGGCACTGTCCGAAAAGCGATTTTTTCACAGCCTGATACGAGATTTCAATACTCCATTTCAATGACGACGAGAAAGCCCCGCGCAGGAGAAGTGGACGGTGTCGATTACTTTTTTAAATCGAAAGAGGAGTTTGAACGATTAATTGAAAACAACAAGCTTCTTGAATGGGCAGAATATGTTGGGAACTATTATGGAACCCCAATTGACTATGTGGAATCAACCTTACAAGAAGGCAATGACGTATTTTTAGAAATCGAGGTACAAGGTGCCCTTCAAGTGAGAAATGCATTCCCAGAAGGTTTATTCATTTTCTTAGCTCCACCAAGTCTAAAGGAATTAAAGAATAGAATCGTTACGAGGGGTACTGAAACTGATGATTTAATTCTTAACAGAATGAAGGTGGCAAAAGAGGAAATTGAAATGATGGACGCCTATGATTATGTTGTTGAAAATGATCAAGTAGAGCGTGCCTGCGACAGAATTAATGCGATCGTTACGGCTGAACATTGTCGCCGTGACCGTGTGGCAAGACGATATAAACAAATGCTGGAGGTTGATTTTTAATGTTAGATCCATCTATTGATTCATTATTAAATAAATTAAATTCCAAATACACACTTGTAACTGTTGCAGCTAAAAGAGCAAGGGTCATGCAAGAAAGAAATGATGGAATGGTACAAAAGCCTGTATCCTTTAAATCAGTTGGTAAAGCACTAGAAGAAATCGATGCGGGTCTTCTTTATTATTCAATTGATAAGAAAGCTGCGATTGATACAGCGTATAAAACTAATGAATAATCGAAAATAACAACCTCTCATGAAGGTTGTTATTTTTTTACAAAGTTAGCTTTTTTTAAGGAGGGGGATTCAAATGAAGGGTAAAAAAATACTGCTTTGTGTAAGTGGTGGGATTGCGGTATATAAGGCAGTGGCCTTAACAAGCAAGCTAACCCAGGCAGGTGCCGAAGTAAAAGTAATCATGAGCGAATCTGCAATGAAATTTGTTACTCCATTAACTTTTCAAGCACTTTCAAGAAATGACGTATACTTTGATACCTTCGATGAAAAAAATCCTGCTGTTATCGCCCATATTGATCTTGCAGATTGGGCAGATCTAGTGGTTGTTGCACCGGCAACAGCGAATACAATCGGCAAGCTTGCAAATGGAATTGCAGATAATATGATTACATCAACATTGCTTGCGACGACTGCTCCTGTTTGGATTGCTCCGGCGATGAATGTTCATATGTACGACCATCCTGCAGTCAAACGCAATATCGATATGTTAGCGGGGGACGGGTACCAGTTTATTGAACCATCTGAAGGGTATTTAGCCTGTGGCTATGTTGGAAAAGGGCGTCTTGAAGAGCCGGAAAAAATTGTTGAACTCATTGCTGCTCATCTCATGGAACGACCATTATTACAAGGAAAAAAGATCCTGATTACAGCTGGACCTACTCGTGAAAAGCTTGATCCAGTTCGTTTCTTTACAAATCGTTCAACTGGAAAAATGGGTTATGCGATTGCCGAAGCTGCAAATAAAATGGGGGCAGAAGTTACTTTAGTATCCGGGCCAACTAATCTCCCAGCACCACCTAATGTAAGAGTGATTTCTGTTGAATCCGCAGAAGATATGTTTATACAAGTTATGACTTTTTACAAACAAAGTGATATTGTCATCAAATCAGCAGCAGTTGCGGATTATCGCCCGAAACAGGTTTATGATGGGAAAATGAAAAAAAAGAGCGGAGAACTAGTTCTGGAGTTTGAGAGAACAACTGACATTTTAAAAACTTTAGGTGAGCAAAAGGATCACCAATTTTTAGTTGGTTTCGCCGCTGAAACAGACAATATTGATGAATATGCCAAACGGAAACTAACATCAAAAAATCTTGATATGATTGTTGCAAACAATGTGACTACACAGGGAGCGGGATTTGGTACGGACACAAATCTTGTAACTATTTATAAAAAAGATGGAACACAGTTGGAATTACCAATGATGACAAAACTTGATGTTGGAAAAGCATTACTTCGTGAAGTGAAAAAGATGATGGATGGCGAAAAGAAATGAAAATTGCCAGCATTATTGTAGATGTGCCTGCAATGCAAACAGATAAACCATATGATTATATCGTTCCTGATAAATGGAGTGATGTGATTGTACCTGGAATGAGGGTCGTCGTACCTTTCGGCCCTCGAAAAGTCCAGGGCTTTGTGATAAATGTTTCGAATAAGGCCGAAGTGAATAAACTTAAGGAAATTCATTCTTTGCTTGATCTCACACCTGCTTTAAATGAAGAGCTTCTTCATATAGGCAAATGGTTAACAGAAAAAACACTTTGCTTTACGATATCTGCTTTACAAGCAATGCTTCCCTCTGCTATGCGGGCGAAATATGAAAAAGAAATAAGACTCCTTGATCCATCGAAAAGAATTGAATTGGAGCCAGCGATTCAAGCTTCCTTTGAACGGAAAGATGATGTTCATTGGGAAGATGCCGAAAAAAATGATTTATTGCATATTTACCAAAAGGATATAAGAAAAGGCCTTCTGGAAGTAGTCTACAAAGTGAAAAATCGCAGCAACAAGAAAACGGTGAAACAAGTGCAGTTGGCACTTTCAGTTGAAGATGCTGAAAAAATGGTTCAAGAGCTGCCCGCGACCGCGAAAAAACAGAAACAAGTACTCGAGTTTTTTCTGAAAAATAATAAGCCATTTCTTTTAAAGGACCTCTTGCGTGAAGTTGGTGTTACCGACAGCACGATTCGTACAATGGTAAAGAAAGACCTTATCATCGAACAAAATATTGAGGTATATCGCGATCCATATGCGGACAAGCAGTTTGAGCAAACGACACCAATGTCATTGACCGCTGAACAGCAGAATGCGATTTCTCCAATTCTTAACTCTATCGAAGATGTCATCCATAAAGTGTTTTTAATGTATGGTGTTACCGGAAGCGGAAAGACAGAGGTTTATATGCAGGCGATTGACGCTGTATTGAAAAAGGGGAAAGAAGCGATAGTCCTTGTCCCTGAAATCTCACTTACCCCACAGATGGTGAGTCGATTCAAGGGTCGTTTTGGTTCTCGTGTTGCAGTGATGCATAGTGGTCTTGGAATTGGTGAGAAATATGATGAGTGGCGAAAAATTTACCGAAAGGAAGTTAGCGTCGTAGTTGGAGCGAGATCCGCAATATTTGCTCCATTTGAAAATTTGGGGATCATAATTATCGATGAAGAACATGAATCAAGCTATAAACAGGAAGATAACCCGAGATACCATGCGAGAGATGTGGCCATTTTCCGTGGTCAGCTCCATAATGCTCCTGTCATCCTAGGAAGTGCAACACCAACTCTCGAATCTTTTGCACGTGCCTCGAAAAAAGTCTATGAACTAATCACACTAAAGGAAAGAGTCAATAATAGGCCATTGCCGACAGTTGAAATTGTCGATATGCGCGAGGAATTGCGTAATGGTAATCGCTCGATGTTTTCAAGTGCCTTATTTGAAAAATTAACAGAAAGACTTGAACGAAAGGAACAATCTGTTTTATTTTTAAATAAACGTGGACATTCTTCTTTTGTCATGTGCAGAGATTGCGGGTATGTTGCAAATTGCCCTCATTGTGATATTTCATTAACGTATCACAGGACAAATCACCGCTTAAAATGCCATTATTGCGGTTATGAAACCTTCATGCCTACTACTTGTAATGAGTGTGGAAGTGAGCATATCAGGTTTTTTGGAACTGGCACTCAAAAGGTTGAAGAAGAGCTTGCAAAGGTGTTGCCAGAAGCAAGGGTTATTCGCATGGATGTTGATACAACAAGCCGAAAAGGTGCGCATGAGAAATTATTGAAGGAATTCGGTGAGCAAAAGGCAGATATTTTATTAGGAACACAAATGATTGCAAAAGGATTGGATTTTCCAAATGTCACATTGGTCGGTGTGCTAACCGCAGATACGATGCTCAATCTGCCGGATTTTCGTTCCTCCGAAAAAACATTTCAGCTTCTGACACAGGTTAGCGGAAGAGCGGGACGGCACAAACTGCCAGGTGAGGTAGTGATTCAAAGCTATACACCTGAGCATTATAGTATTGAGCTTGCAAGTCATCATAATTATGATGGATTCTATCAAAATGAAATGGGCATTAGGAAGGCCCATGCTTATCCACCTTTTTATTATCTGGCATTAGTCACAGTGACACATCCGGAACTCACAAAAACAGTTGATGTTGCTGAGAAAATTGCAATTTATTTACGAAATTCCTTATCAAATCAATCAATCATCTTAGGTCCGGTAACATCACCGATTGCCCGTATTAATAATAGATATCGATATCAATGCATGATAAAATACAAAAATGAGCCAAATCTTACTAAACTGTTAAAAGGGATTTTGGATCGTTACCAGAGGGAAATTGCACAAAACTCCCTCACATTATCAATTGACTTAAACCCATATATCATGATGTAGTTTAAAGTTACGATAAAAGAGAGAGACTAGTAAAAAAGTAGAATGTTGGAGGAACTCGCTTGTCTTTATTACCGATTGTTAAATATCCAAATGAAATACTTGAGGTTGAATGTGAAAAGGTGACAACCTTTGACCGAAAACTATCAAAATTAATAAAAGATATGTATGACACCATGCTAGAGGCGGACGGTGTTGGATTAGCCGCCCCTCAGGTTGGAATTGCAAAACAAATCGCCATCGTTGATATAGGGGACGAGCGCGGACTTGTTGAACTAATTAATCCCATGATCCTGGAACAACGAGGGGAACAGGTGGGTCCAGAAGGCTGTCTCAGTTTTCCGGACCTTTTTGGTGAGGTAACACGCCATGAATACGTTAAGGTTAGGGCTCAGAACCGGAAAGGTAAAACTTTTGTTATTGAGGCAAGAGATTTCTTGGCGCGTGCGATTCAGCATGAAATCGATCACCTTCATGGCATTTTATTTACATCAAAGGTGAACAGTTATTATGAAGAAGGAGAAATTGAAGGGTAGGTAATAATATGGAACGTATTGTTTTTATGGGTACTCCAGACTTTTCAGTACCTGTTTTACGTCAAATAATAGAGGATGGCTACGAGGTTGTAGCTGTTGTAACTCAACCAGACAGACCGGTTGGAAGAAAAAGAGTGTTAACCCCTCCACCCGTTAAGGTTGAGGCATTAAAGCAGAATATCCCTGTCTTACAACCAAATAAAATTAGAGAGAAACAAGAAATTGAACAGGTATTAAGCTATCGGCCAGACTTAATCATAACTGCAGCATTTGGACAAATCCTGCCAAATGAATTATTAGAGGCTCCTAAGTATGGATGTATAAATGTTCATGCATCATTACTGCCTGAGCTTAGGGGCGGGGCCCCGATTCATTATTCAATCCTTCAAGGGAAGGAAAAAACTGGTGTTACCATTATGTATATGGTTGAAAAGCTAGATGCGGGTGATATTTTAACACAAGTCGAAATTCCAATTTTAGAGTCAGACCATGTTGGTTCATTGCATGACAAATTAAGTGTGGCGGGTTCAAAGCTTTTATCAGAAACAATTCCTTTACTTTTAGATGATAAAATAACCCCGATTAAACAGGATGATTCGAAAGCGACCTTTGCCCCAAATATAAAACGCGAACAGGAAAAAATAGATTGGGCAAAAGATGGGGAGGCTATTTATAACCATATTCGCGGGCTTAACCCATGGCCTGTTGCCTATACCACATTAAATGGGGATGTAATGAAAATATGGTGGGGAGATAAGGTACTATCAAGCACATCAAAAAATCCGGGTACTGTTGTTTCGATTGAAAAAGATGGGTTCATTGTTTCGACTGGGAATACTACATGTATAAGAATCACCCAGCTCCAGCCTGCAGGAAAGAAAAAGATGAGTGCTGAGCAATTTTTGCTGGGAACAGATTTACAGGTAGGAACTCAGTTAGGAGACAATTATGACGAAAACTAATGTTCGAGATGTAGCACTTGAAATCTTATTACAAATAGAAAAAAATCAGGCATATAGTAATCTCCTCTTGAACCAAATGATTAAAAAGCATGAGGTAAGAGGAAAGGACATTGGTCTGCTGACAGAGATTGTTTATGGTACAATCCAACGCAGAGACACATTGGACTTTTATTTAGCTCCATTTTTAAAAAAGAGCAAAAAGCTTGATCAATGGGTGAGAATTCTATTGAGGCTTTCGCTATACCAAATGGTCTTTTTGGACCGGGTTCCAGAACGAGCTATCTTTTTTGAAGCAGTTGAGATTGCAAAAAATAGAGGACATAAAGGGACTGCGTCACTTGTAAATGGAGTGCTGCGTTCCATTCAACGGGAAGGCTTGCCATCATTAGACCAACTTACAGATGTAGTGGAGCGACTTGCAATTGAAACAAGCCATCCGATTTGGCTTGTTAAGCGTTGGACTAAGCAAATTGGACTGGAAGAAACGCGAAAAATGTGTGAGGTAAATTGTACTCCCCCGGAACAAACAGCCCGAGTCAATAGGATTGCAACAACTAAGGAAGAGCTTCTTCACTTGCTAAAAAAGGAAGGAATTGAAGTAGAAGAAGGGAGCCTAGCTATTGATGCCATTAAAGCAGTTGGCGGAAATCTAGTAAATGCAAAAGCCTTTAAGGAAGGGTATTTCACTATACAAGATGAGAGCTCTATGCTGGTCGCCCGTGCGCTTGGTGTTGGAAAAGATGATCAGATTCTTGATAGCTGTGCCGCGCCGGGTGGTAAAACAACACATATTGCCGAATTACTGCAAAATACTGGTAAGGTTGTTTCAATTGACCTTCATGAACATAAAATCAAATTAATTAATGAAGCAGTCGAACGGTTAGGGCTTAAAAATGTTGAAACCAAGGCCCTCGATAGTAGAAAATCAAGGGAATTCTTTGAGGCCGGGAGCTTTGATAAAATTCTCGTCGATGCCCCTTGTTCAGGCTTTGGGGTTATTAGAAGAAAGCCAGACATCAAATATTCAAAATCAGAATCAGACAATGAAAAACTAGCAAAAATACAATTAGACATTTTAACAGAGGTTTCATCTTTATTAAAAAAAGATGGTATACTCGTGTATAGCACATGTACAATAGATTATGAAGAAAATGAAGGTGTTATCAAAGCCTTCCTTGAACAAAATAAAGATTATATGCTAGATGAGACAATTGAAAATTACCTGCCTGAAATAGTGAAACCATATATTAAAAACGGACAGCTTCAGCTTTATCCACATTATTTTGGAACAGATGGATTTTATATTGCAAGATTAAGAAAGCAGGTGTAATGTATTGGAAGAAGTACAAACAACTAGAAGAAAAAAACAAAACTTACCAAATTCTAAACCGTCCATTTATTCTCTTCAATTAGAAGAAATTGAGAACTGGCTCATCGAAAATGGTGAGAAGAAATTTCGAGGAAATCAGATTTTTGAATGGCTGTACACGAAGCGAGTTACATCTTTTGATGAGATGACTAACTTATCAAATGAACTGCGACAAAAGCTTGCCGAGCAGTTTACGATTACAACTCTTAAGACCATCATTCAGCAAACATCTGCTGATGGAACGATGAAGTTCTTATTCGAACTCCATGATGGATATTCAATTGAAACAGTTCTTATGAAACATGGCTATGGGAACTCCATATGTGTGACAACCCAGGTAGGCTGCCGCATCGGCTGTACCTTCTGTGCTTCAACGCTTGGAGGATTAAAAAGGAATCTAGAGGCCGGAGAAATTGTAGCCCAAGTTGTAAAGGTTCAAAAGGCACTGGATGAACTTGGCGAAAGAGTAAGCCATCTTGTGATCATGGGGATAGGTGAGCCATTTGATAATTATGACCAAATGCTTTCATTCCTAAAAATTATTAATCATGATAAGGGCTTAAATATTGGTGCCCGTCATATTACCGTTTCAACAAGTGGAATTATTCCAAAAATCTATAAGTTTGCAGATGAAAAATTACAAATAAATTTTGCTATCTCTTTACATGCACCTAATACAGAAATAAGAAGCAGGTTGATGCCGATTAATCGCGCATATAAATTGCCTGATTTAATGGAAGCTGTACGCTATTATATTGAAAAAACAGGTAGACGAATTAGCTTTGAATATGGGTTGTTTGGTGGTGTCAACGATCAAGTTGAACATGCTGAAGAACTAGCAGAGCTACTAAAAGGGATTAAGTGTCATGTGAACTTAATTCCAGTCAATTATGTTCCTGAGCGCGATTATGTGAGAACACCACGAGAGCAAATCTTTGAATTTGAAAAGACATTAAAGAAGCATGGTGTTAATGTTACTATTCGACGTGAACAAGGTCATGATATTGATGCTGCTTGTGGTCAATTACGAGCAAAGGAGCGTAAAGAGGAGACGAGGTGAAACTTATGAAGTCGTTCTTTTTGACTAACCGGGGGAAAGTAAGGCAAATTAATGAGGATAGCTGTGGTGTCTATCTAAATAAGGATGGACAAGTATTAGCTGTTGTGGCTGACGGAATGGGTGGACATTTAGCTGGTGATGTTGCAAGTACAATGACAACATCTCAGCTCCAGTCCTACTGGGAAACAAGTGAAAAAATTTTCACATCTGAATTAGCTGAAAGTTGGCTTAAAGAGCATATTTCAACAATTAATAAAAATCTTTACACACATTCACAAAAAAATGAAGAATGTAAAGGTATGGGAACGACTGTTGTTGCTGCAATTTGTACAGACTTATTTACGACGGTAGCCCATATTGGAGATAGTCGTTGCTATTGTTTGAATGGCCACGGGTTCCAACAAATTACTGAAGATCATTCGCTTGTTAATGAACTTGTTCGTTCCGGGCATATCTCTAAGGAAGATGCAGAGCATCATCCCCGTAAAAATGTCGTTTTACGTGCGTTAGGAACGGAAACACAGGTTCAAATAGACTTAAAAACGTTAATTTTAGATGAAGGCGATATGCTGTTAATATGCTCAGATGGTTTATCCAATAAAGTTTCGGAAGCTGAATTAAAAAGCATACTAGAAAGTGACGATTCTATCGAAATTAAGTGCGAAAAACTCGTTCAAATAGCCAATGATAATGGTGGAGAAGATAACATCACGCTCGTAATCGTCGATTACACGTCTGAAAGTGAGGGCGAATAATTCTATGCTTATTGGAAGACGATTAAGTGGCCGTTACAAAATTCTCGAAGTCATTGGTGGAGGCGGAATGGCAAATGTCTATCTTGCACGAGACGTAATTCTTGAGCGGGATGTAGCTATTAAAGTTCTCCGTTTAGATTTTTCAAATGATGAAGAATTCATCAAACGCTTCAGACGAGAAGCCCATGCGGCTACAAGCTTGGCACATCCGAATATTGTAAGCATATATGATGTTGGGGAAGAAGAGGATATTTATTATATCGTAATGGAATATGTTCCAGGCCAAACCTTGAAGCAATACATACAACGAAATGCACCGCTTCATCCGAAAGAAGCGATTAACATTATGTTGCAGCTAACTTCAGCGATTACACACGCGCACCAAAACCAGATTGTTCATCGTGATATTAAACCCCAGAATATCTTAATTGATCATGATGGAACAGTAAAGGTAACTGATTTTGGGATTGCTGTTGCTCTAAGCTCTACAACAATTACACAAACAAACTCTGTGCTAGGTTCAGTTCATTACTTATCACCAGAACAAGCAAGAGGTGGTATGTCAACAAGAAAGTCTGACATTTATTCTCTTGGTATAGTCATGTTCGAACTTTTAACAGGTCGTGTTCCTTTTGAAGGTGAGTCAGCAGTATCCATTGCTTTAAAGCATTTACAATCCGATACCCCTTCACCAAAACGATGGAATGCTACAATACCACAGAGTGTTGAAAACATTATACTAAAATCAACTACTAAAGACCCATTCCATCGTTATGATTCTGTTGAAGAAATGGAAGAGGATTTGCAGACAGCACTCTTTCCAAATCGGTTAAATGAAGCAAAATTTGTGATACCAGATATGGATGATGAAGTGACAAAAGCAATTCCAATAATCAAGGATAATAGTCCTTTATCAAATGATACAATAATTAGAGACTCTCAGAAGAACGTGAATCAGACTATGCAGGATGAGCCAAAACCAAAGAAAAAGAAGAAGAAAAATAAGCTTTTAGTAACGCTTGCAATTATATTTTTCTTTATTATTGCAGCCGGTGTTGCTGCGGTTACTGTTTTTCCAGCTTTATTTTTGCCGAAGGATGTCGATGTTCCAGATGTTACAAATATGTCCTACGACCGGGCTGTTTCCAAATTGGAGGAAGCAGGGTTTAAAATTGGTGACACGATTGAAATCAGTGATCAAGAAATACAAGAAGGCTATATTGTTCGAACTCACCCTGAGGCAGGAGATTCCGTTAAGGAAGGCGCTAAGATTGATTTATATGAAAGTATCGGTAAAAAGAAAGTGCTTTTCAAAGATTATGTTGGTAAAGATTTCGAGGAAGTTAAAGCCAAATTAGAAAAAGAAAATTATTTATTTGTGTATAAGGAAGAAGAATTTAATGACAGTGCTTATGGAACCATCCTGAAACAATCAATAGATGAAGGTGAAGAGGTAGTTCCAGAAGAAACAGATGTCACCTTTACGATTAGCAAGGGACCTGAAACTATTAAACTTGCTGATTTAAAAGGATATCCGGCAAATGCACTTGCTGAATATGCAAAATCTACTGGGTTGAATATCAATCAAACAGAGGAACAATTTTCAGATGAGATTCCTGCAGGTCAAGCTATTTCGCAATCACCGGAAGAAGGAACTGAATTAACAAAGGGTGCTGAGGTAAAAGTAATTATGTCAAAAGGCCCTGAACCAAAGAAACCGAAGAGTGTGAAGCGTACCATAACGGTTGATTACACACCTGATGAAGAAGGTAATCCACAAGTAGTGAAAATTTATATTCAAGATGCGGAGCATAAAATAACGAATGTATATGATGAAATTAAAATCACGGAAAAATATTCTGTTGATATTACGTTTGTCATTAATCCTGGTGAAACGGCCGAGTACATGGTGTCTATTAATGATGTACCTTCTCAGCGAGTGGAAATTCCGTATTCAGAAGAATAGGTCGTTGCGAATGAACTAAAACAAGGAGTGAAACTATGCCCGAAGGCAAAATCATAAAAGCATTAAGCGGTTTTTATTATGTTCAAATCAAAGATGGAGAACTGATTCAATGTCGTGGCAGAGGGGTCTTTAGGAAAAATAAAGTCACCCCATTGGTGGGCGACAATGTGGTATTTCAGGCAGAAAATAATACTGATGGATATATTTTAGAAGTATTAGAGCGCAAAAATGAATTAGTTCGTCCGCCCATTGCAAATGTTGATCAAGCTATTTTAGTTTTTTCAGCTATTAAACCCGACTTCAGTCCATTGTTATTAGATCGCTTTCTTGTTTTAATTGAATCAAACGATATTGAACCTATTATTTGCATTAGTAAAACGGATTTAATCTCGATTGATGTAGTTCAGAAAATAGAGGAATATGCAAGAAATTATCGGGAAATCGGCTATCGTGTCTTGTTAACATCAACGAAGGAAAGGGAAGGTCTTGACCAGCTCCTGCCGTTATTCGATAATCGGATTTCAGTATTTGCCGGTCAATCCGGAGTTGGGAAATCTTCGTTATTAAATACACTTAGACCGGATTTAAAATTAGAAACAAATGAAATTTCAGCATCATTAGGCCGGGGAAAACATACAACAAGGCATGTTGAATTAATTGAAGTTGGCAACGGGCTTGTGGCAGATACCCCGGGATTTAGTTCGTTGGAATTTCTTACAATTGAAGCAGAGGAACTTTCATATTGCTTCCCGGAAATCTATAAGGCAGGTGCAAATTGTAAATTTCGTGGCTGCACACATATTTCTGAGCCGAAATGCGCTGTTAGACAAGGTGTAGACGACGGGATTATCGAACAATTTCGTTACGATCATTATGTGAGTTTTTATGAAGAAATTAAGGAAAGAAAGCCGAGGTATTAACTATGATTAAAATTGCACCATCCATTCTTTCAGCAGATTTTGCAAAGCTTGGGGAAGAGATCAAGGATGTTGAAAATGGGGGAGCAGACTATATCCATGTAGATGTCATGGATGGTCACTTTGTTCCGAATATTACAATCGGTCCACTTATTGTCGAAGCTATTCGACCGATTACAAAATTGCCATTAGATGTGCATTTAATGATAGAAAATCCTGACCAATACATTCCGTCCTTCGCAAAAGCAGGGGCAGACTTTTTAACAGTACACGTTGAGGCATGTCCGCATCTTCATCGTACCATTCAGTTGATTAAATCTCATGGTGTTAAGGCTGGAGTTGTTTTAAACCCGGCAACCCCTGTTGATACGATTAAGCATGTCATTGAGGATATTGATTTGGTTTTGTTAATGACAGTAAACCCGGGATTTGGTGGCCAAAAATTCATCCAGTCCGTTCTTCCTAAAATCGAAGAAGTTGCCGGGATGGTGAAAGAAAAGAATCTGAATGTTGAAATTGAAGTTGACGGAGGAGTCAACAAGGAGACAGCAAGGCTTTGTGTAGAGGCCGGCGCAAATGTCTTAGTCGCTGGGTCGGCTATTTATAATCAAAAGAATCGGAAAACAGCAATCAAAACAATCCGCGGGCTGTAAAAAGGAGCAGAAATTTCTGCTCTTTTTTATATGCTTTTTTTGCATATTTTTTCTAAGTTAGAACTATCTTTTAGTAATGAACTTTAATTGAATTGTACTTTTTTTATTCAATTTGGCATAAGAATGTTTTAAGTAGGTTTACATGTAATTGCTTTTATTTATATGTTCTTTGGTACTATTTTTTTTCATTTGAATATTATTAATAAGGTAGACCGTATGATTTAATGAAAGTACGTGGATATTGCATTGAGGAGGGAAAGTATGAAATTTTATACAATTAAATTACCAAAGTTCTTAGGCGGTATCGTCCGTGCGATGTTAGGATCATTTAAAAAAGGATAAAAAAAGCACCGAACATAGGTGCTTTTTTTATGCATATTTTTAGCTCTTACATATGTAAGAGCTAAATGCTTTTTATTACACGCGTTCAACTTTACCAGATTTTAAAGCTCTTGCAGAAACATATACGCGTTTTGGTTTACCGTCAACTAAAATACGAACTTTTTGCAGGTTTGCTCCCCATTTACGTTTATTAGCGTTCATTGCATGGGAACGAGCGTTACCAGTGGTAGTTTTTCTACCCGTGATTACACATTTACGTGCCATTCTATTTCCCTCCTTACTTGCACAGCAACAATCAAACATAATCGCTTTCTTATAGAAATACTTATATAATTTATCATAACTAGTGGGATTTTGCAATACTTCAAAGCTAATGCTTCAAGGAAAAATACTTGTCAAGACATAGAAATTTTAAAAAGCTATATAATAAGAGGTAATGAACTCACGGCAAACCTATGAACTACTTTTAATATATGCGACATTATAGTAAAATGACTATAGCCAAGGTGAACAATTTAAAGGGGGAGACTTTCATGTCCATCGAATTAAAAACGAAGTACGGACAAATTGATATATCGAATGAGGTAATTGCAACGGTTGCTGGAGGGGCTGCTATCGATTGTTATGGGATTGTCGGAATGGCTTCCAGAAAGCAAATTAAAGATGGAATTTCTGAGCTTTTACGTAAAGAAAATTTTACCCGTGGTATTGTTGTTCGTCAGGAAAATGATGAAGTGCATATCGACATGTACATAATTGTTAGTTATGGCACGAAAATTTCTGAGGTTGCCCACAATGTTCAATCAAAGGTGAAATATACATTAGACCACACAGTAGGACTTGCTGCTAGCTCGGTTAATATTTACGTGCAAGGAGTTCGTGTAACGAACCCGTAAAGAGGAGGAAATTTGAGTGTCAATTACTATACTAGATGGAAAACGTTTTGCAAAAATGGTGTTATTAGGTGCTGCACACTTGTCTAATAATTCAAAAATGGTAGATGCCCTTAACGTTTTCCCTGTTCCAGATGGTGATACCGGAACGAATATGAATCTTTCCATGACGTCTGGTGCAAAGGAAGTAAAAAATAATGTTAGCCCGCATATTGGAAAAGTTGGTGCATCCTTAGCTAGAGGATTATTAATGGGTGCACGCGGTAACTCAGGAGTCATTCTATCTCAGCTTTTCAGAGGCTTTTCAAAGGCAATTGAACAAAAGGAAACGTTGAGCGCTGCAGAATTTGCCCAAGCGTTTGAATTGGGCGTGGAAACAGCGTATAAAGCTGTTATGAAACCTGTTGAAGGAACAATTTTAACAGTAGCAAAAGACGCTGCAAAACATGCGGTTTCTGTTGCAGAAAATGAGACAGATATAATTGTAGTGATGGAAGAGCTTGTGAAAGAAGCAAGAGCATCACTAAATCGCACACCAGATCTATTACCCGTTTTAAAGGAAGTTGGGGTTGTAGATAGTGGTGGACAAGGATTAGTTCTTGTATATGAAGGATTCCTCTCAGAATTAAAAGGTGAAACAATTGAGAATATGACAATTGCAGCACCATCTTTAAATGAACTTGTTAATGCAGAACATCATAAAAGTGTTCAGAGTCATATGAGTACAGAGGATATCGTCTTTGGTTACTGTACAGAATTTATGGTGAAGTTTGAACAGGAAAAAACAAACAAACATCCATTTTCTGAAGATCAGTTCCGAAATGATTTAAGCCGTTACGGTGATTCTTTATTAGTTATCTCCGACGATGATATTGTGAAAGTACATATCCATTCTGAAAAGCCTGGTGAGGTTTTATCGTATGGCCAACGTTATGGAAGCTTAATTAAAATGAAGATTGAGAATATGCGTGAACAGCATACGGCTATTCTAAATGAAGATGAAGAGCATTCTCCAGTACAAGAGAAACGTAACAAGGAAAAAGAGAAATATGCGATCATCACTGTGGCAATGGGTTCGGGTATCACAGAATTATTTAAGAGTATCGGAGCCCATGTGGTTATTGAGGGTGGACAAACGATGAATCCTAGTACTGAGGATTTTGTAAAAGCAATTGAATCAATACATGCGGAAAATTTTATCATTCTGCCTAATAACAAGAATATTATCATGGCAGCTGAACAAGCAGCTTCTGTTATTGAAGGAAATGTGATCGTTGTTCCTTCTCGAACAGTACCTCAAGGAATGTCAGCTTTACTTGCATTTAACCCAACAGGTGAAATGGATTCAAATCAGACGACAATGACATCCGCATTAAGTAATGTAAAAACGGGTCAAATTACATATGCAGTTCGCGATACCAATATTGATGGAATCGATATTGCTAAAGACGATTTCATGGGAATTTCAGAAGGAAAAATTGTCGTTACAGATAAGGATAAGCTAAAAGCTGCAAAAGATCTTTTAACAAAGATTATTTCTGCCGATGAAGATGAAATTGTTACCGTCATTTATGGTCAGGATGCTTCAGAAGATGAAGTCAAGCAAATTGTTCAATATCTTGAAGAAGAATATGAAGACATTGAGGTTGAAACACATAATGGTGAGCAACCACTTTACGCATTTATTTTCTCAGTTGAATAAGTTTACAAAATAGAAGGGTTTATCCCTTCTATTTTCAACGTTTAGGAACAATTTCCAGTGGCTAAAAACGTCAGATACAAATAGAGTAATATGTAGGAACACAGTTTGCCTTACTCCGCATAAATTAACGTAAGTAAGTAGGGGGGAGCATATATGAAGTATAGAAGTGTTTTTGATATTATTGGACCAGTTATGATTGGTCCATCAAGTTCACATACTGCAGGGGCAGCTCGCATCGGAAGGGTTGCAAGGAGCTTGTTTGGTCGTGAACCAAAATGGGCAAAAATTTCATTCTATGGATCATTTGCCGAGACGTATAAAGGTCATGGGACAGACGTAGCAATTATTGGTGGATTACTTGATTTTGATACATTTGATGAAAGAATTAAAACATCATTGGAAATCGCTAAAGATGCGGGAATGCAGATAAATTTCATCGTTGAGGAAGCTATACCTGAACACCCGAATACCGCTCGTGTCTCGATTGGTGACGATGAAGGGGAATTAGAGCTTGTCGGGATTTCCATTGGCGGGGGAAAAATTGAAATTACTGAATTAAACGGGTTTCAGCTTCGTTTATCTGGAAATCATCCAGCCATTCTTATCGTCCACAATGACCGCTATGGTGCGATAGCAGGTGTTGCTAACGTGCTTGCGAAATACGCTATTAATATTGGACATATGGAAGTGGCACGAAAAGAAGTTGGGATGCAAGCTCTTATGACAATCGAAGTGGATCAAAATATCGATGAACAGGTTTTAGTTGAATTATCTACCTTACCTAATATCTTAAAGGTAGCCAAAATTGTCGACTAAGTATCTATTTAAACGTTTGCAATGTTTATTCGACAGGAGGTTTTTTTATGTTTCGCAATGTTGCTGAATTAGTAGAACTTGCTACTTCTAAAAATATGAAAATAGCAGAAGTGATGATCGAGCAAGAGGTAGAAGTGACCGGGAAAAGCCGAGATGAAATCATTGCTCAAATGGAACGTAATCTTGATGTAATGGAAAAGGCTGTTGAAAGAGGACTAGCTGGCGTTTCATCCCACTCTGGTTTAACAGGCGGAGATGCCGTTTTATTACAAAATTATATACAAAAAGGAAACTTCTTAACTGGTAAAACAGTTTTAGATGCTGTCAGTAAAGCTGTTGCGACTAATGAAGTCAATGCTGCTATGGGAACAATTTGTGCAACGCCTACCGCAGGTTCAGCTGGTGTTGTTCCAGGAACCTTGTTTGCTGTAAAGGAGAAATTGAACCCAACAAAAGACCAAATGATACAGTTTTTATTTACGGCTGGGGCATTTGGATTTGTTGTTGCAAATAACGCATCAATCTCAGGCGCAGCAGGTGGTTGTCAGGCGGAGGTTGGTTCTGCTGCTGGAATGGCTGCAGCAGCAATTGTCGAAATGGCAGGAGGTACTCCCAGTCAATCTGCTGAGGCAATGGCAATTACATTAAAAAACATGCTTGGACTTGTCTGTGATCCTGTCGCTGGACTCGTAGAGGTACCATGTGTTAAGCGAAATGCGATGGGAGCGGCAAATGCAATGGTTGCAGCGGATATGGCTTTAGCAGGCGTTACTAGTCGAATTCCATGTGATGAAGTAATCGATGCTATGTATAGAATAGGTCAAACAATGCCAACGGCGTTAAAAGAAACAGCGCAGGGGGGACTAGCGGCAACCCCAACAGGTCGTGCACTTGAGGCAAAGATCTTTGGGATTTCGCTTAACAAAGGTGAATAGTAATCTACTGCAGCCTGTCACGGAAATTAAAGGAATTGGCGAAGAGACAGGTCTTCAGCTTAATGAGATGCACATTTTTACCGTTCTTGACCTACTTTTGTACTTTCCATATCGATTCGAAGATTATAGTTTACGAGACCTTGCTGAGGTTAAGCATGATGAGAAAATAACGATAGAAGGAAAGGTGCACAGTGAGCCACTGTTAACCTATTACAATCGTAAAAGATCTCGCTTAACCTTCAGGGTTCTAGTAGGTCGCTATTTAATCACAGCGACCTGTTTTAATCGACCTTATTATAAAAGCAAGATCTCATTAAACGACACTATCACCATTTCAGGAAAATGGGATCAGCATCGGCAAACGATTACTGTCAGCGAGATTGTTTTCGGTCCGATGAAAAAAGATAATCGTATCGAACCTGTATATTCGATAAAAGGGAAAATCACTGTAAAAGGGATGAAGCGTTTTATCGAGCTTGCACTTCGGCAGTACGGCAATCAAATTGAGGACAATCTTCCTGAACAATTATTAACAACTTATCGGCTGCTGCCAAAAAAGGATGCAATTAAAATTATGCATCATCCCAAGGGGCATCAGGACTTAAAACAAGCGCGCAGACGTTTTGTGTATGAAGAGTTTTTACTTTTTCAACTAAAAATGCAGGCATTAAGGAAATTCGAACGGGAACAATCAGCAGGTTCAGCAATGGAATTTCAAATGGAAAAGCTAGAGGCTTTCATGAATGGACTGCCATTTCCATTAACAAATGCCCAAACCCGGGTTGTTACTGAAATCATGAATGATCTTTGTTCACCACATCGAATGAATCGATTACTTCAAGGTGATGTTGGTTCCGGAAAAACAGTTGTGGCTGCTATTTCTTTATATGCGGCTATTCTGTCGGGATATCAGGGGGCGTTAATGGTGCCAACAGAGATACTGGCTGAACAGCATGCCCATTCACTTGCCGAGCTATTCTCGGATTACGGTTTAAATATTCAACTATTAACAAGCTCAGTCAAAGGCAAACGAAGAAGAGAAATTCTTGAACAGCTTCAATCCGGTGACATTCATATTTTAGTAGGTACTCATGCGCTTATCCAGGATGAAGTAAATTTCAAGAAGCTAGGTCTTGTCATTACGGATGAACAGCATCGCTTTGGTGTAGAGCAGCGCAGGATTTTAAGGGAAAAGGGCGAAAGTCCGGATGTTCTTTTCATGACTGCAACACCAATACCAAGGACACTTGCAATTACAGTGTTTGGTGAGATGGATGTTTCGGTGATTGACGAGATGCCGGCGGGACGAAAGAAAATTGAAACCTATTGGGTTAAGCATGAGATGCTTGAGCGTATATTGGTATTTATTGAAAAAGAGCTGGCAAAAGGTAGACAGGCCTATGTCATTTGTCCGCTTATTGAAGAATCTGATAAGTTAGATGTTCAAAATGCAATTGATGTTCATACAATGCTCTCGTTTCATTTTCAAAACAAGGCGAAAGTTGGCTTAATGCATGGTCGATTGTCAGCAGATGAAAAAGAGGATGTAATGAGACAATTTAGTGAAAATGAAGTACAAATTCTTGTATCCACAACCGTTGTTGAGGTTGGTGTGAATGTTCCAAATGCAACATTGATGGTGATTTATGATGCAGAACGTTTTGGTCTTTCCCAACTGCACCAGCTGAGAGGACGTGTTGGAAGAGGTAGTGAACAATCATACTGTATACTTCTTGCTGATCCGAAATCTGAGGTTGGAAAAGAAAGAATGCGGATCATGACAGAAACAAATGATGGCTTTGTTCTTTCAGAAAAAGACCTTGAACTACGAGGGCCTGGGGATTTCTTCGGCCGTAAACAAAGTGGTGTTCCTGAATTTAAAGTCGCAGATATGGTCCATGATTACCGTACTTTAGAGGTAGCGCGAAACGATGCTGCAAAACTTATAAATTCTAATGTCTTTTGGGAGGATCAATCCTACAAACACCTGCGGGAGGATCTAGTGCAAACCGGTATTTTAGATGGAGAAAAACTGGATTAACTTTACTATTTTAAGGCGGATTGTGAGAAGTTTTTCTTCTTGCAATCTGCTTTTTTTAATTATATACTTACTATTAGTACCTAGTCTTAAGAGTGCGGACGGTGTATTTTTAATGAGAAGGAATAAAAAAGAACGGCAGCAATTACTTCAGGAAACGATTAAAGTTAATCCTTTCATTACAGATGAAGACTTAGCTGAAAAATTCATGGTTAGTGTTCAAACGATTCGTTTGGACCGCTTGGAATTATCCATTCCTGAACTTCGAGAGCGAATTAAAAATGTTGCTGAGAAAAAACTGGATGATGAAGTGAAGGCTTTGCCAATAGAAGAAGTAATTGGTGAAATTATAGATATCGAACTAGACCAAAGTGCAATTTCAATTTTTGATGTAACAAATGAGCATGTATTTAAACGAAACCAAATTGCACGTGGACATCACCTTTTTGCCCAGGCAAACTCACTTGCCGTAGCTGTTATTAACGATGAGCTTGCTCTTACTGCAAAAGCAAATATACGGTTTACAAGACAGGTTAAAGTAGGAGAACGAGTCGTTGCTAAAGCAAAAGTAAAGGGCTCCCGTGAAAAAGGCAGAACAATCGTTGACGTAAATAGCTATGTTGGAAATGAACTCGTATTTTCTGGTGAATTTATCATGTATCGTTCTAATAAACAAGTAAAAACTGATTCATAATAGTGAACAATACGATTATTCAACTAGCTAAAAGCAAACAAAAGGAATGATACAGTATGAAACTTGCAATAGATGCAATGGGTGGAGATCATGCACCAGGGGAAATTGTAAAGGGAACAATGAATGCACTAAAGCATTATAAAGACCTTGAAGTAACGTTAATTGGTGATGAAGCGAAAATTCGTCCAGACATAACTGAAGAAGAAAGATTAACAATTATACATACAACGGAAATAATTGAAGGAACAGACGAACCTGTCAGGGCTGTCAGGAAAAAAAAGAACGCATCCATGGTTTTAATGGCGAAAGAGGTTAGTGAGGGACGTGCTGATGCATGTATTTCAGCTGGAAATACGGGGGCACTAATGACGGCAGGTCTATTTATTGTGGGAAGAATTGAAGGGATTGACCGTCCAGCACTAGCACCAACTCTCCCAACTTTGGATAAAAAAGGTTTTCTTATGTTAGATGTAGGAGCAAATGTTGATGCAAAGCCTGAGCACTTGCTCCAATATGCCATTATGGGATCCATTTACTCGGAGAAGGTTCGAGGAGTTGTAAATCCAAGAATAGGTTTATTAAATGTAGGAACTGAAGAAAAAAAGGGTAATGATCTTACAAAGCATTCATTTGAATTGATGAAAGCTACAAATCTCAATTTTATTGGAAACGTTGAGTCAAGGGATTTACTAGAGGGAGTGGCGGATGTTGTTGTAACAGATGGATTTACTGGAAATGTAGCCTTAAAAACAATCGAAGGTACGGCCTTATCCATGTTTAAAATGCTTAAAACAGCTTTCACTAGCAACTTAAAGAGTAAAATAGCTGCGGGTCTTTTAATGCCGGAATTAAAGGTTTTAAAAAAGACTCTTGATTACTCAGAATATGGTGGAGCCGGATTATTTGGCTTAAAGGCACCGGTTATTAAGGCACATGGATCTTCAGATGCAAATGGTTTGTTTAGTGCGATAAAACAAACATACGAGATGGTCGAAAAAGATGTTGCAGGAACTATACGTAAAACATTAGAGGATATCAATCCGAAAGCAGATGAATAGGGGGAAGGTAGAATGAGTAAAACTGCATTCGTTTTTCCAGGACAGGGTTCTCAAATTGTAGGGATGGGAAAGGAATTAGCAGATTCTTCAGAAGTAGTTCAACATATTTTTACAAGAGCAAATACAGCTCTAGCAGAAGAGCTTTCTTCACTTATTTTTAACGGACCACAAGAAACGCTCACATTAACAGTGAATGCTCAGCCATCACTATTAACAACCAGTATTGCCATTCTTGAAAAATTCAAGGAAGCAAATATAGTACCGTCATATGTTGCTGGACATAGTTTAGGCGAGTACACTGCTTTAGTAGCTTCCGGTGCACTGAGCTTTGAAGATGGTGTACGTACGGTTCGCAAACGCGGCGAATTTATGGAGGAAGCCGTTCCAGCAGGCCAAGGTACGATGGCAGCTATCCTTGGAATGAATAGTGATGACTTACAGGATGTAACAGATGAAATTTCTGCTTCAGGCCATCCGGTTCAACTTGCAAATATCAATTGCCCGGGTCAAATTGTAATTTCAGGTGCTGCCGAAGGAGTTAAACAGGCATGTGAGTTAGCTAAAGGAAAAGGTGCCAAGCGTGCAATTCCACTTGAGGTTAGCGGACCATTCCATTCATCATTAATGGAACCAGCAGCTGAAAAATTACGGTCAGTTCTAGATCAAATTGAAATTAATGATGCAACTGTTCCTGTCGTAGCAAATGTGAATGCTAGGGAAATGACATCAGCTGATCAAATTAAAGAAAATCTGGTAAAGCAATTGTATTCTCCTGTATTATGGGAACATTCAGTTCAATACATGCTTGACCAAGGTGTAGATACCTTTATTGAAATTGGACCTGGTAAGGTTCTTTCTGGATTAATTAAGAAAATTAATCGTAAAGTTACAACATATGCAATAAGTGATATAGAAACACTTGAAGCAACAGTACGCGCGTTACAGGAGGGAAATTAAGATGGTAAATGGCAAAGTAGCATTGGTTACCGGTGCTTCACGTGGAATTGGCCGTTCGATTGCAATTGAACTTGCTAAAGCGGGTGCAAAAGTTGCGGTAAACTATTCAGGCAGTGAACAAAAAGCCAATGAAGTTGTTGATGAGATCAAAGCGTTAGGGCAAGAAGCTATTGCGATTAGGGCTAATGTATCAGATTCAGACTCTGTAGCTAATATGGTAAAAGAGGTTATCTCTAATTTCGGCAGCCTTGATATTCTTGTTAATAATGCAGGAATTACACGAGATAATTTATTGATGAGGATGAAAGAGGAAGAATGGGACGATGTAATTAATATTAACCTAAAAGGTGTGTTCCTCTGTACGAAAGCTGTAACAAGACAAATGATGAAGCAGCGTTCCGGGAAAATTATTAATATCGCATCTATTGTAGGTGTTAGTGGAAATCCTGGACAAGCTAACTATGTTGCAGCAAAAGCTGGAGTTATCGGTCTAACAAAAACAGCAGCAAAAGAATTGGCAAGTCGCAATATTAACGTTAACGCAGTTGCACCAGGCTTTATTACAACTGATATGACAGATAAACTACCTGAAGATGTGAAAAACGAAATGCTTAAATTAATTCCTCTTGCTAGATTTGGCGAAACTGCTGATATTTCAGGGGTTGTATTATTTCTAGCGTCAGATCAAAGCAAATACATGACAGGTCAAACCCTTCATATTGACGGCGGTATGGTGATGTAACCAGACTGGTTGATAAATGGCACTTGCGCTTTTCTAGTAAAAACAAATATAATACTTTGAGGGGAGGTGAGTGTTATGGCAGATGTTTTAGAGAGAGTAACAAAAATCGTGATTGACCGCTTAGGTGTTGAAGAGTCAGCAGTAAATTTAGAGGCTTCATTTAAAGATGATCTTGGAGCGGATTCACTTGACGTTGTTGAACTAGTAATGGAACTTGAGGACGAGTTTGACATGGAAATTTCAGACGATGAGGCTGAAAAGATTTCTACAGTTGGTGACGCTGTTAATTACATAAAAAGCCAGCTATAATATTTCTTAAAGTAAAAGTCCCGTTATTAAAACGGGGCTTTCTCCTTGGAGGTCAATAAGGTGAAGCGGATAAATAAAGATAAAGGTAATAAGTTTACTCCAAAATTTAAAGCTTTTCAGGAGCGACTAGGGTTTCAATTTCAAGATGAGAGTCTACTTATTCAAGCATTTACACATTCATCTTATGTGAATGAGCATCGAAAAAAGCCGCATGAAGACAATGAACGGCTTGAATTTTTAGGAGATGCTGTTTTAGAGCTAACTATTTCCCAATTTTTATTTAAAAAGTTTCCAATTATGAGCGAGGGTGAATTAACAAAGATGCGTGCAGCCATTGTTTGTGAGCCATCTTTAGTTACATTTGCAAATGATCTAAAATTTGGAGAACTTGTTTTACTAGGAAAAGGAGAGGAAATGACTGGTGGAAGAGAACGGCCTGCCCTGCTAGCTGATGTGTTTGAGGCATTTATTGGGGCTTTATACCTTGATAAAGGTTTGGAGGTTGTAAACCAGTTTTTAGATCAAACAGTGATTCCTAAAATAAATGCGGGTGCTTTTTCTCATGTGATGGATTATAAGAGTCAGCTGCAAGAGCTTGTGCAACGAGATGGTACTGGAATTATCGAGTATAAGGTGCTCCACGAAAAAGGGCCAGCCCATAGCCGTGAATTCGTTTCAAGAGTGTCCTTAAATGGTGAGGAACTTGGGACAGGCACTGGCAGATCGAAAAAAGAAGCTGAACAACATGCAGCAGAAATTGCTTTAAAAAATTTGAAGAGCAAACAATAATAAATTTAACTGGCCCCACGTTTTCGTGGGGTTCATTTGGTTTGCATTGTTCTGCTTGAAAAAGTAATCCAATTAAATACTAGTTTGTGTTAAAATATGTAGGACTTGAATTTCGAATTGAGGGGGAAGTTTATGTTCCTCAAACGTTTAGATATAGTAGGATTTAAATCGTTTGCTGAAAGACTTGCAGTAGATTTTGTGCCTGGTGTAACGGCTGTCGTTGGACCAAATGGTAGTGGAAAAAGTAATATCACGGATGGGATCCGTTGGGTTCTTGGAGAACAGTCGGCAAAATCACTGCGTGGTTCGAAAATGGAGGATATCATTTTCGCTGGAAGTGACAGCCGAAAAGCATTGAATGTGGCTGAAGTAACATTAACATTGGATAATGAAGACCACTTTTTACCAATCGATTATCATGAAGTAAGTGTAACTCGCCGTGTATATCGGTCTGGAGAAAGTGAATTTCTTATAAATAAACAAGCTTGTCGACTAAAGGACATTGTTGATTTATTTATGGATTCTGGACTTGGTCGTGAGGCTTTTTCAATCATCAGTCAGGGGAAAGTAGAAGAAATATTAAGCAGTAAAGCTGAGGAACGCAGAAGCATTTTTGAAGAAGCAGCAGGGGTCTTAAAATATAAAACCCGTAAAAAGAAAGCGGAATATAAGCTTGCCGAAACCCAGGAAAATTTAAATCGCGTTAACGACATTATTCACGAACTCGAATCGCAAATTGAACCATTGCAGATTCAGTCATCAATCGCAAAAGACTATCTAGAGAAAAAAGAAGAGCTTGAAAGTATTGAAGTTGGTCTAACTGTTTTCGAAATAGAGGACCTTCATGAAAAATGGGAGAAGCTATCCAAGCTTGTTGAAGAGCATAAAGAGCAGGAACTTGCTTTAAACACTAAGCTCCAAAACAAGGAAGCAAAAATAGAGGAGCTTAGAACTGGAATTGAGACTACAGATTCTTCGATTCATGAACTTCAACAACTTCTTTTACGGACTAGTGAGGACCTTGAAAAATTAGAGGGTCGAAAAGAAGTTTTAAAAGAACGCAAAAAGAATGCAACACAAAATAGAGCTCAGCTTGAAAATTCGATTCTGGAGTTATCCCAAAAACTTGAAAGCTTAATCGAAAGAAAACAAAAAGAACAACAGGATTTATCCCAGCTGATTGAAGAAGTAAAAGAACTTGAAAAACAGGTAAAAGAAAAACAAATTTTACTTGCATCATTTGATCAAAATATCGAAGAAAAAATTGAGAACTTAAAAAGCGATTATTTTGAATTGCTAAATAAGCAGGCGTCTTATCGGAATGAAGTGGGTTATATTAAAGACCAGCTTTCACAACAAACAGTAAAAGTACATCGTCTAGATGAGTCAAATCAAAAATACTTAATAGAACGCAAGGAAATACTTGATGAAAAAGTACGTCTCCAAACGAAGCTTTCCGTAATTGAGCAAGATATTAATCATCAAATTGTTTCTTTTAGAGACTTACACACTAAGTTAGAAAACAGTAAGAAAAATTATCAGAAGCAAGAAAGCATGCTCTACCAGGCTTATCAATACCTTCAACAAACAAAATCAAGAAAAGAAATGCTCGAAGAAATGCAGGATGATTATTCCGGTTTTTTCCAGGGTGTTAAAGAAGTTTTAAAAGCTAGAAATGAACAGCTCGAAGGAATTGAAGGTGCTATTGCTGAGATTATTCATGTTCCAAAAGAATATGAAACAGCCGTTGAAATTGCATTAGGTGCGGCGACACAGCATATTGTCGTTGATAACGAAAAAAATGCTAGAACGGCCATTCAATATTTAAAGAAAAATTCCTATGGCCGGGCAACATTTTTACCTATGAATGTTATTAAAGAACGCTCAATTCCTTCAGCACAGCTTGCAGCCATCAAGGGGCATCCAGCATTTATTGGTGTAGCTTCCGAATTAGTTACATTTGAAGGAAGATATCACTCTATAATCGCGAATCTGTTGGGTACTATTTTGATTACTGCAGATTTAAAAGGTGCGAATGAACTTGCATCCCTTGTCGGACATAGGTATCGAGTAGTAACCCTTGAAGGAGATGTTGTTAATCCGGGTGGTTCGATGACTGGGGGAGCTGTTAAACAGAAATCAAATTCTCTGCTCAGTCGTGGTCGGGAGCTTGAGGCAATTGTAGAAAAGCTCGCTGATATGGATGCCAAAACGGCTGAACTTGAAAAAACAGTCAAGGATAAGAAAAAACAGATTACCGAACAAGAAGATATGCTTGAAAGGCTTCGTCAAGCGGGAGAAACACTGCGCTTAAAAGAACAAACGATAAAAGGTGAATACCGTGAAGTTGCTTTAAAAGAGCAAAATGTGAACGAGCATTTGGAATTGTATGATGATGAGAAACAACAATACCAAGCAGACCAAGAAAAAATGACTGGTCGTTTAGAAGAATTGAAATCTAAATTAGCTGCTCTTGAAGAGGAACTTCATACATTAGATGAGACCATCACTCAGCTAAATTCTCAAAAATCTGATCAACAAACCTCTCGGGAAACGGTACAAGCAGAAATCACCGATCAAAAGGTTATTTTAGCAAGAAAAAAACAAGCGCTTGAACACCAACAAGAGAAAGTGAATCGCTTAGAAGAAGAAGTAAATGATGCAGATGCTGGACTGACTGAATTGAAAGAGGATTTAGCGTTACTGAATAATGAAATGACTTCAAGCAACTCTGGTGAATTAGAACTTGAAGAGGCAGCAAAACAAAAATCCAATGATAAAAATGAAACAATTCAAATGATCAGTAATAAACGAGAGTATCGCCTAAAAACTCAAAATACACTTGAGGATCTAGAACGTGAGTTAAAAGAATCGAGACGTCAGTCTAAGCAACTTGTTGATATCTTAAAGGATGAAGAAGTAAAGGTGAATCGCTTAGATGTTGAATTGGAAAATTGTTTAACACATCTTCGTGAGGAATATTTATTAACCTATGAAGCTGCAAAGGAACAATATCCTCTTCAAATCGAAGTTTCCGAAGCAAGAAAGAAGGTCAAACTAATAAAGCTGGCAATAGAAGAGCTTGGTACGGTGAATCTTGGTGCAATTGATGAGTATGATAGAGTTTCTGAGCGTTATACTTTCTTGACAGAACAACAAAATGACTTGCAAGAAGCGAAGGATACATTGTTCCAGGTAATTGACGAAATGGACGATGAAATGAAAAAGAGATTTGAAGCTACTTTTACAAGTATTCGCTCCCATTTTGAAACAGTTTTCCAAGCCTTGTTTGGTGGTGGACGAGCAGACCTTCGTCTTACAGATCCTAATGATCTTTTAAATACAGGTGTTGAAATTGTTGCACAGCCGCCAGGGAAAAAACTGCAAAACTTGGGTCTTTTATCGGGTGGAGAAAGGGCATTAACCGCCATTGCGTTGTTATTTTCTATCCTTAAAGTTCGTCCTGTTCCATTCTGTATATTGGATGAGGTTGAGGCAGCACTTGATGAAGCAAATGTATTCCGATTTGCGCAATATTTAAAGAAATATAGCAAAGAAACTCAATTCATCGTGATCACCCACCGAAAAGGTACAATGGAAGAGGCAGATGTACTATATGGGGTGACCATGCAAGAATCAGGAGTTTCTAAACTTGTTTCGGTTCGATTAGAGGAATCGAAAGAATTTGTGTCGCAAACATAGTTTGAAAGGGGATTGGCATGAGTTTTTTTAAGAAATTAAAGGACAAGATTACAAATCAGGCTGATGCAGTTACTGAAAAATTTAAGGATGGTTTATCAAAAACGCGTAATTCCTTTTCTGAACGAGTGAATGATTTAGTTGCTCGTTATCGAAAGGTTGATGAGGACTTTTTTGAGGAACTTGAAGAGATTTTGATTGCAGCCGACGTCGGTGTTTCAACCGTTATGGAGCTGATCGATGAATTAAAAATGGAAGTAAAGAAAAGGAATATACAGGACACAAAAGAGGTTCAAAGTGTTATTTCCGAAAAGCTCGTTGAAATATACCAGAGCGGGGAGGAAAAATCACCTAAACTCAATATTCAGGAAGAAGGACTGACTGTTATTTTAGTTGTCGGTGTTAATGGTGTTGGTAAAACTACATCCATTGGAAAAATCGCAAATCGTCTAAAAAATGAAGGTAAATCTGTCCTTTTAGCAGCGGGAGATACTTTCCGTGCTGGTGCGATTGCCCAGCTTGAAGTTTGGGGCACCCGTGTTGGTGTAGAGACAATCAAACAATCTGAAGGATCAGATCCAGCGGCGGTTATGTACGATGCGGTTCAAGCGGCAAAATCTCGTAATGTAGATGTGTTAATCTGTGATACAGCAGGCCGACTTCAAAACAAAGTTAACCTAATGAAAGAGCTTGAAAAAGTAAAGCGTGTAATCGAACGTGAACTGCCAGGGGCACCGCATGAAGTATTACTCGTTCTTGATGCGACGACTGGTCAAAACGCATTAACGCAGGCAAAAACATTCTCAGCAGCTACCGATGTAACAGGAATTGTATTAACAAAATTAGACGGGACTGCAAAGGGCGGAATTGTTCTTGCGATTCGAAATGAACTAAACATTCCGGTTAAATTAGTTGGATTAGGTGAAAAGGTTGATGATCTCCAAGAATTTGATGCGCAAAACTACGTTTATGGACTATTTGCAGATCTAGTTGAAAACACCGAAGAATAAAACCATCAAAAAGAGCCTTAATAGGCTTTTTTTGCTTTTCGTAAAGTAAAGTAAATTAACTTGACAACCTATTAAAAAATATGTAAACTATTGACTTGTAAAGGTATTTCACTTAACAAGGGGGAGATACTATGCTTGAAAAAACAACGAGAATGAATTATCTCTACGATTTTTATCAATCGTTGTTAACGCCGAAGCAAAGAAATTATATGTCTTTATATTACCTGGATGACTTTTCCCTTGGTGAAATAGCAGAGGAATACGAGATTAGTCGTCAAGCGGTCTATGACAATATCAAGCGCACAGAGACAATGCTTGAGGACTATGAGGAAAAACTGTTACTATTTCAGAAATTTCAAGAGCGCAGAAAACTGATTGCTGAGCTACAACGTATTGCAGATGAATATGATGATAGCTTAGAGCTTCAAAATGTGATACAGTTGCTTGAGAAATTAGAATAGGAGGCGGCAAGAATGGCATTTGAAGGATTAGCCGACCGACTGCAAGGTACACTACAGAAAATTCGCGGTAAAGGAAAAGTGTCAGAATCCGATGTAAAGGAAATGATGCGTGAGGTTCGTCTTGCTTTACTTGAAGCAGACGTTAACTTTAAAGTTGTCAAAGACTTTATAAAGCGGGTTAGTGAGAGAGCTGTTGGACAAGAAGTAATGAAAAGCTTAACTCCAGGACAGCAGGTTATTAAAGTCGTCCAGGAGGAACTCACCGCATTAATGGGTGGCGAGCAAAGTAAAATTGCGGTTGCCAAAAGACCGCCAACTGTTATTATGATGGTTGGTTTACAAGGTGCGGGTAAAACGACCACTACTGGTAAGCTTGCAAATCTATTGCGAAAAAAGCATAATCGTAATCCTCTTCTTGTAGCTGCTGATATTTATCGTCCAGCTGCGATTGACCAATTGCAAACTTTAGGAAAACAACTTAATATGCCGGTCTTTTCTCTTGGAGACAAGATTAGTCCTGTTGAAATTGCAAAGCAAGCAATCGCAAAGGCGAAGGAAGAACATAACGATTATGTTTTAATCGACACCGCCGGTCGTTTGCACATCGATGAAGAACTGATGGATGAGCTTAAGCAAGTCAAAGAAGTTGCACAGCCTGATGAGATTTTCCTTGTTGTGGATGCAATGACAGGGCAGGATGCAGTCAATGTGGCACAGAGCTTTAATGATCTATTAGGGTTAACTGGCGTTGTTCTGACAAAGCTTGATGGAGATACACGTGGTGGTGCAGCTTTATCTGTTAAAGCTGTGACAAATACACCAATTAAATTTGTGGGTCTTGGTGAAAAACTTGATGCGATCGAACCATTCCATCCAGAACGGATGGCTTCACGTATTTTAGGTATGGGAGATGTACTCTCACTCATTGAAAAAGCCCAAGCTTCTGTTGATGAGGACAAAGCAAAAGAGCTAGAAAAGAAATTTAAGTCAATGTCATTTACATTCGATGATTTCCTTGACCAGTTAGCACAGGTGCGTAAAATGGGACCTCTTGATGAGATTCTAGGTATGCTGCCTGGCGCAAACAAAATGAAGGGTCTGAAAAATGTTCAGGTTGATGATAAACAAATTGGCCATGTTGAAGCGATCATCCGCTCCATGACAAAAGCCGAAAGAGAACAACCTGAAATCATTAATTCAAGTCGTAAAAAGAGAATTGCAAAAGGTAGTGGTCGAACTGTTCAAGAAGTAAACCGTCTATTGAAGCAATTCGAAGATATGAAGAAAATGATGAAACAAATGACAAACATGACAAAAGGCAAGAAAAAAGGAATGAAGTTTCCTTTTATGTAGTAAAAAAGTCAAGAAAAGGCATGACTTTTTCTTAAATGAATGTAGTAATAATAACCATTTCATAGATGTAAAGAAAAAACACTTTACAAACAGATGTGGAACAGTTAATATTATATCTTGTTGAAATATTTTCGGAGGTGCTATATAAAATGGCAGTAAAAATTCGTTTAAAACGTATGGGAGCAAAAAAATCTCCTTTCTATCGTATCGTAGTAGCTGATTCTCGTTCACCACGTGATGGACGTCAAATTGAAACACTTGGAACTTATAATCCAGTTGTTCAACCAGCAGAGGTTAAAATTGATGAAGAGTTAGCATTAAAATGGTTACAAAATGGTGCAAAACCATCTGATACTGTTCGTAACTTGTTCTCAAAACAGGGTATTATGGAGAAATTCCATAACGTAAAATACGGTAAGTAATGGGTAATCTACAGATGAAAGAGTTAATTAAAACAATCGTACAGCCGCTTGTTGATCATCCTGAGGAAGTCGAAGTGATTGAGACTTCCGACAACCGTAATATCACGTATTTACTAAGTGTAAATAAAGAAGATATGGGTAAAGTTATCGGGAAACAAGGCCGTGTCATTAAGGCGATTAGAACTGTTGTCTATGCAGCAGGAACTGGCCATAATAAACGAATTCATCTAGAAATTAACGAATGAAAAGAAAAGTGAAGGCGGCTTGATTGAAACGAGGAATCTGACCGACTAAAAGCGCCACGTCCTGTGGCGACGTCGGCACTAGCACATCCTGTGCGTCGAAGACTTCGACGAAGAAGCGTATGTTGCTTCTGCTGGAGGAGTTGAAGATTCTCGAGTTTCTAGCCGCCGGAACTAGACAAAACAAGGGGAAAGGGAGAGGGAAACCTCCCCCTTTTTTTCTATCATAAGATAGGGTTGTGTGCTCTGTGAAAATCATCCAAACAGTTGAAGTAAAACAAATTTTAACGGAAAATAGTAAAGCAAAGCTCATTGGTTCTTTGCAAACGAACAAGGATCAATTTCTAAAAGAGTGTGACCAGCTTAAATTTGAACAAAAAAAGATGGAAAAATTGAAGAAATTTGATCCTGCAAAAATCAAACAATATTTTACAAAAGAAATTGACCTCAGACTGGAAAAAGTCAAACAACTTGAGTTTCAAATCGAACAAATACATATGCTACCACTAGGCAGTGAAATAAAAGAAAAAGAAGTTCAATCCATAATTGATATAAATGTAGGCGACAACTGGGATGAAGCAACATCTGCACGAACAATCGTAATCAAAGAAGGTAGAGTTGAAGAAATTCGTTAGGGGTGAAAAAATGGATAAATGGTATAATGTCGGAAAAATTGTGAATACGCATGGTATCAAAGGCGAGGTTCGCATAATCTCAAGAACGGACTTTCCTGAGGAACGATACAAGATAGGAAATACATTATTTATTTTTGCGGAAGGTAAAGAGCCGCTGGAAGTGAAAGTCGAAACCTACCGAACTCATAAAAATTTTGACTTAGTCACCTTTGAGGGCTATGACAATGTAAATGATGTTGAACACTTTAAAGGAGCACTTGTCAAAGTACATGAAAGTCAGCTTGGGGAATTAGAAGATGGAGAATATTATTTCCACGAAATTATTGGCTGCACGATTCTAACAGATGAAGGCGAAGAACTTGGGGAAATTAAAGAAATTTTGACACCAGGTGCAAATGATGTCTGGGTGGTTAAGGGTGCAAGAAGTAAAGAAATATTAATTCCGTATATTGATGAGATTGTGAAGGAAATTGATACGAACGAAAAAAGAATTATCATTCACCTCATGGAAGGATTAATTTAACATGAAAATTGATATCTTAACCCTTTTTCCAAACATGTTTAATGGTGTACTAGGGGAATCCATTTTAAAAAAGGCACAGGAAAAAGAGAAGGTCTCGTTTCAAGTTGTGAACTTTCGTGATTATACGGATAACAAGCACCAAAAGGTAGACGATTATCCATATGGCGGTGGTGCTGGGATGGTATTAATGCCACAGCCGATCTTTGATGCAGTTGAGGATCTAACAACACAAACAGATTCCACACCAAAGGTGATTCTTCTCTGCCCTCAGGGCGAAAAATTTACCCAACAAAAAGCGGAAAGCTTAGCAAAGGAAGAACACCTCATTTTTATCTGCGGGCATTATGAGGGCTATGATGAAAGAATACGTGAACATTTGAATCCAGATGAAATTTCAATAGGAGATTTCGTCTTAACCGGGGGCGAGCTTGCTGCAATGGTTATCTCTGATAGTGTCGTACGCCTTCTGCCGGGTGTTTTGGGGAATGAGGACTCACCTGTTCTGGACTCCCATAGTACGGGATTATTAGAGCATCCACATTATACAAGGCCCGCAAATTTTAGGGGAATGACTGTGCCGGACGTGTTATTGTCAGGAAACCATATGCATATTGCGGAATGGCGGGAAAAAGAGTCACTTCGTCGAACTTTTAAAAGAAGACCAGATTTACTAGAGAATTATAAGCTATCTCCTAAACAAGAAAAATGGTTAGAAGAAATTAAATTAGATGAAAAGTAGCTATTGCAACGACATCTGGATTATGGTAATATACTCTTTGTGACTTAGGAATTTTTGTCCGTGGTCTTATTAAGATGTTCCGCTGCAATGAATGGATATTGGTAAGAGCATCTGTTGGAAGGAGTTGAAAAGACGATGCAAAACATTATTGAAGAAATCACAAAAGAACAATTAAGAACTGACCTTCCTGTATTCCGTCCCGGAGATACTGTACGTGTACACGTGAAAGTTATCGAGGGTACTCGTGAGCGTATTCAGGTTTATGAAGGTGTTGTGATTAAGCGTCGTGGTGGAGGAATCAGCGAAACATTTACAGTTCGTAAGGTATCTTACGGAGTTGGTGTTGAACGTACATTCCCAGTGCATACACCAAAAATTGCGAAGCTTGAAGTAGTACGCCGTGGTAAAGTACGCCGTGCGAAATTATACTACTTACGCGAACTTCGTGGTAAAAAAGCACGTATTAAAGAAATTCGATAATAAAAATGAAAGGAGCTTGTATAAAAATAACAAGCTCCTTTTACATTTGGGTAGGTAATAATTATAATAAGGGAATAATACATAATACGTCCTATGATAAAAGATTTGGTAGATGAGAAAAGAACAGGTGGAGGAGCAATGATGGCCAAACAAAAAAATGAACTTTGGGAATGGATAAAAGCGTTGGCAATTGCTGTAATTTTAGCGGCTGTTATACGTTATTTTTTCTTTGCACCGATTGTAGTTGACGGGTTATCAATGATGCCGACTCTTCATCACCAAGACCGTATGATCGTCAATAAAATTGGCCATAAGGTCGGTAAACCCGAACGCTTTGATATCGTTGTCTTCCATGCAACAGTAGAAAAAGATTATATCAAGCGGATAATCGGATTACCAGGTGATCGAATAGAATACAAAAACGATATCCTTTACATCAATGGTGAACCGTACGAAGAACCCTATCTTGATGAATATAAGAAAAATCTAATTGATGGCCCGTTAACCGACCCATTTGTTTTAGACGAGGTTCCAGCAGGGCACTTATTTGTAATGGGGGATAATCGCCGATATAGTAAGGACTCACGTCATATTGGCCCAGTCCCAATCAGCGAAGTATTAGGAGAAACAAGCCTAATCTACTGGCCGCTATCAGACTTTGGTATTGTAAAATAAACATAATAACAAGACATAATAAATTTAACCATGTAAGTTGGTGAAGAACTTTGACTATTCAATGGTTTCCTGGCCATATGGCAAAAGCAAGGAGACAAGTTACGGAAAAACTCTCACTCATCGATATCGTATTCGAACTTGTTGATGCCAGAATCCCTGCATCTTCTCGAAACCCGATGATAGATGAAATTATTAAAAATAAGCCCCGACTTCTGCTTTTAAATAAGGCCGACATGGCCGATCCAAAAGTAACGAAGGAATGGATCGAGTACTATAAAGAAAAAGGTGTACATGCTCTCGCCATCAATTCACAAGAAGGTAACGGAATGAAACAAATTGTGAGTGAAGCAAGAGTAATTTTAAAAGAAAAATTTGATAAGATGGCTGCAAAAGGGATTCGACCTCGTGCAATTCGTGCGTTAATTGTTGGGATCCCAAATGTAGGGAAATCAACTTTAATAAATCGTTTAGCTAAAAGAAACATCGCTCAAACTGGTGATCGACCTGGGATTACTAAGGCACAACAGTGGATTAAGGTTGGCAAAGAACTAGAGCTCCTTGATACACCAGGAATTTTATGGCCAAAATTTGAGGATCAAGAGGTTGGTTTCAAACTAGCAACAACCGGTGCAATCAAGGATACAATCTTAAACCTTCAAGATATCGCTGTATATGCTCTTCGATTTTTAGAGGAACACTATCCAGAAAATTTAAAGGAACGATTTGCCCTAGAAGAAATTCCAGATGATATTGTACTGCTTTTTGATGAAATTGCAAAACGTCGTGGCAGTAGGATGTCTGGTGGGATGACAGACTATGATAAAACTGCAGAATTAATTATTCGAGAAATTCGAACTGAAAAATTAGGTAGGCTCACATTTGAAAGACCGTAAAGGTTCGCATTTTCGCGAGCCTTCATTTTTTTCACAAATGCCGATATAAAATACATAGAGCAACCGAAATTGAAGGTGAAAGAATGTCACAGTTAACAATAAAAGAAATCGAAAAGAAACTTGCATCGATACATGATGAGCAGGATATGTTTCTAAAAGTGTGCGAACAAGATAGCAGAAAAGGTGTCCAAGTGTTGTTGCAACGCTGGAAAAGAAATAAGGCCTCAGAAAATGCGCTAGAAGATCAATATAAAGAAATGACTCAATATGAACATGACCTTTATATAAAAGGATTTAGATGTCTTGCTGGGGTTGATGAGGTCGGTCGTGGACCATTGGCAGGACCAGTTGTGGCAGCAGCCGTCATTTTGCCTCAAGATGCCTATTTACCAGGATTAAATGATTCAAAGAAACTATCTGAACAAAAAAGAGAAGAATTATTTCAACAAATAACAGAATGTGCTATTTCCATTGGAATAGGGATTATACCAGCACATGTGATTGATGATGTTAATATTTATCAGGCAACAAAGCTAGCGATGAAAAAGGCTCTATTAAGTTTGTCTGTAAAACCTGATCATCTATTAGTCGACGCTATGGAAATTCCGATCGATATCCCGCAAACGTCCATTATAAAAGGGGATGCAAAAAGTGTGTCAATTGCTGCAAGCTCAATCATAGCAAAAGTAACTAGAGACCGCCTAATGGTACGTTTAAGCCATGCTTTTCCGCAATACGGATTTGAAAAGCATATGGGATATGGGACTGCCTATCATCTTGAAGCACTTAAAAAATATGGTGTTATAAGTGAACATCGTCGTTCATTTGCTCCAATACGGGAATTAATCGAGGCAAAATGATGATGCCAATTCATTTAATCCAAGTGTTAATGAAGAATGAAGCCTTTCAAAAGCTTCACTCTCTTTCGAATGCCAATCGAGGTGAACAAAGGATACAAAATCCTACCGCGAACCTATCAGGCATTTTACCGTCTTTAGATGAAGCAGCATCTGAACATGCAGCACATAAAAGCAGTCCGCTTCAAATGGATACAATAGAACTAACATCGAATGAATCAAATCAATTACTTCAAATTACTTTTCAACATCCAGCTTACACAAACTTTACGTTTCGGTTGGATGGAAGGAAGAAAAACGGTAAAATTGATCCTGAATTTTGTCATCTCCTATTTTCGATCGAGTTAAATTATTTAAAACAGGTGGTACTTGATGTTAAGGTGCAGAACCGTATTTTAACAATTGCTATCTTTAATGATACTGAAGAAATTGGGGCACTAGTTGAAGAACTAAAACACACTATCCAAACCAATTTGGAAAAGCAAGGGTATCTACTTTCATCGATTAAAATTGTAAATACAGGTAGTGATGAACAACCTATGAAAACAGGATTAGAAGGATTTCATGAAAGAGTGGATTTTAAAATATGAAAAAATTACCTGAAGCTAGAGCAATGAAGGCTATTGCTTTGTCATATGATGAAAAGATAGATTCTGAGCCAAAGGTTGTTGCAAAGGGTAAGGGCATCATTGCTGAAAATATAATTGAGATGGCCAAAGCTCATGAGATTCCGATTCAAGAGGATGCTCCGTTAGTTGATTTATTAGAAGAGCTTAAATTAAATGATAGGATCCCCGAGGAATTGTACCAGGTTATTGCGGAAATATTTGCTTTCATCTATAAAATGGAAAAAAGCGTAAAAAAACCATGATAAAAAGTTTTTTGATATAGTATTTTTCTATAATTTGCAGAAAAAAAAACAAATTCATGCTAAATGGTAGACAAGCCGTATTTTCAGTTATAAAATGAAAGCGCAGTCTAATTTTTGTCTAGTTTTCGTCATCGATGTTTGGGAAAAATACCCTCTCGTAAAATGATGTACTTTTCTATGAATATAGATTTTTTCTGAAAAATTTTAATAGTCATAGAAAGATTAATAAAAATGTATAATAACATTTGGACTGACAAAAAATTCTTTGCTTTTTTTACATAAGAATGGAGGATGGGAAATGAATATCCATGAATATCAAGGAAAAGAGATCCTCAGAAAATATGGGGTAGCTGTTCCAAATGGTAAGGTTGCGTTCACAGTTGATGAGGCTGTTGAAGCTGCAAAAGAACTAGGATCCCAGGTTTGTGTTGTTAAGGCGCAAATTCATGCAGGGGGTCGTGGTAAAGCTGGTGGGGTTAAAGTAGCGAAGAACCTAGATGAGGTTCGTACTTATGCCAATGAAATCCTAGGTAAAACACTTGTTACACACCAAACAGGTCCTGAAGGTAAAGAAGTAAAACGTCTTCTTATTGAAGAAGGCTGCGATATTAAAAAAGAGTACTATATTGGTCTTGTACTTGATCGTGCCACTTCTCATGTTGTATTGATGGCATCTGAAGAAGGTGGTACTGAAATCGAAGAGGTTGCTGAAAAAACACCTGAAAAGATTTTCAAAGAAGAAATCGATCCGGTTGTTGGACTATTGCCTTTCCAAGCTCGTCGAATTGCATTTAACATTAATATACCGAAAGAATTAGTGAATCAAGCCGTAAAATTCATGACTGCTTTATACACTGCATTCGTTGAAAAGGATTGCTCTATTGCTGAAATTAACCCTTTAGTTGTAACAGGCGATGGTAAAGTAATGGCACTTGATGCGAAATTAAACTTCGATTCTAACGCATTATACCGTCAAAAGGACGTATTAGAATACCGTGACTTAGACGAAGAAGATGCAAAGGAAATCGAAGCTTCTAAATATGAGTTAAGCTATATTTCACTTGATGGAAACATCGGATGTATGGTTAACGGTGCAGGGCTTGCTATGTCTACAATGGACATCATTAAACACTACGGTGGAGATCCCGCAAACTTCCTTGATGTTGGGGGCGGCGCAACAGCTGAGAAAGTAACCGAAGCATTTAAAATCATTCTATCAGATGAAAACGTTAAAGGTATTTTCGTAAATATCTTTGGCGGAATTATGAAGTGTGATGTTATTGCAGAAGGTGTTGTAGCTGCAACGAAAGAAGTAGGTTTGGAAATTCCTCTAGTAGTACGTCTTGAAGGAACAAACGTAGATTTAGGTAAAAAGATTTTACAAGAATCTGGTCTAAACATTACTGCTGCTGAGTCAATGGCAGACGGTGCACAAAAAATCGTATCACTAGTAGGGTAAGAAAGGCAGGGGACAAACATGAGTGTTTTTGTTAATAAAGATACAAAAGTAATTGTTCAAGGGATTACAGGTGCTACGGCTCTTTTCCATACAAAACAAATGCTTGAATATGGTACTAAAATTGTAGGTGGTACTTCACCTGGTAAGGGTGGATCTGAGGTGGAAGGTGTACCTGTGTTCAATACTGTTAAAGAAGCAGTAGATCAAACAGGTGCAACAGCTTCAGTCATTTATGTTCCTGCTCCATTTGCTGCGGATGCAATTATGGAAGCAGTTGATGCAGAACTTGATCTAGCAATATGTATTACAGAGCATATTCCAGTATTAGACATGGTTAAGGTGAAACGCTATATGGAAGGCAAGAAGACTCGTTTAGTCGGTCCTAACTGCCCTGGTGTTATCACAGCTGACGAGTGTAAAATTGGTATTATGCCTGGATATATCCATAAAAAAGGTCATGTAGGTGTTGTATCTCGTTCTGGTACGTTAACATATGAGGCTGTACATCAATTAACACAAGCTGGAATTGGACAAACAACAGCTGTTGGAATTGGTGGCGATCCTGTTAACGGAACGAATTTCATCGACGTATTAAAAGCATTTAATGAAGATGAAGAAACATACGCAGTTATCATGATTGGTGAAATCGGTGGAACAGCTGAAGAAGAAGCTGCTGAGTGGGTTAAAGCAAACATGACTAAGCCTGTTGTAGGCTTTATCGGTGGGCAAACTGCACCTCCAGGAAAGCGTATGGGCCATGCTGGCGCGATTATTTCCGGTGGTAAAGGTACAGCAGCAGAAAAAATCAAAACAATGAATGAATGTGGAATTAAGGTTGCTGAAACACCATCAGTAATGGGTGAAACGTTAATTTCAGTTCTTAAAGAAAAAGGCTTATACGAAAAATGTAAAACTCATTAAATAGATAAAATGGGGCAGTTCTTAACGAAAGAACTGTCTCTTTCTAGTAAAAAAAGGAGACTATATGGAAAAAAATCGTGAAAATTTAATACATCTTCATCATTGTCGAGGAATTGGCTGGAAATCTATTTTTCGAATCCTACAGCATGATCCTACACTTTCTTCTATTTATAATTACCCTACCACTTTCTATGAAAAAATCCTTCCATTGACTAAAAATCAGATGAAAAACTTTTTAAATGATTTGCATTCTTTATCAATCCAAAGTATGCTAAAACAATATAGCAATAATAATGTGGGGATTATTACCATATTTGATAAAGAGTATCCTCGTCTTCTAAAACAAATTTATGACCCGCCATGGGTGTTATACACTTCTGGAGACAAGGCATTATTAAACAGTGAGAAATTATTAAGCGTTGTAGGGTCTCGAACACCTACTGGATTAAGCAGGCAAAGTATGTCAAAGGTGTTGGTCCCTTTAATTAGGCAAAACTGGGTATTGGTTAGCGGTTTGGCACGTGGAATAGATACAATGGCTCATAAGCTAGCGATCGATCATAATGGCAAAACCATTGCGGTTATCGCTGGCGGCCTTCATCATATTTATCCCCTTGAAAACAAAGAATTGGCTACTACCATCACTCAACATCATATACTTATTTCTGAATATCCCCCTTTTACTAAGCCAGAAAAATGGCAGTTTCCGATGCGAAATCGAATAATTAGCGGATTGGCACAGGGCACAATGGTTGTAGAAGCCAAGGAAAGAAGTGGTTCTTTAATTACTGCAGATCAGGCTTTAAATCAGGGTAGAGAGGTTTTTGCAATTCCAGGTTCCATTTTAGAACAATCTTGTGTTGGAACGAATAAATTAATTCAATCAGGTGCAAAATTAGTGCTTAACAGCGAGGATATTCTTTCAGAATTTCAACCTTTTTCTTAAAAATTGAATTAAAATGTATAAAAATAATCATAACAGTTTGACAAACTGTCCTTGAATATTTAATAATATGGAGGATTTATTATAACTGGAAATTATTTTAACCTCTAAGGAGGAAGCGATACATGTCGGACTATTTAGTCATAGTTGAATCACCAGCAAAAGCAAAAACAATTGAAAGATATTTAGGGAAAAAATATAAAGTGAAAGCATCAATGGGCCATGTTAGAGACCTTCCAAGAAGTCAAATGGGTGTTGATGCAAAAAATGATTTTGAAGTGAAATATATAACAATTCGAGGTAAAGGTCCTGTTCTGAAGGATTTAAAGACTGCCGCGAAAAAAGCAAAAAAAGTTTATCTGGCGGCCGACCCCGACCGTGAAGGGGAAGCAATTGCATGGCATCTTGCTCATTCCTTAGATCTTGATATCAATTCTGATTGTCGAGTTGTTTTTAATGAAATTACTAAGGACGCGATTAAAGAATCATTTAAACACCCACGTCCAATTAATCAATCACTCGTCGATGCTCAACAAGCTAGACGTGTTCTTGACAGATTAGTAGGCTATAATATTAGTCCAATCCTATGGAAGAAAGTAAAAAAGGGTTTAAGTGCGGGACGAGTACAATCCGTTGCTGTCAGACTAATCATTGATCGTGAAAAAGAAATTCGAGATTTTGAGCCTGAAGAATACTGGACAATTAAAGCAGACTTTTTAAAAGGAACCGAACAATTTGAAGGCCAATTTTACGGTGTGAATGGAAAAAAAGTTGAATTAACAAATGAAGCAGAAGTAAACGATATACTGTCTAAAATTGATGGGAATTCATTTACCATTCATTCCGTAACTAAAAAGGAACGAAAAAGAAATCCGTCGCCACCGTTTATCACCTCTTCTTTACAACAAGAAGCAGCTCGTAAGTTAAATTTTCGGGCTAAGAAAACAATGATGCTGGCACAACAATTATATGAAGGAATTGATCTGGGTAAGGAAGGGACAGTTGGTCTAATAACTTACATGCGTACAGATTCCACACGAATTTCTGACACTGCAATTGAAGAAGGAACACAATATATTGAACAGACTTTTGGCAAGCAATTCTTAACAGATACAAAAAGAAAAGAGAAAAAGGGAGCGAATACCCAGGATGCTCACGAAGGGATTCGTCCGACTTCTGTTTTTAGAGAGCCAAGTAGCGTGAAACAGTATTTAGGCAGAGACCAATTACGATTATATAAGCTTATTTGGGAACGTTTTGTTGCGAGTCAAATGGCTTCAGCAATTATGGATACAATGAGTGTTGACCTAAATAATGGCGATGTTGTATTTCGGGCAACAGGCTCAAAAGTTAAATTCCCTGGTTTTATGAAGGTCTATGTTGAGGGCAATGATGATAATGTTGAAGAAAAAGAAAAGATGCTCCCTGGCTTGGCAGAGGGTGACCAAGTATTTTCAAAAGATATTGATCCAAAGCAACATTTTACCCAGCCACCGCCACGTTATACGGAAGCAAGACTTGTTAAAACACTTGAAGAATTAGGGATAGGAAGACCATCAACTTATGCGCCAACATTAGATACCATTCAAAAGAGAGGGTATGTTGCGTTAGATAACAAGCGGTTCATACCGACTGAACTTGGAGAGATCGTGGATGAATTAATGCTCGAGTTCTTTCCGAAAATTTTGGATGTAAAGTTTACTGCTAAAATGGAGCATGACCTTGATGAAATTGAAGAAGGAAAAACAGAATGGATCAATATTATTGATGAATTCTACAAAGACTTCGAAAAAAGATTAGAAATAGCAGAAGCAGAAATGAAGGAAGTTGAAATAAAGGATGAACCTGCAGGTGTAGATTGTGAAAATTGCGGACATCCAATGGTTTATAAAATGGGACGTTATGGAAAATTCATGGCTTGCTCTAATTTCCCTGATTGTCGTAATACGAAACCAATTGTTAAGGAAATTGGTGTTCCTTGCCCGAAATGTGAGAAAGGAAACATAGTTGAAAGAAAAAGCAAAAAGAAAAGAATTTTCTATGGTTGCGACCAATACCCAGAATGTGATTTTCTTTCTTGGGATAAACCACTTCCAAGGAAATGTCCAAAGTGTGAAAACCTGTTAGTTGAGAAAAAGCTCAAAAAGGGAATTCAAGTACAATGTGCCCAGTGTGACTACAAAGAAGAACCTCAAAAATAACTTGTTTGGTGAGTTCATTGTGGCTCACCATTTTCTCTGTTTAAAGAATCATATTAAGCACTGATTTCTTGCGCAATTCAGAATTTTGTAAAAAAATCAGAGTTTTTATTTGCAAGGGCTACTAAATTATGATAATATTTAGTAGCCCTTGTGAGGTGAAAATTATGGAAAATGTGAACAAATCGTTACAATTATTCAAAGAATATTTACAAATCGAGAAAAATTATTCAGAATATACAATTGTGCATTATGAACAAGCGATTGAACATTTTTTCTTATTTCTAAATCGAGAATCCATCTCAAATTTATCAAATGTAACATATTCAGATGTGCGATTGTATCTTACGGAGCTTTATAAGAAACAATATGCAAGACGTACTGTTGCAAAAAAGATCTCAACATTGCGCAGTTTTTTTAATTTTCTGCAAAGGGAAAAACTTGTTTCTCAAAACCCATTTACTTTGGTTTCATTGCCAAAAAGGGAACAAAAGCTCCCGCATTTTTTATATGAGGAAGAATTAGAAAAGCTATTTGAAGTATCAGATGTCTCTACAAGTTTAGGGCAGCGGGATCAAGCTCTACTTGAATTGCTTTATGGAACTGGAATCCGTGTAAGTGAATGCTGTAAGCTAACACTTCAGGATTTAGACTTTTCATTAGGAACTGTGTTGGTTCATGGTAAAGGAAATAAACAACGCTACGTACCTTTTGGAAGTTATGCCGAACAAGCACTTACTAACTATATACAAAAGAGTCGCAAGGAATTGCTCGAAAAAGCATCAGTACATACAAACAATTTATTCCTTAATTTTCGGGGTGGACCTTTAACTTCAAGGGGAGTCCGGTTAATCCTAAATAATATGATCAAAAAGACTTCAGCTACGATACATATTAGTCCACACGTATTAAGACATACATTTGCTACACACCTTTTAAACGAGGGCGCTGATATGAGGTCTGTACAAGAATTACTCGGACACGAAAATCTGTCGTCAACACAAGTTTATACGCATGTCACCAAGGATCATTTGCGAAATATTTATTTATCCTCACACCCACGTGCATAAGGAGGCTGTTCAAAAAATGTCAAATTTTCATGCAACGACAATATTTGCTGTAAAACATAAGGGAAATTCAGCAATGGCTGGAGATGGTCAAGTAACCTTTGGCAATGCAGTTGTTATGAAGCATACTGCCAGAAAGGTGCGAAAGCTGTTTCAAGGAAGAGTTATTGCTGGTTTTGCTGGTTCTGTCGCAGATGCAATTACCCTTTTTGAAATGTTTGAAGGACGCCTGGAAGAATTTAATGGGAATTTACAAAGGGCAGCAGTAGAACTTGCTAAAGAATGGAGAAGTGATAAAGTTCTTCGTAAATTAGAGGCTATGCTGATTGTAATGGATGAGAAGGATTTGCTTCTAATTTCAGGCACAGGTGAAGTTATCGAACCAGATGATGGAATTCTAGCAATTGGATCTGGCGGAAACTACGCTCTTTCTGCTGGACGTGCTTTGAAAAAATATTCTGGTGATCATTTAACAGCTAAAGAAATTGCGAGAGCTGCATTAGAAATTGCAAGTGAGATTTGCGTGTATACAAATGAAAATATTATAGTTGAAGAACTATAAGGAGGGGATTACTTTGAAGACGAATTTAACCCCAAGACAGATCGTTGAAAAATTAGATCAATATATTATTGGCCAGAATCAAGCAAAAAGAGCCGTATCAGTGGCATTAAGAAATCGCTACCGCCGCAGTCTGCTTAACGAAAAGCTTAAAGATGAGATTGTACCAAAGAATATATTGATGATTGGACCAACTGGTGTTGGTAAGACTGAAATTGCAAGACGGCTTGCAAAGCTAGTAGGGGCTCCTTTTATTAAGGTAGAGGCTACTAAGTTTACGGAAGTAGGCTATGTTGGTCGAGATGTTGAATCAATGGTTCGAGACCTAATTGAAACTGCTGTTCGCCTTGTAAAAGAGGAGAAAATGGTAGAAGTATCTGATCGAGCTCAGGAAAATGCCAATAATCGTATTGTTGAATTGCTTGTTCCGGGCTCGAAAAAGCAAACAAACTATAAAAATCCACTTGAAATGTTATTTGGTGGGAATAATAATGAGCCAGAGGTCGAAAAATCATCGGAAGAAGAAAGCTTAAGTGAAAAAAGAAAGAGAATGGCTCATAAGCTTGCACTTGGTGAACTCGAAGATTACTACGTAACGGTCGAAGTTGAAGAGCAGCAGGCATCTATGTTCGATTTACTTCAAGGCTCCGGTATGGAGAATATGGGAATGAATATGCAGGATGCATTAAGCAACCTTATGCCGAAAAAACGCAAAAAGCGTAAATTGACGGTTAAGGATGCTCGCAAAGTCCTGACAAATGAAGAAGCAGCAAAGCTAATTGATATGGATGAGGTTACTCAAGAGGCTGTTAACCGTGCTGAACAATCCGGAATTATTTTCATAGATGAGATTGACAAAGTGGCGGGTAAAAGTCATAATTCTTCTTCGGCAGATGTTTCAAGAGAAGGAGTGCAACGTGATATTTTACCGATTGTTGAAGGATCAACCGTTGTAACAAAATATGGATCTGTTAAAACAGATCACATGTTATTTATTGCAGCAGGAGCCTTTCATATGTCAAAGCCTTCGGATTTAATCCCTGAATTACAAGGTCGTTTTCCGATTCGCGTGGAGCTTACTAAACTAACTGTCGATGATTTTTATCGAATCTTAGTTGAGCCCGATAATGCCCTTTTGAAACAATATTCAGCATTATTAGAAACAGAAGGTATACAACTCGAATTTTCTGACGATGCTATTCGTAAGATAGCTGAAGTTGCCTTCCAAGTGAATCAAGATACGGACAATATTGGAGCGCGTCGTCTACATACGATTTTGGAAAGACTTTTAGAGGATTTATCATTCGAAGCACCCGATATTACAATGGAAAAAATCACGATTACTCCACAATATGTGGATGATAAGTTAAGTACTATCGTTAAAAACAAAGATTTAAGTCAGTTTATTTTGTAAGATTATCAGGAGGAACAAGTAAATGCCATTATTAGAAAGAACACGAAAAATTAATGCAATGCTGCAAAAAGCAGCAGGTAAACCAGTTAACTTTAAAGAAATGTCAGAAACACTACGCGATGTAATTGGAGCAAATATTTTCTTATTAAGTCGCCGTGGTAAACTTCTTGGATTTGCCATCAATCAGCAAATTGAAAACGAAAGAATGATTAAAATGATTGAAGATCGTCATTTCCCTGAAGAATATACACAAAGCCTATTCAACATTCAGGAAACGTCATCGAACCTTGATATTGAAAGTGCTTATACTGCTTTCCCAATTGAAAACAAAGACTTGTTTAAAAGTGGGTTAACAACAATTGTACCAATTATCGGTGGTGGTGAAAGATTAGGTACACTTATCCTTTCAAGACTCGATCAAAGCTTTGAAGATGACGATCTAATCTTAGCTGAATACGGTGCAACAGTTGTTGGTATGGAAATTCTTCGTGAAAAGGCAGAAGAAATTGAAGAAGAAGCAAGAAGCAAAGCGGTTGTACAAATGGCGATTAGTTCATTATCATATAGTGAATTTGAAGCAATTGAACATATTTTTGAAGAATTAAACGGCAATGAAGGATTATTGGTTGCAAGTAAAATTGCCGACCGTGTTGGAATCACAAGATCAGTTATCGTAAATGCATTAAGAAAGCTTGAAAGTGCCGGTGTAATCGAATCTCGTTCATTAGGAATGAAGGGAACTTACATTAAAGTACTCAACGATAAATTCTTAATTGAATTAGAAAAATTAAAATCGCATTAAGCAGAAAAACGAAGATGGTGTAATCCATCTTCGTTTTTTATTTGCAATCGGATAAAATACTTATACTTATCATATATTGTAGAATTTTTATAGTGGAAATAAGTACTTGACGATTTTTGTAAAAAAATGCGTGAAACTTCACGACTAAAATCCTATAATTAAGAGTGGAAACAGTGAGCAATAAGTCCTATATTGTCGAATTTCATCACTTTTTATCGTAAGCTTCATAGACAGATAGATTTAATTTCATTACAATAATAAATAGTTAACACAATACGTTATATTTATTCGAAGGATATATATTTTTTGTGAGGGGATAAGATGAAACTTTTTTCTAATACTATTCATTCGCTAGAAAAAGCTTTAGATTATTCAGCTCTTCGACAGAAGGTTATCTCAGATAATATTGCAAATGTAGATACACCGAATTACAAAGCACAAGATGTTAGCTTTAAGAACCTTCTATCAAATGAAATGAATAGTCAATTGAGAGCAAATCGTACGAATGAGAAACATTTCGAATTTACTAGCAGTAAACGATCAAACAGCTTATTCATTACTAAGAATGATACAGCATTTAACCACAACGGTAATAACGTGGATATCGATAAAGAAATGGCATTATTGGCGGAAAACCAAATTTATTATAATGCCGTCACTGAAAGAATAAGCGGGAAATTTAATACATTAAATACAGTGATTAAAGGAGGGAACTAAGAGTGTCGATTTTTCATAGCCTCAATACTAGCGCTTCTGCCTTAACGGCTGGACGACTTAGAATGGACGTTATTTCTTCTAATATGGCGAATGTAGATACAACAAGGGGAAAACTTGTCGATGGACAATGGCAGCCGTATAGAAGGAAAATGGTTATTCAGCAACCACAAGGTGCTAGTTTTTCCTCCCATTTATCTAAAGCAATGAATCAATCAAATGCAGGAAGTGGGGTTAAGGTAACGGGTATTGTTGAAGACAATACTCCATTTCAGCTTGTATATAATCCTGATCATCCTGATGCAAATGAAGATGGCTATGTAGCTCTACCGAATGTAGACCCTCTAAAGGAAATGGTCGATTTAATTAGTGCCACAAGATCTTACGAGGCAAATGTGACAGTCTTAAATGCGTCTAAAGGAATGTTAATGAAGGCATTAGAAATCGGAAAATAGGTGATAAATCATGATCGATAAAATAAATATTGCTGCACCGCAGGTTTTTTCGAAGCCTAACGTACAGCAAAAGACGGCAAGCTCTGTTCAAACGGAGTTTAGCCATTTTTTAAAAGACGCCATCAATAACGTGAATGAATCGCAAAAGAATTCGGATATCATGACCGAAAAACTGATAAAAGGCGAAAACGTTGATTTGCACCAAGTAATGATTGCTTCTCAGAAAGCGAGTGTTTCATTGCAGGCAACACTTCAAATTCGAAATAAAGTAATAGAAGCATACCAAGAAATCATGAGGATGCAGGTTTAATCTAAAAACAACATCTTGATAGGGGTATGTAAATGAAAGAGAAACTACTTTTATATAAAACGAAGATAAGTGAGTTTTGGAAGAAACAATCTGGTCTTCAAAAAACCACGATACTTGGATTGCCTTTGCTTTTAATTTTGGTTGTTTCACTTACAGTATTTTTCACTACAAAAACAACACTTGTTCCGTTGTATAGCAATCTAACTCCACAGGAAACAGGTCAAATAAAAGCTACTTTAGATTCTAGAGGAATTCAATCAGAAATAGCGGATAATGGATCAACCATTAAGGTGCCAGAGGAAGTGGTCGAAACCTTAATGGTTGATCTTGCAGCAGAAGGAATACCAGACAGCGGGAATATCGATTATTCATTTTTTGGTGAAAATGCTGGTTTTGGAATGACCGATAATGAATTTAATATGCTTAAACTCGAATCCACTCAAACTGAATTAGCCAACCTAATTAAGGGCATCGATGGGATAAACGATGCAAAGGTTATGATTAGTATGCCGAACGATGGTATTTTTGTGAAGGACAGCGAGAAAGAGGCTTCCGCTTCAATCGTTCTTAACACGAAACCAGGATATAGGTTTGAACAACAACAGATAAAATCCTTATATCACTTGGTTTCAAAAAGCATTCCAAATCTACCTACAGATAATATCGTCATAACCAATCAAAACTTTGAGTATTTTGACTTGGAAAATGAAGAAAATATATCTGTTATTGGAAATGTAGCATCACAACTTGAATTAAAGCGTGAAATTGAAAAAGATCTTCAAAGACAAGTCCAGCAAATGCTAGGTACGATGATGGGGCCAGATAAAATCGTCGTGTCCGTTACAACAGATATTGATTTTACACAAGAAAATCGCCAAGAAAACCTTGTTACACCAGTTAATCCTGAAAACATGGATGGCATTGAAATTAGTGTTGAAAGAATTACAGAAACCTTTACTGGAGATGGTGCTGCTGCTGGCGGAGTTGTTGGTACCGGTGAGACAGATGTCCCAAGTTATAATACAAATGGGCAAGCCGGAAATGGGGATTATGAGCGTATAGAAGAACGTGTTAACAAAGATGTGAATCGTATCACAAAGGAGATTGTGGAAGCTCCATATAAAATAAGAGATTTAGGAATTCAAGTTATGGTCGAAGCACCAGATCCTAAAGATCCTGCATCAATGCCACAGGAACGTGTGGACGATATTGAAAGAATCCTAAGTACGATTGTGAGTACTAGTATCAATCAGGATGAGAATAATGAATTAACACAAGAACAAATTCAAGATAAAATTGTTGTTTCTGTCCAAGAATTTAGCGGGAAATCAACAACAGTTGCTGAAACACCAGCAATCGCTAAAGTTCCTTTATGGATTTATATAGTAGGTGGTCTTCTAGTACTTGGTCTTATTATTCTATTATTCTTGTTTTTACGCAAAAAGAGAGACACAGAAATCGAGGATGAACTTCCTCAATCAGAACCTGTATTCTTTGACCATATTCCAGATGTTAATGAGGAAAAAGAATCAGATGCAGTAGTCAAAAGGAAACAATTGGAGAAGCTTGCAAAAGATAAACCAGAGGATTTCGCAAAACTATTACGTTCATGGTTGGCAGATGAGTAGGAGGTGGAGAAATGGCAAAACGAGAAATTCATAATGGACTTACTGGTAAGCAAAAAGCAGCCATTCTCCTGATTTCATTAGGTCCAGATGTTTCGGCATCAGTGTATAAGCATCTGTCCGAAGAAGAAATTGAAAAGTTAACACTAGAAATTTCTGGCGTTCGAAAGGTGGAGGCAAATACAAAGGAACAAATAATGGAAGAATTTCATCAAATTGCGATTGCTCAGGATTATATCACCCAAGGTGGTATTGGTTATGCGAAGACAGTACTTGAAAAAGCACTTGGAGAAGAACAAGCAGGAGTTATTATTAGCCGATTAACATCTTCCCTTCAAGTTAAACCTTTTGATTTTGCAAGAAAGGCCGATCCGGGACAAATTTTGAACTTTATTCAAAATGAACATCCACAGACTATCGCCTTAATATTATCCTATTTAGATTCCAGACAAGCAGCACAAATTTTATCAGAGCTGCCTCAAGAAGTTCAGGCAGATATCGCAAGAAGAATCGCAATTATGGATCGAACTTCACCTGAAATTATTAATGAGGTTGAGCAAATTCTAGAACGTAAGCTTTCAGCTACTGTAACACATGATTATACCCAAACCGGTGGAATAGAAGCTGTGGTAGAAGTGTTAAATGGAGTTGACCGTTCAACGGAAAGAACGATTTTAGACGCGTTGGAAATTCAGGACCCAGAGCTTGCCGATGAAATCAAAAAGAGAATGTTTGTATTCGAAGATATTGTTACTCTTGATAATCGTGCGATTCAACGAGTCATTCGTGATATTGAAAATGAAGACCTCATGCTTTCACTTCGTGTAGCAAGTGAAGAAGTGAAGGAAATAGTTTTTAAAAATATGTCAAAACGGATGGTCGAAACATTTAAAGAGGAAATGGAATATATGGGACCTGTACGATTACGTGATGTTGAGGAAGCCCAATCACGTATTGTAGCGGTTATTAGAAGACTAGAGGAAGCTGGAGAAATTGTCATCGCTCGTGGTGGGGGAGATGATATTATTGTCTAATGTCATAAAATCAAGTTCTGCTGAGTCAAAGGAAATTCCGAAGCGAATCATAGGACTCAAAGTTTTTCAGACCCAAGAACGTAATCAAGACGAAGCTGAGCAGCAAAATTTACAGTTTGTTTCTCAAAAAATACTCGATGAGGCTAAACAACAGGCAGATAAAATTGTCAAAGACGCTATTGCCTATTCCAATTCAATCAGGCAACAAGCATTAGTTGAAAAACGTGAATGGGAAGAAGAGAAACAAGACCTTTACCAGAAAACGTTAGAAGAAGGTTTTCAAGCTGGAATGACTAAAGGAAAAGAGCAGGGTTATCAAGAATATACCGATTTACTTTCTGAAGCTCGCCGAATCATTGAATCATCAAAGTATGATTACGATCAATATCTAGATTCTTCGGAAGAAGATATATTACGGCTTGCCATAACGGTGGCAGAAAAAATTATCGGGATTCAATTGTCTGAGCAACCTGCAGTTTTTTCTTACCTAGTAAAAAAGGCCCTAAAAGAAGTAAAGGAGCATTCCGGTATTACGATTCAACTAAATCCTCGTTTTTACCAAATTGTAATTGAGCAAAAAGAGGAGTTAACTGCTCTCTTAGGCCAGGAATCTAATCTTTTCGTTTTTCCGAATGAAGATTTAGGAGAGGTTGATTGTGTGATTGAATCTTCCTTTGGAAAAATTGATGCTAGTGTAGATACCCAGTTATCTGAGATAAAAGAAAAATTACTATCAATGTTAATGGAGGAATAGGCTTTGAAGGCAATCGAACTTCTTAATGAGATACATTCTATCGATTCATATAAACGGTTCGGTAAGGTAACTAGGGTCGTTGGCTTAATGATTGAATCTCGTGGTCCAGAATGTTCGATTGGAGATTTATGCCATATTTATGTTGGAGTAAATTATAAAAGGTGTATTCAAGCTGAAGTAGTCGGTTTTCGTGAGGAGCATGTTATCCTAATGCCATTTACTAGTGTAAAGGATATTTCTCCGGGAAGCATTGTTGAAGCAACTGGTAAACCACTTGATATAAAGGTTGGAGATGGGTTAGTAGGAAAGGTATTAGACCCGCTCGGACAACCGCTGGATGGAAGTGAACTGCCTAGGGGATTATCTTCTGCACCGACTGAACAAGACCCTCCAAATCCATTGTCTCGCCCTCCAATTGCAAAGCCAATTGAGGTCGGGGTAAAGATGATAGATAGCCTGTTAACCGTTGGAAACGGGCAAAGGGTCGGAATTTTTGCTGGAAGTGGTGTTGGTAAAAGTACACTTTTGGGAATGATCGCCCGTAATACGACAGCTGATATCAATGTAATTGCGCTTGTCGGAGAGCGTGGACGTGAGGTGCGAGAGTTTATTGAAAAGGATTTAGGTGAGGAAGGCCTTAAAAGATCAATTTTAGTAGTTGCTACTTCCGACCAGCCTGCCTTACTTCGCATTAAAGCAGCGATGACTGCGACAGCAATAGCAGAGTTTTTCAGGAATAAGGGTCTAGACGTGATGTTAATGATGGATTCGGTTACCCGTGTTGCAATGGCAAGCCGTGAAATTGGTTTAGCAATTGGAGAACCGCCAACAACAAAAGGTTACACACCAAGTGTTTTTACAACACTTCCGAGACTGTTAGAAAGAACGGGGACGAATCATTTGGGTTCTATCACTGCTTTTTACACTGTTTTAGTGGACGGAGACGACATGAATGAGCCAATCGCGGATACGGTTCGAGGAATACTTGATGGACATTTCGTGCTTGATCGAAATCTTGCCAATAAAGGACAATATCCAGCAATTAATGTTTTAAAGTCAATCAGTCGTGTCATGAACCAAATTACATCAATTGACCATAAATCCTATGCTGAAAAACTGAGAGGAATCATGGCAACCTACCTTAATTCTGAGGATTTAATTAATATTGGTGCGTATAAAAGGGGATCCTCCATTGAGGTTGATGAAGCAATTAGGTATTATCCAAAGATTATATCGTTTTTAAAACAGCAAACAGATGAGAAATTTACTTTCGAAGAAAGTTTACACTTATTGGCACAATTGGCTGAAAAAGGTGAGTAAAAGAAATGACTTACAAGTTCAAATTTCAAAAAGTTATGTCGATAAAAGAAAATGAGAAGAATCAGGTTCTTGCAGATTATAAAACTTCGGTGAAAGAATTTGAAGATGCGGCCGAAGCTTTATATGAAACGTTAAAGAAGAAGGAATTACTTGAGGAAAATCAAAGACAGCAGCTACAAGGTGGCTTATCCATTCAGAGCATTCGGCATCAACAGTCCTTCATAACTGGCTTGGAAAAAACGATTATGTCATACCAACATCTTGTTATTAAAGCAAGAAATAAAATGCAGCAACTGCAAGCATTATTAACCGAAAAAAATATTGAAGTTAAAAAATATGAAGTCATGCATGAGAAGGACTTTGCTGTCTATGAAGGTCATTTAAAAATGCAGGAAAGTCAGATGATGGATGAAATTTCAATCCAACAATATATGTCAAAAGGAAGATAGGTGATCAAGTGGAGCCCAATGAAAAAGAATACAGCAAATTTCAATGGTTTCTGTATGTCATACTTATTCCATCTTTCTTTACTTTGATTGTCGTTATAGTCTTATTATCTGTCACAGGATTTAATCCGCTTGGAATCATGAAAGACTTTGCATCCAAGGCTCCCATTATTTCTTCTCTTTTTAATGACGAAAAAGAAGAATCACAGGTACAGAAAAAGGATGAAGTCTCCGTTTCAGAATTAGAGGCTGAAATACAGGCAAAGGAATCAAAGATTTCGCGACTAGAAAGTGAATTGGAAACAAAGAATGGTGAGATCCACTCTTTAGAGCTTGAAATCGAAAGTCTCTCAGATGAGATTGCCAAACTTCAGGATGAACGTATAGCGAAAAGTAAATCATTAGATGATTTAACCAAAATGTATGAGGAAATGTCTCCGAAAAATGCGGCAAAAATTATTCCAAATCTAAAAGATGAGGAAGCAAGGGAGATTCTTACAAGTATTAATACGGAAAAACTAGCCGCCATCTTTGAAAAAATGTCTCCTGAGGATGCTGCAAGGTTTACCCAATTAATTACCCAATAAAACAATTTCACCACTTGAAAGGAGGTGAAACGAACGTGAACATGGCAGCAAACTTCGATCTATCTATGGGTTCCATCCGAAAGGCTGTCACAAATGGGGCTGTAAGTAATGAGGCTCTACCAGGAATTGGTTCATCGCAATTGTCTTTTCGTGAAAGTTTGGTGGCATTAGCAGGGATAGGTCAGGAACCTATTGTAAATTCCTATGGAGAGGGCTCACCATCTGTGGTTGAGGAAAAAGCAGAAGAAGACCAATCAATAGAATCGATTGAGGAAACTTTAGCAAATATCGAAACCTTTTCGCAGGAAAACCTTGACTTATCTGATTTTGATGACGTATTTCTAACTCTTCCAACCGATTTGGTTGAGCAAATAAAAGCGTTTATAACGGATATTCAAAATGGCGCTAATAAACTCGATTTAAAGAAGGTAACTCAAAACGCGGAACTCATTGGTCTTCTTTTGGTAACTACACATTATGCTGAGGAACACTCATTTACTAATAAGGCAGGACTAATGGATCTGCTCAAACAATTTAAAATGGTTTTTAACGAGAATATTTCTTCTAATCCACAAGAGGCTAAAGAACAGACTGATTTAAGTTTCGATAAAGCTGTTCAGGATTTAATGGAGAAACTAGAAAACAAGCTTTTGGTTAAGCCTTTATTGGAATCACAAACAAGGCATCAATATTTGCAAACAGTCCATGCCAGATATTTCTTAACACCGAAAGGGCTGGATACACCACAAACGGCTATAACCGATAAGCTATTGCAAAAGACAAGCAATCCAACTCAGTCAACAACAACTGCATCAGAGGCCATTCCTTTGGCTGATGTTAGTTCAAACCAATTACCAAAAGTACAGCAATTTTCGTTGTTTGTTGAACAAAATGGAAAACCGTTGCCAAACCAGCAACATTTTATCAAGCAGTTTCAAAATATCCTGGCGAGAAGCAGCTTTTTGAATAGTGGCGGGCAGCAAAAACTATTAATCAATCTATATCCGGAACATCTTGGTTCGTTACGAATTGAACTTCTCAAAGGTGAAGCTGGAATGATTGCTAGAATTATGGCTTCAACGAGTCAAGCAAAGGAATTGGTGGAATCACAGCTATCAAACCTAAAGCTTACATTCGTAGCACAAAACATTTCAGTAGAAAAAATTGAAGTTAGTACTCAACTTCAGTATCAAACTGAAAGAAGCTTACAAAGAGAAAGTGAACAGCAACAAGGACAACATTCAGGAAGACAACAGAAAGAGAATAACCAACAAGAAGCAAATGAGGAACAATCCTTTACATCCGCTTTGCTTGATGAACTTGTTAATTTTAAAGTATAGGTGGTGACTTAGATGGCGACAAAAATTGATTCTAATCTTTACCTTTCAAATGTAAAACCTGAAAGAAAAACGGGTAATGATATTTTGGGAAAAGATGATTTTCTAAAAATATTAATGACTCAGCTTCAAAACCAGGATCCAATGAACCCAATGGAGGATAAAGATTTTATCGCACAAATGGCGACCTTTACTTCCTTGGAGCAAATGACAAATATGAATAGTACTTTAGAAAAATTTGTGAGTGGAATGCAGGGTGAACAACTTTTAAAGTACAGTAATATGATCGGGAAAGAAGTAGAATTCAGCTATAAAACGCAAGATGAGGATGGTAAAGAAATTATTAAAAATGGACAAGGAATTGTCACATCCGTATCGCAAAGAGCAGGATATATTGAGCTAGAGTTAAAAGATGGAACGACGATTTATAGTGATGAAATTTTGAAAGTGAAGGAACCTTCTAACAAAGAAGAATAGGGGGTGGAAACATGGACCATCGAATTTTACAAATACAAAATCATCCATTATCACTGCAAACCAAAAATAAAGTTCAGCATACTGAGCAGCCTAAAGTTTCATTTAAGGAAGCCTTGGAAAAAGAGGCAAACTTGGTTATCAGTAAACATGCACAAAAGCGCTTGGACGAAAGAAATATTAGTATTCAAGATTCTAAATGGAAACAAATACAAATGAAGATTTCAGAAGCTAAGACGAAAGGAATTCGCGATTCATTAGTTGTTACGAATAATGCTGCATTAATTGTAAATGTCCCAAACAACACGGTCATTACGGCAATGAATCGAGAAGAAGCAAGCTCACAGATATTTACGAATATTAATGGAACTATTATTTTAGATTAATTAATAAATACAGGCTGGACCTTAACAGGAAGCCAAGGTGTGCGGACTGACAGAAGCCACCTACATTCGGAAGGGGAAAATGAAATGTTACGTTCAATGTACTCAGGAATTAGTGGAATGAAAAACTTTCAAACGAAGCTCGATGTGATCGGAAATAATATCGCAAACGTAAATACGTATGGATTTAAGAAGGGTAGAACAGTCTTTAGTGACATCATGAGCCAAACAATTAACGGTGCAACTGCTCCTGGACAAACGCTAGGTGGTGTGAACCCGAAACAGGTTGGATTAGGTTCATCTTTGGCGGCTATTGATACAATCCATAACAGCGGGAGCACACAAACGACTGGTAGAATTCTAGACTTAGCGATTGCCGGCGACGGATTTTTCCAAGTAGCGCCATTAGGGGAAGATCCAATGTACACAAGAGCTGGTAACTTCTATATGGATCAGAATGGTTATTTAGTAACAAGTGGGGGTATGTATGTTGTTGGCTTTGCTGCTAATGAATTAGGTGATCATGATGGTGATGCAAATACCCCAGACGGGCTAATTAGTCCAGTGCAAACAGATATTATACCTAATGATTTTGATTTTACAACTACTCCACCTACTTACACAGGTGGGGCAACTCCAACTCCAGAATATAAACCAATCCAAATACCTACTGATGCAAAAAGCATGAGTATCGGACAAGACGGATCGGTTACTTATGTGGATGTAAATGGAACTTTACGCTGGGGTGGTCAACTAGTATTAGCGAAATTTCCGAATTCAGGTGGTTTAGAGAAAGTGGGAGGTAACCTTTTTCAACGAACATCGAATTCAGGAGATCCAGTAATCAATTTTGCGGGAGCATCCGGACTTGGTTCAATCGAATCTGGTGCACTTGAAATGTCAAACGTTGACCTTTCCGAAGAATTTACGGAAATGATCGTAGCACAACGTGGATTCCAAGCAAATACACGTATCATCACAACTTCTGATGAAATCCTACAGGAGCTTGTAAACCTGAAACGTTAAGGGGGTAAGAGGTTTAGTAATTAGCTAAACCTCGATATAACTTGATTACTTTAACGAAATTAGATGATAAAAAATTCACTTTAAATGCAATATATATTGAGCAGGTTGAATCCTTTCCAGATACAACAATTACATTATCGAATGGTAAAAAACTTGTTGTGAAGGAAACAGAAGAGGATGTACACGTGAAGGTTCTTGAATTTTATCAAAAAATAAACGTACTCGGCCTTCGTTAATGCTTGGGGGGAAATAGTGCTATGAAAAATAAGCTGCTTGTGATAATGGTCATCATTTTAAGTACAATAACTTTAGTCGGTACCACTGCTTTTGTTATTTTAACAAAGGTAACTGCAAGTGATAGTGAAAAGGAACCTTCTATTGACCAAGTACTAAAAGCGACCGTTGAGATTCCTGAAATCACAACAAAACTACTTAGTGATGACTATATTCGTATTTCCTTTAGCATACAGACAGATGGTAAAAAAGGGAAAGAGGAATTAGAAAAACGCGGGTTCCAGGTGAGCAATATCATTATTAAAGAGCTTTCCAATATGTCATCTGAGGAATTCAAAGGTGAAGAGGGAATTATAAATCTTGAAAATAGATTAAAGGATCGAATCAATGAATTAATGCAAGATGGAGCTGTCGTGAAAGTCTATGCGACATCCTTTCTTCCGCAGTAACACAATAGAATGATAAGTACTTAAGAATGAGAGTTCAAAGGAGGTTGAAAAGGACCGAGAATTTCAAGGCGGCGCAGTTTTGAGTAGCGGAGCGTATGCACTTAATACGTGAGCAACGGAAAAACAAGACAACGAAGAAATTCGATGTGTCATTTTCGGCCGATTTTTGAACATCCTCTAAAGAGCGGAGGTGGAACCTTGCCTGGTGAAATATTATCCCAAAGCGAAATAGATGCCTTGCTTTCAGCTCTTTCGACTGGTGAAATGAATCCAGAAGAACTAAAAAGAGAAGAAAGTGAACGACGTGTAAAAGTTTACGATTTTAAAAGGGCCCTTCGTTTCTCGAAGGATCAAATTCGAAGTATTACTCGGATCCATGAAAACTTTGCACGATTATTAACAACCTACTTTTCAGCTCAGCTTCGAACATATGTGCAAATCACAGTTGGGACAGCAGACCAAGTGCCTTATGAGGAATTTATTCGCTCCATTCCAAATATGACGATTTTGAATGTGTTTGAAATGCCTCCTTTGGAAGGCAGTATTATCTTGGAGGTAAACCCAAATATTGCCTATGCCATGCTTGATCGGATGCTTGGGGGAAAAGGAACCGGCATAAATAAAATAGAAAATTTAACCGAGATTGAAACAAAAATCATGAGTAATATGTTTGAAAAAGCGTTTGAACAGGCTAGGGAAGCATGGGCTAATTTGGTTGAAGTTGATCCAATTTTAACCGAATTTGAGGTGAATCCGCAGTTCCTTCAAATGGTCTCTCCAAATGAAACTGTGGTCGTCATTTCACTTAATACGCAAATTGGTGAAACAAGCGGAATGATTAATATTTGTATTCCACATGTATTCCTTGAGCCAATTATACCTAAATTATCAGCACATTACTGGATGCAATCAAAACCTAAAAAAGAGCGGAATCATGAAGAGCTTTCTTTTATTCAAAACAATCTAAAGGATACAAAACTTCCGCTTGTTGCGGAATTAGGCACAGCAAATATCGCAATCCAAGAATTCCTGTTATTAGATGTTGGGGATACTATACAACTTGATAAAATGATCCAACATCCAATTGAGCTTAAGGTGGAAGGGATTCCGAAATTTTATGCTCAGGTAGGAAAGGTTAATAAGAAACAAGCCGTACAAATCTTAGAGGAGATTAAAGGGGGGGACAGTGAAGATGAATAACGGAAATATGCTATCACAAGACGAAATTGATGCATTATTAAGAGGTACAGCAGACTTAGACAACAGAGAACCGGTACCAAATAATAAACCCCTTGTAGAAGATTTTTTATCTTTAATGGAACAGGATGCGCTTGGAGAGATTGGGAACATCTCTTTTGGAAGTTCGGCTACTGCACTTTCCACATTACTTAATCAAAAAGTTGAAATTACGACACCAAATGTTTCCCTTGTTCTAAGCTCGGAACTAGCTGATGAGTTTCCGCACCCATATGTGGCAATCTATGTTGACTATACAGCTGGTTTTACAGGAACGAATCTTTTAGTAATTAAACAAAGTGATGCAGCGATCATTGCTGATTTGATGTTAGGTGGAAATGGTCTTGCTGCACCGGAAAGCTTAGGGGAACTACAATTGAGTGCTGTTCAAGAGGCAATGAATCAAATGATGGGTTCTGCTGCAACTTCTATGTCAACTGTTTTTAGTAAGAAAATTGATATTTCTCCACCAAGTATTGACATACTTGATATTAAGCAAGGTGAAGGAGCTGAGAAGCTTCCTGCCGATGATATGTTAGTGAAAATATCATTTCGTTTAACAATTGGTGATTTAATTGATTCTACTATTATGCAGTTAGTTCCAGTTGGTTTTGCAAAAGACCTAGTTGCAGAGCTGCTCTCCCCTCAGTCGGAAAATACAGCGACTGCAATGGAGATTCCTGCCCAACAGGAAGCTGTTATGATGCAAGACCAGCAATCCAGCTATACATTGCCGTATGTTGAACAACAAATGGAAACATCATTTCAAACGACACAGCGGTATCATCAACCTGAAATTACACAAACAGCGACAACCGGCAGTCCACAGCATCTTGGTGGCACTCATGCAAAACAGCCAGAAATTCAACCTGCTGTTTTTTCAGAGTTTGAATCTGTGCATTTACAGGAAGCTGAATCTAGAAACCTTAATATGTTATTAGATATTCCTCTTCAAGTTACGGTGGAATTAGGTAGGACAAAACGCTCTATTAAAGAGATTCTTGAATTGTCAGCGGGTTCTATAATTGAGTTAGACAAGCTTGCAGGTGAGCCAGTTGATGTGTTAGTTAACGGAAAACTCATCGCGCAAGGTGAGGTAGTTGTAATTGAAGAAAACTTTGGTGTCAGAATTACCGATATCATCAGCCAAAGTGATCGAATTAAAAAATTGAATTAATGTAGGGGGCAATTCAAATGGCACATAAAATTCTTATTGTAGATGATGCGGCATTTATGAGAATGATGATTAAGGACATTCTAACTAAAAATGGTTATGAGGTTGTTGCCGAAGCAGCAGATGGATCACAGGCAGTTGATAAATATAAAGAACACCGGCCTGATCTTGTAACAATGGATATTACGATGCCTGAGATGGATGGGATCACAGCTTTAAAAGAAATTAAAAAAGTCAATCCAAATGCAAAGGTCATTATGTGTTCAGCAATGGGACAGCAAGCGATGGTAATTGATGCAATTCAAGCGGGAGCTAAGGATTTTATTGTTAAGCCATTTCAAGCAGACCGCGTAATTGAAGCAATCAGTAAAACCTTAAGCTAATCAATCAGGAGAGTGGCAACAATAGTGAGACAAATAAAAAAAGTTTTTTTAGCACTGATTTTCTTTCATGCCTTGCTTGTCACTTTCCCAGTTCAAGCCCAAGAAGGTCATGTCGATAAAAGTGTTAGTGATGGATTTCTAAATCAAAATGATCAAACCAATGATAATGTAGATACTAACCCTATTGAAAATCAGCAGCCTGCCAATGAATTAACAGCTGGCGATTTTTTCAAAATGATTTTTACAACATTATTTGTTATTGCACTTATTTATTTTTTATTAAAATTTGTTAATAAAAGAAATCGTATGTTTAATCAGCAAAGGTTCATTGAAAACCTTGGGGGTACTAGTTTAGGAACAAACCGTTCTATTCAAATTGTAAAGGTTGGAGAGCGGATCCTAGTCGTAGGTGTTGGCGATTCCATTCAGCTCCTTAAGGAAATCGAAGATACAGAAGAAATTAATGAAATACTCACACAACATAATTCGTCATTGGAATCCATGATTCAACCTAAAGATCTCATTAACCGTTTTCTTGATAAAAGAAAAGTAGCGAAGGATTCAGACCAGTCTCTTTTTTCCTCAATGCTGCAAAAACAATTATCAGAGCTAAAACAAGGGAGAAAGAAAATTGTCGAGCAACTTGAAAATAAGGAGTCTAGCAAAGAATGAATGAGTTTATGGAACTGTTTAATACTAGCGCCCCTGAAAATGTTTCGACATCGGTTAAGCTCCTTCTTCTTCTAACCGTTCTTTCAGTAGGACCTGGTATTTTGATCTTGATGACGAGCTTTACAAGAATTATTGTTGTACTTTCTTTTGTTAGGACTTCCTTAGGAACACAACAAATGCCGCCAAATCAGGTTATGATTGGACTTGCATTGTTTTTAACATTTTTTGTGATGGCACCAACTTTTAGTGAAGTGAATGATCAAGCTTTAACGCCATTGTTTAATGAGGAAATTAATTTAGAGGAAGCCTATTCCCGTGCAGCTGTACCGTTTAAGGAGTTTATGAGTGTACATACTCGGCAAAAGGATCTGGAATTGTTTTTAAATTACTCTGGAGCAGATAGACCAGAAAGCATTCAAGACATTCCATTAACAGCATTAGTTCCGGCCTTTGCGATAAGTGAACTTAAGACAGCATTTCAAATTGGGTTTATGATTTTTATCCCGTTCCTTGTGATCGATATGGTTGTAGCGAGTATCTTAATGTCAATGGGGATGATGATGCTTCCGCCGGTTATGATTTCCTTGCCATTTAAAATACTCTTATTTGTTCTTGTGGACGGATGGTATTTAATCGTTAAATCCTTATTACAGTCCTTCTAAAAAAGTAGGTGAACAGTGTGAATCCTGAGGTAGTCATTTCATTGGCAGAAAAAGGTGTATATACGACTTTAATGGTATGTGGTCCGTTATTATTGGTTGCCCTTGTCGTTGGGCTAATCGTGAGTGTATTCCAGGCGACCACACAGATTCAGGAGCAAACATTGGCTTTTATTCCAAAAATCATCGCTGTCCTTGTTGGTTTGGTGTTCTTTGGGCCATGGATGCTTTCAAAGATGCTTGCGTATACACATGATATTTTTAGTAATTTAACGAGATTTGTAGGTTGAAAAAATGACAGAGGTTTATACCTATTTTCCTGCATTTTTACTTGTTTTAGTTAGAGTAACAAGCTTCTTTGTAACGATGCCGTTGTTTTCCTATCGAACGCTTCCTGCTTCACATCGGATTGGAATTGCTTTTTTAATTTCTTGGATCATGTTCCTGTCAATGGAAAAACCGATTCTCCAAATTGATGGCTATTTTATCATGTTGATTTTAAAAGAAGCGATGGTTGGTCTTCTTATTGGATTAATTGCTTATATGATTTTTGCGGCAATCCAAATTGCCGGTGGATTTATTGATTTTCAAATGGGGTTTGCTATCGCGAATGTAATCGATCCTCAAACAGGAGCGCAAAGTCCTTTAATGGGGCAATACTTATATACATTTGCCCTTCTTTTTTTACTAGCGATCAATGGCCACCATTTATTATTAGATGGGATTTTTTATAGCTATGATTTCATTCCAATGGAGCAAGCAACACTTCCCTTTGGCGATGAAAATGTTCTGGATTTTGTTATTAAGGCATTTAGCACAATGTTTATTATTGCATTCCAAATGTCAATGCCAGTCGTGGGGGCATTGTTTTTGGTGGATATTGCCTTAGGAATTGTCGCTAGAACAGTGCCGCAGTTAAATGTATTTGTAGTTGGTCTACCATTAAAAATAGGGGTTAGTTTCGTTGTAATGTTCATCGCCATGTCGATGATCTTTATGCTTGTCGGGAAACTTGTAGAGAATATGTTATATACGATGAGGGGATTAATGCAACTTTTAGGGGGAAGCTAGATGTATTTTGTTCGTCTTAACCTACAATTTTTTGCAGGTGAAAAAACAGAAAAAGCCACTCCTAAAAAACGTCAAGAAACAAGGAAAAAAGGACAGGTTGCAAAGAGTGCAGATGTTAACACAGCAATCTTATTGTTATCGATCTTCTTTACACTCATGGTTTTTGGAGGCTTTATTTTTAATCGATTATTAACGTTTCTAAAACATTCATTTCTTGATTATTTAACAATTACTCCAACTGAACAGAGTGTACAGGAAATTTTTATCGAGTTATCATTAGAAGCTGCGATTATCTTAGCACCGATCATGATTGTTGCACTTATCGCTGGGATAGCAGCAAACCTAATGCAGGTTGGTTTTTTATTTTCAGCTGAAGCTATTCAGATGAAATTAAATAAGCTTGACCCAATCCAAGGATTTAAGCGAATTTATTCGATACGTGCGCTTGTTGAGATGATAAAATCTATCTTAAAAATAGTCATTGTAGGTGGTGTGACATTTGCGATTCTCTGGTTTCGTTTGGAAGATATTTTATCTCTATCCCAGAAAACTGTTGGGGCAGCGCTGATTGTGTTAGCAAAACTAACTGTTCAGATGGGGTTGTTTGCAGGTGGGGCACTATTATTCTTATCATTCCTTGATTATCTCTATCAACGCTTTGATTATGAAAAAAATATAAGAATGTCAAAACAGGATATTAAGGATGAATATAAAAAGACAGAAGGAGACCCACTAATCAAATCTAAAATAAAGCAGAAACAACGTGAAATGGCAATGAGTCGTATGATGCAAGAAGTACCAAAGGCCGATGTAATTATTACCAACCCAACTCATTATGCGGTTGCGCTCAAATATGATGAGTCAAAAATGGATGCGCCATTTGTTGTCGCAAAGGGTGTAGATTTTATTGCCGGAAGGATTAAGGAAATTGCCAAAGAGCATGAAATTACAACGATTGAAAACAGACCGCTTGCAAGGGCTCTTTTTGCTGGGGCAGAGATCGGGGATGCCATTCCCGAGGAATATTTTAAAGCAGTAGCTGAAATTCTTGCCTATGTGTACCGCCTAAAAGAGAAGGTTTAACCAATTTTTAAAAGATTACCCAGTTATCACCATCACTTTTGCTTTTTTGACTTAAAGGAGAGAAAACAATGCGAGCAAGAGATTTATCCGTTTTATTAAGTGTCATCTTAATTGTTGCGATGCTTATTATTCCATTTCCATCTTGGATGCTTAGTATCCTCATTATCATTAATATTTCTCTTGCATTGTTGGTCCTTTTAACTTCAATGAATATGCAGGAACCACTTCAATTTTCAATCTTTCCATCTTTATTACTTCTTCTTACTCTATTTAGATTAGGCTTAAATGTTTCAACAACAAGGTCGATTCTGTCAACAGGGGATGCCGGTGGAGTTGTTCATACCTTTGGTACCTTCGTTGTCGGCGGAAATATTTTGGTTGGATTCGTTGTCTTTCTAATCCTCGTTGTTATTCAATTTATCGTTATTACAAAAGGTTCTGAGCGTGTCTCTGAAGTTGCCGCACGTTTTACACTAGATGCAATGCCAGGAAAGCAAATGAGTATCGATGCTGATTTGAATGCTGGGATGATTTCTGATACTGAAGCACGCACCCGCCGTGACAAAGTAAGTAGAGAAGCCGACTTTTACGGAGCAATGGACGGGGCGAGTAAATTCGTAAAAGGAGATGCGATTGCTGGTATTATCATTGTTCTTATCAACTTAATTTTTGGCTTCATTATTGGAATGACACAGCATGGACTAGGCTTTCAAGAATCTCTGTCAAAGTTTACATTATTAACAATTGGGGATGGACTCGTGAGTCAAATTCCCGCATTATTAATTTCTACCGCAACTGGGATTGTTGTTACTCGTGCTGCATCAGAAGGGAATTTAGGAGCGGATATAACAAAGCAATTATTTGCTTATCCTAAAATGCTATATGTGACGGCAGGTACAATTTTCCTATTAGGTTTATTTACACCGATTCATGATTTATTAACCATATCTATTTCAAGTTTTTTAGCTCTTGGTGGATTTATGATTTCAAAAGGTAAGGACCAGGAGATACAGTTAGAACCAGATACGGAAGAAGAAGTGCAAGTTGAGGATCTGAAAAGTCCTGAAAGTGTTGTTAATTTATTAAATGTTGATCCGATCGAGTTTGAGTTTGGATACGGTTTGATTCCGTTGGCTGACACAAATCAAGGTGGAGATATTTTAGACCGAATCGTCATGATCAGAAGACAATTAGCGATTGAATTAGGTTTAGTCATACCAGTCGTTAGGATAAGGGATAATATTCAATTACAGCCTAATGAGTACCGCTTGAAAATAAAAGGCAGTGAAATGGCAAGAGGCGAACTGTTGCTTGACCATTTCTTGGCGATGAGCCCTGGCTATGATGATAATTCGATTGATGGAATTGATACCATAGAGCCATCATTTGGATTGCCAGCAAAGTGGATTTCAGAAGATATGAAGGACCAGGCAGAAATGCAGGGATATACAGTAGTTGATCCTCCATCGGTTGTATCCACACATATTACGGAAGTCATTAGAAGAAATGCTTTTGAATTACTTGGAAGACAAGAAACGAAGCAATTAATTGATCATTTAAAAGAATCATACCCAATTTTAGTGGATGAAGTTACACCAAATCCACTTTCAGTTGGTGATGTTCAGAAGGTATTAGCAAAATTATTAAAGGAAAATGTTTCAATTCGAAACTTACCGATTATTTTCGAAACCTTAGCTGATTTTGGCCGAATGACCACCGATACTGATTTATTAACAGAATATGTAAGACAAGCCCTTGCTAGGCAGATAACAAATCAATACATTGTCCAAGGAGAAACAATGAAGGTTGTGACCCTCTCTGGTAGGGTTGAAAAGTTCGTTGCAGATGGTGTTCAACAAACAGAGCATGGAAACTATTTATCAATCGACCCAAGTGTGTCCGGGTCCATCATTGAATCCATTGCCAAACAAATCGAAACGGTTAGCATCCAAGAGCAGACTCCGATTTTATTATGCTCACCTGCTGTCAGAATGTATGTAAGACAATTAATTGAACGATATTTTCCGCAGGTTCCTGTCCTTTCCTATAATGAGCTTGAGGCAAATGTGGAAGTTCAAAGTGTTGGGGTGGTGAATGTAGATTGAAGGTGAAAAAGTACATTGCGCCTTCCATGCCGGAAGCGATGAAAATGATCCGTTCCGAATTAGGTAGTGAAGCAGTAATATTAAATTCAAAAATTGTTCAAACACAAGGTTTTTTCGGTCTTTTTCGGAAAAAGAATTTTGAAGTAATTGCGGCTATTGATCCAGAGATTCCAAGAAAGCAAATGTTGCAGCCTAAAGAAAAGGAACGAAAAGTACCTGTAACCGACAACCCAATCGTGCAATCTAAACCGGTGGTTAGTGAGCCCATTACAAAATATGAAGCAAAGGAGTCTCATGATCCTTCTCCAGAACTACTAAAAGAAATTAATGAGCTAAAAGCTGCTGTGAAGGAAATATCCTCTGATATTAACCCATATACGGGACCCCTTCAGGAAATAAATCAATTACTTCAACAACAAGAAGTTGAAGCGTCGGTTCGAAAAGAAATCATGTCGAGACTAATGGAAAAATGGTACCTTACATCCGAAAAAGCTTCATTTGAAGACATAAAAAATTGGACTAAGGAATGTATTATTTCAAAAATTTCTAACGTTAATTACGGTGGTTTAACCTATCAAAAAAAATATATAAATGTGGTTGGACCGACTGGTGTTGGTAAAACAACAACCATTGCAAAAATAGCTGCAGATTGTATGTTAAAGGATAAAAAAAGGATTGCTTTTATTACAACCGATACATTTCGGATTGCCGCCATTGAGCAATTAAAAACGTACGCGAAAATCTTAGGTGCACCTGTTGAGGTATGTTATTCCTTTGAGGACTTTAAAAAGGCAAAGGAAACCTATAAGAATTATGATGTTGTTTTTATTGATACAGCCGGTAGAAACTTCAGGAATGAAAAATATATTGATGATTTAAATGATCTAATTCATTTTTCAAATGATATGGAGACGTTTTTAGTTCTTTCCTTAACCTCAAAAATGAATGACATGAAAATGATTTATAATCAATTTTCCAAAATTACGATCTCTAAATTTATCTTTACAAAAGTGGATGAAACAGCAAACTATGGAGCAATGGTGAATTTAATAGTCGATTCTGGCATTGGTGTTGCATACTTAACAAATGGACAAAATGTGCCAGATGATATTGTCAAAGCTTCACCTTCCTTAATTGCTAATACTACCCTTGGAGTCGATGAATCATGATAGACCAAGCTACAACTCTTCGTAAAAAGCTAGCATCGATGAATGACGAACAAGATCAACCGAAGACAATAGCTGTAATCAGTGGTAAAGGCGGGGTTGGAAAATCTAATCTCTCCCTAAATTTTTCTATTTCTTTATCGCAATTTGGCAAGAAAGTCTTGCTTTTTGATATGGATATCGGGATGGGAAATATTGATATTTTGATGGGAATTACCGCTCACCATACGATTGTTGATTTATTTGAAAATAATCTTACGATTAAAGATTTGCTTATCAAGGGACCTGAAGGAATTGATTATATTGCAGGCGGAAATGGGTTACCAAATCTTTTTAAGCTTGATGAAAAGAAATCAGAGTTTTTGACGGAACAATTGCAAATCGTTCTCAATGATTATGACTACGTTATTTTTGATATGGGTGCAGGAATGACAGAGGAGAATGTAAAATTTCTCATGGCCATGGATGAAATTTTTGTAGTAACTACACCTGAGCCAACGGCAATTACAGATGCATATTCAGCGATGAAATATATCTGTATGTTTGACCAATCTATTCCTTTATACTTACTTGTTAATCGTGCAGAAAATGAAACCGAAGGCATGCAAACCCTTAAAAGATTAAAGCAAGCTGTCTTCCAGTTTCTGGTTAAGGAAGTCATGGTATTGGGTGTTTTACTTGATGACAAAACCGTCCAAAAAGCTGTGAGTCATCAAGAGCCGTTTTTGATATATGCCCCAAAATCCGTAATCAGCAAAAACTTACATGATATTTGCAAAAACTATTTATATAAAAATAACGGACAAAATCACGACAAGAATCAACACACATCCTTTATATCAAAGTTACAGCGTTTTTTCGTACGTGGTAGATAGGAGCTTTGTGATGAAAAAAATTAATGTTCTTATTGTAGACGATTCAGCATTTATGCGGAAACTCATTTCAAATTTCCTTCAGGAAGATTCAAGGATTCATGTTGTTGGCACTGCAAGAAACGGAATCGATGCATTGACTAAAATTAAAGAGCTTAATCCTGATGTCGTAACATTAGATATAGAAATGCCTGAAATGAATGGTATAGAAACATTGCGGCGAATTATGAATGATGCCCCTCGTCCGGTTGTAATGCTTTCAAGTACAACTAAAGAAGGCGCAGAAAACACATTACTTGCGATACAGTATGGTGCAGTTGACTTTATTCAAAAACCATCAGGTCCAATATCCATTGATCTTCATCTTATTAGGAATGAAATTGTGACAAAAGTGCTAAATGCTGGAAAAATTAACGTGGTTAAGCTTAAAAATCCACTAAAAATTCAAGAAACGTTTACAAGAAGAAATGAAGAATATAGTAAAATAGTACTAGAGCCAAATAGAAACTATAAAAAAATAGTGTGTATGGGTACCTCTACTGGGGGACCGAGAGCATTACAACAAGTTCTCCCTGATTTTCCAAAAAATTATCCTGCACCAATTGTTATTGTTCAGCACATGCCAGCGGGATTTACGAAATCGTTAGCTGATAGACTAAATAGTTTATGTGAGATAACGGTTAAAGAAGCTGAGAATGGAGAATTTTTAAATGCTGGAACAGCTTATATCGCTCCTGGTGGCCATCATATGAGAATAAAAAAGATTGGCACCTCATTAGCTGTGAATATTGATGAAGGTGAAAGTCGAAATGGTCATAGGCCATCTGTTGATGTCTTATTTGAATCAATTGGTGAAATTAAAGGGATTCAAAAAATATCCGTTATTATGACCGGAATGGGTACTGATGGATCATATGGACTGAAGAAACTGAAAGAGAGCGGACAAGTTGTTTCCATTGCTGAATCACAAGAAACATCCATCGTTTTTGGTATGCCAAAGTCGGCAATCGAAACACATTTGATTGATAAAGTCGAAAATTTAGAGAATATAGCAGGTACTATACTTAGCCTTACATAAGTAAAGGGGTGTTAGCTGATGGATATGGATCAATATTTAGAAGTGTTTATCGAAGAAAGCAAAGAACATCTTCAGGCTTGTAATGAGCATTTATTAGAATTGGAAAAAGACCCTGAAAATATTTCTATTGTTAATGAAATTTTTCGCTCGGCACATACATTAAAGGGAATGTCAGCGACAATGGGATATGATGATTTGGCAAGTCTCACACATCAAATGGAAAATGTCCTTGATGGTATTCGAAATAATAAAATAAACGTATCTCCATCACTTTTAGATATTGTTTTCAAAGCAGTTGATTATTTGGAGGAAATGATTTTTTCAATTGCAGACGGTGGAGACGGTAAAAAAGATGTTTCAGATGTCGTGTATTTATTGAAGAAAATTGAAAGTGGAGAAGATATTAAGGTTGAAGATACAACTGTCTCAGTAGAGATAATAACAGATGAAAATCATGCGCCGGGTAAAAATACTTACGATGATTTTGAGTTAACAGTTATCCAACAATCAAAGGAACAAGGCTTTAACTGTTATGAAATTACAATTATTCTTAGAGAGGATTGTTTATTAAAAGCCGCTCGTGTATTTATGGTATTTGAGGTCCTTGAACAAGTTGGGGAAATCATTAAATCTATTCCTTCTGTCGATCAATTAGAGGAAGAGTTGTTTCAAAATGAGTTTGCAGTAACACTTGTTTCAACCGAAATGGCTGAAAATGTCAAGAAACGAATTATGAAAGTATCTGAAATCGATAGAGTAATAGTTCAAGAATTCCAACTGGATTCATACAAGAATGAACCACAAGAACAAATTCAAGCAAAAAAGGAAGTTGCCACTACACTTGTTGTTCCAGATGAACAGTCAAAACTTGAAAAGGAAGAAAATCATTCTGCCAAATCAAATAACAAGAATGGTAATCATAAGACAATCAGGGTCAATATTGAACGACTTGATATCCTTATGAATCTATTTGAAGAATTAGTTATTGATAGAGGACGATTAGAGCAAATCTCCAGGGATCTAAATCATTCTGAGCTAAATGAAACGGTTGAAAGAATGTCGCGAATTTCAGGAGATTTACAAAACATAATTTTGACCATGAGAATGGTTCCTGTTGAAACTGTCTTTAATCGTTTTCCACGTATGGTACGCCAGTTGGCGAAAGATCTGCATAAAAAAATAAATCTGCAAATTATTGGAGCGGAAACGGAATTAGATCGTACTGTAATCGATGAAATTGGTGATCCACTTGTACATCTTTTGCGTAATGCCCTTGATCATGGGATTGAAACCCCGACTGTCAGAGTACAAAATGGAAAACACGAAGAAGGTACAGTTATCCTGCGAGCCTATCACAGTGGAAATCATGTTTTCATTGAAATTGAAGATGATGGTGCTGGAATTAGTCGTGAAAAAATCATTCAAAAGGCTATAAACAAAGAAATAATTACAGCGAAATCCGCGGAAACCTTAACGGACAGCCAAGTATTTGACTTTATATTCTCTTCAGGTTTTTCTACCGCTGAAAAGATTTCGGATGTGTCTGGACGTGGTGTTGGGCTGGATGTGGTAAAGAATACAATTGAATCACTAGGCGGCTCAATTACGATTCGTTCTGCGGTTGGAAAAGGCTCTGTATTTTCAATTCAACTACCTTTAACATTATCAATTATATCTGTCATGCTAGTTGAAGTACAAAATGAAAAATATGCAATACCACTTTCCTCGATTATCGAAACAGCAATCATCAAAAAGAGTGAGATCCTTCATGCTCATAATCAAAAGGTTATTGATTTTAGAGGTAAGGTTATACCATTGGTAAATTTAAAGGGAATTTTTGAAGTCCCATCCTCAACCGATGAGGATGAGTACGTTTCTATTGTAATTGTGAAAAAAGCTGATAAATCAGCTGGGCTTATTGTCGATTCTTTCATAGGGCAACAGGAAGTTGTATTGAAATCGCTAGGAAACTATTTATCAAATGTGTTTGCAATTTCTGGAGCAACCATACTAGGTGATGGTCAAGTTGCTTTAATTGTCGATTGTAATGCGTTAATCAAATAAACAATAGTCGGTAAAGGGGGAGAAAAAATGTCTGAACAAGCAACAATGTTAAAAGTAATTGTATTTTCACTTCAAGATGAAGAATACGGAATTCCGGTTTCTCAAGTGCGGTCCATTGAAAAAGTACAGCATATAACCCGTGTTCCAAGAACAGCATCATTTGTTAAGGGTGTAATTAATCTAAGAGGGGTCGTTACTCCGATTATTGATTTAAGAACACGCTTTGGAATGGATGAAACAGAATATACGGACAGTTCAAGGATCATTATTGTAGCGACAGAAGATGTAGAGGTCGGATTAATTGTCGATACGGCAAATGATGTTATGGATATTCCAGTTGATGCAATAGAGCCACCACCAGAGATTGTCGGTAGTGTTGAAGTGGAATACTTAGAAGGAGTAGCAAAACTAGAGAAAAGACTGCTCATCTTACTAAATCTAGAAAAAGTTCTTAATCCAAGGTTAGTAATGGATAAGATGGAAGGGTAATTGTTATGTCATTTTTCGGGCGTATTAATTCCACACATTTAGATATTTTAAAAGAGATTGGAAATATTGGAGCTGGACATTCAGCTACGGCTTTGTCGAAACTTCTAAATCGAAAAATTGATATGAAAGTTCCGAATGTGAGAATCGTTTCATTTGACGAAATGATGGAGTTTGCTGGAGGTGCTGAAAATATTGTTGCCGGTATTTTCCTAAGGATTGAAGGAGACCTAACTGGAAATATGTTCTTTATTTTGCAGCTCCCACAAGCAACAAAATTAATACAGGATTTAATTTTTGATAAAAGCTTCTCATTTGAGAGTGACTCCCAAAATGAAATGGGGATATCAGCTTTTCAGGAAGTTGGAAATATTTTGTCAGGCTCTTATCTCACATCATTATCAGATTTTACACAGTTAAATTTGTATCCCTCTGTGCCCGGCTTTTCAATAGATATGGTGGGTGCAATTATCGGTTATGGCTTAATAGAACTTTCGCAGGAAAGTGATTTTGCAATAGTCATTGAAACAGAAATTAATGAAAATGAAAATCCTACTAACAACAATATAAATGGGCAGTTTTTGCTGTTGCCGGATCCTGATTCATTTGAAAAAATATTCGCTGCTTTGGGAGTTCAAATAGATGATTGAGTCGTCACAAGTCATTAAGGTTGGGATAGCTGACATGAATGTCATTACTGCACCAGACTTAATCCGAACATCTGGATTAGGTTCCTGCGTTGGAGTTGTCATTTATGACCAGGCAAAAAAGGTAGCAGGACTAGCCCATATCATGCTGCCAAACTCGGCATTGACAAAAGCGGAAAACATGAATATTGCCAAATATGCCGATACTGCAATAGAAGAACTTATTCATAAAATTATTAAAATCGGCGGCCGTGCAATAAGCTTAAAAGCCAAAATTGCAGGCGGAGCCCAAATGTTTCAATTTCAATCCGGCAGTGATATTATGAGAATTGGCCCGCGGAATGTTGAGGCGGTTGAAGCAGAGCTTAAGCGCTTTAATATCATACTTGTTGCATCAGATGTTGGCGGAAGCAATGGTCGAACAATCGAATTTGACCCGGTGACAACGATTTTAAAAATCCGCACAGTCAATAAAGGAATTAAAGAGATATAAAAGAGTAAAAAATATCAAAAAGTAAACGTAAAGGAGGAGCAGAATGACCAGGTTATCATCGGCAGATCATCAGGAATATTGGCAGAAATGGACCGACTCAAGAGACGTAGAGGCAGGGGATGCCCTAGTTAGAACATACATGCCACTGGTTTCATACCATGTACAACGCATCTCAGTCACGTTGCCGAAAAGCGTGAACAAAGATGAGTTAAAAAGTCTCGGGATGGTTGGTCTGTATGATGCTCTGGAAAAATTCGATCCTTCCCGTGACTTAAAGTTCGATACATATGCCTCCTTTCGAATTCGAGGAGCGATATTAGATGGCCTTAGAAAGGAAGACTGGTTACCTAGAAGCTCAAGAGAAAAAACAAAAAAAGTGGAAGCTGCTATCGAAAAACTTGAACAAAAACTAATGCGAAACGTGTCAATTTCAGAAATCGCTGTTGAAGTTGAGATGAGTGAAGAGGATGTTTATCATACAATGAATGAAGGCTTCTTTGCAAATGTACTTTCTATGGACGACACTCCTCTTGAAGACGATGGCAGTGAAAAATCGCACCTTTCGATAAAGGATGAAAAGACCTTAACACCAGAAGAACATATCATAAAAAAAGAAGTACTCAATCAATTAATCGATGTCATCCAACAATTAAATGAAAAAGAGCAGTTAATCATTAGTTTATTTTATAAAGAAGAGCTTACATTAACTGAAATTGGACAGGTTATGGGTTTGTCTACATCAAGAATATCACAAATTCACTCAAAAGCCCTCTATAAGCTGAAGGCTATTTTACAAAAGCACATTCATTAAAATTGTTCATTCAAAAGGCGGGAGGACTGTGGCTGAAATCGAACTTCTAATATCCAAAGATAAATTAACTGTTCACCTCAACGTCATTAAAGAATCTGCACCTCATAAAATTGAAGAGTCCGACGTTTATTCTTTGCTGTCCAAAAACGGAATTTCGTTTGGAGTAAAGAAAGAAGTCATTTCAAATATGATTGCGGATTTGGATGACATAGCTTTTCCATTATTAATTGCCGAGGGCGAGGCTCCCCAAAAAGGGGAAGACGGTTTTATAAAGCTAGAATCAGTCGAAATAAAACAGGATATTCAATCTAATGAGGTATTTAATTTTCGAAATGTAAGGCAAATACCATCCGTAAAAGCCGGGCATCTTGTGGCGACGATTTATCCAAGCAAGCCTGGAATTCCCGGAAGAAATGTATTAGGACAGCCTATATCAGCTATAAAGGGAAAACCATTTCCGCTAACATTAGGTAAAAACATTGCTGAAACAAATGGGAAGCTCTATGCCACGGCCGACGGACAACTTAGTCTATTGGGAAAAAAGATTAATGTTCTTCCTGTATATGAAGTAAATGGGGACTTAAACCTAAAAATCGGGAATATTGATTTTATTGGGAATGTGACTATTAGAGGGAATGTACCAAGCGACTATGTCGTCAAAGCAGGAGGTGACATTTCGATCTATGGCCTAGTTGAAGGAGCGCAATTAGAGGCAGGGGGCTCCATATATATATCAGGCGGGATTGTCGGGTTTGCAAAAGCATCGATCCATGCCAAAGGAGACATCATTGCATCATATATAAATCAATGCCAAGTATATGCAGGAAAGAATATCGAAGCAAATGGTACAATTTTACATAGTGTCTGCATCGCCGGAGAAAATGTTCAATCCTTGACCGGGAGCATTATTGGTGGACTCATATCAGCTGGCACACATGTTAGGGCTAAGGACATCGGAAATGCATTACATACGAAAACAGAGATTCAAATTGGAACTAATAATAATCTTTTCGAAGAAGAAAAACGGATTCGTAAGGAAATGGATACAATAAAAGCCCAACTTCAAAAAGTTTTACTTATCCTTCAGAAATTAGCAGAAAAATACAAAAGGACATCAACTCTATCAGAAGATGAAATATTACTACTAAAAAGAGATAAACTCACCCAAACCGAACTAACAAAGAAATTAGAGTTACTTGAATCTGAATTAAGCGAACTTTCATCAAAACAGAAGGAAACTGCTGCAAATAATATAGTTGCTATTGGCAATCTGTATCCAAATGTCTATGTACAATTTGGAAAATATAAAAGGATCATAAATCAACTCTTTCACCAAGTTAAAGCGCAACTAGTTAACAATGAGATTTCAATAGACATCTATTCTGAAAATTAAAAATCGGAAGAAGTGAAAATAATTGAGTCTAAAATTAATTGAATTACAAGTTGCCATTCCAAGAACTCTAGATGCAGGGAAGATTCATGAACAACTGATGATGCGTGGACAGCATATGCAAGACCATATTTCTTCGGAAAATGAAAAGTTGGAGAAAAGAAATCGAACAAAAGTGAACGAAAACAATAAAACCGAAAACGCGCAAATACATAAGGATGACTCATCAAACCCTTTTGCAAAACAGCCTTCGCAAAAAACGCAAAATCCTGATGAAGAGAAGGAGCAACATCCATACAAGGGTAATTTTATTGATATAGTGGGATAGAGGGAATGGAATGACTACCATATTATTTATACTTAGCTTTGCGTTACTTGCAGTCGCCTTTTTTTTAATTATTTTTTTATACCTGAAGATTACGCAACTAAAAGATGTTGAAATGAAACAAGAACGCTTACTTAAAGAATTTGAAAATGTAATTACCTCATATGTAATGGAAATCAAAGAGGAAAATGAAGTCTTTTTATCTCGAATCAAAGATGTGAAACATACACCAGAGGCTAATAGTAAGGCATCAATCCATATTATAGAGCCCGAATTAACCTCTGATGATCTAAATGACCTTCTGCCTTCTTTTCAGGATAAGGAAAAAGCGATAATGATAGATATAGCAGAAAATGAAAAAATTCAAAAAACACAAGTGAAAGATGAAAATAATAAAGACTCCATTGTTAAAGATATCGATCACCTTATAAAGCTTGGCTTGTCTTATGAGGAAATTGCAAGAAAATTAAATAAGGGGAAAACTGAAATAGAACTTTTACACAAATTTCGTCAAAACAACTAATTTTTCTTGACCCCTATGTTTCGATTATGTTATATTAATTTTTGGTGTTAATACACACGTTCATAGATTTAAGCATTGGTGCTGTTATGACAGTTTTGCTTAAAGATGATATGAACGGAGGACAAGAAACCATTAGGAGGATTTACCATGTCAGTAATTTCTATGAAGCAATTGCTTGAAGCTGGTGTTCACTTCGGTCACCAAACACGCCGTTGGAACCCAAAAATGAAGCGTTACATCTTTACAGAGCGTAACGGAATCTACATCATTGACCTTCAAAAAACAGTTAAGAAGGTTGAAGAAGCATATAATTTCGTTAAGGAATTAGCAGGTAACGGTGGAACAATGCTTTTTGTTGGTACAAAAAAGCAAGCTCAAGATTCTGTTAAAGAAGAAGCTGAGCGTTCTGGAATGTACTTTGTTAACCAACGTTGGTTAGGTGGTACTTTAACAAACTTTGAAACAATTCAAAAGCGTATCAAGCGTCTTAAAGACATTGAAAAAATGCAAGAAGACGGTACTTTTGATGTTTTACCAAAGAAAGAAGTTGTTCAGCTTAAGAAAGAATTAGAACGTCTTGAGAAATTCTTAGGCGGAATTAAAGATATGAAGCAATTACCAGATGCTTTATTCATTATCGACCCTCGCAAAGAGCGTATTGCGGTTGCAGAAGCTCATAAGTTAAACATTCCGATCGTAGGTATCGTTGATACAAACTGTGATCCAGATGAAATTGATTATGTAATCCCTGCAAACGATGATGCAATTCGTGCGGTTAAGCTTTTAACAGGAAAAATGGCAGACGCTATCCTAGAAGCTAAACAAGGTGAAGAAACATCTGCTTAATGAGCGAAAGGTGATAAGAGGGTTATGCCTTTTATCACCTTTTTTAAGAATTAATATTAACTTTATTCAGTAGAAGTCCCTTACTCCACCAAGTGGGGGATGAATAAAAAATTACTATTCAGTCAAAGTACAAAATTTGTCTGAATAAAGTTAAAGCCTCTGGCGGATGCCACGATTTTTCAAAGGAAATTTTTCGAGGCAAGCTCGAAAAAAATCGGGCGCAAATACGCCATTGCGCATTTGATTTTGTTTTTTAAGTCATAATAGAAACAGTATGTCTAAGCTATTAATTTGTATAATTGGAACTAATACATAGTGGCAAATAAGGAGGAAAACATAATGGCAGTTACTGCACAAATGGTAAAAGAGCTCCGTGAAAAAACTGGAGCAGGTATGATGGACTGTAAGAAGGCTCTTACAGAAACTGATGGAGATATGGAAAAAGCAATTGACTACCTTCGTGAAAAAGGTATTGCAAAGGCTGCGAAGAAAGGCGATCGTATTGCTGCTGAAGGTTTAACTTCTATTGAAGTTTCAGGTAATGAGGCAGTTATCTTGGAAGTTAACTCCGAAACAGACTTCGTTGCAAAAAATGAAGGTTTCCAAACTCTAGTAAAAGAATTAGCTGCTCATCTTTTAGCGAAAAAGCCAGCGAATGTTGAAGAAGCATTAGAACAAAAGATGGACAACGGTTCAACTGTTTCCGAATATATTAATGCTGCAATCGCAAAAATTGGTGAAAAACTATCACTTCGTCGTTACGAAATTGCAACTAAAGAAGATGGTGACGCATTTGGTGCTTACCTTCATATGGGTGGACGTATTGGCGTACTAACCGTACTTGGCGGCACAGCAGATTCTGATATCGCTAAGGATGTAGCAATGCACGTAGCGGCTGTAAATCCTAAATATGTAACACGTGATCAAGTTTCTTCTGAGGAAGTTGAACGTGAACGCGAAGTATTGACACAACAAGCATTAAATGAAGGTAAGCCTGAAAATATCGTAGCGAAAATGGTTGAAGGCCGTTTAAGCAAGTTCTTCGAAGACATTTGTCTTCTTGACCAAAGCTTCGTTAAAGACCCAGATCAAAAGGTTCGCAAATTTGTTGAATCTAAAGGTGCAACAGTGAAGAGCTTCGTTCGCTACGAAGTTGGTGAAGGAATCGAGAAACGTCAAGATAACTTTGCTGAAGAAGTAATGAACCAAGTTAAGAAGTAAAAAGAAAACAGGGAACACGCTATGTGTTCCCTATTTTTTGAAATGTATAAAATTGCGCTATAAAGAAGGCGCCTTGTACTTTTCTTAAAAGATGGAGGTTTTATATTAAATGAGCGGTGCCAAATATAAACGTGTAGTGTTAAAATTAAGTGGAGAAGCATTAGCGGGTGAGCAGGGATTTGGCATAAATCCATCTGTAATCCAGTCTGTAGCTAAACAAGTGAAGGGAATTGCTGAATTAGGAGTCGAAGTTGCTGTTGTAGTTGGCGGCGGAAATATTTGGCGAGGCAAGATCGGTAGCGAAATGGGAATGGACCGTGCTAATGCTGACTATATGGGAATGCTTGCAACGGTAATGAATTCCCTGGCTTTGCAAGATAGCTTAGAAAACTTGGGTATACAAACTCGTGTCCAAACTTCCATTGAAATGCGTCAAGTCGCTGAACCGTACATAAGAAGAAAAGCAATTCGTCATCTTGAAAAGAAACGAGTTGTTATTTTTGCAGCAGGCACAGGGAATCCATATTTCTCAACAGATACTACTGCTGCTCTACGTGCTGCTGAAATCGAAGCAGAGGTTATTTTAATGGCTAAAAATAATGTTGATGGTGTCTACAGTGCAGACCCAACAAAAGATAAAACTGCTGTGAAATATGAGACATTGTCGTTTCTGGATGTTATAAAAGAAGGATTAGCTGTTATGGATTCAACTGCATCTTCACTTTGCATGGACAATGATATTCCGTTGATTGTCTTTTCAATTATGGAAGAAGGAAATATTAAGCGTGCGGTACTAGGAGAAAATATCGGAACAATTGTAAGGGGGAAATAACTTTATGGCAAATAACACATTAAACCAAGTGAAAGATAAAATGTCTAAAGCAGTCCAAGCATTGTCTCGTGAACTAGCCACTGTTAGGGCTGGTAGAGCAAATCCGGCGATCCTTGATAAGGTTTCACTTGATTACTATGGTGCGCCAACACCATTAAATCAGCTAGCTTCTATCAATGTACCTGAAGCAAGAATGCTTGTTATTCAACCATATGACAAGTCTGTTTTAGGTGATATGGAAAAAGCGATCCAGAAGGCTGATTTAGGCTTAAATCCAACAAACGATGGGTCTATTATTCGTATTTCAATCCCGCCACTTACAGAAGAAAGACGACGTGAGTTAGTGAAGCTTGTAAAAAAATACGCGGAAGAGTCTAAGGTTGCGGTTCGTAATGTTCGTCGTGATGGCAATGATGAATTAAAAAAGCTTGAGAAAAATGGTGAAATCACTGAAGATGAATTACGTAGTCTATCTGACGATGTTCAAAAAATCACAGATGAGTCTATTAATAAGATTGATTCAGTTGCAAAAGAAAAAGAAAAAGAAATCATGGAAGTCTAATCCATTTCAATGTACAATATATTGTAAAAAGACCCTCTAACGTTTACAGGGGGTTTTTTTGTTAATACTGACTACTAATTAGTTACCGTGAACGTATAAAAATGGTAAAATGAAACTGGTCTGGGTGCAAAAACGCCAAGGCTCATTTGATTCGGGTGTTGGAGGACTTGTGAATGTTTGAAAAATTTAAAAAAGCGAAGAATAAGTCAGTTTCTATTTCGGAAGAAGAAATATTAAAAGGGCCAATTCCTAATCACATAGCAATTATCATGGATGGAAATGGGCGATGGGCTAAAAAAAGAGCACTACCACGTACTGCGGGTCACCATGAAGGAATGAAGGTAGTTAAGAGAGTAACAAAGCTAGCAAGTAGACTTGGGGTTAAAACTTTAACCGTCTACGCATTTTCAACAGAAAATTGGAAGCGTCCAGAGGATGAGGTTAATTATTTATTAAGGCTTCCTGAAGAATTTATGGGAACGTTCCTGCCGGAATTAATTGAAGAAAATGTACAGGTTAGAATCATGGGGGATAAAGATGCTACACCTGCGCATACTCAAAAAGCAGTGGATAAAGCTGTAAATGAAACGAAAAACAATACCGGGCTAATCCTAAATTTCGCACTTAATTATGGGGGACGTGCAGAAATTATCGATGCGGTCAATCATATTCTTTCGGATTCTAAAGAGGGCAATCTACATGAAAAGATAGACGAAGAAATATTTGACCAATATTTAATGAGTGCTGGATTACAGGATCCCGATTTATTAATCCGTACCAGCGGGGAAATAAGATTAAGTAATTTCATGCTCTGGCAGCTTGCATATACAGAATTTTGGTTTACTAATGTATTATGGCCTGATTTTAAAGAGCAGCATTTATTAGAGGCTATCTACGCATTTCAACAGAGAGGCCGACGATTTGGGGGGGTATAGTAAATAGAAACCAAATCGCATTTGAAAAAGGAATGATAAGATGAAACAAAGAATCATAACGGCAATAATTGCAGCCGCAATCTTTCTACCAATCGTAATTATTGGAGGCATCCCGTTTACCATTTTAGTCTATTTAATGGGTGCTATCGCCATTTTTGAGCTTTTACGGATGAAGCATATTCATATTGCAACAATCCCTGGCATAATTTCCATTATTTTATTATGGATTATATTAATACCAAGCAAATACAATGATATATTTACAACCCTTAAACTTTCGAAAATCGAAATAGTTCTTTTAATCGTACTGTTAATTTTAACTTATACTGTTATTTCCAAAAACAGCTTTAACTTTGATGATGCTGGACTAGTAATCCTGTCAGCTCTCTATATAGGTTTTGGTTTTTATTATATGATTGAAATAAGAACCATGTTAGGATTAGCATATATATTCTATGCATTCGTTGTAATTTGGACTACCGATTCAGGGGCTTATTTTGTTGGTAGAAAGCTTGGTAAGAAGAAACTTTGGCCAGAAATTAGTCCAAATAAGACCATTGAGGGCTTTGTCGGTGGTATTGTAACGGCTATTGTATTTGCGTTTATTTTTAACATGATCACAGATTTGTTTGATTCCCTCTTTTCACTCATTATCGTAACATTGTTTGTCTCTATTTTTGGACAAATCGGGGATTTAGTAGAATCTGCTTTGAAAAGACATTATAATGTGAAGGATTCGGGAACATTGTTACCTGGACATGGAGGAATATTAGACCGTTTTGATAGCATGATATTTATCCTGCCGATTCTTTATTTTTTAAGATTAATTATTTAGAAGTGGTTGCATATTGGGAGTGAGTTTGTGAAAAAAATTAGTTTATTAGGGGCTACCGGCTCGATTGGGCAACAAACATTAGATGTGATTGAACAGCATCCGGAAAAACTAAGGCTTGTCGCTATGTCTTTAGGCGAAAATGTGACATTAGGTCGTAAAATTATACATAAGTTTTCACCAAAGCTTGTTTCTGCGAGATCAAAAGAAACATGTGAATTGTTAAAAAGTGAATTTTCTGGGGATATTCAGTTTGTATATGGGGATCAAGGTTTAATCGAAGTTGCTACATTCGAGGAAGCGACTATCGTTCTTAATGCTGTGGTTGGGAGTGTAGGGTTATTACCTACATTAAAAGCAATTGCAGCAAGAAAAACCATTGCACTTGCTAACAAGGAAACCCTTGTTACCGCAGGTCATCTTGTAATGGAAGCTGCGAAGCGACATGGTGTTGCAATTTTACCAGTAGATAGTGAGCACTCTGCTATTTTTCAATGTCTTCAGGGTGAAAAAGAGAAGAATGTGGAGAAAATTATTCTTACTGCTTCAGGAGGAAGTTTCCGTGATCGAACTCGTGAAGAACTTAAGGATGTTACCATTGAAGATGCACTTAATCATCCAAACTGGTCAATGGGAGCGAAAATTACGATTGATTCAGCAACCATGATGAACAAAGGGTTAGAAGTAATTGAAGCCCACTGGTTATTTAATCTTCCATATGAACAGATTGATGTTCTTCTTCATAAAGAAAGCATTATCCATTCCATGGTTGAGTTCCATGATAGTAGTGTTATTGCACAGCTCGGAACACCAGATATGAGAGTGCCCATTCAATATGCGTTTTCATACCCAGACCGTTATCCAATGCCCGCATCTAAAGAAAGGTTACAACTTTGGGAAATCGGAAAACTACATTTTTCAAAACCGGATTTTGACAGATTTAGATGCCTTGGATTTGCATTTCATGCTGGTAAAACAGGCGGGACTCTGCCGACAGTATTAAATGCTGCAAATGAGGAGGCGGTTTCAGGATTTTTAAATGGGAAAATCACGTTCTTAGAAATCGAAGATATCATCGAAGGAACATTAGAGAAACATGCTGTCATTCAAAATCCTAGTTTGGATATCATCCAGCAGGTAGATAAAGAAACACGGGAATTTGTACGTGAAATCGTAGAGAAAAAATAGAATTTACAGCTAGCTTGAGGCGCCATCGGCTCTAGGTCATAAGCCAATCGCTTCGGAAGGTAAAGGGCACCTTCTGTCAGCGCTCGTCTTATGCTTGACTTGCACAGGATGTGCTGACATCGACGTTCGCCACAGCACGTGGCGGTAGTTAGTCGATGTTCCTCAATCCGGGCGCCTTGCTTTTGAGTTAATCTAACAAAAGGTGGTTAAATATGTGGAGACTGTGATAGCCTTTATCATTATATTTGGTGCACTCGTATTTTTTCATGAATGGGGACATCTTGTTTTGGCAAAGCGAGCAGGAATTCTCTGTCGTGAATTTGCAATTGGGATGGGACCAAAGGTATTTACCTTTAGAAAAAATGAAACACTTTATACGATTCGTCTCCTTCCGATTGGCGGATATGTTAGAATGGCTGGCGAAGATCCAGAAATGGTTGAAATTAAACCTGGTCATAATATCGGGTTATTATTTGATAAAAATGGGAAAGTCGAAAAGATTATTTTAAATAACAAGGATAAATATTCAGATTTAAAGGTAATAGAGGTTGAGGAAGTGGATTTAGAGCATCATCTTTTTGTTTCTGGCTATGAAGATGGAGAAGATGAGGTTCTAAACAGATATGAAGTTAGCGAGACAGCTTTTTTTGTTGCTGATGGACAGGAAACACAAATCGCACCATATAATCGTCAGTTCTCTTCAAAAACTTTAATGCAACGGACATTGGCCATTGCTGCCGGTCCAGCAATGAATTTTGTACTAGCTTTTATTATTTTAATTGCAATTGGTTTATTACAAGGTACTCCCATTGATAAACCCATCCTTGGAAAACTTACTGAAGATGGAGCTGCTCTTCAAGCAGGGCTCCACGAAGGTGATATTGTTCGTGAGATTGATAATGAACAAGTTTCTACTTGGAATGATATTGTAAATATTATTCGCGCAAATCCTGAAGAAGAAATCGGCTTTGTGGTTGAGCGTAATGGGGGCCTTCATGAAATATCTGTAACCCCGAAAGCTCAGGAGCTTGAGGATCAAACTATTGGTGTTATTGGCGTTTATGGACCAGTTGAAAAATCGGTTTTACCATCCTTAAAATATGGGGTTATGGAAACCTTTATGTGGACAAAGGAAATTTTACTTGGCCTAGGAAAGCTTGTTACGGGACAATTTTCAATTGATATGCTTTCCGGACCAGTTGGAATATATGATGCAACCGATACAGTTGTTAAGTCAGGAATTTTTTATGTAATGAAATGGGCAGCAATACTAAGTATCAACTTAGGAATTGTCAACCTTTTACCATTACCAGCTCTTGATGGAGGACGACTAGTATTCTTTGCTTTGGAAGCCGTTCGGGGAAAACCAATTGATAAGCAAAAAGAAGGTATGGTTCATTTTATAGGCTTTGCCTTACTAATGCTGTTGATGTTGGTAGTAACATGGAACGATATTCAAAGAATCTTTTTATAAAAATAAGCTCAATAATTGAACGAGGTGCAAGATATGAAACAAAGTATGACGCTTATACCTACACTGCGAGAAGTACCATCAGATGCCGAAATTAAAAGTCATCAGCTTTTAATCCGGGCAGGTTTTATTAGACAAAATGCGAGTGGGGTTTATAGCTATCTTCCATTAGCAAAACGTGTTTTACAAAAAATTGAAAACATTGTTCGTGAAGAAATGGAGCGTGCTGGTGCTGCTGAGCTGCTTATGCCTGCATTAACAGCAGCGGAGCTCTGGCAAGAATCAGGTCGCTGGTATTCATACGGTCCAGAGTTAATGCGCCTACACGACCGTCATGAACGTGACTTTGTCTTAGGTCCAACTCACGAAGAGGTGATTACGAGCCTTGTCCGTGATGAGATTAAATCATATAAACGACTGCCAATTACTCTTTATCAAATTCAAACAAAGTTCCGTGATGAAAAAAGACCACGATTCGGGTTATTAAGAGGTCGTGAATTTATCATGAAGGATGCATACTCATTCCATGCCAATCAGGAAAGCCTTCATGAAGTATATGAAAAAATGTATACTGCTTATTCAAATGTATTTGCTCGTTGTGGACTAAACTTTCGTGCTGTTATTGCGGATTCTGGAGCAATGGGCGGGAAAGATACCCATGAATTCATGGTGCTTTCAAAAGTCGGGGAGGATACAATTGCATATTCTGATACTTCCTCATTTGCGGCAAATATAGAAATGGCACCGGTTGTCATGGAATATCCCAAAAGTGATGAACCAATGAAAGAGTTAGAAAAAGTAGAAACAATCGGGAAAAAAACAATTGAAGAAGTTGCTGATTTCCTTGACACTTCAAAAGATAAATGCATTAAATCACTTCTCTTCGAGGTTGACGAAAAATTTGTTCTTGTATTAGCACGCGGTGACCATGAAGTAAATGATATTAAAGTGAAAAATCTTCTAGAAGCTACAAACGTAGAATTAGCAAGTACTGAGGATACTGAACGAATTATGGGTTGTACAGTTGGTTCCCTGGGGGCTATTAATATAGCTAAGGAAATCTCTATTATTGCAGACCATGCCGTATCATCCGTTGTCAATGGGGTTTGCGGTGCAAATGAAGAGAACTATCATTTTGTAAATGTTAACCCAGATCGTGATTTTGAAGGCATTCAATATGCAGACCTCCGCTTTATCATGGAAGGTGACCCATCACCAGATGGTCAGGGTAAGATTGTTTTTGCTGAAGGTATTGAAGTCGGTCATATCTTTAAGCTAGGTACAAGATATAGTGAAGCAATGGGTGCAACTTTCCTTGATGAAAATGGAAGAACACAGCCAATGATTATGGGCTGCTATGGTATAGGAGTGTCAAGAACTTTATCGGCTGTTGCAGAGCAATCAAATGATGAAAATGGTCTAATCTGGCCAGAAAATCTAGCACCATATGATTTACATCTTATCCCTGTAAACATGAAAAATGAAGAACAAAAAGCGCTATCTGAATCGTTATATGTAACCCTTCAAGAAAGTGGCTACGACATTTTATTTGATGATCGTATTGAACGTCCAGGTGTGAAATTTGCAGATTCTGATTTAATCGGTTTGCCAATACGAGTCACCGTTGGCAAACGTGCCAGTGAAGGTATTGTTGAGGTGAAGATTCGTAAGACAGGGGAAACATTGGAAATAAATATTGAAAATCTTATCGAGACAATTAAGAAATATGTAGTAAAATAAATAATAGAAAAGAAAAGGGTACCTCGATAAAATGGGGTACCCTCGTTATTCTGTCTGAAGAGGGGGAACGAGGATGGAATTATCGCCACAGCAAAAAGAACGTTTTAGCGTATTGCTGCAGCAGTTGGAACTAACTGACGATGCAATGGTAACACATTTTGCAAATGCAGGAATTGTAAAGCTCATGATTGATAAAGAACAGAAAGCATGGCATTTTGTATTTTCTTTTGAAAAAGTGCTGCCGGCAGAAATCATGAGAATTTTTTCTGCACAATTGCAAACAAAATTTGCCCATATAGCTTCTGTTACCTTCTCTTTAAATGTCAGGTCACAGCAAGTGACAGAGGATTTAGTGCAAGCCTATTGGCCACTATGTTTACAAGAATTAGATGGAATCGCACCACCAATTCTATCTTTATTGCATAGCCAAGCACCAACACAACTGGGTCTTAAGCTTCATATCAAAACAAGAAATGATACAGAATCCATTGCTATTAAGAAGAAATACGGCCAATTAATAGGAAATGTGTATCAATCCTATGGTTTTCCAATGTTTACTCTCGAAACAGAGGTTGAGGTTTCTAAGAAGGAGTACGAAGAGTTTATAGAGAAAAAACAACAAGAAGACCAAGAAAAAGCATTGTTAGCCGTTGCTGATATGCAGAAGAAAGAGAAAGCACAAGATAACACGGTTTCAGGGCCGATTACTATTGGTTATACCATCAAGGATGATGAAGATTTTAAAGAAATTAGTTCAATCCTAGACGAAGAGCGCAGAATTGCAGTTCAAGGGTATATTTTCTTTGCAGAGACGAGAGAGCTGCGCAGTGGAAGAACTCTTCTAACTTTCAAAATAACCGATTATACTGATTCAATTTTAGTAAAAGTATTCTCTCGTGATAAAGAGGATGTTCACTTATTACAAGCCATTAAAAAAGGTATGTGGGTACGGGTTCGCGGAAGTATTCAGAATGATACTTTTGTAAGAGATCTTGTTATGCTAGCTAATGATATCAATGAAATCAAGCCTATGAATGAAAGAAAAGATACTGCTCCTGATGGAGAAAAACGTGTCGAGCTTCATTTGCACTCACCTATGAGTCAGATGGATGCTGTAACATCAGTCAGTCAATTAGTCGGACAAGCTAAAAAATGGGGTCACACGGCTATTGCTTTAACAGACCATGCGGTTGCTCAATCATTCCCAGAGGCTTATTCAGCTGCTAAGAAAAATGGGATTAAGATGATCTATGGAGTTGAAGCTAATTTAGTCGATGACGGTGTCCCAATTGCTTATAATTCACAGCATCGTAATTTAGAAGAAGATACGTATGTTGTTTTTGACGTTGAAACAACTGGGTTATCAGCGGTCTATAATACAATTATTGAGCTGGCTGCCGTTAAGGTTAGAAATGGTGAAATCATTGATCGGTTTGAATCATTCGCTAACCCACATCACCGTCTAAGTGCGACAACAATCGATCTTACTGGAATTACAGATGATATGGTACGTTCAGCACCTGAAGTAAGTGAAGTTCTATTGAAGTTCCATGACTGGGCTGAGGATGGAATATTAGTTGCGCATAATGCGAGTTTTGATATGGGCTTTTTAAATGTAGGTTATAAAAAGGCCGGTCTAAAACCAGCAGCTAATCCTGTCATAGACACACTTGAACTTGCTAGATTTTTGCATCCAGATTTAAAAAACCATCGTTTAAACACATTATGTAAAAAGTTCGATATTGAACTTACTCAGCATCATCGTGCGATTTATGATGCGGAAGCAACGGGGTACTTAACCGTTAAACTATTAAAAGACGCAGCTGAAAAAGAGATTGTCTACCATGATCAATTGAATGATTATATGGGCCAAGGTAAAGCTTACCAACGATCAAGACCTTACCATGCGACATTACTTGCCCAAAATGATGTAGGTTTGAAAAATTTATTTAAATTGGTTTCAATTTCACATATGAATTATTTCTATCGTGTACCTCGTATCCCACGCTCACAGCTTCAAAAATATCGTGAAGGTATTTTAGTTGGTTCAGCTTGTGACAAAGGGGAAGTATTTGAAGGGATGATGCAAAAATCACCTGAGGAAGTTGAGTCAATTGCCGGGTTTTATGACTATCTAGAAGTGCAGCCACCTTCTAACTACAAGCATTTAATAGAATTAGATTTGATTCAAAATGAGCGTGAATTAAAGGATATATTAAGGAATATTGTTAGTCTTGGAGAAAAGCTGAATCTACCGGTTGTTGCTACTGGAAATGTGCACTATCTAAACCCTGAGGACCATATTTATCGAAAGATATTAGTTAGATCCCAGGGTGGGGCAAATCCTATGAATCGACACTCGCTTCCAGAGGTTCATTTCCGAACTACAAATGAAATGTTAGATTGTTTCTCTTTCCTTGATAAAGTGAAAGCAAAGGAAATTGTCGTTACAAACACTCAAAAAGTTGCAGATATGATAGGCGATGTGAAGCCGATCAAAGATGATCTATATACACCTAAAATCGAAGGTGCTGAAGATGAAATAAGAGATATGAGCTATGTTATGGCAAGAAGCATCTATGGCGAGGAATTACCTGATATTGTAGAAAAGCGCTTGGAAAAAGAGCTAAAGAGTATCATTGGGCATGGATTCGCGGTAATTTATTTGATATCCCATAAACTTGTTAAAAAATCACTTGATGATGGGTATTTAGTAGGTTCTCGTGGGTCGGTTGGTTCCTCGTTGGTTGCAACTATGACGGAAATAACAGAAGTAAATCCATTGCCGCCACATTATGTATGTCCGGATTGTAAGCATTCTGAGTTCTTTAACGATGGATCAGTCGGATCAGGTTTTGACCTGCCAGACAAGGTTTGCCCAAATTGCGGGGCAAATTATAAGAAGGATGGACATGATATTCCCTTTGAAACGTTCTTAGGCTTTAAGGGAGATAAGGTGCCAGATATTGACTTAAACTTCTCTGGTGAGTACCAGCCACGGGCCCATAACTATACAAAGGTTCTTTTTGGTGAGGATTATGTATATCGTGCTGGAACAATTGGAACAGTAGCGGAAAAAACAGCCTATGGGTATGTAAAAGGCTATGCAAATGATCATAATTTAACCATGCGCGGTGCCGAAACAGATCGTCTGGTTGCTGGTTGTACTGGTGTAAAGCGAACAACTGGACAGCATCCTGGCGGGATTATCGTAGTACCAGACTATATGGATATCTTTGATTTTTCACCTATACAATTTCCAGCTGATGATACAAACTCTGAATGGAAGACAACACATTTTGATTTCCACTCAATCCATGATAACGTGTTAAAGTTAGATATTCTTGGGCATGATGATCCGACGGTAATCCGGATGCTTCAAGATTTAAGCGGAATTGATCCAAAAACTATTCCGACAGACGATCCTGAGGTAATGAAAATTTTTAGTGGAACTGAATCCCTTGGTGTAACTGAAGAACAAATTATGTGTAAAACGGGTACACTGGGGATTCCTGAATTCGGTACCCGATTTGTTCGTCAAATGCTCGAGGATACAAAGCCAACTACTTTCTCCGAACTCGTTCAGATTTCGGGTCTATCACATGGTACAGATGTTTGGTTGGGGAATGCGCAGGAACTCATTCATAATAGTATTTGTACGCTGAGTGAAGTAATTGGTTGTCGTGACGATATTATGGTTTACCTTATCTATAAAGGGCTAGATCCTTCTTTAGCATTTAAGATCATGGAATCAGTTCGTAAAGGTAAAGGACTAACAGATGAATTTATTGAAGAAATGAAGAAAAATGATGTCCCTGATTGGTATATAGATTCATGTTTAAAAATTAAATACATGTTCCCGAAAGCCCATGCTGCCGCGTATGTATTAATGGCGGTAAGGATTGCGTACTTTAAAGTTCATTTGCCATTACTCTATTATGCTGCATATTTCACTGTACGTGCAGATGATTTCGACGTTGATGCAATGGTTCGCGGATCCAGCACGATTCGAGCAAGACTCGAAGAAATCAATGCTAAAGGACTGGATGCTTCACCTAAGGAGAAAAACCTTTTAACAGTTCTTGAACTTGCTCTTGAAATGTGTGAACGCGGGTTTTCATTTAAGAAGATTGATCTGTATCGTTCCAGTGCGTCAGAATTTATTATCGATGGAGATGCTCTCATTCCTCCATTTAATTCAATTCCAGGACTAGGGACAAACGCTGCTATTAATATTGTGAAAGCAAGAGAACACGGTGAATTTTTATCAAAAGAAGACCTGCAAAAACGTGGTAAGGTATCGAAAACAATCATGGAATACCTTGAAAACCATGGTTGTCTCGAAGATATGCCAGAACAAAATCAATTATCATTGTTCTAGTTTCTCGTTGTCTAGCTCAAGGCGCCATCGGCTCGAGGTCATAAGCCAAACGCTTCGGAAGGTAAAAAGCACCTTCTGTCAGCGCTCGTCTTATGCTTGTCACCGATGGGCGGGCGCCTTTCGCATTTCTATAGACTTTTATTTGCATATAAATAGCGATTATGTTATAGTTTTTATGGAAATGCTATGTATATTACTGTTAAAAGAGTGGGGCTTCCCACTCTTTATTCTTTGGCCGAGGCTAAAAATGTGCATCAACTTTCTTTAGATGGAACTTCTCTATATTTTCCAACTGCCTCCCTGCTATTATAGCAGGGTGTTTTTACACTACTTAGGAAATACTAACGTATAAAAACAGAATTCCTTATCAGCTTAGGAGGAAAAACATGAGTAAAAAGGTAACACAAATAGTGGAGGAATTAGTGATACCTATATTAACTGATTTACAAATGGAACTTGTTGATGTTGAGTATGTAAAGGAAGGAAAAGACTGGTTTCTGCGAGTCTTCATCGATTCTGAAAAAGGTGTTGATATCGAAGATTGTGGTACAGTTAGTGAAAAATTAAGCGAAAAGCTTGATGAAATAGATCCTATCCCTTATAACTATTTTCTTGAAGTATCAAGTCCAGGTGCTGAACGTCCACTGAAAAAAGACAACGACTTCGAAAAGGCAATTGGAAAACAGGTGTATGTAAAAACATATGAGCCAATCGATGGTGAAAAGATTTTTGAAGGTGAGCTTACATCGTTTGATGGAAGCACAATTACAATCAACATAATGGTCAAAACACGCAAAAAGTCTGTGGAAATTCCGTATGACAAAATTGCAAATGCAAGGCTTGCTGTGACATTTCATTAATTTGTAAGAGTACTTAAAGGGGGATTAGAAAGCGAATGAGTAGTGAACTACTAGATGCCTTAACATTGCTCGAGAAAGAAAAAGGCATTAGCAAAGATATAATTATTGAAGCAATTGAGGCAGCATTAATTTCTGCATATAAGCGGAATTTTAACCAGGCTCAAAATGTAAGAGTTGATTTAAACTTAGCAAATGGTTCAATGCGTGTGTTTGCTAGAAAAGATGTAGTAGATGAAGTGTTTGACCCGCGCTTAGAAATCTCCATTGATGAAGCTAGAACCATTAATCCAAATTACCAAGTGGAAGACGTTGTTGAAATTGAAGTAACTCCAAAAGATTTTGGAAGAATTGCTGCTCAAACTGCAAAGCAGGTTGTAACGCAACGTGTGCGTGAAGCGGAAAGAGGAGTAATCTATTCGGAATTTATTGACCGCGAAGAAGATATCATGACGGGAATTGTTCAGCGTCTTGATTCCAAATTTATCTATGTTGGCTTAGGTAAAATTGAAGCATTACTTCCTGTAAACGAACAAATGCCAAATGAAAGATACAAGCCACATGACAGAATTAAAGTCTACATAACAAAGGTTGAAAGAACTACAAAAGGACCACAAATCTTTGTTTCTAGAACACATCCAGGATTATTAAAGCGTCTTTTTGAAATTGAAGTTCCTGAAATCTATGATGGAACAGTTGAAATAAAGTCAGTTGCAAGAGAAGCGGGAGATCGTTCCAAGATTTCTGTTCACTCCGATAATCTGGAAGTAGACCCAGTCGGTTCTTGTGTCGGTCCTAAGGGACAACGTGTTCAAGCAATCGTGAACGAATTGAAGGGCGAAAAAATTGATATTGTCAAATGGTCAGATGATCCAGTTGTCTTTGTAGCAAATGCATTAAGCCCATCTAAAGTTCTCGACGTAATTGTAAAAGAAGATGAAAAAGCGACAACTGTTGTTGTTCCTGACTATCAATTATCATTAGCAATTGGAAAACGGGGGCAGAATGCTCGGTTAGCAGCTAAATTAACTGGATGGAAAATCGACATTAAGAGTCAAACAGAAGCCGAGCAAGCGGGAATTTATCCAAGAGACGGCTTTGGCTTATTCGACGATAATGATGAAGAAGAACCCGAGGATGAAGCATTCGATTTGCATACTGAAGAAATCGAGTGAGGTGAAGGATTTTGGTTGGGAATAAAAAAATACCATTACGTAAATGCATAGTTAGTGGTGAAATGAAACCAAAAAAGGAACTTGTAAGAATTGTACGTTCCAAGGAAGGCGAAGTATCAATTGACCTTACTGGAAAAAAGTCTGGTCGTGGTGCATACCTCAGTAAAGACAAAGAATGTATTTTACTTGCAAAGAAAAAGAATACTCTTGCAAGTCAATTAAAAGCTACAATTGATGATTCAATCTACGAAGAATTGCTTCAGTTGGTAGATAAGGAGTAGCTTTATAGATGGAAAACAAGGAATGGACGTCGTTATTGGGTCTTGCCAATCGAGCGAGAAAAGTCATTTCAGGTGAAGAACTTGTTGTAAAGGAAATCCGCAATGGTAACGCAAAGCTTGTTCTTTTATCTGAAGATGCGTCAGCAAACACTACAAAGAAAATTACGGATAAAAGCACGTATTATCAGGTTCAACTTCGTACTGTTAGCGACCGTTATACACTGGGACATTCAATTGGTAAGGATGCCAGAGTAGTTGTCGCGATAACAGAAAGTGGGTTTGCAAAAAAGATTAGTCACTTGCTCGATTAACATATTTGGGGGTGAACATATGAGTAGAATGCGTGTATACGAATATGCAAAAAAACAAAATATCTCAAGCAAAGAAGTAATTACTAAGCTTAAAGAGATGGACATTGAGGTAAAAAATCATATGGCAACAATTGAGGGAGATATTTTGAATAAATTAAATCAATCATTTGGAAAGAAATCAGAACAGGTTAAGCCTGCAAAAGAACAAAACCAAAATAGCACAACAAAACCACCTGTTAATGAAGATACCAAAGTGGTTGACAAAAAAGAAACGAAGAAAAAGCCTGTGACTCCTAAAAATCGTGACGGGAAAAAGTCGGATAATCAGGGTCAGAAAAAGGCATTTCAACCTAGGAATAATAAGGGAAATAACAACAAACAAAAAGGCAATCATCGACCTAACAATCACCAACAACCGGTTCAACCAAAACCTGAAAAGAAATTGCCTGAAAAAATTACTTTTGTTGGATCATTAACAGTTGGGGAATTAGCAAAAAAACTTGGTAAAGAGCCTTCAGAAATTATTAAGAAGCTTTTCATGTTAGGTGTTATGGCTACAATTAACCAAGAACTTGATAAGGATTCAATTGAACTAATTGCATCAGAATATGGTGTAGAGGTAGAAGAAGAAATTGTCTTTGAAGTTACAGAATTTGAACAGTATGTCGAGGAAGATAAAGAAGAAGATCTTATTGAAAGACCTTCAATCGTAACAATCATGGGACATGTTGACCATGGTAAAACAACTACTCTAGATTCAATCCGAAACACTAAGGTTACGGCTGGTGAAGCTGGTGGTATTACACAGCATATTGGTGCATATCAAGTTGTTGTTAATGATAAGAAAATTACCTTCTTGGATACTCCGGGGCATGCTGCGTTTACAACAATGCGTGCAAGAGGTGCCAAAGTAACTGATATCACTATATTAGTTGTTGCAGCAGATGATGGTGTAATGCCGCAAACAGTTGAAGCGATTAACCACGCAAAAGCGGCTGAGGTCCCAATCATTGTAGCTGTGAATAAAATGGATAAACCAACAGCAAATCCTGATCGTGTTATGCAGGAATTAACAGAACATGGCCTAATTCCGGAGGATTGGGGTGGAGACACCATTTTCGTTCCAATTTCAGCGTTAACAGGAGAAGGCATCGACAATTTGCTTGAAATGATTCTTCTCGTGGGTGAAGTAGAAGAATATAAAGCAAATCCGAAACGAAGAGCAACAGGAACTGTAATTGAAGCACAACTTGATAAAGGCAGAGGATCAGTTGCGACATTATTAGTTCAAAATGGAACTCTTCGTGTGGGTGACCCAATTGTGGTTGGAAACACGTTTGGTCGTGTCCGTGCAATGGTTAATGATGTTGGCCGTCGTGTCAAAGAGGCTGGTCCGTCTACACCAGTTGAGGTTACAGGATTAAATGATGTACCACAGGCTGGCGATCAATTTGTTGTATTTGAAGATGAAAAGACGGCACGCCATGTTGGGGAAGCTAGAGCGCAAAAGCAATTAGTGGAACAACGCGGCGATAAAGTAAAAGTTAGTCTTGAGGATTTATTTGAACATATTAAGCAAGGTGAAATGAAGGAAATTAATCTTATTGTTAAAGCTGATGTTCAAGGGTCAGTAGAGGCTTTAGCAGCGTCTCTTCAAAAAATTGATGTTGAAGGTGTTAAAGTTAAGATTATTCATACTGGTGTCGGTGCTATTAATGAATCGGATATTACTCTTGCATCAGCATCAAATGCGATTGTAATCGGCTTTAATGTCCGACCTGATGTGAATGCAAAGCGTACTGCTGAGGCAGAGGAAGTTGATGTCCGTCTTCACCGTATTATCTATAAAGCGATAGAAGAAATTGAATCTGCAATGAAGGGTATGCTTGACCCAGAATTTGAAGAAAAAGTAATTGGGCAAGCGGAAGTAAGAACTACGTTCAAAGTATCTAAGATTGGTACAATTGCTGGCTCTTATGTTACAGACGGTAAAATCACTCGTGATAGCGGAGTGCGCATAATTCGTAATGGTGTAGTTATTTTTGAAGGGGTAATTGATACATTGAAACGCTTCAAGGATGATGTTAAGGAAGTAGCACAAAATTATGAGTGTGGTATAACAATTGCGAAATACAACGATATTAAAGAAGGAGACGTCATTGAAGCATTTGTGATGGAAGAAGTTGATCGTCATTGATCGGCTATGTGGAGTGCGAATGCATTATCTATGATGCAAATTCTTTAAAAGCAAAACGCTCCGTTTTACAAAGTGTCATGACACGACTCAAACAAAAGTTTAATGTTTCAGTTGCGGAGGTAGACTATCAAGATACATGGCAAAGAACGAAAATTGCAATTGTTACAGTATCATCAAGTCGAAAGCAATCTGAACTCGAATTAAACAATGCCCTAAAGTTTATTGATTCGTTCCCAGAATTAGATCGAACAATAACCGACTTTGAGTGGTTATAAGAGGTGATAACAAGATGAGTTTACGACCTAATCGTGTTGGAGAACAAATGAAAAAGGAATTAAGTGACATCATCGGCAGGAAGATCAAGGATCCTCGGATTGGATTTGTTACTGTAACCGATGTTCAAGTTACAGGAGATCTTCAACAAGCAAAAGTTTTTATTTCGGTATTAGGTGATGAAGAGCAAAGACAGAATACGTTAAAGGGTCTTGCGAAAGCAAAAGGCTTTATCCGCTCAGAAATCGGGCAGCGTATTCGTTTACGGAAAACACCTGAAATTCTATTCGAATTTGATGAATCAATTGATTATGGGAATCGAATTGAAACGATTCTTACTGAAATTAATAAACAATCAAATCAAGAATCAAATCGAGAATAAGGGAGAGGATAGACTTTTATATAAAGTCTATCCCTTTTTTTCAGTCGTTTTTTTAAAAATGGAACATATAAAACCATAATAGAAAAAATGTTAGAGGAGGCGGCTCTAAGTGGATGGAATTTTACTTCTAAATAAACCAAAAGGGATGACTTCCCATGATTGTGTTTTTAAGGTTCGGAAGCTAGTAAAAATGAAAAAAGTTGGCCATACTGGAACCTTAGACCCTGATGTATCGGGAGTTTTACCAATTTGCCTAGGAAGAGCAACGAAGATCGTTGAATACGTAACGGCTGCCAACAAGACCTATGAAGGGGAAGTGACAATAGGTTATTCAACGACTACCGAAGATGCATCCGGTGAAAAGGCAGAAGAAAAAGAAATAGACCGGCAAATTACGAAAGATGAAGTCTTAGACGTACTCCATTCATTAACCGGTGAAATCATTCAAACACCACCTATGTTTTCGGCAGTAAAAGTAAATGGAAAGCGCCTCTATGAATACGCTAGACAAGGAATGGTAATCGAAAGACCATCACGAAAAATAACCATTCATAAATTAGACCTTCTCGGTGACATCTTTCATAAGGATGGGGTTGTCTCCTTTCGTTTCCGTGTAAACTGCAGCAAAGGAACGTATGTGAGAACTTTAGCTGTGCAAATTGGCGAAAAACTAGGGTTTCCATCACATATGTCTGATTTACAAAGGACATCTTCAGGCGACTTTACTCTCGATCGATGCTTGACATTACAAGAAATTGAACACCATGTTCAAGCTGGAACTGTTGAAGAACAGCTTCTCACGATTGAGGATGCTCTTTCCCATTTGCGCAAAATTTTAATTAATGATAAAGTAGCAGAGAAAGTAAAAAATGGGTCTGTCCTCCCGGTTCCACAAGAGTTACAAGAGTTACCGGACGGGGAACCAGTTGCTCTCCTACATAATGGAGAAATCCTAGCAATATATCAACGACATCCAGAAAAATCACAATTGATAAAACCTATTAAAGTATTAGTTAATAACCAAGAATTAAAGTAGGTTATTCATAGTAGAAAAAAGGTGAAATAGAAGTGAAAACGATTCATATCACACACCCGCATTCATTTAATCAAACAGATTTACCACCAACTGTCTTGGCTTTGGGGTATTTTGATGGTGTTCATCTAGGTCATCAAAAAGTAGTTGAAACTGCAAAGAAGGAAGCAGAAAAACAAGGCATAGCATGCTCTGTCATGACATTTGATCCTCATCCATCTGTTGTCCTTAAAAAGGGTGTTACAAAAGTCGAATATATTACGCCGTTGCATCACAAAGAAAAACTATTTGAAGAAATGGATATTGACTACTTATTCATAGTAAATTTCTCCTCTGAGTTTGCAAGTTTATCTCCACAGCAATTTGTGGATGAATACATTTTCGGTCTAAATGTGAAGCATGTTGTTGCAGGGTTTGATTTTACATTTGGACGATTTGGAAAAGGAACGATGGAAACACTCCCTCAACAAGCAAATGGACGATTTACTCAAACAACTGTAGAGAAATTAACCTTTAATAATGAAAAGGTGAGTTCTACGGTTATCAGAGACTTGATTCAAAAGGGAGAAATGGACCAACTGCCACCGTTATTAGGAAGATTCTATACAGTAAAAGGGATTGTGGTAGATGGTGATAAACGCGGCAGAACTATCGGCTTCCCGACGGCAAATGTCAAAACGATTGACGACTATATTATCCCTAAAATGGGAGTTTATGCAGTTCGTTTAAAAGTTGGTTCGAAATGGCATAGTGGTGTTTGTAACCTTGGTGTTAAACCTACTTTTAATGAAGACGAGACTGTACCATCAATTGAGGTTCATCTATTTGATTTTAATGAAGACATTTATAAAGAGGAAGTAATTGTTGAATGGCATAAAAGAATCCGCTCTGAAAGAAAGTTTCCTTCCATTGATAAATTAATTCAACAAATTGGACAAGACAAGGAAGAAGCGAAGCAATACTTTGAAAAAATAAACGAACATACTTGCTTTTTATCATAAAAAGTTGTATTCTAGTTAAGTATGAAAAAGAACCATTGCGTGGCAGATCGAATCACCAACGGCTGCTAGGTAATTGGGGATACTATAATAGGAGGTGAATAGGATGGCAATCACACAAGAGCGTAAGAACGAAATTATCAGTGAGTATAAAACTCATGAGAATGACACTGGTTCACCAGAAGTTCAAATCGCTGTCCTAACTGAGCAAATCAATAAGCTAAATGATCATTTACGTACACACAAGAAAGATCATCATTCACGTCGTGGTCTATTAAAGATGGTTGGTAAACGTCGTAATTTATTAACATATCTTCGTAATAAAGACGTAACTCGTTACCGTGAATTAATCAACAAGCTTGGACTACGTCGATAATCTACGAAAAAGCGGGAGCATTCCCGCTTTTTTATTAGGTTAAAATAGAGGGATTTATTTCCTTCTTTTGATGTCTAGCTCCAGGCGCCATCAGCTCGCGGGTCTAGCCAATCGCAACGTAAGGCTAAAGTGCACCTTCCGTCAGCGCTTATCTTATGCTTGACTTGCACAGGAAGTGCTGACATCGACGTTTGCCACAGGACGTGGCAGTAGTTAGTCGATGTTCTGCTATCCGGGCGCCTTGCGCTTTTCTATCAAATTTGAACAAAATTTCACTTTACATAATGAGCAAGTATTGATATGTTCGAATAAATTAGTTCATACTATTAATACATAATATACATTTGAATGTGATTTAGAGAGGGGCATTAATATATGGAACAAGGAAAGCAAGTTTTCTCCATGGAATGGGCTGGTAGGCAACTGACCGTAGAAGTTGGTCAACTAGCGAAACAAGCTAGCGGAGCTGCATTAGTTCGTTATGGTGAAACAGCTGTCTTAAGTACAGCAACCGCATCAAAAGAGCCAAAACCATTAGATTTCTTTCCGCTAACTGTAAACTATGAAGAGCGATTATATGCAGTAGGAAAAATACCTGGAGGTTTTATTAAACGTGAAGGTAGGCCAAGTGAAAAAGCAATTCTAGCAAGTCGTTTGATAGACCGTCCAATTCGACCGTTATTTGCTGATGGATTTAGAAATGAAGTACAAGTTATTAGCATCGTAATGAGCGTGGACCAAGACTGTTCATCTGAAATGGCGGCAATGTTCGGGTCCTCATTGGCACTTTCTGTTTCAGATATCCCATTTGAAGGTCCAATTGCAGGTGTTACAGTAGGTAGAGTTGATAATCAATTTATCATTAATCCTTCAGTACAAGATCAAGAAAAAAGTGATATTCATTTAGTTGTTGCTGGAACAAAAGATGCGATCAACATGGTTGAAGCTGGTGCTGATGAGGTTCCAGAAGAAGTGATGCTTGAAGCAATTATGTTTGGACATGAGGAAATTAAACGTTTAATCGCATTCCAGGAAAAAATCGTTGCAGAAATTGGTAAAGATAAAAGGGAGATTGTCCTTTATGAGCTTGATCAAGAGTTAGAAGCACAAATTCGAGCAAAAGCCGAAAAGGACATCAACAAGGCTGTACAGGTCGTAGAAAAGCATGCAAGAGAAGATGCAATTAATGAAGTGAAATCAGCTATTGTTGCAGAATACCAAGAACAAGAAGCAGATGATACTACTCTTAAGCAAGTTAAGGAAATTTTAAATAAACTTGTAAAAGAAGAGGTTCGCCGCTTAATTACAGTTGAAAAGGTCCGTCCAGATGGAAGACAAATCGATGAAATTCGTCCACTTTCATCAGAAGTAGGATTACTTGCTCGTACCCATGGTTCAGGTTTATTTACACGTGGACAAACCCAAGCATTAAGTATTTGTACACTTGGCGCATTAGGTGACGTGCAAATTCTTGATGGATTAGGAATTGAAGAGACAAAACGCTTTATGCATCACTATAATTTCCCACAATTCAGTGTTGGTGAAACTGGGCCAATGAGAGGACCGGGTCGTCGTGAAATTGGACATGGTGCGTTAGGTGAGCGTGCATTAGAGCCTGTAATTCCATCCGAGAAAGATTTTCCATATACAATACGTCTTGTTTCAGAAGTGTTAGAATCAAATGGTTCTACTTCACAAGCCAGTATTTGCGCAAGTACACTTGCCATGATGGATGCAGGTGTTCCTATTAAAGCACCAGTAGCTGGTATTGCAATGGGACTTGTAAAATCAGGAGAACATTATACGGTGTTGACTGATATTCAAGGTATGGAAGACCATCTAGGAGATATGGACTTTAAGGTTGCAGGAACTTCAAAAGGTGTTACAGCCCTTCAAATGGATATAAAAATCGAAGGCCTTTCTCGTGAGATTCTTGAAGAGGCATTACAACAAGCGAAAAAAGGTCGTATGCAGATTCTTGATTCTATGTTGGCAACATTAACAACACCAAGAACAGAGCTTTCTAAATATGCACCAAAGATTTTTACAATGGCAATTAATCCAGATAAGATTCGTGATGTTATTGGACCAAGCGGTAAACAAATCAATAAGATCATTGATGAAACTGGCGTGAAAATTGACATCGAACAAGACGGCACAATCTTTATCTCTTCTGTTGATGAAGCAATGAATCAGAAAGCAAAGAAAATCATTGAAGATATTGTTCGTGAAGTGGAAGTTGGCCAAATGTACCTTGGTAAAGTAAAACGCATTGAAAAGTTCGGTGCTTTTGTTGAAATTTTCAGTGGTAAAGACGGACTTGTTCATATTTCTGAGCTTGCTGAAGAGCGAGTTGGAAAAGTTGAGGATGTTGTCTCCATTGGCGATGAAATCCTTGTGAAAGTAACAGAAATTGATAAGCAAGGTCGTGTAAACCTTTCTAGGAAAGCTGTTTTACGTGAACAAAAGGAACAACAAGAAAAACAGCAACAAAAATAATTTTCTCCAAAGCCTGGTATACCGGGCTTTTTAGGTTTTCTAAAGCTTTTCTTTAAAATTGTGATTTATGTTCTACCTTGTCCCTCCTTTACATATTTTCTAGTAAAGAGGGGGATAGCTATGAAAAAACAATACATACATTTTTTTGTTTTTATATGCATTTTATTGATTTCCATTGGTTCATTACATAATCCATTTACAAATGATTACATTGCAGGATTAAAAAAGAGCGTTGAGGCAATCCCTGTTAGTACGAAAGGTGATCAGCTACTAAATGAAATTGAAAAAAGGGCAATCGAGTATAGCATTCCAGCAGAAGATGCTAAGATAGACCCTGTTTGGAAAGCAACACCTGGCTTAAATGGCCTTGAGGTTGATATTCCAGCTTCCTATAAAAAGATGAAAAAAGAGGGTACCTTTGATCAGAACAAGTTAGTGTATAAGCAGGTTTCACCTAAAGTTCATTTAGAAGATCTCCCGTCTTCAGCGATTTATCGCGGAAATCCGAATAAACCGATTGTTTCTTTTTTAATAAATGTAGCGTGGGGCAATGAATATATTCCAGATATGCTTGAAACCCTAAAGAAACATAATGTAAAAGCTACATTTTTCTTAGAAGGCAGATGGGTCAAGGAAAATCCGGATTTAGCCAAAATGATTGTTGATGCTGGGCATGAGGTTGGCAATCACTCCTATACACATCCAAATATGAAAACATTGTCTGCGGAGCTTGTCAGGGAGCAATTAATCAAGACAAATCAAGTTATTGAGGCAGCCACAGGTAAAAAGCCAACTCTTTTTGCACCTCCGAGTGGAAGTTACCGTGACGAAGTTGTTAAGATAGCTGATGAGCTCGGGATGAAAACAATCATGTGGAGTGTTGATACAATCGATTGGCAGCGTCCACAACCACATGTATTAGTTCAAAGAGTATTGGGAAAAGTTCATCCAGGGGCTCTTGTTTTAATGCATCCAACATCACCAACTGCTCAAAGTCTCGAAAGATTAATTCTATCAATTAAACAAAAAGATCTTGCAATCGACAATGTTTCTACATTATTAAACGAAGAACGTATAATACTAAAGAAAAAGTAATTGGTGTTTAGAGAACAGGAGGAATACAGCCTTGATCAAAAAGTATACTTGTCAAAATGGTGTAAGAATTGTATTAGAAAATATCCCAACTGTTCGATCAGTTGCAATAGGTGTCTGGATTGGGACAGGATCACGAAATGAGAGTCCAGAAAACAATGGTATTTCGCATTTTCTTGAGCACATGTTTTTCAAAGGAACAAAAACAAGATCTGCCAGAGAAATTGCAGAGTCTTTTGATAGTATAGGTGGTCAGGTAAATGCATTTACATCTAAGGAATATACTTGTTACTATGCAAAGGTATTAGATGAACATGCAAAATTTGCATTAGATATCCTAGCAGATATGTTTTTTAATTCAACATTTGATGAAGAGGAATTGAAAAAAGAGAAAAATGTCGTCTTTGAAGAAATCAAAATGTATGAAGATACCCCTGATGATATTGTCCATGACTTATTAAGTAAAGCTAGCTATGAGAATCATCCATTAGGTTATCCTATACTTGGAACCGAAGCAACATTGGAAACCTTTAATGGAGATATGCTGCGACAATATATGAATAGTAAGTACACTCCTGATAAAGTGGTTATATCAATTGCTGGCAATATTGATGAAGCTTTTACATCTGAAGTTGAAGCGTATTTTGGCAACTATTCTGGACATCAGACTAATCAAGATTTAAAAAAGCCATCATTCCATACAAATAAAATTACCCGAAAAAAAGAAACCGAACAATCCCATCTTTGCTTAGGATTTAATGGCTTGCAAATCGGTGATAAAGATGTCTATGACTTAATTGTTTTAAATAATATTCTTGGTGGCAGCATGAGCAGTCGATTATTCCAAGATGTTCGTGAGCAAAAAGGTCTGGCATATTCTGTTTTTTCCTATCATTCCTCATATAAAGATACAGGGATGGTGACAATCTACGGAGGAACAGGAAGCAAACAATTAAATCAGTTATTTGAAACGATTCAGGATACGTTAGCAAAGCTAAAAGCAGAAGGTATTACTGAAAAAGAATTAAAAAATAGCAAGGAACAAATGAAGGGCAGCCTTATGCTTGGCCTTGAAAGTACCAATAGCAGGATGAGCCGAAACGGAAAAAATGAATTATTATTAAAAGAACACAAGAGTCTTGATGAGATATTAAATGAAATTAATACCGTCAATGAAAACAGTGTAAACGCTATGGCAACACGAGTATTTACAGATGATTTTTCACTTGCGCTAATAGGACCAACAGAGGGTTTGCCTGATAAGCTTAATAACTGATTTTGCTTCTAAAAAATTGGACTACTCCATAAACTGTATTAAGGACAGTGAAGGGGTGGTCTTTTTTGAGGCTAAGTGAATTAAGTGGAAAAGAAATTGTCGATGTTAAACGTGCTGAGAGACTTGGTGTTTTAGGCCAAACGGATTTAGAAATTGATGAAAGAACAGGTCAAATTAAGGCTCTTATTATACCTTCTTTAAAATGGTTTGGATTAAAAAAACAAGGAAATGAAGTTTGTGTGTCATGGCAGCATATTCGTAAAATCGGAACAGATATGATTATCATAGATATTCCGGATGAGTATGACTCAGAAGAAATTGAATAGACTTTAGTCAAACTCGCGGGATTAATCCGCGAGTTTTTTTATTTCTATAAAGATGTTATTCTGAGCAAATTTCATTTTGCTCATTCACCTATTTTAACAATGGCTCATAGTATGGTGGAGTAGATAAAATTTGGTGATTTTATTAAACGATTGTGGGAGTTTTCCCTCAAAAATTATAGGAAGAAGAAGCCGAATTTCGCTATTATGAGGCATTATTTACTCTTGATAATTCGGATTCATTTTAGGTAAAAGAAGGTGATAAATCGTATGTTAACCGAAATGCATGTTGCGATCATTGGTGGAGATGCACGACAGTTAGAAGTAATTCGAAAACTAATTGAATTAGATGCAAGACTTTCTTTAATTGGATTTGATCAATTAGACCATGGATTCACAGGAGCTTCAAAGGAACGATTAGACGAAATCGACTTTACAGATATAGATGCAATCATTTTGCCGGTCTCTGGAACGAACAGTGAAGGCCAGGTTGAGACGATTTTTTCAAATGAAACGGTTGTCTTAACTGAAGAAATCCTATCACAAACACCTGAACACTGTGTTGTATATTCGGGAATTAGCAATTCGTATTTAGATGGAATAATAAATGCCTCTAATCGAAATATAGTGCGTTTATTTGAAAGAGATGATGTGGCAATCTATAATTCAATTCCAACTGTTGAAGGTACAATTATGATGGTCATCCAAAATACGGATATAACGATTCACAATTCAAATGTCGCAGTGCTTGGACTGGGAAGGGTAGGAATGAGTGTAGCAAGAAGCTTTGCTGCATTAGGAGCAAACGTTAAAGTAGGTGCAAGAAAAACAGAACATATTGCAAGAATTACAGAAATGGGATTAACACCTTTTCATCTATCTAACCTTGCTGAAGAAGCTAAGGATATTGATGTATGTATTAATACTGTTCCATATTTAATTGTTACGGCCAGTGTCATTTCAAAAATGCCTGCTCACACATTGATTGTTGATCTAGCCTCTAAACCTGGAGGAACTGATTTTAGATATGCCGAAAAAAGAGGGATAAAAGCATTATTAGCACCTGGATTACCCGGTATTGTCGCTCCAAAGACGGCTGGGCAAATCGTTGCAAATGTGTTATCCCAACTGCTTCTTGAGTTATTACAACAAAGAGAGGAGAACGAATAATATGACTTCATTAAAGGGGAAAAGAATCGGATTTGGTGTTACGGGTTCCCATTGTACGTATGATGCAGTAATGCCTGAAATTATTAAACTTGTAGATGAGGGTGCTGAAGTAATACCAGTCGTATCCTGGACAGTACAGTCCACAAATACACGTTTTGGTGAAGGTGCAGATTGGATTGAAAGAATCGAAAAAGCTACAGGTAATAAAGTGATAGATTCAATTGTAAAAGCAGAGCCATTAGGCCCTAAAATTCCACTTGATTGCATGGTAATTGCACCGCTTACAGGAAATTCCATGAGTAAATTCGCAAACGCCCTAACGGATTCTCCTGTTTTAATGGCCGCTAAAGCAACATTGCGTAATCAAAATCCAGTTGTATTAGGAATTTCTACAAATGATGCCTTAGGGTTAAATGGTGTAAACCTAATGAGACTCATGGCTACAAAACATATTTATTTTATCCCATATGGTCAGGATTCACCAACAAAGAAACCTAATTCGATGGTTGCTCGTATGACCATGCTTCGCGATACTGTTGTAGCCGCGATTGAAGGAAAACAATTACAGCCGGTCATTGTAGAAAGATTCCGTGACGACGAAAACTAATTAACTTTATTCTGCTGGGGTTAAACCCCGCCAGAATAAAGTTAAAGCCTCCGGCGGATGCCACGATTTTTCAAAGGAAATTTTTCGTGCAGTAAGATCAAAGACTAAATACGCCACTTCCTGTGGCAACGTCTTTATGACCCACTTCATGTGGGCCTAAAAATCGGGCGCAAATACGCCAAGCCGTATTTGAAAATTCATAATAAAGGAGAAAGAATGAAAATTCTTCTCTCCTTTAGTACTTGTATGTGGTAAAATATATATCATTAAACGTAAATTAGACGTTCTAGTATTACTTGGAAGGGGAATATCAAATGACAGTCAAAAAAGAATTACATGTTGCAGTTGTGGGTGCTACAGGTGCAGTAGGAATGCAAATGATTAAAACACTCGAAGAAACAAATTTTCCATTAACAAAACTAACTTTATTATCATCAGAACGCTCTGCTGGTAAAAAGATTACGTATAAAGGTAAAGAAGTAACAGTTGAGGTTGCAACACCAGAAAAATTCGAAGGTGTTGATATTGCTTTATTTAGTGCAGGTGGCGGCGTATCGAAAGAGCTAGCTCCAGAGGCTGTAAAACGCGGTGCTATTGTAGTAGATAACACAAGTGCATATAGAATGGATGAAAATGTGCCTTTAGTTGTTCCAGAGGTTAATGAAAATGACCTACTTAATCACAATGGTATTATCGCAAATCCAAACTGTTCAACGATTCAAATGGTTGTAGCCTTAGAGCCAATTCGTCAAGCCTATGGTTTATCAAAGGTCATTGTCTCAACTTATCAAGCTGTCTCAGGATCTGGTGTAGCTGCCATCTCAGAAATGAATGAGCAAACAAAAGATATCATTGAAGGAAATGAATTTACTCCGCAGGTTTTACCTGTAAAAGGTGATAAAAAGCATTATCAAATTGCCTTTAATGCAATTCCACAAATTGATAAATTTGAGGAAAATGGATTCACTTTTGAAGAAATGAAAATGATTAATGAAACAAAGAAGATTATGCATCTACCTGATCTTCATGTTGCTGCTACTTGTGTTCGTTTGCCGGTTGAAACTGGACATTCTGAATCTGTTTATTTTGAAACAGCTCAAACTGGTGTTACTGCACAAGAAGTAAAAGAATTAATAGCATCTGCACCAGGAATTGTATTGGAGGATAATCCGGCTGAGCAGGTATATCCAATGCCAATTCATGCAGTGGGTAAAAAAGATGTGTTCGTAGGAAGAATTAGAAAAGACTTAGACCAAGATAATGGATTCCACATGTGGGTTGTATCTGACAACCTATTAAAAGGTGCTGCATGGAACTCAGTACAAATTGCCGGCAGTCTGTTAAAGCTAGGTTTAGTTGCAAAATAATCGTTTCAACCAAACATGAGGTGGTTTCATGAATATCGTTGTACAAAAATTCGGCGGAACATCAGTTCGTGATGAAGAATCACGAGAACGGGCAAAAACACATATTGAGAGTGCAGTTTCAGATGGATATAAAGTTGTTGTGGTTGTATCTGCAATGGGGCGAATGGGCGACCCCTATGCAACAGACACACTGTTAAGCCTAGTTGGAGATCATAACTCAAACATAAGCAACAGGGAAATGGATATGCTAGTCTCTTGCGGTGAGATTATTTCCAGTGTTGTTTTTACCAATATGTTGAACCAGTCTGGACTTTCCGCTGCAGCTTTAAACGGTGGGCAGGCTGGCTTCCGTACAAATAATGATCATTCAAATGCGAGAATTACTGAAATGAAGTGCGAAAGATTACTTCAAACGCTTGAAGACCATGATGTAGTAGTAGTTACTGGCTTTCAAGGAATATCTAAAATAGGGGATATCACGACACTAGGCAGAGGTGGAAGCGATACATCTGCAGCGGCACTTGGTGTTGCACTGCAAGCTGATTGGATCGATATTTTTACAGATGTAGAGGGTGTTATGACCGCAGATCCGCGCATCGTTGGGGATGCAAAGCCTTTATCAGTGGTCACATATAACGAAATAGTAAACCTCGCATACCAAGGGGCGAAAGTCATTCACCCACGTGCTGTTGAAATTGCAATGGAGGCAAAGGTACCGATAAGAGTCCGTTCAACTTATAGTGACGCTCCGGGTACACTTGTGACAACAATAGAAAAGCGCAGAGTTGTCGAGGTCAAGGAAAGATTGATCACGGGCATTGCTCATGTCACAAACGTAACTCAGCTAAAGGTTCAAGCTAAAAAAGGGCAATACAATCTTCAAACTGAAGTCTTTAAGGCCATGGCAAATGAAAAAATTAGTGTAGATTTCTTTAATATCACGCCTAATGGGGTTGTCTATACCGTTTCAGGTGATATGACAGCACGTGCTGTTAATAAACTGAAAGAAATGGGATATGAGCCACAAGTGACTAAAGAATGTGCGAAAGTTGCAACAGTTGGAGCGGGAATGAATGGTGTACCTGGTGTAACCGCACGAATCGTAACAGCACTTTCGGAAAAGGGAATCCAAATCTTACAATCCGCAGATAGCCTATCAACAATTTGGGTACTTGTAAAAGAATCCGAAATGAAAGAAGCGATTAATGCCCTGCACAAAGCATTTCATTTATCCGATGGACCTGTTGGAGCAGAAGTGGTAGACTATTAAAATGAAGAAGGCAGGGAGCCTCTGTTTAAGGGGGTGTCCCTTTCTAATTAGTCAATATGAGTTTTTAAGTTTTTTGATCAAGCCTGCGTGTATGATATTTTCATGCTAGGCGTATTTGATGGGAGTAGGTGTGAAGCATGATTGATTTTGGAAGAATCTCTACGGCGATGGTGACACCATTTGATAATAAAGGAAATATTGATTTCGGTAAAACAACTCAGTTGATCAATTATTTATTAAATAATGGAACAGAATCACTGGTTGTAGCAGGAACAACAGGTGAATCCCCCACATTATCATCTGAGGAAAAAGTAGCACTTTTCCGTCACGTTGTAAAAGTAGCGGACGGTAGAGTTCCAGTCATCGCTGGAACAGGCAGTAATAATACGTACGCATCAATGGAGCTTAGTAAAAAAGCACAAGAAGCTGGTGTAGACGGAATTATGCTTGTTGTACCTTACTATAACAAGCCAAATCAAGAAGGGCTTTATCAGCATTTTAAAACAATTGCTGAAAGTACAAGTTTACCTGTGATGCTCTACAATATTCCAGGTAGATCGGTTATTAATATGTCGGTTGATACTATTATTAAATTATCCAAGATTCCGAATATCGTTGCTGTGAAAGAAGCGAGCGGAAGCTTAGAGGCAATGACCGAAATTATAGCAAATACAGATGATAATTTTGAATTATACAGTGGTGATGATAGTATTACCTTACCTGCACTTTCAATTGGTGCAAAAGGTGTCGTATCGGTTGCTGCACATGTAATAGGCAAGGAGATGCAGCATATGGTGCAATCATTTTTAGCTGGTAATATAACAGAAGCTGCCATTAAGCATCAGAAACTCTTACCTATCATGAAGGGATTATTTAGGGCTCCAAATCCTGTGCCTGTAAAAACGGCTCTGCAAATCAAGGGATTAGATGTTGGATCTGTTCGTTTGCCACTTGTCCCATTAAACGAGCAAGAACGAATTCAATTATCAAATTTAATTTCTCATTAATAGCAAGCATTGAAAAGTCAATCATAAGATTGGCTTTTTTTCTTTCTCCTATATTTCAGAATGAAAAGGGGGCATGTGTTTATACTAAGAAGTAAATGGGTTGAAAGGAGATTACGATGGATAATAATCAATACATAAATGAAGAACAACCACAAGGGGATCAAGATAAAAATGAGTCAAAGGGCTCATCTTTAGTTGAAAAAATACAGCAATTAGGACAAACGAATGTCCCTCAAATGTCAAATGACAGTAAGATACATTGCCTGACAATTGTCGGTCAAATTGAAGGTCATATTCAGCTGCCACCTCAAAATAAAACAACAAAATACGAACATGTTATACCCCAAATTGTTGCGATTGAACAAAATCCTAAAATTGAAGGACTGCTCGTTATATTAAATACAGTAGGAGGGGATGTGGAAGCGGGGCTTGCCATTTCTGAAATGCTTGCTTCACTCTCAAAGCCAACAGTTTCAATTATTTTAGGAGGGGGACATTCAATTGGTGTGCCAATTGCTGTGGCTTGTGATTATTCCTTTGTTACCGAGACCGCTACGATGACAATACATCCAGTTAGACTGACAGGTCTTGTTATTGGAGTGCCACAGACGTTTGAGTACCTTGATAAAATGCAAGAACGTGTAGTAAATTTCGTAACGAGTCATTCAAATATTTCAGAAGATAAATTTAAGGAATTAATGTTTTCAAAAGGTAATTTAACACGGGATATTGGGACAAATGTTATTGGTTCGGATGCAGTTGAATATGGACTCATGGATGAGATAGGTGGAGTTGGTCACGCCTTAAAGAAATTAAATGAGTTAATCGACGAGAAAAATCTTACGAACGAAAGCGGGCAGATGATCCAATGATTTTATATACGATGATGCCACAGGAGCTAATCTATCCACAAACCGAAACGGAAGATAATCAATTCAAATATATTAATGTAAATGGCGTTTCCTTAGCTGTCAGTCCTTCCCAAAGCGGTGAATATACTATTGAAAGAGTTATGAGTACAAATCCTCAGCATTTTCTGGATGGCAGATACTCACCGGGGCAGAAAATAAGATTTTGAGACAGTTTGGTATAACTTTATTCATAATAAAGTTAGCCTCCGGCGGAGACATGCGATTTTTAAAGGAAACTTTTCGAGCAAGCTCGAAAAAATCTGGGCGTAAATGCGCTTTGGCGCATTTGATTGTGTTATAATTTAATTAGATTTTCATTAGTAAGGCAGCCATAATATGGCTGCCTTACTGTTATTGATTGGTAGAGTAGGTGTAGTATGGCAAAACGTAAACGTAGACAGTCGAAGCGCAAAGATGAGTGGAAAAGAACTCTTAAATTTGAATTGCTAGGATTATTATTATTGGCCTTAGCCTGTATTGGATTAGCTAGACTTGGAACAGTGGGGACGGGGCTCGTCTATTTATTTCGATTTTTCCTTGGGAATTGGGACATTCTCGGATTAATTGGGCTATTGATCGTTTCACTGTATATCATTTGGAACCGCACATGGCCAAGCTTGATTTCTAGACAGTTAATTGGGGTCTACTTAATCATTAGCGCAATGCTGCTTTTAAGTCATATTCCATTATTTAATTTACAAACAAATGAGGGTAAATTTACGGACCCTAGTGTCATAAAAAATACATGGAGTATGTTTTGGGCAGTCGTAAATGGCGAAACAAGTACAACAGATTTAGGTGGAGGCATGATCGGTTCAATCCTATTTGCGGCCTCTTATTTCTTATTTGATGAAACGGGCACAAAAATCATTTCTGTTTTTTTAATCGTGATTGGTGGAGTACTAGTTACAGGTAAATCACTCCATGATACTCTAGCGAAAATGTTTACTCCAGTTGTTACATTTTTTATGAATCAATGGACTGCATTCGTGGAGGATATAAAAGATTGGTCACAGCAACGAAAAAATCAGCCTAAAAAAGAAAAAAATAAGAAAAAGATAGAGACTCAAAAACCAGATGTTCATGCTTCACAAGAGGACTCAATAGCAGAAGAACCTGTTGAGATTCCAATTGAGCCGATTATCTCAAACTTTGCGGATAAGGCTTATACTCGAGACCAAGAGGTCAAACATGAAAAACATGAGCAAAAACATCAAGCAACTGATGATGACCATGATGAAAAAATACCAATTACCTTTACAGAAGGTGAGTTGGAAAATGTAGATTATAGATTACCGCCAATTGACCTTCTTCATCCTCCAAAACAAACAAGTCAAAGTGCGGAGCATGAAAATATCTACGAAAATGCTAGAAAGCTAGAAAAAACATTTCATAGCTTTGGGGTAAAGGCTAAAGTGACAAAAGTTCACCTCGGTCCAGCAGTTACAAAATATGAAGTGTACCCAGATGTTGGGGTTAAAGTAAGTAAAATTGTTAATTTAAGTGATGATTTAGCGCTAGCGTTAGCAGCAAAAGATATTCGAATTGAAGCGCCAATTCCTGGTAAATCAGCAGTCGGGATTGAGGTTCCGAATTCCGAAATTGCTGTTGTATCGCTACGTGAGGTCCTAGAGGATATAGAGACTAAAGACTTAGATGCCAAGCTATTGATAGGACTTGGCAGAGATATCTCAGGAGATGCAAAATTTGCTGAGCTAAATAAAATGCCTCACTTATTAGTTGCTGGTGCAACAGGTAGTGGTAAAAGTGTATGTATTAACGGCATAATAACAAGTGTCCTTATGAGAGCGAAACCTCACGAAGTAAAAATGATGATGATTGACCCGAAAATGGTTGAATTAAATGTGTATAACGGAATTCCTCATTTATTAGCACCAGTTGTGACAGACCCAAAAAAGGCATCACAAGCTCTGAAAAAAGTTGTTAATGAAATGGAACGAAGATATGAACTATTCGCACACACACATACGAGAAACATTGAGGGATATAATGAATATATTCGCCGCCATAATATAGAAGAAGAGGCGAAACAACCGACTCTTCCTTACATTATTGTCATCGTTGACGAGTTAGCAGACCTAATGATGGTTGCTTCTTCAGACGTCGAAGATTCTATCACACGTTTAGCTCAAATGGCTCGTGCTGCTGGTATTCATTTAATAATCGCTACTCAACGTCCTTCAGTTGACGTTATCACTGGGGTCATTAAAGCAAATATTCCATCTCGTATTGCTTTTAGTGTGTCATCTCAAACGGATTCTAGGACCATTTTAGATATGGGTGGAGCCGAAAAATTGTTGGGTCGAGGCGATATGCTATTTTTACCTGTCGGTGCTTCTAAGCCTGTTCGTGTCCAAGGTGCGTTTTTATCAGATGATGAGGTTGAAGAGGTAGTTAATTTCGTTATTTCACAACAAAAAGCACAATATCAAGAGGAGATGATCCCGACTGATACAGTGGAAACGGTTGAGGAAGTGGATGATGAATTATTTGACGATGCAGTCCAACTTGTTATTGAAATGCAAACAGCATCTGTTTCGATGCTTCAACGCAGATTTCGGATTGGTTACACTAGAGCTGCAAGACTAATCGATGCGATGGAATTAAGAGGTGTAGTTGGTCCATATGAGGGTAGCAAACCAAGAACAGTTCTAGTTTCAGCGAAAAATGAAGATGTTGGAAGTTGATATATTTGACAGAGAAGGGCGGATACC
>NZ_JAJFZK010000062.1 GCF_020731355.1 Bacillus sp. REN16 | reverse complement strand
TGTTAATGACATCATGAAATGTCCAGAAAATGACGAGATATTTTGTCCTCATTTTGACGGAAACCCTGTCAAAAAAGAAAGGGAAGCAGTAATATCTTTCGCTTCCCTTTTATATCAATAATTTATATTGATTTTATATGTTTGATCCTTCCTTAAATTAAGCTTTACACCCTCCGAACCTATCACAACGTACCATTGTGTCCCTAATTCTAAGCGACAAGGAATTCCGTAGTTTTTGCCAATACAAAGTTCAAATGGTTCTCCGCAATTCATTCTATATCCTGTATTATTTAGAACGACTAACCAACAGTCTAATCCTTTGTTATAACTCATAGGTACCCATCTTCGTTTCATTCTAGCTCACCTTGAATGACATGTTTAATCATATGATCATCAATAATACGGCGTCCACTTTGTGATCCATAAAGTAGGCTATGTGTACATAATTTATTTATTAATCTCGGAGTTCCACCAGAAAATCTTTGGATCTCATCCAAAGCTCCATC
>NZ_JAJFZK010000061.1 GCF_020731355.1 Bacillus sp. REN16 | reverse complement strand
TTTGTCACCTCTTTCGTCAACATCCTCACGTACCTAAAGTACGCTCCGGTGTCTCCTCAATCGGTTCCTCGAACTTCTCGCTTCTCGTGCACCTAAAGTTTAAAGAACTATTACTACTTCAATGAATGTTTTGTTACGTTATCTAGTTTTCAAGGAACAAAATAACTGATTTCTATCGATTGTGATTTCGTCAGTAAAATTGGTGGAGCCTAGCGGGATCGAACCGCTGACCTCCTGCGTGCAAGGCAGGCGCTCTCCCAGCTGAGCTAAGGCCCCATAGGATCTTTAGAATGAATGGTGGGCCTAAATGGACCCGAACCATCGACCTCACGCTTATCAGGCGTGCGCTCTAACCAGCTGAGCTATAGGCCCATTCATAATTCACTTTGAGAACAACCAGTTCTCTCAAAACTAAACATAATACAAAGCATCTTTTTATGAAGTTCTGTGAACTTCAGTTTCCTTAGAAAGGAGGTGATCCAGCCGCACCTTCCGATACGGCTACCTTGTTACGAC
>NZ_JAJFZK010000060.1 GCF_020731355.1 Bacillus sp. REN16 | reverse complement strand
TGTAACCCAAAAATAAACTTTTCCCAACAAAAATAAACATTTCCGATTCAGCTCCGGATTTTGCCAAAATAAACATTTCCGATTTTCGATTCTGATTCATTATCATCCCGGTTTTTCCTCATTAGGAACCCGGGCTTTTTTCTGTTATAATTCAATAGGAAATCAATAACAACTCAATAGTTTTATCCTATCTAATCATGTTTGAACCCTTACCAATTCAGGCTTTATCTAATAGTTCACTCGGGCAGTTTTCAATAAGAGACCGAAGGTCTAACCCCTTCTTTTCTCGATATTTTCTCTTTTTTTCCATATTCTTTTCTCCGCCTATTCTTCCTTCCGTTATCGGAGGACTTTATTTTAACTCCCGAAAAAAGGTGAAAATAATGGGGAAAAACAGGCGGAAAAACAGTCATTTTTGAATCGAAAAAGGGTCAAAATGGGGGTTCAGTCGGAAATCTTTATTTTAACTAGAACGGAAGAATGCGGGTTTGAGGTGGGGGATTTCGGAAGGGTTTATTTGTGTTGTACA
>NZ_JAJFZK010000059.1 GCF_020731355.1 Bacillus sp. REN16 | reverse complement strand
TGTCTCCATCAAAAATTAAGGTTCCTTAAATAAAATAAGCGTTCCTTAAAGAAAATTAATGTTCCCAATCCGAAGGTTTTTCCGGTACTTTTCCGGTCTTACCTTCGGTATTTTTTACGCCAAATTCAATGGGGATCCAATCGTAATCCAATCCCATTTTCCAATCAAAATTCAATCCAAATCCAATCGTTTTTTTCTTCTCTGTACTCCTACAATCCTTTCCTAGTAAGGGTTCTGCTTGTCTCCAGTTCTTTTTCAGTTGGTTTCCTCACACAGTAGATTCGAGTGATTTCAGTCGTTTTATCTGGTTTTTTCGTTAATTTTTCAGGCGGAATCTCATTCGGAGTCTGTCTATTATGGAACGTAATTTTTTTATCTAAATGAGTGCAAAATCGGTACAATATTGGACGAAAATCGGCAAAAAGGCGGGAACGCAATTTTTCTATAACAGAAAATGGAAGTGTGAAGGAAGGGGCGTGAGCCCTTGAGCGAGAAGGGATTGGGGAGAAAGAGGGGGAGTGGAGCGTGGGAACGTTAATTTTCGATAGGGACA
>NZ_JAJFZK010000058.1 GCF_020731355.1 Bacillus sp. REN16 | reverse complement strand
CATAAATTTAAATTAGCAATCGGCCGGACAATTCTCTCCAGCCATCTTGGGGCATCCCCCACAAGTCGTCCGATTCTTTGAAGTGCAGTCTCTGAATTTGCGGACTTCAAATTCAGAGGGTTCATCACTTGTTTTGTTCGAAGCAGAATGGATATGAGACAATTAACCCAATAATCTACAAAACTATGAAACCACTCAAACCATCGATAGAGGGTAGATTCATCAGCTGGAACATCATGTGTAGAAGGGTTCGTAAGAACCATCTCAATGCATTCCGACTCATATCTCTTATATGGAACTAAGATATCTGGTAATTCATGATGAATCCGACCACACTGTTCACAGCACAACCGTCGAATATTATATACTTTTGTTTCTCCAGATCTTTCTTTTGACTTTCTATTTCTAGTACCAATAATACTCATACTTTTCCCACAACAAGGAGAAGGAATCCTCCCTGCACCTCTAACCAAAAACTCCATTGTTTTCAATTAGCTTATAATCTGATACAATTATCATATGGTTTTTTGGGGGACGCTTCTCGTATATCTGTTGGCGCAGGTATACATTATGGGAGGCGTCTTTTCCTTTCTCCAGAATATTAAATGTCGAAATGTTTCGAATTATGTATATGGACATTATACTCGTCAAATTCTGGACAGGCAATACCGTCAACTTTCAGTCATTATGGGATAGCAATAACA
>NZ_JAJFZK010000006.1 GCF_020731355.1 Bacillus sp. REN16 | reverse complement strand
TAACCCCTTTTCCAATCAAAAATGGCTCAGTGAACTGAGCCACCTTATTTTTAATTGCAAAAACAGAAACAAGAAGCAGTGCAAAATGGGCTACATTTTCGGGTTTTGCGACAGGAAAGAGAACCCGTTATCATGATGGATCGTCTTTTTATTTGAATCAAATGCTTTTAAATACGGACTACTAGCAATCAAAACCGAAGCAATAAGGCTAGTTGAGTTACGGAAAGCATAAAATAAATAATTCCATGATGGTATCCCAGTTCAATTATTAGAAATCAAAGAGAGGTTCATTTAAAATAAACATAATGAAACAAAAAGGAGGAATAATCGTGTTAAATGACAAGCCAACAAACTCTATAGAATCTTCAACGGAGACCAAAGATGTTAACAAACTTTTGAAAGAACTAAAAGGTGTCAAAAAATTAAAAAGCTTGGACATTGACAATTCCTCAGGTTTTGTCTGCGATGTTACTACCGGAATATGTGGTCCAGTAACTCAACAAAAAGAAGAGGGAAAAAAATAAAAATAACGCTTTGGTCGGATTTTGTATGTCCTTTTTGCTTTATTGGAGAATCACATCTTAATAAAGCTTTAGATAATTTTACGCGTAAGCTGCAAGTGCTTACGCTATTTTTATAAAATTTTTAAAGTGTAAAATTGAAAATTGGCAGTCTCTTTTACTTTGAAAATATGATTTTCAACTATTAATAATTGGATTTATGGGAAAAAACTATTAGCAAAAATAACCGAATAAATGTTCGACTTTTTACTTGGCAAATCGAACAAAACATTGTATAGTAATAATAGTTTCACGAATAAAGGAGGAAAAATAGTGAGTGATCGTCAAGCGGCCTTAGAAATGGCACTGAAGCAGATAGAGAAACAATTCGGTAAGGGTTCAATCATGAAGCTCGGAGAACAAACTGATCGTAGAATTTCTACAATATCTAGTGGTTCACTAGCAGTAGACATAGCATTAGGTGTTGGAGGATATCCAAGAGGACGGATAATTGAGATATATGGACCGGAAAGCTCTGGTAAAACTACTGTAGCACTTCATGCAATTGCTGAGGTACAGAAAACTGGTGGACAAGCTGCTTTTATTGATGCGGAACATGCACTTGATCCAGTTTATGCACAAAAATTAGGTGTAAACATTGATGGACTATTATTATCTCAGCCAGACACTGGTGAACAAGCATTAGAAATAGCTGAAGCATTAGTGCGAAGTGGCGCGGTCGATATTTTAGTAGTTGACTCTGTTGCAGCCCTTGTTCCAAAAGCTGAAATTGAAGGTGAAATGGGAGACTCCCATATGGGTCTACAAGCCCGCTTAATGTCACAAGCACTACGTAAGCTTTCTGGTGCAATCAACAAATCAAATACGATTGCAATCTTCATTAACCAAGTCCGCGAAAAAATTGGGGTTATGTTCGGTAACCCAGAAACCACTCCAGGTGGACGTGCGCTTAAATTCTATTCTTCTGTAAGACTAGAGGTCCGTCGTGCAGAACAAATAAAACAAGGTAATGATATTGTAGGTAATAGAACAAAAGTTAAGGTCGTGAAAAACAAAGTAGCACCACCATTTAAAACAGCTGAAGTAGACATTATGTACGGACAAGGAATTTCAATCGAGGGCGAAATTGTCGATGTAGGAGCTGAGCTCGATATCGTCCAAAAGAGCGGTTCTTGGTATTCATATAAGGAAGAACGAGTTGGCCAGGGGCGTGAAAATGCAAAGCAATTCTTAAAAGAAAACCCTGAAGTCCGAAATGAAATCCTTCAACAGATTAGAGATCATTATGGTCTTGACGGTGAAGTAGTTGCTCCTGTTGATGAGGAACAAGACGAATTTGATCTGCAAGACTAATCATGTCATAGAGGCACAGCCAGTGTGTCTCTTCTTTATTTCTCCATAAACATAAAAAAACCACCAACACCCTCTCAAAACTTGAAAATTAACACTTCAACTAAAGAAAATTTCCATTTTCATGTAACACTATTTCTGACAGCCCTTGACAATAAAAATTCACACATTTACAATTAAAATGTATATTTTACATTTTGTTAGAATTAAAACGTTAGAAGCAAAACTCGGTTTGAGCTTTTGCTATTCAGACCCGGAGTAGTCTCCAGCTACTTTCGGATCGTAACCTAAGAATCTGATTAGCTTAGAAAGCCTTTGCGCTGTATGTTGAAAAATGTACATGCCGACATTTTGATCTAGCAAGAAAAAGTTCATAGCAAGAGGAGGTGAAGAAGATGGATCCCATTTCTATAATCATCTCCGCTTTGTTTGGCCTAATCGTCGGTGCGATTGTTGGCTTTTATGTTCGTAAATCTATTGCCGAAACTAAAATTGCAGGTGCAAAAAGTGTTGCCGAACAAATTATTGATGATGCAAATAGAGAAGCAGATTCATTAAAGAAGGAAGCACTGTTAGAGGCAAAGGATGAAATTCACAAACTTCGTACAGAGGCAGAAAAAGAAACCCGTGATCGAAGAAACGAACTACAAAAACAAGAAAATCGTTTAATGCAGAAAGAAGAGAACCTTGATCGCAAGGATGAAACATTAGATAAACGTGAATCCATGTTAGAAAAGAAAGAGGATTCTCTCGCTGGGAGACAACAGCATATTGAAGAGATGGAAAGCAAAGTGGAAGAAATGGTACACAAGCAACAAGCTGAACTTGAGCGTATTTCTAGCTTAACACGCGAAGAAGCAAAGTCAATCATCCTTGATCGAATTGAAAATGAACTTTCCCATGATATTGCGATGATGGTGAAAGAAGCTGAAAATCGTGCAAAGGAAGACTCTGATAAAAAAGCAAAAGAAATACTTTCACTTGCTATTCAAAGATGTGCCGCTGATCATGTCGCAGAAACTACAGTATCTGTGGTTAACTTGCCTAATGATGAGATGAAAGGCCGTATTATTGGTAGAGAAGGACGAAACATCCGAACGCTTGAAACATTAACGGGTATTGACCTTATTATTGATGATACACCTGAGGCAGTTATTTTATCTGGCTTTGATCCAATTCGCCGTGAAACAGCGAGAATCGCACTTGAAAAACTTGTTCAAGACGGACGTATTCACCCAGCACGTATTGAAGAGATGGTTGATAAATCAAGACGTGAAGTGGATGAATATATTCGTGAAGTAGGTGAGCAAACGACCTTTGAGGTTGGTGTTCATGGACTCCATCCGGATTTAATTAAGATTTTAGGTCGCTTAAAGTATCGTACAAGCTATGGCCAAAACGTCTTAAAGCACTCAATGGAAGTTTCATTCTTAGCAGGCTTAATGGCTGCTGAGTTAGGTGAAGATGAAACACTTGCTCGTCGTGCTGGACTTTTACATGATATCGGTAAAGCTATTGACCATGAAGTGGAAGGTAGTCACGTTGAGATCGGTGTAGAATTAGCTACGAAGTATAAAGAGCATCCAGTTGTTATCAATAGTATTGCTTCCCACCATGGTGATACAGAACCAACATCTATTATTGCTGTATTAGTTGCAGCAGCTGATGCTCTATCTGCCGCAAGACCTGGTGCTAGAAGTGAGACACTTGAGAACTATATTCGTCGCCTTGAAAAACTTGAGGAGATTTCAGAATCCTATGAAGGTGTTGAAAAATCCTTTGCGATACAAGCAGGACGTGAAGTCAGAATTATTGTTAAACCTGAAGTAATCGATGACTTAAATGCCCATCGCTTAGCTCGGGATATCCGTAAGCGAATCGAAGAAGAATTGGATTATCCGGGTCATATCAAGGTAACCGTACTTCGTGAAACAAGAGCGGTTGAATACGCAAAATAAAGTGGTCGATTTTGACCACTTTATTTTTTTTGATAAAATCAATTGGGGTGAATTTCGACTGGCATTGCGATTTTTCCGCATTTATGATTCACTTGTTTAGAAAGGGGCTTTTACATGAAGATTTTATTTATTGGTGATGTAGTTGGTTCACCTGGAAGAGATATGATCCGAGAATATCTTCCGAAACTAAAGGCAAAATTCCATCCAACCCTTACAATCGTGAATGGTGAAAATGCAGCTTCGGGTAGAGGGATTACCAAAAAAATCTATAACCAATTTCTTGAGAATGGTGCACAAGTAATTACTCTCGGTAATCATACATGGGACAATAAAGACATTTTCGAGTTTATTGATAATGCGAAAAACATGATTCGACCCGCAAATTTCCCTGACGGAACGCCTGGTCAAGGAATGATGTACACTAAAGTGAATGGACAAGAGGTTGCGATTATTAATTTACAAGGGCGGACATTTCTACCTGCCATTGACGATCCATTTAAGAAATGTGACGAATTAATTGAACAAGCTAAAAAGCGTACTTCCATAATTTTCGTTGACTTTCATGCGGAAGCCACAAGCGAAAAAATTGCAATGGGCTGGTATCTTGATGGACGGGTAACAGCAGTAGTTGGAACACATACACATGTTCAAACAGCCGATAACCGTGTTTTACCACAAGGCACCGCATTTATCACAGATGTGGGTATGACTGGGCCATACGATGGGATTTTAGGTATGGATAAAGAAGCTGTCATCCATAAATTTAAAACTTCATTACCTGCACGCTTTGAAGTCGTCCAAGGAAGGGCTCAATTAAATGCGGTTCTCGTCGATGTAGACCCTAAGACTGGGAAAGCAAAAGGAATTCAACGAGTCCTTATTAATGACGATCATCCATTTTTTGACTAAAATTTTCAGCCAAGATATCTAATAATATATCTTGGCTTTTTCTTGTTTTGTATAAGTTTTTGAATTTTTAGAAAAAACTTTTGAACAAGCAGGAATACTGGTAGTTTCTAGTGAATATAGTAGTTATGGGATCATTATTCGTTGTTCAACAAGAGACTCGGGTAATCCCTGGTTGAATAAAGATAGCTTCAGGTAAGTCTTGCGATCCTTCTATAATCATAGAGATAAAATACTAGATCGCAAATTTGTCAGTCGTTATTAGTTAATATGGTTCGAGCGATCACTCAGGGAAACATTGTAAAGAACAAGGAGGAAATAAGAAATGGAAATATTAAAAGTTTCAGCAAAATCTAATCCCAACTCTGTAGCTGGGGCGCTTGCAGGGGTATTACGTGAAAGAGGAGCAGCAGAAATCCAGGCGATTGGTGCAGGTGCATTAAATCAGGCAGTGAAAGCAGTAGCGATAGCTAGAGGGTTTGTCGCACCGAGTGGAGTGGACCTAATTTGTATTCCGGCATTTACTGACATTCTGATTGATGGTGAAGAAAGAACCGCTATAAAATTAATTGTAGAACCACGATAATAGTATGTCCTTTTATAAAAGCAAGTCAAGAGACGGGTAGTGACCTGTTTGTCAAATAAGACAAACAGGTATTTTTATGTAAAACTTAAACAGAAAAAAGGGAGTTAATCATGGTGAAAATATTTGATGCGCATTCAGATGTATTATATAAAATGTGGATGGACCCAACTATCGATTTTGCAGACTCTCCAAAATTACATATTACCTACAATCGATTAAAAGCTTCAGGCAGCAAGGTGCAGTGCTTTGCAATTTATATTCCCGAAGGGGTGCGAGCAGAAAGCAGATTCGAAGTAGCGTTAGAAATGGTAGAAATTTTTTATAAGAGAGTAATTGCACCTTCTCCATTGTTAAAAGTTGTACGAACAAGGGAGGACATCAAAGCATTAAAAGAAAATGAAATTGGTGCATTCTTAACGCTAGAAGGCTGTGATGCAATCGATCGAAGTCTAGTGAAGCTCCAAACATTATTAAGGCTTGGGGTGTCGTCTGTTGGTTTAACATGGAATTATGCCAATTATGTTGCAGATGGCGTAGGAGAACCACGTGGAGGGGGTCTATCAAGCTTTGGGATAGAAGTTGTTAAGGAGCATAATAAGGCATTCATATGGACAGACGTATCTCATTTATCGATTAAAGGGTTTTGGGATGTCATTGAAGTAGCGGACTACCCCATTGCCTCTCATTCAAATGCAATTGCAATCTGTAATCACAGGAGAAATCTACTTGATGAGCAAATTAAAGCACTCATTCAAAAAAACGGAATGATTGGAATCACATTTGTCCCTCAATTTTTAAGCAATCACGACAGTGCATCAATCGATGATGTATTAAAACATCTTGATTATATTTGTTCGTTAGGCGGAGAAAATCATGTTGGTTTTGGATCTGATTTTGATGGAATAACAGAAACAACTACTGGACTAGAAAACTTCTCAGGGTATGATATGCTTGTTGAGAATTTGCATAAACATTACTCTGCAAATCAAGCGAAAAATTTCCTGTTTCAAAATTTTGTAGGGAATTTACCAGTGTAATCAAAACCATTAGAAGAGGTATGAAATGAAATTGATTGAAAAATTAAAAAAATATTCAATTTTCTCCAAAACTTGCTTACTAAGGGTTGCTTTTTTCCGTTGATAGGTCTAGAATGAAAGCGTTTAGTACATATCCGACAGTATAAATTTTGGACAGCTTTTTTCACTTCATTTTTGGTGATTTTTTCCATCTTTGTCGTTTGAAATGGTCCTTTTTATTATCAAGAGAATTTACCTATAAATTAATTACAGCTTAGTTGGAAAGTGCTATACACTTAAAACTAAAAAAAATCTTATATAGAACGTATTTCAAAGGGGTGTAGGTCATGATCAATCAACTTTCCTGGAAAGTTGGCGGACAGCAAGGGGAAGGAATCGAGAGTACGGGGGAAATCTTTTCCGTAGCTCTAAATCGTCTAGGCTACTATTTATACGGGTATCGTCACTTTTCTTCACGAATTAAAGGCGGTCATACGAATAACAAAATTCGAGTAAGTACAACTCAAGTTCGTTCAATTTCAGACGATCTTGATATTTTAGTAGCTTTTGATCAGGAAACCATTGATTTTAATTTTCATGAGTTACGAGATGGAGGAGTAGTGTTGGCGGATGCTAAATTCGGACCTACCATTCCTGAAAACACCAAAGTTCATTTGTATTCCGTTCCTTTTACCGGGATTGCAACTGAACTCGGAACGTCCCTGATGAAAAACATGGTTGCTATTGGTGCAACTAGCTCTTTATTAGACCTTGAGTTAGATGTTTATCTAAATGTAGTTGAAGAAATCTTTGGTCGAAAAGGTCAACAGGTTGTTGAGAAGAATATGGAAGCAATCAAAGCTGGTGCGAAATTCTTACAAGATCAACTCAGTGAAGATGTGAAGATGAAGCTAGAAAAAGCAGACGGAAAGCAACGTATGTTCATGATTGGTAATGACGCAATAGCCTTAGGTGCTCTTGCTGGAGGAGCAAGATTTATGCCTGCTTATCCAATTACCCCAGCTTCTGAAATCATGGAATACTTAATTAGCAAACTACCTGATTTTGGAGGAACAGTTATCCAAACTGAAGACGAGATTGCTGCGTGTACAATGGCAATTGGTTCTAACTATGCAGGTGTTCGTGCATTTACCGCTTCTGCTGGGCCAGGTTTATCATTGATGATGGAATCAATCGGATTATCAGGTATAACTGAAACTCCGCTTGTAGTTATTGATACGCAACGTGGTGGCCCAAGTACAGGACTTCCAACAAAACAAGAGCAATCTGATTTGATGGCGATGATTTATGGAACACATGGGGAAATTCCTAAGATTGTTATGGCACCAAGTACTGTTCAGGAAGCTTTTTATGACATCATCGAAGCATTTAATCTTGCTGAAGAATACCAATGTCCGGTTATTTTCCTAACAGACTTACAGCTTTCACTTGGAAAGCAAACAGTTGAACCACTCGATTATTCTAAGATTGAAGTTCGACGCGGAAATCTAATTCTTGATGATGAATTACCAGAATTGGAGAATAAGGAATATTTCAAACGATATGAAGTTACAGAAAGTGGAGTATCTCCACGTGTAGTGCCAGGTGTAAAAAATGGGATTCACCATGTAACGGGTGTTGAACATAATGAACAAGGTAAACCTTCAGAGGTCGCAATCAACCGTAAGGACCAAATGGAAAAGCGCCTAAGGAAGATTAAAAACATTCAATTTAAGACTCCTGTTCATAAAAATGTGAAGCATGAAGAGGCCGACCTTTTAGTTGTTGGTTTTAACTCAACCCGTGGTGTGATTGAAGAGGCAATGACTCGCCTTGAGAATGATGGTATTAAAGTGAACCATGCACAGGTCCGTTTAATTCATCCATTTCCAACTGAAGAAATTTTACCATTAATTCAATCAGCAAAAAAAGTATTAGTGGTTGAAAATAACGCAACAGGTCAGCTCGCAAACATTATGAAGATGAATGTAGGACATGCAGATAAGATTACTAACTTCTTAAAATATGATGGTAATCCGTTCCTACCTCATGAAGTTCACACAAAATGTAAGGAGTTGTTCGAAGATGGCAACGTTTAAAGACTTCCGAAATAATGTAAAACCTAACTGGTGTCCAGGATGTGGAGACTTCTCCGTACAAGCGGCAATCCAACGTGCTGCTGCAAATGTTGGACTTGAGCCTGAACAGCTTGCTGTTATTTCAGGAATTGGATGCTCCGGACGCATTTCTGGATATATCAATGCTTACGGACTGCATGGAATTCATGGACGTTCGTTACCCATTGCTCAAGGTGTAAAAATGGCTAACCGTGATTTAACCGTTATTGCTTCTGGAGGAGACGGTGATGGCTATGCAATTGGGATGAGTCATACAATCCATGCGATTCGTCGGAATATCGATATCACATATATTGTTATGGATAACCAAATTTATGGTTTAACAAAAGGTCAAACTTCACCTAGAAGTGAAATGGGCTTTAAGACAAAGAGTACGCCACAAGGCTCAATCGAGTCAGCACTATCCGTTATGGAAATGGCTTTAACGGCTGGGGCAACTTTTGTTGCACAAAGTTTCTCAACTGATCTTAAGGATCTAACAGCACTAATTGAAGCTGGAATTAAGCATAAGGGCTTCTCTTTAATTAACGTTTTTAGCCCTTGTGTAACGTACAACAAGGTGAACACGTATGATTGGTTTAAAGAAAACCTAACAAAATTAGCTGATGTTGAAGGATATGACCCATCTGACCGTTCAATGGCTATGCAAACATTGATGAAGAATAACAGTCTAGTTACAGGGCTTATCTATCAAAATACAGAAAAGCCTTCCTATCAAGAACTTGTACATGGATACAATGAAGCTCCACTCGTTCACGCTGACTTGAATCTTGATGAAGAAAAATTTAATAAGCTTGTTGGAGAATTTATGTAATACGAATAAAACCCTACTAAGATTTTTCTCTTAGTGGGGTTTTTGTTATATCTTTACTCACAGTTTGTTGAATGATAAAATATGCATGTATGTCTTGAAAACTAAAAATGTACAAATTTCTACAATTTTATGGTTTTATTGTATTAAAACATGTTAAACCTTATACTAGACAAATGTGTAGGTTTGTAGCGTTAAAGAATTCTATATTATTTAAAAAGGTAGTTTTTGTATAAAGGAAGGAGATACCACATGAACGAAAAACAGCGTCTTGAAAGTACTCAAGTAAAACCTGCGGACAAAAAATCCGAAAAGGATTACAGTAAGTATTTTCAATCCGTTTATCAGCCACCTTCATTAAAAGATGCAAAGAAACGTGGTAAAGAACAGGTCAATTACTTAAAAGAATTTTCGATTCCAGAAGATATGAAAAATGCAGGAAAAGGAAAACGCTTTTTAATCCGTACGTATGGCTGTCAAATGAATGAGCATGATACGGAAGTAATGGCAGGTATTTTTATGGAAATGGGCTATGAGCCTACTGAAAATACTGAGGATGCAGACATCATCCTACTTAACACCTGTGCGATCCGTGAGAACGCAGAAAACAAAGTATTTGGTGAAATCGGTCATCTTAAACCACTAAAACTCGAAAATCCAAATCTTTTAATCGGTGTTTGCGGATGTATGTCTCAAGAAGAATCAGTAGTTAATAAAATTCTTGAAAAACATCATTTTATCGATATGATTTTTGGTACTCATAATATTCACCGCCTGCCTTACATTGTAAAAGAAGCCATGTTCAGTAAAGAGATGGTAATTGAGGTATGGTCAAAAGAAGGTGATATTATTGAAGCTCTTCCTAAAGTACGTAAGGGAACAATTAAGGGATGGGTAAACATTATGTATGGTTGTGATAAATTCTGTACATACTGTATCGTTCCTTATACACGTGGAAAAGAGCGCAGTCGTCGCCCAGAAGATATTATTGAAGAGGTTCGTCACTTAGCAAGACAAGGCTATAAAGAAATTACCCTGTTGGGTCAAAACGTAAATGCCTATGGTAAAGACTTTACAGATATCAAATATGGTTTAGGTGATTTAATGGATGAAATTCGTAAAATTGACATCCCACGAATTCGATTCACAACAAGTCATCCACGAGATTTCGATGATCATTTAATTGAAGTGCTTGCGAAGGGTGGAAACCTAATGGAGCACATCCATCTTCCGGTTCAGTCAGGAAGTTCACAAGTTCTAAAATTAATGTCTCGAAAATATACAAGAGAATCATATTTAGAGTTAGTTCGCAAAATGAAGGAACAAATTCCAAATGCATCCTTTACGACTGATATCATTGTTGGTTTTCCAAATGAAACGGATGAACAATTTGAAGAAACACTTTCTTTATATAAAGAGGTAGAATTTGATTCAGCATATACCTTTATTTATTCACCACGTGAAGGAACACCAGCGGCAAAAATGGAAGACAATATTTCAATGGAAGTGAAGAAGGAAAGACTTCAGCGTCTTAATGCACTTGTAAATGAGATTTCTGCAAAGAAAAATCTTGCGTTCCAAGATCAAATTGTTGAAGTTCTTGTTGAAGGGGAAAGTAAAAACAATCCAGAAGTGCTAGCTGGATATACAAGCAAGAATAAATTGGTCAACTTCAGAGGTCCAATATCAGCAATTGGTAAAATTGTAAAAGTAAAAATTACTCAAGCAAAAACTTGGTCATTAGATGGAGAAATAATCGAAGAAGCGGTAGAGGTGAACTAAAATGGCACAATACACAAAAGAACAAATCGTCGAACGTGCAGAAGAGCTTGCAAAAATGATTGCAGAAACAGAAGAAGTTGATTTCTTTAAACGCGCAGAAGCTCAAATCAATCAAAACAAAAAAGTTCAGGAGATTATCGAAACAATTAAAAGCTTGCAAAAACAAGCTGTTAATTTCAAACACTATGGTAAGTCTGAAGCGTTAAAACAGGTTGAGGAAAAAATTGATAATCTACAAGCAGAGCTTGATAGTATCCCAGTTGTAGAAGAATTCAAAAACTCACAAATTGAAGTGAATGACCTTTTACAGCTTATAGCACATACGATATCGAACAATGTAACAAATGAAATTATTACATCTACTGGTGGAGATTTACTAGCAGGTGAAACGGGTTCAAAAGTAAATAACAATAGTGGCTGTGGCTGCCACTAAAAATGAAGGCAAAAGCGATAAGCTTTTGCCTTCATTTTTTTGGCTTGGGCATTCCACGTTTAATATTTTTGCTTGTACAGCTTTTAAAAAAAGGTACATAAATGGGCGAACGCGCATACAATGAACTATACGGTAATCGTAAGGTTGATGTATAAAGAGAAGGACATTGCGTTTTTTTAGTACTTACCTTGAATTGTTTATTCAACTTTTTTTCATGTACTCACTAGAAAAAACGAAGTGACGTGCAAAAAGTTTTCAAAAAGAAATCAGTCTTTAGCACACTAGTCAAATGTCCCGCATAGGATGAATTGAAGATTGATTGAGGAGGGTTTGTTCGAATGTCTGAATACAGAGAGATTATCACAAAAGCTGTTGTAGGTAAAGGACGTAAGTTTTCACAGTCTACTTATACAATATCTCCACCACATCACCCATCCAATATTTTAGGGTGCTGGATCATAAATCACCGTTATGAAGCGGAGAAAAAAGGAAACACCGTAGAAGTATGTGGCACATTCGATGTCAACGCGTGGTATTCTTATGGTAACAATACAAAAACAGAGGTCGTTACCGAAACACTTTCATACAAGGATTCCATCAAACTAAAGTATAGGGATGAGAATTTCTTAGGTGATAGCTGCGACGTTATTGTTGAAGTGTTACAACAGCCAAATTGCTTAGAATGCACAATTTCACCAAATGGAAACAAAATTCTTGTTGAGGTTGAAAGAGAGCTTCTTGCAGAGGTTATTGGCGAAACAAAGGTATGCGTTCATGTAAATCCAGATGGATGTTATGACGACTTTAAAGATTGGGATGTAGACGACGAAGAATTTGAGGATTTAAATCCTGACTTCTTAGTTGGTGATTTAGAAGAATAATTGAAACTAGGAGGCACGACTTCCTAGTTTTTTTTCATTTACTGGAAGACAAGTCCTGCCCATCATTTTTTTATCTTGTGATATAATATTGGGAGAATCAAATGTTGGGGGATTTATAAATGGCAGAGTATACGCCGATGATAAAACAATATTTAGTGATAAAGGCAGATTACCAAGATGCCTTTTTGTTTTTTCGACTTGGAGATTTTTATGAAATGTTTTTTGAGGATGCAATAAAAGCATCCCAAGCGTTAGAGATTACCTTAACTGCTAGAGGTGGCGGTCCGGATGAAAAAATTCCAATGTGTGGCGTCCCTTATCATGCGGCTGCAGGTTATATTGAGCAATTAGTAAATCAAGGATATAAGGTCGCAATTTGTGAACAAACGGAAGACCCAAAATATGCAAAGGGTGTTGTTAAACGTGAGGTTACTCAATTAATCACACCTGGAACTGTGATGGAAGGGAAAAACCTTTTGGATAAAGAGAACAATTTTTTAGCTTCTGTTTCCCATTTTTCAGATGGTCACTATGGGTTTGCCTTAACAGACTTATCCACTGGAGAAAATCGAGTATCGTTATTGTCTTCCCAATTTGAAGAGGTTATCAGCGAAATTTATGCAAATGGTGTAAAAGAAGTTGTCGTTCCATCTGATTTTGATGAAAAATATAAAAAAGCGATGATCGATCGCTGTCAGGTTACGTTATCAAACGAAGATAATTGTGATATAGCAGATCATTTACAACAGCTTACGCAAGGCCTTGAAGATGAAAAACTAGTTATCACTTTTGGAAGATTATTAAATTATCTAATGAAAACACAAAAACGATCACTTGATCATTTACAGCAAGTACAAGTGTATTACACAAACCAATTTATGAAGATCGATCTTTATTCGAAACGAAATTTAGAACTTACTGAATCAATTCGTGGTAAAGGGAAAAAGGGTTCATTATTGTGGCTTTTAGATCAAACCGTTACTGCAATGGGCGGACGCTTGTTAAAGCAATGGATTGACAGACCATTATTAAATAAAATTGAAATTGAAGATCGCCTAAAAATGGTACAAACCTTTATTGACCAATATTTTGAACGGCTGGAATTAAGGGATTTATTAAGGGAGGTCTATGACCTTGAACGCCTTGCTGGAAGAGTAGCCTATGGAAATGTGAATGCACGGGACCTGTTACAGTTAAAAAAATCACTTGAACAAGTTCCGGGAATATACAATCTTATGACTCAGTTACAGCATCCGTATGCAGATGACCTTGGGAACCAAATGGATCTCTGTGAATCCCTAACAGATCTCTTGCAACGTTCCATTAAAGAATCACCACCAATGACCATTAAGGAGGGAGATATCATTCAGGATGGTTTCAATGCCACACTGGATCAATATCGTGATGCAAGCCGGAATGGAAAAACGTGGATTGCAGCCCTGGAAAAACAGGAACGTGAGAAGACCGGAATTAAATCCTTGAAAATTGGCTATAATCGCGTATTTGGTTATTATATTGAAGTGACAAAAGCAAATCTGCATTTCTTGCCAGAAGGGATGTATGAAAGAAAACAAACGTTAACAAATGCGGAACGTTTTATCACTCCTGAGCTTAAAGAAAAAGAAACGTTAATTCTAGAAGCGGAAGAAAAGATTGTCCAATTGGAATATGATATTTTCCTTGATATTCGTGAACAAGTGAAAGGCTATATACCTAGGCTTCAGACTTTAGCTAAGGTCATCAGTGAACTTGATGTGCTGCAATGCTTTGCAACCATTAGCGAGGAACGTCATTATTGTATGCCTCATTTTTCTGCGGATAAGCTTATGATTAAGAATGGAAGGCACCCGGTTGTGGAGAAGGTCATGCAGGCGCAGGAATATGTTCCAAATGATTGTGTGATGGAGGAAGGCCGGTCTTTACTGCTGATCACAGGTCCAAACATGTCAGGTAAGAGTACGTATATGAGACAGATTGCCCTTACTTCGATTTTGGCCCAAATCGGCTGCTTTGTTCCAGCAAGTGAAGCAGTATTGCCGATTTATGATCAAGTATTTACCCGTATCGGAGCCGCGGATGATCTAATTTCTGGTCAAAGTACATTTATGGTTGAAATGCTTGAAGCGAAAAATGCGATTGTAAATGCAACATCTAACAGTTTATTATTATTTGATGAAATCGGACGGGGTACATCTACCTATGATGGAATGGCATTAGCTCAAGCAATTATCGAGTATATTCATCAAAATATCGGAGCACATACTCTATTTTCCACTCATTATCATGAGCTGACCGATTTGGAAACGGGATTGGAAAATTTAGTTAATGTTCATGTTAGTGCAATTGAGGAAAATGACAATGTTGTATTCCTTCATAAAATAAAAGAAGGAGCTGCAGATAAGAGCTATGGGATTCATGTCGCAAAGCTAGCAGAACTTCCAGGTAACTTAATTGAACGCGCAAACGAAATTTTGAATCAGCTTGAACAAGGTGAAAAGCAAATTGCAGTAACTAGAGATAATCAAATGGATCGTTCGGATCAGCTACAACTGTCATTTTTTGAAGAAACAAAAGCTACCTATCAAAAAGAAGAAAAGTCTGCAACTTCAAAAGAAAAGGATATTTTGAAATCCATTAAAGAGATGGATATTCTTGGTCTTACACCACTAGAAGCTATCAATCGGTTATATGAAATTCAAAAACAATTAAAAGGATAACATTTAAAAGATAAAATTGAGGTGAAGGCATGGGGAAAATCATTCAACTAGATGACCTTCTTTCAAATAAAATTGCAGCTGGGGAAGTGGTCGAGCGACCAGCCTCAGTTGTGAAGGAATTAGTGGAGAATGCCATTGACGCTAATAGTACAATCATTGAAATTGAAATCGAAGAAGCGGGCCTTTCCAAAATTCGAATTATCGACAATGGAGACGGTATGGACAGCGAGGATTGTGTCAATGCGTTTCATCGTCATGCAACTAGTAAAATAAAAGACGAAAATGATCTATTTCGAATTAGGACATTAGGTTTTAGAGGTGAGGCACTACCGAGTATTGCGTCTGTTTCTGAACTTGACATGAAGACAAGCACAGGAGACAACTCCGGGACTCATATTTTAATTAAGGGCGGTCAGTTTGTAGAGCAAAAAGCAACAAATAGTAGAAAAGGAACGGATATTACCGTTTCAAATCTTTTTTTCAACACTCCGGCACGGTTGAAATATTTAAAAACGGTTCATACCGAGTTGGGAAACATAACCGATGCAGTGAATCGAATCGCCTTAGCTCATCCAGAGATTTCTTTTCGTTTGCTTCATAATGGGAAACGGCTTTTATATACAAGCGGGAATGGAGACGTTCGGCAGGTTCTTGCTGCAATCTATGGTTTAGGGATTGCAAAACAAATGGTACCGATCCATCTAGAATCCTTAGATTTTAAGGTCGAAGGTTATGTATCAATGCCAGAGGTTACAAGGGCATCAAGAAATTATATTTCAACCATTATTAATGGCAGATATATTCGAAATTATCCCCTTGTAAAAGCCATTCAACAAGGCTATCATACCCTTTTGCCAATCGGAAGATTTCCAATTGTATTACTTGATATTAAGATGGACCCATTATTAGTGGATGTGAACGTTCATCCTGCAAAACTAGAGGTCAGGATTAGTAAAGAAGCTGAACTTAATCAATTAATTGATGAGGGAATCAAGGATGCCTTCAAACACAAGCAATTGATCCCAGATGCTGCATATCCAAAAAAGAAAGAAGTAAAAAAAACTGAGCAGCAAGAATTTGTGTTTCAGCACTCCATAAATACTGAACCTAATCAACAGCAACCATCTATTCCTAGACCTATGGAGACTATTCAAGAGGTTTCACGGGAAAAAGAAACTATAAATGACATGCTAACACAGCCAGTTCATTCTTCATATGAGGAAAAATCATTTGAAATGGAAAACGTAATGATTGCTGAAACTGAGGATGCGACTAGTGCTGCACTTGAAGAATATGAAGAAATTGATTTTACAAGTATTGAAGAAACTATAAATCAGAGTGAACGGGTACCTGTCATGTACCCAATTGGCCAAATGCATGGAACCTATATCCTCGCCCAAAATGAGAAGGGTTTATATATTATTGATCAGCATGCAGCCCAAGAGCGAATCAAATATGAATATTTCAGGGACAAGGTCGGCGAAAATATTTCTGATCTTCAGGAATTGCTTTTCCCTATTACCTTGGAGTATTCGACAGATGAATGTATTAATATCAATGCACATAAACAGGACTTTGAAAAGGTTGGAATATTCCTTGAACCATTTGGTCATAACAGTTACATCGTTCGAACACATCCGCAATGGTTTCCAAAGGGTGATGAAAAAGAAGTCATCGAGGAAATAATCGAACAAGTCCTAAATGATAAGAAAATAGATATTAAGAAATTAAGAGAGGCTGCGGCAATTATGATGAGCTGTAAAGCATCGATTAAGGCTAACCATCATTTACGGAATGATGAAATTTTTGCTTTACTTGAAACACTTCGTAAAACAAGTGATCCATTTACTTGCCCACACGGCCGTCCAATCATCATACACCATTCGACCTATGAAATGGAAAAAATGTTCAAACGTGTTATGTAGGATTCTAAAATAACGGTTGAAAACTCGCCGAATTGGCGAGTTTTTGCCATATAAGTCAAAAGTCGTATACAAGATGAGGTTAAGTTAGAAAAATATGTTATTTTTTATGGCAATTTGGATATAATAATTTAGTATTCGTCTTATTATCTATGTTACGATAATAGTATGAATTGAAGTAAAGGTAGTGATTGATTGGAAGAATCGAAAAAAGAAAAACTAGTCGTTCTAATTGGTCCAACCGCTGTTGGAAAGACGAAATTAAGTATAGAGCTTGCGAAGAAACTAAATGCTGAAATCATTAGTGGAGATTCCATGCAAATTTATCGAGGGATGGACATCGGTACGGCAAAAATTTCTAGCACTGAAATGGAAGGAATTCCACATCATCTTATTGATATAAAAGAACCCCATGAAAGTTTTTCAGTTGCGGAGTTTCAAGCTGTTGTAAGAGATTTAATATCTGATATACATAGTCGTGGTAAATTACCGATGATAGTCGGAGGGACGGGGCTGTATATTCAATCTGTCATTTTTGATTACAAGTTTACAGATGATGCCTCAAATCCAGAATACCGAAAAATACTCGAACAACAAGCTGCGGAAAGCGGAGTTGATTCTCTTTTTCAGAAACTAAAAGAAATTGATCAACAGAGTGCTGAACGAATTCACCCTAATAATGTCAGAAGAGTTATACGTGCCTTGGAAATATTTAAAACAACCGGGAAAACGATGACGGAATATATGGATGAACAAAAGCAGGAGCTTATATATGACGTTGCCCTAGTTGGGTTAACGATGGAACGAGACAAGTTGTATGAACGAATAAATAATAGGGTGGACTTGATGATAAAATCAGGACTGCTTGAAGAGGTATCAATTCTTCATTCTCAAGGTTTGCGTGATTGTCAATCAATACAGGCAATTGGATATAAAGAAATTTATCATTATTTAGATGGTGCACTTTCACTGGATGAAGCAATCACTCAATTAAAGCAGAATACTAGAAGATATGCGAAGCGTCAACTAACCTGGTTTCGCAATAAAATGGAAGTAAAATGGTTTGATATGACAGCTAATAATGAGTTTGAAGAAAAATTTAATGAAATTTATAAATATATAGCAGGAAAGCTGGGAATTTAAGAGAATAGATAATAATAGGATTATTCGTTTTGTCCCAAAAAGGACAATGACAGTTCAGCATTTTCGCCGAAGATCTAGAGGAGGACAGTTCATGAAACAAGCTATTAATATTCAAGACCAAATTTTAAACACACTGCGTAAGGATGGGACATTTGTTACAGTATTCTTATTAAATGGATACCAATTGCGAGGATTAGTAAAAGGATTTGATAACTTTACAGTCCTGTTAGAGACAGAAGGGAAGCAACAGCTTATTTATAAGCATGCAATCTCTACTTTTGCCCCACAAAAAAATATTAAGCTGGAGCTTGAATAGCAAACAAAAAACAACCTTACTTTTAAAGTAGGGTTGTTTTTTTCATCTTGTCTATTTTTTCATCAAGAATTGTATTTTGCCTCATATACTTATTATGTATGAAATATTTTCTGGGAAAGCGCATACTTTGACAAGAAACAAGAATTTAATGTGATATCAGCGAAAAATTTGTAGAAATAAAGAAGGATCTTGGGCTTTTGTCACGAATTGAACCCAACAACGTATAATGTACACATATAGGAGAGGTGAGAGCTCTTGGATCAACCAATTACAATGAAAAACAACGGCCAAATAAATGTGGTTTTAAATGGTGAAAAAAAGAAATTAAAGGTACTGCATTCAACACCAAAAGAGGCAATTACACCAAAAATCCCAACGAAACATGCGGCTCTTATGGAAATCGAGGAAGAAATGGGTACTCTTGTGGGTATGGAAGAACTTAAAAAAACGGTAAAAGAAGTATATGCATGGATTTATATTAATAAAAAACGCGAAGAACAGGGTTTGAAGGTAGGGAAACAAGCACTGCACATGATGTTTAAAGGAAATCCTGGAACCGGTAAGACCACAGTTGCGCGCTTACTAGGTAAATTATTTCTGCAAATGAATGTTCTCTCAAAGGGGCATTTGATTGAGGCGGAAAGAGCCGACCTAGTCGGGGAATACATTGGTCATACTGCACAAAAAACAAGAGATTTAATTAAAAAGGCAATTGGAGGTATTTTATTTATTGATGAGGCTTATTCCTTAGCAAGAGGTGGGGAAAAGGATTTTGGAAAAGAAGCAATTGATACATTAGTTAAGCATATGGAGGATAAACAACACGAATTCGTCTTAATATTAGCAGGCTATTCAAAGGAAATGGAACATTTTCTCTCTTTAAACCCTGGGTTACACTCTCGTTTTCCACTAGTTATTGATTTTCCGGATTATTCTGTTGATCAATTAATGGAAATCTCAGCGAAAATGATGCTAGAGCGTGAATATATTTTCAGTCCTGAAGCTGAACGGAAATTACGTGAACACCTACTAGCTGTAAAGATAGATTCCTACCCTGGTAAATTTAGTAATGGTCGTTACGTTCGGAATGTGATTGAAAAATCGATACGATCACAAGCTATGAGATTATTGATCGATGATTCTTATAGTAAGCAGGAGCTTCAAACAATTAGAACCCAGGATTTGATTTTCAAAGATTAACCCACCGTCTCTTAAGAGGCGGTGTTTTCATATCAAATTGGTATAGCATCAATAAATTTGATATGATAGCCTAAGGTAATTACCTTCATTTTAAGAAAGTAGGTAAATTGAATGGCAAATGAACAAAAGAATGAATTAGAAAAAGCCATACTCGTAGGATGTCAGATTCAAACCGAAGACGAAAGCAGGTTTCAATATTCACTTGAGGAATTACAATCATTAACGAAAACAGCAAAGGGTCAGGTAGTCATGACAGTGACCCAGAAGCGGGAGCGAGTCCATGCAGCAACCTATATAGGGAAAGGTAAAGTAGAGGAACTTATTAACCTGGAAAAAGAACTTGAACCAGACGTGATTATTTTTAATGATGAATTATCACCTAGCCAGGTGAGGAACTTATCTTCAAAGCTTGAATCCAGAGTTATTGATCGAACCCAGCTAATTCTTGATATTTTTGCCTCAAGAGCAAATTCCAAAGAGGGTAAACTACAGGTTGAATTAGCACAGCTTCAATACCTGCTTCCTCGACTAACAGGTAAAGGGATTGAGTTATCCAGACTTGGTGGGGGAATTGGGACAAGAGGACCCGGTGAAACGAAGCTTGAGACAGACAGACGTCATATTCATAAACGAATCGATGATATTAAAAATCAATTATCAGTCATTGTGCAGCATCGTGAACGTTATCGTGAACGAAGAAAGAAAAACAATACATATCAAATCGCATTGGTAGGGTATACGAATGCGGGAAAATCAACATTATTTAATCGATTAACAGAGGCAGATTCATTTGAAGAAAATTTATTGTTTGCAACACTTGACCCGATGACTCGTAAAATGATTCTTCCGTGTGGGTTAACAACCCTTTTAACTGATACGGTAGGGTTTATTCAGGATTTGCCAACATCACTCATCGCAGCATTTCGCTCAACCTTAGAGGAAGTGAAGGAAGCTGATTTAATTGTCCATGTTGTTGATTCTTCAAATCCAGATTATTTTAATCATGAAAAAACAGTATTAAAGCTTTTGGATGAATTAGGAGTAGAATCAATTCCAATCTTAACGCTTTATAATAAAAAAGATAAGGTTCATTCTGATTTTGTTCCATCATCCAAATCCAAATCCGTTTTAGTTAGTGCATTTGATAAAAATGACCTAGTAATGATTAAGACAAGGGTGGAAGATTCCATGACCCGGGAGATGGAAGAATACAAGGTATCATTACCTAGCTCAGAAGGCAGAATATTAGCCCATTTAAAACAAGAAACGATTTTAAAAGCGTTGCATTACAATGAAGAGACGGAAAAATACGATTGTACAGGATATATTTTTCCAAGTCATTCTCTAATAGGACAACTTAGGGATTTTAACTTTAATCAGTAGAGAAACACTAATTAGGCATGGTATAAACACAATAAGTGAATATAATCTTTTTGGGGATTCAAATCTAGCCTGATTAAAGTTAAGCCTCCGGCGGATGCCATGATTTTTCAAAGGAAATTTTTCGAGCGGGCTCGAAAAAAATCAGGCGCAAATACGCCAAGACGCATTTGATTTAGTAAAAAGGGGAAAAAATCATGTTTACAGAATTAGATTATGGTAAACTAATTTCGGAATTAGTAGATGAAACAGAACAACAAATTAAAGAAGTACATACACAGATAGAAAAAAATATCGATTATAATCAGTATCGTGTTTTAAAAAGCTTTCAAGACAATCGAGTGAGTGATTCTCATTTTATGCCATCTACTGGCTATGGATACGATGATATTGGACGAGATACATTAGAAGCTGTTTATGCTGATATTTTCGGCGGTGAAGCGGCACTTGTCCGACCTCAAATTATATCGGGAACACATGCAATTTCAATTGCCCTTTTTGGGGTATTACGGCCAAATGATGAATTGCTTTATATTACGGGGAATCCATATGATACTTTGGAGGAAATTGTAGGTATCCGTGGTTCTGGAAATGGTTCTTTAAAGGAATTTCATATTGGTTACAACACAGTCGATTTAACGTCAGAAGGAAGACCTGATTTTTTAAGGATAAAAAATGCCATTCATGAGAACACAAAAATGATTGGGATCCAACGTTCAAAAGGATATGCAACCAGACCATCCTTCACGATTTCGGAAATAAAAGAAATGATTGAATTTGTAAAGGAAATCAAGCCGGATGTTGTCGTGTTCGTTGATAATTGCTATGGTGAATTTGTTGAACTTCAAGAGCCGTGTCATGTGGGAGCCGATTTAATTGCTGGTTCACTCATTAAAAACCCGGGGGGCGGACTTGCTAAAACGGGTGGCTATTTGGTTGGGAAAAAAGAACTTGTTGAATCCTGCTCATATCGTATGACATCCCCCGGAATAGGGGCAGAAGCTGGGGCATCTCTTTATACACTCCAGGAAATGTACCAAGGATTGTTCCTTGCCCCGCATGTTGTTGGACAAGCTTTAAAAGGCGCAGTATTTACGTCCGCAATTTTAGAAAAAATGGGTCTGAAGACAGAGCCGAGCTGGAATAGTGAACGTACAGATTTAATTCAGTCTGTTCAGTTTGATAATAAGGAAATGATGGTTGCCTTTTGTCAGGCGATACAATTCGCTTCACCAGTTAATTCTCATGTAACTCCATATCCAAGCTACATGCCAGGCTATGAGGATGATGTGATCATGGCGGCAGGTACATTTATTCAGGGTGCGAGCATTGAACTAACAGCGGACGGACCAACTCGTCCGCCATTTGTTGCATATGTACAGGGTGGTCTAACGTACTCACATGTAAAAATAGCCATTAGCTTAGCTTTAAATCAATTACTTTTAAAACAACTTATATCTATTAAAGCAGAGGGATAAAACACCTCTGTTTTTTATTTTATTTCCATGTTAGGTTTTCTGACATGAACTTGACAGATAAACTAACATCATATAAAATCAACTTATTCATTGCAAAGGGGGATCCCATATGAGTGACGAAATTCGGCGTTCCATGCCACTCTTTCCGATTGGAATTGTCATGCAATTAACTGAATTATCTGCTCGGCAAATCCGGTATTATGAGGAAAATGGTTTGATTACTCCTGCAAGAACTGAAACAAATCGAAGACTATATTCATTCAATGATGTTGATCGATTACTTGAAATCAAAAGCTTGATCGAACAAAAAGTCAATCTAGCAGGAATTAAACAAATTTTCGCAGTCCAAAAACAACAACTTATAGCCGAAGAAAAGCCGGTCGAGCCTGTGAAACAAGATATAACCAATTCTGAACTAAGAAAATTATTGAGGAATGAATTGCTTCAAGCGGGAAGATTTAAAAAGCAATCAGGCCCTCATCATAGTGATATGTCGAGATTTTTTCATTAAATATAAACATGTAACAAACTATACTTACAACAAGGTTTGGGGAGGAAGACTTAATGTCTAAATATACGAAAGATGATATTTTTCGTTTAGCAAATGAAGAGAATGTAAAATTTATTCGTCTACAATTCACAGACATTCTTGGAACCATTAAAAATGTTGAAATTCCTGTAAGTCAATTAGAAAAAGCATTAAGCAATAAAATGATGTTTGATGGATCTTCGATTGAAGGTTTTGTGCGTATCGAAGAATCCGATATGTACCTATTTCCAGACTTGAATACATGGGTAGTATTCCCTTGGACTGCTGAAAAAGGGAAAGTTGCCCGTTTAATTTGTGATATCCATAATGCAGATGGTACTCCATTTGAAGGAGACCCACGCAATAACCTAAAGCGAGTCTTAAAGGAAATGGAAGAACTAGGATTTACAAATTTCAACCTTGGACCTGAACCTGAATTTTTCTTATTTAAATTAGACCAAAACGGTGAACCTACGCTTGAGTTAAATGATAATGGCGGGTACTTTGACTTAGCACCAACAGACCTTGGTGAAAACTGCCGTCGTGATATCGTATTAGAGCTTGAGGAAATGGGTTTTGAAATTGAAGCGTCACACCATGAGGTAGCACCTGGACAGCATGAAATTGATTTTAAATATGAAGATGCTTTAACAGCTTGTGATGAAATTCAAACTTTTAAACTAGTAGTAAAAACAATTGCCCGTAAACATGGTTTACATGCAACATTTATGCCGAAACCATTGTTTGGAGTAGCTGGATCTGGAATGCACTGTAACCTTTCATTATTTAAAGGTGGGGAAAATGCATTTTTCGATCCAAATGCTGATCTACAACTAAGTGATAATGCTAGACATTTTATTGCAGGTATTTTAAAACATGCACCGAACTTTACAGCTGTTACAAATCCAACTGTAAACTCGTATAAACGTCTAGTGCCTGGTTATGAAGCACCTTGTTATGTAGCTTGGTCTGCACAGAATAGAAGTCCGCTTGTACGGATCCCGGCTTCACGTGGTTTAAGCACACGTGTTGAGGTACGTTCAGTTGACCCGGCAGCAAATCCTTATATGGCAATGGCTGTATTACTGGCAGCGGGCTTAGATGGTATTAAGAACAAACTTACACCACCAGCACCTGTTGACAGAAATATTTATGTTATGAATAAGGAAGAACGTATTGAAGCAGGAATTGTAGATTTACCACCAACATTAGCACTTGCATTAGATAAATTAAAACAAGATGAAGTGTTAATTAAAGCTTTGGGTGAACATTTGTTCGAACACTTTATTGAAGCTAAAGAGATTGAATGGGATATGTTCCGCACTCAAGTACACCCTTGGGAAAGAGAGCAATACATGACAATGTATTAAATAAGAGACCCTTAACTTTTGTTAAGGGTTTTTTTCTACATAGAAAAGGAACATTTCAATTGAGAAATGTTCCTTTTAATTAATGAATCGTACGGTATACACCGATGACTTTTCCTAGAATGGATGCATTCTTTAGAATGATTGGTTCAAGCATGGAGTTTTCTGGCTGTAAGCGAATATGATCTTTTTCTTTAAAGAAACGCTTTACAGTCGCTTCATCTTCTTCAGTCATTGCGACAACGATATCCCCGTTGTTTGCTGAATGCTGTTGTCTAACGATTACGTAATCCCCGTCAAGAATTCCCGCTTCAATCATACTGTCACCCATTATTTCTAACATAAAGATTTGGTCATCATGGGCAGCAAATCGATCAGGTAGCGGAAAATACTCTTCAATATTTTCAATTGCAGTGATTGGTTGACCCGCAGTAACCTTACCAATAACTGGAACATTCACAACATTTGCAGTTGGAATTGTGTCGTTTGCATCTGTCTGTAAAATTTCAATTGCACGTGGTTTTGTTGGGTCTCTTCTGATCAACCCTTTGCTTTCTAGTCTAGACAAATGTCCATGTACTGTTGAACTTGATGCTAGTCCAACTGCCTCACCAATTTCTCTTACTGAAGGTGGGTAGCCCTTATCTTTTACTTCCTGTTTAATGTAATTTAAAATATCCTGCTGTCTTTTTGAAAGCTTTGTTGTCATCTACGCTCATCCCCTTACCTTATATTTTCTACTTTATATGTATCTATTTCTCATTCTTTCTTTATGTTCGAATATTTATCTTTGGATTCGACAAATACCGAATTTCTTAAGTAGAGTATAGCATGTTTTATTAGATTATACAAACATAAGTTCGAATTTTTGTTGACACAAAACATTTGTTCGGTATATAATAAAAACATAAAATACGAACAAACATTCTACGGGAGTGAAAATGAAAATGTTTAAAAAATTACAAAGCGGATTTATTTACTATGTATTATTTGTTTTATTAAGTATGGGAATGGTGTTTATCACTGCCAGCTAAGTTATGCAAAGTGGAATACTTGTAAAATATCTTTTCATCTAGTACTATGAACTATGATTTAGAAAAGATGAAACAAGGAGAAATATTATGCTTTCAAAAGATAAAATTGATCGGATCAATGTCCTTGCAAATAAAGCAAAGTCAGTTGGTCTTACGGATAAAGAAAAAGAAGAACAACAAGAGCTTAGACAAGAGTATTTACGCGTTTTTAGAAGTTCTATGACAAATACTTTACACTCGGTAAAAGTTGTAGATCCAGAGGGGAACGATGTAACCCCTGAAAAATTAAAAGAGAGCAAACGAAAAAGATTGCATTAATAAAGAATACATAGATTTTCTATGTATTCTTTTCTTTTTGTGCATACTACATAAGAACTGAATATTATTTTATGTAAGTTCATGACAATCTTTTGAAAGGATGTTTGTTTTATGACACACTCAATAACTGACTTGTCGATCGCTTCGATTCGAACACTTTCTATTGATGCAGTTGAAAAAGCAAATTCAGGACACCCAGGGATGCCAATGGGGGCAGCACCGATGACTTATACCCTGTGGACCAGACATATGAAGCATAATCCTAATAATCCGAAATGGTTTAATCGTGATCGCTTTGTACTATCAGCGGGACATGGATCAGCATTATTGTACAGCATGCTTCACTTATCAGGGTATGACTTAACGATTGAGGATTTAAAGCAATTTCGTCAATGGGGAAGCAAGACTCCAGGACATCCTGAATATGGTCATACTGCTGGTGTTGATGCAACTACAGGTCCCTTAGGACAAGGGATTGCAATGGGCGTTGGGATGGCAATGGCCGAACGTCATTTAGCGGGTGTATACAATAAAGACTCATTAGAAATTGTAAACCATTTTACATACGCCATATGTGGAGACGGTGACTTAATGGAGGGGGTTTCAGGTGAAGCATCATCACTTGCTGCTCACCTGAAATTAGGGCGTTTAATTGTTTTATACGATTCAAATGATATTTCTTTAGACGGTGACCTTAACCAGGCTTTTTCAGAATCAGTTGAACAACGGTACAAGGCATATGGGTGGCAGTATGTTCGTGTAGAGGACGGAAATGATATTGATGCAATCGATAAAGCTATTGAAGAAGCAAAAGGAGATTTAACCCGTCCTGCACTTATTGAGGTTCGAACGACAATTGGTTATGGTTCTCCGAATCGTGCAGGAAAATCAAAAGCTCATGGTGAACCATTAGGAGCTGATGAATTAAAACTTACAAAAGAAGCGTATAACTGGACATTTGAAAACGATTTTCATGTACCAAGTGAAGTCTATGCTCATTTTGAAGAAACTGTAAAACGGACAGGCGAACAAAGTGAACAAGAATGGAACCAATTATTTAACAATTATAAGGATAGATACCCAGAGCTTGGCACTCAACTAGAAATGGCAATTGATTGCAGTCTGCCAACAGGTTGGGAAAAGACGTTGCCAGTCTATGAAGTAGGAAAGAAGCTCGCAACACGAGCATCATCTGGTGAAGCATTAAATGCGATTGCAAAGAGTGTCCCACAATTCTTTGGTGGTTCTGCCGATTTAGCGGGATCAAATAAAACGATGATACAAGATGCAGCTGATTTTATGCCTAATAATTATAGTGGTCGCAATATTTGGTTTGGAGTTCGTGAATTCGCAATGGGTGCAGCCTTAAATGGGATGGCCCTTCACGGTGGTCTTAAAGTATTTGGTGGTACTTTCTTTGTATTCTCGGATTATTTACGACCAGCAATAAGACTAGCTGCATTAATGAAACTACCGGTCACATATGTGTTTACACATGACAGTATTGCAGTAGGTGAAGATGGACCAACGCACGAACCGGTTGAACAATTACCGGCTTTAAGAGCGATGCCAAATTTATCTGTGATTAGACCTGCTGATGGAAATGAAACCGCGGCTGCATGGAGAACGGCAATTGAATCAAAAGACGTTCCAACAGCGCTTATTTTAACAAGACAGAATTTGCCAACCCTAGAGGGAACAGACGAAAAAGCATATGAAGGTGTACAAAAAGGTGCATATGTTGTATCACCTGCAAAATCTGGGCAGCCTGTTGCTCTCATTTTAGCAACAGGTTCTGAAGTAAGTCTTGCAGTAGAGGCACAAAAACAACTCGCAAACGAAAATATTGAGGTTTCCGTAGTAAGTATGCCATCATGGGATCGTTTCGAGGCGCAATCAAAAGAATACAAAGAATCTGTTATACCAAAAAGTGTGAAAAAACGATTAGCAATTGAGATGGCAACACCACTTGGATGGGAGAGGTATACCGGTGATGAGGGAGACATCCTTGGTATCCACGGATTCGGCGCTTCTGCACCTGGTGAGATTGTGATGAAAGAATATGGGTTCACTGTTGAAAATGTCGTGAATCGAGTGAAGCAATTACTTCAATAACGCAAAAGGGGGCGAAAACGGCCCCTTTTCTTGATAAATAGCAGTTTCGACAAAACTAGACGATTCTTACTCCAGTATCAGACAAAATACACAGACTCTTTCGAATATACTATTCCATATTAGATTAACTTTACTGAGCATGCATGCTCAATAAAGTTAAAGCCTCCGGCGGATGCCACGATTTTTTAAAGGAAATTTTTCGAGCAAGTCGAAAAAAATCGGGCAGCAAATACGCCAAGGCGCATTTGATAGTAGGGAGGAAAGAGTATGAGAGAATATTATATTTATTTAATAGAAGAAGAATTTGCCACTCATTACTTTGGGCGTGAGTCACTAATCTATCATCTGTTTTTAGAATATAACCAATCCAAACAGGAGCAGAAACAAGTTTTGTTGAAACAAATTGAATTTATTACGAGGGCGATTCCAATATTCCGCATCCAACAAAAGATTGAATCAAGCCTTGCTCATTATTCTTATTATCAGAGTGAAGGCTATATCCACACACTTGAGTGGAATGAATTTAATAGTTATGCAAAACTAACCATACATAATCATTACATCCGTTTACAGTCAACTGGAAGCTATGAGGCTGAAACGGCCTTTTTTGAAATCCTGCGTAAGTATGACCGATGTTTTCTAGCAATGGATTTTTCTGCAAATAAATTTGGGTGGTTAAACCCTATTAAAGAAAGAAAGTTTGTATAAGAGCTAGGAAAACATAAAACAAATATTGTATAATTGCTATTGGTTTAGTACACTGTAATGAGACAACATGAAGGAGGAAGTTTTTGTATGATGCAAATATGGTTAGCTATCGTCTTAATCGTGGTAGCTTTACTTGGTGGCGTTGCATTAGGATTCTTTATTGCACGTAAATACATGATGAATTACTTAAAGAAAAATCCACCAATCAATGAGCAAATGCTTAAAACGATGATGATGCAAATGGGTCAAAAACCATCACAAAAGAAGATCAATCAAATGCTAAAAGCAATGAACGGTCAAATGGACAAGCAATAAAAGTTGGACAAACTTAGTTACAACTTTCATAAAAAGCCACTTTTCTAGTGAGTAATCACTAGAAAAGCGGCTTTTTTGTTTTTTGTATTTGCGACTATAAATCCCTTTGGTCCACATTTAACTCAATTAAATTTCCATCAGGGTCGGCACAGAAAATTTGTGCAAAGCCACTCACGCTATCCGGCTTTTCAAGCACAGTTACATTATTTATGGAGAGCCAATTTAATGTGTCATAATAGTTTTCAACTCTTAGGGCAAAATGCCCCTCACGGCTGCTGATGCTTTTATCCTTTCGAATCGTTTGTGATTTCGGCAGGACAATTAAATGCAACTGTTGATTTCCTACCGCATACCAAGCACCAGGGAAGTCAAAGTTTGGACGTTCAATTTCCTTCAAACAAAGAATATTGCTGTAAAAATCTTTTGCTTTTTCAAGATTCGTTACTGTTAAACTCACATGATGAAGCTCTTTGTAATTAATCATCATCGCTCACCTCAATTTTTGATCTAAAGTCAATTATAGTTGAAACTTTGAAAAAATATAATCATTTCAACTTATATTTCATGAAAGCTTCGTTACCATCTTCCTACTATTATAAAAATTTGGTAAACTATTATAGCACTTATTTCGTCTTTCGGAGGATTATTGGATGAAAATCTTTAAAGATCTAATGTGGTTTTTTAAGCAGGAAAAAAAATCATATGTAACTGGTATTTTCTTATTGCTTATTGTAGCTTTGTTGGAGCTTGTTCCACCTAAGGTAATTGGTTTGACGGTTGATTTTATTGCACAAGGAACACTCACTAAAGAAATCTTATTTAAATGGTTGGCTATATTATTAGTAACTGCGTGCACCGTTTATGTTGTTCGGTTCTTTTGGAGAATTATGATTTTTGGTTCATCCGTAAAATTAGCAAGATTATTAAGGAATCAACTTTTCGAACATTTTACGAAAATGTCTCAAAACTTTTTCCAAAAGAGAAGGATTGGCGACTTAATGGCCCATTCAACAAACGATTTACAAGCTATTCAGCAAACGGCCGGTTCAGGAGTGTTGACGTTAGTCGACTCAATTGCAACTGGTGGATTCGTTCTATTAACGATGGCAATCACAATAAATTGGAAATTAACGTTGATCTGTCTAATTCCGCTGCCGTTTATGGCACTATCGACGAACTATTATGGAACACTATTACATAGAAATTTTCACAAAGCCCAGGAAGCATTCTCTAGTCTTAATGATAAAGTACAGGAAAGTGTGAGCGGAATTAAGGTCATAAAGACCTTTGGACAAGAGGAAGAGGATATAGATTCATTCAGCAAGCAGTCTGATGATGTTNTAGATTCATTCAGCAAGCAGTCTGATGATGTTGTTCAAAAAAACCTTTCCGTTGCAAAAGTTGATGCTCTGTATGACCCAACGATTTCATTAATAGTAGGAATTTCCTTCTTTTTAGCAATTGTGTTTGGTTCCAGGTATGTACTTGGAGGTGAGATGACAATAGGAGAATTGGTAACCTTCACTACCTATTTAGGGTTACTCATATGGCCATTACTTGCTTTCGGTTGGCTGTTTAATATTGTGGAGCGGGGAAGAGCATCCTATGACCGGGTATCAAGCCTTCTTGCTGAACCAATGGAAATAACAGATCGTGAGAATGCTAGGGAATTTACACCAACAGGTGATATTGAGTATTCCATTTCGAAATTTTCATACTTAGGAGAGTCAAAACCAACTTTAGAAGGGATCCGTTTTATCTTACACCGTGGTCAAACACTTGGAATTGTTGGAAAGACGGGTGCTGGAAAAACGACATTGTTAAAAGTTTTAATTCGTGAAATTGAAGGCTATGAAGGGCAAATATTGATTGGTGAAAAAGAAATTAAGGCTTATACATTGGATGCTTTACGTAAGGGAATTGGCTATGTTCCGCAGGATCATTTTCTTTTTTCTGCAACAGTTGCTGACAATATTGCGTTTGCGAAGCCTGATGCAACTTTGACTGAAATTATCGAAGCAGCAAAGCTTGCCAATATTCATGAGGATATTTTACAGTTCACAGATGGATACGAGACGATCGTTGGAGAACGGGGTGTATCATTATCGGGCGGACAAAAACAACGGATTTCGATTGCAAGGGCATTATTGATGAATCCAGAAATTTTAATATTAGATGATTCATTGTCAGCGGTTGATGCGAAGACGGAAGAGGAAATTTTACGAGCCCTCCGTGAAAATCGTGAAGGAAAAACAACATTCATTACATCACATCGTTTAAGTGCCATTCAGCATGCAAATCAAATAATTGTTCTTGAAGATGGCAGGATTGCTCAGCATGGTACGCACGATAGGCTAATGGAAGAAGAAGGATGGTATCGTGATATGTATCATCGCCAACAGCTTGAATCACTTGTGGAGCATGGAGGGTAAAGCATGGACAAAATGTCAAAAAAGGAACAAAGGCGTACATTAATACGCCTTCTCTCATATACAAAATCACATACTAAGGAATTTGTGTTTGCATTCGCATTGTTATTGATTGCTACTCTTGCGGATATTGTTGGACCAATTTTAATAAAAATTTTCATTGACGATTATTTAACGCCACGACATCTGCCGATCCAGCCATTAGTATATTTAGGGGCAATCTATCTTTTTATTCATTTTTCAAAGGTTATTCTTCAGTATTTTCAGCTCGTCAAATTTCAGGAAATCGCTTTGAAAATTATTCGCGAAATGAGGATAGAGGTATTTTCAAAGGTTCATAAGCTAGGGTTGAAATATTTTGATAAAACGCCAGGCGGAAGTATTGTATCAAGGGTAACGAATGACACGGAGGCTATCAAGGATATGTTTGTCGAGGTTGTCGCCACCTTTGTGCAAAATGGAGTGTTTTTAATCGGCGTCTTTATTGCAATGTTTTATTTAAATGTTCAACTAGCCCTGTTTTGCTTATTGTTAATTCCGATTTTATTTATTTTGATGCAAACGTATCGTAAATTTAGTTCAAGATATTATCATGATATGAGGGAACGAATTAGCCAGCTAAATGCAAAGCTTAACGAATCTCTTCAAGGTATGGCGATTATCCAGGTGTTTCGACAGGAAAAAAGATTGCGTCGTGAATTTGCTGAGATCAATGATGCCCATTACCAAGCGGGAATTAAGAATATAAAGCTTGATGGACTGTTACTGCGGCCAGCAGTTGATTTTATCTATATCGTGACGATCATTTTGGTCTTAAGCTTTTTTGGAATTTCTGCTCTTGAAAGCCCGATTGAAATCGGTGTCCTGTATGCTTTTGTAAATTATCTTGACCGTTTTTTCGAGCCGGTTAATCATATGATGATGCGTTTATCGCTTTTACAACAAGCAGTGGTCGCTTCACAGCGAGTATTTGAACTATTGGATCATGGTGAACTAGCACCTCAAACTGTTGGGATGGAGAACCCTTCGATTGAAAACGGAGAAATTGAATTTAAAAATGTCAGCTTTTCCTATGATGGCAAGCGGGATGTTTTAAAAAATATTACATTTACTGCAAAAAAAGGAGAAACTGTTGCTCTGGTGGGGCATACGGGTAGTGGAAAAAGCTCAATCATCAATTTATTAATGAGATTTTATGAGATTGAACGTGGGAATATTATAATCGACGGCAATCTGATTCAATCATATGAAAATAACGAACTCCGTCAAAAGGTAGGTCTTGTGCTTCAGGATCCATTTTTATTTGTTGGAACCATTAAAGAAAATCTTCGTTTAAATAATCCAGAGATTACAGATCATGATATCGAGAAGGCAGCTACATTCGTTCAAGCAGACCGGTTCATTAATAAACTTGAGGGAGGGTACGATTATCAGGTTGTCGAACGGGGTTCAACTTTCTCAAGCGGTCAAAGGCAGTTACTAGCATTTGCACGGACAATCGTAACAAACCCTAAAATTTTAGTTCTAGATGAAGCAACAGCGAATATCGATACAGAAACGGAGGAGGAAATTCAAAAGGCTCTTGAAAAAATGAGGCAGGGAAGGACAACTATTGCAATTGCCCACCGCTTGTCGACAATTCAAGATGCCAATTTAATACTAGTATTGCATCAAGGAGAAATTGTTGAAAGAGGAACGCACCAAGAGTTATTAGGGCAAAAAGGGTTATATTACAAAATGTTTTTACTTCAAAATGGCAGTATAGATACTGTTGAAAAAGCAGTCATGTAAGATAGAAAAACCTCTCATGTATTTGAGAGGCTTTTCTGTGTTCTTCCGGTATTATATTGATTTAAAAGATTATCTAGATCTTGGCTTACTTTAATGGTGACATTAGCGGTAAAACCGTGTTTCAAGACAATTTCAACCAGTTCGGTTCTTTTTTGTTCAATTTTAAGTAGAAGTTGTTCTTTAGACACTAGTAAAACCCCTTCGTTTGATTTTAAGATTTGTCATCTACAAGTTATTTTCTAGTATAACATATAATGGTAAATAGTAGGACTGTAAGTTATTTGGAAATTTATTCAACCTGCAAATAGCGAGTGACACAAAACTTTCATATTAATAATTATGAATACATATCGTTATTTGCTAGAATGGTAATGACCTTAACTTTATTCAGTAGATATATCCAATTTTATTAATCGGTGGATAATGCAAAAAGCGTATACAATTTGCATATTATTTCAAACATAGGCTGAATAAAGTTATAGCCTCCGGCGGATGCCTCGATCTTTAAAAGGAAATTTTTCGAGCAAACTCGAAAAAAATCGGGCGCAAATACGCTAAGGCGCATTTGATTATAGGAGTTGTTAAAATGGCAGATGTAAATGTGTTCCTTGCTTTTGGTGCCGGATTTTTATCCTTTATCTCACCTTGTTGTTTACCGTTATATCCAGCATTTTTATCGTATATAACAGGCGCATCTGTAAGCGAATTAAAAGCAGAAAATGCTATGCTGCAAAAACGGAGTATTTTACATACAATTTTCTTTTTAGTTGGATTTTCGATTATATTCGTGATGCTCGGCTTCGGGACTTCCTATGTCGGCCAAATTTTTAGTGATTATAAGGATTTAATTCGTCAAATCGGTGCTATTTTCATTATTTTCTTTGGTTTATTTATACTTGGATTTATTAAACCAAAATTTTTAATGAAAGATCGCAAAGTTGAATTCAAACATCGTCCAGCAGGTTATGTAGGGTCTGTCTTTATAGGAATGGCGTTTGCGGCAGGGTGGACACCATGTATGGGACCTATTTTAATGTCTGTTATCGCACTTGCGGGTTCTAATCCAGACTCTGCAATGCTCTATATGGTGTTATATTCATTAGGATTCTCTATTCCATTCCTTGTGCTTTCATTCTTTATCGGACGCTTACAATGGATTCGAAGAAACAGTATAAAAATAGTAAAAATTGGTGGATATGCAATGATCATTATGGGAGTTATACTGTATTTTGACTGGATGACAAAAATAATTGCTTATGCGTCAGCACTCTTTGGAGGATTTACCGGTTTTTAGTCGAATTAGTTACCAGACAAGTGTTTTCAAGGAGGGCAAGTAACCGTGGCAAGAATCTTAGTAGTTGATGATGCGAAATTTATGAGACTTACTCTTACAGACATTTTGGTTAAAGCGAATCATGAAGTGGTTTCAGAGGCTGAAAATGGGCTTGAAGCTGTTGAAAAATACAAAGAGACTAGACCAGATCTTGTAACAATGGATATTACTATGCCAGAAATGAATGGCATTGACGCAGTTAAAATGATAAAAGAATTTGACCCAAAGGCACGAATTATTATGTGTTCTGCTATGGGGCAGCAAAAAATGGTCGTTGATGCAATCTCTGCTGGAGCCAAAGATTATATTGTTAAGCCGTTTGATGACAGCAGAGTTGTAGATGCGATTAATAGAGTTCTAATTTAAGAGTAAACCCATTTAAGATATTATTTCTTGAATGGGTTTCATTTGCTATGTATCGAAATTTACAGACGATTAGTAAAAAGGACTGATTTATTTGGTAATTGCATCTTCAATTGTCGCAATTATGATGGCAATTTTTGTCACTTTTTTAAGAGCAAAATCTTCTCAAAACCCTGCTTCTGTAAAAAAAATTATTTTGCCTCCGGTTTTTATGAGTACAGGGGCACTCATGTTTGTACACCCGATGTTCCGTGTAACGCCAATGGAGATTTTAGAGGCAGTAGTTGTTGGAATGCTTTTTTCAATCCTGCTAATAAAAACTTCATCATTTGAAATAAGAGAAAATGACATTTACTTAAAACGCTCAAAAGCATTTATTTATATTTTAGTTGGTTTATTGGCAGTACGGCTTGTTTTAAAATCAGTATTAAGCACAACGATTGATTTTGGAGCATTAAGCGGGATGTTCTGGATCCTTGCATTTGCGATGATTGTCCCTTGGCGGATCGCGATGTATGTAAAGTATAAAAGGCTTGCTTTAGACCTAAAAAACTCGGCATGATGATGCCGAGTTTTTTAGTAGTCTTAAAATAATTCATTATATGGTATTACGTCTATTTGTTTTTCCTTTAATGTTTTTAATAAGAATTTATGGTCGCGCTTCGGTGTGGCTATGATATATCCTCGAACCACTAAATCCTGCGTAATTTCTGTTGCTTTTTCGGTAAGTGCGAGTTCACCAATTTTTCCTGCGATTTTTTCTCTGGCTACATCACGAAAAAGCTCTGGCACTGGCTTCACTAAATCCTCTAATAAAGCCTTCAGGTCGTTTGGCCACATATGTCGCGTTTGATCTATGTAATAATCTTGCCAATCTAAATCTGACTTTCCATCTTCCTTTGGAAGTTTCTTTAAGAACTTACGGAACATAAAAAAGCCGCCGATTCCTAGAATGGTGATAAAAAAGAATACCCAAATTAAAATAAACCATAAAAACCATCCAGTTAACTGCATGAAATTGTTCACCTCAATGGTTCATTATACCTTATTCAGTGATAATTTTGTAATATGAATAATAAATTATTCAAAAAAGAGACATCATATAATTCTCTATGAATGGGAAATATACGGATATGAAAAAGATACTATTTTTTACGTGTTTGTTTATTTTTATAGTCGATTTATCCCATGGGGATGCAGAAGAACTAGTACGTGTACGACTTGAAAATTTTGTTGGCGATACGGAAGAGATCCAAGTGCAATTTACAGGTGATTATTTTACCTTAGACCCAACTTTATCATTGCGACAAGGAGTGAACTATCGGTTATATGTCAAAAACGGAAGTTTATATCTGAAAGGGGGAGAAGTAAACCAACAGGTGGAAAACAGCTTTATATTAATCCCCCGCAGCTATACTGAGAACCATCGTGTTTATATTGATGAACGGCCATATTTAGGTGCGATGGAGTTTCAACTAGAGAGTAACCATTTTGTTCGGCCGGTTAATCAGCTTCCCTTAGAGGATTACTTAAAAGGGGTTGTCCCACTTGAGGTGTTCCCAGCATGGAATATCGAGGCATTAAAGGCGCAGGCACTTGCTGCAAGAACCTATGCCGTATCTCATCTTAATGAAGATATGGATGATACAACCTTTTATCAGGTGTATGGCGGTTATGCATGGAATGCACGGACAACAAAGGCTGTTGAAGCTACAAAGGCACAGGTGATTACATTTAAAAATAAGCTAATCGATGCCTTTTATTCGGCCAGTAATGGCGGAATGACTGAGAATAATAAAAATGTGTGGGGAGGAGAGAGTCGTTCATTCTATCCAATCAAAGAAGATCCATTTGATCCTATACATCCTTGGGAATTTTCCCTATCAAAAACACAATTAAACCTCGAAAAAATTGATTGGGAATCTGATACTGCATGGGATGGGCTTCAGGAAAAAGACAAAGAAATAACAGCAGTAATGAAAAGATCAATTAATCGTCAAGGGTATCCTGGGGAAATTGCGATCCTTTCGATTCCTAATTTCGAGGTAAATCAACAAAAGTATAAATCAAATCGATCCATTACCGGGTCAATTGAAGTTGAATTTTTACAGAAATTAATCGATGGTACAGTTCTTTTAGGAAATGTTAAGCTTGAAAATGTGAACTTAAATCGCATTCGACCAATGATTGGCGGTACTGTTTTTAAAAGCTATTATATTGACTCACTTAGTACTGATGATACAAAATATCTGATGAAAGGAAAAGGCTATGGACATGGTGTTGGGATGAGCCAATGGGGAGCAAGCATTATGGGGGATAAAGGGAAAAAATATGATGAGATCATTCAATTTTATTTTCCTGGAACCAGGATCACAAATTTTGAAGAAATCACACATTAGAAAAGGGTCCTGTAGTTTTTTACAGGACTTTTATTTTTATTTTGTTTTTCCTCTTTTTGCGTTTGCTATTTTTTTTGATGTAAATTTCAAGAATTTCATTTCGAAATAGTGCTTCTATTTTCTTTTTTTCTAATTCGAAAGGAAGAGTTACGATTCTTTCGGTTAATATTGTATCATTTGGAGGTTTTACGCAGTCAGTCAGCTTGATTTGGAAGGTGTCATTTTTTACATTAAGCTGGATTTGCTCGGGTTGGTATCCTGATAATTCAGCCTCGATAATATACTCATTTTGAGTCTCAAACAAATCAATTCGAAATTGATAATCGTCTAATAGATACGGATCTTCAAGGAATTGTTTCATCCAGTCCTCCAACCCATTTACGGATAGAGGAATTGAATCATCGAAATTATTCATATTCTAAAACCTCCATGTAATTCTATATTCAGAGTATTCAAAATGAAGGCTGTTCGTGATAATGAAAATGTAGAAATGGTACAATCTGTTGTAAAGTCAGGCGCAATCATGTAAAAATAGACATACATATGCATGTGTGTGGAGGAATCGACATGAAAAATAATTTAAAACTTCTCCCAGCTATTCATGAACTACAAACTCATCCATCCTTTTTGCAGATCCAGACTAAATATCAAGTTGGAAAGGACTATATGACGAATATATTACGTGATGTAGTCATGGAGATTCGAAATGAAATCATGCGTGGGGAATGGGGTAACATGATTACTTCGAAGGAAGATATGATGGCTATTATCTTTCAGGAAGGAAAAAAAGAGCTAGTAAATAGAACAAAATATTATTTAACAAAAACAATAAATGCAACTGGGACGGTTTTACATACAAATCTGGGACGAGCACGGCTTAGTGATGAAGCCATTCAGCATGTTGTCAATATTTCAAAAGGGTACTCTAATTTGGAATATAATATCGGTGAGGGAAAACGGGGCTCCCGTCATTCAATTGTGGAATCCCTTTTAGTGGAATTAACAGGTGCCGAGAGTGCCATTGTTGTTAACAATAATGCTGCAGCTGTGTTTATTGTTTTGCGTGTGTTAGCTAAAAATAAAGATGTGATCGTATCACGCGGTCAATTAGTCGAGATAGGCGGCTCATTTCGCGTTTCCGCAATCATGGAGGAAAGTGGTGCAACACTAATTGAGGTAGGCACTACCAATAAAACACATTTAGTGGATTATGAGAACGCGATTTCAGAGGAAACAGCAATGATACTTAAGGTTCATACGAGTAACTTTAAAACAATTGGTTTTACAAAAACGATTGATGTTTCAGAATTGGTTACCCTGAAGGCCAAAAAGGAGAATCTTGTCATTTATGAAGATCTTGGTAGTGGGGTTCTTTATGATTTTAGGCAGCACGGAATTGGAGATGAGCCTGTTATCAAAGAAATTTTGGAACAGGGAGTTGACCTTTTATCATTTAGCGGGGATAAACTCCTGGGTGGTCCACAGGCCGGTATCATTGTTGGAAAAAAAGAGTTGATTGATCAATTAAAAAATCATCAGCTTGCTCGAGTTTTGCGTGTTGATAAAATGACATATGCGGCCCTTGAAGCAACTTTATTTTCTTGTCTGAAAGGAAAATACTCCGAAATACCGACCATTCGTGATATCACAATTCCAAAAGAAGAGATCATGGAAAGCTGTCAGCTTTTTAGTAAAGAATTAGCAGGGAAAACAAATCAATGGACAATTGAGATAAAAGAAGAAGGTTCGCCGATCGGAGGAGGAACAATGCCGGGAGTCGAGGTTCCGACTTATGTGGTTTGTTTATCACATTATAAATTGTCTGCTGAGGATGTGGCAAGACAACTTCGTGAGCATTCTCCGCCAATCATTGTACGGATAAAAAATAATCAGGTCGTACTTGATTTTCGAACAATTGAAGATGAAGATATCAAAGAATTGGTTAATGCGATTCTGCTTATAGAATAAAAAGCCCCATGTCTTATGTAGTTTTTGATGTCTAGCTCCAGGCGCCATCGGCTCGAGGTCACAAGCCAATCGCTTCGGAAGGCAAAGAACGCCTTCCGTCAGCGCTTTTCTTGTGCTTGACTTAGGAGTGCTGACATCGACGTTCGCCACAGGACGTGGCGGTAGTTAGTCGATGTTCCTCAAACCGGGCGCCTTGCACTTTTCTTAATTTTACATATCGTGTCCTTGGTTATGTTTTTGTCTAGAGTGGTTACGGTTTTTCACTTTTTTCGATCCACTTAAAGGTTGTGGCTGGCTTCCCGAATTTTGCCCACCGTTTGCTCTAATATCCTTGAATGTATTTTTTTCTGCCATGTTTTATCCCCCCTTATAGTAAATAGGATAGTGTTTTTCCACTTTTTTATGCGAGAGAAACCGAATGATTTTTTGGAAAAAAGGTAAGCTATTATTGCACGAATTACCTCAAGGGAGTTGAAAAAATGCCTTATCATAAGGATAAACAGCAGGCTTTCCAGGCAGCGCAGCAAGGAACAGAGCAAGCGAGAGATGTTTATGAAAATATTGTCAGCAATGATCCTGACTATGGTGCACATCTAAAACGATTGAAAAATGAAGTTAATGAGGCCTATCAACAAATTGAAAATGCCTTGGAGGTCGCATCAGAGCACCAAAAATCTCAGCTTCAGCAGTTTCAACAGGATTTACAATCCATTATGAATGAAGTAAAAGATTAAAAAACAAGCCCGCATTAGCGGGCCTTCCTGATCCTAAGGATTGTCTAGCTTAAGGAGCCATTGGCTCCTTGCGCCTTTCTTGTTTATTGATTTTTCTTTCGCTTTTTATTATTTTGACGTTGTTCTGCTGTTAATGGCTCATTTGCAAATTCCTCATTAAATCCCGCTCCAACACCTTGCGCACTTGCATCGTTCATTCCAGGTCGAACATGATTTGCTTTGCGTTTCGACATACACTCACCTCCGATCTTATTTTATTCTTTTTTCGACAAATTATCCTTCTTGCTGATAAGTGAAACTTATAGAGTATCATAACAATCTTGTTATTTACTTATGTATATAGTTATATTACTATTGTATTGCAAGGAATTTTAACTGGAGAGTTTTATAATCTCTGGAATTTCGACAATTGTGTATAATTGCGATATTATTTAAACAAAGGGGGTATACATATGGCAAAGCATGATGTATTTAATTCACGTTCTTCTTTCGAAGCAAACGGCAAAAAATATAACTATTATAGCTTACAAGCATTAGAAGATGCTAAAATTGGTAACGTTTCAAAATTGCCATATTCCATTAAGGTTCTCTTAGAATCTGTATTACGTCAGGTTGATGGAAGAGTAATTACAAAAGAGCATGTTGAAAACTTAGCAAAATGGGGAACTGATGAGTTACAAGAGGTTGATGTTCCGTTCAAGCCTTCACGTGTAATTCTTCAAGACTTCACTGGGGTACCAGCAGTAGTCGATTTAGCTTCACTACGTAAAGCAATGGCTGACATGGGCGGAGATCCACAAAAAATCAACCCGGAAATCCCAGTTGACTTAGTTATTGACCACTCTGTACAAGTAGACAAAGCAGGTACACTTGACGCTTTAAAATTCAATATGGACCTAGAATTCGAACGTAATGCTGAGCGTTATAAGTTCTTAAGCTGGGCAACCAAAGCATTCGACAACTACCGCGCTGTACCACCAGCAACTGGTATTGTTCACCAAGTTAACCTTGAATACTTAGCAAATGTTGTGCATGCGGTTGAAGGTGAAAATGGTGAATTCGAAACATTCCCTGATACACTTGTAGGTACTGACTCACATACTACAATGATCAACGGTATTGGTGTACTTGGTTGGGGTGTTGGAGGAATTGAAGCTGAAGCAGGAATGCTTGGACAGCCATCCTATTTCCCAGTACCTGAAGTAATCGGTGTGAAATTAGTAGGCGCATTACCAAATGGCACTACAGCTACTGACTTAGCACTTAAAGTAACTCAAGTATTACGTCAAAAAGGTGTTGTTGGTAAATTTGTTGAATTCTTCGGTCCTGGAGTTTCACAGCTTCCACTTGCAGACCGTGCAACAATTTCTAACATGGCTCCAGAATACGGTGCTACATGCGGATTCTTCCCAGTAGACGGAGAAGCTTTAGAATATCTTCGTTTAACTGGCCGTGATGAAGAACAAATTAAAGTTGTAGAGGAATACAGTAAGGCTAATGGCTTATTCTATACAGCTGATTTAGAGGATCCAATTTTCACAGACGTTGTTGAGATTGATCTTTCTGAAATTGAAGCAAATCTTTCTGGTCCTAAGCGTCCACAAGACTTAATTCCACTTTCAAAAATGAAAGAAGCTTACCATACAGCACTAACTGCAACTGGTAACCAAGGCTATGGTTTAACACCTGAAGAAATTAAGAAAGAAATTACCGTTAAATTCAACGATGGTGATGAAGTACAAATGAAAACAGGTGATATCGCAATCGCTGCAATCACAAGCTGTACAAATACTTCAAACCCATACGTAATGTTAGGTGCTGGTCTTGTTGCGAAAAAAGCAGTTGAAAAAGGCTTAGAAGTACCTAAATTTGTAAAAACATCTTTAGCACCTGGATCTAAGGTTGTTACAGGTTATTTAGAAGATTCAGGTTTACTTCCATACCTTGAAAAGCTTGGCTTTAGCACAGTTGGTTATGGTTGTACAACTTGTATCGGTAACTCAGGTCCATTGGCTCCAGAAATCGAAAAAGCGGTTGCTGAGAATGACCTAGTTATTACTTCTGTTCTTTCAGGTAACCGTAACTTTGAAGGACGTATTCACCCACTAGTTAAAGGTAACTACCTTGCATCACCACCTCTTGTAGTGGCATATGCACTAGCTGGAACTGTTGATATCGACCTTGAAAAAGAACCACTCGGTAAAGACAAAGACGGAAACGATGTATTCTTTAATGACATCTGGCCTTCAGCAGAAGAAGTTAAAGCAGAAGTTAAAAAGACTGTTACACCTGAACTATTCAGAAAAGAATACCAGCGTGTATTTGATGATAACGAACGATGGAACGAAATAGATACTACCGACCAAGCTCTTTATGTGTGGGATGAAGATTCAACATATATTCAAAACCCACCATTCTTTGAAGGTTTATCTAAAGAGCCAGGGGAAGTTCAGCCACTTAGTGGTTTACGAGTAGTTGGAAAATTCGGTGATTCCGTTACAACTGACCACATTTCACCAGCAGGTTCTATTGGTAAAGATACACCGGCAGGTAAATACCTACAAGAAAACGGTGTAACTCCACGTGATTTCAACTCTTATGGCTCTCGTCGTGGTAACGACCGTGTAATGACAAGAGGAACTTTCGCGAATATCCGTATTCGCAACCAAATCGCTCCTGGTACAGAAGGTGGATGGACTACTTACTGGCCAACTGAAGAAGTTATGTCAATCTATGATGCATGTATGAAATACAAGCAAGATGGCACTGGCCTAGCTGTTATCGCTGGTAACGACTATGGTATGGGTTCTTCACGTGACTGGGCTGCAAAAGGTACAAACCTTCTTGGCATTAAAACAGTTATTGCTGAAAGTTTTGAGCGTATTCACCGTAGTAACCTTGTTTTAATGGGAGTACTTCCATTACAATTCAAGCAAGGTGAAAATGCAGAAACTCTTGGCCTAACTGGTAAAGAAGCGATCGAAGTTCAAATTGACGAAAGTGTAAAACCACGTGACTATGTAAAAGTTACAGCTACTGACGAAGAAGGAAATAAGAAAGAATTTGAAGTACTTGTTCGTTTTGATAGTGAAGTTGAAATTGATTACTATCGTCATGGCGGGATTCTTCAAATGGTTCTTCGTGATAAAATGAAGGGGTAATATCCCTTGATTTAAGGCAGTTTTGTGGGGTTCACAAAACTGCCTTTTAATTTTGTCCTTTTGTATGGTTAAATAGGTATAATGAAAATAGGTATATTATATTTATTTTGTTGAAACTTTTACGGAGGATTTTAATCGTGAAAAAAATTATTATTGCACTCGTTCTAATCGGGCTAGTAGGATATGCTGTTCTTGATTTTGTTCAAGATCAAAAAAGAGGGGTAACCGGTATTGAAATCGGTAATATGGCACCTGATTTTGAAGTACAATTATTAAATGATGAAAACGAGACGATTCGTTTATCCGATCTAAAAGGGAAAAAGGTTGTTGTGAACTTCTGGGCATCGTGGTGTAAGCCATGTCGAGAAGAAATGCCTGTTATTCAAACGTTTTACGAGAAAAAGGGAGAAGATGTTGAAGTGCTTGCAGTCAACATGACAGCTTCTGAAGTAAAGGCAGAAAATGCATATAAATTTGTTGAAGGCAAGGGTTACACTTTCCCACTCTTAATGGATCCGAAAAACCAAGCAAGCAGTGATTATAAGGTACTTGGATTACCTGAAACATTTTTCATTAATTCTGACGGAACAATTGGTGAATATACCAGAGGACAAATAAAAGATTTAGATATGCTTGAAAGCAAAGTCAATAAATTAAAGTAACAAAAAGAACCAGTGGTAATTTGGTTCTTTTTTTATGTCATTTTTCAACAAAATATAGTCATTTTGAATTTTTTAAATAAATTTTCGAAAATTTGTAATAATTAGCACCGTTTTTGGAGATTATTACTATTAGAATAGTAAATAGAGGAAGGTGAGAAAATTGAGAAAAGTTAGAAAGGTATCATTTGCTGATTTGGTTAAAGAAAACAAGCAACAGTTGTTAAAAGACCAAGAAGCAATGGAGCGTATCGAGGCGAGATTAGAGAAAAAAAGATTAGAAAAAGCTGAGTAGATTTTCCTTCAATCTTTGATATGGATACAATCTCCATTCTTCTTTTTACATGAGAATCACTGTTACAGGTGATAATGAAAAGGAGGAGGAGGATAAAAAATGCCACAAAAAGACCATGAACAATTCAAACCTAACCATCTTGGTACACAACCACGTGGATTTGGTGGAAATAAAGGGAAAAAGATGCAGGATAAATCAGGAAAACATGCTCAGGTTATGCAAACTAAAGGTGAATAATCATAAATACACTGGAAAAAAGGACGTTTTTAATAACGTCCTTTTATTTTTTTACAAATGAATATCCTTTTTTTACATATGAATCCTCATTATTTTAGAAATAAATTATTACTTTATGAAGCAAAATAGAGGTGTAGGACATTACATAGGAGGAATAAGCATGACACACAATAAGCCAAAACCTGATGATCGCAGTGATAATGTAGAAAAGCTGCAGGACATGGTTCAAAACACAATCGAGAACATTGAGGAATCCAAAGAGTCTATGCAGTTCTCAAATGAACAAGATCAACAACGAATTCAAGCAAAAAATGAACGTCGCCAACAATCAATTGAGGCAATGAAGGAAGAAATTCAAGACGAAGCATCAGCTCGTGAAAATGGGTATCAATAACATCAAGGAGTATGCCTGGTTATGGCATACTCCATTTTCATTTCATTTTTAAGGGCTTTTTTAATGTGATACTATATGATAAGAGAAAACACTACAATATAGTATAGGGAGAGGTATAAATTGCTTATTTCAAAGAAAGAAGTCGAAGTACGATATGCAGAAACAGACCAAATGGGTGTCGTTTACCATGCAAATTATTTAGTATGGATGGAGCTTGGTAGAACCCAGCTGATTCAGGATTTGGGTTTTAGCTACGCGGAAATGGAGAGCGATGGTATCCTTTCTCCTGTAATTGATCTGCAGGTTGCCTACAAAAAACCGTTAAGATATGGAGAAACAGCATTAGTTAAAACTTGGATTGAACATTACGATGGGCTTCGTGTCATTTATGGCTATCAAATTGAAAGACCGAATGGTGAGATTTCCGTTAATGCGACCTCATCACATGTTTGTGTGAAAAAAGATTCATTCCGTCCGATCTCGATTAGAAAACATTACCCTGCCTGGCATAATGCTTACGAAAACGCAAAAAAGAAACAGGAATAAAAATAAAGGCATATCCATAGGATGTGCCTTGTTCTACATGCTTATTGGTTATTGTGCAGCATCTAACCATTGATTCATATGTTGAGTCATTTCTTCATATTTACTAGTCGCATTGTTTAACCCAAACGATCCAGCGTCTTTTAGTTGTACGACTTTAAAATTTTTATTGTGGCTGTTAGATACAAATGTTGGTGTGAATTGTGGATTTTGAACACGAATGATGGTTTCATCCTTTGATTTTACCTCTTTGACGATTTCAACCTGTAAAACCCCGCCAATGTCCTTATAATCCCACATCTGTCCAGATAAAAAATTACCAAGTGAGTAAACAACAAATGTTTGATTTCCATCTTTACCTGTTAACCAATCCATTGGCTGCAATACGTGAGGATGGTGACCAATAATGATGTCAACACCCTCATCTGCCAACTGCTGAGCTAGTTGTTTTTGATGATCATTCGGCAACAATTGATACTCATTACCCCAGTGCATGCTTACCGATACTACATCCGCTGCTTCCTTTGCCGCTTTAATATCTTTTTTAATCAATTCCATATCAATTAAGTTTACAAGATAGTCTTTTCCATTCGGTACAGGAATGCCATTCGTCCCATATGTGTAGGAAAGGAATGCAATATTGATTCCATTTCGATTTAATATACGAATTCTGCTTTTATCTTCAGGACTCTGGTATCCACCTGTGTATTCTATATCAATGCTATTTAAATAATTTGTTGCGCTTATAATGGCCTTTTCGCCCCGGTCAAGCGTATGGTTATTCGCAATTGAAACAATATCAACACCTGCATCTTTAAATGCGTCAGCCACCTCAAAAGGACTATTAAAGCTAGGATAGGTTGATAATCCAATTTCAGTTCCGCCAACAATTGTTTCTTGATTTGCAATTGTAAGGTCCGCGTTTTCAAGTAAATCCTTTACATTTGCAATCATTGGTTTGAAATCATATCCGTTGCCTGTGTTCGCATCATTATAAACAATGGAATGGATTAAAATATCCCCAATTGCTGAAAGTGTCATCGAGGTTGTAAATGGCTTAAATTCTTGCTCAGTCTTTTTAAAATCATGATTTCGAGCAGTGTAGCTTGCCGTATTCGTATTTGCTTTTACATTATTTAAAGTGAAATAAACAACTAACGGAACAAGTAATAGAATAATTATACTAATCAGATATTTAGTGATATTAAATGACCTTTTTTTCTTTCTACTTCTTCTCATATGACATTGCTCCCCAAAATAGATAATACCTCTACTATAATATAAAACTATGAAAAAATGTTAGAAATTTATCGAATAATGGCGAAAAAAGACGTGTGACCAATTGATCACACGTCTTTGCCTTATAACCATTTAATTTTTGGTTCGGTCTTATTTTTAATCCGGACAATGTTTGCGCGGTGACGATAAAATACAAATGCTGCTAATAACGTTACAACGATGATCAGCGGATAATCTGTTTTAATAAAAATACTATATACAACACTGAAAGTAATACAATAAATGGCAACTAGCATAGAAGAGAGTGAAACCATTTTCGTCAATTTTAAGAAAATAAAGAAGCATAACAGTGTCGTTAAAAACAGAATTGGATTATAACCTAACAGTACCCCACCAGAGGTTGCAACAGCTTTACCACCTTTAAAGCCTGCAAAAATTGGGAACATATGACCCACAACTGCCACCATACCAACCAACAATGGGAAATAATTTGGAAAGGAATCTCCCAATAAAAGAGAAGGAAGCAAGGTTGCCAATGTTCCTTTTAAAATATCAGCGGTCGTTACAATTAGTCCGGCTTTTTTCCCAAGCGTACGGAAAGTGTTTGTCCCACCTAAATTTCCGCTTCCATGCTCCCGAATATCAATACCGTAGCCAACTTTCCCGACGATTAACCCAGAAGGAATCGAGCCAAGAAGATAAGCTAGGAGAATAATTACAATATATAGTGCCATATTCATAACTCCTTTAATAAAATAATAAAGATAGTTCTACCTGCAACATTGTACCATTCTTTTGTGATAATACCATGCTTGTCTAAGTATTTTCATTATACTAGAAATTTTTCCTGATAATCATTTTTTTTATTAATTTCAACAAAAAATAGCAGAATACCGTATAATAAACAATCGATGGTGTTGAAAATCAAAATAGATGCAGGAATAACTGGGATTGAGACCGAAATACTATGAAAGATAACATTTGATTACTATTTAATAAAGGGGATACAAATATGGCATTAGAAATTCCAGCTCGTGCTGAACTCGGTGAAATTTTAAAGAAAAGTAAAAGGATCGCCGTTGTAGGATTATCTGATAATCCTGAAAGAACCTCTAATATGGTGAGTAAGGCAATGCAAGATGCTGGATATGAAATTATTCCTGTAAATCCAACAATTGAGGAGACTTTAGGTGTAAAAGCGGTTAAGTCACTCAAAGATATAAAAGGGCATATTGATATTGTTAACGTTTTTCGCCGCCCTGAGTATTTAATGGATGTTGCGAACGAATATGATGAAATTGATGCAGATGTGTTTTGGTCACAGCTAGGTTGTGTTAGTGAAGAAGCATATAACTTCTTAAAGGATCGTGGACATACCGTTGTTATGGATCGCTGTATTAAGGTTGAGCATGCGCTGACAAAATAACAGATCTTAATTTAGTCAAAATCCTTGTTTTTACACAAGGATTTTCGCCTTTTCGCGAGAAACGGTTTGCGAAATCTAGATAAAGATATAAAATAAAGGTTAGGGCATTAAAAAACAAAACGTTTGTTCTGTTAAGTAAGAAATGCTTATAATAGTGATACTACTTATATAGAGAGAGGCTATTTGTTAGCTGTATACTTGGGGATTCTCCCAAGTGTTTTGTATATGAAAGGGGTATGTTTTTTGGTGAAGCAACAATTTGATTATAATGATGATGCAATTCAGGTACTAGAAGGCCTTGAAGCCGTTAGAAAAAGACCTGGCATGTATATTGGGAGCACTGATAGTAAAGGTCTTCACCACCTTGTTTATGAAATTGTAGACAATTCAGTGGATGAAGCTCTATCTGGTTATGGAAATCACATCATTGTTAAAATTCATAAGGATAATAGTATTAGTGTCCAAGATAAAGGACGCGGAATGCCAACCGGAATGCATAAAATGGGTAAACCAACACCAGAGGTAATTTTTACTGTACTACATGCAGGTGGAAAGTTTGGACAGGGTGGCTATAAAGCAAGTGGGGGTCTTCATGGGGTTGGAGCTTCTGTTGTGAATGCTTTATCTGAATGGTTAACTGTTACAATCAAACGTAATGGGTTTGTATATGAGCAGCGCTTTGAAAATGGTGGAAAACCTGCTACCACGCTTGAAAACATCGGGAAAACGAACCAGACAGGAACAACTATTCATTTCAAACCAGATCCAACCATTTTTAGTACAACCACTTTTAATTTTGAAATACTAAGTGAACGTTTAAGAGAATCAGCATTTTTATTAAAAGGATTAAAAATTGAAATTATCGATGAACGAAATCATTCCAATGAGGTTTATCATTATGAGAATGGTCTCGAAGCATTTGTACAATATTTGAACGAGGAAAAAGATGTCTTACATCCTGTTGTATCATTTGAGGGTATTCAGAACCGAATTGAAGTCGATTTTGCGTTTGAATTTAATGATGGGTATTCAGAAAATATTTTATCCTTTGTAAATAACGTTCGAACAAAGGATGGAGGGACCCATGAAGTTGGATCAAAGACAGCATTAACCCGTGCCTTTAATGAATATGCACGAAAAACTGGCCAATTAAAAGAAAAGGATAAAAACCTTGATGGCTCTGATATTCGTGAAGGATTAACAGCGATTGTATCTGTTCGTATTCCTGAAGAGTTATTACAATTTGAGGGTCAAACAAAAGGTAAGCTTGGAACAAGTGAAGCACGTTCTGCCGTTGATTCAGTTGTGTCAGAAAACCTAGCCTATTTCCTTGAAGAAAATCCAGATGTAAGTACACTTCTTGTAAAGAAAGCCATTAAAGCTTCACAAGCAAGAGAAGCCGCCAGAAAAGCAAGGGAAGAAGCGAGAAGCGGGAAAAAGAGAAAGAAATCCGAGGCATTATTAAGTGGTAAGCTAACTCCTGCTCAATCACGAAATCCCGAAAAAAATGAACTTTACTTAGTTGAGGGTGATTCAGCTGGAGGTTCTGCTAAACAAGGACGTGACCGTCGTTTCCAAGCTGTTCTTCCATTAAGAGGTAAGGTCATCAATACGGAAAAAGCAAAGCTTGCTGATATTTTCAAGAATGAAGAAATCAATACAATTATCCATACAGTCGGTGGCGGTGTCGGAGCAGACTTTACTATTGAAGACATCAATTATGATAAAGTTGTGATTATGACGGATGCTGATACTGACGGAGCTCATATTCAGGTATTGCTCTTAACCTTCTTTTATCGCTATATGAAGCCTTTAATTGATGCAGGTAAGGTTTATATTGCCCTGCCACCGCTTTACAAGGTTAGTAAAGGTACTGGAAAGAAGGAAGTCATCGAATATGCCTGGGATGAAAGTGAATTAAATAGTGCTATCAACAAAGTAGGAAAAGGGTATATCATTCAACGCTATAAAGGTCTAGGGGAAATGAATGCTGATCAACTTTGGGACACAACGATGAACCCTGAAACGAGAACGCTAATTCGAGTCCGAATTGATGATGGAGCAAGAGCCGATCGTAGAGTTACAACACTTATGGGTGATAAAGTAGAACCGCGACGTAAGTGGATTGAATCCAATGTTGCCTTTGGTCTTGATGATGATTCAAATATTTTGGACAATGAAAATTTATCGGTCGTAGAAGGGGAGTAACTGAAGGATGGTACAAACAGAGAAATTTCGTGATTTGCCTCTTGAAGACGTTATCGGTGATCGTTTCGGGAGATATAGTAAATATATAATTCAAGACCGTGCATTACCGGATGCAAGGGATGGTTTAAAACCAGTTCAAAGACGTATTCTGTATGCGATGCATGTGGAGGGTAATACTGCTGATAAAGGTTTCCGTAAATCAGCTAAAACAGTGGGGAATGTAATTGGTAACTACCATCCACATGGTGATACCTCTGTTTATGATGCAATGGTTCGTTTGAGTCAAGACTGGAAGGTTCGAAATGTCTTGGTTGAAATGCATGGAAATAACGGTAGTAATGATGGCGACCCACCAGCAGCGATGCGTTATACGGAAGCACGTCTTTCAACTCTTGCTTCTGAGCTTTTACGTGATATCGAAAAAAGAACAGTTGAATTTATTCCAAACTTTGATGATACAAGTAAAGAACCAGTAGTCTTACCGGCTAGTTTTCCTAATTTACTCGTTAATGGTTCAACGGGAATCTCAGCAGGATATGCTACGGATATTCCGCCGCATCATCTTGGTGAGGTCATTGATGGCGTAATAAAACGAATCGATCATCCAAATTCAACAGTTGATGACCTTATGCAGGTCATCAAGGGTCCTGATTTTCCAACAGGCGGTATCATCCAAGGGATTGACGGGATCAAAAAAGCCTATGAAACAGGAAAAGGAAAAATCATTGTACGTAGTAAGGCGGACATTGAGGATCTTCGTGGTGGAAAACAGCAAATTGTTGTAACTGAAATTCCATATGAAGTGAATAAAGCCAATATGGTTAAAAAGATTGACGAAATTCGCTTAGACCGCAAAGTGGAAGGGATAAATGAAGTACGTGATGAAACAGACCGGACAGGCTTAAGAATCGTTATTGAACTTAAAAAAGATGCGGATGCACAAGGGGTATTAAACTACCTCTATAAAAATACGGATCTTCAAATAACCTATAATTTTAACATGGTTGCCATTTTAGACAGACGACCAGTATTGATGAGTTTACCAAAAATGTTAGACGCGTATATTAACCATCAAAAAGAGGTTATTACAAACCGTTCTCATTATGAATTGGAAAAAGCACGCGAACGCCAGCATGTTGTAGAGGGTCTGATTAAGGCTTTATCAATCTTAGATGAAGTAATTGCAACAATTCGTGCTTCAAAAGATAAGAAGGATGCGAAAAATAACTTAATCAATAAATTCGAATTTACGGAACCTCAGTCAGAAGCAATTGTTTCCTTGCAGCTATATCGTTTAACAAATACAGACATCACAGCACTACAACAGGAATTTGATGAATTAAACAATAAAATTAGTGAATTAGTTGAGATTCTTCAAAATGAACGAAGGCTTTTGCAAGTGATTAAAACCGACCTTAAACGTGTTAAAAAAACATATGCAGATAATCGTCGTTCAAAAATTGAAGAAAAAATTGAAGAAATTAAAATTAACCTTGAAGTAATGATTCCATCTGAGGATGTAATTGTAACTGTGACCCAGGACGGTTATGTAAAACGGACAAGCCCCAGATCCTACGCAGCATCAAACGGCCTTGATTTTGGCATGAAGGATACGGATCGATTGTTACGTCAATTTGATATCAATACAACGGACACATTATTACTTTTTACAAACAAAGGGAACTACTTATATATTCCTGTACACGAGCTTCCTGATATAAGGTGGAAGGACCTTGGCCAGCATGTTGCCAATATTATAAGTATTGACCGCGATGAGTCTATTATTGAGGCATTCCCTGTCACAAACTTTGAACTGCCGGAATATCTTCTTTTCATTACGAAAAATGGTATGGTGAAAAAATCAGAGCTTTCATTATATAAAGCGCAACGATATTCAAAACCACTTGTTGCAGTTAACCTGAAAAATGATGATGAAGTCGTAAATGTTCACATTACAAATGGAAATATGGATGTCTTCTTAATTACACAACTAGGGTATGGACTATGGTTTGGGGAAGAAGAAGTAAATGTTGTTGGGCAACGAGCAGCAGGAGTTAAAGGAATTAATCTAAAAGACGATGATTATGTTATCGCCGGATACGTTGTACCACCATCTACACCAGCTGAATTAAGCATTGTTACACAACGTGGCGCTGTCAAGAAAATGAAAATCTCGGAATTTGAAAAAGCAACCCGAGCAAAACGTGGATTAGTCATGCTGCGTGAGTTAAAGAATCACCCACATCGCATTGCAGGAGCTCATTTTGTGACAAATCTTGATGAAATTTTCCTTAAAACACAAAATGGAAAAGTTGAATCCGTCGAAGCAAATTCATTACGTCCAAATGATCGCTATAGCAATGGTTCGTTTGCAGTAGATACAGATGAAGCGGGTGTAGTAATCGATACATGGATTGTCACTCATGAAGAAAAGAATAACGAAACAAAATAATGATAAGATAAAACAGCTACTTAAGGGTAGCTGTTTTTTGATAATGAAAAATTGTCAAACCAAATGTCTTAATTTCGAAAAATATTTATATTTTAAATATCACTGCTTTACTGTACAATAATTTTATAAAGGATTTCGGCTTTAACTTTATTCAGTATGGGTTTGTACCCGACTGAATAAAGTTAAAGCCTCCGGCGGATGCCACGATTTTTCAAAGGAAATTTTTCGGGCTTGCTCGAAAAAAATCGGGCGCAAATACGCCAAGGCGCATTTGATTTAGTAGAGAGTAGGTAATATTGCGAAAATGGTTAAAAAATATATTAATAAAAGAAATATTCTTCTTGTCATCGGTTTAATTGTTTTGATTTATTTATTACCAATGTCAATTTCACTAATTTTAGCCTTTCTAACTGCTCTGTTATTAGAGCCAGTTGTTAATTTACTAATAACAAAATACCGATTCAAACGAATCTATTCCGTTACATTAACGTTTGTCGTTTTCATGGTATTCATATTGTTTTTGGGTTACTTATTAATTAATGTTATTATTAATCAATTGATTACGATTGTAAAAAATATTCCGTTTTATGTCTCAAGTATTGATACAGACCAGATTATTGCAAACTTTGAAAAATTTGAAACCTATTTTGAGGACCTACCAAAGGAAGTCTTGGATTCAATCATGAATACGCTGTATTCCTTCCAAGATTTATTGATAGTTGTTGCTAGGAATATTACTGAGGGAACTTTTAGTTTTGTTTCAAGTCTTCCACAACTATTATTAGAATTAATTGTGTATTTAGTTGCAGCTTTTCTAATCATGAATGATCTTCCTACAATTAAAAATAAGTTAAAAGATATGCTCCAAGAGAGTTCAATTGAAAAGATTAAGATTGTAACCACCCAATTGAAAAGGATATTTGTCGGATTTTTAAAAGCACAACTAGTGTTAAGTGGTGTAACCTTTATTATTACATATATTGGTCTGTGGATTTTGGACGTTAAATATCTCCTAATTATTTCTCTTCTCATTGTAGTTGTCGATTTACTTCCAATACTGGGGACTGGATCCTTCATTGTTCCTTGGGCCGTTTTTGTCTTAATTAATGGGAACACAAAACTTGGAATCGGATTGTTGATTTTATTTGTACTAATCACTGTGATTCGAAAAATCATCGAACCCAAGATTTATTCACAAAGCTTTGGTATTAGTGCTTTAGCAGCACTAATTAGTATGTATTTAGGATTTAAAATAATTGGGATAGTTGGTTTATTGCTTGGACCACTTCTAGTGATCCTTTACGATTCGCTTACAAAAGCTGGTGTGATCAATTTCGGATTTAAATCTGAAAAAATATAAGAAAAAAGCTACCTTTATGGGTAGCTTTTTCGCTTATACCAATTCCTTTATTTTGGATTGTAACATGCTTTTAAAGGCGTCAAGGTCATTTATGTTATCGAAAGCAGCTTGGGCAGTAGTATTGTTGCCACCGCCTTTACCATGATAGTTTTTTAATTCTTGTTTGAATAATTGACCACATTGAACCGGAACTGAGCCGTTATGCGAAATAAGCAGCTTATTTTCGAGTGTTGTTGTAAAAATAACACATTGATTAGATAATTCATTAATTTGTTTCGCAATTCCTTGAAGTTCTTTTAGAGATTTATCCTCAAATTCCTCTGTAATCACTCGTTCCTGATGGGTTTGAATCAGTTCCTTCGCGAGCAATTGAGAGATTCTCCCGTTTAACTCCTCAATGTCTCTTTGATATTGTTTATTTTCATTTTCAATTTTGGTGATTTTTTCAATGAGACCACCGCGATTCGTACTATACTGGTTAGTTAAGCTAGTTAAAATTGAATGTGTTTCTTGGTAATCCTTAAGGGCACGGCCTCCAAAAATAAAATAAACACGTGTATTGCCTTTGCTTTTTTCCGTTTTTAAAAGCTTCATTAATCCCAATTCGCCGGTTCTTTTTACATGTGTACCTGCACATGCAGACGTATCAATTCCCTCTATTTCAACAATCCGCATTTCATTTCCTTCAACATCGGGGGTTTTCCGAAGAGGTAAGGTGCTTGCTTTTTCCTTCGGGACAAAATAGGTGTTAATTTCACGGTTTTCATAGATTGCTTTATTCACCTGGTTTTCAATATGTAAAAGTTGATCATCACTAAATTCCGGAACACTTAAATCAATTGAAACGGTGTCTTTTCCTAAATGGAAGCTAGTTGTATGTGCATCATATTCGTCGATACAAATTGCTGACAGCAAATGCTGTCCCGTATGCTGTTGCATATGGTCATATCGCAACTCCCAATTAATCACGCATTCTACTTCACGATTTTCTGGGGAATGGGGGAGTTTATGATATACTTCGCCAAACTCCTGAAAGACATCCATAACGGGAATATGATCAATTAATCCTGTATCAGATGGCTGCCCACCGCCTTCAGGATAAAATGCTGTTTCCGCTAGCGTAACAAGGACATAGTCATCCTTTGTAATGATATTGGTAATTGTAGTTGTCCACTTTGTTAAATAAGGATTTTCATAATATAGCCTATTTGACATCACGTACTCGATCCTTTCGATTTCAGATATTAAAAACATACTAGAAAAGTGACAAAGATTCAATTAATTAAATGGTACTTATAATAAAAAGAAGGGAGGAAGAGGGATTTGACCTAAGAAAAGGGGACAAAAATTGCGAGAAAAAAAACGGATTAACTGCTGGAGAGATTGTAGAAGAAGATGCATTATGTATTTACGCAATACGTAACAATTGAAGACACAAACTGTAATTGTAGAAGAGGCTTAAGGCTAGTTATAACTACTTGATGAAAGGTAGAAAAGAGGAAGGAACAGGAGCATGTTGTCACCTAAAATGATCAGAGTCCTGTTAGAATCAAGTCGTCGGAAGTTGAATTAAGAATGATAAAAAGAAAAAGATTATAGTTTATCATAATTATATTATGTAAACTAAATTGTGAAAATACGAAGGAGGATTGATATCAAACTTCGTGATATTTTTTTATGATATAATCCATACCTATTTCGATTAACGTGTTTGCATGTGTATGAAGTCTACGAGCACGATCTTTTAGTAATTCATATTGGGTATTACTAAATGTTGTGGCCATTTGAATTCGATCCTTAGGTTTAATTGGAGCAGCAAATTCTTTAGGTTTCTTATAAGTTGTTAATACATAATCAATTCCTTCAGTAAGTAATTGATTAAATGGAACGTGTTGTTGATTTGCAATTTCTTTAATTTGCTGAAGCAAACATCGGCTAATGGTTGTATTTTTGGTTACACGATCCGCATTATGCGGTCTAATTTTGCTTTCGTAAGGCATATGTAGATCAACTCCTAGGTTAATATTAAATTACGCGAACTACAAGTTACATAGCAAAATTGGAATATGTATAAGTGGAAAATTATAAAAAATGCATTGAAAATGGTAATTAAGTTAATTATAGCATGAATTTGCTGTTTTTTAGTTGATTTTAACTAGCTTCCGAGAATAGATATTATGTCTACTAGTAAATATATGAGAAATAAATTCGAAATTCTTTTACCCTTCTTCACTCTTTATTAAATTAAATATAAAACAAAAAAATCGCCGTATTAGGCGATTTTTAGGTTAATCATATTGGTGGAATACCTTGTACTAGTTGAACGGTTTCAAGTGTACCGGAAAAATGAATTCGAATAAACAAGCAGAAAGTTATAAAATGCTATTTTCACTTTCCTTTTGGGTCTGCACAATTGCCAATTGAAACTCATCATCTTTTTTTAGCCATTGTTGATACGTGGCTTTACTTATTCCTACTTCTTCACAAGTTAATTCAATGGAGAAATTTAAGGAATAGATTTCAATAAATTGTGATTTTCTATTTCTCACGGCTGCCTTTGTGTACTTTAATTTTGAGTTTTCTAATTCGGTAGCACTTATATCTTTGTCCGGAAAGCTTTCATATTTTCTATTTAAATATATTTCACTTTCCTTATATATCCAATTGTAAAATTCCTTAATGGTTTTTCTACCACTAATATATAATCGAAAGAATTTACCTTTACTAATAATTCGGGGTTCAAAACCCTTATTATCTAAAACCTTTTTTAATCCCTCCATAAAATCAAGAGACCCACCCACAAAACTTACAAGGTATCCTCTGGAATAAATATTCCCATCTCCATCAAAATAGCCCCTAACAAAGTGATGAAGGTATTCATTGGGAACATGCGGAAAAAGTACGGAAAGAGATTTGTTTTGTGATATCCCATGGATATTTATCAAGTCTTCCTTTAAAATTTTGCTGTTTAGATTTAGTAGATAAACACCTGTTTTCTTATTTTGTTGTAAAGGATAATTTGATCCTAGTTCAATCTTAATCTTTTCTAATATCTCTGGTTCTTTTTGTGCAATAGTAACGGTCTGCGTTGCACCAGAAATGCACCCGTCTGCAAGAATAAAGCCTAAAATATAAGCCATATTATTTGACCATTCCTTAAAATAAGGTTCATTAAGAGTGTACTGTCGTCTCCAACTTCCAAATGGTCTCAATTCCACAATATGTTCTGCTAATACTTTTCTTATGTATCTAGGACCTACATTAGCAAGCTTTGCAATCTCAGTGATTTCGTTTCCATCCTTATAAAGTTTAATTATTTCATCAAATTCTAAAGTTCTTTTTCTTTTTACCCTTCTATTAATTTCACTCATCATATCATCCCTTCACAAAAGATACGGAACATTTGTTCTTAATCTTATTATAAGAACATACATTCTGGAAATCAACTTTAATATTATGAACTTTTTTCAAGGGAAAAAAGCAAATTTAAAAACGCTGCCCAGCAAAAGAAATCAATGGTTTTTTGAAATAAGTTCCTCCTTAGTACCTGGTGGCTTACTAACCCCTTGACTTATAAAGCAAATGAATTAATACCTCAGGCAAATAGGTTTATTGGCTGAAAAACTTTAAGCTGATTAATTCAAAATTTATTAAATACGCAAATATCTTTGCGTTTATGAAAAACAAGAAAAATATTTTTGCAGTCTTCCTGCTAATCTAGAACATTACATATAGCGTGCAAATATTTTTTGCTCCATTACATAATTCAATACTCCCCTTTCGACAAGCAGTCGGGAAATAAATTATTCTCCTCCAATATAGGTGTTATTTTGAAATAACATCGGCTTTTCAGCAGAATTTTAATGAAATTAATAAATTATTTTTAGGCATTGCTATATCATATATTTATTTTTCAAAAGTCACTAGGTATAATTACATTACATCCATATTGAATTAGAAAATTAATGTACGACCAGGAGTACCCAAGATGAAAATAAAAAATTTATACTTGCAATATTATGATAAGGTCTTTGCAAACGATCTTGATCTAAAGGATTTCTTCATAGGAAACAAAATTTTAGTGTTTAGTCGGTTAAAACTAGTATCTATCGGTCTTGTACTTATATATGGATATTATTTGTATTGTGACTTCATATTATTTAATGGCATAACTGATCCTACATTTACATATACTCTTGCCGGTATTCATTTGTTTGGTTTTCTGCTGTCCATTTGTTTTCTATGTATCTATCCAAAATTTAGAGATAATCAACGTTTCATATATTCAAAGTGGTCTACTTTTATCATTAACTCATATATTACTTTGTACGTTCTTATGGGTGCTGCTGCATCCCTTAATAGTCAACGCCTTACTGGTAATATTGATGCTTATATTATTATCTTAATTAGTGTGGCCGTTTTGTTTCCGATACGTCCAAATCATTTTCTGACCATCGTTTTTTCAAATCACATCGTTTTCCTTATGTTACTTACAAGTTTTAGTCAAAATGCTTTTAGTCTAGTATCAAAACAAATAAATACAACTGCTACTGTTTTAATCTCATGTTTAATATCTTTCACTCTTTTTGTTTATAAAAAAGAGGATCATATTAATAAATTGAAATTAAATGAAAGTATCACCGAACTAAAAAGAATACAAAATGAGTTAAAAATAAAAGCTTCTTTAGACCCACTTACAGGAGTATACAATCGAAGATATGGGATTGAAGTTTTACAAGATGCGTTATTAAGGGCAAATCTTGAGCAAATAGAGTTCACATTATGTTTTATTGATATTAATAATTTGAAAGTAGTGAACGACAAATTTGGTCACCCAGAGGGGGATTATTTAATTCAAACCATATGTAATGTCATTAGAAATGTAGTAAATGAGGAAGATGTTCTTTTTCGATATGGAGGAGATGAATTCATAGTCATCTTTTTTTCAAAGACACCATTGCATGTGGAGAAAACATGGGAAAGAATTCTAACCTTATTAGAACAATTAAGCCATACAACGGATAAGCAGTATCCTTTTTCGGCAAGTCATGGCTTGTTTTATTTTAAGTCGGGTATGGAAATGTCTTTTGATGATATTTTAGAAAATGCGGATAAGGAAATGTATAAAGAGAAATATTTATTTAATGTTAAATAGCCATTTTTTAATTATAAAAAAAGCATGAGGGTCTTATCAACTCCTCATGCTTTCCTAAAACCCTCTTCCCCCACCGCCAGAACGGCCACCACCGCCGCCTCCGCCGGAAAAAGAGGATCCTCCGCCATTATTGTTATTTTGTTGAATTTTTTGCTGTGTAACTCTTGTATTGTAATGCAGGTCCATTTTATTTGTAACTGCGAACGAATTTGAGTCTAAATAAGTATGGGCTGTTGTTGTGGATCGACCTTTATTATACATCGCCATTATTCCGACTGAGATTACGCCAATCCCGATTGCAATCGCCAGATAGGTTAATAGCTCTTTTACCAAATCTCCTTGAGAGCTACTTGATGAATATGGACTATCAGATTGTGCGTAACCTCCTGATGAAGACGAACTGTCTGATTGATCATAACCTCCAGAAGAGGATGAACCTTCGGGAATCCCTTCATTCATTATTGCCTCTAGATCTGACAAAAAGGCCTTCGCGCTTTCACCAAATGCTTCCTCGGTTAGGTATGGATAGACATGATCTAAAACTTCCTCCACGGTTACATCAGGGAAGTAATCAACGATCCTGTCTCTTGTAAAGATATACACTTCACGGTTATCCATATCGATTAGGTAAAGGATACCGTCCTCTGTCCCTCCGTATCCGAATCCGTGACTGTCATAAAAATCACTTGCATATTGTCTTGCTGATTTTCCCTCACTGTCATTGGTGGTGACAATCCGGATGTCCATTTGGAATTGTTCCGTTAAGCTGCTAGCCTGCTCTTGTAATTCTGCCTTTTCAGTATCTGAAAATAAATGGGCCTGATCAAAAACAAGTTCGGTGTTTGCAAATGCTGTAATCGCAAAAGCCAAAAATAATAGGAGGAAAAATGGTATCAAGAGAGCCTTTTTCTTTACCATATAAATAGCCCTCCTAACGATAATACTGCAAAAATACTGGCTGAAATCATGCCGAACCACTTGCTGGCTCTTCCGATACTAATTGGCAAGTCTCCAGCAATTTTACCAGTTTGGCCATTCATCGCAAATACGTATGTCTTGCCTTTAAATTGATACGTAAACATCCAAACTGGTAATAACACATATTTTGCTTTAACTTTTGTTAGTTTTACATTTGTATTATGAATGGAAACCGTGCTATACCCGTGAACCGTTCCTTCAAGCAGGGTTCCTAGATTATCACGTAGGAGGTTTGAGATCCTGCCGTAGACGTCGTTTTGAGTCATATCATATTTTTCGGCAAAAAAACCAGATAAATAGGACATTGAAAAATCGGTTAAATCCTTATAATCATAAGGTTCTAGGATGGTCATAAGCTTGTCATCCATTTTCTTTGAACCGTCAGCAGGCACGTCGCGGAATTTTGCGTTGCCTTCACGCATCACCTTATAATATTTTGTTTCGGTATACCTTGTATCCCCTCTTGTATAGGTTCTGACTCTTCTTGCTTCCCCTTCGATTTTTCCAAATGTGTTACTGTCAAACAACCAAAATGGAACATAGATCCCTGATAATTTTTCTAGCTGTGAATTTGAAGTAAAGAACTTTGGAAGCAGTGGCTTCCCTTTACACCATTTAATAAATAATTCTTCCGCTTTTTTGCGTTCAATTTTAAAAGGAATCACTTTTTCAGGGCGGTATTCTCCCTCCAATTGCCTTGGGATAATCGTTGGATTATGGCAATAATAACAAAAGGTTGCAGCGGTGGTATCATCGGTTACGATTTCCGCTCCACAGCTGCTGCACGTATAGCCTGTTGCTTTCTCATTGAATTCTTGATCTAATTCTTTTGCTTGATGTATGGATTCTGCACTTGTTTCTGCTTCTTCATCTGCTTTTTCATTATTGATAAAATTTTTCACATCATCCTCAGTAAATTCACTTAAACAATAGTCACAGGTCCAATTTTGAGTATCTGCCTTAAAGGCTAATGGTCCCCCGCAGTTTATACATTTATATACGACAACTCCCAACCACTATCACCTCTTATCTTTTGTTTATGGTTGATTAATGCTCAAATCGCGATCCGCATTCTGGGCAGAATTTTGCGCTTTGATTAGTCGGTTTAAACCCGCAATTTTGACATGTCAATTCTTCAGGCTTTTTATTGCCGCAGTTCGAACAGAACTTTCCGCTGTTTTCTTGGCCACAATCACACTTCCAAGTGTCTTTTTTTACTTCCTGTTTTGGCGATCCGCATTCTGAACAGAAATTGCCCGTGTTTGTGTGTCCGCACGAACATTTCCATTGGTTTGCGTTTACTGGTTGTTGATTTTTTTGCTGCCCTGCTTTTTGTTGCATTTGCTGACGATTAGTTTCGGAAGCAGTACCCATGAAACCGCTCGTACCTTGCATCCCCATGCCCATGCCTAAAAATCCTTGCATCGAACCCGCTTCATTGGAGCCGGCAGCCTCTAATCCCCTTGCAATGGCGCCCTGTACATACCCTTCACGAACGGATGGGTCTTGAAGCATTGCACCTTGGTTTCTCATATTTATAAGCTTTTGAGACTCCTCATCGTACGTAATACTGTTGATTCCGACAGATTCAACCTGCATACCGCGCATCCGAGTCCAATCTTCATCAAGGACTTCAGACATATATTTTGCAAGTTCCATTCCTTTTGAAGTTACGTGAGAAATCCGAATGCCATCTGCTGACATTTTATTAATAGCCGTTTGCATAGCATTCATATATTCAGATAAGTACTGGCTATTAATTTCATTGATGTCGACATTTGATTTATTTCGTGGTATGGCTTCCATGTAAAATTTAATTGGGTCCACAATTTTAATTGAATAGGTCCCATGGGCGCGTAAAAATAATTCCGCATTATAAAAATTATCGAAGTAATTAATCGGGTTGCGTGTACCAAACTTTATTCCTTTGATTTCTTGAAGATTGATAAAATATACTTTTTGTGATGTGGATGGAACACCACCAAATTTAAACCGATTAAAAGTTTCGTGTAAAGCTTCTTCAAATTGCCCATTGAATAAGGATGGCTGAGAAGAGTTTACAACTTGGTAATAGCCCTCTTCAGCTGTATAATCAATAATTTTTCCACCATCAACTAATATCATAAATTGATTTGGGTATACATGAACGATGGAGCCATTTGTGATTGTAGAATCTGTTCCTTTAAAGTTTTGATTACGGCGATCTTTTGCGCGAACTTTTACACCAACCGACATGACTGTCGTATCACTCATCGCTTGTGGTTCAATGACCTCAAGCCACTGATCTGCTAAGTTTCCTGTTACCGCACCAACTGCTGCTTTAATAATTCCCATTGATAACCCCTCCTGCATAGAACTTAAGTCTTGTAACTATATGAAATAGATTACTCATTATACGTTAATGATATCAGATTTAAGTGCTTTTCGTTTTCGTTAGCTAGTATTGTTATACGATTTTACTAGGCGAAAGGTTTCATTTAATACTAATTGGAAAAAGGAAAACTGGATGGAAACATCCACCCAGTTTTTATAAACCTTTGACCCATCTTGCAGCCATTTCAATCCAATTTACCACCTCTGGTTGTATATGGTTATCTTTACCTTTTGCTTGTGTTTCTTCAGTACCAAGGGATAATCCATGGACACCTTCCGGATAAATATGCATTTCGAGCGGGACTTTGTGTTTTAATAAGCTATGCGCAAATAGCATGCTGTTTTCAACCGGGACTGCCATATCTGAAACTGTATGCCATAAAAAAGTCGGTGGGGTTTCGTTCGTTACCTGATTTTCTAAGGATAAAAATTCCCTGCTCTGTTGGTCTTCGAACTTTTCTCCCAATAACGCCTTAAAGCTGCCTTCATGTGCATGAGGACCAGAGGAAATAACAGGATAGCTTAAAATTAGCCCATTTGGTTTAATCTGTTCTTTTGCAAAGGTGATTTGTTCTGCTAGAAATTCTTTATTCCAGAATACTCCTAAACTAGCTGTTAAATGACCGCCAGCTGAAAAGCCCATGACAATGACTTTGTTGGGATCAACATTCCAGGTTTCGGCATTTTCGCGAATTAAGCCAATTGCACTTGCTAACTGGCAGAGGGATGCCGGGAAAACAGATGGCTCCACACTATATCTTAAAACACTTGCGTGGTATCCTCGACTAAGCATCTGTATGGCAACTGGTTCTGCTTCACGGTCAGATGTATGTACATAGCCTCCACCTGGGCAGATGACAATCATAGGTCTTTTGCGGTCTGGGTCTATACTTTGTGAGTTATCGAGTAAATATGTAAAGAAATCTGCTTTATCGTTGTTATGGAATAACTCATATTTTTCATGAATCATTGTTCTCACACCTTTTATGAAAGTATTATTTATAGGTTTTCGACATTTATTTTTGACTTCCTGCTGTTAAAATGAAAAAAGGCTGGAAATCCAGCCTTATTCATAACGTAATGCGTCAATTGGACTAAGTTTTGAGGCTTTATTTGCCGGCAATATCCCAAAAATGATACCAATGAACGCGGAGAACCCAACGCCAATGAGCACGATAAGGGGGCTAACGGTTGCAGAGATTGGTGCAAATTTCGTAACAATAATTGTCCCCAATGTTGCTAAGCCAATACCCAATAATCCTCCCAATGAGGTTAATGTCATCGATTCAATTAAGAATTGGAGTAAAATTCGGCCGCGTGTTGCTCCAAGTGCTTTACGCAAACCAATTTCACGCGTTCTTTCGGTAACAGAAACGAGCATGATGTTCATAACACCTATTCCGCCGACTAGTAAGGAGATGCCTGCAATACTTCCGATTACTAACGTCATAATGGTAAGAACAGTATTGACTTCTTCTTCATATTCAGAGAAATCGTTCACTGTATACATCCCGTCTTCCAGTTTTTTGGATCTAGTTAAGGCATCCGCCGCTGAACGACCAATTTCGGAAATACGTTCCGGGTCATCCGCGATTATTGCTAAGCGCTCAATTTCCCGATTGCCAAACATCATCGAAATGACACCACGTGGCATAAGCATTTCGCCTGATTCATTATAACGATATTGTTCGGGGATTGGTGATTCATAAACACCCACAAGCTTGTATGGATTTCCATTTAGGTCGACAATTTCTCCGATAATATCTTCTTTATCTTTAAAGAATTTTTCTTTTGCGACTGTATCAATCATGACAACTCGATTTCTTCCATCATTGTCTCTTGTATTGATTGGCCGTCCTTCGACAATTTGGATATCACGAGCTGTAAAGAACTCAGGTCCTACTCCGGTAATCTCCATATCAGCTTGCATATCATTATAGATCATCGGACCCCAACCTTGGTTTGTAGCGATAACTGCTTTTACACCAGGAACCTGAGCTAGGGTTACGACATCTTCAGAGGATAATTCAGGTTCAATCCAGGCCATCTCTGATTCTTCTTCACCTTCTTTTGGCATCGGCTGATACCAAAGATCCACTGCATTTTTTTCAAGGCTGAATAAATCTTCTGTCATTTTCGTTTTTGCACCTTGTCCAATCGCGACAATAATTATAACTGCTGCGACGCCAATGATGATTCCAAGCATTGTTAAAATAGACCGTACTTTATGATTCCATATCGAGGATAATGCTACTTTAAAGCTTTCCAATAGACTCATAGTCCTCTCCTCTGATCATCCGTTATCAACCCATCCTTTAAGGTGATAACCCTATTTGCGTATGCTGCAACTTCTTCCTCATGAGTTACAATAATGACGGTTCTACCTTCGTTATTTAATTGAACCATCAACTCCATTATTTGTTCACTCGTTTTGGAGTCAAGAGCACCGGTTGGTTCATCTGCTAACACAATCGAAGGATTATTGACAAGAGCCCTTGCAATCGCAACCCTTTGTTTTTGTCCACCTGAAAGCTGATTCGGCAAATGCTTTACACGATCTCCAAGTCCTACCTTGTCTAACATTTGTTTAGCCCTTTCGGTTCGTTCCCGCTTTGAAATACCCGCATAAATAAGCGGAGATTCTACATTTTTAAGTGCATTATGGCGTGGTAACAGAAAGAACTGCTGAAACACAAAGCCGATGTGCTCGTTTCGTAATTTTGCTAGTTTTTTATCCTTGACCAGCCCTATTTTTTCATCATTCAATTCAAATGATCCTGAAGTTGGCGAATCTAGAAAACCAATAATATTCATTAAAGTGGATTTCCCGGACCCCGATGGACCCATAATGGCAATAAATTCCCCGTCTTCAATGGTTAAATCAATCCCGTGCAGAACCGGTACCTCAAGTGCACCATTTCCATATACCTTTGTAATCTTACTCAATTTCATCAAAGGAGGTCACTTCCATTCCGTCGTACATTCCTTCGTATGGTGTTATAACAACAAGCTCATCCTTTGTAACACCTTCTGTAACTTGGATAAATTCATCATTCATTGAACCTGTTTGAACTTCACGTCTTTGTAAGAGTCCGTCTGCTAGGACGTATACAACCGCTACTCCACCTTCGTCCAAAATAGCAGTATGCGGAATAACTGGAAGAATTTCAGTTCCAGGAATTCTTACCTCAAGTGAAACGTGAAAGCCATGACGAAGCTCAGAAGTATCGTCTGTTATAGCAACCTTGAATGGGTACATTGTGACATTTCCTCCACCACCCATACCATAGAACTCCCCTTCACCGCCGCCAGTTTCATTTGGGAAATGGGAAACGGTTTCGATTGCACCCTTCCATTCGCGATCCTTAAATACCTTTGGACGTACAATTACTTCTTGACCTTGTTGGATTTTAACTGCATCAAATTCACTCATTGTACCAATAACCTTATACGGTTTATTGGAAATGGTATGTATGACTGGCTCATTTGCACCCGCTTCTGTTGCGGAAACATTTTTATTGATTTTAACAATGACTCCATCGATTTTACTTACAACTGTCATTTCTTTTTTCTGATTTGTTATTTCTGTAATTCTTTCGTTTGCTGCTGTAATCTCTGATTTCGTATTTTCATATTGCAGCTCCATTTGAACCTTTTCACTTGTGAGCTGGTTAACATCTTCAATCACGACTTCTTCTACTTGTGCTGGTTCTGTGCCTTCTTCAGTCTCAGGAGCTTCCGACTTTGGCTTATTTTTTTGTGCAGCTAGAGCTTTTTTAGCCTCTTCAATTCGTTTATTTAGTGCCGCAATTTGGTTTTGTTCCGTTTTTGCTCTCGTCTGTATTAAGTCTCTTTCTCTAGTAGCACGGGTTATCTCGGTGTCTAGTTTTGAAGAATCATAGACAAATAGAGGATCTCCAGCTTTAACAGTTTGGTTTTCATCTACCTTATATTCGCTGATTTCTCCATGCTCTGGATTTAAGAAAACCTTCTGCTCACCTTCAGGTACGATTTCCCCTGTTACTAGAATCGTTTCAATTAATTCTTGCTCCTTTGCTTTTTGAACAGTTACATTTACTTCTTCAGTTTCTCCTCCAACAGATGCCACGCTCTTTTCCTTCATCAAAAAGGCTGCTGCACCTCCTGCGATTGCCAGGACACCAACAATCGACAAGATCCAAATTAAAACCTTCTTTTTCTTCACCAGACTTCCCCCTATATAGTTCTCATTTCATTGGGTAAATGTTGAATTTGAGTAAAAATATCCAAATTTATCCCTAAATAGTAAGACGGCATAGACTGCCAAAAGGTTTCATTTTTTTTTAAAAATTTTAAATTTCATAGGATCAAAGACTAAAATCCCCACATTTTGATGTCTTCGTCTTTGTGACCCACATCATGTGAGCCTAAAAAGGACCAACTAGGTAAAAACTAGTTGATCATTCATTAAAAATCATCCATAGTGCCCTCTTTTTGGTCGCTCGAAATAACATTCATTACAGATTGCAAACGAAAAGCCGATGGGGAGGTTTTTCCCGCAACATTTGCATCCTCGTTTGGTTGACTGGATTCCACTCTTTAATTGTTCATGTATCTTGTCACTAATTTCTTCGCGTACCCTTTCCCAATAATGTGCCTCAGTCTGTTTTCCTAATTTATATAAGAATAACAAGTGAAGACCAACAGCTTTATATGAAAGTTCAAGCTCCTCTAATCCAGAATCTTTTAGGATTGGATCTGGTAATGGGGCACCATCGACAACCGCCTCGAGAGTTTTCTTCCATTGTGCACGAAGTGACGGTTCATTTGATGAAAATGGTAAATGCAAAAATCCATATAGATCAGGTAACGAAAGCTTTGCCTCGATAATTGTATCTTCAACCAATTCATTCAGCATTCTTTCCTCAGAAAGAGTGGCTTTTTTTGTACCCTCAGGGCTTTTGAATTGATCCCAAAGGTAGAAGAACATCCTCATTTTTCGAGAGTATTTTTGGAAACGTTCCAGCACCGCATTTGTAGGTGCGATCGCAAAGCCCTCGAGCGGGTCATCCTCTTGCTCCAATAGTCGTGTCATTGTCTTTATATCACTTGTAAAAGCGACTTTTCCGATATCATAAATACCTCGTCTTCCGGCCCGTCCTGCTATTTGCTTTACTTCCTGAGAGGTTAATAATCTTCTTCTCGTTCCATCAAATTTGTCATTTTCTAAAAACACAATCCGTTGAATCGGCAGGTTTAACCCCATTCCGATTGCATCGGTCGCAACAATGACGGTTGTTTCCCCATCATTAAAACGTTGAATTTGTTTTTTGCGTGTTTCAGGTGGCATACTGCCGTAGATCATACTTACCCGGCGACCGCTCCTTTGTAGCTCAGATGCTGTTTCGAGCACTCTTCTTCTTGAAAAACAAACAAGGGCGTCCCCATTTCGAGTATGATTCAAACGAAACGCATGTGGTTCCACTTCTAATGGTACATCCCGATGATATTCGTGCACTTCCACATTGGAGTTACCAAGCAACTGAAGGATCATCCATTTTGCATGAAAGCTACAAATGATGTGAACCTCTTCTGCGTTAGCATTTGTAATGGCTTTATACCAAGAGAAGCCTCGATCTTTATCCGAAATCATTTGTGCCTCATCAATCACAACCACTTCATAAAAGTCTTTTTCTCTTAGCATTTCAACGGTTGCTGAAAGATGATTTGCGCCTTCTACAACTTTTTCTTCTTCACCTGTTTTTAAATTGCATGGAACACCTTCAACGTTCAATGTTTCGTAAATTTCAAGTGCTAATAATCGTAATGGAGCTAAATAGATCCCGCTCCTGGCATCCTTCATTCGTTGAATTGCTTGAAAGGTCTTTCCGGTATTTGTTTCTCCAACATGTAGACTGTATTGGATATTTCTTCCTGGGGATAGATGGTAGGCGCGTCCGAAAATATCCTCCATCATTTTTTGCTCTTCTTCCTTTTGGCGTCGAAGTTCCTTTTCTTCCTTTTCGGCCCGTTCTTTCCGCTCCGTAATATCCCGTTCAAATACTTGTTTATGTATGTCCAAATCAAATGGAATATCAATCAATTTTACAAGATCGGACACATATTCCTCTAAAATATCTTCAAATAAATCATCACGTACATCTAGAAAGTATTCATATGCTACTTCCTGTAAAAATGCATCTGATAATGGTTCACTAAAGCTATTTTTACACTCTGCGAATATATGTTCTGGTAAGTGAGATTTTAACCAATGAGGTCCAAAATCCATGAGTTGATGTAAAATGAGATCCTCATATTGTTCGATTAAATTTTCTTGATAGAAATAACGGTTATGTGCGAGCTCGGTTTCTTTGTATAAATAAGCGGAGAAAGTGATATCGTCCGATGATAAAACCATACCTTTTTGCTCAATTTCGATTGATAAATGGCTCCCTAGTAAATAACGAATCCTAAGATAGAGTTCATCATAATGGTCACTAAGGATTTCATTAAGATAAAAGTTAAGCTTCATTATGAATTTTCGCTTTTTTTCTCTCTCCTGTTGTTTTTTCAATCGAGCTTTATAGTCTTTTCTTGCAATACGATATTTTTGAACCCATTTTTCAGTGTCATTTGCAAACGTTTCTTCAAGCCAACTAACTAAATCATGAGCTTCTACATCGCGAATCTCTGTTCGAAATAATTTATTAAGCAGCTTTTTTGCAATACCTTCTACCTCAAAGCCCCGTTCAGCTAAATAGGCTTTTTTTTCGGAAATTGGCGCTTGAACTGCCGTATTTAGCCAAGCGTTTTGCCAGAGTTGATTGATAAAAGCCCCACGTTCACGCACATATTGTTCATAAGTAGAGATTTCTTCTTTTTGTTCTAAGTAATGATGGATATCATCCATTATCATCTGTTTCGCCCGTATGATTGCTTGATTATAGTACTGTTCAAGTTGATTGCTCATATAATTGCTCCTTGCCAACATGTCGTATTGCTTTTAGTTTATATAAGAAGGGTAAAAATATTTATGTTATATAGGATGATATTACCACACCTATATGCTTGATCTGTTTGATACAATTTTAAAGATAAAGTTAATCAGGAGGACAACATCATGAAAAGACGATATATCTTCCTATCTATTTTGTTGGTTGTGATATTTGTTGGTGGATTGTTAACAGGGACGATGCTTTCAAACCAAAATCAACATGAAAATAAATTAACGAAGAATGCCCCTTATTCATCCAAAACGCCGGTACCCAAAGAATTGCCGAAGCTTGATAAAACGCAATCTAAGGTTTTAGTTGGGTATGTTCAGGATTTTCGTGATCCAAATCAAATCGATTATTCGAAACTTACACATATTATCTTCTCCTTTGTTCATCCAACAAAGGATGGACAAATTCTATTTACAGGTGATCACGCAACTAAGAATCTGAGAAGCATGGTTGCAAATGCACATAAACATCATACAAAAGCGATGCTTGCCGTTGGTGGTTGGTTCCATATGAATGGCGGCGAATCTTATGGTTATTTTTCAGCGGCACTGGCAAACCCAAATTCTCAATCAAAGCTCGCAGATGAGCTAATGGGAGTAGTTGAACGTGAAAATCTTGATGGGATTGATATTGATTTTGAACATCCCCGAACAGATGCAGATGCGAAGAATTTACATCAATTTATGAAAACATTAGGTGACAAGCTGCATGCCCAAAACAAGGAGTTGTCAATTGCCGTTCATTCAAAAATTCACGCACAAACATTAACAGAGCTTGGATATGTAAAATATGAACCGAATATGTTTCAATATGTCGATTATGTTAATATTATGGCATATGATGGTCAATGGGATGGCGGCTATCATGCCGAAAATTTATCTCCGTATCCATTTTCCGAGAGTATTGTGGGCTACTGGTCGAACCTGTTTGATGCACACAAATTGCCTAAGGAAAAACTTGTATTAGGTGTTCCATTTTATGGACAACCTGCCGATGTAAACATCAAGCAAGTATCATATGAAGCCATTATTGCAAACAATACTGAAAACGCAGGTAAAGATTCTGTCGTTATGAATGGTACAACGTATTATTATAATGGAAAATCAATGATGACAAGAAAAACGGAGCTTGCCTTAAATCACGGTTTTGGCGGCATGATGATCTGGGAACTTGGTCTTGATGCAAAAGGGAAATACAGTCTTACAAATACCATGTATGAATCGGTAACAGCGGCCAATATAAAGAACTATTATACACTGAAAAAATAAATTAGCTGTCATGTTTTTTTGATTTTCAACCATCCTAAAAATGGAGGTGAAATACATGGCAAATCGTAATCCAGTTGAATTTACAGGAAAAGTATTAGATAAACGAAATACCCTAACAGGTCCTGATGATGAAAATAGAGTTGGACATCCAAAAAGACCACAAAATGTACAGATTAATAAGGATAAATAACGCAGCAAAAAGTGATTCTAGAGAATCACTTTTTTTAGGATGGTGCTACAAGCTAGTTTTATAAAGATTTTTTTAATTGGGGATGATAATCCTATAAGGAGGAGTCCCTATAATGGCAAATAGCGAAAGTAAAATAAATGACAATCCGATCCGCGAACAGATAAGAAAGAGAAATGCAACTGATTTTAGCAGCTCATCGCTTAGGAGAATTGCACTTACACACTTGAGTCGAAAAAGGTAAAAAACGTTAGGGTCATGTCCCTAACGTTTTATCGTGTTAACGAAAAGCAAATTGCAGTTCCTCATACAATTTTATATATTCTTTGGAAGAAGCATTCCAGCTAAAATCAAGTTTTAGTGCTTTTTCTGAAAGCTCCTTCCATTTCCTTGGTTGAAAACGATACAACCAAATCGCCCGCTCAACTGTATACAACATGTCGTGTGCATTATAATTCGTGAAGCTAAAGCCATTCCCTTTGCCCGTAAACTCATTGTAAGGTTGAACAGTATCCTTAAGTCCACCTGTCTCTCTCACAAGTGGGAGCGCCCCATAGCGGAAAGCGAGTAATTGACCAATCCCACAAGGCTCAAATTGAGATGGCATTAAAAATAAATCAGAACCCGCATAGATTTTTCTGGAAAGCCCTTCATCAAAAAAGATATTAACTGAAACTTTTGATGGATATCGGGATGCTAGTTCACGGAAGGCATCCTCATAATGGCTTTCGCCTGTTCCAAGCAAAATAAACTGTACATTTTGGTTAAGAATTTCTTCAAATACATGCAAAACAAGGTCAATACCCTTTTGTTCAACAAGTCGTGTAATCATTGAAATAACTGGTATTTCATCATTAACTGGTAAACCAAGTTGCTTTTGTAAGGCCCTTTTATTCTCCATTTTTCCTTCATACGTATCATAAAAGCTAAAAATCGCCTTGTCTGAAGCGGGATTATAATTTTCATCGTCAATCCCATTTACAATTCCTTGCAATTCAGAATTTCGTTTTCGTAAAAATCCATCTAACTGTTCACCGAAATAAGCTGTTTGTATTTCGTTTGCATAGGTTGGACTTACAGTTGTAAGGGCGTCAGCAAAGGACAATCCAGCCTTCATATAACTGACATTCCCAAAAAACTCAACCCCGTCTATATGAAAATAACGTTCACTCACATCAAGTAATTCGCCTAAAACAGATTTCGGGTAAACCCCTTGATAGCGAAGATTATGAATTGTAAATACTGTTTTAATCCGCTGGTAGTCAGGATGGTTCGAATAATGTGCATTTAATAAAAGTGGAATCGGTCCAGCTTGCCAGTCATGACAATGAATCACATCTGGCTTTTTCTCCAGATATGGGATTGCTTCCAGCACCGCTCTCGAGAAGAATGCAAACCGCTCTCCATCATCATAAAAACCGTAGCTGCCATACCGTTTAAAATAATATTCATTATCTAAAAAATAATAGCTAATTCCATTGTGGACTAATTTTTCGATGCCGCAATATTGTCGCCGCCATCCTAATGGAACCTCGATAATACGTTCTAATACAAGCTGATCCTTATACTTGTCAGCCAGGTCACCATATTTTGGAAGGATTACATTTACATGAATCCCTTCCTGTTGTAAAGCATTTGGTAAAGCCCCTATTACATCCCCTAGTCCGCCTGTTTTAATAAATGGAGCACACTCTGATGCTGCGAATAATACGTTCATGATTTTCCCCCATTAGATAATCTCAGCTTTTTTTATAACAGTTGGAGAAGATTCTCCAATGATGACCTTTTCAGAAGTGATATTTACTTGTTTATCTGTTATCACATTTTCAAGATATGTTCCCTCGTCAATAACACCTTTTTGCATGATAATACTGTTTTTGACAGTTGCCCCTTTGCGTATTTTTACCCCGCGGAAGATAATGCTATTTTCAACCGTTCCTTCGATATCACTTCCATTTGCAATTAAGGAATTGCTGACATTAGAAGTTGTGGAATATTTAACTGGGGGCTCATGCTTTGTTTTCGTATAAATCTCCCAGTTATCAAAGAAAAATTCCTTTGTAACCTGCGGATTTAAGAACTCCATATTCGTTTTATAATAACTTGAAATTGAATGAATAAATGGCATATATCCTTTAAAATGATAGCTGTTTGCTTTTAGTCGAGGCAGGTTTGCCTTGACTAAATCTCGTATAAAATCGTATTCCCCATTTTCATAACATTTTGTAATAAGCTCAATTAATAGCTTTTTTGAAAAAACAAACGTTTCTGTACATACGGGATCACCCTGTTTTGGAGATGTATAGAGTTCTAGATTGGATACTTTATCATCCGCATTCAGGATGCATTTATGATAAATTGGTTTTTCGACAGGCTCTCCATCGAATTGCTTGTAAACAATCGTGATGTCAGCTCCACTTTCTCTATGGCTTTTTATCACTTCATTAAAATTGATTTTATAAACATGGTGACCTGGAGAAAATAGGACTGTATCCTCATGGGATCGCTTAAAGAACTCCAGATGATCAAAATATTGCTGAATGTCACCGACTATACTTTTATCCGGGTGAATTGGAGGTAAAATAAATAATCCCCCATTTCGCCGATCAAGATCCCATTCTTTTCCATTGCCAAGATGATCCATGATGGAACGATATTTATCCTTTGTGAAGATACCCACCTTTTTAATGTGGGCGTTAATAAAATTGGACATTGTAAAATCAATTAGTCGATATCTTCCTCCGAATGGTACAGCTGCCAGACACCGGTGCTGGGTTAATTCTTTTAAATATTGCTTATCATTCACTAAATTAATTACACCAATTACTCGTTCCAATCCCAATCGCTCCTCATGTGAAATTTATTTACTTACGGTTAATGGTCTAACAGTGTCTTCATCTCCAACTAACGTTATGGTAGCGTTCGGGGCATCTGACCCAATATGTGCTCCATCTGGGATGCATAAATCACTTGCAATAATTGCTTTATGAATGGTCACATTTTTGCCGATTTGAACATTCGGCATGATAACAGAGTCTTTAATAATCGAGTTCTCTCCGACCTGTACATTGTATGAGAGAACAGAGTGGTCAATTGTTCCTTGTACAATACAGCCTTCATTAATCAGTGATTGAGAAATTTCAGCAGCTGGTGAAATATATTGTGGTGGATGTGTCGCAATTCCGGTAAAGAATGGCCAGCTTGGGTCATGTAAATCAAAACCAGGAGCATCATCTAAAAGGTCCATGTGTGCTTCCCATAGGCTTTCGATTGTACCGACATCCTTCCAATAACTATCAAACTGGTATGCATATAACTGATTATTGTCTTCAAGTAATTTCGGAATAATGTCTTTCCCGAAATCGTTTGAAGAATGAATGTTTAATTCATCTTCGTTTAAATATTTCTTTAATAATTTCCATTTGAATAGGTAAATCCCCATTGACGCAAGATTACTTTTTGGATTTGCTGGTTTTTCATCAAATTCAACAATTTTCTTTTCTTCATTTGTATTCATGATCCCAAAGCGGCTTGCCTCTGCCCACGGAACCTCAATGACTGCAATTGTAGCGGCAGCATCCTTTTCCAGGTGGAAGCGAAGCATTTTACTATAATCCATTTTGTAAATATGATCGCCAGATAAAATAACCACATATTCTGGGTCATATTGCTCTATATAATGGATATTTTGGTAGACTGCGTTGGCAGTTCCTTTGTACCAATCTCCGCCATTCTTACCAAGGTAAGGCGGTAGGACTGTTACTCCCCCATTGTTCCTGTCTAGATCCCAAGGTCGCCCATTGCTTACATAGTTATTAAGTACATGAGGACGATATTGAGTTACGACACCGACTGTATCGATGCCTGAATGAGTACAATTACTTAACGGAAAATCAATAATTCGGTACTTTCCTCCAAACGGAACAGCGGGTTTGGCAAGGGTTGTCGTTAATTCCCCCAATCTTGACCCTTGACCACCTGCTAATACAACTGCAATCCACTTCTTTGACCTCATTTTTTGATGACACCTCTTTTTCTCTTTTTTGTCACTTTTCTAAAAATACTTATTGCTAAAGGTGGAACTTTAATTGACATACTGTATGGCTGATTATGCGCTGGCTCATTATCAACCGAAATAGCAGCCTCGTTAATCTGACCAGATCCTCCAAATTCTACGGAATCACTGTTAAATAATTCTATATAACTCCCAGTTGCTGGGACGCCAATACGATAATCTTCATAAACCTCGGCTCCGAAGTTACATACGATAATGGAATAATCACCTTTGCGCTTCCCATGTCTCATGAATGTAATCACAGATTGATCATGGTTATCAGGGTCAATCCATTCAAAACCTTCTTGTTCATGATCCAGTCTCCAAAGACTAGAATTCATTTGGTAAAAATGCTGAAGCTCTTTAAAATATGTTTGCAGCTTAGAGTGAGAATCATATTTTAGCAGCATCCAATCTAGCTCTTCAAGCTCTTTCCATTCGGTGAATTGGCCAAACTCTCCACCCATGAAGAGAAGTTTTTTTCCGGGATGGGTCATCAAATAGCCATATAATAAACGTAAATTTGCAAACTTCTGCCAGTAGTCACCTGGCATTTTATCTAAAAGGGATTTCTTCCCGTGTACAACATCATCATGAGAAAAAGGTAAAACAAAATTTTCTGAAAATGCATAGAAGAAAGAAAAAGTTAATAAATTATGGTGATAGCGTCTGTCGGACGGGTGCAGTCGCATGTACTTAAGGACATCATTCACCCAGCCCATATTCCATTTATAATTAAAGCCCAATCCGCCGGCAGAAGTTGGTGCAGTTACAAGGGGATAGTCAGTTGCTTCTTCTGCAATCATCAAGACTCCCGGGTATCTTTTGAACATTTCTTCATTTGCTTTTTTTATAAATTCGATTGCTTCTAGATTTTCTTCGCCACCAAATTGATTAAATAGCTTTTCATGTTGCGGGTTGTCGTGGTTGAGGTATATCAATGATGAAACAGCGTCGATTCGAAAGCCATCAATATGGTACATATCCATCCAAAAAGCAAGATTGGAAAGTAAAAAACTATGAATCTCCGGTTTTGTAAAATCAAAGTTGTACGTTCCCCATAAAGGTCTGTCAGCTCGTTTTGATTCGGCAGGCTCATAAAGAGGAGTCCCATCAAATCTTCCTAGTCCGTGTGCATCACGGCAGAAATGAACTGGAACCCAATCAAGGATGACACCTATACCTTTTTGGTGACATTGATCCACAAAATACATGAAATCTTGTGGTGAACCATGTCTACTTGTTACAGAATAAAAGCCAGTTATTTGATAGCCCCAAGATAAGTCAAAAGGATGCTCCATGATCGGCATTAACTCTATATGTGTAAACCCATGTTCAACTACATATTCAATGACTTCATCCGCTAGCTCGCGATATGTATAAAAGCCGCCATCTTCTTTCTTTTTCCAAGAACCAGTATGCAATTCGTAAATTAGCATTGATTGATTGTAGGATTCCACCTTTTCACGGTTCTTGATCCATTTCTTATCATTCCATTTATATTGGTCGAGTCTAGTAATAACGGAAGCTGTGTTAGGTCTTAATTCAGAAAAGAATGCATAGGGATCTGCTTTTAGATTCTTGTCATCATTTGCATTTGTGATTTCGTATTTATAAAGCTCACCCTCTTTTAATCCTGGGATAAAGCCAACCCATATACCAGAGTTTGGTATCATTTCAAGGTGATTTTCACGACCATCCCAGTTAGTAAAGTCGCCAACTACAGATACTGCCTTGGCATGTGGTGCCCAAACTGAAAATCGAACCCCTTCTTTCCCTTCATAGGTCATAACATGTGCACCTAGTATGTTATAGCCTTCTAATAATGTTCCTTCGTGAAATAAATACAGGTCAAACTCACTTGGAATAAGATCCGCTCTTTTTTCAAGCGTAGAATTCAAGATTGTTATCCTCCTTTTGATATATGTAAAGAGAAAGTTTGTAATACCAAAAATTTATGTCATTTGTATGAAAGTCGATAAAATAAATAAGACCATGGTTTGGTATCACTTTTTCACTTTATTATATAGATTCGTCTTGTGTTCAAAATATTCCTTTGGCGAATAATGTTTTTTATTGTCAAATAAGGTAGAAAAGACGGAAAATTATTATTTTAATGAAAATATTTTTGAAAGAAAAGATGAAACCGTTTACAACATTTCGTTGATTTGTGGAGATTTTTTACATATTTGTGCACAAATTTGATATTGTGAAATAATATGAATAAGGATGGGGTCACCAGAGATTTTACTATTGTAGAATAATATTGGTGTAAGTAAAAAGTTTTACCCAAACAAAAAAAGCTGCATTCGCAGCTTTTTAAGAAATTTTTTGTTGAGCAATGTCATCTATTTTTGTGAGGAAAATATAGGACATCGCAACTGACCATGCTAATGGGGTGTTTCCATTTGGCCTATTTGTACCACCTACATATAGCTCAGGAACCTCCCAGTTGTCAGGCACAATTCTCTTAGTTTTTTCTATATACTCACTTGCTTTATGAAATTGACCTAATTCAAGGTGGCAAAGACCTAACCATGGGAATCCAAAACACCACTCGGCCTCTTTTCCTTCATTATAATATTGGTCATTTTCATAGCGAATTACACCATATGTCCGCTCTAATTTTGAGGAAACGGTTTCAACAATCTTAATTGCAGTATCCCGATCTACGACCCGGTATGGGAATACTAGGGAAAGTAAAGCTAAATCAGTATTCTTTGTTTCGCTTTCTCGAGGTAAAAGATTTCGGAGGGCATTCTCACCTTTTTTGATTAAATCCTCATTTACATTAACAAGGATTTTAACAGCATTCAGTCCAGCCACACAGGCACCAAGACTTGAAGCATGAACTTCCATATTTTCTTCCCACATGCCATTATCTTTTGCGTGCCAATATTGAAGGCATTCCAGATAATCGACAAGCTTTTGAACAATTTCAATATCTTTTTTATCTCGAATTACTTTTTGGCCTAAGCGGTATCCTTCACCAACGCCCCATAAAAATGCGCCAATCGCATCGTTTTGGGCATGCCCCCATTCGACATGCATCTCCTTTAAATCAGTGGAATAGCGTGAATGAATATATTCAAATAAATAGATTGGTTTCTTTTTCCGATGGATATCAATTTTCCACTCATACGTCTTAAACATATCAAATAAAGCATGATAGGCCTTCGCATATCTGTCAGACGGTTCATTGATAAATGGAAGAACAGTATATACTATATCTCGAATCCATACATAGCTATAATCATTTGATAAACTTGCGGTATAAGCACCATTTGATAAGCGCATACGGTCAAGAACCTGAATTGCTTTATTGGTATACATTTCGTATCACCCCATTAGCTTATTTACTATACAATCATTCTTGACAGAAATCCTATTTATAAAACACATCAAATTTATTTACCAAGTTAATAATTAATATTTAATTATATTCTATAATATGTAAGCAAAGGCAAAATGATAACAATTGTCTACTTTTTGTGTGAAATGCCTACATTTCGGTGCATGTCAGCGCCCGAATTTTCTTGTTTCACAAAAAATGTTTCACGAAAATAAGAAAAAGACCAAATCACATTTTAGTGGTTTAGGTCTTTTTCTGTTAGATTATCTTTTTTTAAAAATGATCGAAATGATTTCGTCTGTTGTCATATCGCTATTAATTTCAAATGTGCCAAGCTTTAAGTATTTGGCTACACCTTTTTGCTCAACCAGGTTTGCGAAATCCCATGCATCCCCGCTTATGATTTGGGCAGATATAAGAGCTTTTCCAACTTCATAGCTTGTCATACCCTCTGAGACGGTGATGACAGTTTTATTGACAACTGGCTCAGCCGGTTCTTCTTTTTGTTCTTCCGGAGTTTCTTCTTTTATCTCTTCTTTTGGTTGTTCCTCAGTATTTTCAACTGGATTCTTCGCTTCAGCAGTCGCTTGATTCCATTCTTCTTCTGTATGAACAACATAACCTTCAGCTGATAGAAGACTTTTTAGCTCTTCGACAGTTGGTTTTTCTCCAGCCTTTGTGTTTGTTGCTTGTTGGGGCCCGAAAAAATAAACAGCCGCACACACAACTGCTGCAAGTAATAGTCCAGATGCAAAGCTAGTTAATGTTTTAGCGGTCATTGGCTGCTTTTCTCCCTTCTGCTTGTTTCATAAATGGAGACAGCAAACCTTGTACTTCGATTTCACTTTGATTTGTTTCATTCGCAATGCTTGTTACTGAGTACCCTCTTTTATATAAATCGAGCGCATCACGAAGTAAAGCGCGATGTTCTTTATCTGTTGTATCTATTCCTGCTTGGTTTGCAAGAATTTCATTGTCTAATTCAAGGTTTCTCATTTGCTCTTGTAGCTTATTTATTTCCTCCATAAAACTTACTGAATATAATTCAAGCTCTCGTTGCTCAGCCTTTTTTGCTTTTTTCGTAAGTGCATAGGATAAAATGAGCAATACTGCTGCTACCCCAAATAATATGACCAACGCCCATTCCATCATTGGACATCATCCTTTCAAAGCTTTTTGTCTTACAACAGATAATTATACAATGAAATAAGACAAATTTCGATTGATTTCGATAAAATCCTTCGATGGTCAGTGGTAATGGAAGAAATTAACGTGGGGAAAGCAAGGTTTCACGCCTTTTGACCTATGTACAATGGACAACTGGTAAATGTTTGATTTCTCGAGCATCCGATCCTTAATTACAAAAAGATGCCCCGATTTATAAAAGGGACATCTTTAAACAAGCTTATTCTTTTACAAATTCTTTTGTGCTTCTAACGGTGTCAATAGGTCGTACATAGCTTTCAATGGCTTCACGCTTTGATTCTAGGAATGGTGGTAAAGATAGCTTTTCACCTAATGTTTCGTATGGTTCATCCCCCATAAACCCAGGGCCATCGGTAGCAAATTCAAATAGTATTCCTGGTGCCACCCTAGAATAAAGTGATCCAAAGAAGAAGCGATCAACAAAGCCTGAAGTTTGGAAACCAAATTCGTGTAAATGCTTGTCCCATTCATTTAGGACAGATTTATCGTCTACCCTAAAAGCTGCATGGTGGACCGTTCCAAAGCCTTGCTGTGCCGGTGGAAGAATGGTGTTATTCTCTACAACAACCCGAGCCCCATTCCCCCCCTCGCCTACTTCAAACAAGTGGTATGAGCCATCTGCTGCAATTTCTTTAAATTGTAATACTTTTTCAAGCATTTCTTTAAAGAAATCAAAATGGGCAGTTCGTACAAATAGTGGTCCTAAACCAGTGATTGCATATTCTAATGGAATTGGCCCTTTTTGCCATGGAGTTCCAGCAGGCACACCTTTATTGTTTTCATCTGAAACTAATTGATATTGTTGGTCATCAAAGTCAACAAAAGATATTGTTTTTATGCCAAATTGTTCTTTCACTCCAAAATGTTTAACATTTAATCGGTCAAAGCGTTTTTCCCAATAATCGATTGCGGCATCGGTTGGAACACGGAAGGATGTTTTTGATATTTCATTTGAACCATGAACTCCTTTTGGGATTCCTGGAAAATCGAAGAAGGTCATGTCTGTACCTGGACTGCCTGTATCGTCTGCAAAAAAGAGGTGATATGTTTGAATATCATCCTGGTTTACTGTTTTCTTTACTAAACGCATTCCTAATACATAGGTAAAAAATTCATAGTTTTTTTCTGCACTACTCGTGATCGCAGTGACATGGTGTATTCCTTTTAATCCGTTCATTATTTATGCCTCCAATTCCGTTGTGTGTATTTTAGTTTTTCCTAGCAATAAGAAACTTATCGATAATATCTTTAAACTATATATCTTAAATTCAGGATAATTATACAGCCTAATTTAATATGTGTCAATTAAGGAGTTCTGAAAAAAAAAGTCCCCACATTATAGTGAGGACTAGATAAAAGGCTATTCTCCAACGATGACACGTAGAACATTTGGGCGATCTTTAAACGTTTTTGTGCCTGCTCCGTAACCAATTGCTGAGGCCTTCATTGAAGGAAAACTGCAAAATTCATCTGTAAGCACGGAGATAATACCTGCTCCCGTTGGTGTCGTAAGTTCAAAGCGAATATCACTCTGTTCAATCGGCACTCCTTTTAATATTTCAAGCGTAGCAGGAGCCGGAACCGGATAAATTCCATGGTCAATATGGATTTTTCCGGTTCCAACTGGTACAGCAGATGATTTTACCGTTGAAATTTCCAGCTGATGTAATAATATAGCTGCTCCGACAATATCGATGATAGAATCAACAGCACCTACTTCATGGAAATGAACTTTTTCTAATGGAAGTCCATGTATAAGACCTTCAGCTTTTCCAATTTTCCTAAAAATCTTTAGTGATATATCCTTAACTTCAGGTGCTAATTCGGAATCCTCAATCATCTTCACAATATCCGTATAAGCACGATGTGAATGATGGTGGTGATGGTCATGAGTATGCACATTGTGCTGATGGTCATGATCATGTGTATGTAAATGATCGTGTTCAAGTTCATGATTATGATGGTGATCATGATGATGCTCGTGTTCATGATCATGATGGTGGTCATGAGTATGCTCATGGTGCTGATCATGTGTATGTGAGTGCCTATGACTATCATCTTTTAAAATGACATCAAATTTCGTGGAGGTGATTCCGTTTTTCACGACTTTTTTCCATTGTAGTTCATATTCATCTTCAAAATGCAGCTTTTTTAATTCCTGAACAAGATTTTGTGGGTCTCCACCTGCATCAAGTAATGCTCCAATGACCATGTCTCCACTAATTCCGGAAAAACAGTCAAAATATAGTGTTTTCATTTAGTCTGATTCTCTCCTTTTTGGGCAAGTTGATCAATTAAGACTGCGTTGTATGCACCACCGAAACCGTTGTCGATATTTACGACACTAATTCCAGATGCACAGGAATTCAGCATTGTAAGTAAAGCTGATAGCCCTTGAAAATTTGCCCCATAACCGATACTTGTTGGGACTGCGATAATCGGATGAGAAACAAGTCCACCGACTACACTTGGTAAAGCCCCCTCCATGCCAGCGACAACAACTGACACATTTGCATTTCGAATCTCCTCAATGTTATCAAATAAACGATGGATGCCGGCAACACCTACATCATAGAAACGACGAATATTACTGCCTAGAACTTCAGCTGTTATAGCGGCCTCTTCAGCTACTCGTAGATCAGAGGTTCCTGCACATACAATTGCGATATAGCCATTCCTTTGCGTATTTCCCCTTGTCTCATCTTTCCAATATAGAACCCGAGCTGTTTCATTGTATACAAACTCTGGGTTTAATTTCAAAATAAAATCTGCTTTTTCTTTAGAAATTCGGGTAACAAGGACATTGTCTCCACGCTTTTTGATTATATTAATGATCGAGTGAATTTGTTCCTTCGTTTTGCCCTCTCCAAAAACAATTTCAGGAAAACCCTGTCTATTTTTTCGATGATGGTCAATTTTTGCAAATCCTAAATTTTCATAGGTTGCAAGTTGTTTTTTAGCATCCACTATACTTAATGTTCCTTGTTTGACCTGCTCTAAGATTTCTTCTACCATGTTTCACACACCTTAATCGATTTCAAAATCGATGTATACCTAAAGTAAAGCGTCAGTATCAAACTGACGCTTATATTTTAGAAATGTTTGATAATATCTTTTCCAATTGCTTCATATTTTGCGTATATAGCTTTGTATTTCTCATGGGTTTCGCTATTTGGTAAAACAGGCTCTCCCATTGGGATATTGTTCTTGATCTCTTCAAAGGAATTCACTTTACCGATGCCTACTAATGCGGTCCAAGCTGCGCCCCAAGCCGCACTGTGATGGCTTTCCGGGACATAAACCTCTTTACCAAAAATATCAGCAAGCATTTGAAGCCACAATGGTGAACGTGCTAATCCACCGTTTACATAAAGCTTTTCTGTTTTTCCAGCTTGTTTTTCTAATGCTTGTCCGATTTGGTATAGATTAAATGTAATCCCCTCTAATACGGCACGAACAAAGTGCTCTGTTTTATGAGTAACGGACATACCGAAGAAGTTACCACGGGCTTGTTGGTTCCACAAAGGAGCGCGTTCCCCATTAATATATGGGTGGAAAAATAAACCTTCAGCGCCAGGGCCAACCTTTGCCGCCTCAGCAGTAAAATGATCAAAGCTTTTTTGGTAATTAAGCAGCTCTTTTAACCATTGAAGGGCAATTCCACCGTTATTCGTTGGACCGCCAACAATAAAATATTCATCAGAAAAAGCATAACAAAAAGTTTCATGCTTTCTATTTGATTGGAATCCTTTTGTAAATTGGCGAATGGCTCCACTTGTACCAGCTGTAACAGCAACCTCCCCTGGAGAAATCGCTCCAATTCCTAAATTGGCAAATTGACCATCGGCAGCACCGATAATAAAAGGCATTTCGTTCGAAATTCCCATTTCATCAGCAATAGCTGGTTTAATGTCGGTTAATTGGTAAGTTGGTGGGACGATTTTTGAAAGCATGTCTTCTGTGATACCAGCTTTGTTAAGCACCTCTTCATCCCATTGAAATGTTTTTCCATTAAACATTCCTGTTGCAGATGCCACTGAATAATCAATTACTCGCTGACCAAACCATTTTAAAAGCAAATATTCTTTAATGGATAAAAAATAGCTTGATTGTCTATATGGTATATAATCAATTTCCTTCATCCAAATAAACTTTGATAAAGGTGACATTGGATGAATCGGCATCCCTGTTCTTGAAAAAATGTCAAGTCCGTCTGATTCCAAAAGTTCATTTGCTTGTTTTGTACTTCTGCCGTCTGCCCAAATTAATGCTTGGGAAAGAGCTTCTCCATTATCCCCCATACAAATGATGGAATGCATAGCAGCTGAAATACCCAAGCTAATGATTTCCGCTTTACTTACTTTCGCCTGTTGAATAGCCATATTGATTGCTTTTACAGCAGAGCGTTCAATTTCATCAGGATCTTGCTCAACCCAACCTTGCTTAGGGTAGTAAGAGGTAACTAGATCCTCTGCTTCAGCAACTACCTTACCATCTAAGGTAAAAATAACTGCTTTTGCACTGGTTGTTCCAAGGTCGAGACCAATGACGTATTCATGTGACATACTACATCTTCCTTTTCACGTTCTATCATAACTTTATTAGTTTGTGACATAATGTTACCATATTATTCTTTTCAAAGAAAAAGCTTTGGAAAGAATCCAAAGCTTTTCTGCTTAAGAAAGGACTTTATTCATACTTCCACTCTTGTAACCTACTAAATCTAGAGTTATATATTTATAGCCAATGGAATTAAGTTCTTTTGTAATGGCTTTATGATTATCTAAGACAATTTTCATATCATTAGGTTCAACTTCGATCCGAGCAATATCTTGATGAGTACGAACACGAACCTGACGAATTTGAAGAGATTTAAGGAATTCCTCTGCTTTTTCAACCTTTGTTAACTTTTCAATCGTAATTTTTTCGCCATAAGCAATCCGAGATGAAAGACAAGCAAATGATGGTTTATTCCAAGTTGGCAAATCAAATTCACGGGAAAGTTCCCTGATTTCATCTTTAAAAAGATTTGCCTCCTGTAATGGACCACGAATTCCTTTTTCCTTGGCTGCCTTCATACCTGGACGAAACTCATTCATATCATCCGCGATGACGCCATACACAACATTGTGATAACCCTCACGTTCCATAACAGGAATGAGATGATCAAACAGACTGCTCTTACAGAAATAACAACGATTTCGATCATTTTCTGTGTAGCCAGGAATAGCTAGCTCCGATGTTTCAATAACACGATGGTTGGCCCCTATCTGTTTTGCAAGGACTTCGGCTTCCTTTAACTCAGTTGAAGGATATGTTTCTGAATCAGCAGTTACCGCTAAAACATTTTCTTTCCCTAGTGTGTCAACAGCAACCTTTAATAAAAAGGTACTGTCAACGCCACCAGAAAAAGCAACGACAACTGATTCCATCTCTCGGAGAATTGACACTAGCTTTTGATACTTTTCGTCGATCATTGTCTTCTCCCCTTCTTTCCCGGTTGTAATTGTTCTCTATCTATTTATATCAGGTAAAATATGTAACAGAAGGATTATTTTAGATAGTCATGCTTCCAAATCCGCCATCAACTCGAATGAATGTACCAGTTACGAAGCTAGAAGCGTTTTCTGAAGCTAAGAATACAGCCGCTCCTTTTAACTCATCAGGGTTACCGAAACGATTCATTGGAGTGTGTCCCATGATTGATGCTACACGCTCTTCACTTAAGATTTTACGGTTTTGTTCAGCTGGAAAGAACCCTGGAATTATTGCATTGACACGAATTCCATTTGGTGCGAATTCTCTTGCTAAGAACTGAGTCATGCTGTTAACGCCAGCTTTAGATACTGAGTAAGTAAATACTTTAGATAGTGGTGTTGTAGATGAAACAGAAGAAATATTGATAATGCTTCCTTTACGTCCTTGATCAATCATTTTCTTCGCGAAAATTTGAGTTGCCACAACATATCCTTTAAGGTTTACATCCATGATTTTGTCATATTCATCCATATCAAGCTCAAAGAACGGAGTTGGACTGTTCATACCAGGAGCATTTAGAAGGATATCGATTCCGCCAGACCATGCTGTGATTTCTTGTGCAGCAGTTTCAAGTGATTCACGGTTAAGTACGTCTGCTGGGAAAGCTTTCGCAACTCCACCCTCTGCTTCAATTTCTTTAACAACTGCTTCTGCTCTTTCTAGGTTACGCCCAACAATGGCTACTTTTGCACCTTGTTCAGCAAAGCCTTTACAGATTGAAGAACCCAGTACACTATTTCCGCCAATGGCTACAGCTGTTTTTCCAGTTAAGTCAAATAAGTTAGTCATGTTTATTCCCCTTTTTCAATATGTAATTAGACTTATTCTGAAAAGAGGAATTTCTCCCCCAATAAATTCAGTTAAAATAAGTTTCCGTTTTCGTTGAAATCGAAGTCATAAAGGTCTGATGCCTGCTCAATATTTGGATGATTCTTGATGTAATCTAATAAGGCTTCGGATACTTCAATTTCACTTACATGCAGTGTATCTTTGATGCGAACCATTTTTACTGTTGAAAAATCTAAGATATTACATGTTTTGATGGCTGCTTGAATGGCTTCTTTATCATTTGGAAGTGTTGTTGCAATTTTCGTCGGCGCAACCACTGTTGAAGTCAATCCATTTGCATATGTGAACTCAAGGTCCATTTGGTCAACGAGTCGCTGAGTTGTGAAATCGGCCGTACCAACACCATTCGCATTACCTTCTGTTTCCGGCGTTAGGTTTAAGACAACCATTTTGTTCACTTCAGGACCGCCATGTGCATATGGAGTTGGATAGCGACCTGTAATATTAGGGTCCATGCCGTCCCCACTAATGTTTTTACCAATTTGATCAATGACAAGAACATCGATTTGATCAAAGAATAGTTTAGGTAGTAATTGTTTTGCTTGCGCTTGAAGTTCAGGTTCTTTCTCAATAATTTCATTTGTAAGCATAACTTCAATTCTTGCCACCCGATCAAAAGCGTTTTCTACAGTTGCAACGCCAAAAAGAAACGGTGTTTTTTCCATAATCATTTGTGCCATGGCGGGAACATTTTCTGCCATGTATTTGAAGCCTAACTGATGGCAAGCCTCTGCCCCTTTTTGCTTACCCAGACCAATGCTAATCATTTTTTGGATTCCACTTTCAACAGAACCACGGAAAGCGGTATGAGGTTTTACACGATTAATAACAACAATTCCGTCAGCTTTAGAAGCGTATTTATCAATGTAAACAGGTAAGCCATTTGGTAGTTCACCCAGCTTAATAACTTCCATCGAAGAACGTATTTCACAGCCAACACTTTCTTCTGTTACACCAAGATGTTTTAAAACATCACGTTGACCTTCAGCAGTTGCGCCACCATGACTGCCCATACTTGGTACAATAAAAGGCTTACCGCCCATATCCTTAATAAATTGCACAGTTATTTTTGTAAGGTCAACTAACGCATCAATTCCACGACTTCCCACAGCAATTGCAATTTCCATGCCTGGTTTAATGGTTTGTTTTACTTCTTCCCGATGTAATTTATTTGTTAAATCTTCTACAAGATTTTCAACTTTAGAATCATCAAAATGCTGTTTGACTTTAAGCATTTTTGGAACCGGAATATCCTTTAATAACTCTTGGAGAATACCCATGATAAGACTCCCTTCTATTAAAACTTCCATCATCTAAAAACAGTTTACGCATTTTTAGAACCGATGTCTCTATTTTTGCACTTAACCTTCGGAAGCCAATTGTGTGTAAATGTGTAATCCCTTACATCAAAAATGAGATTCTTACAAATAAAAGCCGGGGTTTCAATGTTGAAACCCCAACAGAGTAATTATTCCATCCAGTTTGTATGGAAGATTCCTTCTTTGTCAACACGTTGGTAAGTATGCGCACCAAAGTAATCGCGTTGTGCTTGAAGAAGGTTTGCAGGTAATGTTGCAGTACGATAACTGTCATAGTATGCAATTGCACTTGAGAAACATGGAACCGGAATTCCTTTTTCAATGGCAACTGAAATAACCTTACGTAAAGAATCTTGGTAACCTTCTGCAATTTCCTTGAAGTAAGGATCTAATAATAGGTTAGCTAGTTGTTGGTCACGGTCATATGCTTCTTTAATGTTTTGTAGGAATTTTGCACGAATGATACACCCGCCACGGAAAATCATTGCAATTTCACCGTAGTTTAAATTCCAGTCATATTCTTCAGAAGCGACACGCATTTGTGCAAAGCCTTGTGCATATGAAACGATTTTACTTAAGTAAAGTGCTTTACGTACTGCTTCAATAAGTTCCTGTTTATCTCCATCAAAACCTTGTGCAGATGGACCTGAAAGAACCTGGCTAGCTTTCACACGTTCATCTTTCATTGCTGAGATGAAACGAGCAAATACAGACTCAGTAATAATTGGTAGTGGAACACCTAGATCTAACGCATTTTGGCTAGTCCATTTACCAGTTCCTTTTTGACCAGCAGTGTCAAGGATAACGTCAACAAGTGGTTTACCAGTTTCTTCATCTTTTTTAGTGAAGATATCTGCTGTAATTTCAATTAAGTAACTGTCTAGTTCACCTTTGTTCCATTCAGCAAATACTTCATGAAGTTCATCTGTGCTTAAACCTAATACATTTTTAAGGATAAAATACGCTTCACAGATTAATTGCATATCTCCATATTCAATACCATTGTGTACCATTTTAACGTAATGTCCAGCACCATTTGGTCCGATATATGTACAGCAAGGGTCTCCTGATACTTTTGCAGAAATTGCGGTTAAGATTGGTTTGACAAGCTCGTAGGCTTCTTTTTGTCCGCCAGGCATGATTGAAGGTCCTTTTAATGCTCCCTCTTCACCACCAGAAACCCCAGTACCAATGAAGTGGATACCAGTAGATTCCAATTCTTTGTTTCGGCGAATTGTGTCTTGGAAGAATGTATTACCACCATCAATTAAAATATCATTTTCTTCAAGATATGGCTTTAATGAATCAATTGTTGCATCAGTTGCTGGACCAGCCTTAACCATTAATAAAATTTTGCGTGGCTTTTCTAGAGAATTAACAAATTCCTCTATTGTCTTGGCACCAACAAAGTTTTTGCCGACTGCTTCATTTTGAAGGAACTCTTCTGTTTTTTCGTATGAACGGTTAAAAACAGCTACAGAGTATCCTCTGCTTTCTATGTTCAACGCTAAGTTTTTACCCATTACTGCTAAACCAACTACACCAATTTGTTGCTTAGACATTTAAAATCAAACCTTTCTACTTATGTAATAAAGATAGAAAACAAATCATGATGTTATTTTGTGTTTCTTTTAAAGTGATTATGACAATTTAAATTAAAAGTTTATGTCTCACTTAAATAATTAATTTGTTTCCTAAACTAACTATTTATATTATAGAAGATTATCCTCTTTAAATCAATTCATCAATTGTTGAATTTTGTAGATTCTATGAAGATTATAAACTTTTATTTTTAAAATTCTCATAAAATCTATGAAATTTATTAATTGATTATCTTATAAATAGTGTTACAATGAGTAATAATTTAAATTTTCAATTTTGTGGTACTTTTTAATTGGAGGTAGTTTTAATGGCAGAATTACGCAGTAACATGATTAAATCAGGATTTGATCGGGCTCCACATAGAAGCTTGCTTCGTGCAGCTGGAGTTAAAGAGGAAGATTTTAACAAACCTTTTATCGCGGTGGTCAACTCATATATTGATATTGTTCCAGGTCATGTACATTTACAAGAGTTTGGAAAAATTGTCAAAGAAGCAATTCGTGAAGCTGGTGGTGTTCCATTTGAAATGAACACAATTGGTGTTGATGATGGAATCGCAATGGGTCATATTGGAATGAGATATTCCCTGCCGAGTCGTGAAATTATTGCTGACTCAGTTGAAACAGTTGTTTCCGCACACTGGTTTGATGGAATGGTATGTATTCCAAACTGTGACAAAATCACACCGGGAATGATGATGGCTGCAATGCGTCTGAACATCCCTACCATCTTTGTTAGCGGTGGTCCAATGAAAGCTGGTCGTGATGCAGCAGGTAATGCTCTTAACCTGAACTCTGTGTTTGAAGGAGTTGGAGCTTTCCAATCCGGTCAAATTGACGAAGCTAGATTAACAGAAATTGAACAAGTTGCTTGCCCTACATGCGGTTCTTGTTCTGGTATGTTTACAGCAAACTCTATGAACTGTTTAGCTGAAGGACTTGGTCTTGCTCTTCCAGGCAACGGTACAATATTAGCTGTCGCTGAAGAAAGAAAAGAATTTGTTAAAGAATCTGCAAAACAATTAATGTATTTAATCGAAAAAGACATTAAGCCACGTGATATCGTTACAGTAGACACAATCGATAATGCGTTTGCTTTGGATATGGCGATGGGCGGTTCAACAAATACTGTTCTTCATACTCTTGCGTTGGCAAATGAAGCTGAAATTGAGTACTCTTTAGAACGTATTAATGAAATTGCAGCGCGTGTTCCGCACTTAGCAAAAATCGCCCCTGCTTCGGATCATCATATTGAAGATGTCCACAATGCTGGTGGTGTTAGTGCGATTATCAATGAATTACTAAAAAAACCGGGTGCCATAAACGGAGATTGTTTAACTGTGACTGGTAAAACATTACGTGAGAATGTGGCTGGCTGCGAAATTACGGATCACAATGTCATCCGACCACTTGAAAATCCGCATTCCGAACAAGGTGGATTAGCGATCTTATTCGGTAACCTTGCTCCTGAGGGTGCTGTAGTTAAGGTAGGTGCGGTTGATCCATCGGTTGGCGGCTACCATAGGGGCCCTGCTGTTTGCTTCGATTCGCAAGAAGATGCCCTATCAGCTATCATTGTTGGTAAGGTAAAAGAAGGCGATGTCGTTGTTATTCGCTATGAAGGTCCTAAAGGCGGTCCTGGAATGCCAGAGATGCTCGCACCTACATCCCAAATTGTTGGTAGAGGTCTAGGAGCAAAAGTCGGCTTAATTACGGATGGACGTTTCTCAGGTGCATCTCGTGGTATTTCAATTGGTCATATCTCTCCAGAAGCTGCTGAAGGCGGACCAATTGCATTTGTTCATGATGGAGACATAATTGAACTTGATTTAAATAATCGTAAAATCACTTTAGAAATTTCTGATGAAGAATTTGAAAAACGAAAAGCTGAATGGAAAGGCTTTGAACCAAAAGTGAAAAAAGGCTACCTTGCTCGTTACTCAAAACTTGTCACAAATGCTAGCACTGGTGGAATTATGAAAATCTAATAATCTATCAAAACAGCCTGATTCACTGGATTAGGCTGTTTTTTTGCGATTACAAGAATTGTGTTGAAATGAACTTGTTGATAAAATAAATGAAAACGGCTCTTATAGCTTTAAATGGAGTGAAAAAAATGAGTGCAGATAAAAAATTATTAGGAGAAAAACGGAGAGAATCGATTATCAAATGGTTAAAGGAAAGCCCCTCCCCTATTATTGGTGAGGATCTTTCAAAACGGGCAAATGTAAGTCGTCAAGTAATTGTTCAGGATATCTCGTTATTAAAGGCAAAAAATGAACCAATTGTTGCAACGAGTCAGGGCTATATATATTTGCAGGAACAACCAATAGATGATCATATATCAAGAATAATTGCCGTGAAGCATACTTCGGATCAGACTGCCGAGGAACTAAATATTTTAGTTGATAATGGAGTAACCGTTCGAGATGTGATTGTCGAACATCCAGTGTACGGGGAAATAGCAGGATCATTAATGATAAAAAATCGGTTTGAAGTGAAGCGTTTTATTGAAAAATTATCTGAAACAAATGCCTCGCTCCTCTCATTGCTGACGAATGGAGTGCACTTACATACAATTGAAGCAGATTCAGTTGAAAAATTAGATGCAGCCTGTGAAGCCTTGCAAGAAGTGAATATTTTATTAAAAGAATAATACATTAGAAAGCAACAGTCACTTTGGACTGTTGCTTTTTTTAATCAAACCATTATCTTACAAATATCATTTGTAAATTCAACGGGATCTTGAATTGGCAGACCCTCAATAAGTAGAGCTTGGTTATACAATAAATGGGTATACAAATCAAGCTTTGTTTTATCTTGTTCAAATGCCGTTTTTAATGACGCGAACACTTCATGGTGGACGTTAATTTCTAACACTTTATCAGCCTTAACATTTTGGTTGTCAGGCATTGCATTCAAAATTTTCTCCATTTCGATAGAGATCTCACCATCTGTTGATAAACAAACTGGATGTGTTTTAAGACGTTTAGATATTCTCACATCTGAAACCTTTCCAGCTAATGCATTTTTCATATATTCAAATAGCTCTTTGTTTTCATTTTGTTCTTTTTCTGTTGCTTTTTCGCTTTCATTTGGTTCGAAACCTAGATCACTGCTTGAAACTGATTTGAATTCTTTTTCTTTGTAATTCATGAGCATTTTAATTGCAAATTCGTCAATGTCCTCAGTAAAATATAGGATTTCAAAGCCCTTATCCGCTACTAATTCAGTTTGTGGCAGTTTGTCAATGCGCTCGACAGAATCACCAGTTGCATAATAAATATATTTTTGATCTTCAGGCATTCTTGAGACATATTCATCTAATGAGACGGGCTTTTTCTCTTTGGAAGAATAGAATAGCAACAAATCTTGTAGCGTTTCTTTATTGCTTCCATAATCACTGTATACACCAAACTTTAACCCCCGACCAAAGCTGTCAAAGAACTTTTCATATTTTTCGCGTTCATTTTTTAACATGCTTTGTAATTCGCTTTTAATTTTTTTATTGATGTTTTTAGCAATCAGCTTTAATTGACGGTCCTGCTGAAGCATTTCTCTTGAAATATTAAGCGATAAATCCTCAGAATCTACCAATCCTTTTACAAAGCTAAAATAATCTGGAAGTAAATCAGCGGATTTGTTCATAATTAAAACGCCGTTTGAATAAAGCTCTAACCCTTTTTCATATTCTTTTGAGTAATAATCAAATGGAATATTTTCAGGAATATATAAAATGGCATTGTAGCGGATTGTCCCATCAACACTGATGTGAATATGCTTTAATGGTTTATCAAATCCATAGTGCTTTTCATTATAGAACTTTTCATAGTCTTCATCAGATAGTTCGCTTTTGTTTTTTCTCCAAATTGGAACCATGCTGTTGATAACTTCTTCTTCTGTTACCTGCTCGTATTCAGATTCGCTTCCATCTTTAAGTTTGCTTGTTGTAACATCCATCTTAATTGGATAGCGAATGAAATCTGAATATTTTTTGATGATTGATTTTAAGCGATATTCCTCTAAAAATTCATCATAGGATTCTTCTTCGGTATTTTCTTTGATTTTTAAGGTAATTTCCGTTCCAACTGTATCTTTTTCAACTGTTTCAATGGTGTACCCATCTGCACCTGTTGACTCCCATTTGTATGCTTCTTCGCTGCCAAGTGCTTTACTTATAACAGTTACAACGTCGGCAACCATAAAAGCTGCATAAAAACCGACACCGAATTGTCCAATGATATCATGGCCATCTTTAATTTCAGTTTCCTTTTTAAAAGCTAATGAACCGCTTTTTGCGATTGTTCCAAGATTTGTTTCAAGTTCTTCCTTTGTCATCCCAATACCAGAATCGGTGATAGTGAGAGTCCGCTTTTCTTTGTCCGGTAGGATTTTGATGAAATAGCTTTCCTTATCAAATTGATAGCGGTCATCTGTTAATGCCTTATAATAAATTTTGTCAATTGCATCACTTGAGTTTGAAATTAACTCGCGTAAAAATACCTCACGCTGTGAATAAATCGAGTTGATCATCATTTCTAATAACCTTTTAGACTCTGCTTTAAATTGTTTCTTAGACATAACTAGTTCCCCTTTCGAAATTGTTGATATTTTGTTTAGCACTCGCAACATCGGAGTGCTAATGCCCAACTTTTTAATACCATATATTTTTTTATCTGTCAATTAAGCAGATATTTATTTGGTCAAAAATGCTGCGATTTCCTTCCGATGCTTATGGTATGATTTGTCTCCCAGTTCTACTAGAAAATCGATAAATTCTGGAGCATCAAACGGAACCTCCTGACCGAGGTCTTCGTTAATCCGAAAATAGTGATCACCAAGCAAATGCTGACAATGGTAGGTTACTGATTCCGATGAAAGATTTAGGGCTAGGTCTAGTAACTTCGGTGTCATTCTCATGGATGGCAGATGAAATGGCAGCCATTTGGTTACTCCCCACTCTTTTTGGGTTTCAATTGCGAAATTAATCTTTTGTAGGCCAGTACCAATCGACATAATATGAATGTCTTCCAAGTTCTTTTTAAAATGATGCTGGGCCTCTGTGATACAAACAAGTGATGGATTATTTGCCCAAAGTCCCCCATCTATTGCTAAATAGTGATTATTAATATTATTTGGCGGGAAAAAGACGGGTGCTGAACATGAAGAAAGAACGACATCCCAAAGTTTTATGGAGTGATCGTCCTGCTCGGTATTCCCATAATTCGATCGATGAACAAATGGATTTCCATGAGTGATATCAACCGTTGGTATGAGAAGCGGTTTCTTAATATCAAATAAGGTTGTTTCACCAAATGCACCTTGGATAAAGTGGCGTAAAAAACGGTCACTATAAAAACTTTTTAGAAACCCGATTTTCGATTGTTTTGTAAAAATTTTTTCTCCATATTTAATATAGTTTTCTTTTACCTCTCCCATATCTAGTTCTAGGATTGCAGAAGCCGCGACAATTGCACCTGTACTTGTTCCGGCAATCATATCAAACATTTCCGAAATGGGTTTCTTAGATTCTTTTTCTATTGCTTGTAAAATGGCAACCGCATAGACTCCGCGAATTCCGCCCCCATCAATACAAAGGATTTTCATATTTTTCACCTTTTTAAGAGTTTTTCTATAAGTATTCCCTTTGGGGCATAGAGGTATAAGTGAAAAAAAGATGCCTTATTTTACAGGCACCCCCTATTTATTGATCCATACTCGATTTCCTTCTTCTCGTCTTGTGTATTGGTGATAATCCAGTAACTCCAAGAAGGGTATGAGATATTTACGAGAAAGAGATAGGATTTCTTTTGCCTCTGACAAGCTAAAATTTTCATCGGTTTTTGCTTGTAATTCAACAACAGCTTTGTCAAATGCATTTTTGTAAATCAGTGTATCTTCATTAAGCATAAATGCTTGATTTGTTTTAAGCAGGTAACTTTTGAGCTCATTTGATGCTTGTTTAGAGAGGCTACCATGTTTGATATAATCAGCCCATTTTTGGGGTTGGATGCCGTCATTCCTCAGTGACGAAACAATGATCTCCATCGATTCATTTGGAAGGCTAGGCTTAAAATTTGATACCGCCAAAAATTGATCTACTTTCGTTATTTTATCGAGTTGCAGCAACTCATCTATACAATACTCAATTAAATTTTTATTTTGACCAAGGGCTTGTAGAAGTTCGGCTTTACTCATGCCAATTCGTAATGGAAATCCTTCGTGATACCCTGTTAATTTGTTTAATATCTCTTCATTGATTTTAAGAATCGTTCTTTTTAAACAATATACTTGTTTAGTGATTTTAACGTACTTACCCGTTCTAAGGCCACCATTAATAATTTCGTTTACTTCATCCTCTTGTAATGAAGAAATCTGAATCAGCTGAAGTTTTGATAATTGTTGCTTCTTAATCAGCAAGTTATCTATAATTTCGGCAGGGGAACTCTTTAATTGTTTCTTGAGCATAGAAATTGTTTCTTCACCAAAACGGTACTTCTGCGCTTGAGGTTGAATAATCCATCCCCCGCCTAGCGTTTCAACCGGAGTAGGTCTGCGTAAAATAAACCTGTCCCCTCGCCGTACAACAATTTCTTCCTCCAAGCGAATCTGGCAAAGTATTTCATTAGCCGATTCTTTAACTTCTTTTCGATCAAAAAAGACAATTTTTCCGTAAGCTTCACTCGTTCCAATATGCAGCTTAACGGGTGAGCGCTGCTTAAGTGGAGTCGCAAGTGTTGAAACAAGCTGCAGAGCAATATCTATCGTGCTCGTCACCTGGAAGTTTTCTGAATCCACAAGTACATCACCACGCTTTATTTCATCCTTTGTAGCCCCGGTAATGTTTAGCGCAACTCTTTGCCCTGCTTGTGCTTTTTCTGTTTCGTGATTATGGACTTGGATTTGCCGAATTTTTATTTTTTGCCCTGATGGTAAAAGTGTTAGCGAACTGTCCTTATTCACCATACCTTCAAAAACGGTTCCTCTTACAACTGTTCCATGTCCCTGAACCGAAAAGGCCTGATCAATTGGTAATCGAAATGCGCCAGTGCTATCTTTTTGTTCGAGACCTATGATTTCCTTTTGAATAGCTTGCTTTAGTTCCGGTATCCCTTTTTCCGTAAGACTATCAACATAAAGAATCGGTGCATCATTATATTCTGTATCTGCCAATACTACTTTTATTTCTTCAGCAGCAAGCTCAAGTAGATCTTCCTCTACTCTGCTAATCCTCGAAATGACGACCATACATTTTTTAATCCCTAAAAATTTCAAAATCTGAAGGTGCTCCAATGTTTGTGGCATGACTCCTTCATCAGCAGCTATCACAAGTAACACAAGGTCGATCCCGGCAACGCCAGCTATCATTTGCCGAATAAAACGTTCGTGTCCCGGTACATCTACTATGGATATATGGATTCCGTTATCAAGTTTTAGGGGCGCATAGCCTGGTTCTATTGAGATTTGGCGTTCTTTTTCTTCTTTTAATCGGTCGGTATCAACACCAGTTAATGCCTTTGTTAATGTTGTTTTCCCATGATCAATATGACCAGCCATTCCGATCGTATAAAATGCTTCTGTCATGCCTGCCACCTCCCCGTTATTTTCCGTCTTTTCTTCTATCTACTTTACTAGTTTGAATGTGAATAATTCAAGCTTGATGATTATTATTTGCCTATAAAAGAGTTTACTGTTTATAATGAAAGTTGTTCTATATTGGGGTTGGCTGGGGTGCTGGTGTCCCCCTGGGTCTTCAAAACCCGTAAGGGAGGCGCGTGTCGTCTCCGGTGGGTTCGATTCCCACACAGTCCCGCCAATATTGATATTAAATTTGATATAAAATAATGTGGAAGGAGTGATGTTGATGTCTAAGAAGGAAGAAATCATTAAATTAACCTCCCTTTCAACAAAAGCTGGCTGAGGATGCAAAATCGGTCCTGAGGACCTGACGCAGGTTCTGCGTCATTTGCCGAAAGCTACACCAAATCCAAATCTATTAGTTGGTCTCGATACCCCTGATGATGCAGGAGTATATAAAATCAATGATGAGCTTGCACTTGTGCAAACACTGGACTTTTTTACACCAATTGTGGACGACCCTTATATGTTTGGGCAAATTGCCGCTGCAAATGCTCTAAGTGATGTCTATGCAATGGGAGGAAAGCCAATTACGGTAATGAATATCGTTGCCTTCCCTATCAATACTTTGGATAAAAGTATTTTAGCGGAGATTCTAGCGGGTGCTGGTGAAAAAGTGAGAGAATCAGGTGCCTCATTAGTCGGTGGTCACTCCATCGATGACAAAGAACCGAAATTCGGCTTATCTGTAACCGGTACAGTTCATCCAGATCGAATTCGTGCAAATGCTGGTGCTAAGCCGGGTGATCGGCTTATCTTAACGAAGCCGATCGGTGTTGGGATTTTAACCACAGCGATTAAAAGAGATCTTTTAGAACGAGAGGATATTAAAAAAGTAACTGAAGTCATGGCAACATTGAATAAGAATGCTGCTGAGGTAATGGACAACTATCAGGTCCATGCCTGTACCGATGTAACGGGGTTTGGTCTTCTTGGCCATGCAATGGAAATGGCTGAAGGAAGCAATGTAGGGATGACCATTCAGTTTGCAAATGTCCCTATTTTACCAAGAACAAAAGAGCTTGCTGAACAAAAGGTAGTTCCTGGTGGAACAAAGAAAAATCATACTTGGATTGCTGACAGAGTGGATTATAATTCTAATTTAGACGAACTTGACCAACTCATTTTATGTGATGCGATTACATCTGGCGGACTCCTAGTATCCGTTCCGGAAGCTGAAGCCGAAAAAATGTTGCTAGAGCTTCATGAAAAGAATGTAGAAGCGAGCATCATTGGTGAAGTTACAAGCGAAAATCCCGGTTTTATTAAGGTAGTTTAAAGGACTCGAAACTGAGTCCTTTTTACGTGGTTAGGAAATAATAACAAAAACAATATGATTTAAGAGGTGTCTATTTTGAAAAAGAGAATGATTTATACAATTTGGCTAGTTTTTATCATACTACTAACAGCATGCGGTTCAAATGCTGATGAGAATATTAATGAGGAGGAAAAGCCTTTTACAATCGGAGTTATTCCTGTCCAGACGGTTGGTGAAATGGAAACGGCTATGGATAAGCTTCAATCCATTTTAACAAAGGAATTAAACCGTAAAGTATCAGTTGAGGTGTATCCTGATTATAACGGTGTTGTTGAAGCGATGAATTATAATAAAATTGATATGGCATATTTTGGTCCATTAACCTATGTAGTAGCTCATGAAAAAAGTGGGGCGAAAGCAATTATTACGCAATTGATTGACGGTGAACCATTCTATCATTCTTATATCATCACTCATAAAGATAGCCCATTAAATTCAATAGAAGATTTGGTTGCAAAATCTAAGGAAATTGATTTTGCATTTGGTGATATTAACTCAACATCAGGTTCCCTCATCCCTTCTATTGAACTAAAAGATCGTGGAGTTTTCGAATCTGAGGATGTTAACCAATTTAAATCTGTCCGATATACAGGGTCTCACGATGCAACTGCCTTGGCTGTTCAAAATCAACAGGTCGGCGCTGGTGCCATTGATAGTGCGATCTATAATCAGCTTGTTGAGTCAGGAAAAATTAATGGCACATTAATAAAAACAATCTGGCAATCAGAAAAATTATTCCAATATCCATGGGCAGTTCATAAAGACACGGATGAGGATACCATTCAAAAACTAAAGGATGCCTTTTTAGCTATCGATGATGAAGAAATCCTAGCTGCTTTTGGTGCCAGCGGATTTACAGAAGCTTCTAATGAGGACTATGAAAGTATCCGTCGGGCTGCTATAAAACAAGGAATTATAAATGAATAGAGCTGATCGTCATGTGGTTTAAACGAGCTACTTTCCTTTATGTAGTTCTTCTAGTATTTGCGATGTTTGTGAGTATGAGATTAACCGAATTTGATCTTTCAAAATTTCGTGATTTTCGAAATATGATTGATTTCCTCTCACAATGGTTTCCTATGGATTTTTCAGCTTTGTCCCAGTTGCTAAGGGATAGTGCTGAGACACTTGCGATGGCTTTTTTAGGAAGTGTTTTTGGGCTTATTATTGCTTTATCGATTAGTTTTCTAGCTGCCAAAAATACGTCACCATCTGCAATTGTTTTCAATTTTACAAGGGTTTTAATGAGCTTTGTTCGATCTATTCCAGAAATTGTATTCGGCTTAATATTATTAACAGCGTTGGGGCTTGGGCCCTTCCCTGCCGTCCTAGCTATCATGTTTCATAATATCGGAGTTCTTGGAAAATTGATTTCTGAACTGATTGAATCGGCAGAACCTGGTCCGCACGAGGCCATGAGGGCAGTTGGTTCAAAAAACTGGTGGGCATCCCTTTTTAGCATTCTTCCACAAATTTGGCCAAATGTTTTGTCCCAATATTTTTACCGTTTTGAGGTTGCGATCAGAACCTCCCTCATTCTTGGTTTTATTGGTGGAGGCGGCATTGGTCAACGTCTCTTTAATGATTTTAAAAGTTTTCAATATTCTTCCGTTTCTTTGGATGTGTTCTTAATCATGATTATTGTGATTTTGGTAGATTCATTTGGAAGCTATGTCAGAAATAAGGTGATTTAAGTGGAGAGCAAAGAAATGATTAAATTAACAGATGTTACTGTCTATTATCCGAATACAGACCGCCCTGCTCTCTCATCTGTTAATCTTAGATTGAATGAAGGTGAATTTGTCTGTGTTCTCGGAAAAAGCGGAGCTGGGAAATCGACGCTCATCCGTTGTATGAATGGCTTACAGCAGCCAACAAGTGGTGAAGTTTATTGGAATGGGGAACCATTTACAAATAAAAATAAGGAACAACAGCGCCTCATCCGAAGGGAAATCGGAATGATTTTTCAACATTTTAACCTGATTCCCCGTTTGACGGTTTTACAAAATACGTTAACAGGTATGTTCGGCTATCGAAGTTCGGTGAAAAATTTGATTGGGATATTTTCTAAGGATGAAATTGAAAATGCAAAACGTATTTTGGATATTGTGGGCCTTTCTGAATTTGAGAATCGTCGGATTGAACATTTGAGCGGTGGTCAAAAGCAACGTGTAGGGATTGCGCGGGCCTTATTGCAAAAGCCACGTGTTTTTCTTGGAGATGAACCGGTTGCAAGCTTAGATCCGGGAACTTCCAATCGCATCTTTACATTACTCAAAGAATTACATGACCGTCACAGACTTTTATCCGTAATAAATCTTCATGATGTGGACCTTGCTAAACAGTTTGCAACAAGACTGATTACCCTAAAAAAAGGGGAAATCATTTTTGACGGAAAGCCGGATGATTTTACACAGGAAATGTTTGATCAGACCTACCATTCATGAAAGTAATCCCTATGAAGGTAGTAATTGTATTCTTTTTCGTGAATTGTTATACTTCAAGTATATAAATAGAAAAGAAGGTACATACTTTGTCGAAAAAGAAATTACAATATTGGCTTATTCAAGTCCTATTAATTTTAACGATTATCTTTGTTTCTACGAAAATTACGTTTTTATTTAAACCAATCGGTGTATTTTTTTCAACAGTCTTTTTCCCGATTTTGATCACTGGCTTTCTTTATTTTCTTTTAAATCCCGTCGTCAAATTTCTTCATCGCCATAAAGTTCCAAAAAGCCTAGGGATATTAATTATTTATATTGTATTTTTTGGGTTGCTCGTAATTGCAGGCGTGAATTTAGTTCCGATTATTTCAAATCAATTTACGGCTCTCGGAAATGCCTTACCAGGGTATGCGAATCAAGCGATGGACTTTTTCGAGGATTTCTCCAAATCATCAGAATTCAAGTGGATTCAAGCTGAACAGCAGGATCTTTTGAACACAATGGAAGAAAAACTAATTGCATTTGCGAATACGATCCCAAATCGTATTACGGGTGGAATTACTCAAATTATTGGGGTTGTAACGAGTATCGCAATCATCCTTGTAACTGTACCGTTTCTATTATTCTATATGTTTAAGGACGGCGACCGCTTGCCGCACGCGATTGCAAGGTTTTTCCCGTCAGTATACAGGGACGAAGCCCTTACAATTTTAAAAGAAACAGGCGAAACACTTTCTGCTTATATTCAAGGGCAGGTTACAGTGGCTTTAGCTGTTGGAACATTATCTTTTATCGGGTATCTGATTATCGATTTACCGTTTGCACTTGTGATGGCATTGATTGTTGCAGTGACAAATATTATTCCGTATGTTGGACCACTTCTAGGGGGTGCTCCTGCCGTAATTGTGGCACTATTTGACTCCCCTATGAAGGCTGCATTAGTGGTGGTAGTAATTGTAATTGCACAGCAAATTGAAGGAAATGTCCTCTCCCCTTTAATTCTTGGGAAAACTTTAGATACACATCCTGCTACGATTATCATCCTTTTGCTTGCAGCGGGAAATCTGGCAGGTGTGTTGGGAATGATTTTAGCAATTCCAACCTATGCCGTAGTTAAAACAATTGTCATCAATATTGCAAAATTCCTAAAAGCAAAGAAAAAGGCAGAACTTACGGCAGATATATGAATAAAAGCCACGGAACAAAATGTTTCGTGGCTTATTTATTCATATTGTTGCGAGCCCTACCTCTCTGGCGATTAACTCATAGGATTTGATTCTGTCCTCTGGGGAGTGTGTAATTGTAACGATCATGATTTCATCGGCTTGGTATGCCTGTTTAATTTCTTGAAGTCTTTCTTTCACAAATTTTGGGGTTCCAATGACGGCTTTTTGTTTGAAATTATCAAAGCCTTCATGGAGATTTTCCTTTTCTAAGTATTCCTTTGCTTCTGAAAAGGATGGAATGCCTTCCTTCCCTTCCCTCTTCTCTTTTTGCTTAGCCCACACATATGAACTTAATGCGATGTCTTCTGCTTTCTCCTTGGTCTCAGCACAAATAGCAGATACAGTTACAATCACTTGTGATTTGTCCCCTTCTATTCGAGGTGTGAAGTTATTAATGTATTCCTTGACGATTTCAACGCCATCATTGTCGCTCATGAACAGTCCGAATGTGTATGCTACCCCTTTTTCCGCAGCAAGTATGGCACTTTTTTTGCTCGTGCCTAATAACCAAGGCACAGGCGGTGTTGATGGTATTGGAGAAGCTATAAGGTTAGCAAATTCATGATCAGCAGGAAAATCATTATGTATAAAATGAAGTAGCAAATCGATTAATTCTGGCATCTTCCATACCTGTTGTAAAAAATTATCAGATAACGCGTTGGCCGCTTCAGCAGAGCCACCAGGCGCCCTGCCAATACCGATGTCTATACGATTTGGAAAGAGGGTTGCAAGCATATTGTAGACCTCGGCTACTTTATATGGTTTATAGTGAGGAAGCAAAACAGCGCCAGAACCAATTCGTATAGATTTTGTTTGAGCACCAATATAGCCAAGCATAACTTCCGGTGCCGGGCATGCCAGACCAGATAAATCGTGATGCTCAGCAATCCAATATCTTGTGTAGCCTAATCGTTCACCTGCTTGAGCTAGTTTCATTGACTCAAACAATGCTTCCTGAGGTGTTTGATTAGCCGAAATAGGAGCTTGATCTAAAATACTTAATTTCATCTTAACTCCCTCCTACTCTCTCATTTCTCTTAGTGTTAGTGTGAAGACCCCAACCTGATCCTTTTCATAAAGATTCGTAATTGAGGTTGAGTATTCTTGGATTGAAACTTTACAAGCAATATTTCGATCAGGAACCTTTAAATCAAAATTCCCTTTATATAAAAGTGTGGTTACATCATGGTAATCTGCATGAGATACTTTAAAATCGATTTTTACTAATAAAATATCATTACTATTGTCTTCCTGATAATTAGAAACTTCCAATTTGTAATCATTTAAGTATATTTCAGTCACCATTGGTCAGCACTCCTCTTTGTTATTGCGAATTTCCATCGTAATGAATAGTCCACTTCTATTTTCCGCAACTGTTAATCCTTTTGCTTTAATATGTCAATTATATAATAGTTTTTAACTGGATTTCGAATAATTGGTTTTCAGTAGGAACATGTTTTGCTAAAATGGGTAAGATAATAATAAAATGCAATTATCAGGAATAACGCGCAATTATCTAGATTATAGCGCAATTATCCAGAATAAAGTGCAATTAGATGAGTTAAGGAGTTGTATGTTTTGAGATTCCAGTGGAACTTAATATTAGGACTTATATTTGCACTAATTATCGCAATATTTGCTGTTGTAAATGTGGATTCTGTAAGAGTTAATTTTGTGTTTGGTTATACAGAGATTCCACTTATTTTAATCATTTTGGGTTCAGCTTTACTTGGTGGACTGATTGTAGGTATGTTCGGTATTCTCCGCCAATTCAAGCAGCAAAGACAAATCAAAAAGCTTGAGAAAGAGTTACAGCAACTTAATGGTACAATGGTTGAAGAAACGCCTTCCGGGAAAAGTACAGAAGTAGAAACAACAGAAAAAGCAGATAGTAAATAATGAGGAAAGGTTTTGTACCTTTCCTTTATTGTTATTTAACTTGTATTCCCTCTGTCGGCTCCAACAACCCCATGTCTAAACAGGTTTCAAGCAGTAAAGCTTTCTTCTCTTTGTGAAATTGAATCTCAATTCTATCTCCAGTGACTGAAACAATTGTTCCGTGCCCAAAGACACGATGTTTTACGACCAATCCCTCTCTAATTTCTTCAGCCTTTCTAATCGCATTTGGATTATAAGGGACAACCGAATTTTCTCGTAAATGCTTTTTCTGAGGCTCCAGTGCAGCTGCTCTAGCCGGAGGAGATATGATATTTTTTACATTTGCCACAAACCGAGACTGGGCAACCTCTTTTCCATTTTGCTTTTTATAGGATAAGAGCTCTAGCTCTTGTTCAGCACGGGTCATCCCAACATAAAATAGTCGAACGGCTTCTTCCATGAGTGCCCTTTCGCCATCCTTATATTTATTAATCTCATCATGTGATGGAATCACTCCTTCAATCAGATCAATCATATAAACCTTTTTAAACTCAAGCCCTTTTGAGCTATGAAAGGTGGAAAGGGTGATCGCATCTTTATTCTTATTAAATTTTGAAACTTTCATCAGATTTTCGAGATGCTTTAATCGTTCTGCAAATTGTTCCATCGTATCGAGTGTATCGGCAATTTCCTCAAGTGTTTGAAGTACGCTGAACAAGTAATCCGTTTTAAATCCAAGCTTCTTGCTCATTTCCTTTATTGTTTTATCATACCCAAGATCATTTCTAATGAACTTAATCGCTTTAAGTGGTTTAGCCCCCTTCATTTGTTGAAAGGTTTTCTGACATGCTTGAATTTGCTTCACTTGATAGTCCTTCAAGCCTTTATTTTGTAAAAGTCGTTCAAAAATGGATTCAGTTGGCTTCTTTTTTGCCAATTCGAACAATTGTTCTCTAGATAAATAAAAGCCGCATTTCGTGTAAATTTGCTGGAAAATATCGACTCGTTTATCTGTAAAAGTCATTCTCATAAAATTCAAGATGTCTTTGACGACCCAATGTGAGAAAAATCGATTATCAGAATCTTTTATATAAAAAGGGATTTGATTCCGATCAAGCTCATTGATTAGCATGATCGATGAAGAGTTGTTCCGATATAATACAGCAACATCTTTCTTCTTTTCTGCTATCTCAATTTCTTGTACAAGATATTTGGCTTGTATGCGATAATCGTCAAATTGTGTAACCACAATAGGCTTATGATTAGGGTGTTCGGTGAACATATTTTTGTCATAGCGATCCTTATTCCGCTTAATGAATCGGTTGGCAACATCAACAATATCTTTGGACGAACGATAATTCTGCTCCATTTTTAGGAGAACTGCATCAGGATATACCTTTTTAAAATCTAGCAAATACTTCGGTTCCGCTCCCCTCCATGAATAAATCGATTGATCGTCATCTGCCACGACATATATATTTTGATGAGGTTTTACTAGCTTCTCAATAATTTTATGCTGAACGAGCGAGGTATCCTGACTTTCATCTGTTAGTACATACTCATAGCGGCTTTGGTATTTTCGCAGAATCATTTGATCCTTACAAAATGCATCATTTGCAATAGTTAACATATCGTCATAATCAAGTAAGAGATTACTTGGATTTGTGTTCTTTATTTTTTCATATTCCTCAAAAATAGTCTCAACAAAAGGAATATCACAATTAATATTATTCCACTTATCCCGTGGAAGTAGCCTATTCTTAATAAAACTAATATAGGTTGTTAATTCTTCAAGCTGCTCTTCCGTGATGTTCTCACCATTCATCATTTTATAAATTTTCCGTAATAGTAATTTTTTATTTGGACCGCCATCTGAATTTCCTTCAATCAATTGATAGGGCACTTTTTGTTTATACAAAAAATCCCGTACCACCTGAAATGCAAGACTATGAATCGTTGAAAAGTCCACTGAATCATTGGGATGTTCTGGAAAAAAACGAGCAAATCTTTCTTTCATATCAGCTGCGGATGCACGGCTAAAGGTTACAGCCTTTATTCGAGATGGTTCAACCCCTTCTACTTCAATTAAATACCCAATTCGCATAATCGTTGTTGTCGTTTTACCCGAACCAGGTGATGCTAATAAGAGTAAAGGTCCCTTTGTGTGGAGAACAGCCTTTTTCTGAACGTTATTTAGCAGTACACCTAGCTGCTCTTTTTTTTGAATAAAAAAGTTTTCCCCCTTATTCATGTTAGCCCACCTCCTATTTATTCGAAATTCCATTATAAATTCTATCATTTTTATTGACAAGGATGTTGAAATCAATCCGGATTACTGAGACATAAAACAAGGTAATAAATGGTACGTTATATAAAGGAAGAAATTTAGAGGTGATAAACTTGGATTATAGAATTGAAAAAGATACGATGGGCGAAATCAAAGTTCCAATTGATGCTTACTGGGCTGCTCAAACCCAACGAAGTAAAGAAAACTTTAGAATTGGAACGGAAAAGATGCCACAGGGAGTGATTGAAGCTTTTGCAATTTTAAAAAGAAGTGCAGCCATTACCAATGAAAAGCTTCAGAAATTAAGTTCAAATAAAGCTAAAGCAATTACAAAAGCTTGTGACGAGATTTTATCCGGTGCCATTTTTGGGCATTTTCCACTAGTTGTGTGGCAAACTGGGAGCGGGACACAATCAAATATGAATGTAAATGAGGTTGTTGCAAATCGTGCAAACTATTGGCTAAAGGATCATGGAATTGATGAGAAAGTCCACCCGAATGATGATGTCAATATGAGTCAAAGTTCAAATGACACTTTTCCAACCGCGATGTATATTGCCGGTGTGAGAGCAGTAAATGAACGCCTTATCCCAGCGATCGATTCATTACAAGCCACATTTCAAGAAAAGGAAAAAGAATTTGATTCAATCGTAAAAATTGGAAGAACCCATCTTCAGGATGCTACCCCTTTAACTCTGGGTCAGGAAATTAGCGGTTGGGTCCATATGTTAAAGCGTTCTAAGGAGATGATCATAGAATCGACTGAAAAAATGTGTGCACTTGCGATTGGTGGTACAGCAGTTGGGACGGGGATTAATGCTCATCCGAAGTTTGGTGAGAATGTTGCAAAGGAAATTTCAGAGTACACAAAGTTCTCTTTTTTCTCATCCGAAAATAAATTCCATGCCCTGACCAGTCATGATGAGATTGTTTATGCGCACGGTGCTTTAAAAGCATTGGCAGGTGATTTAATGAAAATCGCAAATGATGTGAGATGGCTTGCAAGTGGTCCACGCTGTGGGATTGGAGAAATTACGATTCCCGAAAATGAACCTGGAAGCTCCATAATGCCCGGAAAAGTAAACCCGACCCAGAGTGAAGCTCTTACGATGGTTGCAGTTCAGGTCATGGGTAATGATGCAACAATTGGAATTGCAGCAAGCCAAGGAAATTTTGAATTAAATGTATTTAAGCCTGTGATCATCTATAATTTTCTTCAATCGGTGAGACTGTTAGCTGATTCAATGGAATCTTTTACTAATAATTGTGCGATTGGAATTAAAGCGAATGAAGCAGTCATCTCTAAATACTTGCAAGATTCGTTAATGCTTGTAACCGCGCTAAATCCTTATATTGGCTATGAAAATGCAGCCACCATTGCAAAGCATGCCCATAAACACAATTCCTCGTTAAAAGAGGCATCCATACAGCTTGGATTGTTAACAGAAGAACAATTTGAACAATATGTAAAACCTGAGGATATGGTGCACCCTAAGGAATAAAAAATAGCCTTCCAGATTCGGAAGGCTACACTTTTTACAGCTTAGAAAATTCCTCTACTAATTCATTAAATTTCTTTAGTGAGTTTTCAATTGGTGATGGAGTAGTAAGATCTACCCCTGTTTTTTTCAATAGCTCCAATGGGTAATCAGAACTGCCGCTTTTTAAGAATTCAAGATAAGAGGTTAGTGTTGTTTCATCCCCTTCAAGAATCTTCGTTGCGATATGAATCGCTGACGCAAAACCTGTAGCGTACTTATACACATAAAACGGACGGTAAAAATGTGGAATTCGTGCCCAGCCATATTTGACTTCGTCATCAAAGACTAAATCTTCGCCATGGTATTCTCTAAATAATCCTTCATACACTTCACTAAAGGATTCCACATTTAACGGCAGACCTTGTTCGGCCATTTCATGGGTCTTCTTTTCAAATTCCGCAAACATAACCTGAGTAAATAAGGTTCCTTTAAATTTATCTATAAAATGATTGATGAGGAATTTCTTGACCTCTTCATTTTCTTCCGTATTCAATAGGTAGTTGATTAATAAAACTTCATTAACAGTTGAAGCAACCTCTGCAACAAAAATACTATATCGAGCTGTAATTTGTGGTTGGTGCTCTGAGCTTAGTTTACTGTGTACCCCGTGTCCGCATTCATGAACAAGCGTAAATAAGCTATCTAAGTCATCCTGATGATTTAAAAGAATATATGGATGAACCCCATATACCCCTAAATTATAGGCGCCTGATCGCTTCCCTGGCGTCTCTCTTACATCAAAGTAGCGTAATTCTCTAAATTCTCTAAGCGCATTGATGTAATCTTTACCTAATGGAGAAAGTGCCTTACACATTGTTTCAAATGCTTCATCATAGGAAATATCCTTCTTTGCCCCGCTTACGAGGGGAACACTTAAATCGTATTGGCGGAGCTCATCAAGACCCAATTTTTCTTTACGGAGGCTGGTATATTTGTGCATTGCTCCAATATTTTTCTTTGTTGTTTCGATTAAATTTTCATAAACGTCCTTTGGAACATTATCTCCGAATAATGCTTTTTCAAGTGCTGAAGGATAGCTCCTTAACTTTGAAATTGTGACATTATTTTTAATGGCTGCAGATAAGGTTGACGCGATTGAATTTTTCAAGTGTATATAAGGCTCATAATAGGCTTTGTATGCTTCTTTTCGCTTTTCACGGTCCTCATCCTCAATTAGCTTTGCGTACATCCCTCTTGTAAGTTCAACCTTCTCACCGTTATCTTTCGTTACCATGCCAAAGCGAATATCGGCGTTATTTATCATTCCATATGTTGTGCTTGGTGCTGAAAGTGCTTCGCCTAATCGGGACAAAATTTCTTCCTGATCTTTATTTAATACATGTGGCTTATAACGGAAGGATTCCAGGAGGTCTTTTTCAAAATATTGAAGCCCCTTTTCTTCGGCAATGTATCTTTTTAGCGTTTCTTCATCTAAGCTTAATAAAAATGGCATGAAAAAAGAATTCGCTGAGCTCACCTTTACACTAAGCTGTTTGGCGCGATCTAAATAAGATTGTGATTTCGTCACTCTCGTATCTTCATCCACTTTTAACATTGCATAGGCATAGAGCTTGTTAAAGTGGAAGGACATTTTTTCACTTAAGGTAAGATAATCATACAAGGAATGTCCGTCATGGATATTTCCATCAAAATTTCCGAGTTCCTCTCCCATTTTTTCAATGAGCTGATAAACATCCTCCCATTTACTCAGGTCAGAATAGAGATCATCTAAGTTCCATTTTTCTTGTTCAGGTACTTCATTTCGAGACGAATACGTAGTTGTCATCGCAATTCTCCTTTTAATAAATTTGCAAACCCCTTTTATTATGTAGAAAAGAAATATATGATATGAAATAGATATGTTTCATTTAATTGTATAGTAATTACATAAATTTGTAAAAAGTGAAAGGATGTTCATACATGGCGAACACATTGCCTCATGTAGAGGACTCAGAAGAAACGACTTATCTCCCTCCAAAAGGGGATTACGAAACATTTGCTGATGATGCCCACTATGAAGAAAAAGTTCGGGAATGGGGTCTTTCAGTCAAAAAAGAGTACTGGTACAAAGAAAGAACTTACCAACGGATTGTTACGATAAAAGGCTATGAGGTGTATGGTAAAACACAAGAATACAACACAATTGTACTTGAATTTGAAGATGGAAATCTAACTTGTATTCATCCTGCTTATTTAAAAGAAATGCAATCACCGAGCTTTGCTAAAACGGCTGTTTCAGACAAAGAGGTTGCCAAGGAGAAGAAAAAGGAAACTACAACTAAGGTTATCACTGAAAAACCGGCAATGGCTGAGTCAAAACCACCTGCTAAGAAGGCGGAGCCTGAGCAAAAAACCAAAAAAGAAAAAGCACCAAAAATCGAATTGCCAACCGACAAGGTTCATTTTACCGCTTCAGTTAAACAATTCGCGTTAACATGGAACCATTTTAACGAGGATAACGATGAAGTTGTAGTACTTGAGAATGTTGTGATTGAGCAAGATGAGCCGGTTAAAATTGGACTAGCCTGGTGTTCTCATTCAAAGACTCTAAAGAAATTAGAGCTTGAGCCTGGCAACACGCTTGAATTCGATGCAAAGATCGTAAAAAAGAAATTAGCAAAAGGTAAGGATGTTGATGAAGAGTTCATCATTGAAGATCCAGTTCACTATAAAATCAATAATCCTTCAAAGTTAAAGAAAAGCTAAAAGTGATCTTTTAGCTTTTTCTTGTGTATTTTTTCTTGTAATGTGCTAGTGCAAGTAACGGGAAAATATAACGGTAGCTGTGATAGTGAATGTAAAAGTCCCCTGCCATGCCTTGCCCTTTTGGATATTTTGTTGTCCAGTCGTCTCGATCCAAATTCGAAATAAGAAATTTAATCCCTTTGTTTATTTTCTTCGTTGGTTTATCACTAACAGAGATAAGCGCATCGACCGCCCATGCGGTATGTGTTAATGTGCTTGTTTTCAAAGGAACATATTTATTTTTGCTATCGCTTTTGCACGATTCCCCCCAGCCGCCATCCTGATTTTGAATGGATTCTAGCCATGTGACAGCTCTTTTTATTGAGGATTTTGTTGGTAAAATGCCGACAGCACTTAAGCCTGTTACAGCACCCCATGTTCCATAGATATAGCAGATTCCCCATCGCCCATACCAGGAACCATTTTTTTCTTGATTTTTATAAAGCCATTGGACTCCTGATTTAACAGACGGATGGTGATTTAGCAGATTTGTATATTTGCCAAGATATTCAAGTGCACGTCCAGTCAAATCTGCGGAAGAAGGATCCGTAAGTATATATTCAGCTTTTTCGATTGGCAAAATGCTAAGAAGCTTACTATCTGTATTTTTCTCGAATGCTGGCCAGCCACCATCATCATTTTGCATCGTCAATAACCACTGTATGCCTCTGTCCCACGCTTGCCTATTAATTGGTTCTTTCTTAACAATTCTCGCAATTGAACGTAAAGAAGCAGTCGTATCATCTACATCTGGATGAATTGTATTCATGTCAGCAAAGCCCCATCCGCCAGGAAAACCAGAAGGATTTTGAACGGCCCAGTCCCCATATTTAACATGCTGGTGCTTCAATAAATAGTGATTCGCCTTTTTAATCATGGAATCGGTTGTCGGGACACCTGCTTCTTGTAAGGCGTATCCGAGTAGCGAAGTATTCCACACATCGGCAATGGTGTATTGCATATGGACATGACCGTTAATGACAGTTTTCATCCCCTTTAAACCGTTCACAGCATTAATAATAATTGGATGCTGTTTTGAATAGCCTAAGGAAAGTAACGCAAAAATCATTAAAAAAGTAGAGCTGAAATATCCTAAAAATGTTCCATCAGGCTCAATCCTGCGCAGCATATACTGCTTTGCTTGTTCGGTTGCTAGTTGGTGAAGATGCCTTGGAAGTCCAATTAATCGACTTATTGATTGTTTAATATCTGAATAAAATGATCGCCATTCCTGTGAATCTCTGAAATTAAATCCATCTTCATCTCTCTGATTATTTAAATCAGATAAATTAGGACTCTTATTTGTTGATAGGCTAAACTTTTTATCTGCAAGAATCATGATTGGGGTAAGATTAGCTCTTCCGAAAACTGAGAAACTATAAAAATGAATCGGAAATGATTGTGGTAACAGGATGAGCTCAAGAGGCAATGGGAAAAAAGCTGGCCACTTTTGCTGCCCTGTTAATGCAAGCATAAATTTAGTAAACATATGGATATTCTTGAGTCCACCATTTTTAATAATGAAGGATTTTGCACGTTTCATTCTTGTATCTTTCTTTTCTATATGGCCAGCATACAGTAATGAATAATAAGCCTCAACCGTCGCAGAAATATTTCCGTCTCCTTCATCATAAAAAAGCTTCCATGCCCCATTTTCTTCTTGGCGACTTAATACCCGCTCTGTTAATTGTTGAATCAATTTCTCATCATTTATTTCAAGGCTTCTTAATAAGATAATCATATAACAATCAGTTGATATGCCAGTTTCAAAGGGATATTTCCAAGCTCCATTGGATGACTGTTCCTTCCTGAGGGTGTCAATTAACTGCTCTAAGCCGAAGTTCACCTTGTCAAACATATGTAACCTCCCTTTTAGTCTACTTCATACATATTCACCAAAAAGCAAGAGCATTCATAGAGGAGGTCATCATAAGTGTGCAAACTTTTTAAAAAGAAAAAACTTCCACTCTCTGAATCTCTATTACAAATTAAAAAAGATGTAAAGAAACTTCAGAAACGACAAGAATGTTTACAACCGCTTACTCTGGAAGAACAACTTCTTATTCAGCAAATTAAAGGGATGACGAGAAGCCTCAATCTAAATAATGTGACACGAACCAAGGCCTATCTTAATTTCTATAAGGCTCATCCTGAAATCCATTGGGCATTTCTTGGACATATGGTGTCCCGAAATGGTGGCTGGAATATGACAGATTTAAAAGGTGGACAGCTTTCGAGGTTATTAACAAGGAAGGAAGCGCAAGTTTATTTTTCATTTTTGGAACGTGGAAATTGGTTGATTTTCCAGGATGTTTTTCCTCAATTTTTACTCTATAAGGCAAGTAAACGATATCAGCAAAATTTATTTTACCTTCTCCCCTATTTTCATGTTTCTATTTTTATGGAATCAATATGGAATCACTTTTGGGAGAGGCAAGATACTTACACTCTAACAGTCGCACAAATTATTAATGAGCAAAGCTATCTGGAAGACCGAGTAATATCCAATACCCATTATAAAAAAGAAGTCTTTGATACATTGGAATTTAAACTCCAGGATTTGTTGGATTTGAATCATATCTTATTTCCGTTTGAAGAAAAAGGGAAAATTCACTTAATTGGTCAAACCCTCCATCAATTTAAAAGTGTTCGTGAACGAATCTTGTTAGGTAAGCGTCTATACTCCATCTTATTTGCTGATAAAAAGCGACTCAAATCTGTTGAAACCTGGGCTATTAAAACTCAACATACAGGTTCAAGAAAGGACTACTGGCCGCAAATTTTTAATAATGTAGATGAAGGACTCCCTGGATTCTTATTAAAATCGCGGGTGAAATCCTGTGAACTGACAAAAGGTTCTCCTAGAATTTATAGTCCGAGGCTAGAGATGGCTTGGAAAAACAGAAAACATAAACCTGCTGAAATTGGGGATTGGTACAAGGATTGGGAAGTTTTATTTTACCTTACACATGACAGAGAAAAAGTGGACGGAGAGATTCTTCATGAATACTGTAAAACCCTTGAAAAATTCGAACTCGCAGCGATTGCCAAAAAGGCCATTTCGATTTTGGACTAATTCGGGCGTGATTATCACCATTTTACTTGGATCCTTGATTGGTACATACCTAGATCTTTATTATGTGGGAAAAGGCTTCTACTCTTTTCCAATGCGTCCATTTCCAGATGTGTTTTCAATTCATGTGGGCTTTACACTTGTCGGCTTACCGCTCATGCTAATGATTTTCCTTTTTATTTGTGAAAAAATGAAATTCGTTGGCAAGCTCAGTTCTGTTCTCTTTCTTGCGTCAATCATGACTGCTGGTGAAAAATTTTCTGAAGAGATTGGCTGGTTTTTTCATGATTCGTCATGGAAGCATATTAATTCACTCGTTGGCTATACAATCTACCTGTCGATCATGCTTGTAGTCTATTCTTATTTTCAGCATAAAAAAAAACCTGACTAAGGGTCAGGTGATCTTTTACAAGCCTAAAGCAAGCTTACTCCTTCTTTTACAGAGGGTTGCATTTACTCCTTGGCTTTGAAGTTGTACTAAAATTTGGTGAATAGATTTTTTAGGCTTTGCTTTTTTTACAGTTCCTTCGTCCATCAGCTTTATTTCGTGATTAAAGGTCTTCATTATGAATAACTCCTTTAAGAATATAGATTTCGCTTTTCTCTTTGATCTTCCTCATTTAAAAATTCGATAAAAAGGTGTAGCGCAAGCTCTGGCTGGTTTTGAAGACGTGAAATATAATCAAGTTGCCTTTCCGATGTTACCGCATCACTTTTTTTAATTCTTGAAATGATATATTCAGAAGAAATGACTTCCATTTCCTTCTTTTTAAACTTTGCTTCCTTTGATAAAGCAAATCCAATAGCACCAAGGATAGCATAAATAAGAAGTGAAGGGATTGCCTCATCTGTAAACGGGATGAAAAATAGCAAAAATACTAAGTTAATTAGTGAAATAGTGATTAATGGAAATGACCAGAACATGTATTTAGATGTTTTCATCATGATCGGTGCAATTTTTTTATGTAACTGATTAAGTTCCTTTGTAATAAATCCTGGCAAGTTCTTCGACGTCATAATCTTCATTTAAAATCCCCTTCCTTTTGAAAGATGAAAAAAGGCCTATATACGTTTGATATAGGCCTAAAAATGCAAAAAAGACCTATACCATGTTTTGGTAAGGTCTTGCTAACAACATTAAGGTTGCCAACAAAGCCGAGAGATTAAATCTCTGTATTGACGACTTTGCTGTTAAAGCTACTCCCCTTAGAGTATGCCGATTAATTTATACATATAGTTTATCATGTATTCTGGGTTCTAACAACCCTTTAATGGAATTTAGGTGGATTATCCTGTTCATATTTGTCTTTAATTTCTTCAAAAATATTAGGCTGAGGCTTATTAGTAGATGCCTGCTGGTTCTGTATAAGCGGTCCAACCAGTTTTTTGAATTCACCCACTGTTAGAGGTTTAGCGTCATCCTGTAATTCATACCCGAGTTGACCATTTGGCTCAAGGGTTGCATATTTTACATCCGTTATTGTTGTAATTCCACTTTGACGTAGACGCATTTCTAATTGGTCAACTGTAAACCTAAGTTTTTTCATATTTTTAATATTTAAATCACCGTTATCAATAATGATTTTAGATTTTCCGGTGATAAATTTCTCAATAAAATTAAACTTTAATTGTAAATACTCCATTAAAATGAGTGAACCTACGAATATAGCTGCGACCGCTAATGTTCTCCAAACACTGTCTTCTACAATTGGTTGAATAATCACGGAACCAATAGAAATCATGACAACCGTCTGAGCTAATGTCATCTGCGAGATTGATTTTCTCCCTGCGATTCTTAATAATAAAATGCCTGCTACTACCATTAAAATTGACTTCCAAAAGAATTCCATTAAAAACATCCCTTCTATCGATAAAACTTTTATTTTAAATACGGATTAATCGTTTCGATCATATGTTGAAGTTCTTTTGATTGGTTATAATACATCTGCTTAGCATGTGGGTCTTCTGTTTGTAATGAAAAGGTTTCCAATTCTGCTTGCAGCTTGCGAAGCCTTGCGGCGAGTAGTGGTTTTTGTTGGATCTGTTGCATACTAATTTCATCATTATATAAGTCCACATAAACATTGCCTTTTGAATCAATTTGGCCCAAAAATACATCTTTAAAATCATTTGCTCCCTGCTTCATAATTTCACCAAGTAGCCATTCCTTTGTATATCCGCGGTAGTTCAAGCGTCTTTCTAAAAGGTGTCCATCAATGATAATTAAGCCTGGCATATGTTCTTCTTCGACTTTCATCCCTAAATCTTTCGGTGTTACAGGCTGGTTTTCAGCCTTTTTCATGACACTCAACTGACCATTTGTTTCTAGTACAGCTAATTCTACATCCGCTAGTTTAAATGCATTTTTTTGTCTCAAACCCGTCATTAAATCATCAAAAGTGATCCTGTTTTTAAACAGATTTTTTTCAAGAACCTTTCCATCCCTAATTAAAATAGAAGGACTGCTTTCAACTAGCTCTCTAAACTTGAATGATTTTAATGCCCCATAAGCGATTATGATGGTAAAAGTGGTATAAATAATTAACCCGATAACCCCGTTAATAAGTTCAATGGAAGAATCAATACCTACCGCCGCAGCCATATTTCCGATTGCTATACCAGCAACATAATCAAAGAAAGTTAGCTGTGATATTTGTTGTTTCCCAAGGGTTCTCGCAACAATAAATAAAACAAAGAATGATATAATTGAGCGAACTACTATTACTGAGTATTCAGGCATTTTGTGTCCTCCATTATTTCTTATGGAAATATCTTTACTATTCTTGGACAAAATAAGAAAAAATATTTAAGGAGGATATAATGAAAAGGCTTAGTATTTGTTTTGTCATTAGTTTTTTATTGCTTTGTGGGTGTTCGTCCCATTCAATTAGCAAGAAGCCAATTTATGAAGAAGCAAATAAAGTAATGGAATTGATAAACGGATCACAATGGGAGATGGCAGATAACGCAGCGCAAGGAATGCAAAAAATATTTAATAAAAATAAATGGAAGTACCAATTATTAGGCGATGAATCAGAATATACAGGTCTTCATCAAGAAATTTCAAAACTAAAGGTTTCAATCGAGGAAAAAGACAAACCAGAGGCAAAACGAAATATTGTCATTATTCAAGATCATATCCGTTCCATCTATCTACACTAAAAAACCTTCCGTGATGGAAGGTTTAGCTTTTAATAATTTTGGAATTGCGGTTCTTCTTGTTCAATTTGTTGCACACGCTGCTCGATTTGCTGAATCATCCCTTTTGCCTGAGTAGCGCACTGACCATAGATTTGTTTAGCGGTTTGGTCCTGCGTTTGAAGTCAAAGGTTTCAAAATCGGCTTGAACACTTTTTAGGTTTGCAAGTGCTTGCTTTACTTGAGTTCCTACTGTCATGTTAAGATCCCTCCCTCATCTTATATTCTTTTCAACAAGCCTTTAAATATGGTTGTAATAAACTGGTTAATTTTATTGCAAAATAAAAGAGACAAATCATTGTGATTTCTCTCTAATACAAAATGTTATTCTTTTATGATGGCAACTAATTTCCCTTCAGTGGATGTTCTTAAATCATCAATTGTTAACTCGACCTGCATACCAATTTTTCCAGCACTAACAATGATGCTGTCTAGGTTCGACGCTTGATTGTCAATAAATGTAGGATATGATTTTTTCATTCCAATTGGAGAGCAGCCGCCTCTTATATATCCCGTGTGTTTTTGGATATCCTTTACTGGTATCATTTTTACTTTTTTAACTTCCGCAACGTTTGCACACTTTTTAAGATCTAGCTCCTCTTCCACAGGAATGACAAACACAAAGATGTCTTTGTTGTTTCCTTTAGCGATCAATGTTTTATAAACCTTCTTTGGGTTTAATCCAGCCTTTTGGGCAACGGATAAACCATCTATTTTTCCATCATTGCTTTCATATGTATGGATCTTGTATTCAATCTTTTTAGTATCTAAAATCCTAATGGCATTTGTTTTTCTTCCTTTTGCCATTGTTTGCCCTCCTTATGTGTTATCCAGTAGAATAAGCCCATTGTTTCGTAAAGAATATGAAGACAGACAGTACAATGACTGTCTGCTTAAAGTATATACTACCACCCTTTATTTTTAACTAAGGTATTAATATGCGCAAGATGGTGTTTGCCATGCCAAGCACAGAATCCCAAAAAGACGCCCAATTTCATTTCGCCACCCTCTGGGTGAACATATGATAATTGAAAATTGTCCATCGACAAACTTTGTAAAATCTTCACCCAACGTTGGTGAACGCCATCAATTATCGCTATTGAAGCATCTACAGGTAAAGTGGAATCTGATAATTCTGCCCAATTAGCTTCATCATACGGTTTAATAACAGGATTACTTTCCGTAACAGCTAATTTAAAGCGAATGTACGAATTCATTGACGCGTCTGCAATATGATGTACAACTTGTCGAAGTGTCCATCCCCCATTTCGATAAGGTGTATCAAGTTGTGAATCTGTCAAATCTTTGACACTTTCCCTTACTAATGGTGGTAAAGCCTCAATTTCTTTTATCCAATCCACCACTAAAGCTTTTGTCAAATCCCCGTCGAATTTGAACTCTCCAATCGGATACCGTTCGTCCATCCTTGTTCCCCTCCTAAAAATCTTAAATAATTTAATCCGTACTACTATTTTATCAAAAGTGTGTGAAATTTTCTGTAAACAGATTTCAGTGATAGCAGGTAAGATAATATTTTGAAAGAAAATAGACGAATCTTTACAGATTCGCCAACTATTTTTTTGTATAGTGAACTTTTGCAGCATTATTATTTTTATCTCATTCGTTTACCCAAAGAACAAATCTAGAATGTTTGAAGCAGTTGAAGAATTCTTGTTATAAAATTCGGAGTACCCACAGTTCTTACAAAACACCACAGTAAAACGATTATTTTGAATATCTAACATTTTTGTAATACCAGAACCCGTCATCGACACGTCTTTTGTTCCAGCATTTGTACTTCCGCATTTTACACAGCCTTTGTTTTCCATAAAATCCCCTCCAATTTTGGTTCTACCACTATTGTTTACGGATTTATAGGAAATTAGTTTCAATTATTTTTTGAAATTTCTGCAAGTGCCTCATCAATTGTAGGAAATGTAAATAAAAATCCTTCTTTTTCAAGGCGTTCTGGGATTACCCATCTACTTTTTAAAATTAATTCGGTTTCCGTTCTGATAAAAATCGCACCAAGTTCAAGAAGCCAAGCTGGTGAAGGTAACCCTATATTTCGATTGAAGGCATGTCGGAGACTGTTCATCAATTCTCGATTTGTGATAGGATTTGGTGTTGAGCAGTTAAAGACTCCAGTTAGATGATTGTGATCCCTTATGTAAAGAATAATTTTAAACAAATCCTCAATATGTATCCAACTGAACTTTTGAGTACCAGGGCCTTGGATTCCGCCAAGACCATAGCGTACTAAGTTTGTATAAGGAATCATGACACCTCCATCCGCTCCAAGCACGATCGAGATTCTTAAGGCAACCTGTCTAATATTCGGGAATTGATAAGAAAAAAAGGCTTCCTCCCACCTTTTTGCAACATCAACAGAAAAACCAGTTCCAATTTCACCTGTTTCTTCTGTCATAGGTCGATCTTCCGCATGTCGATAAATTGTTGCAGTGCTGGAATTAATCCATATTTTTGGCGGGTTTTTGCAGCCTGTTAGAGAATCGCCTAATATTCTTGTAGTTTCCGTTCGAGAGTTTAGGATTTCTTGTTTATTTTTCTCGTTGTATCTGCAGTTGACAGATTTTCCTGCAAGATTAATGAGCATCTCAGAATCCTCAAGTGCTTGTATGATCCCTTCCCTATTATCCCAAGTAAGATTTGGTGCATTTCTTGAAATGACTTTTACCTCGTAGCCAAGCTCCGTAAACCTTTTCGAAAAATAATTACCTACAAAACCAGTACCCCCGGCAAGGACGATCTTCTTTGCCATATTTCCCATCCCCTTTTAAACTTCTTTTACTAGTTTACCATTATCTGGTGCTGATTGCTAAAAGTAACAACACTCGATTTGATACTTGATTGATGTTGTTTAATTAAAAATCCCATTTAACCAAAACAAGCACCCGCTTGCGGGTGCTTGCTTATCTAATAATCTATATCGATGCTTGTTTATTAATCCATGGATGTAAACGGGCATACAACAACATGAAAATGACTGCAACAATCAATCCTTTTAGTAAATTAAATGGCAGGATTGCGTAAACCACCATTTTGAGCGTTTCTGGAGATGACATCGCCGGGATATTCAAAAAGAAGTTGAATGCCGGCAGGAAAACATAGTAGTTTAGAACACTCATGATGATCGCCATCATCGCTGTACCGCCTATTAATCCGATAGTTAATCCTAATTTTGTTTTTATCAGTTTAAAAATATAATAGGTTGTTAGGACGAAAATAATCCCCGCTAAGAAGTTTGAGATGTGACCGACTGGAATTGGTGTCTCGCTACCTGTTAATGCAAAGTCAATCAGGTTTTTAAAAAATTCTACTAGGATACCGGCCACCGGACCAAAAATTAGTGCTGCGAGTAATGCGGGAACATCGCTAAAATCGACGTTCAAAAAGCTCGGGAATGTTGGCAATGGAAAGTTAAAAAACATTAGGATGTACGAAATCGTACTCAACATTGCAATTGCCACAAATTGACGTAAAGGTATTTTCTTCATTTTTCTACTCTCTCCTCTTTTGCGATCCACTTCAAAAGAAGAAAGTTCAGCTTTTCAAGTCATACTCAAATAAAAACCCCCAAGAATGGCTTCTTGAGGGAGTTAAAGGTATGCTTAATAAACGTTCAATCATTGAAAATTTTTGAACGCGCAGAACCTCCATCTTCTCCCATCCAGACTATACTGTCGGCTTTGGAATCGCACCAAATCCTGCCTTGCGGCTCGCGGGCTTAGAGAGTGCTCTCATCACCGCCGGTCGGGATTTTCACCCGGCCCCGAAGATAGATCAATATTTAATTTCACTTTATTTTATCAAGTATATGGCATATTGTGAAGCATTTTGCTTCAAATAGTTCACTTTCCTATAAATTGCCCTCCTGCTTAAACTAAAAACCCGTCAACACTTACTTTCCATCAACAACTTCTTTTAAAATCTCATAAGAACGTTTTTGTTTATCAGGATCATAAATGTAAGAAACGGCCATTAGTTCATCGACATTATATTTTTCCTGGAAGCTTGTTAATTGCTTGCGAATGGATTCTTTGTTTCCTAATAATGTAACACTAGACATGGAGGTTGCCATTTGTTTTTCCTGTTGGTTCCATAGTTCATCCATATTATCAACCGGTGGTAATAATGGGTTTTGTGATCCGCGTACAACGTTTAGGAAAAATTGCTGCATAGTCGTCATTTCGCGACTAGCCTCTTCATCCGTCTCAGTTGCAATTACATTTAGGCAAACCATCATGTATGGAGAGCTTAAAAATTCGGATGGCTCAAAGCGATTGCGGTAAATAGAAATAGCCTCTTCCATGAATCTTGGTGCAAAATGTGATGCAAAGACATATGGAAGTCCTAATTTTGCTGCCAAATAAGCTGAATCCGTTGAAGATCCAAGAATATAAATGGGTACATTTGTATTTACACCGGGATATGCCTTGACATAGCCTTGGCGTTCCATCGGTCCAAAATACGTAAGTAAGTCATTTACATCATTAGGAAATGTGTAAACAGAGTCATTATTTGAACGCCTTAAGGCATTTGCTGTCATCATGTCAGTTCCAGGTGCGCGGCCAAGCCCTAAATCAAGACGGCCTGGATAAATGGTGGCCATTGTTCCGAATTGTTCGGCGACAACAAGTGGTGCATGGTTTGGAAGCATGACCCCTCCTGATCCAACACGGATTTTTTCTGTGTGTTCTAAAGTATGTTTGATTAAAATGGATGTCGCTGAACTTACTAATGTAGGGGAATTGTGATGTTCCGCAATCCAATATCGGGTGTATCCCATTTCTTCAGTAGCTTGAGCCAAGTCAACCATTGCATCAATTGCGTCTTTCTGATTTTGCCCCTTACGAATTGGAGCAAGGTTTAGAACAGAGACGGGAATATTTATAATTGTCATTTTAACATGTCCTTTCTTCCATTTTCTCTTATTACTATATCAATTGATCGAACAGAAACAAACAATCTTGCTTAAGAGCTTTTAATGTTAAAAATACTCCTCTCCTATATTGGTCATACTAACCAAATGAACATTTTTCGTATATTGGAGGACAATGGTTTGGAACATGCATGGCTCTCTCTGATTCCTTTTTTAATAGTTATCGGAATGGCGATTTGGTTAAAAGACATTTTACCTGGACTTGTTTTAGGATTATTAGTTGGCGCGATTCTTGTAACATCTGATGTATTAGGTGGGACCGGTCAATCGATTGCATACATTGTGACAACTTTATCAGATCCCACAAATATTAAAATTGTAAGCTTTTTGTATGTCTTCGGTGGATTAGTTGGGATGATGAATATCTCCGGAGGTATTAAAGGATTTACAGAATGGATTGGGGAGAAAATAAAAAGTGAACGTGGTCTGCTAGGCTTGATTTGGCTTACCCTCCCTTTTACCTTTATGATGCCAATGTTTCGGATTATGATGATTGGCCCCATTATCAAACAACTCATTAAAAAAATGAACCTATCAAAACAAAAAGTCGGCATGACTCTAGATATTTCTACCGAATCAGTAATTGTTTTATTACCTGTTGCGACAGCTTTTGTAGGATTTATGGTATCACTAGTGGAAGGTGGTATTAAAGGGCTTGACTTAGGTATGTCACCCTACGAGGTGTTCCTGTTAAGCATCCTGTTTAATTTTTATGCAATTGTCATGCTTCTAATTGGAATTATTCAAACATTTTGGCCTTCCAAATCCAAATCTAAGTCTGAAAAAAATCCCGATGAAGAAGAACATGAGCATGAATTTCATCGAATGGGAATAAAAAAAGAACTTTCCCTAGTAAAAGCTCAGCCTTGGAATTTAATTGTTCCAGTGTTTTTGTTGTTAGGTTTGTCCCTTTATCTTTTGTGGGAGGATGGTAAATCGCTTGGGGCTCAAACTGTTTTTGAAGCATTTTCAATGGCGGATGCAACTTTTGTCATGCTGTTAGCAGTGTTTATCACTCTTATTTTTACATTTGTCTTTTATGTGATTCGAAAACAGAAATTGCATGAAATCATGTATCATTTTTACGATGGCGGCAATCAAATGATGCAGGCGATTAGCCTTCTAATTCTGATATGGGCCCTAACCTTATCAGCTGAGGAACTCGGGTTTTCTGTATTTATTAGTTCAACCTTAGGTTCATTCCTGCCAGGATTTTTAACGCCTGCGACGATTTTTCTAATCGGCTCAGTTGTTGGATATTTTATTGGGTCTTCCTGGGGAACCTGGGGGTTATTTATGCCGCTTGGGATTGCACTAGCTTTATCGACTGGAGCGTCCATTCCATTAACCGTGGGAGCAGTTTTTGCAAGTGGGGCATTTGGAGCTTTGAGCTCGCCACTTGGTGATACAACCATTACTACAGCATCAATTTTAGATATGGACCTAGTTGAATATGCGCAATATAAATTGAAGGTATCAGCGATTGGTGGCGTTATTGCAATTGGGCTCTATATTCTAGGTGGTATATTTATTTAAAAAGACTAAACATCACAGCTGTTTAGTCTTTTTAAATATTAGAAATTACGTTCAAGGTATGTTTTAAAAGCAGGACTTTTTAGTACGATACCAACAATTATAAAGCCAAAGATAGAACCTGCAATTGAGCTAAAAATAAACGAAGGAACGAAACCAAAAATCGCAGCATCCTGTCCTAGAAGCAGTGTTGCGATCGGATAACAAGCAATGGCTCCTAACAAACCTGTCCCAATAATTTCGCCAGTCATCGCCATTGAGGCTTTCTTTGTTTTTGAATATAAAATTGCCGCTAAAAACGCCCCAATCATACTTCCTGGAAAGGCAAATAGGGAACCTGTCCCATTCATGTTTCGTAATAATGACACTAAAAATGCTTGAAGAACAGCATAAGCCGGACCTAAGATTACAGCTGATAACACATTAATGAAATGTTGCATAGGAAATACCTTTGTAAATCCAATAGGTATTGCAAACAAGTGGCTTGTAACAGTTCCAATCGCGACAAACATCGCTGTTAGTGTCATTTTTAGTGTTTTACTCATAGTGAAATCCCTCCTGATATGATTTAGTCCATTACTAATCCACCATCAACGACAAGGTTCTGCCCTGTTACGCCTTTACTCCAAGGAGATGCAAAGAAAAGAACTGCATTAGCAACATCCTCTGGTGTCGTGACTTTTTGAAGTGGCGTAGAATCCTTAATTAATTGGAAAACCTCCTCGGAAGTTGCTGAACTCGCATCTGTTGTTTGAAGTAATCCTCCTGAAATCATGTTAACGTTAATGCCATATGACCCGAGGTCTTTTGCCATGTTCCGGGTGAAACCTAGAAGTGCTGCCTTGCTTGTGTTGTAATCATGATAAGCAACAACTGGATTTTGAAAGAGATTTGTTCCAATCGTTACAATTCGACCAAAGCCTAGCTCCTTCATATCGGAAACTGCTGCTTGTGTTGTATGTAAAGCCCCTCGAATTGCACCTTCAAGCTGTGCGTGATAATCTTCCCATGAGATATCTTCAGCATTTTTTCTTGCGATTGGGTCAAAGCGGAAATTAATTAAGGCATTATTCACAACTGTTGTGATTGGTTGATCATAATACTTTTTTGCTTCTAGAAATAAGCTCTGTATCTGTTCACGATTCCTAACATCTGCTTGAATTGCTAGTGCATTTTCGCCTATCTCTTCTTTTAGAGAATGAGCTTTTGCTTCGCTTTGAAAATAATTAATAACCACTTTCGCTCCCTCATTAGCAAAAGCTTTTACAATTTCCTTTCCTAATCCACGTGCACCACCTGTAACAAGAATAACTTGATTTTGCAGTTTCATTCTAGTAGCCTCCTAATATAGTAGATAAGAAATACGCAAAAAAGCTAGACCCAAATAAATGGACCTAGCTTAGCTTAAGTAGTAAGAAAAATGGAAGTTTTCCACTCTACTTTCCTCCGCCGGTATTACCCGGATCAGGTCCAAAGGGTTAAAAAACGTCCGTTTTTCTCTCAGCCCAACCGGGCACCCCTAGTAGTTTGCGAATATTCTTTCTATAAGCATAGTATGTTTATGCATATTTGTAAAGCTATTAAATATATTTACTCCCCAATCTAAAACTAAGCTTTGGCAAATCAGCCAAGGTCGTCACCATATGCCTTCGTTTTTTAGCAAAATAAAAAATACCATCTTTTCTATGTAAGAATACGTACGAAAAGGTGGTATTTTACTAACAATCAAATATGCCATTGCATATTAAAAGCGGGTGCTCTGCTGAATAAAGTTACTGCATTTTAATAGGAGTTACGACCGCAAATAAGTTTTCTGTTGGATTGTTAAGGTTGACTTCGATTACTTTGTACCCTTCTTTGTCCTTGTAATCGTTTGAAACTGGTGTTTTAATCTCGTTGCTCATTTTCCGTACTTCCCTTCTAACTTTTTCCTCACACAATAGGTAGTATATGATGGGGTAACGAAAATGTGCTAACTTTTATAAATTTTTTCAAATAAATTAAAGATTGCGGCTATCGCCATACTGGATGGCCGCTATTTTGATTAAAATGTATCCGTAATAGCCATATTAGTATAATAACAAGGATGAGAGGAAGGAATTACATGAAGAAAAATGAACATCTGAGAAACCAAGTACTTTATATTACCAATCCAGCTTACGATGTTCTCCAATCAGAAAATCTTTTGGAATCAAAGGAAAAGGAACGTCTCCGTGAACAAATGACTCAAACCGAAATAGAAGACTAAAAAGGAAGAGAGGAGACAATTCAAGATTGTTCTCCTTTCTTCCTATTAATCAATAGGTGTAATTTCTACATTTAAGACACCAACACTTGGTGATGCTCCCAATGCTTCAAACGCTTTACGGTGGAGATTGATTCGATTTGCTGGATATTTCTTAACCTGATCCACAACTGTTACAATAATGTCTTGATTTGGGACAAATGAAACATTTCGGATTCGTAATTGCTGTCCACATTTAAATGGACTATTTTCTCCAACTGCCACAGTCATATTATGATCATATGACCAGCCGATTTCACATTTTGTTGGTGTTCCGCCCCAAGTCCAAGTTGCTTTTCCTAAAATCGTTTTCGGATCACGATTCCAATCCCACCCATAGTAAGGTACAGGGTATTGTGGCACATACTGGTGGTAATAGTACTCATCATACAAATTCCGTGGTTCTAAGTATCCATGACAATAAGGGCAATAGAAACCCGACGTATGTCTTATCATCTTCGCTTCCTCCTTTGAAACCAGTATTTTACTAATTACTTCGTCTACTTAAATGTATGTAAAACGACAATTTTTGGTTCCTGTTTCAGATATTACTTTGAAATCTGTTACATATAAAAAACGGAACCCATTCCATTAGTAAAGGGTTCCGTTTTTTCTATTTATTTAGTTGATCAGGAACGATATTAGGAGGAACTTTTCCAGTTAAACCTAAATGCAGATTTTGTGCAGCAAGTTCCCACATTTTCGTTCTTGTTTGAATACTTGCACTTCCAATATGAGGCAGAGCTACAACATTTGATAAATTTAACAAAGGATGATCAACTGGCACCGGCTCTTGTCCAAAAACATCTAATCCAGCAGCCCATATCTCACCATTTGACAAAGCTTCGAATAAATCTTGTTCGTTAACGATGCCGCCTCTTGAAGTATTTATAAGAACAGCTGTCTTCTTCATTAATTTCAGCTCTTTTAATGTGATGAGATTAATAGTTTCTTTTGTTAATGGAGTTAGTATACATACGAAGTCCGAGTTTTCGAGTAATGTCTCTTTACTAACAAACTTGATGTCTAACTCTTTTTCTAATGAAGGTTTTGGAGTTCGATTATAATACAATAGATTCATCCCAAACCCTTTAGCTCTTCTTGCAACAGCTGCACCTATTTCACCAAGTCCAATGATTCCTAAGGTTTTTGAATGTATATCCATACCCGTCAAAAACATCGGAGACCAAGTATGCCATTTACCTTCTCTCAAAACGTTGGATGCTTCGATTAATCTCCTGGATGTAGCCATCATAAGAGCAAAGGTTAAGTCTGCGGTTGTTTCAGTTAATACACCAGGTGTATTGGTAACGATAATTCCCCTTAGGGACGCTGCTTTTATATCGATATTGTTATATCCCACAGCCAGGTTGCTTATGATCTTTAAATTTTTCCCTTTTTCTAAAACCTCATGATCAATATTTTCAGTAAGTAAGCAGAGTAATCCGTCACTATCTTCAATTTTGTCTAAAAGGATTTTTCTCGGAATTTGTTGCTCTTCGGAATCCCAAATATCTACTTCAAATTCATCTTTAAGCATTTCTAAGACATGCTTGGGAGGCTTTCTCGTGATTAAAATTTTCTTTTTCAAATTTTACTACACCCCTCTTCTTTAGGACCATTCTTCATCTGATACACGAATTAATCGTACAAGTTCGGCTTTATTCGTAACAAGATCCTCTAACGTATACCCATATAATACATTTATGAAGGCTTTTAATGCTTCATTGAGTGCATGTTTTAGTTTACAGGATGGTGAAATAGAGCAATAGCTCCCTCCTTCTTTAAAGCAATCCAGGATATTAAAGTCGTCTTCTGTATTTGATACAACCTCACCTATATTAATATCCTTTGGATGCTTAGCGAGCCTGAAGCCTCCATTACGTCCACGAATTGTTATGATATATTCTAATTTTCCTAAATGATGAATGATCTTCATTAAATGATTTTTTGATATATTATATGCCTCTGCAATTTCTTGAATTGTGGATAAGTCTTCTTTATTTTTCATTGCCAAATACATTAGAACACGTAAAGAATAATCCGTATAATTGGTTAACTTCATGATTAAAAACTCCTTATATGAATGAGTTCCCAATAAGTATAGCACGAAAGCCCCCTTTTTACTGTAAATGTGACAACTTTTCAAAAGATGTATCTAAAAGGTATCTTTTATTTGCACTGTCGTTATATTATAAACATGTATTTTAAATATTTGTTTTAGAAAGGACGTTTTTTAATGCTTAATCAAAAAACTATTGAAATCGTGAAAAGCACAGTTCCAGTTCTTGAAAAATACGGTAAGGATATAACTACTCATTTTTACAAGCGTATGTTTAAAAATAATCCTGAACTATTAAATATTTTCAACCATGCAAACCAAAGACAAGGTCGTCAACAAACGGCATTAGCTAACGCAGTATACGCTGCCGCTGCTCATATCGATAATTTAGGAGCTATTATTCCAGTTGTTAAACAAATCGCACAAAAACACCGTGCATTAGGCATTCGACCAGAACATTATCCAATCGTAGGAGAAAATTTGCTTGGTGCAATTAAAGAAGTGTTAGGCGATGCAGCAACTGATGAGGTTATCAATGCTTGGGCTGAAGCTTACGGGGCGATTGCGGACGCATTCATCGGTGTTGAACAAGGAATGTATAAGGAAGCGAAAGAACAACCAGGAGGTTGGGATGGCTTCAGAAACTTTGTGGTAGAACGTAAGCAAAAAGAAAGTGAAGTCATTACTTCCTTCTACTTAAAACCTGAGGATGGAAAGGAAATCGCATCCTATCAAGCTGGTCAATATTTAACTGTTAAAGTTCAACCTGAAGGTGATGAATATACACATATCCGCCACTATAGCCTTTCAGATGCACCTGGTAAAGACTATTATAGAATCAGCGTAAAACGTGAAGAGCATGGTGTCGTTTCAAATTACTTACATCAAGAAATTAACGAAGGCGATTGTGTCACAGTAAGTGCTCCAGCTGGTGACTTCGTTCTTGAAGCTAAAGAAACTCCTGCTATTTTATTAAGCGGTGGTGTTGGTTTAACGCCAATGGTCAGCATGTTAAACACAATTGCAGAGCAACAGCCTGATCGTGAAGTTATGTTCATCCATGGTGCACTTAATAGTGAAGTACATGCATTAAAGGATGAGGTTGCGGCATTAGCGGAGAAACATGATAATGTGAAGAATTTTGTTGCTTACTCTGCCCCTTCTGATCAAGACCGTAAAGACATGAACTTTGATAAGGAAGGCTTTATTGATCTTGATTGGTTAAAAGCAACTGTGGGAACAAAAGAAGCAGACTTCTACTTCTGTGGCCCGGTACCATTTATGAAAATGATGTATCGCTCATTAAAGGAATGGGGAATTGCATCAGAAAATATTCACTTTGAATTCTTCGGTCCAGCAAGTGAATTAGAAGAACCAGCAGAAACTGTAACTGCATAAACTAAATTAAAAAATGCCATCTAGATTCTAACTAGATGGCATTTTTATTCATGATTCTATGATTTGTTTTTCTTTCTTTTGCTCAGGAATCAACAAATTAAGAATTAATACTGCAATTGCACCGACAGCCGTACCAGAAGAAAGAATGTAGTTAGCAAAATCAGGAACACTGTAAAGTATTTCTTTTGGTAGGACAATTGTTCCAACTGTTAATAGAATAGGAACACCGATTACGATCATATTACGGTCATCAATTGTTACATGTTGAATTACCTTAAGTCCGTTCATTACAATTGCCACACACACAACTCCAAATATACCTTGGATAACAGGCTGAGGAATACAAGTAATAATTGCCGAAAGTTTGGGAAGAAGTCCTAAGAAAATTAAAATAATTCCAGCCGCAATGATTGCCATACGGCTAGCAACACCAGTAATCGCGATAATCCCAGCATTAGAAGAATAACCAGTAACTGGTGTTCCACCAACCAAGGAACCTACAAAACAGCCAAGCCCTTCCCCAACAGATCCGCGATTTAAACGTTTGTCATCTAACTCTTCACCGGTAACGGTTGACACAACAAACCAAGTACCTGTTGTTTCAATTAAAATAATCATATAAATAAATACCATCGTTAATATTGCTTGCAGATCAAAAACAGGTTGTCCGAATGGGAAGAAGCTTGGTAACGAAATCCACTTTGCTTCCTTAACAGCAGAAAAATCTACAGTTCCAAAGAATGAGGCGGTAATGGTTCCAATTACAATCGCCAAAATCACGGATACTAAACGGAAAAATGTACCATACCCTGATTTCTTACGTCCAAGTAACATAAATACTAATAAAATGCCTGCTGAAACAGCAGCTACAATCACATTATGTCCAACATTTCCTGGTGAAGTGTAAATGCTATTGAATGCACTTGGCATTAATGAAATTCCGACAATTACTATTACAGTTCCACCTACTAATGGAGGGATAATTTTTCTAACAGTTTTTGCAAAAACTTTTAATGGATAACCTAAAATTGCAATTAATAGAGCACCTGGAATTAGGCTTCCGAATACCGCCCCTAATCCTAGCTTACCACCGATTGCAGCAAGGGCACCAATTGGTACATAAGATGGACCTTGGACAACAGGTAATTTTAACCCGCCAATAGTTTGAAGGAGTGTTGCGATACCAGCTGCAAGAAAACACATTTGTATGAAGTAAGTTGTATCCATTGTGTTTAATGCAAGTAAGCCTGCAATAATGATTGGTGCAATATAAAGATCCATTGCAAGTACGTGTTGAAAACCAAGTAATAAGGATTTTCCAACACTAATTTTGTCGTTAACACCGACAGTTAAGTCCGGATTTTGCGAATTTTGTTCCACTTCTCTTCCCCCAATGTTATGAACTAAGTATTAATAAATGCAGAGAATAAACTCTGGAATATAATGTATAGCATGCAATAGTAATCGTCGAAAACACCATTAACATGTTATATAACATATTTGAATTATAAAGAAGGTTTTTAAAAATGTAAATACAAAATACGAATATTTTATTTAATACTACTAATAATGTTCGGTTTTTATTGACTTCATTTGTCGAAATATATAAAATGTAATGAGGAAATACAAGAAATAAGGAGGTTTGGTCATGTTAGTTGAAGACCAAGTATTAAGAGATCAATGGGTTGTTGCAGCTCGAGCTGAAAATATTAAAGAAGTACCACAACAAGTAATCGTTTTAGGTGAAAGAATCGTTTTATTCAGAACAGATGATGGCATTCATGCTTTTAAAGACCTTTGTATACACCGCGGTGCTGCCCTGTCATTAGGTTGTGTAAAAGATGGACAGCTCGTTTGTCCATATCATGGCTGGGAATATAATTCTGAAGGAGCTTGTACAAAGATTCCACAATTACCTGAAGGAAGAAAAATCCCATTAAAAGCTAAGGCGATTAAATATTCTTGCCGAGAAGAGTTTGGATATGTATGGGTGAACTTAAATAATAATAATCCTAAAATGTTTACATATCGCCCATTTCTTGACGAAAGCTATCATAATGTTTTATGGGGACAAACAGAAATCAATGCGAAGCCGCCTAGGGTTGTTGAAAATTTCCTAGATGTTGGTCACCTTGCGTTCGTTCACGTTGGCTTTTTAGGTGATCAAGCAAAACCAGTGATTGGTGATTATAATGTTCACCAAGATGATGAGCGTATCTATTCTGATGAGATTGCCATCTTCCAACCAGATCCAGACGGAACTGGGGTTGCTAAGGATGTTTATTATACATACGAAATTTTCAATCCTCTTGTTGTTCAATTTACAAAGAGAGACCCTGATAATGATAATAAAATGTCAATAATCCTTATGATTCAACCTGTTACAGAAGAAAAATCAATTGCACATGGAATCATTTCCTTTAATTATGACACTGGTACATCTGATGAAGAAACAGTCAAATTCCAAGATATGATTTTTGCACAGGACAAGCCGATCGTTGAAAATCAAAAGCCTGAGGATCTTCCATTAGATTTACAAGTTGAGCTTTCCTTAAAATCTGACCGGATGAGTATAGCATATCGCCAATATCTGAAAAAAATAGGTGTTACTTTAGGAACAGCTTAATACTTTAAAGGTGCCAATCACCTATTCTTGCAGGAATTGATTGGCACCTTTTTTTACAGTCTAAAAATATTTCGAAATCTCATCACATTATAAAAAAAAGCTGCATCTCTTCCCTCTTTTGTATATCGATTTCGCTGTTGTCGTAAACATTCCATAAAAGCTAAGTCACATTCTTTTGACGGACCAAAACGTTGATAACAAAGATCATGTCTCATACAACATGAGTCTACCTGATTCGTTGGAGGACCAGACCCGCCACAGCCTGGGCCACACCATCTGTAGCCAGGCATACAAATACCGAACCCTCTTCTCTTGCCCATGATACCCCTCCCTTAAGATCGAACTATACTAATAAAATATGTTGCGATTTTACGGAAGGAAGGGCAATTGACATAGATAACTACAAGACTATTAAAAAAGAATGAAGAATATATTTAAGTTAACATAATAATATTATATTCAACTTGATGTCACTTCACCTGCAAAAAAGTTTTTACGATTTATGAACCAATCATGATTTTATACATATACTATCGAGTAAATATTTGGGCTCTTATAACGAATTTCTTATGAGGTGATAAGTATGTATGTTGTTCATTACTTTGAAAATAAAAATCTCTTATTAACTCAACTGGTGCAAAATGTACCTGCAGTTGATGAGGCTATCAAAATAAAAGGAAAAAAAGGCAAGGTATTGAAAGTAACCAATGTTGATAATAGAAATGTTCATATCCAGGTTGAGTTTGAACGTATCGTGAAAAAAAATCCTGTTGTTGATCCAAGAAAGAGAAGACGATAAAATGCAAAGAACGCACCTATTGTATTAGTGTGCGTTCTTCTCTTTAACAGGCCCAACACTATTTCCACCATTCATCGAACATGCTAGCTGGCATATGGCGTTTATGCATGGAAATTTGATATCTATTTTCAATTTTTTTGGCTTCTTCTTCCGGAACTTCTTTTCCTTCCAAATAATCATCCAAATGTTCATAGCTGATTCCCAGTTCAGTTTCATCAGCCTGCAGTGGTTTTACATCTAATAAATCGGCTGTTGGAATCTTCAAATAGAGACGTTCCTCTGCTCCTAGCTCTTTTAAAAGGGCACGTCCTTGTCGCTTAGTCAACCCTGTTAATGGTATTAGGTCAGCTCCACCATCCCCATACTTAGTGAAGAAACCAGTGATTGCTTCTGCAGCATGGTCAGTTCCAACCACTAATAAATTATGCATACCTCCAACCGCATATTGCGCAATCATTCTCTCTCTTGCCTTAACATTTCCTTTATTAAAATCGCTAATTTCTTCAGAAGTCGATTGCTTGTACTCCGTCACAAATGCATCAACCGTTGTCGTAATATCAAAGGTGATTTCTCGGTCTGGCTTAATAAAGGATAATGCTGCTCTAGCATCTTCCTCATCCTTTTGAGTACGATAAGGCAAACGAACGGCAATAAAGGTGGCTTCATGCCCCTCATTTCGTAATTCACTGGCCGCCATTTGGCAAAGCTTGCCCGCTAATGATGAATCTTGACCGCCGCTGATCCCTAAGACAAATCCTTTCGTCTTACTTTTTAAAAGGTATTCTTTTAGAAAATCCACTCTAAGTTTGATTTCCTCTTTTGGATCAATATTTGGTTTTACATGTAATTCTTTCATAATCTGTTGCTGAATACTCATGAAAGTTCCCTCCATTTAAGTGGTGCAACAAACTGTTAATGATTAGTATTTTTAATCATTTCTTCTATATTTTCTTTAACTTCTTCAATTCGTTTCATTTTATTATTCCAGCATTCCTGGCTTAAGTCGACTGGATATTCCTCTGGCATTGTTGTACGTTTGTACTCGTCCCAGAGCAGTTCGAGATTTTCATTTAAATACGAACGAATTTCCTGTAAAGTTGGAATCTCATATACAAGTTTCCCATTATCAAAAATCGTATACTGTAATTCCCTTGCTTCAAAATTGGTAACAAATTTACTGATAAACGTATGAACCGGGTGGAACATTTTTAGTCGTTCTTCATGCTGTGGATCTTCGTGCTCGAGTGTAATATAGTCACCTTCGGATTTCCCGCTATTCTTATTAATTATTCTATACACACGTTTTAATCCTGGTGTCGAAACCTTTTCTGGATTACCGCTTATTTTTATAGTGTCTACCATATCCCCATTTTTATCTTCAATTGACACAAGTTTGTAGACTGCACCTAAAGCCGGTTGATCATAAGCAGTGATCAACTTTGTTCCAATTCCCCATGAGTCTATTTTTGCCCCTTGGGATTTTAAGTTGATAATCGTATGTTCATCAAGGTCATTGGATGCGACAATCTTAGCATCTTTAAATCCTGCTTCATCAAGCATTTTTCGTGCTTCTTTTGATAAATAGGACAGGTCACCGCTATCTAAGCGAATTCCTATGAAATTTATATTGTCTCCTTCTTCCTTAGCAACTTTAATTGCATTTGGGACTCCGGATTTCAATGTATCGTATGTATCAACGAGAAATACACAATCTTTATGGGTGTTTGCATAATGTTTAAATGCTTGGTATTCATCTCGATAGGCTTGAACTAACGAATGAGCATGCGTTCCAGAGATTGGAATATCAAACAATTTACCAGCACGGACATTGGAGGTTGAATCAAATCCTGCAATATAAGCAGCCCGGGTTCCCCAAATTGCCGCATCCATTTCTTGTGCACGTCTAGTACCAAATTCCATAGCGGTCTGATCACCAACAACCTGCTTAATTCGAGATGCCTTTGTCGCAATCAGTGTTTGGTAATTGATAATATTTAAAATGGGAGTCTCTAATAATACAACTTCACAAATTGGTCCCTCAATCCGAAGAAGAGGCTCATTTGCAAAAACGATTTCTCCTTCCTTCATCGATCGAAGGGTTCCTGTAAATCGAAGGTCCTTCAAATAGTCCAGAAAGTCGTCCTTGTATCCTTCTTCCCTTAAATAAGCGATATCGGTTTCACTAAATGAAAAGTTTTCAAGAAAGTGAATTACCCTTTCAAGTCCTGCGTAAACAGCATACCCATTCCCAAAAGGAAGTTTCCTGAAATTCAATTCAAACACGGCTCTTCTGTTATGTAAGCCTTCCCTCCAATATATCTCCGCCATGTTTATTTGATATAAATCTGTATGCAGTGCAATGCTGTCATCGTTAAAATGCTTGTTCATCAAAAATTACCTCCAAGTAAATAACCCGCTTCGTCCTTAACGAACTTCTGCGCCAATTGAATCTTTAAAATGACCGAGTGCCCACTCATGACCAGCTTGGTTAAAGCTTGCCACTGCTGAACTGTGGATAACAATTTTAAATCCACGGTTATATGCATCAACAGCAGTATGGAGGACACAAATATCTGTACACACACCCACTATATGGACTTCAGTGATTCCACGTTCACGTAATTTAATTTCGAGATCTGTGCCTGCAAATGCGGAATATCTTGTTTTATCCATCCAATACACATTTGAATTGGTTTGTTGCTCATTGAACACTCTTTGCAAATCCCCATAGAGCAATCTTCCCGACGTATCTTGAATGTTATGAGGCGGGAATAAATTAGTCTCTGGATGTAGTTCATCGCCTTCTTTATGAAGATCGATTGCGAATACAACAAAATCCCCATTTGAAATAAATTCCTCTGTGATACGAACAATTTCTGTTTCAATATCTTGCCCTGGTTTTCCACAAGTCAATGCTCCATCAGTTGCAACAAAATCATTTGTATAATCGACATTTAACAATGCTTTTTTCATACAGTCTCCTCCTCTTAACAAAAGCATTCTGTTTAATAAGATAAGCTTAATTCAGGTTGATGTTATCTCTAGTGGAAAATTTTATTAGGATATTACGTCTATTTTATATGAATTCTGTTTGTTTTTGAATAGAATTGCACTTTTTTGTAAAATCTTAAGGAAAATTAAAGATTTGAACGTACATGTATGTAAAGAACCCCAACGTGTTCACGTGGGGTTCTAGCTTTTATTCCTCATCTAATTCTTCATCGAAGATTTCGTCAAAGGCTGCGGATACTTTATCAAATTCTTCATCACTATCAATCGCTGAAAAATCTCCATCTTCATCAATCTTTAAAAAGAAAATATCAATGTCATCCTCAGTTTCCTCTTCTAAATCTTCAAGAAAACCAACTGCCGCATATTCAGTACCTTCAATTGTTACGACACCAAGCACCTCAACATCTTGGTCTTCACCTGTTTCATCACTGATTGAAAAAACTTCTCCAACTTTTACCTTTTCCATCACTTTTCCTCCCCAAATGAGTTATGTACTATGTTATCTTTCCAGTGTACAGAATCAAATATGCCTTGTACACATTATTATTTCGTGTTTTGTTAACAATAATCCTATGAGAAGTTCATTCTCATAAAAAATCAATGCGGAGGGATATACCTTGAATATTCTATTTCGCTTATTCCCAGAGTTGTTTTATACGTTCGTAAAACTTACAATTTTCATGAGAAGGCTAACTTTTAAACTTCAGTATTTGTTACGAATCCCAGCTCTTGCGTAGAAGGATATTCAATTAGTATGGTCTGATTCTCGTTGATATTGAAAAAAGGTAAGCACATCGTAGCTTGCCTTTTTCATTTGCTTTTTGACATAAAACCGTATATTTATAACTCGAATATATGGTATGATGAGGAAAAAAGTGGGAGTAATAAAATGAATCCTTACCTCTTTGGTGTACTTGTCGTGACCACTACTGCGTTAATGGGCTCTTCTTTTGCAGTTGGAAAAATCGGGTTAGGTTATGTATCGCCACTTCTTCTTGTTGGAATACGCTTTACAATCGCAGGGATTCTCATGGCTTTGTTCGTATGGAAGAAACCACTTCCAAAAAAACTTCTAGATTGGGTTCGAATATTTACAATCGGATTTTTTCAAACAGCAGGTGTAATGGGATGTATATTCTTAAGCTTACGGACGATTACTGCCGGTGAATCATCTATCCTGACATTTAGCAACCCTTTACTCGTTGTTATCTTAAGTACGATTTTTCTTGGAATTCGTTATCATTTCTTTCATTGGGTTGGGGTAATTGTTGGATTCACAGGAGTCTTCATTACGCTTGGCTTTCATCTTAATTTAGATACCGGGATCGTATTAGGGCTTGGATCGTCTATATCTTGGTCAATTGGAACATTATTAATTAAAAAATGGGGGGCTCGTTTTAATATTTGGGTGTTAACGGCTTATCAAATGCTCTTTGGAGGAATTCTTCTTCTCTTAATGAGCTTTACCCTAGAGGTTCCCTCAATCACGATAACTCCCACATCGGTGTTTATCATTTTGTGGCTTGCAATCATGGCTTCAATCGTTCAATTTGCAATTTGGTTTTACTTAATTAATACAGGTGACCCAGGGAAAACATCAGCCTTCTTATTCTTAGCGCCATTTTTTGGGGTTCTAACAGGATGGGTGCTTTTAAAAGAGGTTGTTGAATGGTTTGTTTATGGAGGGGCTCTGTTAATTTTTCTAGGTATCTTTTTAGTAAATTGGACATTCGTAAAAGGTAAAAAAATTGAACAAAAACTTGGTGCATAAAATAAAGGCCCCATTTTCCAAAAAAGAGAAAACGGGGTCCTTTCCTTTTAATTAATAAACTTTTCTTTTTCCTGCCAATATTCTTTTCGGAGGTGTACTTTTTGAATTTTTCCCGAAGCTGTTTTTGGCAGTTCAGTTTTAAAGACAATTTTTGTTGGTGCTTTAAAATGCGCGAGACGGCTACGTGAGAATGCGATTAGTTCCTCCTCTGTTACATCAAGTCCCTCTCGTTTCACTACGATTGCTTGTGGTGTCTCTCCCCATTTCTCATGAGGAATCGATATGACCGCAACTTCTAAAACAGCAGGGTGATCATACAATGCACTTTCAACCTCGATGGAAGAAATGTTTTCCCCTCCACTGATAATAATGTCTTTTTTACGATCAGCAATTTCGATATTCCCATTTGCATCTACAATCGCCATATCACCTGTGTGATAGAAGCCATTGCGAATGACTTCATCCGTACCTTCTTGATTATTTAAATACCCTTCCATTACTGTATTACTTCGGACAATGACTTCTCCAATTTCCTTTCCATCCTGAGCGACATTCTCACCAAATTCATTGACTACACGTACCTCTGCTCCAATATATTCATAACCAGCTTTTGCTTTTAAACGATATTTTTCTTCTTTTGAAACATCACTCTGTGTATCCCGAATAATTGAAGTAGTGATAAGTGGTGCAGCCTCTGTCATGCCATATACTTGAATAAATTCCCACTTAAGCTCCTCTTCAACTCGTTTTACAAACGCAGGTGGTGGTGCGGAACCAGCAATAACAATTCGAATATCTTGTTCTTGTTTTGCAATTTTACTTGAACCGGCATATTGCAATAACGTATTGAGAACAGTTGGCGCCATATGCATAACGGTAACTTTATAGGAATCTATCTTTCCAAAAATCTCCTCAGGTTGTACCTTTCGTAAGCAAACTTGTGTAGCTCCATTTGCTGTGTAGTAAAAAGGTGAACCCCAGCCATTGACATGAAACATTGGTAATATATGAAGTAGTGTATCTCTGTCTGATACGCGAAGATGATGCATGGTTGTGAGTGCATGAAGGTAATTACTTCGGTGTGAGAGCATTACACCCTTAGGTTTTCCCGTTGTTCCACTTGTATATAAAAGAGTCGCAATATCTTTTTCATCCATCTCAGGGCGGTCGGTGGGTGCTTTTTCAAATCGTGCTAGCCATTCCTCATAAGGAATCGTCCATTCTGTTTCATCCTTCCCGCCATGGACAATGATTTTCTCAACAGTTTTTAGGTTTTTGCGAATCGGTTCAATGTGTCCCACAAGCTCATGGTCGACAAACAAAACCTTCGTTTCACTGTGGTTTAATATGTATTCATAGTCTGATGGAATCAACCTTGTGTTCAATGGAACAATGATGGCACCGATTTGGAATACTCCATAAAACCCCTCAAACATTTCAGACGAATTGGGGGCTAAATATGCGACACGATCCCCTTTTTCAATACCAACATGGCTTAATCCTCGTGAAAGCTGATTCACTCTATCATTTACTTCCGCATAAGTAAAGCTTTTGTCATCATCAATTAATGCTGTTTTTTCTCCATATAGTTTGACAGCTCGATCTAAAAATTGGGATAAAAGCATAGGTACGTACAAATTGTTTTCCCCCTTTAGTAAGAATAAAACGATATGTGTATACGTTTTCATTATAAGGAATATTCACATAGTTTTCAAACTATTTCAAAATATAAAACATCTACGATAATGGATTTTCCCACAATGTAGATGTTTTATTGTTAAAATCCGATTCTAGACCAATCAAATAGTGAGCCTGGGTCCGTTTTTCTTCCTGGTGCATATTCATCATGTCCAATCACATGGCGTCTGTTATGTAAAATGGATGGATTTCTTTTTAAAATATTATCGACCAACAACTGCAATGATTGATATTGTGCATCTGTGTAGCCTGCAAGTGAAGGGTCGATTTGATTATAGGTGTCCGCATCTATAATCGTTGTCATTTCTTCTTTTGTACCCATTGCGATAAGTTCAATCCCAATCGAATAATGATTCATTTTATTTTCGTATTCAGGAAAATCAGGCAAACTTCCTTTTCCGGCATGGTACGCCACTCTATCCTCAGGAACAAGACTATAGATTTCTCCCTCACGATCAATTAAATAATGAACAGAAAGTCCATATTCCTCAAAAATTGAGTAGACATCATCAACATTAAAAGGATCCTCAGGCTTTAGTGCTGCATTGCTAATAAAATGAATCATTAGATGTGTTATTTCATTTGTACGTTTTTCGGAATTGTCGAGGGGTAATGATTTATTGGTTGTCGCAATAATCGCTTCCGTAGCCACTTCTACCTCCGTATTCATCATTTTTACTTCCTTTGCTTGGGATGAACAAGCAAACAACAGTATTGTAAATAAGCAAAAAATAATAATTCTCTTCCATTCCATGATTTTCAAATCCCCTGTTTACAACTTTATCCTAGTTTTTGTAGGTATTAACACCTATATGTATTGAAATGCTTGTTTCATATAGCGTTCCACGGTTAATTATACATTGTAAACACTAGGATGTCAGTCTAAGGTAGGAGATTTCCCCGCCTTTATAGTTCGAATTCCCATTCATCATGCAAAATTAAATATAGGACTAATAACTCATTTTCTAGTTGTTCATATGTTTTACCTGCTACATCAAGTCCTACCTTTGGTAACAAGATATCTGCAATTTGTTTCGTTCTTTTGTCTTTTACATCTTCTTTTAATTGTAAAAAACGATTGCAATATGTTTGCAGTAGCTTCCATTCCTTATTTCCAAAAGACTTTAATGCCCACTGATCAATTGCAAGTGAATCCTTTCCAAGTCCGCGTCTATGAATTTCCTTTTCCAACGGGCTTTGTTTTTTATGATTTTTTGCCCGCCTTTCGTGTATAACTATTGTTCCTGCAACTAAGTCACCAAGTCGCTTATGTTTTGGATGAAAGAAGACCATGATAATTCCTAAAAAATAGGAAGCTGGTAAGGAATCAATGATGCGCAGAAAATTCCGGATAAAGCTTGATAATAATGTAATACTGTGCCCGTTCTCTTGAATCACACGAATTCCTACTACTTTTTTTCCAATCGTCTTACCACCAGCAAAAAATTCAAGTAGAAAAAAATAACCCCAGTTCAATAAGAACAACAAAATAATTGCAATAGCCACTGGACCAGAAAAAAACGTTTCCCCTAGCAGCCAAAAATCGGAGCCGCCGTGTAAAATAAGTAATAAGGTAAGTAATATTAGTAAACTGGCAATCGACAATAGTAATGTATCAAGTAAGTAAGCTGCCGCCCGACTTCCTACACCGGCTAATTGAAATTGGATGGAAACAAACTCTGGTGTTTTAATATTGGTTTGTTCTTGATTCAAAAAGGCTCCTCCTTTTCTGGTTCTTTTTTACATAACCAGTTTCTATTTTTCTCTAAAATTACTATAATAAGGTTATTGTTATTTTTAAGAGGTGATTAGACATTGAACATAAAGCAATTTGTCAAACAGCACCGAGATGAGTGGAAGCGGCTCGAGCAATTGATTTCCACTTTACATAAGCGTAGAAAATCCCGTACCAGCAACGAAATTAATGAGTTTCACAGACTTTATCAAAAATGCGCCGGGCATCTTTCCTATAGTCAAACCTATTATCCTAATGAAGAGGTTACTCCTTATTTAAACGGTTTAGTCTCGAAGGCTCATAATCTACTTTACAAGGACCAGGTTTCAAGTTTCGGTCAAATTCGATATTTCTTTAGCACAAAATTTATCGGTCTATTACTCGAACAATGGAAATTTGTAGCGGTTGCTTTTGTTTTGTTCACTCTAGGTGCAGTCGGCAGCTTTTTTTCAGTTTTACAGGATCCGCTTCATCTGTTTTCAATATTACCAGCAGAAATTGCCCAAAGTGTAGACCCAGATTATTTAGGTAGTCAAGATGGTGCAGTTGATTCATCCCTAATGTCGGCGAGCATCATGACAAACAATATACAAGTCGCCATTCTCGCTTTTGCAAGCGGAATAACCTTTGGACTATTAACGGTTTATATATTAATCTACAATGGGATCATCATCGGTGCACTAGCTGGTTTGTTTTGGCATTATGGCGAGTCGTATGATTTTTGGGCATACATTGTCCCCCATGGGATGATCGAGCTCACCGCTATATTTATTGCAGGTGGAGCCGGCCTGTTAATGGGCTACAAATTACTCGTACCTGGTCCATACACAAGAGGCTATCAGCTAAAGGTCCAAGCGAAACGGTCTGTACAACTTCTGTTAGGCACGATTCCATTATTTATCATTGCTGGAATCATCGAAGGCTTTATCACACCTGCTACCATTTCGCTTGAAGCCAAATATGCTGTTGCATTGCTTACGGTTATTGGTTTAATCCTCTACATCGTGACTGGAAAGCTATTTTTAGTGAAAAAAGAAGCTACAGCAAGTTCCGATTCATAATATCAATATAATGGGAAACGGCTGTGCTTGCTAATTTATCCTCTTTGGCCTCAACCATCATGAGGCCTTGGTTTTCCCACTTTCGCTTTTCTCTCTTTTTCACAAGCATTTGCTGCTGTGCCATACTTTTTATCATCGCTTTTTGAACAGTTGTCGGCTTCTCATTTATCCTCTGATTAAGTGTGTCATCTTCTACCCCAATCATTAGAAAATAATGCCGTTGCCGCAGTTTTCGTAAATAAATCAAGGCACTTTCTTCCCGTACAAAAGTATGTACATCGCTAAACAATAAAAGCAGGCTTCGCTTCTTTTGCACTGTTTCTAAATAAGATAAAACAGCGCCATAATTAGATTCCACCGCATCTACCTGAAGATTATAAATCGCTTGTAATATCGTTTGAAGATGTGCGATCCCTTTTCCAGCTGGGACAAAAACCTTTACGTTCGTTGAAAAAGCAAGCACAGATACATAGTCTCCGTTTTGAAGGGCGGCAGTGGCAACAGTAATAGCGGATTCGATCGCTCTTTCAAGACGATTTCCCTTTTCCAGCTCAGCCCCCATCATCCTGCCGCAATCAAGTAAGATCGTAATATACTTTCCATGCTCTGGTTCATATTCATTCGTCATAACTTCACGAAGCTTTGCAGTTTGTCTCCAGTTGATCGTTCGAGGATCATCACCAACGACATAAGATCTTATTTTGGAAAACTCACCTGTCCCTGTTTGCTGCTTTCGAATTTTCACACCATCGTATAATAAAAATTTCTGTGCGTTCTCAAGGTACTGCCTTGTTTCTGAAAGATCGGGTATAACTTTTACTTGATTATTTACGGTAAAGGTGAGTTGTTTTTCCCATAAACCAAGTAAACCCCTATATCGGAAATATAGTTTGTTAATTTGATAATCACCGCGTTCCATTGCTTCTGTTTCGTAAGTGATACGTGTCGTCGTTTGACCGGAAATCTTTCCTTTGATAGGAAATAAATTGGTAAAGGAAGCTGGAATACCATCTACAAAGCAATATGAAAGACCATATGTAGAAGCATTTGTTATTTCAATTTCAACAGGGGTTGAAATTCCTCGCTCCATTTCAGTCGCTAATTTACGGGTTGCTGATAAATGCTTTTTTCTTGGAGAAAAAAACAAATCAACTACACTTCCAAAAATAACAAAAAGATTAAGACCGATAAGAATTCCCCATGAAAGATCGAATTTTAATAAAGATAATACTAAAAATCCAATCGAAAGTAGTAGTAATACTGAAATCAACCTTGTTGTAGGAAGAATACCTTTATCTAGGAACAGGAACCGATCCCACCAGCTCTTCAATGATTTCGTCAATGGTGATTCCCTCCAATTCTGCATGTGGAGATAACTGAATTCGATGCCTTAATGCTGGTTTTGAAACCAATTTAATATCATCTGGCGTTACATAATCACGGCCAGCCAGATATGCCCATGCCTGTGCTGCTTTCGCAATCGAGATAGCTGCCCTTGTACTTGCTCCAAATCGAATCGTTTCAGATTCCCTTGTTTTTCGGACAATTTGCATGATGTAATCAAGAACACCTTCACCTAGTGTAACCTTTTCAATTTCCTTGCGAATGGATAATAAGCTGTTTACATCAAGAACATTTGATGAAGTATGATTCTCGAAAACTTGTTCGACTACTTGTTTCACAACATTTTTTTCTTCATCAAAAGCCGGAAAATCGATGTAAAGTTTAAATAAAAAACGATCCTGCTGGGCCTCTGGTAATCGATAGGTTCCCTCAAATTCAATTGGGTTCTGAGTAGCAACCACAAAGAATACTTCAGGTAGTTTGTATGTCTTACCTTGAATCGTAACCTGTTTTTCCTCCATAGCTTCCAACAATGCTGCTTGAGTTTTTGCAGGTGTACGGTTAATTTCATCAGCTAATAGGATATTCGTAAAAACGGGTCCTTTTAAGGTTTCAAAGCTGCCTTCCTTCATGTTGTAAATCATACTTCCTGTAATGTCACTTGGTAAGAGGTCAGGTGTAAACTGGATTCGGTTAAAATCCCCGCCAAGTAAGGTAGCGAGAGTCCGCACCATTTGTGTTTTCCCAGTTCCAGGAACACCTTCAATTAATACATGCCCACCTGCTAGAATGGCAGATAGTAAAAGCCTTAAATTTTTATTTTGACCTAAAATTCGTTGTTCATATTTATCAAGTAAGGATGTAAGTTCCGTTCTCATCCTTTCTCCACCTCTTTTCGTAATTCATCTAAGTTCTTTGACCATAGCAAATATTCGTGTTTTGATAGTTTTTCTGTTTTTAAGACCTTTGTGAGGTTCCGCAAATACTGCTTAATTTCAACTTCTTTCTTTCCGGACCATCGTTGAACCAATTTGTTCGTGAGGTCCGTCCAATCCCGATGAAAGGGCATTCCCCACTTCTCCTGTAGTAGCTGTTTTACATAATCGGCTTGAATATTTAATGATTCATGATAGTAACGACCTCTTAAATACCAGGCACTTAAAGCTCGAATATTTTCATCACTAAATCGGACCGATTCTTCTCGAGCTATAATAACTGGACCAAACCGCTTTCCTTTTAACCAAAGCCAAAGAAGCAGGAGTATTCCACCTTGTACAAGTAAAACTAAAAACCAGGTTGGATATAATGTTGTGGCTGTTGAAGCATTTTTCGGTGCATGAATATATTCATCAAAATAATATATCATTGACTCTTTATCCTCAATCAACGATAACGCTAGTGGAATATGATCATAGTCTAAAAGATAATCATTTAAGATCCACTCTGGTGAAATCGCCGTGATTAGTTCACCATCTCCTATGTTTCGACTTGTTGCAATTACTCCCGCCTCATCTTCTAAAAGGATCTTGTCTACTTCTTTTGGAATGATTCGATTTGTTGCTTGTAAAAATGCTTCGAAGTTTCTTCCGCTTTTATCTTTAATAGTTATCACTTCTTCAAGGAAAGGGTCTATATTTGCTGGAAGGGTTTTGACATCGAACATCCCTCTTGGATTTTCTTTAAACAGTATTATCTTATTTCCTGCCTTCATAAAATCAAGATAACCATCCACTTCTTCCTGTTCGGGTGTAAAATATGGCTCCACCATAATTAAAACTTGTTTCTTATTTTGCTTGTTTAGAAGCTTTGGTGAGTGTGTCCACCTTTGGACTTTTTGGTCCTCATTTAGATATGTATAAATCGCTTTTACACCGGTTGGAGAAGGAGATTCAGACACATAATGCGGGTATGCCTTAGGGTTATAGGATTCTATGAAATAGGTTAGACAAAGCAGAAGCAGGGTGAGCCCAACTAAGGTAATCCATACTTTACGGTTTTGCATGTTGTTTCTCCTTTTCTCCTTCTGTTGGTTCTATCCAGAAAAAGGCTTTTTCCCGAAATTGATCGAATTCTGCTCGGTCAATCTCATATTCTCCGTATGCAACCTCATCAAATACTAATGCTAAATCATAAAATTCATCCGCCCAGGACTGATTCACTCTGCGAAGCTCATCATAATACTCCCAATTTGTTTTCCATAATTTAGCCTCAAGCCATTCTTTTTCATGAAAAAATAGGAGTAGCGCTAAAAAGAGATGTCTTGTAGCTGGTGAATAATGATGATTTTCTTCATACCTTAATGCCTCGTGTAAATGCTTTTGATATGTCCAGTTTAATCCTTGCGCTGAATGAAGAGGCTTATGTTTACTTAAATTTTTATTTCTCCGTTTATTTCGTACAGTTAGAAACACCGCGATTCCCAAGAATAGGAGTGCTCCAAAAATGATAAGGACAAGCACCACTTCAGCAGCACTGCTTCCCGACTCGATTGCAGGGAAAAGACTTTCTAAAAAATCAGCAAGCCATTCTTTTACTTGACCCCACCATTCCTGAAACACGTTCCTAGAATCATCATAGTAAATTCGATATTCTTTACCATTAAGAATTTCTTCAATCCGGTCCCTTGCATCATTCGTTTGTCCCATTGTCATCACCACTTATCTTGGTCACTAAATCCCTCAATCATTTCATCCAAATCCTCTGCGTCATGTCGTACCTTTGCATCGAGGTACATAACACCATAACCTACAGCAAAAAGTAATGTTGTAAAAATGGTTGTTAAATTAACGATTAATGTTAACAAAACACTATTTCCTAAAAAGATAGCGAATGTTGTCTCAACTGCAAAGCTAATCGCACTGATAATTAAAAAGAAAATAATATATAGTCCAAATAGGATCCAGCCTCGTTTTTTTGATAGATGCCAGCTTCTTGATAGACCCGGAGATTCATAGTCCAGTACAACGGAACCAAAATAAAAGCCCCAACGTGTTAATAAATAACCGACTCCAACAAATAATCCCAAACCGAAGATAATTATGAAAAGGATGCCGCCGAATGGATTTCCAATTGCACCAAAAATACCAATTGGCACCACTATTAAAACTGCAACAAAGATGAAACCAAAGACAATTAGTGCGAACAATATATTACTTCCAAGCATTGCCCAAAATCGTGTAAATGCCTTCTTAATAACCGATCCGATTGTATATTCTTCATTTTTACGAATATGGTTTAGTGCAATAAGTATAGCAGCTTCAGCCACCGGAAATAATACCATGCTTAGCAGACCGATAAAGATCGTTCCTAAAGCAACACCCAAACCCATATTATCTGGAACAGCTGATTCATTAAAGCTATTCGAGATTTGGGATATCCAGTCTTCACCAGGTCCAACCTCTCTGAAAAAACTTGTTCCTGATCCGAATAGGATTAGCGCCTCAAGTATGTATACGGGTCCCATAAAAATAAGTAAGATAGTAAAAAAATCTCGGAATCGGTCTTTGCTCAAACTAAATGTGTGGTCAAGGATTTCCCCAAACCCCTTTGGTCGTGAAAATTTTATGTTCAACCTGCCATCCCCCTGTTACTTTGTTATATAAAATCGGATTCCAATATCGCCTATTTTAACATTATTCTGGAAAATTTTCTTTATTAATTTAGAAATAATTTCTAATTTGCATATATAGTGAAATTGAAAAAGCCTGATCCAAGTAATAAGAATCAGACTATAACAATGTTATATTATGCATCTTACTTAATGGCACTGTTAATGTCATATAGATCTACATCGATATCGAGTTCATTTCCCATAGCAAGCTTCGCTAATTCGCCACCTAAAAAAGGGCCAACTGTTAGACCTGATGCACCAAGTCCATTTGCGACGTAGAGGTTATCATACCCAGGAATCACGCCTATCACCGGTAAAAAGTCCGGTGTAAATGGGCGAAAACCAACCCTTGTTTCTATTACAGTTCCTTCCGATAACCCGGGAGCAATACTTAGAGCTTTATTAAGAACTTCATGTAGACCTCCCGCGGTTACTCTTGCATCCATTCCTTTTTCATTTTCATGTGTAGCACCTGCGACCACTCGTCCATCGTCAAAGGCTAAAATGTACTGATCATTTGGTGGCATCACAACTGGCCAACTATCTGTGTTGGCATCTTCAAGCCCTAGATGAACAATTTGGGCTTTTTGTGAGGACACCTGAAAATCAACTTCTAAAGGCAAAAGGAGTTCATTTGCCCAAACACCGGCTGTCACAAGGATTTTATCTGCTCGTAAAATTTTATCCTCTATTTTTACACCAATTAGTTTGCCGCCCTCTTTTACCAAAGTGGCACTTCCTATTCGTTCTTGTGCACCATGCAGGTTGGCTGCTCGAATCAAAGCATTTCGGAGCTCGCGTCCGTTTACTCTAGCAGCACCACCAATATGTACAGATAAAAACTCTTCAGATAATGGTGGAAAGATTTCTGTTGTTTCTCCCGTAGTCAGGCGTGTAATTTCACCAATTTCTGGTGCATCTGCACGGCGTAAATGTGCTCGTTCCTCCATTTTATCAAGTTTATTTTCATCGGAATGAAGACAAATTGCTCCTACTTTTTTATAGCCAGTATTAGTCTCACCCACTGCTTCGAGCTCTTTAATTAAAGTTGCGTAGTATTTTGCCCCTAATTTTGCTAAATTGTACCATGCTTTATTTCGCCGCTGGGAAAGCCAAGGACAGACAATACCTGCTGCAGCATCAGTTGCTTGACCTGGATCTTTGCGATCAACAATTGTAACCTCAACACCAGCTTTAGCAAGATGGTATGCAGTTGATGCACCTAGAATACCAGCCCCAATTACAAGATATGTTGTCATGATTTCAAAATCCCTTCTTTTTGCTGTATCTAGATTATTTTACTAAAAAAATACGCTAGAATCAGCTTTTTGTCGAAATTTGTATATTTTTCAGTTATTCATACATGATATACATGACGCTGTAAAATATAGGAAATAAGATACATGCAAAACAGCGCAATTTTATCAAAATAATGAAAGGAGGAATGACTAATGGCAAACAAAAATAAAAATAACCAACCTCAAACAGGAGCAAATAGTATGGACACGGAATTTGGCGCAGAGCAAGGGATGAGTAAAAAGGCAAGGAAAAAAGCTGCTCGCGAAAATCGTAAAAACAAATAACAATTGAAATCTCGAATTATCGTACCGGTACATATTTGACCTGTTCCTGAAATGCATTGGAACGGGTTTTTTTCGTATTAATTTTGGTTATTGGACAACTGTGAGTGCCCGTATACTCTTTTTAAGGGGGCGATATAATTGAAGCAACTTGAAGTTCAAATGATTTTATTTGTTGGCGTTACGCTGGTTCATGAATATTGGCTGCATTGGGGACTTCCTAGGGTCTATTATTGGGACGTAAAACATGCTCATCTAAAGAAAATCGAGGAAGATTCGGATAAAAAGATCGCATAGAAAAATGGGCTCTATTTCCATGCGTCTGTTAATGTTTCTCTAAAAAGTTGGTCTAACTTGCGTGTTGGATCTAGGTTGTCGGATTCTAGCTGGGTTATATATTGTTCCAAATGGTTAATTTCTTTTTCGATAAATTGGTTTAACTCTACTATTTGATTGGTGATATTTCGGCCGGAAGACTTCATTTTGATTAATTCTTCTATACTTTTTTTAAGTTCATCCCTTGTTAAAAGATTACTTATTAGTTCCTTCAAGTCAAGGCTTGTTATTTTGTTGTGTTTTTCAATAGATTTAGCCATTAATAACGGACGTAGAACATTTATATATGTTTTTATTTGTGCTTTTTTTTCTTGAATGTTTTTAAAGTTTCCCTTTGCCATTTCACATAATGGTACATGCATGGAATGGGGGAAAAAACAGTTTTCTCTAGTTGCTTCATTTTTGTGAGCAAAATATTATCTTCATAGTAGATAATGTTTGAATGTAACCATTCAATTAACGCTGGATTTGATTTGCGAAATAGTCGAAGAGCCTTTGTAAGTTCCCAACCGCTCATATCCACTTGGGAGTTAATTGGGATGTCTGCTTTACCATGTTTTTGAATTTCAATCAGGGGTACCGTCAGGAAAATGCGGATTTACAACGCTAAGCACATTTTCGGGACGATTCCCCCATTTTTTACAACGTTAAGAAAGTTTCAATGGTCTTAAAGAATCTAACGAGACCACTTTCTCCAAATTAAAATGATATTCCCCTAGTAAATTAATATGTTCCCAACCTAGAGGCGACATATGGTGCAATAATTCTTCATTAAAACGACCAGACCGTTTTTGATATTCAACTGCTTTTGTTAGATGTAAAGTATTCCAAATACTGATGGCATTGATGATTATGTTTAGAGCACTGGCCCTTTGCAATTGATGCTGTATGGTTCGTTCCCTAAGCTCACCTCGCTTTCCAAAGAAAATAGCTCTTGCTAATCCATTCATGGCTTCGCCTTTATTCAATCCTTTTTGTATTTTTCTTCTTAATGATTCATCCGATATATAATTCAAAATAAAGATCGTTTTTTCTATTCGGCCCATCTCACGTAAGGCCGTAGCCAAGCTGTTTTGTCTTGAATAGGAACCTAGTTTTCCCATAATAAGGGATGCTGAAACTGTTCCTTCTCTTATAGAATGAGCTAATCGCAAAACATCCTCATAATTTTCTTTAATGACCTTTGTATTTATTTGTCCACGTAAAATGGCTTCTAATTTTGGATATTCACTTGCTTTATCTATTATAAATAATTTTGAGTCTGATAAATCTCTTATTCTAGGAGCAAATTTAAATCCTAATAAATGAGTCAGCCCGAATATTTGGTCTGTGTAACCAGCTGTGTCTGTATAATGCTCTTCTATATTTAGATCCGTCTCATGGTGCAACAATCCATCTAAAACATGAATCGCATCTCTTGAATTTGTATGAATAATCTTTGTGTAGTAAGAAGAAAATTGATCACTAGTAAAACGATAGATAGTTGCTCCTTTTCCAGTCCCGTAATGAGGGTTTGCATCTGCATGCAGTGATGAAACACCTAGCTGCATTCTCATACCATCTGACGAGGATGTTGTACCGTCACCCCAATAGGAGGACAACTGTAATTTATGATGGAAGTTTACTAAAATGGCTTGGGCTTTATTCATTGCATCTTCATACATGCGCCATTGAGATACATTGGCTAATTGCTTATATGTAAGTCCAGGTGTGGCTTCGGCCATCTTGCTCAAGCCAATATTCATTCCCATTCCTAAAAGAGCAGCCATGATAATGATTGTTTCTTCCTTATCTGGTTTTCGATTATTGGAAGCATGAGTGAATTGCTCATGAAATCCTGTTATATGAGCCACATCCATGAGTAAATCAGTTAATTTTATTCTTGGTAGCATCTGATAAAGGCTTGCACTAAACTTTTTTGCCTCTTCTGGAACATCTTTTTCTAAGCGTGCAAGTGACAGTTTTCCTTTTTCAAGAGAAACTCCATCCAACTTGTTGGAATTGGAAACTAACCATTTTAACCTTTCATTAAGGCTGCTGGTTCTCTCCGTTATATAATCCTCGAATGATAAACTAACTGATAATCTCGTATTCTCCCTCGTTTGGTTCCATGTATCTTCCGAAAACAAATATTCCTCAAAATCTCTATATTGTCTGCTACCAATAATGGAAACATCTCCCGCCCGAACATGCTCCCGAAGTTCTGATAAAACAGCCATTTCATAGTAATGACGATTTATTGTTGTACCATCATCCTCGTATAAATGCTTTTTCCATCGTTTTGAAATAAAATCCACAGGTGAGTCATTAGGCACTTTTCGTTTTCCGGATTCGTTCATTCCTCGGATAATCTCAACAGCCTTTAAAAGTGGCTCATTTGCCTTTGTGGAATGGAATTCCAATACTCTTAATAGCGTTGGCGTATATTTTCTTAGTGAATAAAACCGTTTTTGTAGTAAGTCTAAATAATCATAGTCGGCAGGACGTGCAAGCTCCTGAGCTTCTTCGACTGAAGAGACAAAAGAATTCGATTCGATAACGGATTCTAAAACCTCAAAAACGTCTAATTTCTCCTGTTTTGCTTTGATTAAAGCTTGTCCAATGTTCGTAAAGTGTATAACTTTCTCATTCAGCTTTTTACCGTTTTGTTTCTGAATTTCCTCTTGAGTCTTACGGCCTTTTGATAACAGACTGAGTATTTGTCTGTCATGAATTTCAAAAGCTTTATCCGTTAACTCCTGAGTAAGATTTAATAAATAAACGGTTAATATTGAGTAGCGTTTATTTTCCTGAAAGTCACGGAATGCATAAGGCTCATATCTTGAACCTAAACGAGATAGCTGTAACAGGCGATTGCGATGCAAATGACTAATTTTTACCGTCTCCAATTCTATTTCCCGTATGTATTCCAGCCGTTCTATTACTTTTAGAAATGTTTCGGGTGAAGGATGACCCGGTGGTTCCTTTAACCAACCCAATATTGTTTTATTGGATTCGGATGGATGCTGCGAAGTTATGATCATTTCAAGTTTTTCTTTTTGCTCCTTTGTTAGAGACTGACTAACCGTATTAAATAGCTTCTTTTCAGCCATTGCTCTTGCTTCCCACACCATTCTTTCAAGTGTAGTGATAGCAGGTAGTATGGTTTTGTATTTTCTTAGAAAATCTATGCATTCATGCAGTAGGTGAATGGCATCACCATTTTCCAAAGCTAATTGATGAAGATGCTTAAATGTCATTCGATATTCTCTCAGGGTAAAAGTTACAAGGTCGTATTCACTTCGAATTTCTTTCAAATGATCCCAAAGTGTATTTTCCCTTTGAGGATAATGACTAAGCGAGGATGGACTGGCACCGATCTGTTTCGATATATATTGTAAGACTGAATCTGGGATGCTTTTGATATGAGTGTATGGCCAACCGGGATACCGCAGAACAGCTAATTGAACGGCAAATCCTAAACGGTTTTCATCCCTCCTTCGCTTATTAACTATTTCTAAATCCCGTTTGGAAAAAGTGAAGTAGGTCCCCAGTATCCATTCATCTTCAGGGATTTGCATAAAAGCCTTTCTCTGTTCTGGTGTAAGTAATTCTCTACCTCTCGCAATTTTCATTCAGTATCATCCCATTTCTGTATTTTCAATTTCTTAGTTCAATTATATATCAATAGAGTGTACTCTATTGATACAAGTGTAGTAGACTGTCACTTTGAACGGTATTTTGCGCATATTTTAAATACTATTTTGCACGAGATGAAATATAAAAATCTATCTTCATGTAAAAGATAGATTTTAATAATTACTTGATTCCGATAACTAAACTGTCTCGTGCAGCTTCAACAACTTCTGTTGTAATGGTTTCAAGATTATTAATTTCAAGTATCCTTTCAATCTGGGTGAAGAGTCTTTGTATAAGCCTGAAGTTTCCTCCAGTAATCTTAATAATACTAGTTATTGCTTCGTAATCAGAAAAATCTTCAAGTTTTATAGAAAGTCCTAACTCTTCCCATTTATACTCCAAAATATGATGAGCTTCATCTTTACTGAGTTTATCAAACTCATGGGCAAATCCAATTCTGGAATAAAGTTGAGGATATCGAGCTAATCTTTTCTCAATTCCAGGCATTCCGATCAATATCATTGCTAAGTCATTTCGATCATATAAATCCCTTAGTTGTTCCAATTTCATGGAAAAAGTGGATGTCCCCTTGGAATGTTTTTTTTCTTGTTATCCTGTTTCCTTTTCCACATATGAACCTCCACTATGTAATGAACTAGTAGTCTTAGTATGTGGAAAATATTCCAGAATATGTGAGAGAGGATTTTGGCATAAAAAAGCACCCCCATTTGTTATTGAGGGGCAGTCCAAGATAAGAGAGATTTTTTATATTGTTTCTCTATCTAAATGTTTAATTATGTTGTTTATAAAGGTGATTTTCTCCTTAATAATTCTTTAAAGTTCAGGATTTTCACATAGAAGCATTTCTTCCTTTAGTTTCTCAATATGACTACTAAACAATTGTAACTCGGAGTAATATTTCCCTTCATGGATATTATGAAGGAGAATAGATAAATTAAAACGGTTTTAACAAAAGTTTTGAATTAACCTCTCAGACATTTTTATTTTAATCTTTTTCATTGTTTAGTAATTTATTCTCCTTGTCTTACTGTTTTAAATATTTATAAATAAATTATTTGAATTAGCAACTAAGTTTATCTAACTCCAGTTTCAATCATATAAACCCCTGTTTTCTAAGAGGAAATTTACTGTAACATTTTTTATAGAATTAGTAGATAATGTATAATTTTTTAATTGTTGTGGTTTAACCCTATCATGGAAAAGTATATTTTTTAGATTATATACGTCAATTTCCTTATCAATTCCATTTTGATAAGTGGACCTTATTTCTGCTTCAATCTGTTTTGTTACCAATTCTTCTATTTTTTTTGAGGAAAGGTGTTCTTCCAAATCTGTTAATGTTCCTTTTGCATCAACATGTATGTTGAAATGGAATTTTTCTCCATCCCTAACTACATTTATTTTTACAGAAGGTGACGTTATTCTTACAACACCCTTAATTTTATTATCTTCAATAATATCTACTGGTGTATTTTTAATGTTTTTTTGCGTCCATCTGAGACCAGTAAGCTCTTCATATGACAACCATTCTTTATACTTTCCTTCACTTACAGGAAAAGCACCATTTATTTTTAAGGTGCTTTTAGTTTTTGGTTCTGTAACAGATTCCTTCCAATCTGTTTCGTTAATAGAAATAGAAGGCAGCAAAGCTGTTCCTCCTGGTTCATTATAAATCGAAATAAATTTATGCAAACGCATCGGTTTTATATAAGAATATTGATAATATGTATCTGTTGGCTTATACAAGATCGTGTTTAATGGTGGCAGTTGAAAAAAGCCAGTTGAGCTAAGTATTTTTTCAATTGACTCTTTTGTTCCGAACATCCATGGTGTATAACGAAATTCTCCATTTTTCTTTAAGGATTCCTCCACTTTTTTTATACCTTTTTCCAAAACAGACTCTGAATAGATAATTGCTCCTATATGTGACCAGTTCATAGTTTGTTGGGATGTTCGATATAAATCGAAGATAGCATCATTAATAGTACGACCTGAACCAGTGCCTATATATAATGGCACGGGTTGTCCCGATTTGCCACCTTCCGTTTTAGCTACATTGGAAAAATCAAGTAATTGAACATACATTATATATTTTTCATCTTTATAGTCAATTCCTATTGTTGTGACGTAATTCACTTCACCAATTTCGTGTTCATCCCAGCATCCTGTTAAAATCAATAATACGAATGCTATCATCAGCAGGACGATTAATTGTTTCATTTTTTTTCATCTCCCTGACGGTCAGTATCATTTGTGTCAAGGATCTTTGCGCGTTCATCTTGTTGTGCAACTGGGTATTTCAGTAAAGATTTAGAAAAATCATTTTTTACATATGGTGAGACTGGACTTAAATAAGGAATACCAAATGATTCTAGCTTTGCAAGGTAGCCAAGTGTTAAATAGACACTGATAAAAAAGCCAAACATTCCTAGAACAGAAGAAAGAAAAATTGAAAAGAATCGTATAATTGTAACTGTCCCATAAAGAGCTTGATTACCTAGTGTAAAGGTTGAAACAGCAGTAATTGCAGAAACAACTAACATAGTTGGAGATGTTAAACCTGCTCGAATTGCTGCGTCACCTACGATTAGTCCACCTACAACTGCTATGGTTTGACCAACTGCCTTTGGCAATCGGACACCTGCTTCGCGAAATAACTCAAATAGGCTTAGCATTAATAATACTTCTACTGCTGAATTAAAAGGTATACCTAATCTAGAAGATGCTATTGTTGCTAGTAACGGAAATGGAATTTGGTCTACATTAAATGCAGATAACGCAACCCAAAAAGCAGGTAAAAATAAGGACAACATTAACCCCAAAAGTCTAAGTAAAAGTTCCAAAGAAGCATAGTAATATGGAGTATGTTCATCCTCAGCAGTATGGAGAAACAATCCCAAATTACCTGGTGCAATTAATACGTTGGGAACATTATCAATAAAAATAGCAAATCTTCCTCTAACAAGACTACTGACAACACCATCTGGACGAGATACAGATTTCATTAATGGAAAAAGAGAATACTTAGAACCACCAAGAAGACCCAGTAATTGGTTGTCGCTGTTTATAATATCTATATCAATATTAGTTAAACGGTGAGTGACTTCTTTAATCATCTTTTTATTTTGTATATCTGTTATGTAAACTAATCGAACTTGTGTTTGACTTCTTTTACCAAGAGTAAAAGACTTTGTTACAAGAGAATTCGATTTAAGCCTTTTCCGTACTAAAGCGATGTTTGTACTCAAATCTTCAACAAAAGCGTCTCTTGGACCACGCAATGATACCTCAGTATGAGATTCTTCTGGTGATCTTTTTGGCGGACTGGATGTATTAAAGAAATATAAATTTTCAGCAATCAATATTGCTGTATAGCCATTAAAAATTTTCTCTTGGAGTGTATTGTCAACATTTATTTCATGATTGCGCAACGTAATACGTTCGGAACAATTTATATTTTCTACACCTTTTTGTCCATCACGGTAGTATTTGTCTTGAATGTCTGGGAGTATACTATTTATTAATAATTTATGTTCAATTAAACCATTGCAGTAGATAATAAGCATTTGTTCCTTTTTATTATTTGCATATAAGTGTTGTTTCTCAATGGATACGTCTGTTGAATGTTGGAAAAGATTCGTAATATACTGTTCCTTTTTTTTATAATTATCTCTTCTCATCTGTAGACACCCTGTTCGTTGAAATTTTAATTAAAAAGGCAATAAAGACTGTGATAAAAACACCAAAAAAGATACTTCCAATGTAATAAAATCGTGATAAAAAGATGAAGAATTCTTCATTTGAAATAGGTAATGTAATGACAATTAGATAGATAACACAAATAAAGGCTTGAATATAAAAACGCTGCTTTTTCTTCTTAATGTCAAAGGGCAGTGTAATCATATACAAAATCATACTTATATGGATAAAAGCACCAGATAACCATTGATAAATGGAAAAAAAATCGAGATGATTGAAATAATTACCTATCCCTAAGATACGCCACTGAAAAAAGGCAGGATATCTCAATTTCCCTGCTTCCTCTACTCCAAAAGTTGAGATACTGCCAAGTAGTGGTCCGACAGTTAGAATGGATAAAAAAGTGATGAGAAGTAAAATGTGTAAAAACTTCAGTTCCCTATCGACGTGATGCTGTAAAAATATCAGTAAAATTATTTCAATGGCTGAACCAAATGCAAAAAGCGAACCATGAAACACTTCCTTCCACCCATTCTCCACTAATACAGGTGTAATAAGTGTATAGTTTTTATCAGGAGTGGTACCAATTGCGACAAACAAACCCAATATAATAACGAATGGAAGTACAACACCTGCGCAAATGGCAATTACATTTATCTTCCCGTATGAAATATAAATGGATGCAGTTAGAATGAATAAAGATACCACTACTACGGGTGTATTAAACAAAAAAGTTTCATTTATCCACAATACCGTTTCTTTTAAAGTAATAAAACCAGTAATAGACAAATAAATGAACAATAAAAAAGCAATTGTTCGACTAAGCAGTCTGGAATATGTAGATGATATCCATTCAAAAATAGATACTGATTGAAATTTCCTTGTAACATACAATAATAATAAGGAGAACAAAAGGGTAAATATATAACCAATAATTACACTTATCCATGCATCACGACCTGCAGCATTAATTAAAAATGGGATAACAATGACATGATTAGTTAACCCCATACTTAATAAAAAAATCGCAAAAAGCTGTATGATGTTGATTTTTGTCATCAAAAAACTCCCTATAAAATCTATTTATAATATTATATTGGCTAAATTACTTAAGACTATTCGCATTCTCCGATTTTAAACAAATATTATATAATGATATTTTTTGGAGAGACCTACATTTCAAAAACGAATGTTTTTGAGACGTTTTTACTATGAATATTAAATAGCTTAAAGCCATAAGAAATATTGTCTTTAAAGATTGCTCAAAATCTATGTTTCATATACCACCCTTTATGATATAATTATATTGAAAAGGTGGTATTTTTTTATGAGTCAGTACATTTATGGTTATGCTCGAGTAAGTACTCGTCAGCAAGATTTAGCACGGCAATTAGATTTATTAGAAAAATATAATTGTAATGAAATTCTTACAGAAAAAATGACAGGAACAAAATCAAACCGACCAGAGCTAAATCGTCTAAAAGACAAATTGAGACCTGGGGATATTGTTGTAGTAGAAAGTTTTTCAAGATTAGGTAGAAGCACAAAAGACTTAATCGATCTAGTTAATTACTTTGAAGAGAAAAATGTAAAATTAATCAGTGTGAAAGAAAATTTTGATGCTACCACCCCGCAAGGGAGGTTAATGATGACTGTTTTTCAAGCTTTTAGCCAGTTCGAACGAGATTTGATTGTTGAACGAACTAAAGAGGGGCTAAAAAGTGCTAGAGCAAGAGGAAGAAAAGGAGGACGACCAAAAGTAGGAACTAAAGATATTACAAAAGCCATTAATCTTTATAATACTAGAGAATACAGCGTTAAAGAAATTGTAGAAATGACTGGTATAAGTAGAGCCACTCTATATCGATATTTAAACAATGACAACAATTAGAGGAACTAATAGCATTAGCTTCATTAATTAAAAGGAGCTGTTTCTATATGGGAAAAGAACTTCCATCATTGACTTCGTATTCAGAAGAGCAGAGACAAATAGCTATGGAAAAATACAGGTTAATTGAGCCATATATTAACCGTGAGAAAAACTTGAAAGCTATTGCTGAGGAATCTGGTGTTTCAAAACGTACACTTCACTATTGGGTTAGTAAGTATCAGCAATTTGGATTAATTGGATTGATTCGAAAGAGTCGAACAGATTCTGGAATATTTAAAGTGGAAAATGAAGTACAAGAAGAGATTAAGAATTTAATACTTAGTCACAAAAGAAATTCAGTCACTTCTATTCATAGGAAGATTTGTGAGACATGCAAAAAGAATAATTGGAAGCAACCCAGTTACTATCAGGTTTATGCTATTTCAAAGTCTTTATCACAAGGACTAAAAAAACTAGCTTATGAAGGAAAAAAAGAATATCAAAACACTTATGATTTAATTCACCGACGAGAGGCTAGTTATCCTAATCAAATTTGGCAAGCTGATCATACCCCATTAGATATAATTGTTTTAAATGAAAAGGGAAAACCGGAAAGACCTTGGCTAACAATTATTTTAGATGACTATAGTCGAGCAGTTGCTGGATATTTTTTAACTTTTCAAGACCCGTCTGCTATACAAACATCTTTAGTTTTGCACCAAGCAATATGGAGAAAAAGAAACCCCGATTGGCAAATATGTGGTATCCCTGAAAAGTTTTATACAGATCATGGAAGTGACTTTACCTCCAATCATTTGGAACAAGTAGCAATTGATTTAAAAATTAATCTTGTTTTTTCTACAGTAGGAGTTCCAAGAGGGCGTGGGAAAATTGAAAGATTCTTTTTAACTATTAATCAGTTGTTTCTACAAGATTTACCTGGATATATTGGAAATCAGCACAGCCCTGCTCTTCTTACTCTTAAAGAACTTGATGATAAATTATCAAATTTCATTATATATAATTATCATCATAGGGTTCACGGTACAACAAAAAAAGAACCCATCAAAGCTTGGAATAATTCTGGATTCCTCCCCAATATGCCAGATAGTTTGGAAAGCCTAGATTTATTATTGTTAAATGTAGCAAAACCGAGGAAGGTTCATTCGGATGGTATTCACTTCCAAGGTTTAAGGTATATAGATACAAATCTAGCTGCATATATTGGTGAAACAGTCATTATTCGTTATGATCCAAGGGATATTGCAGAGATTCGAGTGTTCTATCAAGACAAATACTTATGTACTGCTATTTCCCCTGAGATATCTGATTACCAAGTAGATTTAAAAGATATTGTTTCCGCACGAAATAAGGTGCGTAAAAATCTCAATAAGCAAATTGATACCAGAAGAACTGTTGCAGAAGAAATTGCTTTATCACAGCAAAAAGATTTGGAGAACAAGTCGAATAAATCTGATTCTAAAAAGTCAAAACTCAAGAGGTATTTCAATGAATAAATCACAGAAGTTTATTGAAACAAAAGAGTATAAAAGATTTGCAGAGTTTTGTGATGCTTGTATCAAATATAAATATATAGGAATTTGTTACGGACTACCGGGAGTAGGAAAAACGTTATCCTCAAGATATTATTCAAACTGGGATTATATCGAAAAACAAATAGATTATAAATATAAGAAAAAAATTGGTTTAGATACAGATGAAAGGATTCTTAAAGCTAGAACAATTTTTTATACAGCGCCAGCAATACGTGCTACTAAAATGACTGACGAAATTAGTATTATTGGTGGTAAAATGGGTATGACTAAAGCTATTTATAAGGTAAATAACGGAGGGGAAGAAGAATATTCTACTGATACTTATGAAGATATTGATCTTATAATTGTTGACGAAATAGATCGATTAAAAGTGCAAAATTTGGAACAACTAAGGGATTTATATGATCGAAATGACTTAGCAATGATATTGATCGGAATGCCTGGAATTGAGAAAAGATTAGCTCGATATCCTCAACTTTATTCCAGAATTGGATTTGCCCATGAGTTTGATAAACTCAGTAAAGATGAAGCTCATCATATTTTGGAGTATAAATGGGAAGAGTTAGGACTTTCTATAAAACTTGAAGATTTTTCTGATTACGAAGCAATAACTAGTATTATTAAGATTACTGGAGGAAACTTCAGGCTTATACAAAGACTCTTCACCCAGATTGAAAGGATACTTGAAATTAATAATCTTGAAACCATTACAACAGAAGTTGTTGAAGCTGCACGAGACAGTTTAGTTATCGGAATCAAGTAATTATAAAAATCTATCTTTTACATGAAGATAGATTTTTATATTTCATCTCATGCAAAATAGTATTTAAAATATGCGCAAAATACCGTTCAAAGTGACAAGTAGACTGATAAAATCATAGTTAAGAGTGTCTCATAAGACTTGTCTCAAAAACGAGGTGATATTTTGCGAAAAATCGGTTATATACGTGTCAGTTCGACTAGCCAAAATCCTTCAAGACAATTTCAGCAATTAAACGAAATCGGTATGGATATTATTTTTGAAGAAAAAGTTTCTGGGGCAGCAAAGGATCGCGAGCAACTTCAAAAAATGTTAGAGGATTTACAGGAAGGAGACATTATTTATGTTACAGACTTAACTCGGATCACTCGGAGTACGCAGAACTTATTTGAATTGATTGATTTAATACGCAGGAAAAAGGCAAGCTTAAAATCACTCAAGGATACATGGCTAGATTTATCAGAGGATAATCCATACAGCCAATTCTTAATTACAGTAATGGCTGGTGTGAACCAATTAGAACGAGATCTTATCCGTATGCGTCAACGAGAAGGGATTGAGCTGGCTAAGAAAGAAGGGAAGTTTAAGGGTCGTTTAAAGAAATATCATAAAAATCACGCAGGAATGAAATATGCAGTAAAACTATATAAAGAAGGCGGTATGACTGTAAATCAAATTTGCGAAATTACTAATGTGTCTAGGGCTTCATTATATAGAAGGCTATCGGAAGGAAACAAATAGTTTGTCCTGATTCTATCAAAAGGTTTATTTTTTGATACCAACATTTTTAGGCATGAAATGTCGGCAATTATTATCTATTTTGTTTTAAAGTAAATATTGAAAGGGAGTAAACTTATGGATTGGCTAGAAAGAATGAACAATGCGTTAAACTACATTGAAAATAGCTTGAATGAAGAAATAGACTATAAAGAGATTGCAAAAGCAGCTAATTGTTCTGAGTTTCATTTTTCAAGAATGTTCTCTTCAATCTCAGGTATATCGCTATCAGAATATATTAGACGTAGACGGTTAACACTCGCAGCATTTGAAATTCAAAAAAGTGATATTCGGATCATTGATGTGGCAATTAAATATGGTTATGTTTCTTCTGATACTTTCTCACGTGCTTTTCAAAAAATGCATGGAGTAACCCCTTCCAATGCTCGTAATAGAGGGGTACAGTTAAAAGCCTTTCCCAGAATTTCCTTTCAAATTTCTATTAAAGGAGATACCGAGATGGAGTACAGAATTGAAAACCTTGATTTTGAATTAAGAATTGTTGGAAAAAGTAAGCCAGTAAAAACAAGCAGAGCATTTAAAACAATCCCTACGCTTTGGAACACTGCGAAAAAAGATGGATTTATGCAAGAACTAGTAGATATGTCATGGGAAAATCCAAAATGCACGCTTGAAAGCCTTCTGGGGGTTTGCGGAAAAGAAGCTGCCATAACAGATGAACAATTTTCCTATTTCATGGGCGTAAGATACGATGGGGAATCCCCAGAAAATATGGAGACGCTTATTATTCCCGCAAGTACATGGGCAGTTTTTCCGAACATAGTGGATGCATGGAAACGTTTATATTCCGAGTGGGTCCCTACCTCCGAGTATGAACTTGCAAATTTACCGTGTATAGAATGTTATTACGGTCCGAAGCATAAACCAAGACACGAACTCTGGGTCCCTGTTATCCCGAAGTAAATTACATATTCAGTAATAGAATGCTGTTTATGGAGTAACGAAAAAAGAGCCTAATTTCTCAATTTAGGTGATGGGAAATCAGGCTTTTTATATTGGAAATTCCTTATCGTTGTAAATCCGCATTTTCCTGACGCTACCCCAATCACGTCCCGCTTTTGATCAATTGAAAGGTACCAATCCATTCTATGTATATAAATAAAACGAACATCATAATCACTTTCCTCTGATGAAGTTCCCCACATTCGGCTGCCTGCTTCACAGGCATAGAGAATTTTAATGTCGTAGTCCTTTTCAACTTGAGTAAGAATTTCAAGAATATGATCTTTCATTTGGGCACCTCTCCATTTAAGAAAAGGGGATGCTACCTTCTGGCATCCCCTGTCAAATAGTATTTACTATTCACTGATACATAAATCGCATCATCACATGAGCTGCAAGTCTGCTTGTGATATCACGCACATCCTTCGATGGATCGATTTCAACAATATCCATTGCCTTGACCTTTGGATGTTTTGCAGCGGCTGTGATACCTGCCAGAAGTTCTCTTGATGTCAAACCACCAGGTCCTATTGCCGGACAGCCTGGTGCAAATGCTTGATCTACAACATCCATATCAACTGATAAATAGATAAAATCAACCTTTTGTGCCAATCGATTAATTTCTTTTTGAAGTATGGGAACAACGCCCATCTGATCAACATGATCCATCGTATATACGACAACACTCATATTTTTTACATATTCGTGATATTCCTTGGCATTTGAATAATCCCGAATTCCGATCTGGATAAGGTCCTCCCCATTTAAAAATCCACCTTCAAGCAGACTTCGAAAAGGAGTCCCATTTGTTCTGCCGCCATCCTCTAAATTTCGGACATCGTGATGGGCATCCCATTGAATGACACCAATTCGACCAAATTCCTCTTTAAATGCTCGAATTGAAGGATAGCTGACACCATGGTCACCGCCTAGTATTATATACCGATTGCATGCGTTGGTTTGCAGCATTTCTTTTACACTTATAAATAAACGTTCAGTCGTTTCCTCAAGATTAGTTGGATGTATAAGTACATCACCAAAATCTAAAATTGTTGTGTCCTTGAAATCATGATTTCGTTCCCCCGAAAAAGTAGAATATGCATTTAGTGCGTTTCGGATCGTTTTTGGTGCATCAGCTGCAAGTGATGGAGAAATTGATGACTTGGACGCTGGCAGGCCGATGATTCCAATATCGGCCTTTGCTCCTTGTATATATGGTTGGATACTTTCTGACACTTTAGTTACATATTTATCTTTGAAAATAGCTGGTTGACCCGGTGTGAGGTATTTGAAATCAGTCATTATCGGTTCTCCCCCACACTTTTGTTCCATTCATGTAGACACTGTTTGTATGGTTTACGCCAAAATGATATGGAAGGTACATATAATTTGGAATATCCCACAGGACGAAATTTGCTTTCTGACCGATTGTGAGTGTACCGGCTTCTCCTCCCCTGCCAATTGCAAATGCCGCATTGACAGTGACTGCATTCCATATTTCTTCTGGCGTCATTTTTAATTTCAGTGCGGCAAGGGACATAATCAGCTGTAAGTTTTCGGTCACACAACTACCAGGATTAAAATCCGTTGCAAGTGCAACTGCGGCTCCGGAATCAATCATTTTTCGGGCACGAGCATAGGTGTCCTTACCAAGATAGAATGTCGTTCCAGGCAAAAGAACTGCAACTGTTTCTCCTTTACACAGAAAGTCAATGGCTTCATCTGACGCAGCAACAAGGTGGTCTGCACTTGTTGCACCTAGTTTTACAGCTAGTTCAGTTCCTCCTAAAGAATCAATTTCATCAGCATGAATTTTTAGCCCAAACCCCTTTTCCTTTGCTTTTTGTAAAAAGTACTTGGATTGCTGAGTCGTAAATACACCTGTTTCACAGAAAATATCCGCAAATTCTGCGAGTTTGTCTTCTTTAACAGTGTCAAGAAGCTGAACCATTTCTTCTAAAAATTCATCCTCTTTCCCTTTGTAGGATGGAGGTATGGCATGTGGTCCCAAGAATGTTGATACAATTGAAATTGGATAATTATCTTGGAGTTTTTTTACCACCTTAAGCTGTTTTAATTCCGCTTCCGGATCTAACCCATATCCACTTTTAGCTTCCATCATTGTCACTCCGTATGAAATGATCCGTTTTAGATGGAAGGAAGCTTTTTCATATAATTCATTTTCTGTTGCCTTTCTTGTTGCTTCTACGGTTGATAAAATGCCCCCACCCTTTGCAAGAATTTCAAGGTATGGCACACCTGCTTGCTTCAGAACAAGCTCCTTTTCTCGTGAACCACCGAAAACTAAATGCGTATGCGGGTCAACTAAGCCTGGTGATACGACTTTTTGTCCCGCATCTAGGCTTTCTTTTGTTTGTATGTTATTTGCATCTTCATTTGTACCAATCCAAGCTATTTGTCCAGCTCGTATTGCAAATGCTGCATTTTGTTTAACGGTAAGTTGTTTCATTTCTTCCCCTTTTAAAGGTTTGGAAGATTCTTGTGGCAAAATTAATTGTCCAATATTGTGAACGAGTAAATCGTATTGCATGGTAGCGCTCCTTTCTTGATAAAAAGTCCTTACAACATAGGGATATCGACACCTTTTTCCTTCGCCATTTCAATTGCCTTTTCATAGCCTGCATCCGCATGACGAACAATTCCCATGCCAGGGTCTGTGGTTAAAACACGACGCAAACGTTCTTCTGCTAGATCGGTACCATCAGCAACAACAACCATTCCTGCGTGAAGGGAATAACCCATGCCTACACCGCCACCGTGATGGACAGAAATCCAAGAACCTCCTGCTGCTACGTTAATTAAAGCATTTAAAATAGCCCAGTCGCCCACTGCATCACTGCCATCCTTCATGCTTTCAGTTTCTCTGTTAGGTGAAGCAACAGAGCCACAGTCTAAATGGTCACGACCAATTACAATCGGTGCTTTCAATTCTCCCTTACGAACCAATTCATTAATCGCAAGGCCCATTTTTACCCGTTCTCCGTAACCCAGCCAGCAGATTCGAGCTGGGAGACCCTGGAACTCCACCTTTTCTTGAGCCATATTTATCCAGCGAAGCAATGCTTCATTTTCCGGAAAAAGTTCTTTAATTAGTGCATCTGTTCGATATATATCTTGCGGGTCTCCTGATAGAGCCGCCCAACGGAATGGTCCTTTTCCTTCACAGAATAATGGACGAATATAAGCTGGAACAAAGCCTGGAAAATCGAACGCATTATCGACACCTTCGTCCTTTGCAACTTGGCGAATATTGTTTCCATAATCAAAAGTCACCGTTCCTCTGCGTTGGAATTCAAGCATTGCCCGAACATGATTTGCCATTGATACTGTCGATAATTCAACATATTTTTTCGGATCGTTGACACGCAATTTGTTTGCCTCTTCGATGGAAAAACCTTCTGGCACATATCCATTTAACGGGTCATGCGAGGAAGTTTGATCAGTCATCACATCAATTTGTATATTCCGGGATAAAAGTTCATGATGTATCTCCGCTGCATTTCCAATTAATCCAATCGACAAGGCTACACCATTGTGTTTTGCTTCCAATGCCCATTTGATGGCTTCATCCAATGAATCTGTCATTCTATCACAATATTTTGTTTCGATTCGTTTTTGAATGCGGGATTTGTCAACATCCACAGCTATACATACGCCACCATTCATGGTAACAGCAAGTGTCTGTGCGCCCCCCATTCCACCTAATCCAGCAGTAAGGGTAATTGTTCCCTTTAATGAGCCGCCAAAATGTTGACGTGCAACTTCAGCAAATGTTTCATAAGTACCTTGTAAAATTCCTTGGGAACCAATGTAAATCCAGCTTCCTGCTGTCATTTGGCCATACATCATTAAGCCCTTCTTATCTAATTCATGAAAATGCTCCCAGTTTGCCCATTTTGGAACTAGAACAGAATTTGAAAGTAATACACGTGGTGCGCCCTTTGGGTCTTAAACACTGCGACGGGTTTGCCAGACTGAATTAGCATTGTTTCATCATTTTCCAAACGACGCAGGGTAGATACGATGGCATCAAATGCTTCCCAATTCCTTGCAGCTTTTCCGATTCCTCCATACACGACCAGCTCTTCTGGTTTTTCCGCAACCTCAGGATCTAAATTGTTATATAACATTCGTAATGCGGCTTCCTGCTCCCACCCTTTACACTCAAGCTCCAAACCTTTTTTTACATGATCGACACGGTTTTGAATTGACATGGTTCATTCCCCTTTTCTAGATTTATATCCGATAGATTGGCTGTCCACACTAGATTATTTTTTTTAAGCCATTCCGTCACCCTCTCAATATCCTCAGAGAACACGCGATCCGCTATGATAGAAGGCACTGTTTTTCTTGCTTCCTCGTAAAACACATGAGTTGCATGCGCCATTTTTTCGGTGCCACGGTATTCAACTGCCTGCAAAGCACAAATACATTCAATCGCTAAAACTCTTCGGACATTTTGGATTATTTGGTAGGCATGGCGTGCGCCGATTGTCCCCATACTCACATGGTCCTCCTGGTTGGCAGATGACGGAATTGAGTCTACACTTGCAGGATGCGCAAGTGTTTTATTTTCGGATACGAGTGATGCTGCAACATATTGCATAATCATTGCCCCAGATTGTAAACCTGGCTGGGCACTTAAAAATGGTGGCAAATCATTGAGCTGAGGGTTCACAAGTCTTTCGATGCGACGCTCGGAAATACTTCCAAACTCAGCAACGGCAATTTTCATAAAATCCATCGCAATGGCAATCGGTTGCCCATGGAAATTTCCGCCTGAAATAACCAAATTTCCATCTTCAAAAATTAACGGATTATCAGTGGCTGCGTTTATCTCAATTTCTAGTTTTTCCTTCACATAGTCTAATGCCTGCCAGGATGCACCGTGTACCTGGGGAATACAACGCAGGGAGTAGGCATCCTGAACCCGCTTTTCTCCTTGGTTTGTAATCAATTTGCTGCCAGATAGCAGCCCGCGAATCCGTTTTGCCACATCAATTTGCTGTTGATATCCACGTACCTCATGTATAGCAGGATGGAAAGCATCAATGATTCCTTCAAGTCCTTCAAGCGTAAGGGCAGCAATCATTTCACTTTGTAAGGCAAGTTGCGATGCTTCCAACCAATTGACAACACCCATTGCAGTCATTGCTTGGGTACCGTTAATCAGTGCCAGACCCTCTTTAGCCTGCAGGACAACTGGCTGAATGCCTTCTATTTCAAAAACCTGCCTGGTCGGGAATATCTGCCCCTTGTAATACACTTTTCCATCCCCAAGCAGGACAAGAGCTAAATGTGAGAGTGGTGCTAAATCTCCGGATGCCCCCAGTGAACCCTGCTGTGGAATAACTGGATGTATTTTCATATTTAATAAAGTTACAAGTCTTTCCGCAATGACTGGACGAATCCCGGAATAACCTTTAAGAAGTGCATTCAACCGAAGTAAAACCATGGCTCGTGAAACAACTTCAGGGAATGGATCGCCGACACCACAGGCATGGGAGCGAATTAAATTGAGCTGTAAGTCATTTACATCCTCATCGGCAATGATGACATCACTAAATTTACCGAAGCCAGTATTAATTCCGTAGATCGTCTTCTTATCAGCCACAATTTTTTCCACGGCATTCCGGCTTTGTTCTACTTTTCGAAGCGATTCTTTGCTAATCGTTACTTGTTCATCGTCATAGCAGATCTGTTTGACTTTTTCTAAAGTTAACGACTTTCCTGTTAACTCAACCATAAACATCATCCTCCTAAATATTTATGAAATTGTGGCATGTTCTAGTAATGAGTCTTCCAAAAAGTAAAGAGGCGATAATGGCATAGAGATACCATCATCGCCTCCTATTGACTAAAGGACTATAGGCAATGTAAACATTGTATTTTTTTAAATATGATTGATTCCGAGACCGATTGTTTCATGTTCAAGGCCTTTGATTGGCGCCCCAATTGTTCCGTAAAACGCTACCGCAATCCATTCGCCTTCTTCTTCATTCGTATATGGAGTTCCCCGAACAATTGCAAATCGAAGACCAACAGTTCGACTGATTTCACCGATTGCCGTTTGCCCTCTTGTTACACCTTCAATTCCTTCTATAATCGCGTGGTATAAAGCATGTGTTTCACGGTATTGTGACTCATGGATAAGACCATGGCGTTTTGCGGTTGTCTCAACCGCAGCTATAACCTTCTGCATGTTCATAGAACCGACTTTTCCTTGACAGTATTTAACATTCTGTAATAAAGGAGTAAAAAATGTCATTTCATCTTCTGTTAAGGTTGCAAGCAGTACAGCAATTTTGCCAATGGCTATTTTTTGACTCATAACTAAGAACCTCTAATTTCTGAATTTTCCTATTATCTATTAACTATCTACTATTGTATTAGTGAGCCATTCCAATTGTCAATGCATTTGGAAAATTTTAGTATATTAATATAGTAGTAATCTACCATAGTGAAGTGATTAAAACATCTTTTTTATTCAAAAAACCACACGGAGATTCCGTGCGGTTAGTTTTGTAATCATTCAAATCCTGTCATATTTGTGTCTGGGTCTGATCCAATTCGATCATTTTGGTTAAGTGCACTAATTCTCTCCATATCCTCCTGTGAAAGCTCAAAGTCAAAAACATTGGCATTTTCCTGGATACGGTTTTCTTTGATGGATTTTGGAATCGTTATAACGCCGTTTTGAAGATCCCAACGTAAAATAACCTGTGCTACGGATTTGTTATATTTTTTGCTAATTTCTAAAAGGGTTGGATCATTCAATAATTCTCCGCGCTTAAGTGGTGACCAAGCTTCTAACTGAATACCTTCCTTTTTACAGAATTCATGCAATTCTGTTTGTGTAAGATGCGGATGGTATTCAACTTGGTTTACCATTGGCTTGATTTCTGAATTTTTGATGAGATTTTCGAGATGATGCACATTGAAATTACTTACTCCAATAGCACGTACACGTCCATCTTTATAAAGTTTTTCAAGCGCATGCCAAGTTTCAATATATTTGTCCTTACCTGGCCAGTGAATAAGGTATAAATCTAAGTAGTCTAGACCTAGTTTTTGGAGGCTTGTTTCGAAAGCTTGTAGTGTTGATTCGTAACCTTGGTCAGTGTTCCAAACCTTCGATGTAACAAACAATTCTTCCCGATTGATGCCAGATTCACGAATTGCTTGTCCTACCCCTTCTTCGTTTTTATAGACAGCAGCAGTGTCGATGCTTTTATAACCATGCTTGATGGCCCATTTTACGGAATCAATAACTTCTTGTCCTTGTTGTACCTTAAATACGCCCAATCCGAACCATGGCATTTTTACTCCGTTATGTAAAGTTGTTGTATCTTGAAGTCTTTTTACCATTTATATCCTCCTTAGAATTGAAAGATTTACCATTATTAGTTTCTCACACGTAAATGCAATTTTCAAATAAGAAGATTGGATTCAAATAAAAAAGAGAGGTGCACCCTCTCCAATTCCATTTCTTATTTTGATTTAGTTTCAATATCCTCATCATCAAGGATACCTTTTGTTGCCTTTTTAAATTCTCGAAGTGTTGTTCCTGCTGCTTTTCCTAGCTCAGGAAGCTTTTTAGGTCCGAATACAATTAATGCAAAAAAGACAATTAACAATATTTCACCAAAACCAAGGTTCCCCATGATTATTCCACCCTAAAACGAAATGTATTGCATCCTTATTTTATTCCTGCACCTGCAATAATTCAATATTTTTTTCAATTTACTTAAACCAGCCTTTTTCTTTTGACTGCGTGATCGCTTCAATCCTGTTTTTTACCTCAAGTTTATCTAAAATAGTTGAAATATAGTTACGGACCGTTCCTGTCTTAATTCTAAGTTCATCCGCTATTTCCTTCGTGTTTTTTCCGTCAGCAACTAATTCAAGTACCTCACGTTCACGGTCAGTTAATGGATTTTCATCTGAGTACAAATCATCCATTAATTCTGGGGCATAGACACGTTTTCCACTCATAACACTGCGTATAGAATCAGCTAATTCGTCGCTCGGGCTATCTTTTAAAAGGTAGCCCTTCACACCTGCTTTTAAAGCACGTTGGAAATATCCTGTACGGGCAAAGGTAGTTAGAATAATCAATTTGCAATCTGTTTCTTTTAGTTCCTCGGCTGCTTCAAGTCCTGTTTTTAATGGCATCTCAATATCCATCAGGCAAATATCTGGCTGTAATTCCTTTACAAGTGAAATTGCATCTTTTCCGTTAGCAGCCATTCCAACTACTTCCATATCATCCTCTAAATTTAAGAGTGAACCTAATGCCCCAAGGACCATTTTTTGGTCTTCAATAATTACGATTCGAATCATAAAAGTCCCTCCACTTCAACCTGTCTACGAACATTTGGAATATTGATGTGTAAAGTTGTTCCATCCTCAGCTATAATTTCTAGACTTCCATTTACAAATTCTAAACGCTCTCTCATCCCTTGTAATCCATGTCCATTTACAAGATCTTTATCTTTATCTGGTCTCGTGCCAATTCCGTTGTCTTTAATCCTTAACGTTAGTTCTTCATCAGATTGTAAAATTTCAATTGTACAACAGGTTGCTTTACTATGTTTCACAACATTATTTATGGCTTCTTTTATTAACATGCTGATAATATTTTCGTAAAATAATGAAACCTCTTTTAATGATCCCTCTTGAATATACTCAAATTCGATATTAGCTGCACGCAAAATTTCTTTAACACGGGCAATTTCTTCTTTAATCCGAATTCCGCGCATTTGGGACACCATTTTTCGAACTTCATTCAATGCAGTTCTTGCTGTTTGCTGCACATCCTTTAATTCATGACGTGCTTTTTCCGGATCTTTATGTATCAGTTTCCTGGCTAAATCACTTTTTAAGCCAATCATAGAAAGCTTTTGTCCTAAAGTATCATGGAGGTCCCTAGCGATTCTTTGACGTTCTTCCTGTTTTACCAACTCAGCAATTCGTTTATTCGCATCCTCAAGTTGCTCTTCAAGTTTCTCTTGTTTCTTTTTATTATAAATATTAAATGGCAATAAAATAACGCTGATCCATACGATAATGTTGAATGGTAATTGGGTTAAAAACACCTCGTGCTGTATTACGAGATTATAATTAATCGAAAATGTTGTGGCAACTAGATGGATAATATATAGGGTTAAAAAAGCAACGCGGTTCTTGATGTTTCCATTGTAATACGCAATATAGAAAGCAAAATAAATAAAAGCGAACAGAATCGACATGGTTAATGAAATCCCGATTAAGATTGAGGTCCACAAATAAACTGGCCATCTTTTTGAGATAAAAGCAAATCGTAATGAAATGAAAAAGAAGACTGTTAAAATGAGTCCAACAATTATTTCAGTAGTCGATGACGATTGAAAGATAAAATAAAACGGCAGGATACTCATAACTGCCCAAATATATGGCGAGATTCCCGACCATTTCTGAAACAGTGAATATTTCTTCATAGGTTTACCCTCATTTTTAAATGTGTTTAGTCTGTATCATATCATAATAGAGGAAAACCCAGCTTATTTTTCTAAGCTGGGAATCTTTTTGACATCTTTTTGGTTAGCAACCATTTCTTTTATTTTTCCATAGCCTACAAACACTTTTTCATCTTCGTCCCAAAGGCGGAAATTTAGTGATTTTAAACTAGTTTTCAAAGTAATAGTTGGTACATGCTGAAGTGGCGCTGTTTGATTATGAACCTCTTCAAGCTTATAGTTAGGTACTCTTGGACTTAAGTGATGGACATGATGATAACCAATATTTCCTGTTAACCACTGTAATGGCTTCGGAAGCTTATAGAACGAACTTCCCTCAACAGCAGCTTTAACATATTCCCAGTTCTCATCTTCCTCAAAATAAGAATCTTCAAAGGTGTGCTGAACATAGAACAACCAAACACCAGCAATCCCTGAAACCATAAAAATGGTACCTTGAACAATTAAAAATGACTGCCAGCCAATTGCCCAACATAAAATAGCGGCGAGACCTACGATCCCAAGATTGGTTATATATGTGTTGAGACGTTCATTTTTTCTTGCTTTCTTTCTGTTAAAACGATTTTCAATTAGGAATACGAAAATGGGTCCTAAAATAAACATTACAAATGGATTTCGATATACTCTGTAGCATAGACGTTTCCAAGCGGATGCTTCCATATATTCTTCTACCGTCATTACCCAGATATCACCTGTTCCACGTTTATCTAAGTTTGAACTAGTTGCATGGTGGACTGAATGTTCGTGTCCCCATTTACCATAAGGAAACAATGTTAAGATTCCAAAAATGGTTCCAATGATTTTATTTGCCTTACGATTTTTAAAGAAAGAGTGATGACAACAATCATGGAAAATAATAAAAATCCGAACGAGAAAGCCTGCTGCAATCACACCAATCACTAATGTCAATATATAGGAAATGTTTAATGAATAATAAGCCAAAACCCATAATCCAAGATACGGTATTAATGTGTTGAAAAGTTGAAACAGACTAGCTTTAAAGTTTGATTTTTCAAATGGAGCTACTTGTTTTCGTAAGCTTCGTTGATCTAATTTGTTCATGTAATCGTTCCTTTCTTCATTCTCAATCATATTTTAATCAGATTTTAAAATTTAATAAGAGAATTGCTGAAAAGTTGCAAACAATTCACTACGCTTTTTATGTTATAGGAGAAAAACGGTTTGCACTAGACATAGGTGTCATGTGCAATATATGATAAATGTCATATTCGCCATCGAAAATTCTAAATACACAAAAAATTAACATTCTATTAGGGACGATTGTTCACATTTATGCTATACTTAAAAAACAGAATATTTCAACTAGTACTCGTATGTAAAATTTTTTTATTTAGAAGGAGGAAATCTATGTACAAATTAAAGGATAAACAGAGGATATTTATTTATACCGGTCCAGATGGATCAGGTAGGAAAACCTTAGGCAAAATGGTTAGTACAGCATTTGATATGCAAACTGTTCCCTCATTCACAACTCGAAGCCCCCGCCCTTTTGAAAACAACGGAGAAGATTACCACTTTGTAAGTAAAGAAACCTTTCAGCAAATGATGCAGCAAAATGAATTTCTGGAGAGTGTCGAAATTGATGGACATTTTTATGGAATACGTGAAATTGACATCGTCAATATCTTCAAGAAGCATAAGGTGGTGTACTTAACACTTAACCCAGAGGGTGCTGACCTGTTGAAACAAATGTATGGAGACAAGGCGATCCGAATCTTTGTTTATGCAGATCGTGAAACGGTACATGAACGTCAGAAGACGCGCGGGGATGGTCCAGAGGATATCAAACGTCATATGAACCATTATGATGAAACAATGGACTATAAAACTTCCTGTGAGCATGTCTATGAAAACTATGATCTGCCTCAGGTCTCATATCAGATAAGTGAAATGATTGAAACATATTTAGATAGACAGTTAATTGCAGATGATTATTAAAAAATAAGCCCCGAAGGTTTTTTAAACCTATCGGGGCTTTCTATCCAATATTAGAGACTGTTAAATGCGTCTGTTAGTACTGGAACAACTTGTTTCTTACGTGAAACAACACCTTTTAATTCTGCTGTTTTATTTTCAAGTGTAACATTAAATGCTTTTTCTACTGCGGCTGTTTTTTGACCAATAGCAAGTCCTACAGAATCATTATTTAAAATGTCTGTAATTACCAATAAGAATAAATCCAGTCCGTTGTCACTGATCTGTTGATTCATTACGTCTTCAAGCTCACCTTGTCTTGTAAGCACATCCTGTGGGTCAACAACATTAACTTGAGCAATTTGAACTTTATTTCCATTCATTGAGAATTCTTTAGAATCTAATGATACCAACTGTTCAGCAGTTTTATCACTGACATTAGCACCTGCTTTTAACATTTCCAGACCATAGCTATCAGCGTCTACACCGGCAATTTCAGCTAATTCGCGAGCAGCTTTAACGTCTTCTTCCGTGCAAGTTGGTGACTTGAACAATAGTGAGTCAGAGATGATTGCTGAAAGCATTAAGCCTGCAACCTCTTTAGTAATTACTACATTGTTTTCTTTATAAAGCTTGTTAAGAATCGTTGCAGTACAACCAACAGGCTCTACACGAAAATACAAAGGATCACTAGTTTCGAAATTTGCTACACGGTGATGATCGATGACTTCTTTGATTTTTACATTTTCAAGTCCATCAGCACTTTGTTGACGCTCATTGTGGTCCACTAAAATAACGGATTGAACTTCATTTGCTACGTTTTCCACAAGTCGAGGTGCTTGGGCATTGAAATAATTTAAAGCATATTGTGTTTCACTGTTCACTTCACCTAAGCGAACGGCTTCCGCATCAAGACCGAGCTTCTTTTTTAGCTCAGCATATGCAATGCTTGAGCAAATTGTATCAGTATCTGGGTTCTTATGACCAAAAACAAGTACTTTTTCCATTTTTTTATAACTCCTTATTGCTTAATATGTATGATGTACTCTCTCATTTTACACAAACATTTGTTATCTATAAAGATTTTTGGACATTTTTATTCATTTTCTTCGTCTAAATGCGATTTACAAAATTCATTAATAGTGATTTCTTCTTCTTCTTCAAGCTCAAATTCTAGAACTTTTTCTGCACCTTTTTCATAAAAATAATATTGAGCAATTCGCTCACCCTTACTATCTACCGCAAAAATCACTTTAAGTTCAATACCATTTTCGGAATATAATTCATCATCTTCTGGAACCTCGATATCCAAAAAGAACTCGTAGCGGTCGCCTTCTAAAATTCCGGTTGGATCCTTTAATTTTTCTACTGAGTATCCGATAATGTTCATTGCTGCATTTCCACCCTTCGAATATGATTAACTCGGTACTTATTATATACATTCTTTCCTTACAACTGACACTCCGCACATATAAATGTGGCGGGTTCTATTATCCAAACTTCTTCTTATTTCTCCCTAGCGCCATTCGAAAAGAATGCCTAAGTACACAATAAGTCACTGGTTTAGTTCATAGAACCTTTCTCGAACAAACAGCCCAACGGTTGTTTTGCGTTCGGTAGGTAGGTCACACCCTATTATAACAATCAAGACATTATTATGCCTATACTTGAAATGGAAGGCATCAATATTTTTAATCGCTGAATTTCTAGATCGTGTTTAATGATTAAATTTCCAAAAGTTTTATCGCAAAGATCTTTATCGATTTTCTCCAAAGTATTATCAATATTTTTTATTAAAAAAGCCGAATATAAATCCCTTTGAACAGTAAAATCTGCAACTTGATTCCAGCGTTGATGAAGGTTTTTCTTTTGATAATCATTCGTCTTATGGTTATATTGGCTAGCTTTAGCTGTCCAAGTGTTTATTTTCCTGAATTTTGCACCTAGGTACTTGCATTTGTATTCTAAAATGGAAACGAAAAGAGCAGGCGCCTTATTCGCGATTGATTTTCCATATCGTTTTTTACGTTGAAACTTACCAGTTTTTTCACTAATTTTTGTCTCTTTTGCACGTTTTTGAACTGCTTGATAGTTCATGGTTTCTACATAAAATTCATCTCCAGTACGTAAAACAACATTCGCTAACCTACAATGAGATTGCCTACGTTTCTCTACCTGATTCCGCCCTATATCTTGTAATTGATCCCGAAGCTTGATGTAATTATTTGAAAACACCCATCGAACTTTATTTTTATTTTTAAATGTTCCATCAGAATTGAATTTATTAGGGTTAGTTGCACGTTTGGAACGGTCCATTTTACGTAATAGTAAACGTTTCACTTTTTCTAGTTTATCTACATCCGGCGCTAATTCACGCAGCAAGGCTACTCCATCAGAAACAATAGCCATTGTTTGGGTTCCAGGGTCAATGCCAGTCCTACCTTTGCCTAATCTTACCTTAAATAAACCAGTATCTTTATCCCGTTTAGCTGGTGGAATTCCCTTGATCACCAGTTGAACAAAGTATCTCATTTTTCCACGTATCATTTTTCTCACAATGCGACAGTATTTTATCTGTTTAAAGTTCATTAGTGCTTCTTTTGCATAGATATCTGTTTCTTTTACTTTAACAGGGACTTTTATTCCTATTACATTTACTACGTATTTGCCTTTTCCTTCTCGAAGGGTAATACCGGATTTATTTGTCTTTCCTTCAATTGAAGTCATAGCTCCGTATTTTTTAAAATGTACTTTTCGCCCATCTCCATAACGTTTCTTTTCATATGATTTCCAAGCCCGACTTGCTAGTTTCTGAGCTGTATTAATATCTAATAAGCCATTAAAATGATGTTTCATAGGTACGACGAAATTATGAATAGCATATTCTGTTAATCCAAACCGGACTTCAATTTCCTTTTGTTTGGTATACAAAGAACGAAGCTCTTTTTCAAATTTTTTTACCTTTTTTTCATCCTTTGAATGTTGAATTTTTCGACGAACCGCTTTTATACAACGACAATTTTTTCTATATTGTTTGTTGTCTTGGACTAATCGATCTCTTTTTAAAATTTCACCTAAACACGCATTTTGGATTTTTCGAGAAACTTCAAATACTTTATCGAAATGCCTTGCATCAAATTGGGTTGTAATCATTGGCAAAGATAGCACGAAACAAGGCTCGTCTTTTTTTGACATCTTCCAAACCTCCAAACGCTTGTTCTAATTATAATTTACCAAACTTTTCATACTATTTCTATTAAAACCTCAAAAAAATATAAAAAACCGAATTCCTCCCCATACTTAAAAGCAGGGGCTTCCTTCGGTTTGTTATGGTGAAAAATTTCCTGATTCCGACCGAAATAATGATTCGTACACATTTTAACACATAGGACTTCCTATGGATAAATAGAATAATAATACATGACATTGGAAAAGGAGTTGTAGTCGAATGATAATAATGAATAAAATTGCATTGTTTTTTGTGATCATATACTCCGGTATCATCTTAATGAATACGTATTTGGGGGAAACGGAACGAGTCCAGTCGAATGTCGTTATTTTCATGTTAAATGGCTTTGCCTATATTGTATCAGCGATGGAATTGGAAAGAGATAAGCAGCAATTTGTCCAAAATAAATCCACAGCGTAAAAAACGACCGCTTCGTGATAAAAGCGGCCGTTTTTCTATTTATGAAAGTAATGCGCGATCATTTGTCATCTGCGCTCCTCTGATTCGTTGGAACTCATTTAGCAATTGATCAATAGTCAAATTCTCTTTTTCCTGTTCATCAACCTCTAAAATAATTTGTCCCTTATCCATCATAATCAAACGGTTACCAAGATCAAGAGCTTGCTGCATATTATGTGTGACCATTAAAGTTGTAAGCTTGTATTTCTTTACAATCTCTTTTGTTAAGTTTGTAATTAATTCTGCACGAGCTGGATCAAGTGCTGCAGTATGTTCATCGAGTAATAAAATCGATGGCTCTGTAAAAGTCGCCATTAAAAGTGATAATGCCTGCCGTTCTCCTCCAGATAACAAACCAACTTTAGCAGATAAGCGATTTTCCAGCCCTAAATTAAGAGATTCAAGAACTTCTCTGAAGTAGTCCTTTCGTTTCTTAGTGACCCCTTTACGAAGTGATCTTGTTTTATTTCGTGAGTATGCCATTGCAAGGTTTTCTTCAATCGTCATATTCGGTGCTGTCCCTGCCATTGGATCCTGGAATACGCGTCCAATAAGCTTTGACCGTTTATGTTCAGGCAGGAACGTAACATCCTTACCCGTAATTTCTACTGATCCAGCATCAGGAATGAGCACACCGGAAATCATATTCATTAATGTTGATTTACCCGCACCATTACTTCCGATAACAGTAACAAAATCGCCTTCTTTTAACTGCAAATTAGTCCAATCAAGAGCTATCTTTTCATCTGGCGTGCCTTCATTAAAGATTTTATGAATTTGATTTAAGTGTAGCACTCACGTCACCCTTTCTTTCTGAAGGTGCACTCTTCATTTTAAGAAGTTGTTGTTGTCGTTTTGCTCTTCTGCTTTTCTCTTTTGTACCTTCAAGAATTTTAGGAAGGACTAACGCTATAATTACGATGATTGCGGTAATTAATTTCATATCTCCCGGCTGTAAGAATTCTACACGTAATGCAAGTGAAACGACGATACGATAAATAATTGCTCCGAAAATAACTGCTATTGTTGCTCTTGCAATCGTTTTGGCACCAAATAAAGCTTCACCAATTATAACGGATGCTAAGCCAATTACAATCATTCCAATTCCCATTCCGACATCGGCGAATCCACCCTGTTGCGCAATGAGAGATCCTGAAAATGCTACAAGGGCATTGGAAAGTCCTAATCCAAGGATTGTCATAAGGTTTGTGTTAGCAGAAAAGCTGGAAATCATTTTTTTGTTATCTCCAGTCGCTCTCACTGCAAGACCAATTTCTGTTCGGAGAAAAAGGTCAATTAATAATTTTATTACAAATGTAACAACAATCATGAACAGCAGGATGCCCCATGTTTTGGGCAGGCTATCACCTAAACCGATTGCTGCCAAAATCGAATTGAAAAATGAGTCTATTCCTGTTGAAGCAGATGCACCGGATACATTTGTAAAGGTTGTGTCAATATTTAATAATGAAACATTTGATTTACCCATAATTCTTAGATTGATAGAATAAAGGGCGATCATCATCAAAATACCAGATAATAATGCATTGATTTTTCCAACCGTGTGTAGTAATCCTGTGATACTACCGGCAATAAATCCAGCCACTAGTGCTAGAAGTGTTGCGATAAAAGGATGTACCCCATTTGTGATCAAAATGGCGGAAACAGCAGCTCCTGTAACGAAGCTGCCGTCAACCGTCAAATCTGGAAAATCTAGGATCCGGAAGGACAGGTATACACCAATTGCCATGATTGCATAGATGATTCCTGATTCAAATGCCCCAAATAAAGCTGTAAACATGTTGAATCATCCTTTCTTTTATTCGCCTTCGTAGATGTCAGCAATTTTTTCCCATTCAGGTTTAATTTCAATACCTTGTTCTTCCGCAGCTTTTTTGTTAATGAAAAGCTGTAGACTGTTTGGAAGTTCAACTGGAATTTCAGAAGCTTTCTTTTCACCTTTTAGAATCGCAGCAGCCATTAGTCCGGATTGGTATCCAATATCATAGTATTCAAATCCGCTTGCTGCAAATCCACCAGCTTTCATTGAATCTAGTTCACCAACGAAAAGTGGAATATCCTTATCATTTGCGACTGCAATAATAGAATCTAAAGCTTGAACTGCTGTATTATCCGTTGGAATATAGATGGCATCCACACGATCAACTAAGCTTTCAGCAGCTTGTTTTACTTCAGCCGTTGTAGAAACAGAAACCTCAACTAATTCCGCACCTTCTTGTTCTGCAAATTCTTTTACTTGCTCTACCTGTACAACAGAGTTTTGCTCACCAGAGTTATAGATAACACCGATTTTCTTTGCACCCATTTCCTTCGTGATAAAGTTAATTGTTGTTTTTGTAGCATCCGGGTGGTTATCCGTTGTACCGGTAATATTATCACCTGGCTTATCAAAAGCTTCTACTAATCCAGCACCTACTGGGTCAGTTACAGATGTGAAAATAATTGGAATTTCGCTTGTTGCATTTAGTGCAGCCATTGCACTTGGTGTAGCATTTGCAAAGATTAGGTCTACTTTGTTACCAACAAGGTTTTGTGCAATTGTTGCTGTGTTACTTTGCTCACCTTGTGCATTTTGAGAGTCAATTTTTAAGTTGTCGCCTTCATTAAAGCCTTCATCTTCCAATGCTTTAATGAAACCTTCAGTAGCAGCATCTAACGATGTATGTGGTGCATACTGTGAAATACCTACTACAAATTGCTCTTTTTCAGTGCTATCTCCAGCATCACCTGAAGTGTTATCTGAAGTACCACAGCCTGCCAAAGCTAGGAAGCCAGCTAATAACACTCCTACTAATTTACTTGAACCTTTCATGCATAATCCCCCTTAATATCCTTTTCTCTTTTTGTTTATCCTAGCATTCAATTATTTTACTAGAATAATAATTTCATACATTTATGTTTTGCTGAATTAAAGCGAAAAAGCGTTAATGTATGTCATTGTTTAATCGTTATATTACCATTCCAAGCGTTTTGCGTCAATTATTTTCTGAACATTTTACAATTTCAAGTAACATTTTTTTCGTAAAGCAAAAATCCAATTTTTTGTTTTCCTGTAATAATACGTTATCGACTTTCTGGATAATTTTGTCACCATTAAAAAAGGGCATTCCAGTTTTACTGGAACACCCTTTAATCTTTTTCGTCTTCGTTTTCTGTTGGATCAGAATTTTTAATAACATGTATTCTCATAATTCGTTTTTCATCCATTTCAACGACTCTAAATGTGTGATTTTCATAATTAATTTCTGGATGCACATCGCCGGTAGGAATATAGCCTAATTGCCCAATCACAAAGCCGCTTAATGTGTCGTATTCATCGATTGGAAGATCAATCTTTAGAAGGTCTTCAACCTCATACAAATTGATTGTACCAGCCATAGAGTAAGTATTTTCATCAAGCTGAATATATTCTTCATCATCAATTGTATATTCATCATATTCATCAAAAATATTTCCGACGATTTCTTCGATTAAGTCCTCAATTGTGACAATCCCGTCTGTCCCCCCATATTCATCAATCACAATGGCCATATGAATATTATTTTTTTGCAATTCTTTAAACAATTCATTCGTATGCTTAGATTCTAAAACAAAATATGGATCTCTCAGTAGGTTCTTCAAATTAAAGGAAGTGTCATTACAGTCATCAACAAATTTTATCAGTTCTTTTGAATGTAAGATCCCAACAATCTGATCTATGCTATCATCATAAACTGGGAAGCGTGTATATTTTTCAACAGTTACGAGATGAATGATTTCCTTTAACGTGTAATCAAGAGGTATCCCAATAATATTTGTCCGATGTGTCATGATGTCTGATACCGTTTTATTATCAAATTCAAAAATATTATTAATCATGATTTTTTCTGATTCTTGGATGGTTCCTCGTTCCTTACCTACATCAACCATCATCCGAATTTCTTCTTCAGTAACATTTTCATCTTCTGCATTTGGATCGACTCCGAATAACCGTACAAGTCCATTCGTTGACAGAGTTAACAGCTTAACAAAAGGGAGTGTTACCTTCGAAAGCATGGTTAATGGTCTAGCTGCTATTAATGAGATTTCTTCTGCTTTTTGTAATGCCAATCTTTTCGGTACAAGTTCACCAATAACTAATGTGAAGTAGGATAAAATGAGTGTTATCACAATTACGGAAATAGTGTCCAGAAGAGCTGGTGCGATAGGAACACCAATATCCGTTAACCAAGCTGTTAAATAAGTTGCAAAGCTTCCAGCCGCAAAGGCACTTGCTAAAAATCCTGCTAATGTGATTCCAATTTGAATTGTGGCTAAAAAACCACTTGGGTTTGAAAGAAGTTTATGTACCAAAATCGCTTTTTTGTCTCCGCTGTCTGCCATCATTTTTACTTTATTATCATTTAATGAAACCAATGCCATTTCAGAAGCCGCAAAAAATGAATTTAGTAAGATCAGAACGACAAGGATTAAAATTTCAACAACCATATTATTTACCTCCAAAGAATAAAAAAACAAATCGCTATTTATTAAATTCCCCTTCTCTTATAAGCATTATGCTTATTTTACTATGAGATACAATTGGAGGTATATTATAATGCTTCAAATTTTCCAAAATATATATTGACAATACGATTAGCCGGCACTATAATTTATCTTAGAGCAAGATATCTTGAATTTAAGATAATTGATGTTAAAATAATATTTTTGGAGGAAATTAGAATGGCAAACACAAAATGGGCAGTAGACGCATCACACAGCAGTATTGATTTTTCAGTAAAACACATGATGATTGCAAAGGTAAAAGGATCTTTTGAAAACTTTGAAGCTACGATTGAAGCAGATCCGACTGACCTTACAACAGCGAATATCGTATTTAAAGTAGATCTTACTAGTATTAATACAAAAAATGCAGATCGTGACAACCACCTTCGTTCTGCTGATTTCTTTGATGTAGAAAATCATCCTTCGATGACGTTCAAATCAACTTCGATTGTAAAAACTGATGATGGTGAATACGATCTAACTGGTGATTTAACAATTCGTGGTACGACAAAAAAGGAAACATTCAAGGTTGTATTTGAAGGTGCTGGTAAGGATCCTTGGGGAAATGAAAAAGCTGGCTTTAGTGCATCTGGAAGCCTAAATCGTAGTGACTATGGTTTAGTATGGAATGCTGCACTTGAAACTGGTGGGGTTCTAGTTGGAGACCAAGTAAAAATTTCAATCGAAATTGAAGCTGGAAAAGCTGAATAACACAATGGAAAAAGCAGGCTTTGTGCCTGCTTTTTAATATTCGTATAATAATGAAACAATTTTATTCTCAATTGGTTTTCCATGTGCATCGTTCATTAGATTATTCAAGAGGATTGAAAATATAAGCTCTTCCCCACTTCTTGATTTTATATAGCCTGATAAAGAGCTTACCGTTGTGATCGTTCCTGTTTTTGCTTTAATCTTCCCTGCCATTTCCGGATTTTTCAAACGATTTCTTAATGAGCCACCAATAAGACGCTCACTATTTCCCGCAACCGGTAAAGAGTGTAAAAACGTAGGAAACCAAGCTTGAGATTGAGCGGAATAGAGAAGATTTGAGATGTCGTTAGCAGATATCAAGTTCACATGTGAAATTCCAGAACCGTCTCTAATAACCATACTACTAGGGTCTACACCGATTTTTCGAAGCTCTTCTTTTACAACCGTAATCCCTTTTTCCCAGCTGCCCTCTCCATAACGGACACGCCCCATCTCCTTTACCAATGTTTCCCCATGACCATTATTACTTAGCTTCATAAAAGGAACAAGAAGCTCACTTAATGGAATGGATGTGTCTGTTGCAAGTAATGCAGCGGCATCCGGTGTTTTCCCTACCCCTTCCGTTCCAATCACATGAATTCCTTGTTTGGCTAAAGATTGTTTGAATAAGTCCAGCGTAAAACCAGTCGGCTCCCATACAGTCATCCATTCTTGAATAGGTTTCGCAGTAACTGGGATCGATCCCTCAATCGTGATAACATTCTCCCCATGTTCACGAGTAATACCAATGTCATTCTTTTCTTCTTTTTGAACCGTTTTTGTCTGATTGATTATTTTTACGTAATTGTTTGCTGGGTATAAAGAAATTTCAGCTTTGCTTCCCACTTTCTTTCCAGGAGATACCTTTACAATTATTGTCCCTGAATCATAATCCTTATTCGGGGATGAAGTTAATCCCGAAACAGCTGCACCATAATAATAGGTTTCATCGCTCCAGGTTAAATCGATTGAAAAGCGTTCATCATCATACCAGCTATCATCCGCAATGATATTTCCGAAAATCACATCGACCCCTGATTTCTTAATTTTTTTCGCCAGGATATCCAAGTCTTCCTGGAGCAGCGTAGGGTCTCCTTTTCCCTTTAAATAAAGATTTCCGGATAGTTTGTTTCCTTCGAGCTTACCGTCCGTGAGAATTTCCGTTGAAAACTGATAGTTTTGACCAAGTGCTGATAAAGCTGTTGCCGCCGTTATTAGCTTTAAATTGGATGCCGGTCGTAATCTGACATCACCAGCGTGTTGATACAGGATTTCTCCGCTTTTTGCAGACCTAATACTAATACCGGCAATGGCTCCTTTCAAGTTGGGTTCATTCATGACAAGCTGATTTAAATGCTCGAGCACTTGATTTTGAGCTGCATTAGCACTTGCTTGTTCTTGTTTTGGGTGGATGGATGGCATGATAGTGATTAAGAGCAGTAGAATAGCGAATGTTACATATTTACGAGATCTAATAACTGGTCTCCTCCTCTTCTAGTACTTTTGTACAAGTTTGGAACTATTACCATATTTTATACAAAATAGAACGTATTATGAAGAGCGATCGGAAAATTATGCACGAAAAAAAGCATCCGATAAGGATGCTTTTGATTATAAAAATACAAAATAAATGACAGCCGCAAGTACAATACGGTAAATCGCAAATGGTAATAGCTTGATTTTATCGATTAAGCGTAAGAAGAATCGAATCGAAATAAGCGCGAATACGAATGCACTTATAAATCCTGCGATAAAGATAGGCAGTAAGTCCATTGAAAAATACTCTAAATTTTTGAGAAGTGAGATTCCACTTGCTCCTGCCATAATTGGCACAGCCATGATAAAGGTAAAATCTGCTGCTGCTCTATGACTTAATCCCACAAGTACACCACCTGAAATGGTTGAACCTGAACGTGAAAATCCTGGCCATAGTGACAAACATTGAATAAGTCCTACGGTTAACGCTTGCTTGTACGTAATTTCGTCGACTGTTTGTGTATTTGGGTGGCTTGCACTATAGCGGTCAGCGGCAATCATAAGAAATGCGCCAACAACCAAACCGATTAATACATATTTTGTATCAAATAAATAAGTATCAATTGTATCCTCAAATAATACACCTAAAACACCTGCTGGAATTAAACCAACAATGATATGTGTCAAACGTAAATGCTTTGCCCCAACTGGTACAATTTTATTTTTTCGATTAAGTCCTAATAAATCGATAAACCTGTCTTTAAAAACAACGAGAACCGCTAAAATAGAGCCAAGTTGAATGACGACTTTAAACGTGTTTGCTGGGTACTTCCCAAGAAATTCCTTTGTTTTTAGCCACATATCGTCGACAATGATCATGTGACCTGTTGAGGAAACTGGTGCAAATTCAGTAAGTCCCTCAACCATTCCTAAAATTATAGCTTTAATAATTTCAATAATTTCCATCAGATATAATGTACTCCTTTTTTTATTGATGTCTATCTCCAGGCGCTTTTCGCTTTTCTAATTATCTTGTTTTTGATCGTCGCTTCGAGAAAAATATAACAAGAAATCCAATTCCCGCTAATGCAATAAGTGCATAGGTAATATTGGAATAGATGTCCATATAATGAACAATGACATCCCAAGATTCACCAAAGGCAGCCCCTAGCATCACCAGAATCACATTCCAAATTAATGTTCCAAGTGTTGTAAATAAGATAAACATCCCAAAATTCATATTGGACATCCCGGCTGGAATGGAGATCAAGCTTCTAATTAAAGGAACCATACGGCAGAAAAAGACTGTCCAGTATCCATATTTATCAAACCAAGCATCTGCTTTATGGATATCCTCCTTTGTTACCCGTAAAATCCGACCAAAGCGGTCAACAATTTTCTCCAAGCGTTCTACATCAAGTAAGCGACCAATTCCATAGAGAATAATCGCACCTACTACTGAACCGAATGTTGCAGCTATAATTACCCCTGTCACTGTTAACGACGTTTTTGTCGTCATAAATCCACCAGCAGTTAAAATAACCTCCGATGGAATGGGTGGGAAGATGTTTTCTAAAGCAATTAATAGAAAAATCCCTATATACCCAAATTGATCCATAAATTCCGTTATCCAGTTTTGCATGTTAACCTCCAAATAAGTTGCTATTCACTAAATCGATAAGCATACTTATTGTAATCTATGTTTGTCCGACTTTAAAGTATTCCTTAAAATTTTTCCGAATCGTGTAATTCCAAAACAACTGGACAATGGTCGCTGCCCATTACATGTGAATGGATTTGAGAATCCTTTAAGCGGTCCTGTAATGTTTGAGAAACAATAAAATAATCAATTCTCCATCCTATGTTCTTTTCGCGAACATTCCTCATGTAACTCCACCAAGTATATTTATCTGGTAAGTCCGGATAGAAATGTCTGAATGAGTCAAGAAAACCAGAGCCAAGCAAATCTGTCATTTTTCCGCGCTCTTCATCGGTAAAGCCAGAATTTCCTCGATTGGATTTTGCATTCTTTAAATCTATATCAGTATGAGCGACATTCAAATCACCACATAGGACAATTGGCTTCTTCTCATTTAAATGAATGAGATAATCACGGATTCTGTCCTCCCAGCTTAGCCGGAATCCAAGCCGTGCCAGATCCCTTTGTGAATTCGGTGTGTAAACATTAATTAAGTAAAAGTCTTCAAATTCTATTGTAAGGATTCTGCCTTCAGCCTCTTCATTCTCATCCCCAACTCCATAAGAGACGGAAAGTGGCTTTTCCTTTGTAAAAACAGCCGTGCCAGAATAACCTTTTTTTAGCGCATAGTTCCAATATTGATGATAGCCCTCAAGGTCTAGTTCGATTTGACCTTCTTGAAGCTTTGTTTCCTGGACACAAAAGATATCAGCATCCATTTCGTGAAAATAATCTAAAAATCCTTTCTTAACACAAGCACGCAATCCATTTACATTCCAAGATACAAGTTTCATAATCTTAAAGCTTCCTCTCTATGTTACTCCTCATATATCATTTTTCTTGTCATCCCACCGTCCACGACAAGATTAATTCCGGTAACAAAATTATTCTTTGAATCAGTCAAGTAGAGACATGCATTTGCAATATCTTCTGGTTTTCCGACTCGTTTTGAAAAATGCTGTTCGTGATCAGTTTTACGAAGATCCTCATAGCTACCTGTTTCAATCCAACCTGGTGAAATTGCATTTACTGTAATCTGATATTCAGAAAATGATGCAGCAAGAGCATGAGTAATCGCAACAATTCCGCCCTTTGTTGCTGCATAACCTTCCGAATAAGGCTCAGACATTATTGCTCTCGTTGATGCAATATTGACGATAGAGCCACCTGATTTTTTCATATATTTCGCGGCTGCTCTCGAACATAAAAACACACTTCTCAAATTTGTATTGATCACATCATCCCATTCTTCAATGGATACATCGAATGGTGACTTGAATAGATTTTTCCCAGCATTGTTTATTAAAATATCAATTTTACCATAAACTTGGAAGGTTTGGTTTACTAATTGGAGGATATCCTGTTCGTTTCTTACATCTGTCTTGATAAAAATAGTTTCCGCACCCTGTTCGTTAAGTTCTCTTGAATGCGTAATTCCAGCTTCGGCATTTATATCTGCTAAAACAACTTTTGCACCAGTTTCTGCATAAGCCTTTGCGATTCCTATCCCAATCCCATTTGCTGCTCCTGTCACAATCACAACACGAGTCATTTTTTCACCCACCTATAATTTAAGTTCAATTCTTCTTTTCCCATTATAATCTACGAATCCAATCTGGCAAAATAAAACAGAGATTTAGATATTCTAAGAATGCTAAAATGACTTATGGGAGTGAGAACGAACATGGGAAAAAAAGTGATTGTCTTTCTATTTTTGTTATGCAGTCTTCCAATTCTTTTAAGCTTAGACCCAGCAACATATGACTCATCGTATCATGCCAAATATGAATCTCCAGAAGGGATTCTGTTTCTAAGCTACTCAAAAAACTGGAATGAACCACAATTGGAAGATTTATATAAAGAATTAATAAAAAATAAACATGCTGAAGAGATCAACCTTTTACAAGAGGTCAGAGTAATGGCTGGTTTGTCGCCTTCAAATAGTATGATTACTGGAATCTATCATCCTTTTATTAGTAGCATTACCCTCTATAAAGGAAACGAGTATACAAGTGCTAGTGAATACCGGGATACTTTGTCACATGAATATGGGCACCATTTTGGCTATTATTATTTTCCTACTCACCATTTCCCGTTTTCAAAATGGGCAAAGCTAAGAGGATTAGATGATATGCCTGTTCACTGGAATGCATTTTTAAATTACTCCATTTCCGCACATGAGTGGTATCCACAGGAAATATTCGCGGATGACTATGTGCTGTTATATGGAGTTACTAATGAGGTAGATCGGGACGATGTCTATACAAACGAAGCATTCTATAAGCGAATACAGCATGAAAATCAGAAGCTAGAAAATGTACTTGGCAATAAGGAATTACAACAATTTATTGAGCAAGAAACTGGTATAAAGATTGACCACGATCGCAAATTGGAAACGCCAGAATTATCAATGGTTACTGATAACAGCTTGACATTTACTGTGGAAAAAAAGAAAGATGTTGCATACCGGTTGAATCTTGCAGACGATGAATTATATGAAATTACGGATGACCAAAGTGGGCTAATCACCTTTTCAAATATAGATTTACTAGAGAATGCTGTTGTTTCTCTGGATGTTCTTGATTTAAACACATCCATTGGTTATATGACAGATAAAATCCGACTGCATTTAGAGGATTTAATAGAAAATTAACCGCATTTCATTATATAATAAAGACATGATGTAGAACTTTATTCTGTAGAGGGTTCTACTGAATAAAGTTCTAGCCTCCGGCGGATGCCTCAGATTTTTCAAAGGAATTTTTTCGAGCAGGTCGAAAAAAATCTGGGCGCAAATACGCCAAGGCGTATTTGATTGAAAGGCGGTAATGACGATTCCGACACCGAGTATGGAAGATTATTTAGAAAAAATTTATTTATCCATTCAGCAAAAAGGCTACGCCCGAAGCGTAGATATTGCTTCTTCTTTAAATGTCCTCCCTTCTTCCGTCACAAAGATGATGCAAAAATTGGATGAAGAAGGCTTTGGAATATATGAAAAATACAGAGGCTTTGTGCTTACTGATAAAGGAACAACAGTTGCGAAAAAACTAGTTGAAAAACATGAAATGCTTGAAGACTTTTTAAAAATGATTGGCGTACAGGATAAAAATATTTATGAAGAAGTAGAAAAACTCGAGCATTATATCAGCAAAGAGACTTCTCTTTGTTTGTCGACCTTGATTGACTTTTTTGAAGAGAATCCTTCAGCTAAAAAGCAGTATCTACAATTTCGTAACGAAAAAATGTAAAAAAGCTCAGAACTGAGCTTTTTTATTTTATTTCTAAGTTAATCACTTCATCCAAATATGTTGTGCCCTGATATCCTTGTATTTGCAGCCAACCAGGAATAATTTCTTCTTCCGAAACATCATTATGAATCTCAATCAATACCTTTGTTTCATAATGGCGTGGCCTATCAATTACGTCCATGTTAGCATTAAAGCTATATTCATCTCTGTTATAGATTTTTCCTTTTCGATCGACTAATACACCCTGAATATCTGTAATTCCCATTGACATTGCTGAAGTGTTATTTGGACTAACAATATTAAAATGAATTGATTCAAATTTTCGTCCTTCATGCATTGGGGCTGTTATTTCAATTTTTGTAGGCATTCCAAGCTCCACCTTGTCGACCGAAATATCACTGCCAAGATATTCAAAGGTTTGAGGAAACGGTTGAGTCATGTCAATATCCACTTGAAAAGAATCACTGACATAATAAGAAAAGGAGCTAAAATGAATGCTAAATTCTTTCGCATTTTCAAAATACAGGGAATCAAATCTTGTTAAGAAAGATATCCCATCCCCTGTTTCGAAAAGTTGAACATTTCCCGAAAATGGATCTGGTTTTACTGTTTTTTTCTCCGTTTCAATTTCTGCAATATTTATTTCATGTATAAATTTTTTATTATTTCCCGATTCTGTTGTATATTTTAGCAAGGTTACAGTTGGGGCAAAGATGAGCTTCTTAAACTCAAATGGTATGCCATCAATCGTAGCTTTCTCAACCAAAGTATGCTCAATTGATGGTTGTTTAATAACAGGGATTTCAAATTTCCAAGTCCCTCTTATAAACGTACTCTCGTCATAAGGATCAAGCCAATCATCAATTGAAGCGCTTCTTCCAACTTTTTGTAGCTTTGAAATATTTAGTTTTATTGTTTCGTCTTCCTTTTTAATAGGTAATAAGCTGAATGTTCCTTTTACCACATTTTCTCCACTTTTTACTGGTTGAACAGGTAGTTGATTTATTGGATAGGACAGATTTTCTAAAATTTCTCCCTCATTTTCTATTGAAACGCCATTCCAAAAATTTATGCCATAGTGTTCCTCCTGTTCAATACTTTCAACCTCATAATAAATGAGGGTTTGGTAGTCATCAGCAATCGCACTTTTAATAGTAACCTTTACACCATTGTTTTCCTGGACAAGATTGAGCGGCTCACCAATACCACTCTTTAAATAAGCGATTAACTGCTCATCCTCCTTACCTTGCCAGTCTAGCCATGAATAATACACATAGCTAAATGCGTTTGTCGCATAACCAATTAATAGTAGTAAAAAGAGCGAAGAAGCAATTCCAATGCCAATGGTTGTACGTTTCTTTTTCTTTTTCCTTTTTACCTCATCTATTCTCTTTAATCTTGTGATTACATCATTAAAAAAATCCTCTTGGACTTCAATCGTTTTTACATCATCTATGAGAGTGAATATGGTATCCTGTATGGCTGCTAGGCCGTTTTGACAGGCCTGACATGTATGTAAATGTATTTCAAATTCAATTTTTTCTAGTCGGTCTAATGTGCGACTTAAATAATCAATAAATTTTTCCTGGTGGTGACCTTCCTTAAAGCCGGTTAATCTCTGAATTCCTTTATAAAGTTGGTTCCTAACTGATTCAACTGAGATTTCTAGAATTTCGGCAACATCCTGCTGTGAATACCCTTGTACGTAGGTTAAGATAAGAGCATCATCAAGATCTTCTTTTAATCTCTTCTTTTTACATTCCTCCATGATGAGGAAAATTACCCATTTTTCAAGTTCTACATCCTTTCTTTGTTTTCGAATGTTTGATTGTACTTTTATTATGACATCATATAAAACATCTTGAATGTCTGTTACATTTTCCAAATATGTCCAAGCGAGTTTATAAAAGCTATCTTTCCTTATGTCAAACCAATTAACAATTGCCCCCATGTCCTTTTCACGTATCATTTTTATTATAACGGGATCCGTTTCCGCAATGATCACAATTTATGTCTCCCCCCGGTTAAACCATTTCTTTCTTCAATATTCAACATTTATTTTATGAATCCTGCTTATATCCAAAAAAAGAACCCCATGAGAAGGAGTTCTACATTACTTGCTTTTTCAACTGGCTCGTAAATAGATTATGATAATATCCTTTTTGCTGTATCAAGGATTCATGGTTACCCTTTTCCACAATTTCCCCTTCACTTAAAACGATGATTTGGTCGGCTCTTTCAATGGTATTCAAACGATGAGCAATAATAAAGCTCGTTTTTCCCTTCATTAACCGTTGAAGTGCTTCTTGAATTTTCATTTCTGTAACTGTATCAATGCTGCTCGTTGCCTCATCAAGAATAAGAATTGACGGATTTGCAAGCATTGCTCTTGCAATTGAAAGAAGCTGCCTTTGTCCTTGGCTAATGCCACTGCCATCCTGTTTTAAAATTGTCTTATATTGATTAGGAAGCTTCATGATAAATGTATGCGCATTTGCTAATTTTGCCGCTTCAATGACTTCTTCATCCGATGCATCAAGTCTTCCATAGCGAATATTGTCCATAATCGAAGCCTGGAATAAATAAGTATCCTGTAACACAAAACCCATATTTTGACGAAGACTTTCCCTTGTCATGGATGACGTATCTACCCCATCAATTAAAATAGAACCTGAATTTGGCTCGTAAAATCGGGACAATAAATTAATAATCGTTGTTTTGCCTGCTCCAGTTGGTCCGACAAATGCCACTGATTGTCCAGCTTTTACATCAAATGTCACATCATTAATCGTGTTTCCATCCTTTTCATAGGAAAAAAAGACATGATTAAATTCCACATTTCCAAGGATTCGACTAATTTTTTTCGCTTTGCTTTCATCATTCGCTTCAACTTCTTCATCTAAAATATCAAATACACGCTCGGCACCCGCAATTGCAGAAAGTAAAGTATTAAATTGGTTGGCCAAGTCATTGAGCGGACGGGTAAATTGTCTTGAGTACTCAGCAAAAATGACAATCGTTCCGATCGTAATATGTCCATTCAAAGCAAGAACCCCGCCAACTCCGGCAATAATTGCAAAACTTAAGTTATTCAATACATTCATAAGCTTCGGAATAAACCCAGAATATGCCTGGGCAAAATAACCCGCCTTCTTAAGCTTCTCACTCTTTTCTAAGAATTCGTTCATAACCGTTTCTTCTTGTGAAAAGGTTTTAACAATTCGTTGTCCTGAAATTGTTTCTTCAATGTATCCATTTAGTTCTCCTAAATAGCGTTGCTGTTCTTTAAAGAGCTTCCCTGTCCGTTTCGTGATCCACTTTATCCCAAAAAACATGATAGGAATAATAATCATAGTGATTAAAGTTAAAAGTGGGCTTAGCCAAAGCATGATTGCCACTGTACCAATTAAGGTTAGAAGGCTTGAAAAAATTTGAATAACTGATGTATTTAAGGTGGAGCTGACATTTTCAATATCGTTTGTAATTCGACTCATAAGCTCCCCATGTTGCCTTTTCTCAAAAAAATGAATGGGCAACCGATGCAGCTGTTCAAAAAGCTCCGTCCTCATTGAGAATACAGTGTTTTGTGCAATACCAACCATCCAATAGTTTTGATACCATAATGATAAGGAATGGAGAATATACACAAAGCCTAATACAAGTAAAAGAATGAGGATTCCATTATGATCTTGTGTAACAATATATTTATCGATCCCTCTTCCTAAAAGATAAGGACTTAACAGACCAAGGCCTGAGCTCGCTACGACCATCGCTAGGACAGCCATTAATAATTTATGATTGACTGCAAGATAGGACCAGATTCTTTTAACAGTGCCAATTCGATCTTTTGCCTGCGTTGGTTTGTTTCCGTAATTTTGTTTAGCACGATTCATTCGCGTTGACATGAGCTTTGGCCCCCTCTCCGAACTGTGTATCATAGACCTTTTGATAAAAAGGCGAGGATTGCAGAAGCTCTTCATGACTTCCCGAAGCAAGTAATTTTCCATCTTCCATAAGTAAAATTGTATCGGTTGCCATGGCTGTGTATATTTTTGAAGTAATGATTAAAGTTGTGCAAGTGTAATCTTTCAAGTCAGCTAATAGCTTTGCTTCTGTTTTTAAATCAAGGGCGCTTGTACTATCGTCCAGTAATAAAATTTTAGGGTTGCGAACAAGCGCTCTGGCAATTGAAATCCGTTGTTTTTGCCCACCGGATAAGTTAACTCCCTTTTGTCCGATAACAGTATCGTATTGTAATGGAAGCCTTTCAATTGTTTCATGAATTTGGGCTCGCTTTGCAGAATCGATGATTTCTTCCATAGTCGCATCTTGCTTACCCCAGCGGATATTATCTTTAATCGTTCCCGTAAACAATAGCGCTTCCTGTGGAACATAGCCGATTTGCTTACGTAATTCATCCAGCTTTCGATCCTTTACATTGATTCCGTCAATCTGCACACTACCTTGTACAGCATCATATAGACGTGGAATCAACTGAAATACAGACGATTTACCCGAGCCTGTTGCACCCAAAATCGCAACAGTCTCTCCCGCTTGAATCGAAAACGTAATATCTTGTAAAACCGATGCATCTGTTCCTGGATACTTAAATTTAACATTTGAAAAGGTGATACTTCCTGCTGATTGTGTGACAGTTTTTAAACTCGAAGCAGATTCAACTAAATCTACCTCGGTATCTAATACATCAACAAGACGGTCTGATGAAGCTTTTGCTCGGGAGAAATGCATGATGATCCAAGAAAAAACACCGAGTGCCCCAGTAATCCGGGTTGTGTAATTAATAACCGCAACAACTTCCCCAACCTTGACGTTTCCTGAGCTTACATCAATCCTGCCAAACCAAAGAATGGCGATAATACTTCCGTTCATTAAAAGTAATAGAACTGGCATTGTCAATTCGATGAGTCGAAGGGAAGAGATCGTCTTTTCTTTTAAGTTCTCATTTGCTTGTAAAAATCGTTTTGTTTCGTGTTCCCATCGTACAAATGCTTTTATTAATCTCATCCCAGACAGGTTTTCCCGCATTACACCGTTCACTGTATCCAATCTCTGTTGGACAGATTGAAACAGTCTTCTTGCTTTTGTCATGACGAAAATGAGAAACAAAATTAAAAATGGAGTAGTAATGATAAGCATCATTGCAAGCTTGACATTTACGAGGAAGGCCATAAGCATTCCAAAAATGATGAGCATCGGTGCGCGAATGGCGATACGCAAACTCATAAACACAGTATTTTGTAATTGAGTTACGTCATTCGTCATTCTCGTAATCAATGATGCTGTATCGAATTTTTGAAGATTGGCAAAGGAAAAGGATTGAATTTTACCAAACAATTCTTTTCTTACGTCATAAGCAAAGCTTTGGCTTGTATGTGATGCAAAAAAGGAATTCGTGAGTCCCGAGATAAAGGCTAGAAGTGAAATTCCAATCATAATTCCGCCCCACTTCATGACCACAGAAAGATCTTTTTGTAAAATACCATCGTCAATCACCTTTGCAATTAAAAGCGGTTGCAAAAGTTCTACCGCAAGTTCAATAAATGTCAAAAAAAGAGCGATTGAAATGGCTAATCGATACGATTTTAAATACGATAATATTCTAAACATTTGTGCCTCCAAAATATGAACCAACATTTCTGCTATTTTCTGAATAATGTTAATCATACCTTATAATTTACTTTTATTATATAAAAAAAACACCAAAAGCAAGAGCTTTTGATGTTTTACTGGTTTTGTAGAGTATGTGAATATAATTTTTGACTGGCAAAAAAGCTAATGATGGTCGCAGCTGCTACTGCAATTAGCATAAACCAAATCAAATTATGCATTCCTTTAGCAACATCAACCTGACTTGTGATAAGCATCCCCATGATACTTGCTCCGAATGTGGTACCGATGTTTCTTGCAAAGAAATGAAGACTAGTCGACATTCCTTTTTGATGAGCTTCAGCCATTTCCTGTGAGCCAATTGTTCCAATCGTAACAACAATACCAAACGCAAAACCTTGAATGGTTAAAATCGCAAAGATATACCAGAAGCTTGTGTCTTTATTCAAGAAGAGTGCAAGAATCGCAGATAGCACAAGAAGACCATTTCCGAAGAAAATCGTATTCCGATAGCCATATTTTAAAATCAAATTTCCAGACGGCACAGATGCAAACATCCAAGCAGCACTCATTCCGAACAATACGAGTCCACTCACGATAATTGAAATCCCCTGTACCTCTTGCATAAATAAAGGAACATAATTTTGAAAGGCAAAAATACTTAAGAAAATCAACACGCCGTTAATATTAAGCCACGAGATATTTTTATTCTTTAAAATTTCAATAGGAATAAAGCGTTTATCCGATTTTTTCTCACTGAAGATAAATGCGGCTAAAAAGATTATGCCTATTAAATTATAGATTACAAGGTTTTGAGTTGTAATGGTGTTCATTAAAAAGGCAAGCATACTCCCTGTGAAAAAAAATGCACTTAGATAATTTAGTGGATTATTATCTTTTGTAATGTTTTCTTTATATGGAATTAAACATAAAAGAACGATAATCCCGATTGGAATATTGATAAAGAAAATCCACCGCCATGACATAGTTTCGACGAAGAAGCCACCAATTAACGGTGCAATGACGGCAGACACTCCCCACATCGCTGAAAAGAATCCTTGGATTTTCCCGCGCTTTTCGATTGAGTAAAGGTCACCAGCTATGATCATCGTTAATGGTGAAACTCCACCTGCCCCAAGTCCTTGAATTCCGCGGTATACGATTAATTCCAACATAGAATCTGCTAATCCGCACAGTAAAGATCCAATTGTAAAAAGAATAATAGAAATGCTAAAAACCTTTTTCCTTCCATAAATATCTGCAAGTTTCCCGAATATTGGTAAGGAAACAGTAGAAAATAATACATATATGGCAAACATCCATCCATAAAATTTATATCCGCCAAGCGTTTCTGCAATCGTTGGAGCTGTTGTCTGAAGGATTGTCGTATCCATAGCACTAATAAGCATTGCAAGCACAATACTTACTAAAACAAATGGTTTTGATTTCATTTTGTCTTCCCCTTTTAACCTAGAATTACTCTATTATACTACAGATAATGGAAAAGAAAAGATACCTGTTTATTAAAAAAATTCCATGCAAAACAAGAAAAATGAGGTTATATTATGATTCGCATTACGGCAATTACACACAACAATGAACGGATGACAGATGTCCCTATTTCAGACTTGAAAAATAAAGAATGGAATTGGTATTGGATTGATTTTAATCACCCGACTGAAGCGGAGATTGAAGAATTATCAAAAACTCTACATTTCCACCCACTCGCTATTGAAGATTGCATTCATGTGTTGCAACGGCCAAAATTGGATTTTTATGAATCGAATACCTTTTTTGTTTCACATAGCCTTCATCCGGAAACGCTCGAAAAGGAAGAAATTAACATATTTCATGGTGAAGGATATATTGTGACCTTTCATTTACTGGAATCAAGTGAAGTGAATGATGTTTGGAACCGTCTATTAGTGACTGACATGGTTGAAAAATGGGATCCTTCCCTGGTGTTATATCACATTATCGATAAGCTGGTAGATAATTATTTTCCGATTGTTTACCAGCTTGAAGATACTTTAAAGGAAATTGAGGACAATTCAAATGAAAAATCAATGGAAGAACTGCTTGATGAACTGTTTGATACTAGACATAATTTGCTTACACTAAGACATACTGTAACACCTATGCGGGATTTGGTGTATCGGATTATCAATTCTCATCGGCTTGATTTGTTGCAGCATCGGATTGAATATTTTCATGATATCCATGATCACCTTCTAAGACTAACAGAAAAAATAGATGCGAGCCGTGAATTAACTGCAGATATTCGGGATAGTTATTTATCTTTAAACTCCCATCAAACAAATAAAGTGATGCGGATTCTGACCGTCATCACGACCATCTTCATGCCACTTACTTTCATAGCCGGGATTTATGGCATGAATTTCGCTCATATGCCTGAACTCACTTATAAATATGGGTATTTTGTGATTCAAGGTATGATGATTGTGATTGGAATTGGAATGTTTTTGTGGTTTAAGCAAAAAGGATGGTTTCGGTAAACGATTATTGATAATGTAAGAATGCATTGAGCCGACCCAAAGAATATGGCCGGCTCATAGGATTTATAAAATTTCACATAAGAGCTATCTGAAAATACTATTAACTTTACTCTTGTTTCGGTATAATAAAAATTGTTAGAGTATCGAAATATTTTAGGGGGTAAAATCATGACAAAGGTTAAAGATAAGCTATTAACTCGTGCTGAGGTACCTGTTGAACAAACTTGGAAGCTTGAGGACTTGTTTACAACCGTTGAGGCATGGGAACAAGAACTGGCTGCTATTGAGGCTGATGTATCAACCGTTACAAAATACAAAGGGCAATTAGGTAATGATGCAAAGACATTTTTACAATGTTTACTTGCTGAGGAAGCACTTCATAAACGAATGATTTTAGTTGGTACATATGCAAGTCTACGATTCAATGAGGATGCAACAAATCCGGAAAATCAAGGAAATGCAGCAAGAGTATCTTCTATTTTTTCTGGGATTGGTGCAGCACTGTCATTTATCGAAGCAGAAATACTTGCTTTACCGCAAGAGAAAATTGAACAATACATAAAAGAAGAAAAAGAATTGGAAGTATTTCAGAATAATATAAATCTAATTTTGGAGAAAAAGCCACATACCTTATTACCTGAGACGGAAGAAGCCCTAGCTGCTCTTGGTGAGGTCCATAGTGCACCATATATGATTTATCAACGAAGCAAAGCATCAGATATGACATTCCCATCATTTACAGATGAAGAAGGTAATGAGCTTCCACTCTCTTTTGCGTTATTTGAAGATCGTTATGAACTCTCTGAAGATCCAACAATTAGACGCAATGCATTTAATGCTTTTTCTGATACGTTGAAAAAATATCAAAATACATTTGCTGCTGCATATGCAACAGAAGTAACAAAACAAGTGACACTTTCAAAGTTACGTAACTACGAATCTGTTACACATATGCTTTTACATCCGCAGCAGGTTACGTTAGAAATGTACAATAATCAGTTAGATATTATTCAAACTGAACTTGCACCACATATGCGCAAATTTGCAAAGCTTAAGCAACGCGTTCTCGGTTTGGAAAAATTGCATTTTAGTGATTTAAAAGCACCATTAGACCCTGACTTCAATCCGAAAACTACATATGAAGAGGCTTCAAAAACAATTCTTGAAGCTTTACAAGTAATGGGACCAGAATATAGTGCAATCATGGAAAAAGGTCTTACAGAGCGCTGGGTTGACCTCCCTGCAAACGTTGGTAAATCAACGGGTGCTTTCTGTTCAAGTCCATATGGTGCCCATCCATTTATCTTAATTACTTGGACTGACACAATGCGTGGAGCGTTTATTTTAGCTCACGAGCTTGGTCATGCGGGTCATTTTTATTATGCGAATGGAAATCAGCGAGTTGGAAATACACGTCCATCCACCTATTTTATCGAAGCTCCTTCAACTATGAACGAGTTATTACTTGCTGAACATCTTTTATCAAAAACAGACGACAAGAGAATGAAGCGTTGGGTCATTCTACAGTTACTAGGAACGTACTATCATAACTTTGTGACTCACTTGCTCGAGGGAGAATATCAACGTCGTGTATATGCATTAGCAGAAAGCGGAAAACCAGTCACTGCACCTGCATTAAGTTCAATTAAAGGTGAAGTATTGAAATCCTTCTGGGGAGATGCAGTGGAAATCGATGATGCTGCAAGCTTAACTTGGATGCGTCAGCCACATTATTATATGGGCTTATATCCATATACGTACTCTGCTGGATTAACAGCATCTACTGCAGTGGCACAGTTAATCAAAGAAGAAGGTCAACCTGTCGTCGATCGTTGGATTGATGTATTAAAAGCTGGCGGCACCATGAAACCACTTGAATTAATGAAATATGCTGGTGTTGACATGTCTAAGCCAGATGCAATTCGTAAGGCAGTTGCATATGTAGGTGATTTAATTGAGGAATTAGAAGGTCTTTACGAGTAAGACTAGAGTGAATCTGTCTGAAAAATAAGTAAAAGTTAAACCCAAGAATGATGAATATCAATATTCTTGGGTTTTGATTTGGACTCATTTCCACATTATTGGGTTCTTTTAGTCCAACACCGGTATTTGGTCTGATTTCCAAAACACTCGGTTCTGTCAGTCCAAATGAAGCTATTATTTGGACTCTCTATCATACTATTATTCTATATCTTGTCCAAATGACACCCGCATTTGGACTTATTTTTGTATTTTGTACTTCTATCTGTCTAAACGAAGCAATCATTCGGACTTTATCACTCTTGTGTTCTCATTTATTGTCTTAATGACACCCACATTTGGACTTATTTCTGCATTTTGGGCTTTTATCTGTCTAAACGAAGCAGTCATTCGGACATTAACACTCTTGTATTCTCGTTTATTGTCTAAATTACATCGGTATTTGGACTTATTTCAGTAGTTTCTCACTTTCATAGTCCAAATGGCACCCGTATTTGGATAGCCCCATTTTTCTTTAAGCAAAACTTACAAAGACATAAGCAAAATCGATTTAACAAGTACAAGCCATAACTACATTTCCGTCTGGATCCTTAAAATTAAACCAAGCAAAGTTATCTCCGACCCTTTCAATTTCTCTTACGATGTCGATATCCTTCGATTTAATAAAATCGTAGGCAGCATCAATATCATCAACTAGAAAATTAAAGATTGGATTACGTGAAGGCTGATGGCTGAAAGTAGGATCAAAGGCATGGTCATCTAAAGTTAAACTCGTTGTTCCAGTAACCGGAATATTATATACAGGCGATTGAACAGTATTTAAATCTGGCTCAAAACCTAAAATGTTGCTGTACCATTCAACTGATCTTTTTAAATCTGAAACGTGAATGAAGATTCCTCCCATTGTATTTTGGATTGGGGTTTGTTTAATTTTTTTCATTACTACACATCCTTAAATTTGATTTATCCGTTTTATAATCGATGGTATTTCTGCTAAATCATCATTTATATAATCTGCATCCACATGGTTCCATTGCTCATCCTTTTTCCAAATTCCTATCATTCCAATACTGCGTGCAGCTTTTACATCATTTTCAGGGTGGTCGCCTACAAATATACATTGATTTGGATGCAGGTTTAATTGTGCCATTGCCTTCATAAAGATTCGGTGATCTGGCTTTTTAATTCCTTCCCACTCGGAAACTAAAATAGTATCAAAATATTTTTCAATACCTAGCGCTCTAATATTATCTAACTGAAATTGTCCTATTCCGTTTGTGATAATTCCCAATTGAAGCCCAACCCCTTTTAGATCTTCTAACATCGATATAAGATTTGGAAATGGTACACAATTCCTTTTAAACATTGTGGTATAATCCTCCAACAGTTCTTTCCAGGTGATTCCCTCTATTCGAAATTCTTCAACTAATTGTTGATACACTTTGTCTTTCCATACATACCCACGCTGATCTAATTCTATAAATCGTTTTATATAGGTTTCTTTTGGAATATGGGCGATAAATTCAATTAACCTATCATACTGGCTGGTTATAAACTTTTTTACAGATTCATCTCTGTCTAATAAAGTACCATCTAGATCAAAAATAGCGGCTTTTATCATGTGTATACCTGCCATTCTTAAAGTTTACGAGCTTTAATAATCATTGTTGTTGGAAATCTTCTTGCTTTGTATAAAGAATAATAACGATCAGAAACCTCATCGTCAATTAAATCAAAGGACTCAGATACATCACTTTCAATTACCTTTTCAATTGTAAAACCAACTTTTATTAATTCATTGATATATGTACTCATTTTTCGTGTTGGAATGAACATCGGTGCATTTTCACCCTTGAACTTGTTGTAAGTCATCGCTTTTTCTTGTTGATATGAGCCGTCCAAATAAATGCGTCCACTTTCGCTTTTTAGGTGAGGATATAATGGGTGATCCCAACTGAATATGAAATAGCCACCTGACTTCAAATATGAATGGATGAGCTTAAAGGTTGCAAATAGATTCGTTGTCCAACCAATCGCATAAATGGAATAGACTAAATCAAAATGTTTCTTCGTTATGCCAATATCATCCTCCATTGGTGCGCAAAACAATTTAGGTTTTAACCCTTTTAATGTTTCTTTCGCGGTAGCAATTTGATTTTGTGACAAATCTACTCCCCATAATTCATCCGCTCCTTTTTCTGCCATGTATTTTAATGAATGCCCGCTCCCTCAACCTATATCAAGTACTCTCTTAAGTGATAAATTCTCAAACAGGCCCAACTCATCCTCAGTTTGTGTAAACGGACCATAACTTGGAAGTGCGTCCTTCCCATTAAAATGATGTGCCACTATGTCCCAGCTCTTTTTGTTGTTTTTCAAGATATCATTTGCCATATCAACTACCCCCATCATTAGTTTTTCCAAGTGAAAATCCCTCAAATAAACGCCCACCATACGGTTGTAAAATATCATCAACTAATTGAATAACATTGGATTTATCTTCGCTTATATAGTAAGAGTTAAATGCAGAAACAAAATGACTTGCGAACCCTTCGTCAAATTCTTTTAGGGATCGATATACCCATTTTGAGGACCCGACCCATTTACGATTTGTTCTTAAGACAAATTCGCTAGTCATTTCTGCAAGACTGTTGGCGATAAATATTCCTTCTTCTCTTCGTTCAGAGCCAATGAAATCATCGAGAGTGTCCGTTATTAAATATCTTTTCAAATCTATTGTTTCTCTTGTCCATTCATCCGGTCCATTGCTTAAAATTTCCTTAGCTTCATTCTTTATTGAATCAAGTATTCCATCATCCTTAAGAACAATGCCTTCGTAAATCATTCTTGGCATTGATGGCCTTGCTCGTTTTTTATCCGCTTCAAAAAACTTCTTATACGATATTTCATTATGTACAAAAACCTCGATAGGCCATCCGAATTCAATTAAGGATTCTCTATAAGAAGAGTGAATATTCTTATCAAAAACAACGATATCAAGATCAGATGTTTCTGTTGCTTCTCTTCTTGTTACACTTCCTGCTAAAAGGGCTGCATGACAATTCGGATAATTTTTTCGAATAAAAAGTTGGGCTGCTTCTAAGGCTCTCTTTTTATGGTTACTCGCCAAATTTACCACCTCATATCTAAAGCTTACAAAACCTACATTCTACAAATATTGATAAATTCCTTTATAAATACAAAGGAAATTAACCCAATAATAGAATTATTAACTTAACGGCTTTTCTATACTGCAAAGAGGAGAGTAAAGAAATTTTTTGAAATCCCTTTACTCTCCTCCATTTTTTCCCCTTTAAAAACAAGTAAACGATTGGATTTGGCGTAGGCTTATTCCGAAATAAACCCATCTAAAGCCATTCCATCTATACCCGGAGACAGACCTTCTCCCGACAAATGTTGGATAGAACCAGAACTGCTCACGACCTCTTAACCAGACATAGGTATATCTGAATAAGCAACCTCGAATACTTCCAGGATCAACTGCGAAGGCTTGTGCTTGTTGAGATTGTGTGGGAACAAACGATGGTGGCGGTGCTGTTGGTGGTCCTCCTCCTTGTCCTTGACCTGGTGATCCAAATGGCGGCCCTCCTCCTGGTCCTTGACTTGGCGGTCCAAATGGTGGACCCATAGGGCCTCCTCCAAATGGCGGGAAAAATGACCCCATTTGTCTTTCATATTCGTCATAATAATCGTTATCTGTGTAATATGCGTTAGGATCGTAATAATACATCTTTAAAATCACTCCTTATTCATAGGCTACTAGCATCCTATTCTTTAGGCTTACGCCTTTCAACTTGTACCTATAAAATGTGCTTTTACCTAGGAAATGGGGAGAATCAAAAAAATACCCGCCCTAATCTTGGGCAGGCCATTTTTCAATGTACTCTATGAACAAAATAATTCAATATTTGATATAAGAATGAAGTTTTTGGTTTAATCTCTTGTAATGCCTCTGTCGCGAAACAATAATGTTCCCACATCTCTTTTTTGGCATCATCGATTCCGAGGATGGAAACAAACGTAGAATGATTGTTTTCCATATCTTTACCAACCGATTTTCCAAGTACATCTATTGTGCCTTCCACATCTAATAAATCATCCTTAATTTGAAAGGCAATTCCCGCGTGATACGCAAACTTTTTTAAAGCTTCGATTTCTATTCTATCCGCATTTGCGAGAATGGAAGGCATAATGAGCGCAGCCTCAAAACCCTTACCCGTTTTTAAAAAGCACATCTGGTTTAGTTGTTCTAAGGATAATTGTTTTCCTTTGGACTCTAAATCCAGCGCTTGACCTTTGCACATATCCATCGTGCACGCAGCTGTGTATTGGATTAACTTAAGTACTATTTCCGTATTGAAATGAGAAAGTGAGGCTTGCTCTAAAATCGCTTTTTGAGTTAGATAAAGCCCTGTTAATTCAGCAACAGCAACGTTATATACCTGATGGACGGTTTCTTGCCCGCGTCGAAACGCTGCATTATCCTGTGAAGGCAAATCGTCATAGATTAATGATGCTGTATGCATGTACTCGATTGACTTCAAAAGTGGCGCGATCCATTTTTCATCTATTCCATATTCCTTAACAGTCATTATCCAAGCCACGATAGGTCTCAGCCTCTTCCCGTCTCCCTCAAGGCTGTAATTTACTGCATCTGTTATCGATGAAATATCCTTATCTTTATTATTAAGATGTAAAAGATCATTTATCTTTGTCCGCACCTCATCAATCAACTCAGAAAAATCTTCCTGGTCTTTGCGTTCATTTTTCAAATTGGTAACCATATGATCACGCAAAAGTTTATCAAAGAAATCAACATCATCTGCTTTTTGAACCATTTTCTGAATCAAACGATTAAAGGTTGGATTCCCTTTCGCAAAAGTCTCCATTACCTCATCATACACTTTACTTCCGACCCGTTTTTTAAATCGTTTCAAGCCGTTAATAGCTCGGTCCAAGATGATTTCACAGGCTTTTGGATCGGAATCATACACGTTATGGATCAAATAAGAAATGACAGCCCAATATAGTTCATAAGGGTTTACTAAATCCGATCGTTTCTTGTGATGTTTTAAATAATACGTATATGGGGTTACTGCACCCTCCTCCATGTCGGAGGATAGATCTGCAAAATCATCTGCAAGCTGATTGTAGATTCCATAATAGAAAGTCCGATTGTCAATATCTTCATCTTCGGTGGCACGAATTAATGACCGAACAATTAGACGAGAAGAAGCTGATTTAATTATTATGGGTATATATAACTCTTCATTCGTATATGTTTTATTCGAAAGTTCTTTGTCCCTGTCTACTTCTTGTGAATGAAAAAATACGTAGGATTGTTCGAAAAAGGTATGTATGGTCTCTTCGGACTGTTGTTCCTTTATGAAATGGAAGGCTTCTGTAAGTTCCGAATGAACAAATTCTAGTAATTTCTTGTTCTCACCCGGCCATTCCCCCAATGGTGGTACAGACTCGGTTAACAGAGTTGTGCGTATTAAATTTGAATATTTCTTCTTTTCCGCATCAGATAAAACATTGGCATCTAAAAGGTCATCAATAAAAGGATAAGTGAGCCCGTAAGCATAGCCTAGTCGGATAGCTATATCTAGTTTGTTTGTACGACTTTTTAACGAGAGGTTTTCTTCCATTTTTTCCATCTCATTGATGACAACACCAGCGATGATTTTTATTAATTTTCTTCTTGCATGTGTTGCATCCATTCCCTCCGGTATATTTCTAGATACAGAAATTAGTCTATCCATCAGCCAAATAATGGTGGATTCAATACCTTCCCTTTTACCCCACTTATACAATCCTGCCATAGTACTTATTTCCGATTCTTCGCTCTTGCCTTTAGAAGTTGTTTTGAGTAGGTGGTTCTTCAAACTAGTAACCACGTTGGCAATTCTTGTTTGTGTTTCGATGGCATTGATGTCTTTACCCATGTCTCTCATAAAAATATATGAGATACTACGATCTAAGTATCGATCTAATCTTCCGGTATAATTCAGCCATCTGATATAACTATTATAATCGTTTTTTCTATTCGCACTGTTACGTATTGGAAGTAGTGATCGATGAATATGCTGTTGCTTCCAAGAGCCGATGTCCTGCGTAAGGCTTTGAACATAACTCTTGTCCTTGACATTTTTATACAGTACTTGAAAATACTGAGTTGCCTTCTTTTCAGCTAACTGATAACTTTTTTCGGCAGTCATTCTTAATCCAACATTCATATTGTAGATACCTCAACTTTTCTTCATTACCAAATATATATGCCTTATATTGGATTCATAACGTTCTTCTTAATATATTTCATTGGCATCCGATGGTAAATTTCTAACGTGGATTAAATATTCGGACATGTTATGGTCATCTTCACCTGTATAAGTAAACGATAAGTGATCCGCAACTTCTTTTGCTATGGTGCTAAATAAACCACACGTGATAAATATAGAGTTCCAAAAATGATCATAATCATGATCTGAATACGTTTTTTTATACATCTTCCAATAGGTTTCAGGTAGATACTTTTTAAAATACTTTCCCATTTTTCCTACAGAGATTTTGAAATCAGTCTCACAGCCAATCCACCATGAAATCATTTCATCTAAACGTTCCCTGATCACAACTTCAAACATTTGTTTCGCATATGGTAGCTCATCACGCCAAATTCCTTTTGCTACATTCTGCAAACACCACCAAAAATCATTACAACAACTATAATACATGAATTCAGTTGGCTTTTTTACATGATAATCATTATCTGTTGGGGCAGGAATCAAAGGTAAAATATTGTCTTTATCAAATAATGGAATAGTGAGTTTGTCTTTTCCATAATCCTTAAGCATCTTATCTATAGTATCAATATGTAGATCGATTCGATTTCCATCAGTGAAAAGCATTAAATACCCATACGATTGAAAACTATCTGATTTGTCATCAAAAAATTGTTGATCCCTTCTATCAGGTTCCTGTGCTATAAGTAAATCACCAAAAATATGTATCCATCCCTCATCCTTAATAAAAGATTCCGTTTCCGTAACTACATATACAATATCGTAATCTTGAAAAATGTCTTTAGGAACAGTCGGGTTTGTTCTTGAGCCATTCATATACACCGCTCGTATTCGTTCGTCTTTCCTTGCAACATCCATAATTAATTCCATCATTTCTTGTTCAGTTCTCATTAAATTACTCCTTGCTTTTAATGTGTACTATTTACTTCTATTCTTACAATGTATTCACCTTTATTTTTTAATAAATGTTACAAAGACATAGACCAAAACCCTATTTCTTTATTACTAGATTCATATGACTTTTTATCTAAATAAAAAAGATAGGAACTAGGTCATATAGTTAGATAGGACGAAGGATTCTTACAGGTTTCGGAATATTCTGTTATATTTTTCCTATCATACATAAAGGAGTGGTGTTTTTGTTAAAAGTTCTTTCGAAAACTGGTTTAACCCTTGCTTTGGCTGGTGGTGTGATGCTTTCAGGATTTCAATTGAATGAGTCCCCTACAAAAAGTTCTAGCAAATATGACTTGAGTCTTGCGCAATATGTCGCTGCGACTCCTGAACTGGCAGACAAGGCAAAAGAGCAAGGATTTAATGTTTCCAAAGCAGACCCTGCTGAAAAAATCGCAAACAACGGAAAGAAATTTCAACAGGCTGGCGATAACCATGTTGCCTACAAAGCAGCAACTGGAGACGTACCGGTATTAGTTATTTTGGCTAAGTATAAGGATGGAGATGAACCAAAAGGCGATTTACCTGGACAGGTTCCTGCCCATTATTATGAAGACCTTATTTTTGGAGACGAATACAATCCTTATGAATTAGAAGCTTTTAAAGAATATGACGGTCCAAATGTACCAAAAGATCGCACTATGCAAAATGCTTATAAAGAATCAAGTTACGGAAAAGTAAATCTTGTACGTAATGAAAATACAGATTTTGCTTGGATAGAGCTGCCAAAAGGGGCATCTTATTACCTGGATCAAGAAGGTACATATGCTGAAAATGGAGAGTATGTACTTGGTAACATTAATGGTGATGCTCATACTGGTGAGTTTGTACGTGACCTATTAAAGGCTGCTGATGACCAAATTGATTTCTCAAAATATGCCGAAAATGGAGAGGTTCCAAACGTATTTGTTGTTCACGAAGGGACTGGGGCTGAATGGAGCAGAGACCCAGCACAATTCTGGTCACACAAATGGAATCTTTTAAGTGCACTATACTATGGTAAATACTATGAAACAGGTATACCAGCAGATGTTCATGCAGGAATGAGTCAAGGTGAATGGATTACAAAAACCCAAAAAGAAGATATGACTTATGATGGTGTAATCGTAAACAATTATAACATCCAACCAGCAATTGGAGGAAATGTGGCAGGGTTTAACGCGGCAACCGGTGGATATGATGACGCATCTGTTACAGGCCCATATCCTGCTCAAGTCGGAGTATATGCCCATGAATTCGGTCATGCGTTAGGATTACCTGATTTCTATGATACAGTCTATAACTCAGAAGGTACTGGTAACTATTCAATGATGTCGGGCGGATCTTGGATGCGTTACCCTGATGCTCTTCAGTATAATGGTAACTCACCTACACATTTCGATCCATTCTCCAAGATTTTCTTAGGCTGGGTGAATCCACTTGAAGTAACCCCACAAGATGGAATGCAAGAAATTACGTTACCTTCTATTGATAGAGCAGATGACAACAACGGTATTGTAAAAATGGAGGTTCCTGGTTCAAACGGTACTGAATATTTCTTATTTGAAAATGTGCAACAAAGCGGATTTAACCAAGGCTTAATCCGACAAGGTGATGATGCGCATGGATTAGTTGCATGGCATGTTGATGAAAATATTATCAATTTATATCAAACTGCTGGTTTTCGACCAAATAATGTCGCAAACTGGAAGAATAAGAGATTCCAATACAACCAATCTCAAACAGCTAGTGATGGGACAGCTGTTACACATTATGGATTGTCCGTCCTACAAGCTGATGGATTATATGATTTAGAGAAAAATGTAAACCGTGGGGACGCAGGTGATTTCTTCAAAACTGGAGATAAAATTACACCTGTTTCAGGCAATGTTCATACTGGGTCTTATTACTTCTGGAAAGGCTATGGCTCAACCCCTGCTGATTCTGGAATCCATGTTACAGATATTGTAGAAAATGAAGATGGTTCTATCACAGCAAAATACTATTACAGCACGAATGAAGGTAAGAAAAAATAAACATGAAGAAACCTGAGACTAAATTTGACTCAGGTTTCTGTTATTTTGTAACCGAAAGGAACTGTCACCATAGTATTATTTATCCAGCTTTAGCTTTGCCAATGCATCAGCTAACGCGGTGTTGATTGGTTCTTCTTTTTGTTGTTTTTTCATGTAGTTGGATACTTCTTTTTTGGATAGTTTTCCTGATTGATTCTTTTTGCGACGTTCGTTAAAGGCAGAAAGTTTTTCTCGATGTCCACATTTACATACGAATAATTGTCCTTCCCCTTCTCCACGCAATTCCAGCTTCTTATGACAGTTTGGACATCTAGCATTTGTCAATTTGGCAATGTTTTTACGGTGACCACACTCGCGGTCCTGACAGACAAGCATTTTTCCTTTTTTTCCATTGACCTCAAGCATCAATTTTCCGCAATCCGGACATTTTGTGCCTGTGATATTGTCATGCTTGAACTTTGAGTCGCTAGTTTTTATGTCAGAAACTACTTCCTTCGTGTACTGCTTGATATCTGAGATGAACGCATTCTTTTTCAAACGGCCTTTGGCAATTTGTTCAAGCTTTTGTTCCCATTCAGCTGATAACACTGGAGATTTCAAATCATCTGGAACAAGCTCTAATAGCTGTTTTCCCTTATTTGTGATGTGGATGTCTTGCCCTTTTTTTTCAATTAAAAATGTATTGAATAATTTATCAATGATATCCGCACGTGTTGCTACTGTTCCAAGTCCACCTGTTTTACCAATCGTTTCAATTAGATCCTTGCTTTCCCCTGCCATGTATTTTGCTGGATTTTCCATTGCTGAAAGTAAGGTTCCTTCATTGAATGGCTTTGGTGGCTGGGTTTCTTTTTCGATTTCTTTGACGGATGAAACATTAAGATTCATTCCTGGTTGAATGGATACTGGTATCTGACCTTCATCTTCATTCTCGTCGTTCGAAGTGATGACTTCTTTCCAACCTAATGAAGTGACCGTGATACCTTTTGCCACGAATAGTTCCTTGCCAATACGTGCTTGAACAGTCTTTTGTTCGTACGTATATGGAGGAAGGAAAACGGCTAAGAATCGTTTTACGATTAAATCATAAATCTTTTCTTCCTTCGCTGATAAGGCTTGTAGGTTTGGACGCTCCTCAGTTGGGATAATCGCGTGGTGATCGGTCACCTTACTATTATCAACAAACGACTTATTTGTTTTGATTCCATTTTTTAAGATTTTCGCGCCAAGTTTTGCGTAAGGCTGCACCATACATCCTTCAATCCGATCCCTAAGCGTATCAATGATATCTGTTGAAAGATACTTTGAGTCAGTTCGAGGATATGTGACAAGCTTATGCTGTTCATATAATTTTTGGAGAACGTTTAATGTCTCCTTTGCAGAAAAACCAAACCTTTTATTTGCATCACGCTGAAGCTCTGTCAAATCATAAAGCTGTGGTGCATAGCTTTTCTTTTGTGAGGTTTGCACATCAATAATTGTTGCTTCCTGCCCTTGAAGAGATCGAACAATGGATGAAGATACATCCTTTTTGAAAATGCGCTGCTCCTTTGTTTTTTCATGCTGCCACTTAAGAGTTAGGCTATCCGTTATTGCTTTTATTTCATAATAAGGTATAGGCTTAAAGTTCTTAATTTCTTCCTCACGTTGTGCAATAATCGCTACGGTCGGAGTCTGTACTCGCCCACATGATAGCTGCGCATTAAACTTGGTTGTTAATGCTCTTGTTGCATTAATACCAACCAACCAATCGCTTTCCGCACGTGCAACCGCGGATGAATATAAATTTTCGTATTCTTTGCCGTTTTTTAATGTGGCAAAGCCTTGTTTAATCGCTTTATCCGTAACTGATGAGATCCACAAACGTTTGATTGGCTTTCGGGTGTTTGATTTCTCAATGATCCATCTTGCAACAAGCTCCCCTTCCCGGCCAGCATCTGTCGCGATAATAATTTCATTGACATCCTTGCGATGCATTTGTGTTTTAACAGCACTATACTGCTTCCCTGTTTGTTTAATGACAACAAGGCTTAAAGGATTCGGAATAATGGGCAGATCCTCTAACTTCCATGATTTATACTGGTCTCCATATTTTTCAGGGTCTGCTAATGTGACTAAATGGCCCAACGCCCATGTCACGATATATTTATCCCCTTCGAAAAAGCCGTTGCCCTTTTTATGACAGTTTAGAACACGGGCAATGTCTCTTCCAACAGAAGGTTTTTCTGCAAGAACAAGTGATTTCATTTCAATTCCTCCAATTCACTCTTCTAATTATACACGAATCCTATAATAAGGCATAAATTGTAATGCTGAAGCTAGACATAAAAAAAACCCGGTCAGGATGCCGAGTTTTACAGGTCGTGAACAGGTAAGGCGATTTTGAATTCAGTTACATCTGTGTTTGACGTACATTCAATTGTGCCACCATGTTTTTCAATAATTTTTTTACATACAAACAATCCAATTCCTGTACCGAATTCTTTTGTTGTATAAAATGGCTCAAAGATTGTATCTAATGATTCCTTGGGAATAGATGGTCCATTGTTTACGATTGAAACAACAATCTGGTTATCTATATGTTGCCCATTAATCCAGATGTTGCGGTCTGAATCCCTTTGTTTTAAAGCATCAATTGAGTTCATTAAAATATTTAACAAGACCTGTCTAATTTCATCCTCATTCACGGTTATATGTATGTTGGATTTAATATCGGTATGTACTTTTACATCGCTATCTAAAATACTAGCATAAATAAACTCTGTTATTTCGGTAAATAGATCAAGTAACGATACTTCATTTTCACTTTTCTCTATTAATTCCTTCTTAGAAACATGCAAGAACTGTGAGATTTTATAGTTTAGCTGATTTAATTCATGGCTGATAATATCTAAATACTTTATGTCTGGATTGTCATTACCTATTAATTTAACAAAACCGATAACAGCCGTTAGAGGATTACGGAACTCATGGACAAAAGTCGATGCCATTTGTCCCAAAATGGTAAGGCGCTCCTGGTGGCTTTGATCAATGTATTGAATTTTTTCCTGAAGCTGTTTTTCCTTCATCTCTGTGTATTTGGAAACAGCATGATATGAAAACAGGTCAAAGATTCGATTTACCTCTTCAAAAACAGGCTCTAATCGATCATGATCAATGTTGGATTTATAGATATATTTTAAAATTTCACTTCTACCAAGGTTTACGTTATAGACGAATTCTCCAATATTAATATTCGCCTCAACACGCTCTTTCGCTAGTTTATTAGCGAACAATTTTAGCTTTTCTTCATCGATTGGATTGAGAAGTGAGTTTTTGATGATTTCAAACATTGTTAAACCGTTTAATACTAACTTCTCTTTATGAACATCAGTTTCAGACATTACAGTTTTTTCTTGCCATGATTTCAAAAAAAACGATAAATTACTCTCGAGGTAATATACTAGTTCTCCAAACACAGGATTCATTCCGGTCAAGTCCTTTCAAAAATCATTTTAGGCATAAAAGCAATAATATGTATTTATTCTACATATTTCACAAAATCCCTTTTTGAATTTTAAAAAAATTAAAATAGTAGACAAGTTTTATAGTGGGTCAAGCATACATTAGAAGGAGACAAACTATAGGAGGGTTGATTATGAGATTTGTAGTAATAAAAAGGAGCTGGATTGTTGCCGCTTTTGTTGCTGCAGTGGTAATGGTTGGAGGATGGGTATGGCTACAGCCCGAAATCATTCCTACGATTGCCCCACAGGCTGCTAAAAACGATGTTGTGATACATATTACAACCGGAGAACTAAAATCAACAACTGATGATGGCAAAGAAATCGAGTCCTATTTCTGGAATCCAGGAACTGTATATGTTCCTCAAGGCAAGGAAGTAACCTTCAATATTTATGGGGTAAATGGCAAGGAGCATTCTTTCTATATCGAAGGGACTGATATTAAAGGCACAGTCAAAAAAGGTGAGGAAATTACGCTTACTGCTAACTTTAAAGAGGAAGGCATGTACCGCATCATTTGTTTAAATCACTCTGACAAAAATAACAACGGTCCGATGATAGGCTATATAGTTGTAGATTAAAAGAAAAACAGGAGAAATCGCCTCTCCTGTTTTTTATATTTTACGTACCGTAATAGCGTTTGTTGATTTCTTTACAATACAGTCCTCAATGTCAGCTTGTCCAAGCAGACCAAGCGTAATTGCTGCTTCAATCTTCTGCTGATCCGGCTGCTTAACAATTTGGATGCAATCCATTAGATTTAAGTCTTCTAGACGCTTTACCGTCTTCACATCATGGTAGCTTTCGGACGTACGTATTTGTCGTTGAATCTTGTAATCTCCTACGATCGACTCCCCTTTTTCATGCTTACCGACTGTTTCATCAAAATATACATTCAGGACCTTCTTTAATTCTTTTAATTCTTTTTCAATTTCCTTCGCCTTTTCACTTAACGTGAAGTACTTTGATATTAGCTCTTCAGGAAGTTGCGTAAAATGCTTGGAATCCTGCACAATCATCACCCCTATTTACTTGTTACTTCATCATATGTATGGGGTGAGCATAAAATTCTTTAACAGAAAAAATCCAGCAAAATTAGCTGGATTTACCTTTTGATCTTAAATACTCTTATATAGCAGCTTTTTCAGTAACGGGAACAAGACATCAGGCAATTGGTCAATGTTAGGAACTAAAATACTATACTTTCCATAAATATTTTGAATCGTTGTTTGCTGACCTTCATCAATCTCTCCATTTGATAAAAAGACATTAATAACCTCGATGCCATGTTTTCGTGCTTTTAAAACAGCTTCGTGTGTATCAATTATCCCATTTTGCTCATAATCAAATGCGGCCGGCTCTCCGTCAGAGAATACAAGCAGGAATTTTTGTTTTTCAGTACGCTGTAATAGCTTCTTCGTTTGCATTCGAATCGAAAATCCGTCTCGATTGTCTTCCTCTGGTTCAAGCTGCATGATTTCCCCACCATAGCTTCGTTTTAGACTGGAATCAAAATCAATTACGGTTTGTAGATAGTTCGGTTGCTTCATACTATCTGCATCATTGGTATCCTCCCAGAAGCCTGTCACATCATGTGGAACCTGAACAGATTTTAAGGCCTCATGAAACAGCGCAATCCCAAGCTTGGTTTGATCCATTTTATCAAACATCGAAGCGGAACAATCAACTAATAGCGAGAACACCGCATCTATTTGATGGGAAGGCTGTTCTTTTTTATAAAATAATCTTGGATTGTCATCCGTAAAAATACGAATCAGCTTTTTATTTAATCGTCCAAAATGCAAGTCCCCTCTTGGAAGATTCTTTTTATGCTCTAATGTTTTGAGGATCATTTGCTTTAGCTTTTTCTGATATGGTGCGATAGTAGCTTTATTTTTCTCATATTGGATCATTTCATCCTCTGAAGGCTTTCGAGCTTTCTCAAAGACCGGATATGCAAAACGGTTTTCTTTTCCAAATTCGGATTCTAATGAACCTTCTTTCTCAGAATGAACCATTTCCATTGCTTCTATTTTGGAGTAATCTTTGTTTTTACTTTGTCGAGATGAGCCTTGGGCAATCCCCAACGCCAGGTCACCCTCTTCACCTTCTCTTGCCCCTTCACCCATAAGATTTGTTCTGGATCCCTGTTCTAAATCAAATTGTAAAAAGCTTTTGGTTGGTGTGCTAGTTTCTCGATGCCAGGTTTCGAACTTCTCTTCATGGATATCCTCATCCCCTTTTTTCGCATCATCTAGCACATCATTGTTTTTAAGCTTATCCTTACGTTTTAAATCATCGATTGTCAGGCCATCCTCTAATGTTTCATAATCAAGTTCTGGTAGGTGAAAATAGGTGTTTAACATATCTTCGTCAAGTACATCCTCTAACACATCGATGATTTCTTCACAAAACTTAATGATGTCTTTTGTTGATTTCGCATCAAAGACCTTTGCAATTTGACTTCGTAGAAACGGAATAACCAGATCAATTTTATCTTGAATACTTGGAATCTCCTCAAGTGGGGATTCAGCTGTTAAAAGTAAAAATAAAGTATTAAACAGAGCATCCGTTGGAACACTTTTAACCATATTCACATGGAGCTGGTCCTCATAATATTTACGATAAATTCTTCGTCTATCAGCAAAAGTTTTTCGTGTACCTGGACGTTCTTTTATACAAAGTTCCTCTAAACGAAAATCTTCAAAAAGCATGAACATCTGCTTCGCGAAGCTTGAAAGATTGCTTTTTCGACAGAATTTTAAATAGCGTTCGATTTCTTTAAAATTCGTGTATCTTAGGCTTCCAATTGTTCGTAAAAAGACATCACTTAATAATCCATTTCGCTTGTCAGCCGTAGGGCGATTGTCCCAAAAATGACTAATAATAACTTTTTGTTGAATGGGATCGAGGTAAGATTTGTATCCTAGCTCAATTTCAAGTTCAGGGTTTTTCGAGATTGTTTTGGCAAGGTCAGATAATTCCATGAAGAGAAAGGAGTCCACCTTTTTATCATTAAATTGAATAAATCTCATTGTAAAAACCTCACTCGAACAGGGTTTCTGCTATATTTTTAACCGCTGCTTTCTCTCGGTCATCTTCTAGTTTTTCAGTAATACCGCGTTCAATGGCGCGTAATGGTGGCATGTACATCGCTAAATCACAAGTATCAATTAGCGCTCGGATGGACGCAGCTTCCTCGGATAGCATGCCACCACGAACCTGAGTAATTAAATCAAATGATAAGTAAACAAATTTATTAATTAAGTTTTCATCCTGTAAGGCAGTTTGTGTTTTTAGCACTTCCTTAAGTGTATCGCCTTGAATATACGGAACGTCAATGACTACAAAGCGGTTTTTCAATGCTTCATTTAATGGAACAGTTCCAACGTACCCTTCGTTGATCGCAGCAATCACACCAAATCCATTTTCGGCACGAACGACTTCAGCTGTAAACGGATTAGTAATCATTTTTCGATAATCAAGTACCCCGTTTAAAATAGGTAACGTCTCTGGCTTTGCCATATTGATTTCATCAATATACAGAAGATATCCTTTTTTCATTGCATTGATAACTGGGCCTGCAACAAATTCGATTTTCATTTTTCCGTCATGTTCTTGAATGGTTTTGTAGCCTAGTAAGGCTTCCGCATCTAGGTCAACGGAGCAATTTATGCTATACATAGGCTGCTGGAATAAGTGAGAAATCGTTTCAGCAAGCTTTGTTTTTCCAGAACCAGTTGGACCCTTAAGCAGGACATTTTTGCCAATGCTAAGCGCAATAATTGCGTCACGAATAATATGAATATCTGAAGGTGTATAGCCACCTTGGCCGATTAAAAGCTCATCATCGGATACTCGGTTCTTTCTATTTGAAATTTCATTTTGTATATTTGTCGGTAACTTCAAATCTTCTAGCTGAACTGTCATGAAGTATCAAATCCTCTCATACATATCTAAATAATGTAAGTTCAAAAAGGAGGATGAAAAGGACCAAGAATTTAAAGGCGGCGAAGCTTTGAGTACCGGAACGTATGCAGTTAATACGTGAGGAACGGAAAAGCAAGCCAACGCAGAAATTCGTAGTGTCATATTCACCGGACTTTTTGAACAACCTTTCATACCTTCACGTATTTTACCGAAGTTTGTAGTGTGGAGCAATGAATTCAGCTTAGAATTCAAGTATTTGTGACATTTTTGGTTAAGTTATGGTATGATAATTGTAAATAGTCGTAAAATACAAATAGACCGCAGATGTTGCGAGCATCTACGGCCTAGCAATAGAATGGTCCCACTAAGAGGATCAGCCTAAGATGAAATAGACCTCACCCGATTTTTAGCGGAAAAAGGGAGGTCTATTTTTTATTGTTGTCAAAAGATAAAATCGCAACAACAAGCGACGCGAAAGAAAGCATAATCACAAGGCTTTCAAAAATCGTCATATAGGCATCACCCCCTTTCATTTGGGAGCTTAGCCGACCACCCTTATGGACAACCTATTGCCATTTAATTATAGCACATTTTACCATACGAACACACGTTTCATTGTACAAAAACTTAAAATTGGTTCTTTATACTCACTAATGCGCCGTCAAGGTTTGCTTTGATTGCATCTTCTTTTTTATTTAGATGCTCACCAATATAGGAAATGAGTTCATTGTCAAAGGCTAGGCCACTAGCAAATTGACGTTTTACGAACCGTTCGGCTTCGCTAAATGAGGTAAATTTCATATCTAGCGTTTCCTTGTCGTGATGAATAGCCCAATGTTCCCCTTTTTTGAAAACAAAAGACTTTTCTCCCTTTCTATTCACAAAGAGAGTCCCATTTTCGTTTTCTTTAAGGTTGAGTTGGTTTTCAGGTGCATCATGGCGAATTGCATATATCGGGAATGTATTTTTTACAAAAAGCTCAAAAGCCGTATCACCAAGTGAACACCCAGATGCCTTTGGATGTCCTCCACCACCAAAACGCTTAGCAAATTCTGATACATCGACATCATCATGGATTGTACGAAGTCCTATCTTTTTCGTACCCACATTAAGCAGAGCGATCAAGTCTAAATGAGGATTTAGCTTTCCAAGTGCATTGCCAAGCTCAGAAATGTATTGCTCGGCATGAACCACTCCGACACAATATTCTTCGATAACCGTCTGAACGATTTGCCTATTTTTTGAATTGATATAGCGCTCAATTTTCTTATCCTCTGTATCTAATAAGAATTCTTCAGCCTCCGTTAACTGGAAGGAATTTCGATTGTTTTTAAGTCTCTCCAGCATTTTTGCCTCAAATTCTTCAATCCCAATGATAAAAAATAGATCATTTAGGCGCTTTGCCTCGACACGATTTTCGGACTCCCATTCCCATGTATCATAGAGTCTTACAAGTTCAATAAATTCCTCTAATCCTTCATGCTTTTGAATCAGATTTTTTTCAAGAAGAAATTCATAGTAAAGTGAAGTTGCGCATGTCTTCTTGCCAGACTCATATTCGGCCAGGACAAATCCCCAGTCATACTTATTAAAATGCATTGCGGTTTTATGATGGTCAACCATCTGTATGTAGTGACCCGCTTTATGACGTTTTTCCAATGCTTTTTCATTTTTGTCATTTACAGCGAGATCTGTTATGTACACTTTAGCCTGATGATGTTCAGGATTTTCAATAAATTTTTCTACGCGCTCATTTAAATTTCGATAAGAGCAATAGGAGACATCGGCCTCATCACCGAATGCTAGCTTGGCAACAAGTCCACACCCTACTCCATCTAAATCACTATCTGAAAATAACTTTATCAAGTTGGATTCCCCCTTTACTCCTAGTTTCGATTACAATGGTTATTTTCATACCCTTTAACTACTTTACACTAAAAAAGAGAAAAGAACGAGTCTTGCATTTAGTTTTCCTTCAATCTTGTCATTTTTGTGATATAATCCATTAATCAATGTGGAAGGTAAAAGGAATTTTTTTATGAATCAAACATTTAGTCTTAATGACAAATATAAATTATTTTTTCATATTCTTTTCCCCATTCTTGTTACTCAGGTTGGTCTAAATCTTATCAATTTTGTGGATACAATGATGTCGGGTCGTGCTGGAGCATACGATCTTGCAGGTGTTGCGATTGGATCGAGTCTTTGGGTGCCAGTGTATACGGGGTTATCTGGAATTTTAGTTGCAATCACACCTATCATCGCGCAGTATGTAGGAGCCAAAAAAAGGGATAAAGTGCCATATTCAGTGATGCAGGGTGTCTATATTTCAATCATAATTGCTATAGTGGTAACTATTATTGGTGGATTTGTGTTAGATCCGATTTTATCTTTAATGAATCTTGAGTCAGATGTACGTGACATAGCAAAAGAATATATTATCGGACTTTCATTCGGGATTGTACCTCTTTTTGTATATCAGGTTTTGAGATCATTTATTGATGCGCTTGGTCATACACGCGTAACGATGATCATCACTCTTTCTTCTTTACCGATTAATGTCCTGTTTAATTACCTATTGATTTTTGGGAAATTTGGCTTTCCTGAGTTAGGCGGTGCTGGTGCTGGATATGCAACTGCGATTACGTACTGGTTGATCGTCCTTATAGCTGTTTGGATTGTTTTAACAAGAACACCCTTTGTTGAGTATCGTGTATTGCGTAAACTGTATCCTATTTCTCTTTCAAGCTGGGGTGAAATCTTAAAGCTTGGGTTGCCGATCGGGTTTGCAATCTTTTTTGAAACGAGCATATTCTCTGCCGTAACGTTGCTGATGAGTGAATTCAATACAGTTACGATTGCCGCTCACCAGGTCGCAATCAATTTTTCAAGTTTACTTTACATGATACCGTTAAGTATTTCGATGGCATTAACGATTGTTGTCGGATTTGAGGTAGGAGCAGGAAGATTTAAGGATGCAAAACAATATAGTTTGCTAGGCGTTTGTATTGGTGTGTTGATGGCGCTTGTCTGTGCAACTATCATTTTTGTTTTTCAAGAGCCGATCGCAAAAATGTATTCAGCAAATGCAGCCGTTATAGAGTTGACAACCCAATTTTTAATTTATGCAATCTTCTTCCAGCTTTCAGATGCGATTGCTGCACCGATTCAAGGAGCACTTCGTGGCTACAAAGATGTGAACACAACCTTTGTAATGACACTTATCTCCTATTGGGTTATTGGATTGCCGGTGGGATATGTGCTGGCCCAATATACGTCGCTTGGTGCGTTTGGATATTGGATTGGATTAATTGTCGGGCTAGCTGCAGGTGCTATTACATTGTCTGGACGATTGCTGATTGTGCAGAAGAAAGCTGCACGGATGGATATGAGTACAGAATAATAGGAAACCAGCCTTTTTTGAGGGCTGGTTTTTTGTTAAAATTACGGCTTATGGCCGTTAGCAAACTGACCCATCATCTCATTCAAAAACTTAATCTCATCTTCATGCGAAAATTTTCTCTCATGAGGTGTTTCGAGCACAAATGGAATATCTCTAAACACTGGGCTCAGTAAAAATTCGATGATTTGCTCGACTTTTATCTCCCCAGACGGAATATTGGCGTGTCGGTCCTTCATCGACCTTGTTGGATAAGCAGAATTATTTAAATGCACGGCTTTTAGATGTTCAAAAAGCCCTAGTTCAATCCCTTTTTCCTCAACCTCATGCCAATTATCGCCATCCCACACACCGCTTGCGAACAGGTGGCACGTATCTAAACAAAAACCGATTTTATCTGGATACTCAGTGAGTTGCCTCACTTGAACGAGTTCTTCTATCATAGTACCAGTTGGTCCACTTTTCCCGGCATTATTTTCTAGCAAGATAAGTGCTTCACCATCCCATCTTGCTAACACTTCATTGAGCGTTCCGATCATTCGCTGATAGCCTTCAAGTGGGTTTGTTGTATTTTTCAAAACTCCAAAATGAACAACAACCCCAATCGAACCACATTCATTGGCAATCTCCAAATCATTTAATAACGAATCGATAACTAGCTTTATTTGATCTTCATCGGCAACTAAATTGGTTGGATATGGAGTATGAGCAATCGTCAACAAATCATGATCATTACAAAATTTCGCACATTCCTTTGCATCGTGACAATCAAATTCCTTTACAGATAAGCTTCGTGGGTTCTTCGGAAAATATTGAAAGGACTTTGCTCCAATTTTTACTGCATGATAAGCAGCGCCTAAATATCCATCCCGGATACTAATATGACTTCCAAATCTCATGATTTCGTCTCCTCTTCTGCGTATATGCTTAGTTTTACAATCAAGAAAAGAACTATTCGTATATGGGCATACTAGTTTTGAGGTGAAGAAATTGGAAAATTTTACATCAAAAGATGAAGCAATTGAAAATAAGTCAATTGAGGAATTAGAAGAGGAAATGGGCTTATATATTGTTTCACCCGAGAAAGTTGGTTCAATTGTAGATGGAGAACAATAGAAAAGAGCGATGTTACCTATCGCTCTTTTCGCTGATTATGTCTTTATAATTAATCAAAATAGGACAATAGACTTGCTACTCTCCAGACAATAACAAATGAACATAAACTAATAAACGTTGCAGTAATTATTTTAGCTACACGTTTATTAGTTCCTTTGAAAATAGAATGTGCGAAGGAAAATGCAAAGATCAAAAATAAGATCACTGAAATTTCCATATACATGTTCATCTCCATAAAAATACCCCTTTCATTACTCGATGTCTTGAGATATTTTGACGAGCCCTTCTTGTATATGCACCGATTATAAAGGAAATTCCGTGGTTGTACAACAGAACTTTGAACTATTTGTAAATTTTTTCTTATTTTATTTACATTTTCTTCACATTTTCCATTTCTTCAAGGTAGACATGCTGTATATTAAGTTTATCTTCTATCGGCAAGCTAGAGTCAAAGATTCTTTTACTTGCTATAAAAAATTTTTCGTATGGTGTTTTTTGCAACCTTGGATGAGTCAGTTCATCAAGCAAGTCCCTTCGAACAGTAGCACGAAGGATGTCTTCACTGCTGAAGTCTTTTTGCCACAGCCTTCTATTCATCCAAAGAGATTGGTATGCTTTTAAAAGTCGATCAAAATCAACGGGATAGTTCTCCATGATTTAAAGAGCTCCTTTTATGTCTAAGAGCTAAAATGGCTTTTTAGCTCCTAGCACTTTCATCATCAAATTTATACGTCCAATACACTTCTGTTCGCAGCCACTCCAAGACCTCTTTATCATTGTTATCGATTTTCTCTAGTAAATTGCCCATAAGTCCCTCAGTTTGGGAGCGATGTGCTTTTAATGTGGCAATTTTTTTGTCCAGTACTTCACTTACATCGAATTCAACATCATGCTCACCAATTTTTTCGACACGGTCGTGAGTGATGGCCTTGCAGTAAACCATGGGCCGGTTTTCTTTTGGAATTCGCTTAACTGCACGTACTGTTGCTTCGCCTGTTGCATCATGGTCAGGGTGAACACCATGTCCCGGATAAAAAGTGATTACAAGGGATGGATTTAGTTCTTTAATAATTTCTTCAATGCTATCTGCAATATTTTCAGGATCTAAAAATTCCAATGTTTTATCACGGTAGCCTAGCATGCGAAGATCGGTAATGCCACATGCCTTACAAGCTTCTCTTAGCTCTTTCTTGCGAATTTCTGGTAAGGTTTCACGGTTAGCAAAAAATGGATTCCCTAAATTTCTGCCCATTTCACCAAGGGTTAAACATGCATATGTAACGGGAACCCCTTTTTGGGTGTTTAAACTAATAAGACCTGACACTCCAAAAGCTTCATCATCTGGGTGCGGTAGTACGATTAAAATATGTCGTTCCATTTTACTACTCCTTTATTCAAATTATGCCATAATGATTGTCCCAAATCCTTAGAATGGGGTTGTGCTGATTTGAAGAGCGACAGCAAGCTTTCCTTCTTCATCATGTCCGGCAAGTAATAAACGATCTTTCTCGTCTAATTCCCAATCTGTAAGTCCTTCTGCATAAATCCAGCCTATGTCCATCTTAAGGCCTACACGGTATGGGTCATTTCCGACAATTTTTCCTTCTGAATAAGAAACAAGGGCGTTTCGAATAAATGCACCTGCTGAGGTTTTTCGGGCACCTGAATGTACTGCATATGCGCCATTTGTTGTTTCAAGGTGAATATATACGTTTTGGTTGGCAAAACGGTTAATTAATTCCTGTACGTCTTCCTTACTAATCGGTTTCAAATGTGGATCCTCCAAACTGAAAATAAATAATCATCATATTTAAATATTAACGATTTTATCAATAAAATTCCAATAATGTGAACTGAAATGAATTAAGTTGTAATAACTAGTATTTCTGGTATGATTTTCTACGTATTGGGTATATTACGTATATGAAGAAGGTGGTGAACAAAATTGGCAAGAGAAAACCTTGAACTTGTGAACAATATGGAATTTGGCATTACGTCCAAATTCGTTCCGAACTTATGTGAAGCAAAAACATTAAAAGTTGTTGAAATAAATCAATCATCTGTTCGAATAGAGCTTGAATCAAGACAAAAAGGGGTCTTCCCTCTCTCTCATTTTCAATACTTAATCCGCCACGGTGCATTGGTATTATCAAAGGACGAAGAAGAAGATACAGCGTAATAGAAAACAACCATCCAATCGATGGTTGTTTTCTATTTTTAATTATTCACCTAATTTTTCATCTTTTAATACAGAACCGATACCTTCTAATGCAGCATCTTCATCATTACCTTCAGCTTGAATCACGATTTGTGAGCCTTTTGGAACACCTAAAGACATTACACCCATGATTGATTTAAGGTTAACAGATTTTCCATTGAAGCTAAGTGTAATTTCTGATTGATATTGACTTGCTTTATGTACGAGCTTCGTAGCTGGTCTAGCGTGTAAGCCTGCATCGCTTGTAATTGTAAAAGTTTTTTCTGCCATGTTTTTTCCCTCTTTCTAATATTCATTCTCTTATAGAATAGCCATGAAACACCATGATAATCAAGTAAATTTTTCAGATTTGGCAATTTGCACAAAAAAATGTCTTGCGTGAGGACACTTCCTTCTTCACAATCACCGAGCCACAGCGGACACATGGCTCACCTTCTCGATTATACACTCTGCATCTTTCCTCGAAACCGCCTGTTAGTTGATCTCCTCTAAATAGAGGCAAATCGATGTATCCACCGTGGCTAATTCCTTCCTGTAATACAGTTTGAATCGATGAATGAAGTTTTTGTAACTGGGAATTGTCGAGGGAATCAAAGGCTCTGGTTGGCAGTAATTCGGCAGCGAAGCAAATTTCATCCGAGTAGCGATTTCCGATTCCGGCAATAAATTGTTGATCTACTAATGTTGTTTTCAGTTTTCCTTTTTTGTGTTCGGCTAATTTTTGAAAAACCTGTGGTGTAAAATTGGGCTGAAGTGGCTCAGGACCTAGGTTAGCAAATTCCTCCTCCACTTCTTTTGAAGTAAGCAGGTGTAAGTAACCTAATCGAAGACCCATGAAAACAAGCCTATGCGACCCAAAGCTAAGAATAACTTGTTTTGTCCTTGTAATAGTATCGTCATCTGTTTCAATGTACATTAAGCCACCTAACATGAGGTGAAGCAATAGTTTTTTACCACTTGATAGATCAAAAATTAACTGCTTTGCCCTGCGATGGATGCGGGTAATTTTATTGCCAATAAGCTCATTTTTAAACTCTGCAATCGAGCTGTTAATCGATTTTTCACGATTTACCTCGACGCTATTAATCGTATATCCTGCTATTTTTAACTGGAGGAGGTTTTTATAGGTCTCCATTTCTGGCAACTCAGGCATCGATACACCTCCATAATTGTTTGAATATAGCTTAAGCAATTAACCATTGTTTCATGTATACAAAAAGCCACGAAGAAGACCTCCGTGGCAATTATTTAGTGTAATTTTTCAAGTTCATTTTGGAGTTGTTTAGTCCGTTTCGCATTTCCTTCTGCAAAATTGGCAAGTCTTTCCTTTAGTTCCACATCATGATGAATTCTTTCAGAGGTAATCAAATAGCGTCGCATCAGTTCAGATTCTGCTGAATAGGCTGTTTCCAGAATTTCCTTTAAGGCATTATCTGTTAGCGCATCCTCACGGTTATGATTTCGATCAAAATCTTTCTCATGATTCATGATAAAATCACCTCTTTAAAAGTATTTGCGTTTTTAGAGAGGAATACGGCTGTAAAAATGAGCCAAAACGGACGCTGTGCTTTTACTTAAATACTCCAATGATTGGTTGTCCATTTTTAACTTGAGTTAGTACTCCTGTGTCATCCTTTGTAATTTTCCCAGATACAATGACATAGTCGACTCCTTTTGAAGGTGATGCTGGTTTTTCAGCTGTCGATGTATCAATGATTGTATTGTAGTCAAACACCGTAATATCGGCCGTGGCGCCTTCATGGAGTCTTCCTCGTGTAGCCATCGCCGGTGCAATATCCTCAATCTGTCTTGCAGAATGAATTGTTATCTTCTTCATCCCTTCCATAAGCGGCAAAACATCAAGGTCACGAATATATCGCCCAATAAACCTTGAAAAGGTTCCCGCTCCCCTAGGATGATTAAATTCATTATCCATTGTCGCATCACTGCCAATCATACTATGCTCGACCTGGAGTGCTTGAATGAGCTCTTTCTCCTCCATTGCATAGACAATGACGATTCCACCTTTTTTACGATACTTTGGAAAAGTTTCTGCTGTCAATCGCTCGGTTGTTCCCGCAACCTGAATATCGGAATAAGTGATGCCAAAACGTGACTGCCAGTCTCCTGCCATACGTTCAAATGAAATATTCGTCGCCCATGAATCATATGGATAGACGTCATATGTGACTTGATAACCTTCAGAGCGAGCTTCTTCAATTAATGCAAGTGCCTCATCCATCGCACCTGTCCCTCCTGTACTATGGAGATGCATAAAATGAACCGGTGCATCAAGCTCCCTTGCATAGCCCAGGACTTCTTTAACAGAATCAATACTAGTGTGCTCACCTGTTAGACTGGAGTGTCTGCCATGAAAATGAGTAACAAGCCCATATTCCTTTGCAACCTTCATGATGGCTTTGATCTCTTCTGGGGTGGTTCCAGGATAATACTCAGGACTAAACGCGACTGAAAGTGCACCTTTTTTAATTTCCTCACGAGCCCGTTTTACCATATAATCAATTTGTTCCTGAGTTGGCGTGCCATGATTACCGAGACCTGCCTCATAGCGCAGGCGAACTGCATACAAGGCACCACCGTAGTTTACTGATGTTGGATATTGACCGTACTGATTAAAAAAACCATTAAAATCAACAGTACACCCGTGCATTGAGAGGTTCGTTGTGACCCCGTCAGCAATTTTAAATTTCGCTCCCATCGGACTTGGATTGAACGAGAGCATATCAATAAAACCTGGACTTACAATTTTTTGATACGCATCAATTTCGGTTTTACCTTTAATAGTTGTTTTTGTGATTGCTGCCACTTTATCATCGATTATGCCAACATGATACCCAATTTTTAGAGTCTCTTTATCTGGATCAAGTACAATTCCATTTTTAATAACGATATCATATGTTTCAGACTGTTTTTCCACAGCCGAATCTGATTGCTTGTATTCGTAGACTTTAATTTCAAGCTTGTCTTTCTTTGATTTAAAACCGACAAGCTGTTCGCCATCGAATAAAAACTTATCTCCATTTATTTTTTTTAGCTGAGTCGTTTGATTGGTTGTAAGATCGTGAACATATGCCGAAACCTTGCCTTCATCTTTGATCGTGTAGACAATCTGTTCTAGCTCCGGATTGGCATCAACCCAGTCGAGTTTTGCTTTTTTTGATGGCAGCTCAACGACTAATAAATCCATATGAGAATTAAATTCGGTCGTATTAAAAATGATTTCCGCGTTTTGCTTTTCTGGATTGGTTCTCGCGTACAGCATTCCTTCCATATACCCATTCTTGAACTTAATATTGCTGATTTCAGCTGAATCCTCAAACGGGATTTCTGAAACCGTTTCTTTCGTTGCAATATTAATGATTTCCATAAAATTACTGCCATCTTTCTTTTTCCCATACAAATACATAAGGTGAGAATCTGGATTAACTTCAACCCCTTGATAGGTTTTATCCGGACTCTTCGGAAGCTGAAAATCAACCCACGGCTTCACATTTTCGATAACGGATTGCTGTCTATCTCCAATATAAAGCTTCTTTTCACCTTTTTCTTCAAGCATAGCGAGAACTTGATTTCCATAGAACGTAATCCCGTCAATTTTGAAGCCGTTTACAATCAACTCACTTTTAACGGCTTCATCGGTGTCAGTAAAGACTTCCGATGGAGAAAAAATTTTTGAACCAAAAAAGAGAACAATTAGCACGATTACAAGTGTTACACCATATTTAACAAAACGATTTTCCATATTTGATCACCCTAATAAAAGAGGAAAAAATCTCGAAACCCGAAATCTTTTCCCCTTTCAAATTATTCCTTCAACGCTGCTTCAAGCGCAACCTCGATCATATCATTAAATGTGGTTTGTCGTTCTTCGGCTGTTGTTTCTTCTCCAGTTAAAATATGATCACTCACCGTTAAAACAGATAATGCATTTCGTCCAAACTTCGCTGCTAATGTGTATAATGCAGTTGTTTCCATTTCTACAGCAAGTATACCGTATTGAGCCCATTTTTCTAATTCTGCATTTTCATTGTAGAATACATCACTTGTGAAGACATTTCCTACTTTTAGATTTAAACCCTTGTCAATTCCGGCATCATACGCTTTTTTCAATAGATCAAATGATGCTGTTGGCGCAAAGTCCACAGTTCCAAAGTTGATGCGGTTCATCTGTGAATTCGTTGATGACGTCATCGCTAGAATGACATCACGCACTTTCACATCTTTCTGAATCGCACCGCAAGTCCCAACGCGAATTAAGTTTTGGACACCATATTCATTCATTAATTCATGTATGTAGATGGAGATGGATGGAACACCCATTCCTGTTCCTTGTACAGATACTCGCTTTCCTTTATATGTACCAGTAAAACCAAGCATTCCACGCACTTCATTGTAACAATTTACATTTTCAAAAAAGTTTTCTGCAATATATTTTGCACGCAATGGGTCTCCTGGAAGCAATATTGTTTCAGCAATATCCCCTTGCTTTGCACCAATATGTGTACTCATTCATGTTCCTCCTATGTAAATATTGCATGTTTCCTATCTTACCACATATACATTCTACTTAAAAATTGTCATGAACGCAAAAAACTGGGGAAAGCTATGGGTGTATCATTTTTGAAGGAGGGTTTTCATACGTGGCAAATGAAAGAATGAGCAAAAAATTGCGTCAGGCTGTTGAATATGCAAATGCTACCGACACAACAAAAGGTGTTGGCAATCCACCAAATACATCGAAGAAAGAAAAAGATGGCTTTATCCAGCCTAAATAAGCGGAGGGATATATATGGGTAAAAAAAATCGCGCACGAACTGGTGCACCAAAGAAGAATAATCATGTACCACCAGAAGCAATCGAAGCAGAACAAATCGCACATGGAAAAGAATTTTCCGCGGCAGGCGGCCGAAAAAACGGTCCTGGACATAATAAATGATATAAGAAAAAGGGCGTCCATATTTTGGATGCCCTTTAATATTCAATAAAATTTTTTCGAGTATTCCTCTTACACCTTGATATAAAACTATACGTCCAGGCACAAAAAGAATTTCTAAAAAATTGATTTTTTTAACCAACAAAAAAACGACGGGTTTTCCGCCGTCATATGTACTCAATCTTCATTTTCTTCATCGATTACGCATTTATAAAGCAAGTATTCAAAGGTGATATCTGCTAGCTCCTCTAGCTCTTCCTCGCCTGGGGCAAATCCCCTTTGGACAAGCTCGTTATAGAAAAATTCCGCAATTTCCTCCGTATCAATAACAACCTCAATTTCCTTCAGCATGATCGCCCCCTTTACATAAGATGTATGTTTTAAAACCTACACCTATGTCATTTTCGTATGTATTTTATTTTTTAGTCATGAATTCAAAGGTTCATACATAGGATGAAATATAAATAGTGGACAAGCCTAATGGAGGGGTTCTCATGACAAAGCATGCCGTTATCCTAAAATTCCCAGTTAAAGAAGAAGTCAAAGAGACAAATAAATTCCTTGAATTTATTGACGGAGATGGGTTCGACAAAGTGTTAGGAAAAGTAACAAAAGGATTATTTTCTGCTATTTTATTTTTAGGGATCCCTTATTTCATTTATGTGTTAGTCCAAGCATTCTTCATGGGTTAATCGTTACCTTTCCCAGACTCAAATTTTTGTAAATTCTTCATTGCTAAATCCATCACATCTTTATATTTCTGATCCTGGAACATATCGTACAGGATCTTGTAGTCGTTGTAGACATCAAGTAAGCCGTCAATGATTTCTTTTTTTTCTTTTTTGATACGCATATGATCTTTTTCGGATTTACGATAGATATCCATATTTTCATACATCCCCACATTTTTGTTTTTCTTTTTCACAAAATACTTCAACGAATATTTTTGAAGGAATGTTTCGGCTTGATCAAAATCTGCAAGTAGTGTCAGCTCATCCTCTCCCGCTTCGAGCCACTCACCATCTGTCACTCGCGCTAATTCGTAAATCACATCCTCCCATGCACCCTCTTTATATCTCCAAATTTCTGTGTGTATCCCGACAATTTTAAACACATCATTCTCATAGCCTTGAACAAAGACAAGGTCACCAAAATAATATTTATATTCAATTTCGATTTTTTCAATTTCGATTGGCATTGCTTTGTATTCAGATAGCAGAGTTAATGCAGCTTCCGAATAAAATGCTTCACCTTTATTAACTTTATATAGAAAATTCCCATCTAGCTTGCGAATATCAGTCACAGACCCAACTGTTCCATATAACGTAACTACAACGATATCCCCTAGTTTGTATTTTGGCTTTTTATTTTTACCATCCATATCCTCATCCCTTTAGCTTTTGTGTCGATTTGAAGGGTGTGTGATAGTATATGCAAGGCCCATGTAAAACGGCATTGGAATAGGGCTTGTGAGATAAGAAAAATTAGTGGGGGGCGAGCCTAAAATTTGTGGGTATTGGAGTGTTCGGTTTAAAGGTCGTGAGGGGGCATGCAATTCGGTTAGTGACAGTAAATCCTGTTTAGTGGCAGTAAATCCTGAACAGCGACAGTATTTTAAAAATATCATTTCATCCAACTTAAAAACCACCGAGAATCTGTATCTCGGTGGTTGAACACTCAATCTTCATTTAGGTATAGCTCCCAAGCTTTATCGAAAATAGACATACTTTTTAAATACTGTCCGTTTAGCTCCAAATACGAGCTCAATTCGTTGTAATCCTTCGAATAAATGGGAAAGCTGTGATCCAGATACACGTCATTTGCAAATTGACTAATCTCATCTTTCGCTTTCGCCGCACGAAACTTCACAATATAATGATAAAATGACTTCCCCAAGCAACCACTTCCTACCCCTGTCGAACAGTTTTTTTGTCATTTTATCATGTTGTGTTGTCATGTCAACTAAAATCGGAAATAGTTATGCTTTAAAAATCGCGGAATTTCCATGAGCTCCTTGTATTGAATCGTTTTAGAAAGTTTTTTTGTATCAATTAGCATAAGTTGGTCTTCAATTTCATTGATAATGGTTTCTTCTTGGTATTCCATGCCGCAATTTACGCATTTGACACTGGGTGTTTCAGTAATTTCAATTGCGCGCGTTCCGTCTGGGAGTTCCCAAAACACACTGTTGGTCGTTTCATTCGCTTTCTCTGATTCACACCACATACAATTCAAGAATATAACCTCCTAACTTGATGCTTCCTCATCCTTACCGCCTTGCATTTTTTTCAATGTCGATTGATATTTTTTCTCCTTCAATTCATCGCGTTTGTCACGTTTATCTTTTAATGTGCTGTGAGTTGGGTCCTCATTGTATTTCTTTCTGCGGGAAATACGGTTGATTCCCTCTGGGACGAGATTGAATCCGTCACCCAACAGACCGGCAATACCTGCTTTTGATTTTTTATCTTCAAGCGAACCAACATGGTCAGTAAAGTAGGCATCCGCACGTCCTGGCACATAGTTTTCTGGCTCTGGATAGGTTGTAATAACTCCTTCAAAATTACGAAGGACAACCTTTTCTGGACTTTGTGAAAGCAGATAATTCGGCTGCACGGCAATTTTCCCGCCCCCGCCAGGAGCATCTACCACAAACGTCGGGACAGCATATCCTGAAGTGTGTCCGCGCAGGCCTTCGATAATTTCCAAGCCCTTTGAAACGGGTGCTCTGAAATGACCAATTCCTTCAGATAAGTCACATTGATAAATATAATAAGGTCGAACTCTAATCTTAACTAAATCATGCATTAGTTTTTTCATGATTTCGACGCTGTCGTTAATGCCAGCTAAAATAACGGACTGGTTTCCGACTGGAACACCGACATTCACCAGCATTTCACATGCTTTTTTCGCTTCTTCCGTAATCTCAATCGAGGTGTTAAAGTGTGTGTTTAACCAAACCGGATGATATTTCTTTAAAATATTACACAGGTTTTCAGTAATACGTTGAGGAAATACAACCGGTGCTCTCGTTCCAATTCGAATAATTTCCACATGGGGAATCTCCCGTAAATTTTTCAAAATATATTCAAGGATGTTGTCATTGATCAGTAGACCGTCACCACCTGAAATGAGGACGTCACGCACTTCAGGAGTGTTCGCGATATAGCCGATTGCTGCATCAAGCTGTTTTTTCGGCACCCCCATGCCGATTTGACCGGAAAATCGTCTTCTCGTACAATAGCGGCAATACATCGAGCACTGATTTGTCACTAAAAAAAGAACACGGTCTGGATAACGATGTGTCAGTCCAGGCACTGGAGAATCCTCATCTTCTTCAAGGGGATCCTCTAAATCGTATTTTGTCTTATAAATTTCTTTTCCTATTGGGACGGATTGCATTCGAATTGGACACCGTGGATCATCCGGATTCATTAATGAAGCATAATATGGCGTTATATTTAAAGGAATTGTCTTTGTTGAAATCAAGACGCCCTCTTCTTCCTCTGGTGTTAGGTTGATCACCTTTCGTAAATCATCAATGGTGCGGATTGTATTGGTTAATTGCCAAATCCAATCATTCCATTGATCTTCTGTTACATCCTTCCATAATTCAATGTCCTTCCAATGACGCTTAGGCTTATATAAGTTCATCTGCATAAAAAATCTCCTCCCTATTTTAATTAACATGCAAGTAGCATGCCAATTCTTAAAGCAGAAAGGAGATTATCTGTAAATTGGGCTAAAAATTCTTCTTTTGTAATTTGTATTGCAAGGTTTGACGTGGGATTTCAAGCAATTTTGCGGCCTGCTTGATGTTCCCTCCTGACTTTTCCATAGCTGCTTCAATCAATGAATTTTCCGTTTCCCGAACGGCCTCTCGAAGTGGTCTTAATAAATGCTTTGAGGTATTGTCTGGCGAATCCACAAGGTGATTTGGCAGTAAGTCCATCGTTAGGCTCAAACCATCCGCCATGATCATGGCGTGCTCAATAATATGCTTTAACTCACGGACATTTCCCGGCCATTTGTAGCGAGCGAAAAGGTCAAGAACCGCAGCATCCACTTTTGAAATATTTTTTTGAAAGCTATGGTTATAGAGTCCTATAAAATGATCCACTAAATAAGGGATATCTCCGATTCGTTCACGTAATGGCGGAATTTCAAGAGAAAAAACATTTAAACGGTAGTACAAATCCGGCCTTAATTCGTGGTCCTTGACACATTCCGACGGATACTTATTTAATGCCACTATCACGCGAACATCCACTTGGAGAGCTTTCGGGCTGCCGATTCTGCGCACCATCCCGTCTTCTAGAACACGAAGTAATCGTGATTGAAGCTCAAGTGGCATTGAATTGATTTCGTCTAAAAAAAGCGTCCCGCCATGTGCGATCTCAAATAAACCTGCACGGTCTACCGCTCCTGTATAACTTCCCTTTACTGTTCCAAATAAAATGCTTTCTAATAAGCTTTCAGGTAATGCCGCACAGTTTTGTGCGATAAATGGTGATTGTCTTCTTGGTGATTCATTATGAATGGCTTGAACGAGCAGCTCTTTTCCCGTGCCTGTTTCCCCGTACACCAAAACTGTTGATGAAGAGTTCGCAACCTTAATCGCTTGCTTCTTCACATGGTTGAAGCGCTCATTTTTCGTCAGGATATCATGAATAGTGTATTTAGCACCGTAGATTTCATTCGGCTTTTTTGTAACGCCTCGAACCTTGGATTGCAGGTCCATTAATTTATTGGATAAGTCCTTGATTTTTGAATAATCCTTGCCAATTTCAACCGCACCAATGAAGGTACCGTTTATTTTAATTGGAATCGTCGTATTCACCGTATCAATCAGCTTTCCCCATTTATTTTTATAGGTTTGGGGGAGATGAAAAATCGGCTGCTTAGTGCGAATCACCTTTAATAGTGTGCTAGAATTCTCATTTAATGAGGGAAAAACCTCAAGAAGATGTTTTCCAAGGACTTCTTCCCGGCTTAGCCCATCATGCTCTGCTGCCACCTGATTATAGAAGATGGTGACTCCTTCCTCATTTACTACATGAATGGCTTCATCAATACTATCTAAAATTGCGATGACTAGTTCTTCTCCGATTTGCATGAATCTCCACCTCCTACTCACATGATGAAATTCCGGCGCGGGATGCCGAAAATTGAGGCCCACAGGACGCGAGCCATGAAGACGCTGCCACAGGATATGGCGTTCTCTTAGTCATTGTTCAATTTCTGGATAGATCTTTCACCCACACATTCATATCTTCAATCTTATCAAAAATATAACAATTGTTTGTGAGTCTGCCAGTATACGAGTATCCAAGCTGGTAAAAGCTTTTGTTCATACCATATGAAAGTGCTCTCGCAATCGAGTAGGCACAATAGATTCCATTGTTCATTAGCTCTTTTTCAAGCTGCATCAAGAGCTTTTTCATTAATCCGTGCTTGCGGTATGCATCCAGGGTCGCACAGTCGGTTAGTTCCGCATTGTAAAAGGTTGAGTTTACTTCAGCTGAGGCACTGCTTACAATTACACCGTTGTCCTCAACTACATAAAAGATTGTCGAATCCTTCATCACTTGCTGAATATAATCTGGGTTGTTTAATGGAGTAGGATAGATTTGAAACACAGTGTCGTATAATGTCGCCAACTGTTCTGCATCTCCAGGTGTTGCTTTGCGGATTAAAAAATGGGTGTCTGTTAATTTATTTTCTCGCGGTTTTCTAAGGATGTCATTGATAATTTTATCCTCTTCCAACCATTTTTCACTATTTCGTCGTTCATTTGTATAGTATTTCGTGACAAAATAGGCATCACTGCCAATAAAATATTTTTGAATCATCGCTTCGATCATAAAACCACTCGCCATAAAATCACACAAGTCCTCGTACTTTGCCATGCAAATGATTTTTTCAAAGGAATGCTGTACAGCAATCTGATGAACCTCTTCTAAAAGTGAAAAAAGATTGCCGCGATGTTCAACTACTCGAACTCTCAGATTAAAGTAATCTATGATGATGTTTGCTTGATAGGTTACTCTATTTATCTGCTTTTGCTCACTGTATTTCTGACCTGACAACACCCAACCTCCTAAAAAATCTTTTCTACTATCATATCATTAATCTTCAGAAACTTCACACCACTCTAAAATAGTGCGAGCAATAATTTCTGAAGTATCGAACATTCGTTCAAGCTCAATATACTCATTCTGGTAATGAGCAACCTCTGTTGTTCCAGGACCAAAGACGATGGTTGGGATATTGCCAACCGCTGTTAAAAGACCACCGTCCGTGCCCCATGGTGAAGCTTCAATGATCGGATCTTCCCCCTTCACCTGTTTAAAACTATTTTTTAAAAGATTCATAAGTTCGTGTTCGGGATCAATCGTACCAGGCACCCAACGTGCTCCGAACCATTCAAGTCCAACCGGATGTTCCTCAAACCACGCATCCTTTTCAGGTAATTTAGTAAGCCATTGTTCCATTTCGGATTTTGCGTGTTCAATCGTTTCCTCTGGTGCAACCCCCATTCGTCCTTCAATTGTGACAACGTCCGGTACAGAGGATGGCCAAGTTCCGCCATGAATTTTTCCAATATTAATTGGGACAGGGATTGGGGTATTTTTATACAATGGGTCATTGATCGCACCATTGCGAATCATTTCTAACTTTAATAAATGATTGATGACTGTCATCGATTTTTCGATTGCACTGATGCCCTCATATCTTGTTCCACCATGTGCAATCCGACCATAAATATCGATTTTGAACCATAAGGAACCTTGTTGCTTCGGAAAAATTTTCATATTTGTCGGTTCAGGAATAATTGCGCCATCTGCTTTATAGCCTTTTAAAATGGTCGCAAGGGTTCCAGCCCCACCACTTTCCTCTTCAATAACACTTTGAAAGATAACGTCTCCTTTTAATTGAATACCAGAATCTTTAATGGCTTGGATCGCTAAAAGGAGTGAAACATTTCCACCCTTCATATCGGTGGAACCTCGTCCATATAATTTTCCATCCTTCACTTCCGCAGAATACGGGTCCATCTCCCATTGCGTGATATCGCCCTCTGGAACTACATCGATATGTCCATTTAACAAGAGGGATTTCCCGCCACCTGTCCCTTTAAGGACACCTACAACATTGGGACTGTCAATAAAATTGCTCCTTGGTGACACAAAAAACGGATGCTTCAACAGTTCAGCACCATTTGGCTCCCAGATGTCAATTTCCATCCCAAGCTGGCGGCATTTTTCAATGATAATCGCCTGTGAGGATCTTTCATTCCCTTGAAGACTAGGCTCTTGAACTAGCTTTTTTAAAAGGCGGATGCCCTTACTCTTGTTCTCTTGTATCCACTTTTTTACTTTCTCATGATTGTCACACACACAATTCTCCTCCCTATATTAAACTAGTTGTGAAATGGTATCGTCCCACTTCAATTCGGCACTCGTATTTTTGATGACATCCTCCACGACAAAAGGGGCCATGACTTCTAGTAGCTGAAGTCCATCCTCCCTTACTCCAATCACAGCCATATCTGTGATAATGAGGTTAACACAGCTTCTCGAAGTGAGCGGCAGACTGCATTCCTTCACAATCTTGGAATTTCCATGCTTGTCGACATGATTCATTAAAACAATGACTTTCTTCGCTTTTTGCGCTAGTTCCATCGCACCGCCCATTCCTGGAACGCGCTTACCCGGAACAATCCAGTTAGCAAGGTCACCTTTTTCACTAACCTGAAGCGAGCCTAAAATGGTTATATCGATATACCCACGACGAATCATGCCAAAGGCAATTGAACTATCAAAATAGGAGGAACCTGTGACAGTTGTTACCGGGTACCCGGCAGCATTGCAAATATTCTCATCTTCCTCACCCTTATCTGGGCTTGGACCGATACCTAATATCCCGTTTTCGGCATGCACCATGACGTTCATCCCGTCTGGCAGATGGTTCGGAACAAGTGAAGGAATCCCAATCCCAAGGTTCACAATCATGCCATCCTTAATTTCCTGTGCAGCTCTTTTTGCAATTCTATTGCGAATATCTACTCCCATACCCATTTCCAGTTCACCCCTCCCGTTTCGATGATCATATCGACATAAATGCCAGGCGTAATGACTTCCTCTGGGTTAAGTTCTGAGAGCGGAACAATTTCCTCAACCTCAGCAATAGTGTATTTACCAGCCATAGCCACAAGCGGATTCATATTTCGGGCACTTTTGTCATAGACAAGGTTTCCGAATGGATCAGCTTTTTTCGCAAAAACAATAGAAACATCCGCCGTTAATGGCTTTTCTAATAGATAATTCGTACCATCAACTTGGATGATTTGTTTTCCATTTGATACGATTTCGTTATCAATACCAACATCTACTAAAATCCCGCCAAGTCCCACTCCACCAGCTCGTATTCGTTCAGCTAAAGTTCCTTGCGGAGAGAATTCAATTTCCATTTTTCCTTCCGTCATTAATTTGCCTGCTACCGGGTTAGAGCCAATATGGGAAACAACACATTTTTTTGCATGACCACGGCTTACGAGTTTTCCAATTCCAATGTTTGGAAAACCTGTATCATTTCCTATCAACGTCAAATCTCTGACGTTTTTCTCCAGCAAACCATCGATAAGAGTTGGCGGGCTTCCAATCCCGCCGAAGCCCCCAAACATTAGTGTTGTTCCATCATTGATATGTGCCAGGGCCGCTTCTAGAGTTGAAATCTTATTGTAGCGATTTTCAATCACCTTATTACACCTCCTTGTTATGCTGATATTACACCTTTATTCCTCAGTTCGGTTTCCACATCGTTTAGGGTTTGATCAAGGAGTTCGATTAGTTCATCGATTTGATCTTTGGTGATCGTTAGTGGCGGAGCAACAAGAATGGCATCTCCACCAACACCTTCGATTCCAGCCGCAGCCGGATAAAGTAAGAGACCATTTTTCTGACCTTGACCAACAACAAGTGATGTTAAATCGATTTCCTTTTTAAAAGGGAATTTCGTAATCATGTCGGATACAAATTCAATTCCACACATAAGTCCTTTTCCACGAACATCGCCAATAATGGGATGCATTTTTTGTAATACTTCTAGTTTCGCATTAAGGTATTTTCCGAGTTTCTTAGATTTTTCAACGAGATTATGAGTTTCAATGTAATTGATTACTGCTAAAGCGACTGCAGCAGATTGAGGATTAGCACTATATGTGTGACCACTCATGATGAGCTTTGACCCCTTTTGAATAGGGTCCATTACCTTTTCACTTACAAGTGTTGCGGCAACCGGTGTGTAGCCAGCACTCATCCCTTTTCCAAGGGCAATGATGTCTGCCTGTGTATCCCAATGTTCAAGGGCAAACATTTTCCCAGTGCGGCCCATTCCTGTCATTACCTCATCTGCGATGAATAATATGTTGTGTTTTTCGCAGATTTTTTTGATGACTTGATAATAGCCTTCAGGCGGTACAATTGCACCACCCGCTGCACCAATAATCGGTTCAGCAATGAAGGCTGCAATATGGTCGGCACCTATTCGGTTGATTGCTTGTTCCAATTCGGTTGCACACATATGGTTGCAGGTCGGATAGGTGGTGTTAAACGGACAACGGAAGCAATATGGTGGCTGAATTGTTGGATAGTCCTCTAATAATGAAACAAATCGAGCTCTTCGTCCGGGATGACCGGACATCGAAAGCGCACCAATCGTTATTCCGTGGTAACTCATCCAGCGTGATAAAATTTTATTTTTCCCCTTGATGCCTTTTTCCTGCCAATATTGGATTGCTATTTTCATTGCGGTTTCCGTTGCCTCAGAACCGCTGTTTACAAAAAAAGACCAGTATTCACCGCCTTTTGCCAGGTCACTTAACTTTTTTGCTAATTTTTCAGCGGGCTCACTTGTGAATTGTGACCTATACACAAACGAAATTTTATTAGCCTGTTTTTCAATTTCTTCAATGATTTCCTTGACGCCATGGCCGATGCTTGCCGTGATGGCACCAGAAGAGCCGTCGATGTATTTTTTCCCGTATGTATCATATAGGTAAATTCCATCCCCATGGCTAATCATCGGATAATCCTTATCCAATAAGGGTTTAATTAAGCGGGTTTCGTCCATACGAACCCCTCCTCACCAAAATGGTATTGCATACATCATAAACAAATACACACGCCTTTTTCTCAATCCCCTGTAAGCGCTTAAGTATTTTAAAAGCCTATTATTACATCATATGTATGTAAAGATTGATAATTTCGTTATTCGGATGTTTTTTCATCTAAAAGGCTTTTATGAATCCAAATGGCTGCCTGCATGCCATCACCCATGGCGATTGTTATTTGCTCGGAATGGACGGCAATATCTCCTGCTGCCCAGACGTGCTTTATATTCGTCATTTTTGTTCTTGGATCAACATTGATATGTTTATTTTCCATTCGTTCGATCCCAAGCTGGACTGCTAGTTCTGACCGTACCTTGTTTCCCCCAAACCCTAAAAATCCACGATCTCCCTTAATGATATTTCCACTTTTCAGACGTACGCCAAGAAAATCTGCATGATCTTCACCAAGCAAAATTTCCTCTGCTTCATCTTGGATATGAGATATACCCTTTTGCTCAAACTTATCCATCAGATCATTATCAAGTTTATTCCAGTCATGATTGATGAATGTAATGTCTTTTGTAAAATAAGAAAGAGTGAGTGCCATTGCCGCTCCGGACTTTCCAGATCCAATCACAATCACATGCTTGTCAACCACTTCGTAGCCGTCACAGTCAGGACATACATAGACAGTTAACCCTAAACATTTATAAATATTTTTAATAGGTGGAATATTGTCCTTTATGCCAGTTGCAAGGAGCAACCGTTTTGCAGCAAATGTATCGCCGCCCCGACAATCGATTTGAAATGAATCACCTTGTTTTTCAATTTTTATGACCTCATTTTGAATAAAAGAGACCCCGTAACGTTCTGCATGCTTTTTTCCTTGATTACGTAATGTTTCCCCGCTTACTCCGTCTGGCCACCCTAAAATATTGTGGTAGCTTCTGCAAATGGTAGAACGGCCGTCATCTGAATCAATAACCGCTATTTTACGGTTGTACCTTCCAAGCTGAATGGCAGCCTGCAATCCAGCTATTCCCCCACCGATAATGACAACTTCATATTGATTAATCATATTTTCACCTCAATAAAGACATATGCTTTTTATCATTTGTATTTTAGGGTAATATCTATTCAAAAAAAAAACACGCAGTTAACATAATATTTTTATAATCAACCTAATTGTGTTCAGATCATCTAGTTTACATATTATTATTATCGCAAACAAAAAAAAGACTCCCTCCACTATTTGTGAAAGGAACCTCCTGTTTTATTTGCTCTGTATATGATTAGCGTACGTAAGAAGCACCAACAATTATCAATAAGATAAACAATACAACGATTAATACAAAACCGTTGTTATTTCCAAATCCACCATATCCGTATCCGCAGTGATCGTGGTATCCGTAGTTCATAATGTCATCTCCCTTTCTTTTTCATTACATTGTTAGGATATGAGCCTATGGGTTGTACTGTATGTGCTAGTGCCTATTTTTTAATAATTTTTAATCATTATATAAAAATAATATAGTAGACAAAGAGTTTAATTGAATTTTTATACATGTTGTTTTATAATAATCCATAGAAAACCTATAAAAGAAAGTTGGTTCATTATGAAAGCAGAAATACTTGCGGCTATCGAGGAAAATAAGGATCGTTTTTACGAAATCAGTGCATACATTGGGGCAAATCCCGAGTTGGGTCATGAGGAGTTCAAGGCCTGTAAAATTTTAACAGATGAACTCAAAAAACATAAATTTGATGTAGAAATAGGAACAGCTGGTCTCCCTACCGCCTTTGAAGCTATTTTTGACAGTGGAAAACCTGGTGCGACAATTGGAATCATGTCGGAATATGATGCACTGCCTGAATTAGGTCATGCGTGTGGGCATAATTTGATTGGAACGATGGGAATTGCAGCAGGTATTGGTTTATCGAAGGTTCTTTCAGAAACTGGCGGGAAGGTTGTTGTGTACGGAACTCCGGCTGAAGAAACAAAAGGTGGAAAAGTAACAATGGCGGAGCAAGGTATCTTTAATCATCTGGATGTGGCCATGATGGTCCATCCACTAAGCCACTATGAAAAAAGTGGTGCATCCCTTGCAAAGGATGCTATCCAATTTGAATTTTTCGGGAAAGCGGCACATGCAGCCGCTGCTCCACATGAAGGAATCAATGCCCTAGATGCGGTCATTCAAACATTCAACAGTATCAATGCATTAAGACAACATATTACATCTGATGCACGTATTCATGGAGTTATCTCAGAAGGTGGGAAAGCGGCTAATATCGTACCTGATTATGCAGTGGCACAATTCTATGTTCGCGCTGCAACGCGAGAGTATGTGGATGAGCTTGTTGAAAAGGTTAAAAAATGTGCCCAAGGTGCAGCCCTTCAAACAGGTGCAACTATGGAATGGTCATTTTATGAGTTCTCCTATGATGATATGGTTACAAATGAAGCTTTTTCAGATGTATTTACCGATACATTAATTGATTTAGGAGTTAATCCGGAGGAAATTTATGAACGTGCAGAAGGCGGATCACTTGATATGGGAAATGTAAGCCATGTTGTCCCTTCTATCCATCCGTACGTAAAAATTTGTGATGAGCCATTTGCGTGCCACACTCACGGTTTCCGTGAAGCTGCCCTGAGCAATCAAGGGAAGGATGCAATGATCCTTGGTGCAAAAACAATGGCGTTAACAGGATTCAAAATTTTAACAGAACCAGAATTACTAGAAAACATTAAAGAGGAATTTGACAAGAAGAAATAAGTACCAAGGGATGGTTCTCTTAATCAAAAGAGAACCATTTTTTTGCTAGTTTTTGGAATATAGACAAGGTGTAATCTACCTGTAACGAAACTGTAATACTAATCTATTTTTTCGGTTCATAGTAATGAGTCATAGAGAGTTAACCAGTACTTAAATTAACTAGGAGGACTATTACTATGAAAAAATTACTATTAGGACTAGCGATCTTTATAGCATCTCTATTTTTTGCGGATCAGGCGTTTGCGTATACTGTTCAAGACGGTGACACAATGTCTGAAATCGCTCGAAAGCATGGAATGAAGTTAGATGAATTAGTGGTTATGAACCCTCAAGTGGAAAATGTAGACCTTATTATTGTCGGGCAAAATATAATTACGGAAGTAATTCATGATAATGCACCAAAATTATTTGAAGGAATGCACATTGAAGAAAAAGAAGAAGCTGTCGTTGCTACACTAGAAGCGGTAAAAACGGCAAAAACAGAGCAAGTTGTGACAGATGTTAAGAGTGTTTCAAGTAAATATAAATTTTCTTCCCAAGAGTTAGACCTTTTAGCGAGAATTGTACGAGCTGAGGCTCAAGCCGAACCATTTGAAGGAAAAGTAGCCGTCGCGGCAGTTGTGTTAAATCGTTTAGAAAGCCCAAAATTCCCTGATACAATTCAAGGTGTTATTTATCAACGCGGCCAGTTCCAGCCTGTTCGTAATGGAGCAATCAATAAACCTGCTGATGAAGAATCGAAAAAAGCGGTGCATGCAGCACTTAATGAAATGAGATATATTGCTAAAGAAGCCTTGTTCTTCTATAACCCTGCGATTGCCACTAGTCGTTGGCTAGATTCAAGAACGACTGCAGCGAAAATCGGCAGGCATGTGTTTAAATATTAAATGTGTATTATTGAATATCGAAAATAAGCTGGGAAACTAAAATATCCCGTTCATATAATTGATAAATGCCTGAGCCCTATCATTTGAGATGTGGGTTCAGGCATTTTTAGTTTCACACTATTTTTTATCTCATTTTCAAAAATTGCATACGTTGGTTGAATAGTGTTGGATAGGACAAAAATCCAAGCATAATGCTTGTTACTGCTGCAGTAGTTAATAGTAAAAAGAGTACGAGTAATTGAAATTGAACTGCTTGGATTGGACTAGCTCCTGCAATAATTTGTCCACTCATCATCCCAGGCAGTTGAACGAGTCCGATTGTTTTTTGACTCTCAATGGTTGGAATCATACTCGCCTTGATTGAAGTAATAAGCTGGGTATGAATCGCTTGTTTTGGCGTCCCACCTAAGGAGAGTATAAGCTCTGTTTGTTCTTGATGGGTATCAACCTCTGCTGTAAATCTATTCAAAAATAGAATTGCGAGCACCATTGAATTACCGACGACCATCCCGCTGATTGGAATGATATACTGGGCGGTTGCTGGTGTAATTTTAAACCCTAAGAGAATTGCCTGTGTGAGAACCTCCATAAAAATCAAGGTTGCGGCAATTTTCCACGTAATACCTTTTATCGCCTTCCCCTTTTTCCTTGCATTTTGAGTGGCCGCAACAATCATTACGACAACCATTAGAAATATATAAATGAGACTTTCCGTTTCAAAGACGAACTTTAAAATGTAGCCAACTGCAAATAGCTGAATGATTGATCGGATGACCGCAATTGTGGTGTCCTTTTCCAAACCTAGATTAAATGTTTTCGATAAAAAAATCGGGATGAGAACAAAGATGAGGGCGATTGCTAATCCAAGTGTACTCATGCCATCTCCCCCTTCACAAATAGCTTTACTTTTTCGTGTGAAGGAGATTTCAATAAAGTGCTCTTTCCCGTTTCAATGACTTCCCCCTCCATAAGCACCCAAACGTAATTTCCAATTTCGATGGCTTGCTGAAGATTATGGGTAATCCAAATAGTTGTTACCTTGTATTTCTGGTTGATTTTGACAATCAGTTCCTCAATTTCGGTTTTAGAGACCCGATCAAGTGCCGACGTGATTTCATCCAACAACATTATTTTTGGATGATTAACGAGTGTTCGAGCAATGGACACCTTTTGACGCTGTCCACCTGATAAATCTCGAATATCCCGATCTAAATATTCAACTTCTAATCCAACATCATCTAATAATTCTTTCGCTGTATTTTCTTCCAATTTTTTACCTTGGAGCGTTAATGGCAAAGCTAAATTCTGAAGCACCGTACCGCTCACCATTGGTGCATTTTGAAGAGCAATACCGACAATCCGTCGTAATTGCACTGGTTCATATGAATGGATGTCTTTTCCCTTTATATAAATTTCACCAGAATCATGGGACAAAAGACCATTACAAAGCTTCAGCAATGTTGATTTTCCTGCACCCGATGGTCCAACCAAGGTCGTAATCGTTCCTTCATAAAAGGAACCTGTAATATTTTTCAAAATATGTTTATTGTCTGCATGAAAATTTACATGGTTAAAATGAATGGCTGGTTTTAATGGTTCCACTGTTTCACTTCCTTTAACTCGATAACTAAAGATAACATAGAGGCTAACATTACTGGATAAATTTTAAATCATTCTTGTATATTATGTACCTTTTTTATCAAACACAATTTAAAATATAAACATATGAATTACATAGGAGTGTATTTTAAATGAAACAAAATCTGAAATCAATCATAATTGGCGGAGGAATTGCCGGAAAGTTAGCAGCCCGTGTTCTATCTGCTTCTTTTCAAAGCGTAATTATACTAGAGCAAGATTCCGAAGTTACTTCACCTAATCCTAGAAAGGGTGCACCACAAGGCAATCATATCCATGCATTGCTTCACGCTGGAGAACATGGTTTAGAGCAGCTTTTTCCAGGAATCACTGAACATTTTTATTCAACTGGTGCGATAAAAATCAATTCTACAAAAGACCTGGCTTGGCACCATCATGGAGTTTGGAAACTTCGATACGATGGTGGTTACACAACAACACTCCAAACCCGACCACACTTAGAATGGCATATTAACCAATACATAAAAAAAGATGAAAATATTACCATTCGGTATAATCAAACTGTTAAAAAGTATGTTTTTGATAAGGGTGAAAATCGAATTATTGGTGTTGAGCTAAAGAACGGCTCAATAATTTATGCTGATCTTATTATTGATGCGAGCGGAGCAAGTAGTTTCTCCTATCGTTGGCTGACTGAACAAGGCGTACAGGTTCCAGAAGAAAAAGTTAAAATTGGGTTAACTTACGTCAGTCAAATTGTCGAATTACCGGACAACAATGACCGGGATTGGACAATAAAGTTGCTTTATCCAGATCCACCTCATGAAAAAATGGCCGGATCCCTTTCGAAAGTTGAGGGAAATCGATATTTGGCAACTTTTATTGGATATCATAACATCATCAATGATAAAGATACTTTAAAAGAAAATAGTTTACTAGCTTTGGCCGAAAAACTACCAAAAACGGATATATTTCACGAATTACAAAACGCTCAACCTCTTACTGGTATTTCGATTTATAAGGTGCCACATATTACATGGAGAAAAATTGAAAAAGTGAAGAAATTCCCTTCTGGGCTCTTGATGATTGGTGATACACTATGTAGAATTGATCCCTTTTTCGGACAGGGTATGAGCATTGCGGTGTTAGAGGCACTTGCTTTAAAAGATATTTTACAAAATCAATCGCAAGACAACATTGCCCAGAAATTTCATAAAAAGGCGGCAAAAATCATCGCTCCGATTTGGAATATGGTACTGACAGAAGATTTTCGTTATTCGGAGACGACTGGTAAAAAACCACTTGGTTTTCCCATTCTCCAATGGTATGCCCGAAACGTATTCCTATTATCGGCAAAAGATAAGAATATCTATGATTCTTTTATTAAGGTAATGAATCTGAAACGTCCAATGACCATCTTAATGCAGCCGCTGATTGTATTTGCTGTTTTAAAAAAAGGACTAACTAAAAAACGGAGACTGTGATAAAACAGTCTCCGTGGTTATAAAGTGAGATAACTTCGCTAACTCCCCACTCCAACATCTGCCATTAGCTCTTCATGATAAATCCATGCATTCTGTTCAGGAGTAGTAGCCCCAATCCATATAAAAAGTGGATCTGCTCCATGGGTGCCATTGAAGGTGACGACGAGATGTTTGTAGATTTTGAGATTGAACTCATCCTCTTCTCTGAAAAAGGAAAGCTGAGGATTATAGAGTCGGTTTCCTTCTGTGTACTCGTTTCGATATTCACTATACTCCGGTAAATCTTCTGGGCGTTTTACTTGGCTGAAGGTCACGACTATTTTTCGGGTTTCAAAAAATAGTGATACATACTCGTATGATAAGCCTGCTGTTCTAATTTCAGGTGTTACATTCAATTCTGGGTGTTGATTCGCGATGTGGTAGATGGAGTCGAAAACATAGGAGGCGCGTTGTCTGGAGATGAAATTTCTTTCAGTGATGAGAACTGACTTACCCTCCCTATCCTTATAAAAACGCTCTAATCCACGTTTAATCCCTTTAATAATTATTTGCCTTTCAACACTGCTTAAATAGAATTCGTTACTAGAATCTAACAAGAATCAAACCTCCCAATTCTATCATTTTTCTCATTATACCTTTATGGAGGTGTCGAAAAGTGTTAGATTCTGGATGAACATTAAGTTTACCTTTCGAATGTCAAAGAAAAGAGAGGTTGCAAAAAAACACAACCTCTACTCCGCTAATGAATGTTATTTTTTGCTGGGTTGATGTTATTGTCCCTACTCCTTGTTAAACCAAAGCTCGTCTTTGTTATCAACATCACCATTGTAGTTGATGAGGATTTCATCCCCTGCTTTGATGTCTGTGTAAGCATAGAAGTCAAATGTGTGATTATCAAAATTTATTTCATAGATGGCATTGGGTTCATAAGAATGGTTAAATAACATTCCATACCCTAGTAATATCGCCGTATGATTGATCCCATACTCAAAAGCGTAATCAGCAAGTAAGGTTTTCTCAATATGCTGATGCTGGTCGTTCGGATAAGAAATGACAGGTGCTTCGTGTATGAGCTGCCCTTTTTTTATATCAGTTTTGGCAAATACTCCTCTATTGAATTCGCCATCACTTAGTGAAGATGTTTTTATCTCAATCATGTGTTCGCCTACTCACTTTTTAAATTTTTATTTCTTAAAACAAAATAAAATTGGGGGCCGGTAACCCAATATGTTATACGTTTAACGTGACGGCTTTGGAGGTTGACACACATCACATTTTCGCTGGTTATTATTCTTAAACTTCGTAAATGTTTTTTCAAAATTACTGCCACAAGCACATTTGAAAAGCAATTTTTGAGAAAATCCATGAAATTCCGTCGAAAGCAGTTTACTTTCAGAATTATTCTCAACAAATGCTCTAATTTTTTCAATTGTCCATCTTTTATTCATTCACTGACACCTCCAGATTTATCACTAGTATAAGTAGTGTCTTATTTTAACATGAGTTGAACCACAATAAAACAGATTGATTTTATTAGGGTTCAAAAAACAAGGCCCACCTCCTAACTATGAAATGGGCCATTGTTGTAGCGGTATCTATGTTATTTACAATAAAAAGTAGGCAACTAGGGTTCCGATAATTGACATGCCTATTGCAAATGGCATGTTTTTTATGGTAATTCGGAATGGGCTTTGCCCTGTTCCCATGGCGGTTAAGGTAACAAGCAAACCGTATGTTCCTACTGTGAATGTGGCAACAGAACCCGTTATTAGGACTAAAGCAATACTTATAGGATTCATTATCTCTAACAATGGAGTAATGATACCTGTTAAAATCCCCACTGTCGCGATTGGATGAATACCGAACATACTAAAGATAACAAAGATTGCTTGAATAAGGAACAAAATGAGCATCGGATAATCATAAACATAGGATAATGGTTTTTGAATGAACTCTAAAAACGCAGTATCTCCTAAACTTGTAGAAAATAAAGATAGAGAGATAAATAATACAATGAAATTCTGCATGGTATTTGTCTTTGTTTTCCAGTTATTCCAGCCAATTGCCCAAAAGCTTCTCCTTCTTTTAATGAGAATCGACCAAATGAAAGCAAATGGGAGGATAATGATCGTTACGGTTAAAATAAAACTTAATTTAAACAGATTTCCAATCAAAATAACAAGTGTCAAAAACAAAGCAAGTGCAATGATGAACTGTATCATTTTTTTCACGATTACTTTTTTATTGATTTTTGATTGTGTGTCTATACCCGCATGTTCAAATTTGTATTTTTTGTAATAAATGCGTCCAAAAAGAGAGTCTAACATAAAGGCGATAACCGCCATAAAAATGAGCCATGGCAAAAGTGTGACATAATCAACACCTGTGGCAAATATCGATACAGCAACCATGATCTCCAATGGACTCCACAACAGGGCTATTGAGTAACCTCGTAGTGATGCTGTTGTAATAAAGGAATTACGAATCTCCTTACCAAAAGACGACAACATGCTTTTAAGTACATCTTGTGAGATTGTAGCCGCTGATAAATTTAAAAAGGCAGCAAGAATATGTGTAATAAGCGAACTCCGTGGATACAGTTTCCCCAGATCTGAAGCATTCACTTTCATCAGCAAATTTAAATTTCGATCAAACCTTCCACTTCGCACAATACTATTCATCCAAGGCAGCATAGATAAAAGGGTTAATAATGAAAGATTAGTAGTTAGTAAACTAGGAATGACATGAAATGATTGACCAGTAGTGTAGAATAAATACCCGCCTATCGCTAAAAAAGAACCTCCTAAAATTTTAAAAAGTCTGGATGCCAGCGGATATGACACAATAAGCATGAAAATGGCAAGTACTCCAAGTATGTAATTGACCGTCCCGCTATCTATGAAAACATTAATCGTATGGAGCAAAAATACGAATGCATAAAAAATATAAAGATAGCGGAACAACGGGATTTCTTTCATTTTATCCTCCTTCTAAGGTGTATAAATCAAACAATCAAAGTATAGCATAGGTGGAAAAAACTACAAGGCGAATTTCCATTTCTTCTTTTGTGGGATAATGTATTCTGCATCAACATAAAAAAAGAGGCTGCAACTACAACCTCTGCGGATTCAATATTTAAGTATTATTGTACCCCTTGTTTTTAATCGATGTAATCGATACATCGAAATGAATCCGAGTATTGGTCCAGGTAAAAGAATCAAAAATGTATATTTCCAGCCAATCATCGATTAAACAAATGGCACGAGACAAATGACAATAATCGTAAGTTCTTACAGAAAAGAATAGAAATAAAGCGCTTAATGGATCAAACTTTATTCACTTCATCAATTACATGAAGGACTGCTAATGTTTCCTCCTTTGGAATAGGAGAAAGCCTTGAGTGAAAGAATTGGGTGATGTTTTCTAGTAAACTTACATAAAAAGGCCTCTCACCATTGCCGATATCAAAAGGAATTGTTTCTTCAATTGTATGTAGCAAACCACCGAACTTCTGGTAATTTTCGCGATCCCCTCTTACGGTGGCAAAGCGTCCATCTTGCCATTGAACAACCACTATTTCACACTTATCATTCCTTTCAACTGAAACATTTTTAATTTTCGTACCAAAGACAGTTATAAGAATTTCAATCATGTGAATTCCATACCAGTAATAGCCTGGAAGACTTTCCTCAAATGGTAATGGTCCATGCAAATAAATCCCTTGTAATTGGTTATTATATTGATTAAGTAGATCTGTAAGAACCGAGTCATACCTTAATGCCGATGTACTCATGATAGGGGTGTTGAAATTCTCGCCTAAAAGAAATATTTCTTTACCCTCCTCTTCCGATAAGGCAAGAGGTTTATCTATAAAAATAGGTTTCTCATATTTACAAATCTCTCTAAATACATTCATTCTATTCTTTGCATCAACCGAAGTTAGCAGAATTGCATCACTTTCTTCTGCTACTTCTTGTAGATAATTTTTGAAATGAATATTCTTAAATTTCCTGATCTCATTAGTAAATTCTTCAATTCTTTGGTAGCTGAGTGCAATTTTTGGATTTGATAAAGGAAGAACACTCGTAACATTTGCGCCTTTTATGTGAAAAGGATTTTTTGTGTCGTTTAATATTTTTGTAAATTCAACTGCATGAGAACTGTCTAATCCTATAATTCCTATTTTCATATTGTGCATATTTCCCACCTTAGTATCTTGTACATTTATGAAAAAGGAACTTCCTATTTATAATAGAAAGTCCCATTTTATCAACTTTACGAAAGCCACTTATTTAAATTCTCCCTTACAAAATCATCATCAGTAAGATGTGCGTATTGTTGATAGATCCTGTCTAATTCTTCTGCTTGGCCCTCACTTAATTCTTCTTTCGAAAGGAGACACCAACGTCCTTTTAGAATTCCTTGTCTTGCGAGAATTTCATTTATACCTGCAATACACCCTTTAAATTGATTTTTTGTATCGAATAACGCAGCATTCGCATCCGTAATTTCTTGTGATAGTGTTAATAACTCTATCGGAATCTTAGACTTTTCACGTTCTGCTTTAATTATTTCAAAAAGCTCAACTACTTTACTTGTCCAAACAGCCCAATGTCCAAGTAATCCACCTGAAATATTCTTTTCAACGATTTCGTCATTAACATTTATTTTGAATTTTGTCAGTAAATCAATCACAATATTATCATCATTACCGGTATATAAGGCAATTTGCTGATTTCGTTCGGAATGACAAACAGCCCTTACAACATCAATTGTTTGATATCGGTTAAATGGTGCGATTTTAATGGCATGGACATTTGGAATATCTGCAAACTTTCTCCAAAATTCATAGCTTAAAATTCTACCACCTACTGATGGTTGCAGATAAAAACCAAATACAGGGATAATATCTGCAACTTGTTTTGTTCTTTCGAGGAGTTCATCCTCTGAAAGTGAAGGTAGACCTCCCAAACTAAGTAGCCCAAGATCATAACCTAATTTTTTTGCGATTCCGGATTCTATTATTGCCTGGTCTGTTGGCCCGCAAATACCCGCAATCTTTATGAAGGGTCGGTTCAAATTTGCATTGTTTACTTCCTCCATTGCAAGGGATAACACTTTTTCATATAAATCAAACTCCGGGTCTCTTATCTCAAACTGTGTAGTATGTACACCAACAGCAATCCCACCCGCTCCTGAATCCATATAATATCTGGTTAATGCTCGTTGCGAGCGCTCATCAAGCTGCCTATCCTCAGTTAATGCTAATGGGTGAGCTGGTATGACTGTACCTTCGTGTAAGAGTTCATGAATATCCTTTTGCAGCATTTAAAAAGCTCCTTCCCTTTCCTGAAAATGAGTAGGCTTATTGATTGTAGCACCATCATTTTTAACCCAATCTGCAGTCCAATCAATCATTTGTCGAAGGGACACTTTGGGATAACCAAATAATTGGTGTGCTTTAGCTGCATTATTTAATAAAGCAGTTGGTTCCTCTTCGTTTACAAAATGAGGTTTCTTATTAAAACGTTTAGCAAATTCTTCTGCAATCCAGCGGGAAGATATAATCTCCGGTCCGGTTATATTTAAAGTTTGTGGAGGGCAGTCACAATGTAGTAAAGAACGGACGGCATATTCATTTGCATCCCCTTGCCAAATTATATTAAAATGTCCCATTTTTAGATCAATTGGCTGTTCTTCGTATACCTGTCTTGCGATTTCATGTAAAACACCATATCTAAGATCAATTGCATAGTTCAGCCGAAAAATTAAAATGGGTGTTCCATTTTTCCGTGAAAAATGAGTAAATATTCTTTCTCGACCTAAACAGGATTGTGCATATTCACCAATTGGATTTACCCGTGTTTCCTCGGTACAAGTACCATTTAAGATATTGGTCAACGGGTATACATTACCTGTAGAAAAAACAACGATTCGAGATTCTTTAAATTTTTCCGCAACACGACCAGGGAGATATGTGTTCATAGCCCATGTAAAATGTTCATTACCCGTAGTGCCAAATTTCGTGCCAGCCATATAAATAACATTTTTAATATCAGGTAGTTGATCTAGTTCTTCATCATTTAATAAGTCTGCCGGAATCGTCTCAATTCCAAAGTCATTAAGTTCTTGTTGTAAGGATCCTGAAGAAAAACGTGAAACACCGATCACCTTTTTATTTAGTCCACCTTTGTTAATTCCTCTTTGTATTAACTTTGCTAATGTGGGTCCCATTTTTCCGCCAACACCAAGTATAAGAATGTCACCATCTAATTTTTTTAAATCCTCTATCAGTTCAGCAGAGGGTGTGGTCATAATCTCCTCGAGTTGTTCAATTGTTTCCATTTTTACTTCCCCCTAGTAAAATATTTCTTTAACCATAAAAACTGCAAAAACCCACTGAACATAATAAAATTCTGTGGGCTTTTAGATTTTAAAAGGATTACTGAAAGACTTTATATTATTGGCAGTCTATTATTCCCAAACTCTGTCTGTGTAACCTTTTTCTTTAATACCTTCATTCATTTCTTTAATAATTTGTTCGCCGCCACGCTTCAGATACTCTTCAACAAGTTTATCCCAATCAGAAACAGGACGTTGACCAGCAATCATTTTTGCTTGCTCATTCATAATAAATTGAGTTAGATCAGTTCCTTTTTCTTGGTCAGTTTGAGAGATTACTCCGTTAGCAGGGTTTACATACATTTTGTTTGATTCCAACATTTGTTGTAATGAATCAACTAATCCCTTCATGGCTGGTAATGAATAATCATCAGCGTATTTAATTTGAGCATCTGCAGGGACATGTTCTCTATTATCTATGAAATAAGTAGATGGAGCCAATCCATCTGATGAGAAATTTGGAACACGAACTGGACTTCCATCTTCCATATTGTATCCAACCCCATCTTTACCCCACATCCAATCAAAATCCTCATTCTCTGAATTTCGTTCTTCTTTCGGGAAGAACTTTTTACCAAAATCTACAAGCTCAAGTGCACGATAGATTTTACCAGGGTCATCAGCTAATTTTGCATTTAATGCTAAAATACCAGAGTTACCCGAACCCATTGTAAACCCAACAGAACCATCTTTTGCCTCAAATGGTGGAATTGCTACAAATTCTGCTTCTGGGTCGATTTCTAGTAATCCACTCATATAATCCTCTGACATTCCTGATACACCACCGATAAAGATACCTGCTTTGCCAGAATAAAATTCAGCATTTGTATCAGCCCAGTTTAATACAGCAAAGTCCTTCGTCATTGCATTTGCAGCATATAAATCAGCAAAAAATTGAACTAACTCTTTGCGTCCTTCAGAAATGATTCCAGGAATATATTGACCTTCTTCGTTTTGGTGATACCATGTATTAAAATCCCAATATGCACCCATATTAAAATTCGGATTAACATTTTCCCCAATTGCTACTCCATACGTATCATCTTTCCCATTTTGATCAGGGTCATCATTCGTAAATGCGATTGCAACTGATTTAAATTCTTCATAATTTGTTGGAATTTCTAAATTTAGATTATCTAACCAATCCTTACGAATAATCGGTGTTAGCGGATATGGATTTGAATATCTTGGAATTCCGTAAATTTGTCCGTTTACTTTGAAAGCATTGTAAATTGAATCTGGTATAGCACCAAGAGTTTCATAATGTTTCAGGTAGTCATCTAAAGGTAAAAATGCCCCTTCTTCTGCCCATTGATAAAATCTTGAATCATTTGCTTGGAAACCAACCAAATCTGGCATACTTCCACCTGCAACAATTGCAGACGATTTTTCAGTATAATCTCCCTGTGGAATAATTTCTGGTTTAAAATCAATGTTAAATCTTTCATTGATTAAATCAAGACCAGGGCTTTTCACTGGTGGCGGATCACCAAAACGGAATGTCATACCAGTAATTGTATATTTTTCTGAATGATCGAATGGATCAATTTGCGCAGTATCTTTGTCATCCTCTTTCGATGGTTTTTCCTCTTCTTTTCCACCAGTATCCTTAGATGTACATGCAGCGATAATACTAATCGAAAGAACCATGACAACTAACAACATCAAAAGTTTTCTTAATTTCAAATTTATCCCCCCGTTTTTTACTATTAAGCGCTTTCAGTTCTAAATATTAAAGTGGCAAAGCAGCTCTTCATTCGAGTTATCCCTTTACTGACCCTAGCATCACCCCTTTTGCAAAATGTTTTTGTAAGAATGGATAAACAATCAAAATTGGTAGTGTTGCTAATAATATAGCAGCCATCTGAATTGTTTCAGGTGGTGGCATTGCTTCTAACATCATTTCATGTCCCCCGAGTGCTGCGTTGGGTTCATTCACAATTACAATTTGTCGCAATATGACTTGTATCGGCCATTTCGCAGGGTCATTTAAATATAAAACCCCAGTAAAATAACTATTCCAGTGACTAACCGCATAAAATAAACCAAAAGCTGCTAATGCGGGCTTGGATAATGGTAAAATGATTTTCCCGAAAATTTGAAGGTCATTTGCTCCATCTATTAGTGCCGCCTCTTTTAATTCCTCTGGGATACTAAGGAAAAATTGCCTCATTATAATTAAATTGAAAGGACTTATAGCTACTGGAATAATCAAGGACCAAATACTATTAATTAAACCCGTTTCCTTAACAACGATATATGTAGGAATCATCCCAGCAGAAAATAATAAGGTAAATAAGACTAGAAAGATGATCGTTCTCTGTCCCACAATTGGTCTAGTTAGAGCATAAGCCATCGTGGAAGTGAAAAATAAGTTAACTGCTGTTCCGATAACCGTGATATAGATTGTTAAAAAGATGGAACGAATAAATTGGTCAGAACCTAAAATATACGAATATGCATCAACAACCCATTCCTTTGGCCATAGTATAATCTCATTTTTCAAAAAATCACTTAATGATGAAAATGATACTGCAAACACATAAAAGAACGGAAAAATCATGATGATTGCAATGATAAACAAAGCGATAACATTGAAACTATCAAAGATAACAGAACCCTTAGATCGCTTATACATATACAAACCTCCTTGGAAGCAAAATTAATATAAACCTTCCTCGCCAAACTTTTTAGCTAAACGATTTGCCGTGACTACTAGTAGGAGGCCAACTAAACCCTTAAAGAGTCCAACAGCAGTTGCAAAGCTGAAATTTGCTTGTTGAATACCTTTAAAATACACGAAAGTATCTAACACATTCCCTGTATCCATATTAAATGGATTAAGCATTAAGAAAATTTGTTCAAATCCTGAATCCATGACATTCCCTAATCGTAATATTAGTAAGATAATGATTGTGCTCTTTATCGCCGGAAGAGTGATATGCCACATCTGTCGAAAACGATTTGCACCATCCATGATAGCTGCTTCATAAAGATTTGGGTTTACTCCAGCCAAAGCTGCTAGAAAGATAATCGTTCCCCACCCAGACTCTTTCCAAATAACTTGTAAAATTATTATCGGTTTAAATAAAGCCGGATCTGTTAAAAACGGAATGGGGTTCATTCCAAACGTCGAACCTAGAAAACCATTAACCAAACCCTCACTTCTAAGAAAAATTACTGTAATACCAACTACAACAACCCAAGATAAAAAATGGGGTAAATAGACAATTGATTGCACAATTCTCTTATAAAATTGGTTTCTAATCTCATTAAGCATCAGTGCTAAAACAATGGATATTGGAAATGCAAAGAATATTTGCAGGAAAGATAGTTGTAAAGTATTCCATATAACTCTAATAACCTCTGAATCTTCAAATATTAACTTAAAATATTTTAGCCCAACCCACGGGCTATCAATATACCCTTTAAATGGACTAAAATCCTTAAAAGCGATTACAATCCCCGCCATTGGCAGATACCGATAAATTAGAAAATATAAGATTCCTGGTAGTAGCAATAAAAATAAATACCGATCCTTCCACATCTTTCGTCCAAATTTAGACCAGTCCATTCTGCTACGCGTTTGTTTTTTTGTTTCTAGGGAAGATTCAGTCATTTTTCCTTGGGTTTGTTTCTTGATCTCCATTTCGTTCCCCCCTTTAAGTAAGGAATTATATCATTTTTTACTTACTTGTTTACCTGTATATAACATGTATTTTAAGAATAATATATTTTGCGTTAATTTTCAATACATTTCATAAAAATTTGGAATTCTCTATTATAAACCTTTGTTTTCTTTTTTTTCTAATCTTGTAAACAGTTTCATAGAAATAATCATCAAACAGAAAGCAATTAAGCTTCCGCAGAAAAACGGTAACAACCCAGGTATTTTTATCATGAGGTAATAAGGAATATAAAAACCTAATGCCATGATAATCGCAACAATGGGTTGGGATAAAACAAGGAATAACGTGTTTTTTAAGTACTGTATGGTCTTTAATTCGAAATTAACATATACAGGAAATGCAAATAATAGACCCAATACATAAATCACACCAAGGATAAATGTGAAATAGGTTAATAGCAGACTAGGTATATTAGAAAAATAGCGGAAAAATTGCAAATCAAAATAAACGATAAAGCCAAGAATGACCCAAATAAAACCATATAAATTTCCTTTGATCAATTCTTTTTTAAAAACTTCTTTAAAGTGAGTGAATGTATTAAAATCTTCTCCTTGAAGCCATTTTCTTATTACTGAAAACATAGCAATAGTTGATGGGAAAAACCCTAATACAACTAATCCAACAAAGTTTCCCAGTATCCAAAGTAGATTGACATACATTAGTTTCAAAGCCCAATCCGCATAATAGACAAGACTTCTTTTCCAACCTGAAAGTTCCATGAAGTATATCCTCCCGGTGTGATTTTGTAATTTTTGGATTATTAATAGTTTACAATATCACATTGGTTTCTCCTAGTTCTTTAATGGAATTTCTACTTCACATTTTTTGTTTTTGAGTTTGATCGAATTTATAGTTACCAACAAATAATCCGTAATATTCTGGTCGGGTCTATAAATTTCCAACTCTAGTTGTTCAGCATTTTTTGTAACATTATAATTATAGTCATTACCAAATAACTGCTTACTTCCTTTCGGTTGAAACAAGCATACGAAATATTGTTCCAAAGAGTTTCCAATAGGCTCAATTTGAAGACATGAACCATATTCCTCAGCTCCAGGGTGTATCCCCACCCTTTTGTTCGTAACTGTTGGGTAGATTGTATAAAGGCTTACTTCCGAATGTTCACCTTTTATATTAATTTTATTGCTTAAGAACTCATCCCCGGGATTCTTATCTTCTAAACCATCGTTCATTCTTGAAGTAGAATGATAGACGAATGTAATTTTATCATCCGCTTTAACCTTTATGACATGATCGAGCATAATGAAATATGTCTTATCAATATGGATCACTTTCCTTTCCCAAAGGGAAATATTGCTGTAAGCTCTTGTAGCATCCGCATTTAGAAAATCAATATGTTCAGACGTATACCAATCTGTAATTTTGCCCCTGCCTCTCCTAGTCTGACCTTTTCCGTTTATAAGCATGGAATTATGGCCGATTGTTCCTAATGTAAATTCCCTTCTTGGCCCTTCTACATAATCTTGATATCCGGGGTTTGTGAGTAACCATTCTCCAGCAATATTTAAAATAAAGTTATTTTGGTCGAAATGGTTATGGTCTTTTGCAGATGCACTTGAAGTAAAAGCCAATAAATGGTCATCGGATTGCCATCCACTTCGAAAAGCAGCCCATCCAATACTTGGAAAAACCTTTGAACATTGCTTATAATACTGATCTGGCGCAATTGGTGGGATAACATCCCTCATATGCATCAAGATGTCCGGATCTGCATCAGTAAATTGGTGTACATACCAGCTAGCAACCGGGTTTCGATTTTTATAAGCAAGCATTGCCATCATGTAAGTGAGATCAAGGTGGTAAAAAGAGTCTGAGAAATTTGCAAAACTAACTTCCTTATAATTGTTGCAAAGCATATAGAAAAATAAATCTGGCAGAAATGATTCAAAGTATTGATGTTCGATTAGTGTTGAGTGGCCAGTAGCACGATGAAAAATGTCTGCCGACATAAGTACATGTCTTGCTGCAACATTTGTATATAAAAGACCCTCTATCTCCGGACTTGTCAATCGATTATCTAGATACCTTGATAGGTATGTATATGAATCCCAATAGTATTTTTCAACATCAACCACATCCATTATCGCCACTGAGCCGACTAACATTGCAACTTTTTTTGATACAATAATATTATGGTTGTCTTCATTTTGAAAATCGATTTCGAAAGGAGATAAACCTTTATTTAAAACAGCTTCTTGTATGATTTTCTTTTCGGATTTTGTTAGAGTATGATAAATCGCATCATATCCAATTGAAACTGCAAGCGTAAAATGAGCATTACTTAAGTTTCCTTCTGCACCCCTATGCGGGAACTCGAACCATCGTTCAAACTTGCTTAACGCTAACAAATATTCTTTTATTTTTTTTGCATACTTTTCCTTTTTCGTCATTCCATAAGAATATGATAGGATTTTAACCCTTTCCTCAATTGCCCTTGAATACATCGTCCAAAATGGAAAATCCAAATAACCATCAGGATCGGGTACTGGCTTTAGTTGTTCTAAAGGAAGTTCAATGGTTAAGTTAACTTGAATACTTGGATAATGAACATAGAATTTTTCCTCAGTAACAAATGAATCTGCTTGCTTGTATATTTGAGCTGCAATTTTATTGAATTGAATCTTTTTATTCTGTACCTGATTAAAAACCAATTTTTTCGTATCTTCGATTTCTTTTAAAGTGAATAATATCCGAGGGTGCCCTTGTAGTGATTTTGTTATGTTTGTATAGTTCATACGCTCTTCCCTCCTTTTGTTATACCTGTTATTTACTTGTATATGTGCTGATAAGGAAAGGCTATTAATTAGCCTTTTCATTCAGTATTTTTTCAATTCTTTTGCATACATCCTCTGTTCTTTCCATATTTGCCCAAAGGAGCTGCAATTCGTTTTCAACTAATTCTGTTTCAGAGGTTGTTAATCCAAGATCCCTGATTGTATAAGCATTGGGCATAATTTCTTTAAAAGCATTATAATTATCAGGATGAACACCCGGCTGTAAAAGGTAATTATCCTCAGCAACAAAACGCAATATTGGGATGGTACAACCATTACGTTTCAGCATTGTTTGGGCTTCTGTACTCACCATATAATCTATCAGAGCCTTTGCCATTTCCTTCATTTCACTTTTAGCGTTAATACCCAGAGCACCTCCCAAAAGAAGTGTCGCCTTTGATTCTTTAGCTGGCACTGGAAGAACATCCCATTTAATTTTATGATCTCTAAATTCATTCATAAAATAATAGGTCGTAAGAATCATTGCAGCCCGTTCACGCATAAATAGATTTTCAGCCAATTCGTTACTTCCATGTGAAAAAATTGGTGAAACTTTGTGTTTATACATCAAATCAACACAAAATGACAAGGCCTCGATATTTTTAGGATTATTCATTACTGATTTTGGTCGATCTTCGAGCATAAACTGCCCATTATTTTGTAGAATGAATACCGGCCATCGATTTGAAGATGATGAGAAACAAAAGCCGTATTGATCTACAAGCCCATTCTCATCCATATCTTTTGTACATTTACTAGCCACCGTTAATAAATCATCCCAATTATCCATTTTAAATGAATTTTCTATACCAGCCTCTTCAAACATCCGTTTGTTATAACAAATCATTACAGGAGAAAAAACAAAGGGTGTAGCAATGGTATTTCCATCGGCAGTAAACATATCAAAAACCTTTTGATAACTATCCTTTTCAGCATCAAGATGCATAGGGATATATGGCTCCAAAAGATCTAATCTGTTTGTTTCGATTAGTTCCCGAAAATGGTAATCCGAAACTATAAATAAATCTGGACCATGTCCATGTTCAATTAATTGAGCTACACTATACATATAATCTGTAACTGGAAGCAGTTGTAATTCAATTTTGACAAATGGATTCAACTGTTCAAATCTTTTAATAATTTGTTCTACAATTTCCTTCTCATACGAGTCAGAAAACCACGCTAGTGTAAGAGTTTGTTTAGAGGTTTCTTGCGGCAAAGTCACACGGTTTCCTTTACCTGGTATTTTTTCAATTAATCCTTCTTCTACTAACTCAGCTAGAACCTTTCTAATCGAGACCCTGCTCAAATCATATTGTTTACTCAATGTATTTTCTGGAAGTATAAATTCGCCTGGTTTAATTCTTCCGGTAAGAATTTCATTCTTCAATTCAGTTAAAAATTTGTAATAACGCTGTTCAAAATCATTAATTTTCCGTAACAACATATACAGCTCCTATACAACATATTGACGACTTCATTATAGCAAATGTTGGGAGATTGCAAAATAATAATAACTAAGCTAAAACAACTATAAGAGATATCGTTCAAGAAATGAGTATGCTAGATTACGTATTTCGGCAGGAAAATCATGACCGCCATTTCCAATATAGGAGGTGAAATTGTTCTCTTCCCCTAGCCATTTATATAAATAGGTTAATTCTTCAACCCCTTTAGCTGCTGGCTCCCAATGGGGAAATATATGATCTGATTGACCCATCCATAGAAAAAATGGGGTTGGTGCGACTAATGCTGCAATTTCATGAAATTCAAAAGGAACTTCACCGTCCATTATTAGGTCACTAAGCTTTGGTATATGGGAAAACCACTCCCTTTTTCCCCAACGATGTGTTTCAGGGTCATTGGTAAATGTACTAAAGCCGCAACTGCACACAACGGCTTTTATCCGATTATCTACCCCAGCTAGGAAATAACCATTATAACCACCTAGTGAATGTCCAATTACACCAATTTTTTCACGATTAACGAATCCGATTTCAGATAGTACATTGACCCCATAGATATGATCAACAAGCATTTTTGCAACAGCCGACCAGTCTGGATACTGCTTATAAAATGGTGCTGTAAAAAAGGGCTTTGAACCATCGTCAATGCGATCTCCTGCCGTTATTGTATCAGGAGCTAAAACAATATATCCCCGTTGAACAAGCTCCAATCCATATCTTCTGCCATCTCTTCCACTATTAAGAGATATATCATCTTTTCCGTCAGAAGATGTTGGATGTAAAGCTAGAACTGCCGGCAGTTTCTTCTCCTTTGAAACATTTTTTTGCAAAAGGAAACTCTTAATATTATCCAGGGAATCTTCTAACTTATGATCCAAAGGTATTAAAAGATAAGCTGAAACAAAATCATTAAAAGCAGTAAGATATTTCATTTTGATTCGATAGTGATCCTTTTCCTTTTTAAAAGAGATAATTTCAAACTCACTTCCTTCACAGGGAGGAAGTTCTCCTATGAACTCTAGCCAGGTTTGATAAATTACATCACGTTTCTCTTCCCATTTTTTAAATGAATCAATCTCATCAAGTAAAGGAGGAATTCCAATTTGATTTAAAGAATCCAGCTTGTATACCATTAATTGTCCTCCTTATATAAATCAGCTATATTCATGCTACAAAGGTGACTTTCTGAACCGAAGAAAATTTTATTATGATAAAATACAATACCACTTGTTGCTTTTATTGAAAGGGTTCTAGCATCATTTACCATTATTGATTTGTTTGCTTCGATGCTAATTTTTACAATTGAATCACTCAGTAAACATAACAAAATTTGATGTGTCGAATCATAAATAAAACTATTTCTAACCACCCTTCCATACTTTGACAAATCATTCGTATAAATTACATCTTTCGTTTCCGTATCGAATACAAAATAAAGACTTTCATTGGTAAGACAATGAGCACGATCATACTCATCAATATATAACTGTGAGATTTCTTGAATACCAGACAATGGTTTTACCATGTATTCTACTTGTCTATTCTCTAGATTAATAGAATACAAACAAGCTTCCCTTTCTTTAGACATGGCTCCTCCTGGAGTCTCAACACTTGTTCCCGCAAGGATAGATCCTGATTTTAATTGTCCAAGACAGAAGGTACTTTGGTTTGGAACTAGGGCCGTGTGGGGGATAATTGTATTTTCTTTGGTTTGAACATTATAAATACCCAACCCTCCACCTACCAAGCCATACCCAGGAAACCCTCCCCAAACGATATGTACTCCATCTTGATGGGCAAGAGCACATCTTGGCCGATGGATTTCTTCACATTCATACAACAGTTTCGGATTTCTATCCACATTACCATTCTGAATTTTCTTTCTTAAGTCAATTTCGTACAACTTCCCGCCCGCATAGGCAAGCCCAACCATTACCTGACCATGCGATGCGTACGCAGCTATATTCCCACCGCCACCTTTTTCAATTGGACCAAAACGATATATCTCATTTTTTATAAAATCATAATTAAAAAAATGTAATGGATGCATTGAAGTCCCATATAGGGTTCGATCAGGTCCTAAATATAAAACCGAAAGATCGGCACCATTAGATTGATATTTTACCTTAACTTTCTTTCTTGTACCATTTCTAGTTTTAAAAATGACGAATTTTTCGGATAAACTATACTCAACAACACTGAATGCTCCTGCATGATTTCTATGTATCTTCTGAAATCCTTGCCCCGTATAATAGCCGGGAAAAATCTCCGTTGTTTCAACAAGGCTCATATTTCCATCAAGAAAGACCATCCAGTTATTCGATATTTGGGTGTTTTTTAAATCAGCTGCATCCCAGTGACCATAAACCTTATTGTCTTGTCCTTGATATACATATCCAGCTCCCTTTGTCCTTAGTTCCTCTGTCACTATTGATTTTTTAATGTTTTTAGCTGGATGGAATGCAATTATATTTTTTCTTTCAGTTCCGATTCCGATATATACCCAACCCTTATAATCAACCGCAAGACTACCAGGATACTTTTCTGTATCATCCATCGAACCGTAATCAGTAATTCTATTTGTCTTTGGACAATAAGTAAGAAGATTGCAGTTTGGATACGTCGTAAAGTAAATACTATTGTTTACATCTTCTGCAAAACTAAAGCCTACAATTTCTTCCCCATTTTCGATAAACTTATAGAATATAAATTTTTCTTTAAAAGGGTCCAAAATCATAAAAAGCTTCCCTGCACCTGTAAAGAACAAACCATTACTACTAAAGGACGCAAATGGATACTCGATATACCCTTCAGGAAAAAATACTTGCTTAGATATGGAGGTCTCGGGGTCGACGATTACTACAAAACCTTTTGCTGCAATAATAAAACGAGATTCTCCTGTCTTATTTGTGCAGAAAGCTGCAGTTCTTGCTTCATCATATTGTACAGGTATTCCATGATCTGTAACCTCAATTGTTTTTCTCATCATCATCCCCCTGCTCCTACGTTAAACATAAGACTTCTAATCTAGTATTTTCGTGAAAAATAATGAGATACCTTTCTTACCGCTTCAATTATCTCCTCAATATCATTTTTTGTATAAAATTCACTTATGTTAATACGTATCGCAGTACTTAAAATGTTTTCGGCTTCCAGGCAAGAACCAGGTTCATAATTTTGATTGGATAACTCAAACGGGAATTGGCTACTCAAATAGGCCTGCTTTTTCTGAAACAACGGAATTTTGTATAACACGTTCGGAATATAACCTGCCTGATTCGGAATACCTTCAGCTTCTAAGGCCTTTGAAAATTCCGCCCTTGAACATGAAAACTTACTTTCGTTTAATCGGAACATATAGAACCAATATGTACACCAACCATTTTCCGTGATTTTCATTGGATTGATTCCTTCAATCCCACTAATCCCGCTAGTAAGTTGCTCTCCGTACGTATTTCTTGTTTGGCAAATCCATTCTAATTTTTTTAACTGAGCAATGCCAACAGCCCCTTGTAACTCGGTCATTCGATAATTAGGTGCCAAATACTCAATTTCCCTTACAACAGATTTATCAAATCGTTGATAGTTTTTATCTGCAAATGCATGGGTTCTATAATAATCTTCTTGATTATTAGAATTGACTGTTACAATACCACCATCTCCAGTAGAAATATGTTTAAAATCATTTGTACTAAAGCAGCCATAATCCCCGATTGTACCTACAAAGCGATCTTTATAAGTTGTTAAATAGCTTTGGGCACAGTCCTCAATTACCTTAAGATTATACTTTTTTGCAATTTCCATTAATGGATCCATATCACAGGGATTACCGGCTAAATGAACAACAATAATCGCTTTTGTTTTTGAAGTGATTTTTTCTTCAATTGATTTTGGATCCAAATTATACGTGTTTGGATCCAAGTCAGCAAACACCGGAATTGCATTTTGATAAAGTATTCCCACGATTGTTCCTTGATCAGTAATTGGACTTGTAATGACCTCATCACCTACTGTCACCCCAGCAGCACCCAAGGCAACATGTAATGCAGCGGTTCCGGAAGAAGTAGCCACACTATACTTCACACCATACATCTCATTAAAATCAGCAAGGAATTTCTTTACCTTGTTTCCGAAATGGTAAAATAGAGTATTTTGATTTAATGCTTCAATCAACTCCTTCGCTTCCTCAAAGCCAAAACGTTCTCCAGTTCCAAACGGGGTAGCTTTTACTTTCGGTCCGCCATTAATAGCTAATTCATTCAAGTTACTCCAACTCTTTTCCGATTATATTTAGTGACTGTCTTGAAACCAATTTCTCAACACATTGGACACCAAATCGTTCCACTACCTTTTCACTTTTGCAATTTGCATTTGAAATGGGAATATAGATAACTACATCATTATAGTTTTCATCACATTCAGTAACTACGTTATAGTTATCATCAATTCCTACAATCGATATATTACGGCGTTGTCTTTCCCAATTATTAATTCCCCTGGATGTCCAAAACGAAAAGCCTTGTTTTTTAGCCTCTTTGATCACATCATTAATTGCTTTATAAACAGCATTTTGATTATGAATATGGTATTGATGAAAGAGGAAATGAGCAACTCCGTCTACTCGTTTTACCATCTTCAAAAATGGATCAATGACACTTATATCAGCAAGCGCATGATGATTTAAATCTTGAGTCAAAAATCCTATTTCCAAGACGTTATAAAACCTATTTTCATCATCAGCAGATGCAACCGGGAAGAAAGGATGACATGTTCCAAATAAAAAGCCGATATTCCCTTTTTTACTGGGTCCTCTTGATTGGTCAACCTCAATGCCATGCTTTTCACACCAGGTAAAGAACTCCCCCCACCCTTCAAAGCGTGTGTAATGATTTTTATTTGAAATAATCTCATCTGTATTTGAGGCTTCTTTGAGAATGTTTAACTGACGACCAAATTCATCTTCTCCCCAAATACCGTCCTCAGTTTCTAACGCATTATAATGAAATGCTAACTCATGCCCATCCCTTTTTAATTGTTCATAAATGGAAGGATCATATCCCGGCATAATCATACACCATGTAGATTGGATTCCATTTTGCTTTAATACATTTAAGGTGGTTATTGCTGATGCGTCCTCGTTTAAATCACTATCATGGGAAATCATTGCCATATGTTTCACATGTCCCGGCCAGTAATGAATAAAAGGAAGTGTTAATTGCTTTTCAATTACTCTAGTGAAAAGATGTTCTAAAATGACTTCTCTCCATAAATCTGCATATGGAATCGAAAAATACGGGATGCCCGTATTTGTATATTCCCTGTCTAAATCCCAATCAAGCTCAAATCCATCGTCCGCTTTCAAAATACCCTCATCAAGATTCGCGCTTCCATCGGGAGCTGGTAAGCCATCCTTTGTTACGGGTTCTTTGCCTTGCTGAAACCCAACAATTAATTCCGGAATAGGAATTGCCCAACGATCTATATTTCCTTTCCCAACGCTAAATTGTTGTAATGCCGATATATTTAATTCGCTTTTTCCTTTATTAGTTCTAGACAACCATCCCTTTTCGGTTACATTATAAGTTGATTTTACTTCCACCCAGGGTTCTGCTCTTAAAAAACGTAGGGGATTTTCTTGGTTAAGCTCCTGATGTAAAAATGCATATCCTGTTTCCATTTCATTTCCTTTTCGGTAGCCAAACCAATCTGCCAACAAATTTAATCCGCCATAGCTAATTACAACTCCACCAGATTCGGCAAAATCCACAATTTTTGATATTGAGTTTGAATTCTCGTTTAGCAAAGCGATAACAACTATATCAAATTGATTCATTTCGGTAAGATCAGAAACGATTTGATAAGGTAATCGTAAATGTTCAAAAATCTCCAAAATATATAATTCAAAACTATTTAATCCTTTAGACCATTTTTCCTTTGCTTCTGCTTCATCAATAAAAACACCTATTTTTGCTATTTCCACATGATCACCCGCCCATTATTTATAAACATGTATATGACATGTATTTATCTATTACCATTAATATAATATAAAAACAATTTTCTTTCAATAAATTTTAGAATATTTAGATGAATTTAAATAAAACCCGGGACTAGTTTAATACCTTGTCCCGGGTTCTCTGCTATTTTTATTTACCGCTTTCTCCATATTTATTATTAACTTGTATTTTAATTGTGTTGGTTTTAACAACTTTTCCATTCAAAGTGATTGTAGCTGTAATTTTGGATGCACCACTTTTTAAAGCTGTGATCTCGCCGTTTTCGACAGAGATAATTTTTTCATTACTAATTTCATATTCAACTTTTGCACCTGATAATTCAAAAGTACTTCTTTGATTCTCTAGCTGGGCATGAATATTTAATGGGATCCTTTCGCCAGCTGTTATTTTCGTTTCTTTAACAGTAATAGTAGCCCCTGTTAGATCAACAAGTAACTTTTCGTCTGAATACTTATATAGGTGATTTCCATTTGATATATAGAATGCTCCAAAATCATCTTGAGTCATATGTTCTACTTTACTAGCAAGCAATGAAACTTCTTTTGATGTTACGTCGAATTTAAAAAATTTCCCTGCTGCAATGCCGTAAATATTTCCATCTGTACCAATTTCTAATTGGGCTTCTCTCCATCGATTCGCAGCTTCTGGATAGATATCCTTAGAATAAATTACTTCTTTTGTCTCCGGGTCAAATGTAAAGATGGTACCATTTGCCATCCCCCACACATTTCCATCGTGACCAATCGTTAATGCTGTAATCGCCTGTCTGTTTGGTACCGGAACAGTTTCAAATGTTTTTTCTCCACTTTCAATGTCCCAAATGAACAGTTTCGCTTCAGTTGTCGTAGGTTCAGATCCTTGTCCACCTGCGACCGTAGTTCCACCGTACACCTTTCCATCCTTATAGGTTAGTGAAACGATACTTTGATCCGGCATGATATTCCAGTAAACTTTTGGATCACCCTTTTCCACAACATCATAAATTGCAAAAGCTCCACCTAAATGTCCATTTTTGGGAACTGTTCCAATAAAGAGCTTATTATAGTCCTCAACACCTAACATAGCAAAAGGCCGATCCTGAGGTGTATATCCTTCAATCTTCGTGTTTGTTTCCAAACTGAATAAAGTATCTGGATTTAGTTTGTTTGAATCGGTTCTATTCCAAGGTGAACTTAAATCATATTCATAAATACGGGCATTAGGATACACACCCAAATACAGATTTCCATTTAAACTTGCCATTCCTTCACCCTGACCAATTCCATCAAGACGAATATTTTTATCAGAAGATGGCAAATAGACGCCCATATTCCCCGGTAAGTAACCAGTACTGTAAATTTTCCCATCCGGACCTTTTGCTAATTCATGAATAAGCACTGGCTCTGCTGGAAGCTCTAAATCTACCAATTTTAATTTACCTGTTTCTAAATTATACTTATAAAGTTTTCCTCCGTTTCCCGACAAGCCAACAAGTGAATAGCCAGGGAAGCCTTCTTCATTTAATTGTAGAAATTCATAACTAATCGCACTTCCTTGAATATCTACATTTAATGATTTAAATGTATTTGAGTCTAAATCATACTCGTAAAGAATTCCGTAATGTGTAAAATAAATTTTATTTGCGATTGGTGATTTAGCTGATACACCCCTAGAAGATTCAGGAATATTTTCAACCACTTCTCCCGTATCTCCATTCGTTGCTTTAATTACTTCTTTAGTCTTAGTATCTAACACAAACATCTCATAGCTTGATTCTTTTTGAGCAAATAGCTTTCCATCAACTAAATCAAGATCATACACCGAAATAATATCGGAAAACTGCTCAGGTAAAATATTGTTCTTCTTTCCTGTATTTATATCGTATTCAATTAGATGAGCAACACTACCAATTCCTGCATATACTTTATTTGTTGATTCATCATATGCAACACTTCTCACCCATTGTTGTCCTTGGACCATTGTGCCAAAGCTTGTAAATTCTTTAGTATCCGGATCGTACTGATATACACTTCCTGAGCCATAGGTACCACCGTAGATTTTTCCGTTACTAGCAATATCGATTGGATATAATACAGGATCTGTTGATACCACAGGATAACCAAGATTTTCTAATGTGTCAGTTTTTGGGAAATAGCGGTACAAATATCCCTTATTGTATGCACCAAGATAAACAGTTCCATCAGCAGCAACTGTTACGGCCCATGCACCAGATGTATCTTCCAATGGATAACTATTCACAAGTTTTTCTGTTTCAATATCGACAATTGCAAGTTTAGAAGGTGCTCCCGCTACAACTGTATAAAGAACATCGCGACCATTAGCATCCTTGCCAATATCACCTAGCATAACGGTTGTTTTTGAAACTTGCACTCCTAAATCCATACCTACTTCTTCGATTGGATTCACGATTTCCTCCTCCGGAAGTTCAACGATACCTTTCACTACCTGAACCTCATCAACATAGTGTTTATATGTTTTTGAATTACTTCCAGCAAATAAAATCGCTAATTTTGTTGCATTTTCAGGTGCTGTCGCTGTTACCATATTTTTTGTCCATTCATTTGTTGGGCTAGTTAATTTATTCCACTCGAAGTCTCCAGTGTACTTCCCATTTTCATCATAGAATCGAACATACATATCAACAGAGCCGTATTCAAGGAATACATCAGCAATCGCAGTGTATGTATCACTAGGATTGATCTCAATAAAATCACTGCGAACAAGCATATACTTATCAGGTTCATTTTCGATTATTAGGCTTTTTGAACCCTTGAACGACTTCTCATCAGTCACACCAAAATTATCACTATTCGATGAGCCATCCTTAGACCAACCCGGAATTGCACCGTCAACTAGATAATCTTCAAAACCGCCATTGACTACTGGGAAGTCTGTTATTTCAGGTTGTGTGGGCTCCACTTCGCTTTCAATGAGCTGCACACTATCAAAATAATAAGTACCGACATTTCCTTTTCCTGAGTAAAATAGAACAGCGACTTCAGCTGTATTATCAGGTGCAACAGCGGTTAATGTAATGTCCTCCCAAGTTAGTGTTGGACCCTTTTTAACCTCGTTATAACTTGTAATATACTTTCCATTACCATCAAAAAACCTCAAATAGATTTCCGCATTTCCAGAAGTTTCAGACAAAGTTTTCGCTGATACTCTATATTCCTTACCAGGGCTTGCAGAAACAGATTTACTAATGATCCCAACATTTCCAGAAGAACTAGCATCTTCTAATCTTAGGCTGTTTTCTCCACTAAAAGATTTCGTATTATCTACCAAAATCCCATCCGTGCCAAAAATTTGTGTCCATTCAGGGATATTCCCTTCTTCTGATGCCGGTTCCTCAAAATCAAAATTATCTATTTCCAAAATTTTTTCAGATGATTTTATCTCAGCAGCAAAATAGGTACTTGGAAGTGTGACGCTTAGAAGCATTAACATACAGGCAAATATTGCTAATCTTTTTTTCATGATTCCCCAATTGATTTGCATTGCTTCATCCTCCTTATTTAATTAATAAATCGCAAACCTTCACTCCCTCCAATACAGGTATATATCCTGTATTTTTAATAGTAAAAAAAAGACTACTAGAAAATGAGTATTCGATACATTTTAAGAATAGTCTAATTTTTTTAAAAAATAAATGCTACTTTTTTCCTATATGGTTATTTAATATCAATAGGTGGCAATTATAGTATGGGATACATTTCCAACTTACAAAATAAAGACCTGAATCTATTTAGATAGACTCAGGCCTTCCTTGGGTTATTCATTTTAGATGAAAATTAATTGAGAATCAAGAAGCATAATTTTAGTTTCTATGAAAATACTTGACTAGCTTTTAATAAGCTGTCTCTTGCTTCTATATATTCCTGATGAAGTTTCCTAACGTATTCTGATGCGCTTGACACTTCGTTAATAACACCGATTCCTTGCCCACTTCCCCAAATATCTTTCCATGCCTTTGATTTCCCATCTCCCCCAAAATTCATTTTTGATGGGTCACTTTCAGGAAGATTTTCAGGATCCAGACCGGCTGCACGAATGGATGGTGCCAGATAGTTCCCATGCACACCTGTAAATAGATTGCTATATACAACATCATCAGACGTACCTTCAACGATAGCCTGCTTGTATTCTTCCGCTGCTCGTGATTCATATGTAGCAATAAATGGCGTGCCGATATAGGCAAAGTCTGCTCCCATCGCCTGAGCTGCCAATATTGACTTTCCATTTGCTATTGAACCCGCTAACGCTAATGGGCCATCAAACCACTGACGAATTTCCTGTACTAAAGCAAAAGGACTCTTACTTCCTGCATGTCCTCCTGCACCTGAAGCAACCGCAATTAAACCATCTGCTCCTTTATCTATTGCCTTGTGGGCAAATTTATTATTGATGACGTCGTGTAACACAATCCCCCCATAGCTATGGGCAGCTACATTAACCTCTTCACGTGCCCCTAGTGAAGTGATAATAATCGGAACTTTGTACTTTATACAAAGTTCCATATCATGTTCAAGTCGATCATTTGACTTATGTACGATTTGGTTAATAGCAAATGGTGCTGCAGGACGATCAGGATTTTTCGCATTGTAATCGGCTAGGGTCTCCGTTATCTCGGCTAACCATTCATCCAGTTGTGAAGCTGGCCTGGCATTTAGCGCGGGCATCGAGCCCACAATCCCTGCCTTACATTGTTCAATCACAAGCTTTGGATTACTGATAATGAACATAGGTGATCCGATAACAGGTATCCTTAATGATTTCAGGATAGTTGGAATGTTTGACATGTTTACTTCCCCCAATTTCAAAACATTTTTACTGAACTGAAAATAAGTCATTCGGATTAATAGAAGATGTATGTATATGAGAGTTAGAAATCGCTTTCAATAATCCTTCAATTAAGTAATACTATATTTATAGAGTATTCGTCAACCTTTTGAAATAACAGTAACCAACATTAATAAAAGCACTCACAAAATTACATTTGTGAGTGTTCGAAATTTTGCGCATGACTCACCTATTACATCATCTGCTTTACTTTCACCAAATTTTTCTCTATCTCTAAAATCTTTCTTATCAATTGATCGACATTTTCCAACTCTGCACTTGGGTCCTTCCACCAGTTTCTGCTCCAAATACGGTGGATGGTCCAGCCTTTGCTTTCCAGAAATTTTTGTCGATACACATCTCTTTCTTTAGCGGACGGAGAACTATGGTACATGGCGCCATCACATTCAATCCCAAGTATATATCTTGATTCATTTTTAGGATGGACGATGGCAAGGTCGATTCGATAATTAGACATTCCCACTTGTGTGTCTACTTTATAGCCCATATCGGTTAATTGTTCATACACTTGTGTTTCAAATGGCGAATCAAAATGAAGTGCCTTTTCCTGGCGCTTTGTATTCATTTCTTCATTCAGCTCTGAAAGGACTGTACCGATTCTTTCTTTTTGTAGACTTGAAACCGCTTGCGCATACTCTAAATATCTTTTGAAAAACTTTGGTCCGACGTTTTTGGTTTTCGATACATCCAGCTCATTTGGTTCAATACTAGAGACAACGTAGATAGATTCTTTTGAGCGGGTAACTGCAACATTCAGTCTGTTTTCTCCACCCTGTTGGCCAAGAGGACCAAATCGATTGTATACTCTTCCATTTTCAGCTTTCGCATAGCCCACCGAAAAGACGATGATATCCCGCTCATCACCTTGCACATTTTCTATATTCTTCACAAAAATTTGTTCATCCAAATCCTTCCTCATGACTTGGTGATATATGGTATTAAATTCCTCATCTTCCTCTGCCAATTTATCAATATAATCGAGAATTTTATCCTGTTGTTTGGCATTAAAAGTAATGATTCCAATTGATTTTGTCGAGTCCTTTTGAAGAAGCTCCTTCAACAAAAGAACAACCTCCTTCGCCTCCACTTCATTACATTGGTTGATCCACCTGCCATCAACTTTACGCCATTGAATCGCAGCTGGACTCTTAAGATGTTCCACGTTTGGGGCAATCTGGATATTGCCGTTGTAATACGCATGATTTGAAAAATTTATCAATTCCTCAGACTTTGACCGATAATGCCATTGCAGCATTTTACTAGGGAAAACTCGTTTTGCTAAATTTAAGAGACTTTCTGATACTACTAGATCGTCCTCATCGACATCATCTTCATCAATTTGGATACTTCCTTTAAACATATTACTTGGCGGTAATTGTTTTTCATCCCCGGCAATAATCACTTTAGAAGCCCTGTAGACCGATGGAATTCCATTTTCAACAGTTAACTGGGATGCTTCATCAAAAATGACTAAATCAAATAAATCTTTCCCTAATGGGAAAATGGCCGACGCTGTCTCAGGTGACACAAGCCAAACCGGCAGCACATCTAACAAACCTTCAAGGGCATACTTATTAACAAGCTTACGGACTGGCCATATCTGTCTTTTCTTCCCTGTTTGATAGATTAGGTCCTTTATGGCTTTAGAATGTTGCTCCTTCACTTCAGCGAGCGCTTTTATTAAACGATTTTGCAAGACTTTAGCGGAAAGCTCCTTCTTTTCTTCTAAAAGTTCCTTGAATCTTGTTCGCAACCGTTGGAAGCTTTCAGTTCCAATCTTCGTTAGTTCCGGATGTTTCCGCTCGATTTCATCAATCCAGTAAATATAGGTGGATTGCTTTGTATACTCAACCCATTGCTTTGCTAATTCACGATGGATATTTCCCTTACTTTTATCCTTTAATTCATCGATAAGCGATTTGATATAAGCCATACTCTCGTCATAGGTTCTGTCCATATTGCGAAGGTCATCAAAATCTTGAATCACATATTCCTGTTGCTTTTGAAATTCAGGTAGCGGAATATCCCCCTTTGAGATTTGGTCCTTATATTTCTGTAATTTTTCTTCTATAAAATAAGGTGTTAATTGTTTCATCTCGTTCGTCATGTCGGTTGACACATGTGACAAATCATAGAGAATACGTAAACTCTCCCTAAGCTTTGGCCACTCAGTCGATGATAACCCTTTAAACTTGTCACCTTCGATCAATTCTTCAACAATCGTTTTTCCTGTAAAAGATGTCCACCACCAAAGTCTAAGTTTCTGGAGTGTTTTTTTCTCTTGTGGATTAAGATCCTCATAAATTTTTTCAAGCTTTCCTCCAACCTCCCAGCTATACTCAGGCGTTATCTCATCTTGTTCAAAATGCTCCAGATAGGAAATGCTTTTTTCAGCCTTCTCTATGACCTTCTTAAGGATTTCAACAATCGTCAAACGGTCCTTTATTTCAAGCTTAGCAAAGGATTTTCGGTCTTTTAACGGGTAATTCTCCTGTCCGAACCGACTATAATAGTTCCCATATGAAAAAATCGTTGTCAACACATCATCCAAATTATTCTTGTTTAAATCGTTAATCACTGATGTTAAATTAAGAATGACTTCCTGTTGGTTAACCGGTTTTCCAAGTCCGTACAGGTCATAAGCCCGATATCCATGAAGCTGTGTTTCATACAATCCTTCAGCGATTGCGTTTAGTTCATCCTCATATTTTTCAATTTTCTGTGATAGCTGGCCATATTCTAACTCTATCTCTTGTACATACTCATCTTTTACCAAGCGATTATGTAGTTTGCGATAAAGCCCGGTCCGATCTGTTTTTTCATCATGTAAAAGACTTACACTTGGTGATAGTCCGAGGCTGTCAAGCCTTTGATAAACAACGTCTAGCGCAGCACGTTTTTGACAAACTAACAAAACTCTCTTTTCATCGGCAATGGCATTTGCAATGATGTTGACAATGACCTGCGATTTTCCTGTACCCGGTGGCCCATGAACGACTATCCCTTGCGAATGTTCAATTGAATGGATGATTTCTTCTTGGGATGCATCTGTATCCAGAACGAAGAACTTTTCCTTTTCCTTTTTAGGAGGAGCTTCAGCAGTCATTTCACCCGTACCAAGATTATCAGTAGTGAAGTCAGAGTCCTGTTCCCCGACCTTCATTAATTCCCCGGCTAATCCAAAATCAGTTGTACCTTCTTCCAAATGCTGCAAGAAAGCTTCGTAGTCATTTAAAATGGCAGAGTTTCCTTGAGGAAAGTGGCCAAGAATCGCATAATTATCTAACTGAAACTCACCTTTCTTAAAATGGGGAATAAGATCAGTTGTTAGATTTTTAAAAGATTCTAGTTCTTGGCTATTCGACCAATTGATATTAATATTGTATTTTTTCAACCACGTTAACCAACTTAGAAAATCCATTTCCGTCGATTGAGCCACAGCCTCATCGTACATTTCATCGGGCACATAAAGATTACTCATTTTTTGCATAGCTAAAAACAGCGGTCGATTTAACATCGGCTCAGAATCTTCCATTGGATGAAGGACCCATTTTGTACCAAGTTCCTTCATTCTCTCTAATTTAACGGAATGTAAAAACAGAGGAGCACGTATGTACGTTCCATCTAACATTGCGCCGCTTATGAACGGATAACCGATATATAAATCATACAATCCGGTTTCGTCTTCTATTGCTTTTAAATTACGAAAAAGGGTTGTTAACTTCCCTGATAAATTCAGAGATTCTTCATCCCTTACGTTCTGCTTGATTAGTTCAACATTTCGACTATTTTTAATAATAGCATCCAAGATATCCTGAGGATTTTTATTGATTTTAGCTACTTCACTTACATCAAAATTCCATTTGTTGTACACCTTAAGCATGCGAATGGATCGATTTCGGCGACTAATGTCATTCAATCGATCCTTCAAAACCGTTAATTTTTCTTTCAATTTAGATCACCTAATTTTCCAGTTCGTTCAATTCCATAGTTTCAGTATATACTTCTTTAAGGATGAATATATCAAAAGGTGGGAAATTTTAGGGGTGTTGCAGTACAAGGGGAATATACGTAGGATATCACATGCAGTAAGTTTTTTATTGACGGAATAAAGCCCGCTTTGATAGTCCTATGCAAAGGAATGTAAAATAAAACGACCATAAATTAAATTTTATTTCCATAATATCCTCCAACACCGGCAACTCATTTCTACCTAGCAACCGGTTCGTTCAATATAATTACTTAAAACTTCACTCAACAAGAACGTTCTAAATTTTACTAAAATTTTGTTTACCCTTTATCCAGAACCTTGCCCATAATAACATATGGAGAATCATTTTTAATTGGAAGAAAAGGTTCCTTTACTACTACCCATCCCAAACCTTTGTACAAATTACGTGCCGATCTATTATTTACCTGAGTAGTTAGTAGAGCAGTCTTATTTGTTACTTCTTTTAGCAATTCACGAATAAGCATTTTTCCATAACCCTGGTTTCTATATGCTGGATGCACAGTTAATTCTACAAACTCAAAACAGTCTTCAAGCCATTTTTCATATTTCATCGGACCAAGTTCATTTGAAAGTAACTGATGATAATATTGCCCTGGTCTTGATGAATAGCCATACGAAAATCCTAGAATTTTCTCTGCATCTGACTTCATGATATATCCCCTAAAACCATCATAATTTAAGTGTTTTTTTAATCGTTCTATAATGGATTGATTCCATACTTGTCTATAAAGGTCATCAATCGTTTCTAGTAAATTTTCATCCCATTCTATTTTTTCAACCCTTGCCAACTTATTCCCTCCAATTATAAATAACGGCTTAAATTCTACTTTCCACTACAAATATTGAAGCCACTTATGGTGTTCAGGTTGATGCAATTCCAGTGCATGACGAAGCCATTTTTTCTTCTCATAATTGAGATAATCCATGTTTTTTTAAATCCTGCCATCAGTGAAGTAATACTCTGGCATTGCTTAAATGACATATTTATCTCTTCCTTCTTTAACATAAGCACTAATCCGCCAACAATTAACCCTTTCTTTAATTCTGCTTTATGATAAATACTTAAGATATTCCTTTTGAATTAATCGAATATTTTAAGAGGAAATTAAGTTAATAAATTCTTCAGCATCTTTGACACATAATTTCATTCCATTTTCCCAAAAATCTACTGAAGTAATATCCTCACCTAAATGTTTCATAACCAAATCTTCCATGGACATACTACCTGAGTCACGTAGCAATTCTATATAATCATTTTCAAATTCTTTCCCTTTTTCTTTTGATTTTGCATAGAGAGTTAGAGATAATAGGTACCCAAAAGTATATTGAAAGTTATAGAATGGCGATTTTGTAAGGTAATAATGTGGTGTCCAAGCCCACGTGTATTGAGAAGCACCATCAAGTGAACCATCATAAGCCACATCTAAGGCCTCTTGCATCAGCTCATTTAAACGTGATGAAGAAACAAACCCCATTTTACGTTCTTCATGAAATTTCTTTTCAAATAGAAACCTAGAATGAATATTCATGAAATTCATGACACTACGTTTCAATTTCTCATCAAGTAAAAACAATTTTTCTTCAGTAGATTCCGCATTATCTAATGCTGCGTCTAAGATGATTTGTTCGGAAAATGTTGAAGCGGTTTCTGCAATACTCAATGGATATATTCGATTCAATCCATCAACGGCTTTCATCGCATCATTATGAAAAGCATGACCTAATTCGTGTGCTAAGGTTAACAGACTTGTTATTCTGTCTCCATATGTCATAAAAACTCTTGATTCTCCAGTAAGAGGAAAACTTGCACAAAATGCCACAGCTGATTTATTTGAGCGATTTTCGGCCTCAACCCATCCATTTTTAAATGCCTTTAGAGCAAATCTTTCCATCTCATTTCCAAATTGGCTAAAATTCTTCAAAATAAAATCGACAGCATCTTCATAATCTATCTTTTGATTACTTTTTCCAATAGGTGCCCAAAAGTTATATGACTTCATCATTTTATCGCCATCCATTTTTGCTTTTGTATTAAGATAATCCAAAAATGTTTTTTTATATTTGCTTACTGCTGTCCACATTGCATTCAGTGTTTCCTCTGTCAAACGGTTATCCATTAGAGGTTCTACTAAGACATTATCTAGCCCCCTTTTTTCCAACACTTTTAATCGAAAACCTGCAATATGATTTAATATTTGAGCAAACAATTCCTCTTTTTCTTTCCAGATACTCTCTAAAGCATAATGAGCCGTTTTGCGAATTTCCTTACTATGATGAGAACGCAAATTAATGGTTTGACCAACAGATAATTCTTTGCGCTCTTCTTCGATTTGTATCTCGACCTTTATACTAGATAAGAATGAATTATAAAACTGCCCCCAAGCGTGATAACTATCTACTATTAAGTCCGAAACTAAACTTTCCTTTTCCTCTGAAAGTAATATTTCCGCTTTTTTACGCCATTCATTAAGTAGAAACTTATAGTTATGTAAATCCTTATTTTCTATTATTCTTTTCCACAAACATTGATCTATGTTTAATAAACCACATTGAAATGTTTTTATTGCTGATTCAATGCGAGCATTTATGGAAGATGCAACCTCTCTTAGGGTCATAGCATTCAGATCCTTTGGCTTTTGTGCAAGAAGACAGGTTATAAAAGAATTAACTTGAGATAGGATAATCCGAATGTCCGCAATGTGGTTTATTATAGATTCAACTTCAAGTAATACATTTTCTTCCACTATGTTTTTAAAAGAGTCTAATTTCCCCTCTAATTCACCTACCATAACTTCTAATTGTTTTATATGGTTATTAAGTTGTGTAGACTTACTTCCATCTGGATACAATTTATCTAGATTCCAGACTTTAGGGTATATTGTATTTTTCACTTTTTACCCCCGAAAGTTTATATCATACTATTTTTTATTTCTTTTTGAAGCTCGTTCGCAATTGTGGTCTTTCCTACACCGAAGGCTCCGTTTATCATTATGATCATTAAACTACCCCCTTCAAAGATAAATAAAATAATAGATAATTACCACAATCACCTTTTCTAGGTTTCCATAAAACAAGATTATAGATCCTGTTTATACACAATTCCATGTTCTAAGTATATTTTTAATAGTGTCAATGCTTCTCCCCAACCTACTGCACACCCAATACAAGCCTTTACATCTTTATCTGAATTGGTGTAGCCCGTCTCATTAAGAACAACTAGTGTTCCGTCTTTATAGGGTTCTAGATTAAAAGTTACTGTTGAATTTTGTTCTCCGGGTGACCATTGAAAAACAAATCTTTTATTCGGAGTTGCCTCAAGAATTTTCCCCCCATCATCAATATTTTCTTGTTCACTACCAAAATTTGTCCATCTCAATCGTATTTCACCGGTTCCATCACGGTTTATCTCTAAAGTTGTTTTATCTGTAAACCAAGCATTCCAACCTTGAGCTGTTGAGATTGTTTTATACACCTCTTCTATTGCTACTTTAATATAGATTTTGTGGTTTATTTCTGGCATCATCACAATCCTCCATCCAATTACTTTACTTTTTTTTGAACCTCTAATTTAATATTTTTGAATGTTGCCAGGTGAGTGCATCTGACTTGCTTTATATTCATCGTTATCATTATAATGGTAATATACCAAATATTATAACTCCTTAGTGAGCCTTCTTCTATGTTTGTAACAACATTTTTCTGTCCTCTACGAATTTACTTCTTTGTTTAGGTTTATGTATCTATCATAATTGACTTAACTTTAAAATATACTTGTCATGATGTTCTATAATTTTCAAAGTCTAGTTATCTTTCAATTCAGCCCTTCTTCTATTGTAGCAATTACATAATAAAAAGTATGATCATCCTAGTTTTCTAAACTAGATGAATAGATTAAAATTACTAATTTTCACAGAAGGAGAGATGTAAAAAATGGATTCAAAAGGTAATGCTAACATCGAAGGATGCCCGTTTCACGGGGGTGCTACTAGTAACAAATCAAGCGGTAGAACTAATCGGGACTGGTGGCCAAATGCGTTAAACTTAAATATTCTCCATCAACATGACAAAAAAACAAACCCCATGGGAGATGACTTTGATTACGTTGAAGAATTTAAAAAATTAGATTACGATGCTCTAAAGCAAGATCTTCGTATTCTAATGAAAGATAGCCAAGATTGGAGTCCAGCAGATTATGGGCATTACGGTCCTGCGTTTATTCGTATGGCTTGGCATTCTGCTGGTACATACCGTATTGGAGATGGCCGAGGTGGCGGCGGAACTGGTAACCAACGTTTTGCCCCACTTAACAGCTGGCCGGACAATGTTCTCCTTGACAGAGCACGACGCCTCCTTTGGCCAGTTAAGCAAAAATATGGGAATAAGATTTCTTGGGCAGACTTGTTTGTTCTAGCAGGTAATGTTGCCATCGAGGATATGGGTGGTCCTACAATTGGGTTTGGAGCTGGACGCGAAGACATTTGGCATCCGGAAGAGGACATCTATTGGGGAACTGAAACAGAATGGCTTGGTGATAATCGTTACACCGGCGAACGCGACCTTGAAAATCCGCTTGCTGCTGTTCAGATGGGGCTCATTTATGTGAATCCTGAAGGTCCAAATGGCAAACCAGACCCGATTGCAAGTGCGAAAGATATTCGTGAAACTTTTGCCCGTATGGGAATGAATGATGAAGAAACTGTGGCACTTATTGCGGGAGGACATACTTTCGGTAAGTCACACGGTGCAGGAGATCCTTCACATGTTGGTCCCGAACCAGAGGCCGCTCCTATTGAAGCAATGGGGTTAGGTTGGCAAAGTACTTATGGCAAAGGTGTTGGCCGTGATACAATCGGCAGCGGGATTGAAGGTGCTTGGACTGCGAATCCTACACAGTGGGACAATGGTTACTTTGATCTATTGTTCGGATATGAGTGGTGGCTGACAAAGAGTCCAGCAGGTGCTTGGCAATGGCTTATTGTCGATCCAGCCGAGGAGCATCTAGCACCAGATGTTGAGGATCCATCGATTAAAGTTCCGACTATGATGACCACAGCAGATATGGCATTACGTTTTGATCCAGAATATGAAAAAATTTCTCGTCATTTCCATAAGAATCCAGAAGAATTTGCAGATGCATTTGCACGTGGATGGTTCAAGCTAATTCACCGTGACATGGGTCCAAAAGCAAGATATCTTGGTCCAGAGGTTCCGGAAGAAGACTTCATCTGGCAAGATCCTGTACCAGCTGGTAATTATGATTTAACAGATGCTGAAATAGCTGAATTAAAAGGGAAAATCCTAGACTCTGGACTAACAGTCAGTAAGCTTGTAGAAACAGCTTGGGCTTCTGCAAGTACATACCGTGGCTCAGATCATCGAGGTGGTGCAAATGGGGCGCGCATTCGTCTTGCTCCGCAGAAGGACTGGGATGTAAACCAACCAGAACAGCTTGCACAAGCACTTCAAGTATTAGAAGGCATTCAACAAGATGTAGATATCAATATCAGCCTAGCTGATTTGATTGTACTAGGTGGTTGTGCGGCAATCGAAAAAGCTGCCCAAGATGCGGGCTTTGAGGTAACAGTACCATTTGCTCCTGGACGTGGCGATGCAACACTTGAGCAGACAGATGTAGAAAGCTTTAACGTACTCGAGCCTATTGCTGATGGCTTCCGTAACTATCAAAAGAAACAGTATCGTGTAAGCCCAGAAGAACTTCTCGTCGATAAAGCTCAACTTCTTGGCCTTACTGCACCAGAAATGACTGTTCTTATTGGTGGTATGCGTGTTCTAGGTACAAACCATGGCGGCTCAGAGCACGGAGTATTCACTGATCGTGTAGGCCAACTCACGAATGATTTCTTTGTGAACTTGCTTGACATGGGAATTCAATGGAAACCGGCAGGAGAAAATGTCTACGAAGGCAGCGACCGCAAAACAGGCAAAGTCGTTCGTACAGCTACTAGAGTGGACCTTGTATTCGGTTCTAACTCCATCCTGCGTTCCCTTGCAGAAGTGTACGCACAGGATGATAACAAAGAGAAGTTTGTGCGTGATTTTATTGCAGCCTGGGTAAAGGTAATGAATGCAGATCGTTTTGATCTTAAATCGGTTGAAAATAAAAAAGTTCAAGTAGAAAGTATATAAAATTATAATTAAAAATGGTGCCTGCCCTCTTGCAATATAACGCTTTAATACAATAGGGGCAGGCCCCTTTTTTCTATTTATTTATAACCGTGATATCACCACTATCTGTTTCTAATTGAATCAAGATAGTTCCATTTCCGATTTCCGCGTTGTTTTTATATTTATCAAATAAATTCACATCACCTGAAAATGTACTTACCTCAAAAGAAATGTCCTCCGGCTCTTTTTCTGATTCAATTTTGATATCACCACTGAATGTTTTCCCATGTATGGATTGCGAAATTTCGCTGGTTGAAATAAAGACGTCACCACTATCCGTTTTTGTTGATATTTCACCATTTATTTTTTCTAATTTAATATCTCCAGAGAATGTAACGGCACCGAATGATTTTACAGGAGCATCTAGGACATATAAATCACCACTGTCTGTTACCGTTTCAATCGCTCCCTGCACATGTTCCATGTGGACGTCACCTGAAAATGTTTTTAAAGTCATTTTTTCAGAAGTGATATTCTCTACTTTCACATCGCCACTATCTGTTTCCAGATCAATCGTTTTCGACTGAAGCTTCTGTACAAGTACATCAGATGAGAAACTTTTAATTTTCACACTATTATACATTTTTTCTGGTGCAAATATTTTTAATTTCAGAGCTGGAATGTAGAAATTAAAGCTAAACCATTTTTTATTTTCAGACTGCAATGAAACAAATAGAGTTTCGCCTTCCTCTTTGACAGAAAAATCATGTATTGTATTTTCTACACCTGTTCCAACAAGCTCGACTCTTGCTTCATCCATCCTTGGTACTGAAATAAACTCTATATCTGTACTATCAACATCAATTTGTATGGAAGTGATATTCTCATTTTCAATTGGCTTTTTATCATTAATTTTAACTTCTTTATTCATTGAACCATATGTTACAACACTTCCGATTACACCTATGAGAAATAATAGGAGTGCTAATAAAGTTAACTTTTTAATCATGCTGGTTTCCCACCCTTCACTATGGAAACATTGAATTTCAGATAACGAAGAAATCCATTTTTTACACCAACTGTCCCATAATACATGCCAATTGAGATTAATATTCCAAGTCCGCATAACGCGATTGAAAAGAAAGCATCATACCATTCAAAAATTTCAGGATTGATGATGGTATTGATGATTACCAATAATGGACTCAAAATCCCTGCCACACCAGAAATCCAACCAGCTAATAAAAGGAAAACTACTACTAGGAATGGTCCAAGAACAATCACTAAATTAACAAAACCAAGTCCAATCACTGCCCAAACTGCTCTGAACATATTTCGAGTGGATGAAATTTCTTCCATTTTTTCAATATGATAAGCAGCAAGTAATTCTTTCGCTAATTGCTTAGGTGAACCAAGTGATGCTGCAATCTGACTTTCTGTTTTTCCTTCTTCTACACCGATTGAAAAATATTCCTCGTAATCTTGTAAAATATCCGCTTTTTCATCTTTTGGCAGTTTTCGTAATTGCCTTTCCAAATCTGAAAGAAATTTTATTTTATTCATTCGACATTCCCTCCTTAATTAATAGATTGACTCCCTCCGTGAATTCCTTCCACTCTTCCACTAATTGATGTGAGTATTCACGTCCTTTATCGGTAAGCCTATAATACTTTCTAGGTGGTCCTTCACTGGATTCTTGTAAATATGTTGTAAAAAACTCTTCTTTTGTTAACCTTCTTAACAATGGATAAACAGTTCCTTCCGATATTTCAATTTGGTCGGAAATTTTCTGGACAAGCTCATATCCATATCGATCCTTCTTATCCAACAGTACAAGTACACAAAGCTCTAAGACACCTTTTTTAAATTGAACGTTCACTGTTATTCACCTCATCTCATCAGGTTTATATATAGTACAACATTCACTACCTTGCAATAAACAATACCTAGTCAAAAAAATTAGAAGTTGTGTATAATATAACATCATGTACTATACATTGCAAGGTACTATATATTTAATTACCTTGAAATGTGATTTCCTACATTTTGGTCCCTAAAACACAAGTTATTATAAGTGTGCAAACTATAAAAGATCTCTTTTTAAAATTGGATAGGATGATTATATTCTTAAATTTTACACAATATATAATGGAAGTGATCGTATTCTTGTGAACGGAGGTACACGATATGTCAAAAAATCATAAAGAACCACTGACTAATATTGAATTTAGTATATGGGACACAAATACAGACAATAATCAACCAACATCTCCAAGTAAATCTTCAGATTCATTAAGGAAAAAGTCTCTACAAATAGATGATAGAAATTAAGTTTTAATTGTTGAATCCCTTATGCACCTGCAATTTTTGTTTCTCTGTTCTAACGTAATAAAGCCCTTAAAATTTGCTGATCTTAAGGGCTTTTTGGTTATTCAGTTTTTTGTACTAGTGAGTTACATTCATGCTCGATGTTTGGATTAAATCGTTTAATTTTTCTACAATGTCCAGCTGGAGGAATCCATTTCCTTCAGCACTTTTTCTGTTACCCAGTGGTACAGTTCTTCTGATGAGCTGCGCGTAGATTTCGGCTTCACTTAGTGTTCGTTCAAACTCTTTTTCACTTACATTTATAAGTAAAGCAATCGCACCTGCAACATGAGGGGCCGCCATGGAGGTTCCTGTTAATTCTGCAAATTTATTGTCAGGAAATGTTGAAACCACATCCACCCCAGGTGCCACCAGATCAATTTCCGTATGTGTGTTTGAAAATGGAGCAAGTTCCAAATCCATGTTCACAGCGCCGACAGAAATCACTTCGTTATATGCCCCAGGATAGGCATATTCAAATGTATCTTCACGGGAATCCCCTTCATTCCCTGCTGCAACAACGACCGAAATGTTTTGATTAACAGCATCTTTTATCGCCTTATGCATCTCAGGTACGTCTTTTGGACCACCCAGTGACATAGAAATTACACGAACTCTTTCGTTGTTAGGTCCTCTCCAATCAACCGCAAAGCTAATGGCATCGATTATCCATTCATAATTGCCTGCCCCTTCTCCCGTCAAGGCTTTTAGGCTTAAAATTTTAGCCCTTGGGGCAACCCCCACAACTCCTTCATTATTAAGACTAGCCGCTATGGTACCGGATACATGTGTGCCATGACCATTATTGTCTTCAAAAATCTCTGAGTCTCCATTGTAATCCGTTGTAAAATTACGTCCTGCAATAATTCGGTCCTTTAGATCTGAATGTGAAGTGTCAACACCGGTATCAATCACCGCAATGACAATGCCTTCACCTTGGTTGCTGTCTTCCCATAAAGAAGGTGCTTGTACAATTTGAATCCCCTTTGGTGTTTCATTTGTTTGATCCACAACTGACTGAATGGTAAATGGTAATAATTTGACTTGATTTTTCATGAAGATTTTCCTCCTTAAAATCGATTTTCAAAAAAATTACCTTATTCCCTTCTGCCTAGTCTTGGGTTGTCATAAACCAAGTCTATCTCTCGGTTGTATGGGAACATTTGTTTTATTATACCAATGGTAAATAGGTTTATCAAGATAGAATACTAAAAATTCAGAAAATGAATAGATTGTCCCAGTTTTTATTACGGACTATTTTCTTAGCTTTAGATCTTATTTTTGCATCAAATTTGCGCGATCCTACACACTTTTAAACATGATATTCTGCATTTTCATTATTGTAAAAATGAAATATAGGGGGATAGTAAAAAGGAAAATGGAGGGTGATTGACATGGAAACTTTTACTCATTACAAAATTAACCATACCGACAACGGAATTGAAGTGGTCTTATATATGAATGAAAACTTAACAGAATTCTCGGCAGAATTAGGAACTCTCTCTAAAGTGAATGAGTCCAGTATTACGGCTGATGCGATTAACTATATCAAAAGCAAATTACCATTATTGAAGATAAAAACCTGTAAAATTATGGCTGGGGGAATGTTGTTGTCTGTTCTAGGCGTTGGTGCACTGCCAACAAATAAAGCTTCTGCGGCAAAAAACGATATTCAACAATCGGAGATAACTTCTTTATCGTATACCGTTTCATCCGGTGATACTTTATATAGTCTAGCCATGCGTCACGGGATAACGGTAGATGCTCTAAAGCAAGCCAATCATTTATCTTCAGATGTATTACAAATTGGACAAAAGTTGACAATTCCCAATGGCGTTATATCAACCCCAAATCAAATGATATATAAAATTGTTTCAGGAGATACGTTATACAGTATTGCCACACGTAACGGAACAACTGTGGATGCCATTAAATCAGTGAATAATCTGTCATCGGATTTTTTACAGATTGGGCAGACGTTGACAATTCCAAACGTAAGTACTCCTGCACCTGCTCAAACTGCTGATACTACTACACATCAAGTTGTTTCCGGGGATACGTTATACAGTATTGCTAAACGCACCGGCACAACGGTGGATGCTTTAAAGAAAGCAAATGATTTATCTTCAAATTTATTAGAGGTTGGACAAGAGTTGACCATCCCCAAAAGTAAGACTTCTTCCCCATCTCCAACCACTAAAAATAAATGTGAAGTTGTCGCTGGGGATACGTTGTACAGTATTGCCACACGTAACGGAACAACAGTGGACGCCGTCAAGAAAGCCAATAATCTATCTTCAGATTTATTAAGTCTTGGACAAACATTGACAATTCCTTCTATGAGTACGCCAATCACAACTGAAACATCATTCGCTTCCAAGCAACAGCCAGCGAAAAACCAGGAAGAAGTCGAGTGGCTTGCAAAAATGATATTTAGTGAAGCAAGAGGTGAAACACTAGAAGGACAAATAGCTGTTGGTGCGGTAATTATGAATCGGGTAAAAAGCCCTTTATTCCCTAATACTGTTAAAGATGTATTATTTGAAAAAAGCTACGGATATTATCAATTTACCCCAGCAGAAACCGGTGCAATAAATACAGCCACTCCTAATTCCCAACATTTAGAAGCAGCAAAACGGGCGATGAATGGTGAAGATCCAACTAATGGCGCATTATTTTTTTATAATCCTGATAAAACGTCAAGCTCCTACCTTCGAAGCCGTACAGTTTCAACCAAAATAGGCGGCCATGTATTTGCTTTTTAGATTTCAGAGTGTTTTTATAATCGGACTTTACTCGCAAAAAACGGGGCTTTTCTATAATGAAGAGTCCATGTTTCGAATGAACATTTCCACCATCCATTAATTTGAATTAGTTTAGTCATTCCTACTAATATTATTTAGCTTCAATTAATCCTTTTACCACTTTATTATATACGGAACCAAATGCTGGTTGTTTACGAATTTCAAAAACAGCGTTATAGTTATATTGTCAAATAGATATCACATTGAAATAACGTTAAGGGAATTACATAAAAACACGGTTCAAACAAGTTTAGATTTCTAAAAAATGTATACTTTAATACAAAAATTAAATTATATGTTTAGCTTTAATCACTGTTGCTTGCCCTTATAAAATGTGAATATGTGAACATGACTCGAAATCTACCAGCATTTTCACCCAAGATATGCTTTGTAGAAATTCAACTAAGAAGGAGAATTTGGATATGACAGAAGTATTGACTAAAACTCAAGAATCACTAGGCAAAGAAAAAACAGATGTACTTGATCAATTATTAAAACCTGAAGTTCAAGAATCACTCACTACTTTAGTGGAGCAACTACCAAAATTAACAGAGGCTGTAAATCTGTTAACAAAAACATATGACTTAGCCCAATTAGTAGCAACCGATGAAGTATTAAAAAATGATACAGTTAGTGCCCTAAAAGAATTTTCTGAACCTGTAATTGGCTCGGTTAAAACGATCGCGGCAACTGCTATCGAAGCAAAGGACCGTGCAGAAGCTTCAAATGAGAATATCGGTCTATTTGGTGTATTAAAATTATTAAAAGATCCTGAAGCACAAAAAATGTTGCGCTTCGTGAGCGCATTTTTAGAAGTTCAAGCTGAACGTAAAGCATAATATTTTATACCCATTTTTATTACTAGTATGGACGGAGGATAAATTATGTCAAAGGAAATCGTCATCTTAGGTGCGGGTTACGGAGGCTTATTAACTGCTCTAACATTACGTAAATATGCAAGCAAAGAGGAAGCCCAAATTACTGTGGTGAATAAATACCCTAATCACACACTTATTACAGAATTACACCGTCTTGCGGGAGGTTCAACAACTGAGCGCGCAATCTCTTTCCCTTTAACAAAACTTTTTAAGGAAAAAGATATAAACGTTGTAATTAGCGAAGTGACAACTTTCTCAGTAGACAAAAAAGAAGTTCACCTGGCGGACGGTGCTGTCTTGAGTTATGACAACTTAGTTGTTGCTCTTGGGAGCCAAACTGGTTTCTTTGGTATCCCAGGACTTGAAGAAAATAGTTTCGTATTAAAATCAGTTGATGATGCACACCAAATATACAAACACATTGAAAGTAAAATCGCTTCCTATGCGGAATCTAAAAACCAAGCAGATGCAACTATTGTAATCGGTGGTGGTGGTTTAACTGGTGTTGAACTCGTTGGTGAAATCGTTGACCACTTCCCTAAAATTGCTAGAAAATACGGCGTTAACTTCAATGATTTAGACATCAAATTAGTTGAAGCTGGCCCTAAAATCTTACCAGTTCTTCCAGATAACCTAATTGAACGAGCTACTGAAAGTTTAGCTAAGCGTGGCGTTGATCTCTTAACCGGGCTACCGGTTACAGGAGTTGAAGGGAATAAAATTTCCCTCAAAGACGGATCTACAATCGAAGCAAACACATTTGTTTGGACTGGTGGCGTTGCAGCACTGCCAATCGTTCAAGAATCAGGTCTTGAATGTGATCGTGGTAAAGCGGTTATTGACGAATACTTACGTTCTAAATCACATCCAGAAGTATTTGTGGTTGGTGACGCATCTGTTGCCCTTCCAGCTGATGGAGGTCGTCCATTATATGCGCCTACCGCTCAAAACGCATGGCAAATGGGAGAAACATGTGGGTACAACCTTTTTGCAATCCTTAAAGGTCAACAACTCGAGGAATTTAACCCAATCAACTCTGGTACACTTGCCAGTCTTGGTCGTAAAGACGGTGTAGCAACGGTTGGCAGTAACAATATTCCGCTAAAAGGTCTTCCGGCTTCATTAATGAAGGAAGCAAGTCATGTTCGTTACTTAACTCACATCAAGGCCCTTTTCGGCTTAGCATACTAAGATTTACATTAAAATAAGCCAAGAAAGCCAATTTTCTGCAATTGAAAATTGGCTTTTTCTATGTATAATGTATCACTTAACTGATACATTTATTTTCCCCCTAACAATACCACCGTACCTAAAGCTTATGCCCATCCTTATACAAAAAAATCACAGGCATCGCACCTGTGATTTTCATTACTTAATATTTCAAACCATGTCCAAGTTTATAGACATTACCGTCAGTATCTTTATAAGCATAGCTCATAAAGGCTGGCATATATTTGTCTTTATCATATCCTGGTACGTCATTAGGGGATACGCAATCTCCATTTTGGTAAACGGCGATCACTTCTTCACTTGCCGGTAAGGTTATTGGTAAGACTCCTGTTGGTTTATGATTCTAAAAGAGGTAGCTCTTTCCAGATCTTTATGGAAAACTTCAATATATACCTTTTTAGAATTCAACTTGTCCGTAGTGAGCGGCAAGGTTTCGTTAGAGTTTTTCAGTACAGTCACTGATTTTTTATGTGCTTCATATGCAGCTTCCCAATGGGCTTTTGTGCTGAATTAGGGCTATGGAAATTATTTTAGATCCGGAAAGTGGTGAGACTACAAGCAGTCTAAGCAGTGACACCGATCAACGCTTACATTCAATTATCGAATACATTGAAAACCATTTGACCGATCCAGGAATGAACTTAGACAACGTATCAAGTCATTTTCATTTAAACAAATATTATTTTTCCCATTATTTTAAGAATCACATGAAAGTGCCCTTTTATCGATATGTATTATTGAAACGACTAGCAACCGCCGTTGCATTCATTCAACAAAATGAACTCTCAATTGAGGAAATTGCCACAAAATGCGGTTTTCAAGATTATTCCAGCTTTTATCGGCTTTTTAAAAAGGAATATAATCTATCTCCAAAAAACTTACACAAGGAGTTTAGGAAGTAGCCCAATTAAGGAAACACAATGAAACCTATAAATTTTGATATAAAAAAATGCATTGAGAGCTCAATTCCTCAATGCATTTTTGTAACATCATATTTACATCACAGTTTCCCCTATTAGTAAAACTTTCAATTGCTCCTCCGGTAATTGCTGTTTTTTCCATTCTTGCAATAAGCGGTCTAAGGCTTCGGGTCCTGTGTCGTCTGCCAATCGATAAGCACCATAATGCATTGGAACAAATTGTTTTGCCTTTAATTCGATAAAAGCCTTCACACTATCTTCAGGTGAAATATGTGAGTCAGCCATAAACCATTCAGGCTCATACGCGCCAATTGGCATAAATACAGTATCAATCATATGTCGTTCTGCTATCTCCTTAAACCCTGGAAAATAGCCTGTATCACCAACAAAATAATACGTTTGGTTGGCATTCTGAAAAATCCACCCACCCCAATGAGAAGTATTCATATCGCCCATCGTTCTTCTTGTCCAGTGTTGAGCAGGGACAAATTGAATCTGAACCCCTCTGTATTTAGTCGTTTCCCACCATGTCATCTCGCTAACATTTTGGTACCCTTTTTTTCTAAAAAGGGACTTCAAGCCTATGGGAACAAAATATTGCGGGTTTCCTGGTATTTTTTTTAACGTCGGAAAATCAAGATGGTCGTAATGTCCATGTGATATCACTACAACGTCAATTTCAGGCAGCTCTACCGATGAAATTCCTGGATCGGTTAATCGCTTCTCAAAACCCATTCTCTTTGCCCATACCGGATCCGTAAGAATATTTAGGCCATTCAACTGAAGCAAAAAGGTAGAATGTCCAATCCACGTGTAGGAATCTCTACTTCGGTTTTCTCTAAGTTCTTCAATCCTTTTGTTTGGACACTGTGGTATATTTTTGGTTAAATCTTTCACTTTATTTCGTCTTTCTTTTTGCCACTTTCGCATATCCTGAAACGTTTTTTTGTTGGTTACATTATTTAAATTAGAATATCTTTTTTTCATATTCTCACCTTTTTAAAGAGCTTCTACTAGAATACGCCAACTTGTAATTAACTTTCGGACAATTAAAAGTATTAATCTAATCCTTGAATCACAATTGATTTTGCCGGTAAAAATTCTTCCCCTGTATCTAGGAATGTCACATTAACTGTATCATCTTCCTGTAAATAAATCGCTTTTGGGCTATTCTCAGATGAGATCATATAACTCTGATTATTGTCTAATAAAAAATAAACAATTGTGGCATTTTCTGCTTTCTCTTTATAGACACGCACGACTTTCCCGCTTATTTGCTTTTCTTCCGCTTTTGAGGTGCCATCAACCTTTCCTCCACCACGTTGCAAAGCCGTTTTATATAGCTTTAATGCTTCATTTGGCGTATTTCCATACACGGAGATTTCCGGATTGGCAGCAGAAACGATAAAATAGTTTTGTAAAAACCCATTCGCATCTAATACGGGGGTTAACCAGCTAGCTTCTCCATAAAAGTTATAGAGAATCGGCATTTCGCCATCCCATTTCTTTTCAATGAATTTCTTTTCGATAATTTGAAGAGCGCCCTGCGAATCCATATATGATTCTTGTAAGTTACCAGTAAAATAAGTAGCCTCCCCTGTTCTTGAATTCGTGAGGGAATAGCCTAGCATTGAATCGACCCCTTCCTTCGGACTGGTAAAATCAGTGAAATAATACATATCTCCATTTTCATCAAAAATTGGACTTACATTCGCTTCCGTTCCTTCATCAGAAGGAAGTTTTACATCAGATTTACCAAACTTGCTGTTCCAGAATCCATTTACATAATTCCCAAAATAGCTATTTTGCAAACTAACTACTTCCGGAGATACGGCTCCATCAATAAATTCAGGGACATCTGCTAATGCAAACATTTCCGTTTTTCCTGTGACTGGGTCAACAAGTACTATTCCATGGACCTCAAAGCCGTTTCGTGCCGAAATAAAATTCCCATAAGAGCGGATATAATAGGGTTTTCCTTCCTCATCGATTTCCAATTGAGGCTCCCCGTAAAAGATCATATTTGGATATTTCATGCGCATATGCCGTTCTAAATTCTTATGAAAATAAGAGGATGGCGTATAAGACATTTCTGCCTTCACAAACTTAGGATTATCAGTCGAATCCGTGGCACTAATCGTGAAATAGCCTGGAGTACGTTCCCCTTTCCACCATTTAAAAAGTCCAGAAAATTCAATTGGTGCGATATAAACATAGTCATTATTTACCTTCTGAATTTGTAAATTTCCAAGCTCATAGTAACTCGTATTTGGAACTTGACCAAACGCTTTTTTCATTTTATTACGCGCAAACTGCGGTGGAACACTAGCTGGTGTTTTTGTTTCATCAAACACCTCAATCTCCGTTTCTTGAGCCATACTGGAAACTTCATACTTTTCGTCGGCATTGAATAGGAAAGCCGTTCCTAAATAGATACTGAAGAGAAGACTTCCTAGAAATAAAATCCCTTTGACCATTCTTTCAAATCCCGTTGCAAAGAATGCACCAACAGCAGTAACAACAAGCGCTAAAAGCCAAACCGAAGAAAAGTTTCGGTCAAGATTTGTCAGATAGAAAAAAATAAAGATGAAAGTAGTAGTTAAAACCGTACCAATCAGGAGAAGGCCGGTATGGGGTTTAGCTTTCTGTTCCTTTTCCTTTTTGTTCGTATTTTGTAAAAACGGAAAGAGGATAAGAGTTGAAGCCAACCCGATAATGACTGAAAATAATAAAATTGATTCCATATTGTCTCCTTTCAAGTTTCATAACTGTATATACGGATAACATCATAAAAAGTTTCTTTTGTAATGAATACATTTATTCATCAGTTTCTAATAATTAAGCAATATTGAGATATAGAAAAGGCAAACGGTACGCCCGTTTGCCTCGCATTAAAACAATAATAATCCTATTGTAATCGGAATAAAGCTATAAAATAGAATCATGACACAGAACCCCATGATATCCCGAATATGCAATCCGGCAATCGCTAAAGCAGGCAAGGCCCAGAATGGTTGAATCATGTTTGTCCAGGCATCTCCCCACGCAACACCCATGGCCGTTTTCGCGATATCCGCATTTATTGCCGCCGCTGCTTCGATCATAATCGGTCCTTGCACTGCCCATTGACCACCACCGGATGGTACAAAAACGTTGATAAGACCTCCACTGATAAACGAAATGAACGGCAAAGTCTGCTCATTTGCAAATGAAGCAAACCACAAAGCCATTTCCTCGGATAGTCCTGAAAAAGTAACCATTCCCATAATCCCGGCATAGAAGGGGAATTGAATGATAATGCCCCCTGCATTTTTTACTCCGTTCGTTACCGTGTCTAAGAACTGTTTCGGTGTTTTATGTAGCATGATTCCTAAGAATAAGAAAATAAAGTTTACGATATTAAGATTTAAATCGAAGCCTTTGGTAACAAAATGGTAGACGATAAAGCCCAAACCCATTATGCCGATGAGCATCGAAACGATCACACTGTTTTCAATTTTTTCTGCTGGAGTGGCTGGGGTTACCACTTCTTTTGTATCAATTGAATCCTCTGGAATCACCCAACGGGATCGATCTTGGTAAATCGCATTGCTGCTTTTCATCAAGAATCTATTAAATATCGGAAGTGTTAATACTAGGGCTGCGACAATAAATAAATTCGCTGGGCTAAAAAGAGTTTCACTTACCGGAATGACTCCCATGTCTTTCTCTAAAAAATGACCAGGGGTTGCTACTGTCAACGGAATTGATCCTGAAAATCCACCATGCCAAACTAAAAATCCACTATATGCCCCAGCTACTAAAATACGAAAATCTGCGGATGGTACTTGCCTTGCCACATGGATGGCAAACAACGCTCCAACTACTAGTCCAAATCCATAGTTAATTAAACAAGCGATAGCAGATACAAAAGTTACAAGCATAACCGCATGTCCCGGTGTTTTAGCCAAATTACTCAATCGAGCAAGGAAATTCTTAATAATGGGTGCGTTGGCCAAGACATACCCCGTTACCACTACTAGAGCCATTTGCATCGTAAAAGAAAGTAAATCCCAAAATCCTGTTCCCCAATGGGTCACCATCTTAACCGGTCCGCTATCTGTAAACAAGATCCCCAAGACAAACACCAAGAAAGTAAGTATAATCGCAAAAATAAAGGCATCAGGAAGAAAACGTTGAACGAGACGGACAAAAAACCTTGTTACTACCCCCATTTACACACTCCCTTGTAAGTATTCAACTTGATTATATTCGGAGTAATTTTAAAATATACAAAGGAGTAGGGAGATTCACAAAAGTTAGTATAAAAGGTCTATTTTTCGCAACCAAAGCTGCGGTATATGTACCACTTAACCCCCAAAAAACGAACCCCAAAGGTCCCTATTTACTTTTTTTTATTTTTTCCAAGGTGAGCTGTTGATTTGCTCCGAAAAAGTTACCGAAAACCTTCATCATCTTAAAACCATCCCCTTTACTAGTCTTTAGAACAGATAAAAAAGTCCAAGTTTATTTAATATAATGTTTTTTGAAATCTGGATGGATCGAAAATTTCCGACGTAAATTGACAAGGTTTTCTCCAAAACTTTCTTCTAAAATTTCTCTATGTTTCTCCATTATTTCCATGATATACAAATCATGAATCATGACTTCAGTAATTGGCATGACTAAGCCTACATGCCTTGACCATGCTGCACGGCTATCTTTACCTAGCGAGACAATTCCTGCTACTACTTCTGAATCATCTCCACTAATAACTAGCCAGCGTCCACCATACTCCTCCGTAATTTTGTCACCCATATAGTGTAGGTAAACATGAGCAAAATCAGTGTTAATTTCCCCATAAGCAATAATCGTTACGTTGACCCCTCTTTTTGCTGCTTGCCTTAGATCATGCTCCAATTCCTCAAATTCCTCTTTCCAAACCTCCAAGAGAATTCTTTTTTTTGCAGATACTATACAATCTTTGACCTTATCGAGTATTTCATTGCGTCCCGTGATATTCCAGATATTTTCGCGGTCATTTGTGGAACGTTCAAATTCCGCCAATGATTTTTCCGCTAGTTCAAAGTTCTCTTCTGCTTTCATTCGACGGTTTTTAATTAGCTCTTTTGCAGGAACAGGAATATACTGTGCTGTATTTCCGGGACTAACAAGAATATCCCCCCGTAAGGTAAGACATTCCAGAACTTCATATATTTTCGAACGAGGTACACCAGAATTTTTTGCTACGGCATAACCAGTTAATGGTGAATCTTCCAATAAAGTAAGATACGCTTTCGCTTCATATTCAGTAAAATTTAGATTTTTTAACGTTTCTAAAATGTTTTCTTTCATAAACCCTCCACCACAACCTTAGTCGCTACCAATGTAACTAATATCTTAGCAAATTTTGTTGATTTTTTCCAAGTCGATCTGATATACTTTTTAAGTAGTTACCTATGTAGTCACTATTGGAAAGGATGCGAAAAATAGATGGATAGTTTACTAACATACATATCAATTGCTGCAATGATGGTTATTATACCCGGGGTAGATACGATGCTCTTGATCAAGAACACACTCCGCTACGGGTCAAAGGCTGGGCGTTATACAGTTCTTGGGATGGCAACTGGCCTTTCGTTTTGGACGCTTATTGCGATTCTTGGATTATCCGTTGTTATTGCAAAATCAGTCATTCTTTTCAGTACAATCAAATATTTGGGTGCTGCTTACTTAATTTATTTAGGAATAAAAAGTTTTTTTGCAAAGAGTGTATTTTCTCTAGAGGACATTCAAGCCCAAGCAAATGTACCTACTATTTCTTCAAGTCGATATAATAAAGAGTCCTTTATGCAAGCTTTACTAAGTAATATTCTTAATCCAAAGACTGTTTTGGTTTATATAACCATCATGCCCCAATTTATTGATTTGAACGGAAATGTAAATCAGCAATTGATTTTATTAGCAACCATCCTTACTTTACTCGCTGTATTATGGTTTCTTACCCTTGTTTATGTAATTGATTATGCAAAGAAATGGTTAAATAACTCAAAATTCCAAAAAGTATTCCAAAAATCAACTGGCCTAATTTTAGTAGGTTTTGGCGTTAAAACTGGAATTTAGATTTTAAATACTAACACTTTTCCCGTTCAGTCAACTGAACGGTTTTTCTATTTATCTTCTATGAGCTTTTTCATTAGCCAGTTTTACAAATTTATTTTCATAGAAACGTTTCTTCTTATTCCCGATATTTTGAAAAAATAAAATAGTATCCCCAAGGGCACCTGCAACTAACTCCTGATCATTTGTTTTTTCTTATCAACCGGTTCTTTGCTTTCTATTTGGCCCACTGCATCTGATATGATTTTCCGAACAAGTTTATAGTCGCACATGAATGCTAAATTTCCATATAAAATTAATTCATCAATCGATTTATTGTCGTGTTCCTGATATATGTTCCTATCATATCTGAGGCCTGCTTACCTTCCCCTATTTGAGAATGACTGGCAACTTCAATTAATGTTAACATCCTACTGAACTCTTTATTGATTTGATGGTTTTCCCGAAATCCTTTTATTTTTGACAAAACATTTAAAAAGATGCCGCGTTTGAATGCATCTACGATGACATCTAGATCCTCTTTGTTTTCCTCATTTATACTTTCTTCTTATTAAAAGTATTCATTGTTGATATTCCTTTACTCCCGCCTTTTCACCTTTACACCTTGTTCCGAAATACGTAAATTTAAAGGAATGATGCCTACTTTTCTCCATTCCTTATAAAGCGCCTCCCTATGTCCTTCGCCTTTCATGAAAACAATTCCGCAATCGCCACCTCCAGCCCCTGATGATTTACAACTGCCATATGTTGAGGCTACAGATAATAATTTTTCAAGCCCCAAGGTTTCAATTTTAATGCCAGCATGCTCTCCTAGCTCCTTAAGGGCTTGTCGGTTTATTGATAGACTTAAAAGAGCCCCCATGCAATCATTTTCCTCAAAGCTTTTCCGCAGTCTTTCAACAGCAAAAGAGCTTTTTTTTAAAAACTGGTAATACTCTTTAGGTTGCTTATTTTGAAAGCTTTTGACCTTATTAATCATTGACACGGTTGATGCGACTTCTTTCGTCCAGCCGACATATAGTTTAAGACATGTGGGTGCATGTAATGGGGTGATGGATAAATTTGGCCAAGGCTTTTCAACCAGATTGATGAGTCTTGTCCTTTTCTGTAATTCATTTAATACCCATTTGGGTTGAAAAGAGGAATACATTAGCCAGCCGCCATATGTCGAGGCTGCAATATCAATCCCAGAGCCATTCTTTTGTGTTTTTAAATGGGAAATTGCAGATAGTTTAAATATCTGATCAAGTGAGGGATTTTCAGTACAATGCAGCTTTAATATAGCTGATATAACAGCCACAACCACAGCGGCACTTGAGCCAAGCCCATATTTTCTACCACTTAAGGAGTCATTAAGATCACTATTGATTGTTAAATGAAAAGGACGTACATCGATTGAACTTTCTTGTAAAAATTGAGTAGCGACCTCAATCGAATGTTGAATAAACTGTAATTGCGAATCCGAATCGCTAAGTTGAATCGTATTCCCGCTATTTTCCCAAGTCAAAAAATCAAAATCTAAATCCGGCAGTGAAAGGATGTATTGTGTACTTGGTTCGATTGTAACTGTAATAAAACGGTTAACTGCAATAACTACTGCTTGCTGTTCTGGTTCAAGAACCGCGTATTCACCTGCAATTAGAAGTTTTCCTGGTACTTTTATACGATATCCTGAATATGTCATAAAGAATTTTCCCTCCAAAAATCGATTATGGGACAGAGGGACAGGTTTATTGTCCCAAGGTGGGATACGAACCTGTCCCCGTGTCCCTACCTAAATAAGTGAAACACTTGGTCCCGGATGGCATAGGTGCACATCCTGAACAGTTTGCAAATTCAACATTTTCTTCCTTATATACTGCTCATCATCAGGCTGACATAAAATCTTAACATTCGGACCGGCATCAATTGTGAAATATGCTTGAATGCCTAATTGCCGTAAGCTTTGAACTTCTTGCATGACTTCAAATGTTCCACTCTGCCAATATAAAAATGGTGGGTTGGCCCCAAGTGTTGTGGCATGCATTTTTAAGGCATTGGCTTCCACGACATTTCCTAGCATTTCAAAATCACGCTTCCTGATGGCTTCCTTTGCAATTTGGAGATCTTTTTCCGCCTCAACAACCCAACTGGAGTAAAATGGTGATGTTTCAACTGTCCGTTTCATTCCTTCTCTGCTTGATATATGTTTTGGTTCAGATGACAAAGTAACCGAAAGAATGCTAAGATACCAGTCTTTTCCGTCTAAGACCTGAGAGGCATATGAATCTGTTCCATCCTCCCTTTCCCCTTTTTGCCATTCAACATATCCGCCATAGATTGAACGGCAAGCAGACCCTGAACCTTGACGAGCAATTTGTGATAGTGCTTTTTTATCTACATCAAGATCAAGGGCTTTTGTGGCAGCAGTAGCTAATGCTGCAAAACCAGATGCAGATGAGGCAAATCCCGCTGCTGTTGGCACCTTGTTTATCGAATCTACAATTGCATGAACCCTTTTTCCTGAACTTCCCCTTAAGCGATCAAGAAATGTAGTGATTTTTCTTGCCTCATTTGTATCCATGAGTGAATGGTTAAGTATAACAATATCTTCCATAAGGCATTCGCAAAATTGAACACTAGTTGTTGTATGAAATTTATCTAGTGTTATAGAAAGGCTATTATTCATTGGCAAAAAAAGTGATTCATCCCGCTTCCCCCAGTACTTTATCAATGCAATATTCGTAAATGCTCTTGCAGTTGCTTTCATCTATATCCCTCTTTCATTCTATAAAACTTAATCAGTTTTCAATTTAAAATACCAGGCATTACGTGCCCCCGCTTTCATTAACGCATTGGCAATCTCCTTGGACTGAGTTAGGTTATGTGCTAGAGCCATCATACATCCTCCCCTACCACCACCAGTTAGTTTTGCACCAAGCGCCCCCTCTTTCCGTGCTGCATGTACAAGCTTATCAATCCCATTATCACTAACACCAAGTTCTGACAACTCGGTGTGTGCTCGATTCATCAAACTACCAAGTGAATTCACATTACCGTTTACTAACGCATTTTTAGTCTCAAGTGAAATGTATCCAAGCTGTTTTAATGACTTTTTTGTCGATTCAGGTTTATATTTATAGTTTTTTCTTACAATCGATACAGCACTATGGGTATCTCCTATCCTTCCAGTGTCCGCAATGACCATGAATAGTGGTCTAGCAAGTTGAAGTTGTTTCAGCCTTTTCCCTCTTTGAAACCATATCGGAAAATCACTTGATACCGCGGCAGTATCGATTCCACTTGGATTGCCATGAGCGTAGCTTTCAGCTATATGGACAAGTGTCATTAAGTCTTTTTGACTTAAGGCCGCCCCATAAAAAGAATATAGGCTCTTTACAACTGCCATTGCGATTGCAGCACTTGAACCAAGTCCCCGACCAATTGGGATTGAGGTATTCAGCCGAATCCATAAACCTTTTTGTGGTTTATGTAATACTTTCAATGCTTCTTTTATACAAGCAGCAATTCCTCGCAATTTTTCCGGAACTTGATTAAGAGGACCATCATAATATTCACAGGAAATCACCGATTCATCGGCAATTTCCTCAACAGTTGATACTGCCTTAACCAATGGAAAAGGTAGCGCAATTGCAGGCATCCCATACACAACAGCATGCTCTCCTGTTAAAATTAATTTACCGTGTGCACTGCCAGTAGCTGTTTTTTGAGAAAGTTGAATCATCTTTTCTACACCCGCCCTTACTCTTTTAAAAATTCTATTAACTTACTATTTTTAAAATGATCCATGGTGCTGAATAGAGCACCATAAATTGAACACCGTAATTAATACCCCAGCGGTGAAGGACCCCAGCAACTAATCCGACTAATAAAACACCACCAACATTAATCCAACCAGCATCCATGAACGAAAGCAATATCACCAGGCTAAAAAACAAACCAAGCATTGCTTCATGAGGAATTCTTTTAAAGACAAAAGCACAAATTTGCTGGGAAAATCTAATTGTGACAAAGAATGTGATTCCTATAGCAATAGCCGCTCCAATAAGTGTTGCCCAAACAAAATCCCCTTTTGATAGAATGTGGTGGATATTATGCTCTAATGAAAAAACTGGAGGCGCATTAAATAATGCATTCGCTGGGCCAATTGCCATAGGTGATAATGGAACCCCTAAAGCGATTAGTGGAATTAATGTTCCTGCTATATAGGTTGCATTCGTTAACGCCTCCATACATGCGATTGCAAGCGCGGCTTTCTCCTTAGGATCTTTCGTACGGCTTGAAAAAACTTCCCCTAATAAAATCGTAATTCCCACGGGACTCATAATAAAAGTGATTGAACCTATTAATGAAGATAATGCACCCATACCAAGCTCTTTCTTCGTTAAGATTGTAAATGGATTTGGAAAGCCCTTCGATTGCTTTGTATTATTAAACAATATTGTTTTTCTATCAAATCGTTCAAGACTATCCCTTTTTTCCTTGTTTAAAAGTTCAAATAAAGTAAGAATAACCGGGCCTATTGTGATTCCTAAGAAAAATGATACAAAAACATTCGTACCCTCAGGAACTGCACCAACACCCCAATATAAATGACGCAGTCCTTGAATTAAGAGAGCAAATGGAATGATTGAAGCAATGGCAAGCCATCTATTTTTACACATAAGCGCTAAAAGAATTGCACCAATAAAAAATAACGGGTTGGCATATTCCTTAATAACATCTTCAACCGGGATTAATGCATTGGCTAAAAGCAAACTGACAGGTACCGCTACAAGTGTACCAATCACAGAGCCTGAAGCCATTTTTCGAATGCTGACATCGGACAGTCCAAATTTTTTAAGAATTACTGCGTGTTCGACCATTGGAGTTGCCATTACTCCACCTGGAATTCCCGCGACAGCAACCGGAATTGAATCTGTCAATTTACAAGCAACAATGGCTGAAATAAAGAAGGTTAATATAATAACAGGTTCTAAGCCTGAAAGTACTAATACCAAAATCACAGGTGCAATTGTTGCCGTTTCATCGGTACCTGGTGCAACACCTACAACGGTATATATAGCAGCGGCCATTACTGCGGCCAAAATCATTTGTAATATTAATACAAAGTCCAATCCTTACTCCTCACTTTCCGCCTCATGGAACATCCTTTTTGGTTTAATTAAAATGCTGCATATAATAAAGCCTATTACAGCTCCAATTAATCCGAAAAACAAAGGAGCAGGGGGTTCATTTGGTGCAATAAAATACCCTCCTAGTGTCATAAAGCTGCATATTAATAATGAAAGAACCAAGCTTTTTATATTTACAAGATCTTCCCATACTTCAACATTCTCATTTACCTTTTCTTTTTCTAGGGTCATAACTCCATCCATTTTTCCTTCATCCATCATATAGACTCCTTTCATTCCCCATAACTCAAATGCACCTGGCGATATTATACCCAGATAATTAATCTATCGTTAATTTGGAAATTCCTCTTATTCTGCTAAAATTATTTTACTGAAAATGATTATCACTATTATTTGATGTAGGTCAAATTTTACATATTATTTGATTGTGGGACAGGGGGACAGGTTCCGTGTCCCAGATTCTCTATTATCTAAAGAAACGACAAAAAAGCAGTCCAAGATAAATTGGGCTACTTTTTTGTCGTTGTTCTAAAGGAAAATAAGCGAAAAATTATCCTCTATCCGAAGATTAGTTCTCGTTTTTGTATGAACCTATTCTGAAATCAATCAACTAAATTAGCAAATGGCCTTTTTCGATACATGTTCTTAAATCCTCTCATTAACTGTTTTTTAACAACATATGGATCATCAACACGTAGTTCCTTCCAGCAAATGATCAAGTCATGGTTATTTTCTATTTGCCAAATCAGCCTTCCTCCAGAGTGACCAACGTTCTTTCCCCTACCGAATTTTACTAATTGTTTGATTCTAGAATGTAACGTCGCAGCGCTTTTTCCACCACCGGCGGTGCCTATATAGATAACTTTTGTATCATTTACCCAGTTGACCTTTAACTCTTCGATTGGAACATTAGGGTCCTTGCCCTTGAAAAAACCGCCTGAACCCTTATTCAAAAATTTTGGAGAAATGTCAGGAGTATATAGGACCATATAAACCCCTCTAGAATGAGGAATGATAGATTGATTTTGCATCAATTGACTAACTGGAATATAACCTACAAAGCCATAATCTTTGATTGATTTAAAATTGCTAAAATCCATATATCCACCTCATATTTTCAAATATTCTTGCAAGTCACTTTAATTCCATCCTATTTTGAAGAAACCGATTAAATACCCAAATTAAACGATTTAATAAAATTCGGTCCATTAAATGTGCATTAAATGTTAAAATATGGATATATAAATTAAAGGAATAAAAATTACGTGATTCTATTTGGGAGTGATTTGTTTGGTAAAGAGAAGTATGGGAATCTTACTAATCGCCATTGCAACCATTCTAATTGTTGTAAAATATGTAAGTGAAACTTTTGGCAGTGTACGAATTTGGGACAGCATTAGTAACTTAAGTTTACTTTCTTTTTTAGTTGGACTTTGCTTTTTGTCCTGGGGAGAATATGAGGTATATAAGAAAGGTAAGAGTCATCCGGAAAAATAAATTTACCTAAATTAATTGTTCCGTTCATTCAAAAAAAGCACCACATTTTGCGGCGCAATAAACAAGTCAGACATCAAATTTTAAAAAACTTTCAGACGAGCTTTTTTTTCCTTTTTTCTGTTATTAATATATTTAGAATGAGGACCACAGACATTAATACAAAAGAAGAAATGCTAATGATAATGATCGTTTCAATACTCACGTCCGTAAAGCGGGTAAAAACATCGGGGATAATAAGGAAAACTGGAATCACAATAAAAACCCATGATTTACTCCAAATCGCGGTTCCAATAAAAATACTACCACAAATCACTATCACCGCCACTTCAGCTGTCGTATCACCGATAAAAAACGGATTCATAAATATCGTACTTCCAACTATGATGACAATTGCTAAGGTCGTTACACTCATACTTGCAATTACTCCACTAAGAAAAAACATCTTCTTTGAAAATTGCTTCTGACCAGCCTTCTGTAAAAAATAAACATAAATCCCTAGCCCCAACACTGCTAAGATCGGGATCCCAATAACTTGAATATAGTTAAGTTCAAACTCTCCTCTTATGGCTGGTCCAATGAGGAAATAAGCAATGACTCCAATAAAATAGATTGGTAGAAATTTTGTAAGCTGTTTGTAATCTGTCCTCATTTCCTGTTTTAATGAAGCCATGTATTGTTCTGGTGTTTGACCAACAATATCATCTATACTCTTCCCACTTTTCTCCGCTTCGCTAAGATGATCCTTTAGTTCTTCAATTAATTCCGAAACTTCTTGATCATTTTTTCCTGACATCATCAAGTACATTCTTAGATTGTCTATAAAGAACTCACTTTTTGCTGATAGCATATCCTTACCTTCCTTTCAATAATTCGTTCACCGGTTTTGAAATTTGCTCCCATTCTTCCGTAATGCTTTCTAATGCCTCATACCCCTTGTCTGTCAAAAAATAATATTTCCGATTCGGTCCTGATTCAGAAGGGCGCATTTCTCCTCGAATAAGTCCATTCTTCTGGAGCCGCAAAAGAACCGGATAAATGGTCCCTTCACTTACATCAGCTAAACCGATATTCAGCAGTTTTTGTGAAAGTTCGTAACCATAGATTGGCTCTTTTTCAATGACGGCTAATACACATCCGTCTAATATTCCCTTTAACAGCTGGCTTCTTATCGACATTTCATCATACTGCCTCCTCTAATATGCTATGCAAGGTAGTGTATAAAAAAATAAAGTTATCTTAGGTAGTTGGTAAAACAAGATAGCATTTTTAAAAACAACTATCTTGCTTTACAAAATAGTTGTTTTTATTCTAAATTCTTTTCATTTTTTTGTCAATATTTTTTTATACCTTACATGAATTGGTACGGGGTTGTCAACAGAGGTTTTGGATTATTTTGTGATTGGCCAATCCTCTTGGTTTTCCGCCATATCCCAAAACATGTATTCGAACTTGCTGGTTTTGACGACGATTTCTTCAAGTACAGCTAAATCTCGTTCAGGTTTTCCGCTTGTGATTTCATTGATTAGAGTTTTACAATCTTCGGATAACGCAGTAAATTCATCTGATGAATACATTTTCACCCATTCTCCATAAAATTCATGCTCTATTGCTCCCGGCCAAGATGCTAGTTTTTTCCCAATAAAGTTATGGCTCCATGCACAGGAAAGCACAGCTGCGACAACATTTTCAACACCACCAAGTTGGGCAACATTTAGCATGTAGCTTGTGTATGAAGTAGTAGTGGATGCAGGCTCGGTTGCCTCTAGTTCTTCAGAAGATATACCGAATTTTGCCGCATATTGGCGATGAAGATCCATTTCTATCTCCATCGTACCGTGCAAAAGATTTGCAAAAATGGACATCGTTTTTAAATCAGGGGCCTTTGCACTCCCTAGCGCAAATAGACGGGAATACTCAATCAAGTAAACATAATCCTGCTTCATATAATGTTTAAATTTATCCTTTTCTAACCATCCCTCGCCTATCCCTTTCACAAAAGGATGCTCCAAATACGCATTCCAAATGGGTTCAACCCGGTTCCATAATCGATCTGTAAATTGACTGCTCACTTTCATTTCCTCCTTCTACCATCTGACATCGGGAGAGAGAAAAAACAAATCCCATCACTAGAGACTAGAAATGGGTTCGGCATACATAATCGTTTTCACGAAAAATACCAACTCCACTTCCCTACGCTAGTGTTACCTAGATCAGGTTCAAAGGGTCGATATTTCTACCTCTCAGCATTTACATGCTCCCCTAGTCGAATTGTTAGATTATTAAGTTACTAGATACCAGTTAAACATAGCTGGTGGAAAAAAGCAATTATTCTGAAGCTTTATTATTTCTAGAATAAGGAACTTGCAGGTATTTTGCAGGTCAACAAGAAATCTTATGAAACGGAAGTTTTTTTATTTTAAATTGGGATAGCCTTGCTGTCTTAATGCCTCATATACCAATATTGCAGCCGTATTTGATAGATTGAGTGAACGAATATGGTGATTCATTGGGATCCTCAAAAAGTGATTTTTATGTCGTTCTAGCAAATCTTTTGGTAAACCCGTTGTTTCTTTTCCAAACATAAAATAATGTTCCCTTGAACGATCACTGAAATCAAAGGCTGAATGAGTTTTTTCCCCAAACGTTTCAATAAAATAAAACTCACCTTGATTCTTTGAAAAAAAGTCATCCAATGAATTATAATATGTGATATTTACAGAATGCCAAAAATCAAAACCTGCCCGTTTGATCATTTCTTCATCAGTTGAAAAGCCAAGTGGACGGATTAAATGCAAAGCTGTATCTGTTGCTGCACAAGTTAGTGCAATATTTCCAGTATTAGCCGGGATATCTGGCTGGAATAGTACAACATGTATTGCCAAGAATGGTCACTCCCTACTTTTTTTATCCTCCAAAATTATAGCATATCAGAGGATAATCTCACCTATAAAACATACTGGTCACTTAAAAGAACGACACTATGACTAAACCAACATTTATGGGGAAAAATGCAGTTATACGATTTCTCCCCGCAGGTTTATTTTATTTATAGCCATATCGGAGAAAATAAGAGAATAATGGGACAGATTCGTTGTCCCATCACTGTCAACGGACCTGTCCCTTCGTCATCTTCTTAAATATACTTCGCAGTTATCGAACGCTCACAATCTTTAAGACCTGCCGGTGGTCCTTCGTATAAAATTTCTCCACCACCAGTACCACCATCCGGACCTAGATCAATGATCCAATCACTATTTCGAATGACATCCAGGTTATGCTCAATGACAATAACGGTATTACCTTTGTCTACTAATTTTTTGATAATCACAAGAATATTGGAGACATCTGATAGATGCAATCCAGTTGTCGGTTCGTCTAGAATATAGATATTTCCCTTTTTATTAAGCTCTTTCGCCAGTTTCAATCTTTGACTTTCCCCACCGGATAACGTGTTTAATGGTTGTCCTAATGACAGGTAGCCAAGACCAACTGTTTCCATGCTTTTTAGTTGTCTCTGAATGTCTTTTGCTTCAAAAAATTCCACTGCTTCCGCCACGGACATCTCCATGATATCAACAATATTCTTTCCCTTATAGAGATATTGAAGTACTTCCTGTTTGTAACGGTCACCGTGACATTCACTACATTCCATTTCCATTTTATCCATAAAGGATAGGTTTAGCTCAACCGTTCCAGTTCCACCACAAGTTTCGCAGGCGCCTTTAGAATTATAGCTAAATAACCCACCGTCTACGTTGTTCTCAACAGAAAAAGCTTTTCGAATCGAATTCATAATCCCTGAAAAAGTTGCCGGGTTAGAACGAATGTTACCATGCACTTGACTCTGGTCAATCCTTATGGAGTCCGGAAAATCTTTTGCAAAAACTTCATTTACAAGTGTGCTTTTACCAGACCCCGCCACACCCGTAACAACTGTAAAAACACCAATTGGCACACGAATACTGACATTTTTTAAATTGTGCAGGCTGCTTTTTTTACTTTCTAAAAACTCAGCAACTGATCTTGGATTCACGTTTATTTCCATTTTTTGATTTAAATATTTAGCTGTTAGTGTATCTGAAGTCAATAAACCTTGATAACTTCCACTAAACATTACGTTACCACCATTCGTACCAGCATTGGGACCAACATCGATGACATGGTCTGCAATCTGTATGACGTCTGGGTCATGCTCCACGACTAAAACCGTATTTCCCTTATCACGTAATTTGACAAGTAATTCATTTAAACGGTAAACATCACGTGGATGAAGTCCGGTACTTGGTTCATCAAATATGTACATTAACCCAGTTAAGTTGCTGGATAAATATTTCACCATTTTAACTCGTTGTGACTCACCACCTGATAAGGTTGGAGTTTCGCGCGTTAAGGTCAAATAACTTAAACCAATATCACAAAGATTTCTTACACGTTCTAGAATCCCATCAACAATTGGTTTTAAATTTGGGTCATCGAAATATTGAAGCACATCACATAACTCATCAAGTTGCAACGCTGTCAGGTCATAGATGGAATAGCCCTTGATTTTAGAAGACAAGACCTCCTGGTTGTACCGTGAACCTTGGCAGCTTGGACATGTGCCAGTTGTAGTGAATTCCTTTAACTTTTTCTCGGCAGCTTTCGAGGTATCTTTATCCCTACCTACATTTTGGCGCATAAATCTTACAGCTAAGCCCAAATAAGTGGTATTGATTTCACCGTTCATATAACTTACTACGATTTTTTCTTCTTCAGAATAAATAAGTTTATCAAATTCTTCTTTTGTATAGTCTTTGATTTTCTTATCATTGTCAAAGAAACCTGATTCAGCATATGCTTTCCATTGCCATGTGCCAGGTCCAAAACCAGGCAGTAAAATGGCACCTTCATTTAAGGACTTTTCCTTATCTAACGCAGCATCAAGGTTTATCGTTATCGTTCTACCGATTCCCTCACAATGTGGGCACATTCCAATTGGATCATTGAAGGAATAAGCATTACTCCAACCAATACTGGGTTCGGCAAAGCGTGAAAAAAGAAGTCTAAACAAAGGATGAATGTCTGTAACCGTCCCAAGCGTAGATCTTGCATTTCCACCAAGTCGTTTTTGATCCACGATAATAGCGGTGGATAGGTTATTAATTTCATCGGCCTCGGGACGGCTGTATTTCGGCAGAAACTGTCGGGCGAAACTGCTAAAGGTCTCGTTTAACTGGCGCCCCGCTTCCTGAGCAATCGTATCAAACACAATCGATGATTTCCCTGAACCAGAGACCCCTGTGAAAATCGTTATTTTCCCCTTAGGAATCTGGACATGAACATTCTTCAAATTGTTTTCTCTTCCATTAATAACTTCGATAAACTCCTGTCTCACTCATCATCATCTCCTTTAACATCTTTTAAGTACTATGTAACAGCTTGTCCATCTTATCATACACTTTTCGGAAATACCTAGGGCCAATCCCCCCCTTTTGTGGTAAAATGAAATTCCTTGGCAGGGGCATTATAAAAGCAGGTTGGCCGTATATGGCTGACTTGCTTTTTTTGGGTCAATGGACCTGTCCCCGCGTCCCAAGATGGACTTGTAAATTAAATATGATATTCTATTGGTAGAATGATAGAAAGGTAGAATGAGATGTATACAAAACAAGACTTACTAGATCATCTTAAACAATTAGGAATCGATAAAAATGGAACATTGCTAGTTCATTCGTCGATGAAAAGTATTGGGCAGGTTGATGGTGGTGCGGATACCGTTCTTAATGCATTGTCTGAATATATGAAAAATGGACTTTTAGTTTTCCCTACCCATACATGGTCGTATATTAATGCTGAAAATCCACGGTTTTATATTGATGAATCACCATCTTGTGTTGGACTGTTAACAGAACTTTTCAGAAAACGCCCCGGGGTTATTCGCTCGTGGCACCCCACCCATTCAGTAGCTGCTTTGGGAAAAGGTGCACGTGAATTTGTTGAGGGCAATGAAAAATTCGATACGCCTTGTGCAAGGGAGTCGAGTTGGGGCAAATTACTAGATCAAAAGGCAAGCATTTTGTTAATCGGTGTTGATTTACGTAGATGTACGTATATTCATGGAGTTGAGGAATGGCTTGATATACCAGATCGACTAACCGACTCACATGAACAGCTTTTTACCGTATTACCGGATAAAACGGAAATTTCCGTGCCACAAAGAAGACATATTGGTCATACCTCTGAAAAATACGAACGAGTGGACAATGTTTTTCTTACTAATCAAGTGATGTACAAAGGTCAATTTGGCGATGCGAACGTAAGAGTCTGTGATACTGTAAAAATGACAGAATTGCTAACTCATATACTAAAAGAAGATCCTAAAATATTTTCATGATATATCTGGGACAGAGGAGCCCCTCCGTCCCAATCGCTTTATGCTAACTGTTGCTCTGCAAAGCTTCGATACAACTCATGCCCCTTAATTAATTCCTCGTGTGTACCCATACCTGTCACCTTCCCTTTTTCAATGAAGATGATTTGATCGGCATCGACGATGGTTGATAATCGATGAGCGATAACAAAGGTAGTGCGTCCTTCCATTAGTCGTGAAAGTGCTTCTTGAACGATGCTTTCGGATTGGCTATCGAGGCTTGCAGTTGCTTCATCCATCATGAGAATCTTTGGATTACGTAAAAATGCTCGTGCAATCGCAATTCTCTGTCGTTGCCCACCGGACAATTTAACACCGCGCTCCCCTACTTCTGTGTCTAATCCGTTTGAGAAGGCTCGAATGAACTCATCAGCATAGGCCATTTTTGCGACTTCCCATAGCCGTTCGTCTGAGATTTGTTCCGCATTTTTTAATCCATAACATAAATTTTCGCGGATGGTTCCAGCCATCATCGCGCTCTCCTGTGAAACATAACCGATTTGACTTCTCCATGACTCCAACGAAAGCTCTTGGATTGAAGTATCTCCAATTTGGATCTTACCGGATGAAGGTTCGTAATAACGTTCCAATAGGCCAAACATTGTCGTTTTACCTCCACCACTTGGTCCCGCAAATGCGATCATTTGTCCAGGCTGCGCTTCAAAGGATACATCGTGTATAACTGCTTCCTCACCACTGTAACGGAAGGAAACATGTTCAACATAGATCGGCAAATTTGAAATATCGATTTCCTTGCCGTTTTGTCCCTCCTCCAATGGAAGTTGGATGATATCTATTATCCGTTCAGTGGCTCCCTTTGCTTTTTGAAGCTGAGTGAAGAACATTGCAAATGATGTGATTGGAAAAATGATTTGGAACAAATAAAGCAGGAATGCAACAAGTGATCCTGTCGTCATTGATCCATTGGCAACGCGGATACCCCCATAACCGATGATGACCACGATGACAATCATGACAATTGTGTACATAAATGGTCCAATTAGCGCAAAAATCCTCGCCTCTTTCAGCCCGTATGTAAGTAAATTCCGAACACCCTTAACACCTTTTTCCTCTTCAAAGCCTTCAGCTGTTGAAGATTTCATTAAACGAATCTCACTGATGGTTTGTTGTATTTTTCCCGAAAATGTCGCTGTTTCGTCTTGCAGCCCGCGGGATATTTTCGCCATCTTTTGACCTAGCGGCATCATTACGAACATTGTAAGGGGAACGGAAATCAGCATAAGCAGCGTCATTTTCCAGTCCATAACTAATAAAATGATAATCGCTCCAATGATCGAAATAACCCCTGTGATAAATTGCGGGAAATGCTGTGAGATTAAATCCTTTACAATGCCAGTATCATTGACTATACGACTCACCGACTCACCGCTTTGTTGCTTATCAAAATAACTGACTGGCAAACGAATAAGCTTCTCCCACATTAATTCACGCAACCTTGCCACAATCCTTTGTCCTACCGCTGCTAACATGTAAGTTGACACTCCGTCAATTACTGCCTGTATTATAAACACGGCTGCAATCACAGCAATGAGTGTGGCATTAACAGATATCCCAGAAAATCCGTCCACAAGTTCCCGCGTTAATAATGGGATGGAAAGACCGACAAACGTCGTAATAATACTACCAAGTAACCCTATGGTTAGAGCCGCCTTCGGTATATTCGTCGACCAAATTAACCGAAAAAACGGCTTCAACCCTCTATCTTCATTTTTCATCTGCATGACTCCTTCATAAAAATCCTACCCCATTACATACGAATCAAACCTTAAAAAGTTACGCTTTTAGACTCCGTTTTATCTTAACTGCTTCTTGAATTTTTGTTGTCTAACCTTAAATACTGACCTTCAACAACTATTTTTCGGTTTCATTTCAATTAACTACTTATTAAACCTCACCTTGATCCGAGCTTTTCCGGAACGCGTCCATAGCAAGATAATCCATGTAAGTTGATACGGAAATCCATGTTACGAATGTGAGTTATACGGTAATCTTACCTTACGACATTTTTTAGAAGGTGATGAATTGAATGGTAAGTCCATTTTTCGTGAGCATCTGTTTCAATACAAATGGGGATATTTGATCGGTTCCATTTTGTTAACGATTTCGCTAGTGCTTCAACTTATTGTGCCGATGTTGTTAGAAATTTTTACAGATGGAATACAATTATTTTCGATAAGTAGGCGAGAACTGTTCACCATTGCTTTTTGGATGGTTGTAGTCGGGTTTGGAGTCTTTGTGTTTAGGTCAACAGGCAGAATTTATCTTTTTCGTTTATCAAGATTATTAGAACGAAATATTCGCAAGCGGTTATTTGCTCATTGGGAAACCCTCCAAACAGAGTATTATCAACAACAAAGAATAGGGAACTTGATGGCACATGCTGTCAATGATGTAAATATTTTAAGACAAATTGGTATGCAAGGTGTGTTCCAAACACTTGAAGCCATTGTTCTCATTACTGTCACTGTTCTGATGATGGCAACAACAATCGATCTTTACTTAACCTTATTCGTCCTTTTACCCCTTCCAGCTTTAACTTACTTGGCCTATCGGTTTAGGATCACGATAAGAAGTCACTCTAATCATGTACAAGAGGCAATTGGCGCATTAACAAGCCGTGTTCAAGAGTTTTGTTCCGGGATTAGGATTATTAAAACCTATGTCCAAGAAAATGCCGAACAAAAGAAATTTGAAAAAGACAATCAAACCAATGTAGAGGCAAACCAACAATTAATTCGATCAAACTCTCTTTTTAATTCACTTAGCCAAGGTATCATTGGGTTAAGTTATCTTACCTCAATTGTGTTTGGTTCTATTTTAGTAATGTAAGATACTATTTCTCTAGGTGAATTTGTTGCTTTTAATACGTATTTGTCACTCATAATAGGTCCTATTGAAAACTTAGGGAAGATAATTAATCTGCTTCAACAAGGAACTGCCGCTGATATAAGACTCAGACAGGTCCTTACTACAAAACCAACTATACAAGATGAAGAAGGCGTTGTAGACATACCGACCATAAAAGGTGAAATTAAGATTAGCAGCCTGAATTTTTCATATACAAATAAGCAAGGTCAGGCACTTTCAAATATTAATTTACACATACCAAAAGGATCAACATTGGGTATTGTGGGGAAAATCGGAAGTGGTAAATCAACATTTGTTAATTTGCTTCTACGAATCTACAATCCGGCTCGTAACACCATCTTTATCGATCATACCGATATTCGGGATATTCCACTTAAAGTATTAAGAAAATCCATTGGATTTGTACCACAAGATCATTTTCTATTTTCAACTACGATTAGCGAAAATATCGGTTTTGATCCAAAGGGGTATGCTGACCAACAAATAGAAAATGCTGCGAAGCAATCCCATGTTTATCAGGATATTATTGAATTACCACAGGGGTTTGAAACCAAATTAGGTGAACGTGGATTGTCTTTATCCGGTGGACAACGTCAACGGGTAAGCATTGCACGGGCCTTGGTTAAAGAAGCGCCGATTATGATTTTTGATGATAGCCTTTCTGCTGTTGACTCAAAAACCGAAAAGAATATTTTACACACAATGAAAACAAAAATGAAAGGTAGCACAACGATCATTATTAGCCATCGAATTTCCACGATTCAACACGCAGACCAAATCATCGTTCTTGATAAAGGTAAAATCATTGAACATGGTACACATGAGTCCCTTTTAACAAAAGAAGGTTTCTATAAAAAAATGTACACTCAGCAGTTAACAGGACTCCATGTACAACAGCCAATCGATTCACAAGGAAAAAAGTTCGCGATTAAGAGGAGGGATTGAATATGAACGCAAATGCAAACGAGGCATACCAAAGAAAGAAATATAGTGATAAACAATTACTTTCGAACATTCTGGCCTTTGCAAAGCCATACTGGAAGCTATTTTTATTCTCTCTCCTCCTGACAGCATTTATTGTTATGGCAGGTCTAGCACAGCCCTATATTATTAAAGTGGCAATTGATCAACATATCAATGGAATCTATGCGCCTATGGTTTATGTCAATCAATCCGAAAAAGATCAAGCATTACATACATTAGAAGAACGAGGTGTTAAAGGGAAAGAAGTTACAACCTTCAAGGATCACACTTATTTTCGTCTAAACGAAGCGAAAACTGAAATGCCCGGAAATTTTCAAAAAGCAAGGATTGTGTCAATTGAAGGTACAAATTATCTCATCCATGGGTGGAATACAAGTATAAAAAATCCAGATGCTTTGCAGATTTCAAACAATCACATTTCCATCAATGACAACCTGTACCCAGTCACATCTCTAAAAGGAGATACAGAGCAATTATTCCGAAGTCAGGATTACACCGGTTTGATTTGGCTTGGCATACTTTATTTTGTGTTAATCATAGGTTCTTCTGTTTTTACATACTTTCAAAATAATACCTTGCAGTTTACCGGGCAATCCGTTATCTATGATATTCGGGAAACAATTATGAGGCATCTGTCACAAATGCAAATTTCATTTTATGATAAAAATCATCCTGATAACCAACGCTTTGGCTGATTTCTTTAATCCGAAAATCGGAAATCGCCAATAATTCCTTTGCTCGGTCAATCCGAACATGGGTTAAATAATCAATTGGGCTATACCCAACATATTCTTTAAAAAGCCGTGCGTAATGACTTGTACTCAGTCCAGCCATTTTTGCTAAATCAGATAATGTCATGTGTTCATGATAATGATTCACCATATAATCAATAGTTGAATCGATGGCCATTGTAGAACTTCCTGCAATCTTCTGCGATCGAAAATCTTGAAGGAACAGTAATAATAATTCTTGAAAATGTAATTTTCGATGCATCGCTACGGTTGGACCTCTGCGTTTAGAAAGTTGATGAATTTGGTCCAAAACATGAATAAAACTACCTGTATTTGTAATCGAATACACGCCATATAATGGAAAACCTATGTTTTTATGTGAGTCAAAATGCCACCTTTCTTTTTCTTCATAAGCCACTGCATATGTAAAACGAATAAAATAAAACTCAAGCGGGTCTGATGAAGATGTCTTTTTTTCACAAAGCATACCTGGTTGAAAAAAACGACTTTTCCTGCTTTTAATTTATGATTCGTACCGTCTATCGTGACTTCCCCGCTTCCTTTTGTGATCACCCAAAGGGAAAAGCGTGGTTGCTCACGTAAAGGCTTATACCAATCCGGCTTACATTTCTTAAAACCTGACAGTAGTAACGAAAAAATAAGATGATTCAATTGCTTCGCTATTTTTCCTGTATTCAAACAAACATCTCCTTAGCAAAAAAGACCTCACCAAAAATAATCATCTTTTACTATACATCAACTATTGTAAATATTCAAAAAATGCAAACGCACAGATGAACACAGCACCCACAAATCCATGCACCATTAGCCCTTAACACTCATAAAATGATGTAAATGAGGTGTTCTTATGAAAAGATGGGTAAAGATTCTGATTCTGGTATACCTATCCGTTATATTTTTTGGGAGTTTTTTAGCTGTTGGAGCATTGTGGATTGGTTTGTTTGAAGAAACATATCCCAAATTATCGGAAATTGAACCCTTTTTGTACTATTTTCTTGCCGGCGCCATCGGCGGATCACTCAGGCATCTTTATATGTTTTGCTCCCACTATATGAACGATAAATTCATTGATCCACGTCACTGGATCATGTATATTTTCTTTCCGTTATTTGCAACTGGAACGGCTGTTATCGCTGTCAATTTAATCCAAAGCGGCATTTTAATGATTGATTTCACGGATAATCTTGAAGGTCCATATGCCCAGGTCAGTGTCGCCTTCTTCGTTGGGTTTGGATTTAATCGCTTCCTCAATAAACTAAATGATATTTCATCAGGGATGTTCGATTTGAAAAAGCAAGAACAAAAACAGGACTGAGTCTTACAATTCTATTCAGGTAAAAAGTGGGCGATTACTCGTGCCACTTTTTTAAATAATATTTCTTACTGCATATTAAAGCACGATATTTACGGAGAATCCTTTCATTTCATGATTCTCTCTAAATTATCTAGTAAAAGCTGTTTACCAACCTCATTATAAACAATTTGTTTGTATTCCCTACTGTTATACTGTCTTATCACAAACTCGATTCCATACCCCTCCGATTGGTCATTCGTAATTGTGCTCGTGTTCCCTTTGTCAGTTGTTTCCTCACTTAAAATCCCAAGAGCCTTTAATCTTCTATTAATGACTGTGCCATTTAATTTCTTACTTTTATTTTCATCAATTACTTCATTTACTGCTTTGGCAAATACATTAATACCTATTTTTCCGCTAGGCAACACGATACCATTTTTTTCAACTGGTGTTATTGTAAATTTTTTGGGTTTCTTTTTCTTAGTTGGGGATGTTGGTGTACGTTCTAAGTACTGGGATAGGAAAAATAACGGTCGAATCATTCTGGGGTCATGTAAGAAGCTATCTTCACTAATTTTTTCACCAGTGATTGGATTTGTTCCATTTGCTAAAGCGTTGATAATATTCTTGGATTCTATTAATCCTTCATGGGTTTGTTTCAAAATATCACTCCTGAATTTAATTTTGTTGGATTCATAAATAATGATAAACGGATTTTTAAATACGTTGTTTAAAAAGCAGCAGATTATTGTGGGCAAAACGGATGAGGTAAATAGATGTTTAGAGCGTCTGATTCGAATTCAATGAGAGCAATGGTAATGATACAATGCAATATTTCGACAAAAACTTCGGGATTCCTCTATAATTTGCAAAAATAGTAGGACAAGTTTTAATCCCACTTGTTTCACAATAAGCTCCCCCTCTACTGGAATAATATCAACTTCGTTTGGAAAAATAAGTGGAAAGAAATCTAAATGGAGGTTGTTCAAATGCTGCGAGATTCAAAAGTAGATGCAAAAGGTCATATCAAGAATAGCCAAAAGGGTTCAAAAAAGCAGGTAAAAAGTACTGCTGCTGCACTTGAAAATGATCATCAAAAGTAAATTTAAAAGGTCAAAACATATGACAAAATCACTAATCGATTACATTTTGTTCGAAATATAAATGCTTGGGTCCAATCTGCCCAAGCATTAGATTTTAATAAAATTATGACGGATTCATTACATTTTTGATATCGGCATAAATCTTAGTAGACACATCGGAATAATAATGTTAAACTGAATATAATATAAAATCTTATCAAGAGAGGTGGAGGGACTGGCCCTGTGAAACCTCAGCAACAGATTCTGCGAATACTGTGCTAAATCCAGCAAGCTTCTAGGCTTGAAAGATAAGCGAGGTTATCACCTGAATCGAAAAATACCTCTTCTTATCTTGGTTAATGGTTTTTCTCTGATAGCCAATTTCGAAAGGAGAGGTTTTATTATGGCTGTATTAAAAAATACTGTTGAGAAAAGAAGAAACGAACTTATTCGAAAGCTAATGGCATTTAATCATTATAAAAAAGATGAGAAACATCTTTTTGAGTTATCATTATCTGAATTGGAACATGAATACTTTAAAATCCAAACTAAAGGTCACCCTCATACTGGTAATGGATCCATACGGTGGAAAAATTTTTAATATGCGTCACGAAAAAGGGAGTTAGTGTTTTTTCCACTAACCCCCTTTTTATTATCCGCTATCATTAGCGCTCCCTTATGAATTTTCCTTTTGTGAAAAAAATGTTGGAGCAGAATCAACTTTTCTGAGCCATATTTGTTCATTTCCATTTATATTATATTTTACCCATACATCCCCTTTAGAATCCTCTGCATTCTTTCGAAACCAAAAAATATCAGTTTCAACGACTTGTGGCTCGACGTCAAGTTCATTCTTCCCTGGAAACGATATTTGTTTTTGCTCCCCTGTTCTTATATTTATCACGTAAAGTGAAGTGAACATAGTTGGTACAGGTCCTTCTTTCCACTCTTTGTTCTCTTTCGCACGAGTCACGATGACCAGATCTTTAGTAAACCATTCCAGATCGAGGTCAACAAATCCTTTAGGTGTATATTCCTGTTGCTGTTTAGATATTGGGATATCAGCAATTGTCATTTTCTTATTTTCTACAAAAAATCTTCCCTCTCCTGATATATAAGCTAATTGATTAGATGAGGGTGCCCATTTAAACCAATCATTAAATCCTAACATTTTTCCCACTGCTTGAAACTGTTTTCCCTCTGATGACAGAACGCATAATGTATTGCTATCCATGGACCAAGAAGCTGTTGGTATTAGCAAAAAGCTAACCCACTTCCCATCAGAACTCCACTTGAAATAATCGGCATCAATTCCAAACAAATCAGGCTCTTTCGTTTGAATTGTAAAAAAATGCTTCATTTTTTCCTTAGCAAGATTTGCGTCTACCGGAATTCTGTAAAGTGGGATTGGGCTCCACCCTGTCGGAAATAAATTGGCTTGTGATGAAACAATAAATTCTTTCCCATTTGGAAACCATTCAAATCCAGCAACTCCTAATGAGACATTTTCAAATCCTTGCGGCCGTCCATTCTTTATTTTTGTCACATTTAATAGCCCGTGATCAGTGTAAGCCAACTGATTTTTGTTTGGGGACCATTTAAAGTCAGATGTTACAACCCGGACATAAGGTTGGTAGATGTCCTTTTCCTTTGTATCATAAATGTATAAATCCGATTTTTCTCCATTTTCATCGCCATCAATAAAAGCTATAAAACGACCATCATATGACCACTTTGGTGAAATGACATTTCGATTCTTTGTGATTTGTATTTCTTGCTCACCCGTTTTGATCCACAACTGGTGATCGCGAATAAATGCAGCAGTCAGTGGTGCTTCCGCACTTCCTATCATCGAAGAATGACACCATATGAAAGTTAGCAGTAAAATAATTCGAATTCCCACATCAATCCCTCCTACTCATAGATTCACCAAAACATTAGAAGGATCTATCAGGGATAATATGGAAAATCGATTACTTAAATCAAAGGGACACGTTCTATCCAAACCTGGGTCAATGGACCTGTCCCGGTGTCCCGTTTAATTGATAAACGTTGCATCTCCCACATCTACATACATCGCTTTTCCGGTAACAGCGTCAATAGCACGGACACTGCCTATTGTCTCTGGAAAATCAGAGGTATAGGCTAGGCTGTAAATGCTTTTACCGTCTTCATCATATTCACGAATGAACATTTTTTCCATTTTCACATACTTCTTTAGGATTTCTTTTGCCTCACTTTTTGAAAGAAGAGGCTTTATTGGTAAGTTAACATACTGGTCCTGTGACGGAACATTCAAATTGAAATGAATAATTTTTCCTGTATACCTCCCTACCTGAATCACTGAGACATGATTTGCAATTCTCAGTCCATGGTGGAATAAGTGAACATAAAAGGTGTAGGTTTCCTCAACTTCCACAAATTCTTCGTCCCATTCTTCAAATTCCAAAAATTCTGTGTCATCCATATCTTCCTCAAGCTCATAGTCAGCTTTGTCCTCAAAATCCTCAAAGTCTTCCCCCAACTCATCTTCAACATCATCATTTTCATATTCAAAAATTTCGAGCTTAAATCGTTCATGTGCATCTGGAAATTGATTGAACAACAGCTTTAACAGCTGAACCTTTGCCTTATCTATGCCTATTTCATCCCCGCTATTATCATGTTCTTCTCCATTGTTTAGTTGTAAAAGGAGCCCCGTCTTTTTTTCTATACAAAGCTTAACAACATGATTGCTCGCATCCTCCATATCAAAAGTATATGATTCAACTAAGTCTTGCTTTGACCAAACTTCAATTCGCTGTTTATCATCAACCTGTGAATCCAAAAGCGTATATTCAGATGTTAAACTAACTAATTCATATAATTCCTCAGCAGGAAACTCCTGCTTTTCTATTTGTAAGTCAGCAGCATATTCCTCACTGATACTTGTGGAATCTGAACCATCAACCGGTATATCCATAATCTGCTCAATCACACTGTAAGCAAGATGGTACTGGTTATCCCCGTTTTTAAAAACTTCTGAATCAAATTGTTGAATATTCAGCTCAAAGTCTAGTCCTTCGATGTATGTTTCCAATGCTTCTTCTTCCGATACGACAATTTCAGTATATCGAACCTCATATTCTTCATCAGTTGAGTGAAAACTTGTGATTTGCCCAGAAGTTGAAACGGAAACCGTAAAGCCAGTACTATGTAAAAATAAACCGTATTTCTCATCCCGTTTTTCATATGTAATCATGTACGGATTATCTAAATCTAAGATTGCAGAAAGTTCAAATTCCTTCTTCCCTGGGAAAAAGGTGTCGACAAAATTCTGAACAATTGTTGCCATTTGCTCCTTAGTGAGATTGCCCTCATGAACATCTTCAATTAGCGAAAAAGTCACTAGTTCCCCATTTTCATTCATGGAATAGCTTCCGATTACTTCCTCTGTTTCGTAATCAACAATGTCAAAAATCTCCTCATCAAACTCCGAAACTCTTTCTACAGCTTTCACTGGTAAAAAAGACTGTAATTTCTCTATCATTTTGCTCATCATTGTCCTCCATGATATTTCATTATATTGGTATTGTAGCATTTTGATAGCCTTATAAAATATGTATTTTACATATATCTTCCAGACTCATTCTAAGGAATAGTGGTATAGTCCATTGCGAGATTTGGTTAGCCCTGAAAAACACCGGCTATTCTATTAAATATTTTAATCGTATATTATTATCCAAAGATGAAAATTCTACCAATAGAGGTGATTAGATGAACATTATTTGGGGGATTTTCGGAATCTTTGTTGTCTTAGGGATAGCCTTATTGTTTTCACAAAACCGACGTCATATCAATATCCGTACAATCCTTATTGGATTACTGATTCAATTAATTTTTGCGTTTATCGTTTTAAAATGGGAAGCAGGAAGAGCTGGACTTAATTGGGTTTCAATGAGAGTTCAGGATGTCATTAATTTCGCTAATGAAGGGATTTCTTTTCTATTTGGGTCTCTTTCAAACACAGAGGAATTTGGTGTCATTTTTGCTATTAACGTGTTAACCATTATTATCTTCTTTTCTTCTTTAATATCTGTCCTTTATTTTCTCGGGATTATGCAATGGTTCATTAAAATTATTGGAGGAGGCTTATCGAAGCTATTAGGAACCTCGATGACCGAATCAATGTCTGCTGCTGCAAATATTTTCGTTGGCCAGACTGAAGCACCTCTTGTCATCCACCCTTACCTAGCAAGCATGACGAATTCGGAACTATTTGCCGTCATGACAGGTGGACTCGCTTCTGTTGCAGGTTCAGTGCTCGTCGGGTATGCATTACTAGGAGTCCCCTTAGAATACCTTTTAGCCGCAAGTTTCATGGCAGCACCTGCTGGTCTTGTTTTAGCAAAAATGATTTTACCGCAAACCGAGGATTCTCAAATCAAAGACTTTGAAATGGCAAAAGATACGGATTCTGTTAATGTAATCGATGCAGCAGCACGTGGCGCAAGTGATGGCTTACAACTTGCTTTAAATGTTGGGGCAATGTTATTGGCATTTATTGCCCTAATTGCGTTAATAAATGGGATCCTAAGTGGTCTTGGCAGCATTTTTGGTTATGATGCTTTAAGTCTTGAAGGAATCTTAGGCGTCATATTTTCACCACTCGCATTTGCAGTAGGTGTACCTTGGTCAGAAGCAATTACCGCTGGAAGCTTTATTGGTCAAAAACTAGTCTTAAATGAATTTGTTGCCTATTCTTCCTTTGCTCCTCAAATTAACCAACTCTCTGAAAAAACAGTCATTGTCGTAAGTTTTGCATTATGTGGTTTTGCAAATTTTAGCTCGATGGCGATTCTGCTTGGGGGATTAGGTGGGATGGCGCCTTCACGACGTCCCGATATTGCAAAAATGGGATTACGGGCTGTTGCAGCTGGAATGCTTGCTTCCTTATTAAATGCCGCAATTGCAGGGATGTTTATTTAGAAAATGTAAAATGTCCAACTACTCTATTTAATACAGTACAAAACCTCCAAACACCAACGTTTGGAGGATTTCCCATAACTATGTTAATAAGCCTCTAGCTTCACATAATCGGATACAATCAATTCAGCTTCAGTCGATTCAACAACATCTTCAATACTGTATCCCCTTGCCACCTCAACTAATTTTAAGCCATCGTTTGTAACATCGATTACAGCTCGGTCCGTAATGATTCGATCGACCACTTTTTGACCTGTTAGTGGTAAGCTGCATTCTTTTAGGATTTTTGGTTGCCCATGCTTATTCACATGCTCCATGATGACAATCGTCTTTTTAGCACCATGAACTAAATCCATTGCGCCACCCATGCCTTTGATCATTTTCCCAGGAATCATCCAGTTAGCCAAATCTCCATTCTCAGCTACTTCCATTCCGCCTAAAATGGCAATGTCGATATGGCCCCCGCGAATCATGGCAAAGGATTCGGCACTACTAAAAAAACTAGCACCTGTCATTGCCGTGACTGTTTCTTTACCAGCGTTGATTAGGTCTGGATCTACCTCTTCCTTTGTAGGATAAGGGCCAATTCCCAATAAACCGTTTTCGGATTGAAGGACCACATGTTTATTGTCAGAAATATAATTTGCTACCATTGTTGGCATTCCAATTCCCAGATTCACATAATTTCCGTCTTGAATTTCCTGCTCTGCCCTTTGTGCAATTTGCACCCTCACATTATTAGACATCCTTTTACCCCCTCCTTAATCTCTTACTGTCAAACGTTCAATTCGTTTTTCATGGTTACCTACAATAAGACCTTGAACATAAATGCTCGGTGTGTGAATTTCGTTAGGGTCAAGTTCACCGACCTCGACAATTTCCTCTACTTCTGCAATCGTATATTTTCCCGCTGCCGCCATTATCGGATTAAAGTTTTGTGCCGTTTTACGATAAACTAAATTTCCTAGTTTATCCGCTTTCCAAGCCTTTATTAAACTAAAATCAGCTGTTAATCCTTCTTCTAGTAAATATTCTTTTCCATTAAACACTTTCGTTTCACGTCCTTCAGCGATTGGGGTCCCTACTCCCGCTGGTGTGTAAAATGCAGGAATCCCCGCTCCTCCAGCTCGTATTTTCTCCGCTAATGAACCCTGTGGGACAAGTTGTACCTCTAATTCCCCGCTCAAAACCTGTCTTTCAAACTCCTTGTTTTCACCCACATAAGAGGAAATCATCTTTTTAAGCTGTTTATTTTGTAAAAGGATACCAAGTCCCCAATCATCTACCCCGCAGTTATTTGAAATCACCGTTAAATCCTTTACATTCGTATTACGAAGGCCTTGAATTAAATTTTCCGGAATCCCAACGAGACCAAAACCTCCTACCATCAGGGTCATCCTGTCTTTGACACCGCTTACAGCCTCTTCAAAGCTTGTAAATATTGTTTTCATTTGTTTCCCCTCCTGAAATACAAAATAGCTTCATTTCCTTTAATTTCAATTTTCAATATCTTCTTAATAAAATTTTACAATACCCCCATTTATCGGTAAAATGAATAATAAGAATAAACTTTATTACGAAATGGAATAAAAGGAGGCTTCAATGGAGTTAAAAGATTTGCGCTATTTTATGGAAGTAGTAGTTTACGGTAGTTTTACGAAAGCAGCGGTCAACACCTACATATCACAACCGACCTTAAGCAAGTCCATCAAAAAATTGGAGTCAGAACTCAAGGTTGAATTATTTGAACGCTCAACCCGAAAGCTGGTACTGACAGATGCAGGAGAAATCGTATATAAGCAAGCATCTAAAATACTGGGTGCTACAAATGAACTTCATACTTTATTAGACGACCTTATGAACTTGCCGACTGGAAATATTAAAATTGGGATACCTCCCTTAATTGGAACACTATTCTTTCCCACCATTGCCGGGAAATTTGGCATGGGTCATGCGCAAGTTTCATTAGAATTAATCGAACTTGGTGCCAAACGGATTGAACATTTAGTAGATGAAGGGCAAGTTGATGTTGGGATTGTCGTCAACCCCACAGATTACAATAAATTTAGGGTCCACCCATTTATCAAAGAAGAATTTATGCTTTTCACGCATCGTACACATCAATTAGCTAGTGAAAAGTCTATAAAACTAGAACAATTAGAAAATGAATCTTTTATTCTTTTTAATCAAGAATTTGCCTTGCATAATTTGATCATTCAACAATGTCAAAAAGCAGGATTTTCCCCTGCGATTGCTTATGTGAGTTCACAATGGGATTTGATAGCTGAACTTGTCATTGCCCAACTCGGGGTTACTCTATTACCGAAATCCATCTATTCAAAAATGGATAAAACTCAAATTAACATGATCACGCTTGAATCACCGCCAATGTGGGAACTTGTCGTCATTACAAAAAAAGACAGGTACCAATCATTTGCGGTAAGGGCATTGCTTAAGTTTCTTGCTGAGGAGTTTCAGTAAAATGGATTTTTATTTAGACAAAACTTTTCAAAAAAGAAACCTTCAAGCACATTTCGGTGTTTGAAGGTTTTCCGTCCCTATTTTTATTTCTCATTTAATTCCATTGCTACCTTAACTAGCCCAGTAAAAACTTCCGGCTGAATGTCATCCAACTTTTTAATTCTAATATGTCTCATTCCTTTACCTGAACCTCGCAATAATTGATCCGTATCATGTTCTTGGAGTTCAATACCTCTATGAAAACCGAGATTCACATGTTTTTTAGAAGCCTGAAGATAACATACCAATCCGTTGTATGTGTAATTCGGCATCGACCATTTATATTCTTCAACCAGATTGGGGGAAGCGTCCAGTATCATTCTTCTTAATGCCTTAGTAATGTTTTGAATATCTTCTGGTAGATTCAAAATATACTGATCAACCGGTTCAATCGTCCTTGTTTTTTCCAAACATTTCACCTTCAGTTTATAAGTTATAGTGTACGTCCACTTTCAGCAAATACATGTTTTTCGCTTCATACCCACTCTATTTTTTGCTTCTACTTTTTTTATGTATTCAGACGCAAGAGGAACCTTACATGCAGTATTTCCCACATCCACGTGTACCTTCCCAATATGTTCCGCGACTTGCTTTGCTTCATTATTAAGCTCAGCGACATACGTCACCACAGACAAGACAAAACTATTCATTACATAGCGGACCCGATTTCGCTCCACATGTACTGTATAAAGACCCGCTAAATACATGGCATCATGATTACCAGAATCATCAAATGTCATGTTAAATCATCCTCTCGAAAAATTCCCTGCTTTTGAACCAGTAATACTTTCATTCTGACAAATAAAAGCCCATATAAAAAGGAGATTATTGTAGCTTTCCCTATTCTCCTTTATAGTTAAACTAAAATCATAACATGGAGGGGAAAATATGAAACTTGGTGCATTTTCTGTTAGTTTAAATGTAAAAGATATTCATAAATCAAAGGAATTTTACGAAAATCTAGGTTTTCAAATCTTCGGTGGGGATATCTCGCAAAATTGGCTTATCATGAAAAACGAAAATACCGTAATCGGATTATTCCAAGGGATGTTCGATAAAAACATTCTTACCTTTAACCCTGGATGGGATGCGAACGCTCAAAATCTTGATACCTTTACGGACATTCGAGAAATCCAAAAGCAGCTTAAAGAAACAGGAATCACCATGCTGACAGAAGCTAATAATTCAACCGAAGGACCAGCGCATTTTATAATAGAAGACCCAGACGGGAATCAAATTCTTTTCGATCAGCATCGGTAAACAGATACATAATGCAGTAAAAAAGCCTTTGTCCTGTGACAAAAGGCTTTCTTGCTTTAAAAAGGCTTTTGGAAACTATTTCGCATTCTCATCCGGCTGGTGAATTCCAAATATATTTCCTTCGGTGTCCACATAGTAACCCTGCCACGCCATTCCAGGAAGTGCATATTTCGACATCGCTACCTTCCCACCTTTTGCGATAATTTTTTGCTCCGTCGAATCGTAATCCTCTACACCCATTGTACATGCATAGCCATTTAAAGGCTGGTTTGTTTCTGGAGGAGGACTCTGACGTTGCATCAATGCCCCATTTATACCAAGTTCATTTTCATCGCCAGTTACAGCTCCAAAATAAGGCATTCCCGCATAGTCAGTCCAATCTTGAAATTGCCACCCAAACACTTCTCCATAAAACGTTTTGGCTCGCTCCATATCATCTACATGAATTTCGAAATGTACCAATCTTCCCATGATATCCACCTACATTTTCACAAATTTTTTACTACGTTATGTACTTTCTACTTAAGATGTCGTTACACCTTCTTCATTATCGGAAAATATAAGGAATTCTATTCGAAGATCCTTTCATTAAGAAAAGCAGCCCTGTATACGGACTGCTTGTTTTAATACACATACTGAATCACAAAATTACTAATAAATAATATCGCAATCATATAAAGTGCAGGATGGATTTCCTTCCCTTTCCCCATCAACAGCTTCATTACTGGGTATAAAATAAAGCCAATTGCCATTCCGTCTGCAATGCTATATGTTAAAGGAATCAACACAATAATTAATAGCGCTGGAAAGCTCTCCGTAAAATCATCCATGGAAATGTTCACGATATTTTGCAGCATAAGAATACCAATTAAGATAAGAATTGGCGAAACCGCGCTTGCTGGGACCATTTTTATCACTGGAATAAAAAGAATCGAAGCGAGAAACATAACCCCTGTTACGATACTGGTTAATCCTGTTCTTCCTCCCGCTGTGATACCAGCTGCTGTCTCCACTGATGCAACGGTTGGACTCGTTCCGAAAATACCAGAAGATAAAACAGATACCGCAGTAGCTTGAAGTGATTTTTTGCTATTTTCTGGGCGTTTTAGCATGTTGGTATGTCCATGAATCAAGCCAATATTTTCAAAAACGAGAACCATTGCTAATGATATAGAAGTTAACCAAAAGACAATATTACCTGCTTCCGCCCATGATAATTGACCAAACACCCCTAAATATTCTTGAAAATTAGGTGTAGACAAAGAAATTCCTTCAAAATGGGCTCCACCCATCCATATCGATAATACGGATGTAATCATAATACTTAGTAAAAGATTACCAGGTACATTTTTAATAAATAATATGACCGTGATGATCAATCCAATAAAAGTTGTGATTACAGTTGGACTGCTTAAATCACCTATTGTCAATAACGTATGCTCAGAGCTAGTGATAATCCCTGCGTTGTCAAAACCGATTAAAATAAGTAAAATTCCGATCCCAATCGTAATCGCTTCTTTTAACGAATTTGGGATGGAGGCAGTAATCACTTTTGCCAACGGTGTGAAAGCAATCACTACGAAAATCAGGCCAGAAACGAATACCATTGCTAGCGCTTCCTGCCACGTGAATCCCCCTGATTGGACAATCGTGTAAGTAAACATGGCATTAAGACCCATTCCAGGAATAAGAAGGATGGGAGTGTTACTCCATAATCCCATGATGACACATCCTAAAAAACTGGTTAAGATGGTTGCAATAATTCCAGCCTCCATCGGGATACCCGCCACAGCAAGAATCGTTGCATTAACAATAATAATGTAGACTACAGTTATATATGAAATTAATCCTGCCGAAAATTCTTTTCCAATAGTAGTTCCATGTTGTTTTAAGTTAAATAATCGTTCCATATTAATCACCTTTCTATCCGTTGAAAACAAAACTAATGATAACATGGACTTCTACCATATGAAAAATATATAATTCATATAGGAACCATACTTTTTTCGTATGGAAGGAGAATAACATGGACATTAAGCAATTACGCTATTTTATCGCAATCGCAGAAGAAAAGAATATAACTGCCGCAGCTAATCGTCTCCATATGTCTCAGCCACCCTTAAGTATGCAGCTGAAGCAATTAGAGGAAGAGCTCAAAGTTAAATTATTTGAGCGCAATGGCAAGAGAATGGAGTTAACCGACAAAGGTGACATTCTTTATCAGCGTGCATTACATCTAGTCAACAGTGTGGAGGAAATTAAAAATGAAATTCAAGAAACCGAGGAAGGAACAAAGGGTGTTCTTGCTGTTGGGATAAACACATTGTCTGTTTCGGGGTTTTCGGATCTGCTTCGAGCCTTCCATAAAAAATATCCGCTTGTAACCTTGAAGGTTGTACAAAATGATTCCTATTATCTTGGCGAAATGGTAAATAGTAGAGCTATCGAACTGGCATTCGTACGACTTCCACTTGAACATCGAGGCTTCATTTATGAACATCTAATTAGTGAGCCATTTGTCTTTGTAAGTAAAAAGAAAAAGGACATGATTTTGCTGGAAGAGATTTCACAAATCCCTCTCATCATTCCTAGTACAGAGGGATTGGGGAGCTATAATATCATTCATGAAGCATTTTCAAAACGAAAACTTCAATTTTCCAGTATTGCGGAGTGCTCTGATATGCATGTATTAATAGAATTGGTTAAGGGCGGTTTGGGCGCAACCATCGTACCAAAATCAGTATTGGATGTGTATGGGGATGGAACTCTCTACTCAGCTCCAATTAAAGACGCGGATTTGTATTCTTCATTAGGAATAATCTGGCTTGAGCATCATTATCTTTCAACACCAGCTAAAAATTTTATCGAGTTGGTAAAGGAAAAACTATCTTAAGCTACATTCCCTTTTTCACCCTTGCTTGTACAGTGAAACCTGTCTTGCGGTAGATGCGCTTAATTTTTTCCACCATGTTTGTACTGTGAGACTTGCCTTGCAGTACATAATCTGGACTTTTCCCACCCATGCTTGTACCATGAAACCACTTTTGTCGTCCGAAACTTGTACAACAGACCTATCCCTCCGACCCAAGTCCAATAAAAAACAGCCCCACATCAGTAGGACTGTTTTCCGATCTCATTTATATGTTAAATTATAATTTAACTACGTTAGATGCTTGAGGTCCACGGTTACCTTCAACGATTTCGAAAGAAACTTCTTGACCTTCTTCTAAAGTTTTAAAGCCATCACCTGTGATTGCTGAGAAGTGTACGAATACATCGTCTCCACCTTGTACTTCGATGAAACCGAAGCCTTTTTCGCTGTTAAACCATTTTACTTTACCATTTTGCATGAAATATGCCTCCTAAAATGAACACACAAACCCTTTGTGCATTGAAAAATTTAACCATTGTACACTTACATAAATCTAAAACAAATTCACATATAACTTCAGAAGAATTGCCGAAATTAACGTTCTTTCTTTCTTTAAACTTATATAACGCAACAAAATGGTTAATTTCATCATATCACTGCGGATAAACATAGTCAATCAACAATTTTGAAAATAGTAATTTTTTCCTAAAAGTTGTATAGACAAGCTTTTTAACTAAAAAGCTTTATATATTCCCCATAGCCTTCTTTTTCAAGATCTTCTTTCGGAATAAAACGAAGTGCTGCGGAATTAATGCAAAAACGCATACGAGTTGGGCCGGGACCATCATAAAATAAATGACCTAAATGTGAATCAGCCGTATTACTTCTTACTTCAGTACGAACCATACCATGTGATGTATCAAGCTCTTCCACAATTTCCTTCGCATCAATTGCCTTTGTAAAGCTTGGCCAACCACATCCCGCATCATATTGATCCAATGAACTGAATAACGGTTTGCCCGAAACAATATCTACATATATACCTTCATTTGCATTGTTCCAAAACTCATTTTGAAACGGTGGCTCTGTACCCTGTTCCTGTGTCACATAATACTGCATGTCGGTCAGATTTTTCTTCGTATCTTCAAATTCCTTTGCAGCCCAATGTTTCCTAATGAATTTATCTCTTCCTGAACCTGTGCGATAACGTTTATAATGTTCTGGTTTCTTTTTATAATAATCCTGATGGTACTCTTCCGCACGGTAAAATTCCTTTGCAGGAAGAATAGGCGTAACGATAGGTTTTGAAAAAATTCCGCTTTCGGCAAGCTTTTGCTTTGATTGTTCAGCAATTTTCTTCTGCTCGTCCGTATGGTAGAAAATGGCCGTACGATAAGAGTCTCCGCGATCGAAAAATTGTCCTCCCGCATCTGTTGGATCAATTTGCTGCCAAAAAAGTTCAACTATTTTTTCATAAGGAAAAATGTCTGGGTTAAATGTGATTTGAACGGCTTCGTAATGACCTGTTGTATCGGAACAAACTTCTTCATACGTCGGGTTTTCCTTTATTCCACCTGTATATCCTGAAACAACTTCAATAATTCCTGGCTGTGTATCAAACGGCTTGACCATACACCAGAAGCAGCCACCCGCAAAGGTTGCTTTTTCCATTTTTTCATGTGTATTTTCCATATGCCCGCTTCCTTTCTCCTTTTACTTATTTTCATTATATCATTTCTACTGTACGTTCAAAAAAATACGCTCATACATTTTCCTCATTCAGGAAAAAGTAAAAAATAGGAGGTGTAGGAATGAGTAGTCCTTATTTATGTCCTAACTGTAAAAGTAATCGCTCAAGATTTAATATCATTGAACAAGTCCCAAGGTCAGTGAAAATGGACCCGCAAAGTGGTGATGTTATAGAAGAATACACCGAAAATCTTGACCCGTTCCATGTCCCATACCGCGGGCCAGAAATCAAAGTACAATGTGGTATTTGCGGCCTTATCGAGGACGAACAATCATTCGTCAAAAGAGCTCAAAATTATAAAGGGTGAAAGCAATTAAGTGACATCTCTCTTGGCATTCCGATTAGACCGGTTCAAGAGAGAAGTCCCTTACTATTAATACCCTTCCTGTTTGATTCTAAAAAGTCTTTTCAGGCTTGAGAATCGAAGTTCAATTAACGGCTGGGTAATCGTCCGAATGGTTTTGGTTGATAACAGCAAGGTTAAAATCAGTGACGCGACTATTAATATCACAAAATTACCGGTATCGCTGATTACATCAAGCCAATCGCTATTTCGGAAATACTTAATTACAAAGCCATGCAATAGGTAGACATATAATGTATGTGTTCCCCAGCTTGTAAAGAAAAATTGTTTTTTCGGCAAAAGGGAAAAGAATGCGACTGTCATCACAATTGAAACACCATAGACCGCAAGTCTAATAAGCCCTCCTAGATTTTCATGTGACAGTGTCTCATAAGACTTTGATCCAAGTAGCCAACCCGTGTTGAATTCTGGTACAAAGTAATACCCAATCAAAATGACTAACAGCAGAATAGCTGATCCCACTTGTACCTCCGGACGTTTCAGCGCGGTAAAATGTTCTTTTTTACAATAGAAGCCTAATAAAAACAAAGGAAAAAAGACAAATGTTCGCGACAAACTTAAATAATTCTCCACGAACGGAATATAACCAACCCCAACCCCGAGTAATACCGCCAAGGCCAATGACCATTTCACAGGTAACTTTATATAAGCATACAGCATTACATTCCAACAAAATAAACTAATTAAAAACCAAAGTGACCACTGCGGATTAAAGGGTTCGAATAATAACGATTCACCTTTATATAGGTAGTAATAATAAATCGTATAAAGCAGCTGAAAAATTAAATATGGTATCAACAATTTTTTCGCTGTCTTTTTAATATAGCCTTCCTTCTTGAATCCCTTTGCAAAAAATCCCGAAACTAAAATGAATGCTGGCATATGGAAGGAATAAACGAAGTGGTAAATTGTCATGATGATTTTATGATCATCTATAAAAGGCTGGATAAAATGTCCAAAGACAACAAGAAATATTAGAATAAACTTAGCATTATCAAAATAATACTCTCGCTTAGTAGCCATCATAAAACCTCCATACTATTGTTATCGTATTATAGCATCGGAAGGAGGTATTTTATTCCGTTGTCTTTGATTTGTAAATGCTTTTTTAAAGATGATGACTCGTTTGTAATTATACTGAAAAATCTTAATCAAATTGAAACAAACGGTTATTTCTATACCCGAAAGTTTCGCCTAATGAAAATAATCCTCAATTGTGGTATTATCAATCTATTAGAATATGAAGTTATATTTTAGGAGATGGATAAAAATATGCCTAATTGGCAACGAAATTTATGGGTTCTTTGGATTGGCGTCTTTTTTACGGCTTCAGGCTTTTCGATGGTTATCCCATTTTTACCGATTTTTCTGTTGGAAATTGGGGTACACGATAACACTGAATTATGGTCAGGACTAATCTACGGGGCCGCCTTTTTTGCGGGTGCATTTGCGACACCGTTTTGGGGAAGAGTTGCCGACAAATATGGACGTAAACCAATGATTGTTCGGGCAGGATTTGCCCTTTTTGTCGTTTACACTTTAATGGCATTTGTTACAAATCCTTATCAAATTTTAGGTCTTCGCCTTATGCAAGGTTTACTAAGTGGTTTTATCCCAGGGGCGATTGCCCTTGTTGGTACAAATACACCGACGAAAAAAGTTGGTTATGCACTTTCAATGATTTCATCAGCCGCAGCAACCGGGATGATCTTGGGGCCATTATTAGGTGGAGGTTTAGCTGAACTTTGGGGGAATCGCTGGGCCTTTGCAAGTGCAGGAGTCATCGTTTTTTTCGCCACAATTTTGATTATCTTTTTCGTAAAAGAAGAAAATTTCAAACCGAACAAGGAAAAAGGTTCTGTAATCAAGGACTTTCGCATTGCGGTTAGCAACCGCCCATTCTTGTTAGTTTTAATTCTTACTCTCATGGTCAGCTGCTCTACGATGATCATCGACCCGATCTTGCCGTTATACATTGCCGATATCGCAAGTCATACGAGCTACGCTACATTACTAACCGGATTTATCATTTCTTTACCAGGTCTTGCAAGTGCACTGTTTGCCCCAGTATGGGGAAAATGGGCAGATAAAGCTGGCTTCCAACGCGTCTTATTCATCGGACTTTTAGGGGCTGGAATCGGAACATTAGCGCAAATCGTCTTTACCCATATTTGGGGCTTTTCACTTATTCGTTTTGTATATGGGATCTTCTTCTGTGCAGTCTTCCCTGCTTTAAACGGGTTGGTCGTCAAATCAACACCGGAAGATTTCCGTGGCCGAGCTTTTAGTTTGAACCAAACCGCAAACCAAATCGGTGGAATGATCGGCCCGCTTTTGGGAGGTATACTTGGAGGTCTGTTTCCAACGCAAATCCTTTTCTCCGTTACAGGTGTATTACTCTTAGTTGCCCTTGCAACAGCCTATCTAAATGATGATCAACGAAAACGCATCGTGAAACGGGAAGTACTTGCGAAAAATAAATGATAAAACACATCTAAACGTTAGGACATGTGAATCCTAGCGTTTTTTTCTACCTCATTTTCACCACACTTTTACGAAAAACGAATTTCTGATAAGTTTATATTTTTGTTCAGGATTTATTTTTACCTTCAGGCATAAAGTGATATTATAGATTAGTACTTTATTAGATTACACAGGTGATTATATTGTTTTTGTTATGGATACTTTTCATTTTTATTGGGTTTTTCTACATAAAATATACGAATCTTTACGTCAAAACCTCCACTTTGGCTGCAGTTATGGCGATTGGGATTATGACAAGAGGTGTCCTTTCCAACTATTTCACAGCTGGGTTTGATGTATATGGTGAAATTTTAGTGATGATCAACGTAACCCTTTGGCTCTCCTTTCTATTTTCTTTAGGAATGGCTGTTTGGAAAGGCAAATTTAAGGAGCTTCATCTCAAACATCCGATTAATCGGTTTGGCATTGGGACATGGGTGGCCGCTTCCTCCATTTGTGGAATTTTACTTTACATTTTTAACGATTGGTTTCTTCCTGCCATGGTTATCTCAATTGTAAACATCGGCTTATGGCTATTTTATATCGTCATCTCGCTATTTGCCTTTTACGAAATCCATAAAACCAATACCTATCATAAAGTTCATGGGATTATCTTATTAACCACTGTTAGCACACAGTCTATGGTACTTATACTAAATACCATTTTTCCAGAAATACCTGTCTTTTTGAATACTAGCCTGCTTCTGCTTGGTTTCTTGTTCTATGGTGTCGGGATTTATTTTATCGGTAAAAGGTACATTGGAAAGAACTGGTCCCTGAAAAACGACTGGAATAATACAAACTGTATCCTCCACGGAGCTTTATCCATTTCTGGGATTGCATGTATCATATCAGGTACTGTGAATCCAAACGTCATCGTAACGGTTTGGATTGTTGTCTTCGCTATTTACATAATTGTAGAAATGATTGAGGTCATCAGGCTTTATATCCGCATCAAACATCTTGGGCTTAAACAAGGCATTCTCGTTTATGATGTCACCCAGTGGAGCCGAATTTTTACCTTTGCTATGTTTGATACATTTACATTCCGACTTCAAACGGATATCGTCCTCATTTCACATATCCGTCATATTGTCCTATCATTTGGAATTTGGTTCATATTATCGCTGATCGTAATCGAGGTATTTCTCAGTTTGAGACATTTGCTCCAAATCCATCAAAAAATCACATACAAAAAGCAGACAACTGATGTCTCTTTTTAAAATGGGTTGGTGTGCGTACACCAGCCCAAACCCACACGGCACACTCTTACCTTACATATGATACAAAGAGAATAAAGGTGAGGTGATGAAATGACAGAAAAAGGATTTAACCTAATCATTGCGGCTGTCATCGGATTCCTATTATGCTGTGCGGTGTATTTCTATGTAACAGAGGACAAAACCAAGCCTGTAACATCAACTCCTGCCACCGAGGCACCACCCACTCCCCCTCCTGCCAATACAGATAAGAATCAACCGCCACCAGCAAATGAAAAGAATCCAGATAATCAAGATAAAAATAATGAGAATGATAAACAAGCAGAGCCAGAAAAGCAGCAACAGCAAGATCAAAAAAAGGATGAAAAAGCAAAGCCAAGTGATAATCTACCTGAAATTGTGTGGGGAATTGATTCCGCAAGTGAAACAACAAAGGATTTTTATGCATGTGTAAAAGAAAACTTCGGTGACCCTGTTGTATTTGGCCGTTACATTGGTGAACGTGATGGGATCTCGGTTGGCCTTACAGCCGAACAAATGAAAATCATACATGCTGAGGGAGATTTTATCCTACCAATCTATAACCATTTTAATGATGCGACCGGTTATGATAATGGAGTGGCACATGCAAAAGAAGCAATTAAGCTGGCTGGTGAACTAGGAATCCCTGAGGGAGTCGCTATTTTTGCCGATATTGAACCTGATTATTCAGTCGATTCAGAGTTTATTAAGGGCTGGTTTGATACCATTGTAGCGTCAAACTACAAATCAGGAATTTATGGAGTGTTTGACCCTGAACAAGCATTGTTTAAAGCTTATCAAGAGGCTGGAAAAGGCAATAAAGCTATCCTCGAACAAAACTATATTTGGACAGCTGCACCGAGCATAGGAATCACTGCTGAAGCAAAAGCACCTGAATTTAAACCATTAGCTCCAGAAGGCTCACTTGCTTGGGGCTGGCAATATGGACTGGACGCAGAAACCTGCAACATTGACACAAATCTATTCAAACGTGAACTCGTCGATGTTCTGTGGGGACCTTAAATAAGAATAAAAGAAGCATGAGTTAATCATTCTCATGCTTCTGATTATTAGCTAACTATTCGACTGCTGCATATAAACTTCTTCATATGGTTGAACGATGACAAAGCCATCTCCTTCAAATCTCATCTGGATGGACTCGCCGCTTCCACGTCCAACAAAGGTTTTAAATGAAATGTCTGTTTGGAACTCAGGCATAAGGTTTCCTGACCATGCAACAGTGGCATTTGGGTCTGTTATAACTGGTTTTCCCGGCGTTACCCGCAACGTGAGTGGCTCGTAATGCGTTGTAATTGCGAGCATTCCACTTCCCTCGCACCGAACATTAAACAATCCGCCAGCCATCATACCTGCGACACGTTTCATTAGTTTAATCTCGTGCCTTAAGGATGGTTCAAATGCAAGAAGATCATTTCCATTCACGTAAATTGCTTCGTTCTGCAGCTGAAGGATGATGATTTTTTTCCCGCTATCTGCTAAGTACAGCTTCCCCTGTCCATTCGCTTTCATTAAAGAAGTCCCTTCACCTGTCAACGCTTTCTTAAACAAGTTTCCTAGTCCATGCTCAAGGATCCCTTCACGTTCATACTTGATTTTTCCATTATACGCGATCATCGAGCCTGCTTTAGCCCAAACCATGCCATTTAGATTGACCTCTAACATTCTTGGAGTCTCTAATTCAAAAAGTCCTTCCCCTTTGTCCTCTTGTTCCGTATTTCTTATAAATTCCGAGATTGAGTATTTGCTCATTCCACCCACATCCTTTCGTTAGTTTGTTTTACGATTAAGCAGGCAAAAAGGTTTCATTTTGTAAAGGTTTTGTAAATTGTATGGGGTTTATCTGTAGAACCCTGCTTACAAATGGTATAATTCCGATAATATTATGAAAAGGAGAACATAATGAAAAATTTACTAGAGATTCTTCTTGTCTCAGCTAGACTAGGACTGACATCCTTCGGGGGGCCTGTTGCCCATTTGGGCTATTTTCATGATGAATATATCCGCCGAAGAAAATGGATGGATGAAAAAACATATGCAGATTTAGTGGCATTGTGTCAATTTTTGCCTGGCCCTGCAAGTAGTCAGGTGGGTATCGGTATTGGTGTCATGCGCGCAGGTGTACTTGGCGGAATAGTATCGTTTCTAGGGTTCACTCTACCTTCGGTGATTGCTCTGATTATTTTTGCCTTAATCCTCCAAGGTTTTAATGTAGGCACTGACGGGTGGATTCATGGATTGAAATTAGTCGCTGTCGCCGTTGTAGCACATGCCATTTTGGGCATGGCGCAAAAGCTTACCCCTGATTTACCAAGAAAATCACTCGCGTTATTAGCGTTAGTTGGAACACTATTATGGCAAACAGCCTTTACACAGGTTGGAGTTATTCTACTAGCAGCAATCTTGGGATTTGTTTTATTTAAGAATCAAGCGGACAGCGAAACTACTAATCTACAGTTCCCGATATCTCGCAGATTTGCTGTTATTTGTTTGTCGTTGTTTTTCGGTTTGCTCATTGTTTTGCCGGTTTTAAGGGAGGTAACTTCCTTAGAATGGATTGCAATATTTGATAGCTTTTATCGTTCGGGCTCTTTTGTTTTTGGTGGCGGGCATGTTGTATTACCGTTATTAGAGCGTGAATTTGTTCCGACAGGGTGGATTAGTGAAGAAGCATTTTTAGCCGGATATGGCGCCGCACAAGCTGTTCCAGGTCCACTCTTTACTTTTGGAGCCTATCTAGGAGCCGTGATAGGTGGATGGCAAGGCGGGTTAATCGCAACTATCGCCATTTTTCTACCAGCTTTCCTGCTCATTTTAGGAACACTGCCATTCTGGGATTCACTACGTCGAAATCCTAAAATTAAAGGAGCCCTAATAGGGGTAAACGCAGCAGTTGTCGGAATTTTAATCTCTGCATTCTATCACCCAATTTGGACAAGTACCGTTTTTGAGCCCATCGATTTTGCTTGTGCTGCAATCTTGTTCAGTATGCTAGTTTACTGGAAACTTCCACCTTGGATAGTGGTTGTGTCGGGGGCAATTGGTGGAGCCATTTTAAGCTTATTTTAGACTGTCAGTTCGGCAGTCTATTTTTTAAGGCTAAATATCCTCCTCTTCATCCTCCCGAAACAGCTCCTCCAAATACCGCTCTCGTCGATTTAAAAACCCCATCGTAATCTGGTAGTGCTCAGTATCCTCATAGGCAATCTCCCCAATCGGAGAAGCATCAAAATTGTATATTTGTGCGCCAGGGTAGCCCAATAATATCGGAGAATGTGTAGCGATAATAAATTGCGCATCTCCCCTCCTTGCCAAGTCGTGAATCACTCGTAAAAACGCAAGCTGACGTGCTGGGGATAAGGCTGCCTCAGGCTCATCCAAAAGATAGATGCTTTGATCGCCAAATCGATTCAAAAATAACGACAAAAATGACTCACCATGGGACTGTTCATGCAGCGACTTACCACCATACCCGTTATAATTAAAAGTAGGATCCTCCTCAGCCAATTGATCCAAATGAGACGCAAATTGAAAAAAGCTTTCCGCACGTAAAAAGAATCCCTGGTTAATTTTCGGCATCCAAGAAAGCCGAATGTGTTCACTTAAGGCAGGTGTGTCATCTTCAAACGTGTAGTAATTATTCCTTCCTCCGCCTCCCGTATTAAACCCGCACTTATAAGCGATTGCTTCCAGCAAAGTGGACTTCCCAGACCCATTCTCCCCTACAAAAAAAGTCACGGGCTCATGAAAATCAAGTTGGTCCAATCCCCTAATGCTTGGAATTGAAAAAGGATATTCCCTCAAATTATGAAGATTATCTGCTATTACTTTCACATTTCTTAAAAACAAGTCCAATCACCACACTATCGTAATACAAATATTTTACCACTTGTTTTCGAATCTTCCACCCATTTCCAGTGAAATTGGATTATTATATGTTGATAATATCCTGCATACATGATAAAATTCAAAAAATTTATCTTTTTTAGGAGGCCTGTCAATGAGATATGTTACCTTAACAGACATCTTTAATCATCGGATTGCGCAAAAGTACCTGTCTCGTTCAGGGAAGGCACACGCCATTGCTTGTGCATACCATGCGTTTAAAATGGCCAAGGAGCAGAATGTTTCTGTCGATCTCGCAACAAAAGCGGCATTGCTCCACGATATGGGCCATTATACATGGTACAAAAATGGAAAATGGGATTATAGCATGTACAAGGAAAATGATATTCATGCGATTAAAGGAGCAGAACGTGCACATAAATTATTAATTCGATTAGGTGAAAATCCAACATATGCTAAGGAAATTGCCTATGCGATTCTTTTCCACACCGACTCCTATATTGAAGAAGGCTTTATTAAGCGGACTCCTCTTCAAGCAATCACTAAACTTGCGGATGAGATGGATGAAGAAAAAGGAGGTCTCCATCATTATCGTCAAATTGATGAGGACAAAGCGGCGAAAATGATTGCCAGATTAGATGTATTAGTTGAAGAAGAAATGGAAAATCAGCATTAAAAAAGCGTCAATCCAAAAACCGGACCAACGCGATAAACTCTAAAAAAATCGTTTTTTCCAAAAGATATAAGCAGTAATACTTGATAAAATAAACGAAATGGTGATTGCAATTAAAAATGAATATTGATATTCCTGGAACGGAATCGATACGTTCATTCCGTAAAAGCTTGCCACCATTGTGGGTAAAGATAAAATAATCGTAATCGAAGTTAAAAATTTCATCACAATATTTACGTTATTGGAAATCACGGACGCGAAGGCATCCATCATTCCACTTAGAATAGATGTATGAGTTTCTGCCATTTCGATTGCCTGCTGATTTTCAATGATAACATCCTCAAGTAATTCCTGATCATCTTCATACATTTTTAAATAATTGCTTTTCAACATTTTCTGCATGACAATATTGTTCGACTTCAATGAGGTCGTAAAATAGACTAAACTTTTTTCAAAGTTTAAGAGCGAAAAAAGCTCCTTATTTTTCATCGATTGATGCAGTTCTTTTTCGATTAGATCGGTTTTTTTACTAATTTGTTTTAAATATCTGAGATATAAAGTTGCCATGAAGGCAAATCTTGTTCTTTTAAACACCGTAATATTGTACTCGAAAGATCGCTGTTTGTAACTACATGATTTTTCCTATCCAAAAATTTTCACAAAAAAAGCCCAAGAAAAAGCTCTTCAAAAGCCTTTCCTTGGGGTATCCATTCCTATATAGCCCAGTCACCTTTTCGGAAAATCGGTACAACTGTTCCATCTTGTTTTATGCCGTCGATATCCATATCACTTGAGCCAATCATGAAATCAACATGAACAGTCGAAACATTCAATCCATGTTCTTTTAATTCATCTTCTTTCATTTTGGTCCCACCTCGAAGATTCGTTGGATATGCTGCACCAATTGCAAGGTGATTTGACGCATTTTCATCAAATAATGTATTAAAGAAGGTAATACCTGATTGTGAAATTGGCGATGGGTCGGGCACTAATGCTACCTCTCCAAGACCTGTTCCGCCTTCATTATCAAATACTAATTTCTTCATGATCTCATCCCCGGCCCTAGCTGAGATGTCAACAATTTTTCCATCTTTAAAATGGACCTCAATGCCTTCAATTAATGTACCCGCATAGCTCAATGGCTTCGTGCTGCGAACTACTCCATCCATACGGCGGGTATCTGGAGCAGTATACACTTCTTCCGTAGGCATGTTTGCAATAAATTCTTCCTCTTTTGGATTATAGCTTCTTGCACTCTCCCAAAGGTGATTTTTCGGCAAGCCAAGCTTCAAATCAGTTCCTGGAGCACGATAATGTAAAGCATCAAGCTGCATATCGTTTAATTTTGCGCACTTTTCATTTAATGTTTGTGTATGCTCTTCCCATGCAGCAACCGGGTCGTCTTCATACACTCTGCATGTTTTGAAAATTTGATCCCAAAGTGCATCTACCTGTTCCTCGGAAGTTGCTAAGTCTGGGAATACTTTTGCTGCCCAACCTGCTCCGGCCGCACCCGCAACTGTCCATTTTAAATCATTGTTTTGTGTTGCAACACGTTGAACCTTGAAAGCCTTTGCCGCTTTATTTTGAAAAGCTGAAATTTTAGCAGAATCAACTCCGCTTAAAAATCCTGGATCACTTGAAACAATCGATAGTCGGCAAACCTTATGATTTAGAACATGATCATCTGATTCTTGGATTTCGTACTCCGGTATGTCAGTTAACACTTCTTCAGGCTGGTGTAGATAATGCTCCTTTGTAATTTCGTCATCAGACCATTTGATGATAACCTTCTCAGCTCCTAATGCATACGCCTCTTTTGTCACAAGACGAGCGAGTGGTGCTTGATCGACTGTGATCGTCATTTTAACCCAATCACCTTTTTGCACATTAAGTCCATTTGCTACCAAAAGCTTTGCATACTTTTGTAAATTCTCCTCAAAATTTGGCAGAACCATATTAATACCCCCAATATCTTATGTATAACATTATATTAGCATAACCAAACCATCACGATAAACTATTTCAAAAAAAAGCAAACCAATCATTGATTTGCTCACTAGTCTATTGGAACCTGTAATTTGAACCTTAACTCATCCTTGCTTAAATCGAAGGTATCAACCTCAACCTTCGTATCGCTTTTCATTTTCATTTCAGATAGATAGACATAGATATCTTGTTTTTTTGCATCAATTTGAACCCACTCCGGGAGATTGTAATAGTCATTTATATAACGTAAAACAAACGTTACCGGCAGGCTCACTTGGCCAACAGTAAAAGCTTCCTGTTGAAGAAGCAAATCCCCGTTCTCCAGTACCTCAGGTTTAAAGGTCATCACCATATCTATCTCTTTTCCAAATACCGTAATCGTCCCAAGCAGCATTACCCGTTCGGTCAGCAGAACCTTGTATTTTAACGGGGTATCCTTGGCCTCTTTTTTTAAAAAGTTATTGATAACTCTTGTTAGGTCCTCTTTGTTCGTCTCAACAGATAGATTCACATGATCATTTGTAACACCCTTTTTCTTTGGGCTCACTTCTTTATTCGGCGCGAAAAGTAACCCGAAAAAAACGAGTACAAAGACTAGATTAATCGCAAGCAGTGTTAGAAAAAAGACCTTCCATTTATTTTTTACTTTCATCAAAGACCTCCTTTCGAAGGAAATCACTCAAACATGATTGCTTCAAAAATCCTTTTACTCATTATTTCATACCCTTTTGCGTTTGGATGAAACTCATCTTCTGATAAAAGATTATCACTTGTTTGGCTAAATACATCATCCACTTCTACAAATTTAGTATGGTCAAATTCGGAAAGAATGTTTTTACTACCTTCGTTCCAATTATCAACGATCGTATTAATTTCAGTAGAAAGATCGATAAACCAACCAAATGGATTATAAAGACCAACCAATACAATTTCTGCATCACTATTATTGTTCCGGATATTTTCAAGTACTTTACGAAGCCGAACTTCATATTTTTCCTGTTCTTTTTGAAACACATTTAATGATAAATCAAAAAGGTTTTCTTTTACAATTTTCATTATATCATTACCGCCGATCGTAATGATAATGATATCGGCACCGGCAATCCCTTCTTGCACGTCCTCATTTTGCAATCGCTTTAGAAGGTCTGATGTTTTATGCCCTTTCACACCGAAATTTTCAAGAGTCACAGATTTTACATCTTTTTCACCAAGCAGCTTTCCCTCTAGCAAGGAAGTGTAGCCCCCCTGCTTTGTTTCATCACCGACACCCTTTGTAAGAGAATCACCGATTGACGCAATATGAAGTTCCCTAGGGATAAAATCATCTGGTATCTCCCGCTTCGGGGTTAGACCTGTATTATGGTTACTGGTGGCAATACCAGTTGTTACTGGCGTTCCTCCAGAGCATCCGCTCATCAAAAGCATAGTAATAATAATGGATAAAAATGGATTATACATCCTGGTCACCTACATTTCTCTTTGTGACAGTTGTCTACAAGTTTAGTATTATAGTACGTAAAAAAACCACTAACGATTCCAGTTTCAACGAAATATCACGAATTCACAGTAATATTTTTAATCGTCATAAAAATTGAACCAATTCGAAAAAATGCGGAAAAAAGACGTCTATATGGACGTCTTTATATAGCTTGACTAGCGCTCTTTTCACCCAGCGTCAGCGTATGAATTGTAATTTCGGGGGTGCTTCGGACACGAATATTCACGCCAGTTTGTCCCAATCCTTCATTAATGTAAAATGGTTTTCCATCATGCGTATGAAAACCTTTAATCATCTTCATTCTAACAAGTTTCCCCATTTTCACCAAACGATATGGCTTTGGATAACAAATTTGTCCACCATGAAAATGGCCTGACAATAAATAACCAAAATGATAATCCTTCATATGCAATACAAGGTTTGGATCATGGGTTAGTACAAGATTATTCGGGGAAATTTTATTAAAAATAGCAAGGTACGGAACTAACTTGGAAATACTGCGTTTACGATCTAAAAAATCACCCGTAACAGCAATTAAATCAATTTTTTCATCTTTAACTTTATTATATAATTCTTCAGGAGTAATTGATAGATTTTCAAGATGTAAGTCTGATAGGTGGAGAACATTAATTTGCGTTGGATTTACAAACTCTTGAGCTGGAGTAACAACAATTTTATTTACATTCACGTTGTATGTGTTTTTATTGGCTTTTTTAATCAAATAGAAAGCGAGGATGATAGCAATGCCAGCATCATTCAATCCCCTTTAACATTCATTTACAGTTTCATTTTCTCTAATTCGATGAAAATTATTTTGGAAAAGTAAGGCAGGATAAGAAGGAGAATTCTTTTTAAAACTATGTTCAAAAAGAACTATACGAAACGAGGTCATCCTTATGGAAAAAGAGCGTGAAAATAAACCAGATCAGGATCAAGAATTCCCAGAGAAAATCTCAAGCGGCTGCCTCACCTTTACGAGCCATGAGCTGTTCTGGAAAGAACTTGAGACCGTTGTAGTGGATGGTGTTGAGTTGCCCGAGGATTAAAGGAAACCATTAAAAAGGGACTCCACCCTGGAGTCCCTTACTTTTCTATTGAATTGTTTTAATATCGGCTAAAATTTCTTCATATGGAGTATTTTCGACCCCATTGTATTCCTTCAAAACAGTTCCATTTTGGTCAACTAAGTAAAACTTAATCACATGCAATACTTGGTCTTGGCCTTCAGGTTTTGCCACTAATGCTTTAAAGCTGTCTTTTGCAAATACAGTTATTTCATCAATTGTATATCCGGTTAACAGATGCCAGTTAGATAAATCATCACTATAGCCTTCCGCATATTCCTTCAGCACCTCAGGTGTGTCTACTTCCGGGTCAACAGAGAAGGAAACAAATTCAACATCCAGCCCCTCTTCTTTCACCATGCCTTGCAACTTAGCCATGTGAGCTGACATTGGCGGACAAACTGTATCACAATTAGTAAAAATCATATCAGCTATCCAAACTTTCCCCTCTAAATCCTTTAAGCTAAAATCTTCACCATTCTGATTCACATAGGAGAAATCGGAGACCTCATAATTCAACGCATTAGGAATTCCACTGCCACATGCTGCTAAAACAAAAATAAGTGCAACAACTACTAAAAATTTTATTTTTTTCACGTTTTCACCTACATCCTTAATTCTCATTCTCATCTCATTTTAAAGAATATGTGACAAACTTACAACTCAAATGGATGTGAACAATTTTCGAACATATTGAATAGCTTGTCAACATAAAATGGACAAGGAGAGTGAGTTTCGGGAGGTTACATATTTATGAGTTCTATAAACGTTATCAGAAAGGTCAATTTAATCAATGCCTAAAGCTGTGATTACCTATATTTGCATTGTTAGTGGCGCATTTTTACAAGGGCTTGGTATGTCCTTATTTTTATTCCCTCATAACATTCCTTCAGGTGGTGCCGCTGGGCTTGCGATTTTGATGAATTACTGGACACAATTACCTTTAGGTACGTCTTTATGGATTGTCAATTTCTCCTTTTTAATTCTTGCGTTAAAATATTTCGGATTTTCCTGGACCGTAAAAACGATGATTGCTGTTACGATTACGTCTGTTACGGTGAGTTTTGTATCTACACTTGGCTCATTTCTTACACCCTTTTTCTGGCTTGACTTACTCTGTGGGGCCATGATTTTCGGTATAGGGGTAGGACTATTAATCCGAAGTGGTTCATCTAGTGGCGGGATGGTCATTCCGACGTTAATGATTGCTAAATACAATGATTGGTCACCGGGCAAAGTCATGCTTTGGCTGAACTTTTTCATTTTCTTATTAACAGCTTCCGTCATTGATATTCGAATTGTCTTTTATGCAATCCTTTGTCAAACCGTATCAACGAACATTATTGATTTTATTTATCATCTTAGGGCACCTTCTTTTATCGCAACTAACCAGCTTGGTTGGAGAAAAAAGTAAAGTAAGAAAGCTGAAATCACTTTCTTACTTTAAAGAATTGACCTCTGTTTTAAATAGTCAATTATTTTTTCTACGGATTGTGAGATGGTAAATTTGTCCGTTTCGATTACCAGTTCTGGATAATCCGGTTCTTCGTACGGGGAGCTTATTCCGGTAAAATCGGGTATCTCTCCGTTTCTCGCTTTTTTGTATAAGCCCTTTGGATCGCGATTTTCACAAACATTGATTGGACATTTTACGTAAACCTCGATAAATTCCCCATCAGGAAACAAATTTCTTACTTGCTCACGGTCTTCACGAAATGGCGAAATGAATGCTGTCGAGACAATTTGCCCACTTTCTACAAAAAGCTTTGACACCTCACCAATCCTGCGAATATTTTCTTTCCGATCTTCTTTGCTAAAACCAAGGCCAGCATTTAAACCGTGGCGAATATTGTCCCCGTCAAGGACATAACTTTGCACTTTATTTGTAAAAAGCACCTGGTCTAGGGCATTTGCTAAAGATGATTTACCTGAACCTGATAGTCCTGTAAACCAAATCACACAGCTTTTATGTTGATTTTGTTGTTGTCTCGCCATTTTCGTTATTGCAGCTTGATGCCATATAATATGTTGTTCTTCGCCCATATTACCCACCTTTATATCTTCGAATATTGTTCTGCCATGCCTCGAATGAGGACCTCGACTACCTCTGGCCTGCTAAATTCCCTAGGTGGTTTTTTTCCTGCCTTTAGCATTTCACGTACTTTTGTCCCTGATAGGATTACATGGTCCTCCTTACTATGAGGACATGTTTTGGCAGAGGCCATGTTCCCGCACTTGTTACAGTAAAAACTATGTTCAAAAAACAATGGTAAAATTCCTAGTTCCTCTTCTGTAAAATGGCTAAAAATCTTTTGAGAGTCATAGGTACCATAGTAATTTCCAACCCCCGCATGGTCGCGACCTACAATAAAATGTGTACACCCATAGTTTTTCCGGACTAATGCATGAAAGATTGCTTCCCTTGGACCGGCATAACGCATCGCAGCTGGAAATACAGATAGGAACACTCTGTTTTTCGGATAATATTTTTCTAGGAGAACCATATAGCTTTCCATCCGAATATCACTTGGAATATCATCTGATTTTGTTTCACCGACCAACGGATTTAAAAATAATCCATCGACGACTTCCAAAGCTGACTTTTGAATATACTCATGTGCTCGATGAACTGGATTTCTCGTTTGAAATCCGACTACTTTTTTCCAGCCTAAGTGTTCAAAAACGGCCCTAGTTTCAATTGGATCCAAATAAAAGGTTTCGAACCTCTTTTTCTTTGGACGTTTGACAAGATGTATCGGCCCGGCAATATAAACATTGGGTCTTTCAAATAATCGTTTGACACCAGGATGTGCTGTCTCTGTTGTCCGATATACCTTAAATGCCTCTACTTCTTTGTTAGGCAGATATTTCTCGATGACCTCGATCACTCCGTAGACCTCGCCATTTTGAACTAATCGGACCTTTTCCCCGATTGAGATTTTCTTTGCAACTGTTTTGTCTACTGCCAATGTAATAGGAATTGACCACGGAAGTCCATTAGCAAGTCTCATCGAGTGAAGAATCGATTCATAATCGGCCTTCCCTATAAATCCTTCAAGTGGACTATATGCACCTACTGCAAGTAATTCCAAATCACTTAACTCCATGTTGCTGAGTTCAATTTGTTTATCGATTTCTTCATAATTAATCGTTGGATTAAAACGATTAACCAATGTACCGCCATGCGGTTTACTTAATGCCAATTTGATAACCTCCATTACCTTATTTCACATGTAATCCGCATTCTGTTTTATCGGAGTTCGCCCATCTGCCTGAACGTAAATCTCCATTTAGAACTTGGTTTGTACATGGCGCGCAGCCAATACTCGGATAGTTATTGTCGTGCAATTCATTATAGGGAAGATTGTTAAGCTTGATATACGTCCAAACATCGTCCCATGTCCAGTGAATAAGCGGACATATTTTAATGTTTTTAAATTTTTCATCCTTGTTTACGTATTCCGTATTTTTGCGGGTAGGTCCCTGCTCACGACGCAAACCCGAGATCCATGCTTTTGTACCAGTAAGAACCTCATGTAAAGGATCAATCTTCCGTATTTGACAGCATAAATTCGGATTCGTCTTCCATAATTCATTACCGTGTTTTTCTTTCTGCTCCATTAGGCTTAATACCGGTTTTTTCAATTCAATCGTAAGAGTTGGATATTTTTGTTTGATTTTTTCAATGAGTTCATATGTTTCTTTAAAATGGAGGCCAGTATCTAAGAAGACGATTCGAGCGTTTTTTTTCACCTTTGAAATTAAATCAATCAATACGATTCCCTCTGCCCCAAAGCTACATGCGTACACAATATCTTCAGCCGAATAACTGTTATATGCCCACTTTAATATGTCATAATAGTCCTTGTTGTTTTTCACGATGTCCGAAACACTCTGTTCATTCCAGTTTTCATATGTGATAACGCCCAATCTCAAACTCCTCCTCTCCTGCTTCGATTGTTAGCATTTGATTATTTTTTATTTCCAGCTGATTCATTTTATTAATCGTTCCAAATCTGAAATAAGATACGCATGCACGAATCCAGGATCCGTGACCAAATGCTAAAATTGACTCGTAATCCTTATATTTTTGTAAAAATTCAAGCATCCGAGTTTCTAAGTCCGTGATTTTTTCCCCAAGAATAATTTCACGCGGGTTTGTAAACCAGTTCTTTTTATGTGTTTCTATAAGTAGACTTTTTTCTTTCCCTTCAAATTCGCCAAAATGAACTTCATTTAACAATGGCTCAATTTCAAAATGGTCATATCCGTAAGCATTTGCAGTTTGTTGTGTTCGGGTTAATTCACTCGTTAAGACCAAGGAGTAATGTTGTTTTAACCGTTTTTTGTTTTTTTCTATATCCTCTTTGTTAACGTTATTTATTTCTAGTATTGGAATGTTTCGGCTTCCTTGGAGCACCCCTTTCACGTTCCACTCTGTGGGAAGGTGCCTGATCAAGGTAAGTTCCATGTCTTCTCTCCCATGAAAAAGGTTTCGCTCCGCAAGCCCAGTCTTTGTGATTCTAAAACTAAAACGTCAGTAATTTTGACGTTACCCAGATTGACATTTGTACCAAATTCGTTGATAAAAAACATTTGCTGCTTTGGTGTCGGAGCTTCAAAAATAAGTTTATTGACATCAATATTTTTTGAAATCTGATCAATTAATTCAGTGTTAACTTGGCCAGAACGGTTATAAATTCCGGCAGTACCAGAATCCCTGCCTTCTGTAATCACATACTTGCATCCCGCTGCTAACAGCAAATTTATTTCCTGCTCCCAGTCAGCTAATGGCATTTCCCTATTTTGATCCTTTGAGCCTACTTCAGCAATCACATTAAAATGCTTTTTCCATTTTTTTATGAGTGAGAGCCTTTTATGAAGCGGGATATCTACCGTCCCATTTGAAATCTCAATCCATTCAATGCCAAGCTTTTGGAGGCTTTTAGCATATTCATCAAGTTTTTCCTGGACAAAGCATTTTTCAAAAAACGTGCCGCCACAATATGGGATTACCTTATATTTTTTATAAAGATTGATTTTTTCCTGCAAATTCGGGGTCACATATGCGGAACCAATTCCGATTTTCGCGATATCTATATAGGCATGGTAATCACGTAAATGCGCCTCCACTATGGGAACAGGCGTACCAAAATCAGCAATTGAGGTAATTCCATAGCTCCGATCTCCCTTTGTTCGCTCAGGAACATTTAAAAAGTCCATAGGCATAATTCCTCCTTGTTAACAAACATAAACCGGTTGTTTATCTCTTTTTTGTTATATACACCCATCTTCTTACAGTTGCTATGTTATTCAAAAACAGGTAAATGGTGTAAAGAATGGGCTTTTCTAATGTTTCTTTCAATTGGAAACTACTAACAGAATAGGCATAACGAGAATTTGAAAAAATAGTAAAGCATGAATTGATTTCAATTTTGTTCATTTCACACCGAAATATAAGGAGATGCAAATCTTGTCCAGCAAAAATAATTCAGCAATGACTATTGTTGCGATTAGTTCAATTCCACTAATCCTTGTTCTTGGTAATTCAATGCTCATCCCAGTCTTACCCGAAATGCAAAAGGAACTTGATATTAGTCAATTCCAGGTGAGTCTTGTTATTACTACCTTTTCAATAGCAGCTGCGTTTTCGATCCCATTGCTCGGTTATTTCTCAGATCGATTTTCTAGAAAAGCCGTCATCATACCTGCACTCATTCTCTATGGTACAGGTGGACTGCTTGCTGGAATGGCAGCTGCTTGGTTTTCGAGTCCATATTATTGGATCATGGCTGGCCGGGTTATGCAGGGTATAGGGGCAGCAGGAACAGCACCAATCGCAATGGCACTTACAGGTGATTTATTCAAAGGCGGCAAACAGAGTCGTGTCTTAGGGTTAGTTGAAGCCTCAAATGGCTTTGGAAAGGTGATCTCGCCAATAATTGGCTCATTACTCGCACTGTTATTTTGGTATGCAGCCTTTTTCGCTTTCCCAATCTTTTGTTTACTTTCTGTGCTGCTTACGATCTTTTTCGTCAAGGAGAAAAAACAAAAGAAAGAACCACCACCGCTCAAAAAATATGTACACGGGTTATTTTCAGTATTTAAAAATGAAGGGAGATGGCTATTTACAGCTTATTTAGCCGGTGCAACCTGTTTATTCACTCTGTTTGGAATTCTCTTTTATTTATCGGATGTACTAGAGAAAACCTATGATACAGATGGTGTTCTTAAAGGAGCGATTTTAGCCATCCCTCTTTTATGTATGACAACAACTTCCTACATTACGGGCAGTAAAATCGGGAAAAAAATGCCATTAATGAAAAATCTCATTATCGTGGGGTTATTTCTCATGACTGTCTCATTTGCATTGTTGGTTTTTTTTGAAAGTCTAATTCCGTTCATTGCAGTATTGGCCATCAGCAGCATCGGTACTGGACTCGTATTACCGTGTATTAATAGCTTTATCACGGGTTCAGTTTCAACAGAAAAACGAGGTTTCGTAACATCTCTTTATGGATCTGTTCGATTTTTAGGCGTAGCAATAGGTCCCCCTATTTACGGCTGGCTCATGAATTGGTCACGCGCGGGAATGTTTTTAACCACTGCATCGTTGACATTAGTCGTTGGCCTGTTATGTATGATTTTAATTCGGGTGAAAAAGAAAAATCCAAGTAAGGAAACAAATGATTCTCTATTTAAAAAATTGCAGTTAACATAAAAGGAGGAATCGTCTTGCAAATCTTTGTTTCTCCAGAATTGATTAAGGAAGAATGTCAAATTCTGAATATCGTTAATCAGGATAAGAAGGCGCTTGGCTATATTGCTTTCTTCTTTGATGATAAGAAAATGTATGTTTATGGGCACTGTGAGGAGATGGGTGTTAGTAAGGATTTTAAAGATACGATCACACCATATATTCAAGGTATGGCCAAGGCTAAGCCTGATTTAGATATTCTCACCTATATTTCGATTGGAGGAGAGAAGTTAGAATTATCAGATGAAGAATCAGAAGGTAAGTAAGGATATCGGTTACGATGTCCTTTTTTTACTTATCTAGCCCAAGAAGCCATCGCAATCCGATAGGCGGGCTTCTTGAGCTTTCTTTTTATGACAAAATCGTGAATTCTTTTTTTTACAAACATTTGATATGTTAAAATAGGCTTACATAAGATAAGAAAGGTTGTTTATTATGAAAAAGATCGTTGTCTTTCTCACGCTTATTCTCGTATTTGGTATGGTTGGCTGTTCGCAAAACGATGAAGATCATGAATCAAACGGCGAAGAACATGTAATGGGAGATATTCGTGAAGAAACCGCTTCAATAGATGTAATGCCATCTTTTTTAGATGGAAAGTCAGAGGAAATGGTGACAATTTATAAAGCTGCAGCAATAAATAAAGATCTACTTGAAACGATACCTTGTTACTGTGGTTGCGCTGACTCTGTGGGTCACCGTGATAATTATGATTGCTTTGTTCATGAAAACAAAGGTGATGCGATTGTATGGGATGATCATGGTACAAAATGTATGGTATGTCTAGAAATTGCAGCTACATCCGTAATGGAATATTCAAAGGGTAAATCACCAGGTGAAATTCGGGATATGATTGATGAAACTTACAAAGAAGGCTACGCTAATCCAACACCAACTCCAATGCCCGAAATCTAAAAAAATGACGTGTGAATGTTCACACGTCATTTTTGCGTTCTATTTCCACATAATACATAAACCCAATCGCTCCGGGACCCGTGTGGGTGCTGATGACGGGCGTAGTATCAACGATGTCAACGTCTTCGTATCCGGTTAACTTTTTAATCGCATCTTTTAAATTGGAGGCAAGCTCCACTGCATCGACTTGGGCAATTGCGACACCTTTAATCATTTTATCCTTTACATCTTCGGCAAACTTTTCACTTAAGTATTTTACAATTTTCGCATGGCTTCTAACCTTCGACACAGGAGTATAGACACCATCCTGCAATGACGCGATTGGTTTAATATTCAGTATCGACCCAATTAGTGCCTTACCTTTTCCGATTCGCCCGCCTTTAACCAGATTTTCCAATGTATCAACCGTTACAAATAATGTTGTGTTTTCTCTTATTTCCTCAATCCGTTTCACAATCTCATCCATCGTGTGTCCCGCATTTGCCATTTTGGCAGCCTCCACAACTTGAAATACTAAGGCTCTAGAGATATACATGGAATCAATCACAGTGACCTTTGATTCACTCAATCTTGCCGCATTTTCAGCAGATGCCACAGTACCACTCATCCCCCCGGTCATATGGATGGAGAGTATTTCACTGCCGTCACTTCCTAATTGATCGTATAGCTCGACAAAGTGCCCAACCGCTGGCTGAGAGCTTTTTGGCAGTTCGGCTGATTGTTTCATTTTAGTTAAGAATTCTTTTGGTGTAATATCCACTCGATCAAGAAACGTAACCCCATCAATTGTGATGGATAACGGAACGACGGAGATACCCAATTCTCTAATTTGCTCCTTTGAAAGATCGGCTGTAGAATCTGTTACAATTTTCACCTTTGTCATACGTTCACTTCCTACGTCTGGCGTTTATCTATTTTTACTAAATAGCTTGTCCATATTTTAACGGGTAAATTGCTCAAATAATGCTCAAATGCAAAAAAAGAGCCGATTTTAATTGTTTTAAAATCGGCTTCATTCTAAAACTATGCATTATGTTTTAAAATATCTAGTTGAAAAATACGTTCATAATCAGTCCATTTAAGAACGGTCTTTAAATATTCTCGAAACGAATAGATTTGATTTGGACTTGATTTTAACATGATTTTCGACAAATATGCCTGTAAACGAAAATCGAGCATAAAGCGATATGTGTTGCCTTTCTCCAATACTGGAATTTCAATTACTTTAACCTTCTGTCCATAACTATTTTTGAACTCTAGGCTTTTGAATAGCAAACAATCAGTCCTTTTTCACCCGTTTCTTTTATTATACATGAGAACAAACAATTCGTCTTTGTCTAATTATGTTGAATTCGTGAAATTAACATTATTAGATTAATAAATTAAATAATGTCGTATTTTCTTTATTTAACTCGCGGAATGGGAACCCTTTTTTCATCATTCGGTTCACTAATGCTTGATAGTCATCCTTATGCTTTAGTTCAATTCCAACTAGTGCCGGACCATTTTCCTTGTTATTTTTCTTTGTATATTCAAATCGGGTAATATCGTCTGTTGGGCCTAATACATCAAGTAATAATTCTCTTAATGCGCCAGCCCTTTGTGGAAAATTCACGATAAAATAGCATTGTAAGCCTTCATACAGCATCGAACGTTCTTTAATTTCCTGCATTCTGCTGATGTCATTGTTTCCGCCACTAAGCACACAGACAACAGTTTTGCCTTTTAGTTTATCCTTGTACAAATCAAGGGCCGCAATTGATAATGCTCCAGCAGGCTCTGCAACAATGGCATTTTCATTATATAAGTCCAAGATCGTTGTACATACCTTTCCCTCCGGTACAACAACAATATCATCTACAAGCTGTTTACTAATTTCAAAGGTTTTTTCACCAACTGTTTTTACAGCTGCACCATCAACGAACTTATCAATTTTTTGCAAAGTCGTGACTGCACCATTTGCAATCGATGTTTTCATGCTTGAGGCACCCTCTGGCTCAACTCCGATCACTTTTGTTTCTGGAGAAATGCTCTTCATGTAGGTTGAGATACCTGAAATAAGTCCGCCCCCGCCAATTGCAGCAAATACAAAATCAACAGGCTCTGCACAATCATTTAAAATTTCGACCGCTACCGTTCCTTGACCAGCCATCACATCCGTGTCATCAAAAGGATGGATAAACGTGCGATTCTCTCTTTCACAACAGGCTACCGCTTCCTCATAGGAATCATCAAAAGTATCACCGGTTAAGATAATCTCGACATAATCTCGTCCAAAAGCTTCTACCTGGGAAACCTTTTGCCTTGGTGTTGTAGATGGCATATAGATTTTGCCTCGGATTTTTAATGCAAAACAGGAAAACGCCACTCCTTGTGCATGGTTTCCTGCACTTGCACAAACGACTCCGTTTTTAAGCTCTTGTTCAGTTAGATTTTTAATTCGATTGTAAGCACCTCTAATTTTAAAAGAACGAACAATTTGTAAGTCCTCTCGTTTTATTAGTAAGTTACATTCGTAACGTTCAGATAGTAATTCATTTCTTTGTAAAGGTGTATGGATTATAACATCCTTCAATGTTTGATTTGCTTTTATGATATCCTCTACATGGATCCCATCTAGTTTTTGTTTTACTTCGTGTGCCATGAGCCCCATATCCCCTTTCGTGTGTTTCTGCAACAACACAGTACAGTATTGAAATATTTAATTCGTTCATTATAACATGAATAAGCCTATATGTAGCAAAGTTTTCTAAATATTTTATTACTTTTTTAAATGAATCGCTTCCATTTCAAAATTTTCTTAACAACCTTTATGTAAAATGACAAATGTCATTTGAAATCTGTTTTTATTAGCAGTATGATTGGATGAAGAATTGTATTGAGGTGAAAAGAATGACGTTTAGGCAAGAGACACTAAAGGAAGAAATTGCAAATGCCATCACACATGGTATCGGAGTTTTATTAAGTATTCCAGCCCTTGTTATGTTAATCGTGTTTGCCGTGAAATATGGGGATGTTTGGCATATTGTGAGCTTCTCTATTTTCGGGACCACTATGGTTCTTCTATATTTATTTTCAACCCTTTTGCATAGCATCACACATCTAAAAGCGAAAAAAGTGTTTGCGATCTTAGATCATTCGGCGATTTATTTATTAATTGCCGGCACGTATACACCTTTCGTTTTAGTAGCGATACGAGGCTGGCTAGGTTGGACGATATTTGGAGTCGTATGGGGACTAGCTGTCGTTGGCATCGTGTTTAAGGTCTTTTTTGTAGAAAAATTTATGATCCTTTCAACGGTTTGTTATGTCCTTATGGGATGGTTAATTATCGCGGGCATTAAGCCGTTATATGAAAGTATAGGATTCAACGGATTTATGTTATTGTTAACAGGCGGAATTCTGTATACGGTTGGTGCAGTGTTTTATGTATGGAGAAAGCTGCCGTTTAACCATGCAATCTGGCATTTGTTTGTGTTGGCGGGAAGCGCTGCGATGTTTTTCTCCGTGTTATTCTATGTCGTTGATGTACCGTTTATATCCTAAAAAGAAACCCGCAGATTTAGTTCTGCGGGATTTTTTCATAAACTATAAACGTGTAATCATAGGGATTTTTCTCGTCCTTAATGCCTTTTTCCTTTGAGATGACTTTCCACTCGTTCTTATTAAATGCCGGAAAATAGGTATCCCCCTCAAATTCCTCTTCAATCTCAGTTATGTAAAGACGGTCTGAATATGGAAGTATCATCTTAAAAATCTCGGCACCGCCGATAACAAAGAGCTCCTGATCGGTTTCTTCTCTTAATTTCACAATCTCATCAATTGAATGAATCACCTTACAGCCTTCCGCTTTGTATGAAGTATCACGAGTAACAATAATATTTTCTCTGCCAGGCAGTGGGCGGCCAATCGAATCATACGTTTTTCGTCCCATAATGATCGCGTGCCCCATGGTTACCCTTTTAAAATAGGCCAAATCCGCTGGTAATCGCCAAGGAAGGTCATTGTCCTTACCAATTAGTTGGTTTTTATCCATTGCCAGTAATAATGAAATCATTTAATACACATCCTCACAAAAAAGTCCTAGGATAAATTATACCCTATTAAAATTCGCCTAATAATTTAACTCATCAATTTTTCTATCAATTTCTCTTGCTTGTTCTTCTAATTCATTAATTGTTTCAAGCACAATTTTTGCATATTCAACTTGGTTCATATCCATATCTAACCTGTGGTAAGGATGAATTGCTGGTGTTCTTTGAAAATCTTCAATTGCTTTAAGGTGAGCAATTACCTTTCTTGTATTATAAAAATAAGTTCCATTTACCATAGCAGCTGAGTTGAGAATACTATTATTATTAAAAGTAAATTTCCCTAATTGCTCCGAAAACTTTCCATCATATTTATTTAATGTTTCTTCATTTTCCTTATCATACACTTCGGAAACAAATTTCTTTACCTCTTCCATGTAAATTAGTACATCTCCTGCATGTTTTCTTTTCTGAGGATAAGTTTCGAGGATTCTATTTTGTCTTTCATGTTGTATTGTTAAATAAACACCACCAAGAGTTAAAGCACCTGAGATTCCACCTCCCAGTAGCGCACCATAAAAAGAAGCATAGAAAGGAATCCATTCACCTTCATCTCCACTCACACGAAAACTAAAATCGAAATTCATAATGAAGTTTACAATGACCGGAAAGAAGATAAGAATTAAAAGGGTTATACCTCCACCCCAGATAAAGTATTTCTTTATTTGATTTAACTCTTTAACGTTTCCATTACCTTCTTTACTTTTTTGCTTATTCTGTTTGATTGACATAGTACACCCCCTAACAGCTTTAATAATTCGACATTATTTGTCGGATTCCTTCATAAATTATTTATAAACAAAAAAAGGCTTAAGGGTCTGAACTGACCTAGCCAAATGAGACATATATAAAACACCTATCCATATTAAATTTAACACTTTTTCA